>CAVXKQ010000021.1:0-11204 GCA_963762325.1 uncultured Solirubrobacterales bacterium | reverse complement strand
TGCCGGAGACGTCGGAGACGGACATCCCCAGGGCCAGCGAGTAGACCAGCGGCCCGACAACGACGTTGCGCCCCTGCTGGGACTGCTTGGCGTAGACGTCGTTCAGGTGCAGCGGGTGATGGTTCATCGTGATCAGGCAGAAGAGGTGATCGTCGGACTCGGTGACGGTCTTGGCCGGCCAGTGCTTGTAGACGGCGCCGACCTCGAACTCCTCGAGATAGCGGCCGTAGCTGTGGGCGCCGGACGCCTCGCGCTCGGCCTGGTCGGTGGTCAGCTCGTACGTCTCGCTCATGCTTTGTCTCGTCTCCTCTTCGGTTTCGCGGCGCGGGACTCTATCTGCCCCCTCCCATCCGACGTAGATATCTAGACTCGCGCGGGTGGAGATCGGGGTAATCGGACTCGGCTACGTCGGACTGCCCCTGGCGGTCGCCTTCGCCGAGGCCGGCCACGAGGTGATCGGCCTCGACCTCGACCCGGCCAAGGTCGAGTCGCTGAACGCAGGCCACAGCTACATCGAGGACGTCCCGGATAGCGCCCTCGCCCCGCTCGGCGAGCGCCTGCGCGCGAGCGCCGACTACGCCGCTCTGGCGGCCTGCGAGGCGGTCGTCGTCTGCGTGCCGACGCCGCTCAGCGGCTCCCGCGAGCCCGACCTCTCCTACCTGGTCGACTCCGCCACCGCCCTGGCCGAGGTGCTGCGATCCGGGCAGCTGGTGGTGCTCGAGTCGACCACCTATCCCGGTACCACCCGCGAACAGCTGCTGCCGATCCTCGAGCGCTCCGGCCTCGGCGCCGGCAGCGACTTCCACCTCGCCTTCTCGCCGGAGCGGATCGACCCCGGCCGCACCGATTTCACGATCCGCACCACGCCGAAGCTTGTCGGCGGCCTGACCGCGGCCTGCGCCAAGCGCGCCAAAGAGCTCTACGAGTCGATCTGCGACGAGGTGATCGTCCTCACCACGCCCGAGGCGGCGGAGCTGGCGAAGCTGCTGGAGAACATCTTCCGCTCCGTCAACATCGCCCTCGTCAACGAGCTGGCCCAGCTCTGCGACCGGCTCGGCATCGACGTCTGGGAGGTGGTCGAGGCGGCCTCCAGCAAGCCCTTCGGGTTCATGCGTTTCGACCCGGGGCCGGGGATGGGCGGCCACTGCCTCCCGGTCGACCCGTTCTACCTGGCTTTCAAGGCCCGCCAGCACGACTTCTACCCCGAGTTCATCGAGCTGGCCGGAAAAGTCAACCAGGCGCAGCCGGCCTTCTGCGTCGAACGCATCGAGCGCGCCCTCAACGAGGCCGGCAAGCCGGTCAAGGGCTCGCGCATCCTCGTCCTCGGCGCCAGCTACAAGGGCGGCATCGGCGACACCCGCGAATCGCCGGCGCTGAAGATCGTCGGCCGCCTCCAGGACCTCGGCGGCGACGTCTCCTACCACGATCCCTTCGTCCCCGAGCTGCCCGCCTTCGGCCTCGCCTCGGTGAGCCTGGACGAGGGCCTGGCCGCGGCCGACCTGGCCGCGATCGTCACCGCCCATCCCGGGATCGACTACGAGCGCCTGGTCGCCGGCGCCGCCCAGGTGCTCGACTTCAGAGGGGTCACGCGCGGCATCGAGGCCGACAACCTCGAGCGGCTCTGATCCTCAGTGGACTTTCCGCAGTTTCTCGCGTTCCTCTTGGCGTTCAACCACCTGGGCGATCAGCTTCAGCACGTTTGAGTCGCCCGAGGCCTTGATGTGCCCGGTCTCCACCGCCTTGCGGTAGCTCTTGATCGTGCCCTTCTCGGCCAGGGCGTTGAACTGGGGGCGGTCGATTTCGACCAGCACCCGCTCGTCCTGAGCCAGGTCTTTCTTGATCTGCGGGCCCGGCAGCTCGACCCGGTAGAGCTGGACGTCGTGGTGGGCCTTCAGCTCCAGGCCGAATACCAGCTTCAGTTTCTGCAGCGCCGGGACTTCGGCCTGAAAGCGCTCGACGGCGGTGCGGATCAGGTCGGCGGTCGATCCGGCCATATGCCTAGATCTTGTGCCTCTGCAGGAGCTTCTTACCGATCACCATGCGCTGGATCTCCGAGGTCCCCTCGCCGATCAGGAGCAGCGGCGCGTCGCGGTAGAGGCGCTCGATCTCGTACTCCTTCGAGTAGCCGTAACCGCCGTGGATGCGGAAGCACTCCTCGACGCACTCCTTGCCCGTCTCCGAAGCCAGCAGCTTGGCCATGCCGGCCTCAAGGTCCGAGCGCGCGCCGGCGTCCTTCATCCGCGCCGCTTTGCGGGTGACCAGGCGGGCGGCCTCGATCTTGGTCGCCATGTCGGCGAGCTTGAACTGGATCGCCTGGTGGGCGGAGATCGGCTTGCCGAAGGTCTTGCGCTCCTGGCTGTAGCGCAGGGCGAGCTCGAGGGCGCGCTGGGCGATGCCGACGCCGCGGGCCGCGACGTTGACGCGGCCGACCTCGAGCGCGTCCATCATCTGGATGAAGCCCTGGCCGACTCCGGCCTCCTCGCCGCCGAGCACGCGCTCGGGCGGGCAGCGGTAGCCGTCGTAGACGAGCTCGGTCGACTCGACGCCCTTGTAGCCCATCTTCTTGATCTTCGGCGGCACGATCAGGCCCTCGAAGTCGCCCGTGTTCGTTTCCTCCCACGGCTTCTTCTCGGTGATGAAGCAGGTCATGCCCTTGTAGGCCGGCTCCGCCTTCGGATCGGTCTTCATGAGGACGAAGACGACGCTGGAGCCGAGTCCGTTGGTGACCCACATCTTCTGGCCGTTGAGCTCCCAGTTGCCGTCCTCGCTCTTCTTGGCGCTGGACTTGATGCCCTGGACGTCGGAGCCGACCTCGGGCTCCGAGAGCGAGAAGGCGGCGCGGATCTCGCCGGTCGCCATCTTCGGCAGGAAGTAGTCCTTCTGCTCGTCGGTGCCGAACTTCATCAAGAGGTAGGAGCCGATGAAGTGGGTGTTGACGACGCCGGAGATCGAGATCCAGCCGCGGGAGAGCTCTTCGACGATCATCGCGTAGGTGGTCAGGTCGAGCCCCATGCCGCCGTACTCCTCGGGGATCGTCACCCCGAACAGGCCGAGCTCTTTCATTTCCTCGACGATCTGCTCCGGGAAGGCATCCTCGTGGTCGAAGTGCTCGGCGTTGGGGATGATCTTCTCGTCGGCGAACTGCCGGACCATCTCGGTGATGTCGCGCTGAAGGTCGGTCTGCTCGCTGTAGGCGGCGGTGTCTACGGCCATGGCTCCTAGCTCGTCAAGTCGTTGGCGGGAATCGCGGCGGGAGACAGCCCCGGGCCGCGGGGACGACAAAGGTTATAGGCGCGACGAGGCCGGAGCGCTGGCGGGAACGGCCTCGGGCGCACCCTCGAAGACAGCCTGCGGGTCGACCCTGGGGTCGATCGCCGCCATCGGCGCCCGCGCCTTCAGCAGGGTCTCCTGGTACTCGTCCTCGGCGTCGGACTGCATCACGATCGCGCCGCCCACCCCGAGGGTGGCCTTCTCCTCTTCGACGACGATCGTCCTGATCACGATGTTGAGGTCGCAGCCGCCGCTCAGGCCGAGGTAGCCGATCGCGCCCGAGTAGACCCCGCGCGCCTCGCCCTCGAGCTCGTCGATGATCTCCATCGTCCGCTTCTTCGGCGCCCCGGTCATCGAGCCGCCGGGGAAGCAGGCGCGGATGCAGTCGGGCGGCTCGACGTCTTCGCGCAGCAGCCCGCGCACCGTCGAGACCAGCTGGTGGACCGTCTCGTAGGACTCGATGTGCATCAGGTCCGGCACGTGGACCGTGCCGACTTCGCAGACGACGCCGAGGTCGTTGCGGAGCAGGTCGGCGATCATTAGGTTCTCGGCCCGGTTCTTCTCGCCGGTGCGCAGCTCCTCCGCCAGGCGCACGTCCTCGGCCGGGGTCTCGCCACGGGGGCAGGTGCCCTTGATCGGCTTCGCCTCGACCCAGCGGTCGCGGCCGACGCTGAGGAAGCGCTCCGGCGAGGAGCTCAGAACCGCCCGCGCCCCGAAGCGCAGGTAGGCGGAGAACGGCGCCGGGTTGACGCGGCGCAGGGTGCGGTAGAGCGGCAGCGGCTCCGCGGCGACGTCGGCGGTGATCTTGTTGGTCAGGCAGATCTCGTAGGTCTCGCCTTCGGTCAGGCGCTGCTTGCAGGTGGCGATGTCCTCGAGGTACTGCCCATGGGAGCGGCTGAGCCGGAAGGGCACCGGCTCCCCCTCCCGCTCCGACCCATCCCACGCCGGCGCCGTCAGCGGCTGCAGCGAGGCCAGCCGCAGCCCGGTCTCGGCGAGCCAACGCTCGCCCTCCTCGACGCCGTCGGACTCGGTCACGCAGAGGACGTAGGTGCACTGCTCGAGGTGGTCGAAGACGATCAGCCGGTCGGCGAAGACGAAGGCGGCGTCGGGCATCGTCGAGCGGTGGGCGTCGTTGCCTTCGCAGTCGGCCTTGAGCTCGTAGCCGAAGTAGCCGACGAAGCCGCAGTTGAAGTCGAAGGGAAGGTCGTCGGAGAGGTAGCGCATGCGCCGCATCTCGCGGCTCAGGTAGTCGAAGATCGACTCGTTGAGGACCTCGGTCTCACCCGCGCGCTCGATCCTCAGCTCGCCGTCGCCGACGTCGTAGGAGATCGCCGCCCCGAGCGGGCCGGCGGCATCGCCCATGAACGAGAAGCGGGCCCGCTCGACTTTGCTGCTGTCGAGCCAGAAGGCGGTCTCGCTCTCGCCGTAGAGGTGGACGAAGGCGCGCTCGCTGTCGTAGAGCGTGTCCAGCCGCTTGACGCTGAGGACCAGCCTTGCCCGGCCGGCGACCTGGCGCCGCTCCGGGGCGGCCTCGGCGGCCGCCGCCCGGGGCCGCGCCGCGCCGCCGGCGGCGAACTCGCGGGTCAGGTCGCCGAAGTTGGCGAGCAGCTGCCGCCCGTACTCGGTGCAGATCGACTCCGGGTGAAACTGCACGCCCCACTGCGGCCGGCTGCGATGCGCCACCGCCATCAGGACGCCGTCGCTTGTTCGCGCGATCGGCTCCAGGTCGTGCGGCAGCGGCTGCTCGACGCAGAGCGAGTGGTAGCGAACGGCCTGGAACTCGCGCGGGATGCCGGCGAAGAGCGGTGAGCCGTCGTGGAGGACGGCGCTGAGCCGGCCGTGCATCACCTCCGGCGCTCCCACGACCCTGCCGCCGTGGACCCAGCTCAGGCCCTGGTGGCCGAGGCAGACGCCGAGCAGCGGCACCTGGGCCTTCTCGATCGCTTCCGCGCAGACGCCGAAGTCGCCGTCGTGGTCCGGGCTTCCCGGTCCCGGCGAGACGACGACGTTGTCGAACTCGAGCCGCTCCAGCTCCGCCCAGTCGGCGGCGTCGTTGCGGACGACGATCGGCTCGTCGCCGTTGGCCTCGGCCAGCAGCTGGAAGAGGTTGTAGGTAAAGGAGTCGTAGTTGTCGATCAGCAGCGTCTTCACACCAGGTACTTCCTCAGCACCTTGCCGAGCGGGCTCTTGGGAATCTCGTCGCGGAACTCCACCTCCCGGGGCACCTTGAAGTTGGCCAGGCGCTCGCGGCAGAAGGCCAGCAGCTCTGCCTCGTCGGTGTCCTCACCGGGAACGACCACCGCCTTGACGGTTTCCTCCCCCTCCGCCTCGCCGGCGACCCCGACGACGATCGCCTCGCTGACCCCGGGGTGGGCGACGATCACGTCCTGGACCTCGATCGGGTCGACCTTGTAGCCGCCGACCTCGATCAGCAGCTTCTTGCGCCCCTCCAGATAGAGCAGGCCGTCGCCGTCGAGCCGGCCGAGATCGCCGGTGAGGAAGCGACCCTCGCGGAACGCCTCGCGGTTGACCTCCTGCAGGTCCGAGTAGCCGGTCGTGGCAGCCGGGCTTTCAACCGCGACCTCGCCGACCTCGCCGGCCGGCAGGGGCGCGCCCTCGTCGTCGACGATCTCGATGCGGACGTCGCCGACGGGCGCGCCGACGGACTCGAAGGTCGAAACGGCATCGTCGCTGACGTTGGCGGTGATCATTCCCGTCTCGGTGCTTCCGTAGAGCTGGCGGACGAGCACGCCGAAACGCTCGCCGAAGGCCTCGAAGCTCGCCCGTGGCAGGGCCGTGCCGGCCGAGTAGCAGAGGCGCAGCGAGGAGAGGTCGACGCCCGCGGGGGCTTCCGCCATCAGGCGGAAGTTGAAGGGGACACCGGGGAAGAAGGTCGCGCGCTCGCGCTCGATCAGCTCCAGGGCGCGGTGGCGCTGCAGCAGGAAGGGGTGGGGATCCTCGAGGATCACGATCGTCGCCCCCGAGGCGGCGCCGCCGAACAGGCTTGCCCCCATCCCGTAGGTATGGAAGAGCGGAATCGCGCTGAAAATCCGGTCCTCGTGGGTGAGCCCCAGCCCCTTGTAGAAGCCGGCCTCGGCGATGCACTGCCCGTGGGTCCGCGGCACCCGCTTGGGCCTGCCGGTCGAACCGGACGAGAACTGGTAAACGAAGGTCTCCTCGGCGGCGCGCGGGGGCAGGCGCTCGGCCGTGCCCTCCTCGACCAGGGCGTCGAGTGTCGGCGCTTTGCCGTGCGCGGCGCCGCTGCCGATCACCTCCACCCGGCGCTCGAGGCCGGCGGCGATCCGCTCGCAGACGCCGACCGCGCGCTCGTCGCTGATCACGGCGGCGACGTCGGCGCTGCGGAAGCAGAACTCGAGCTCGGCCTGCTTGAAGGCCGGGTTGAGCGGGACCACGATCGCGCCCAAGGCGGTGATCGCGTGGAAGCTGGTGACGAACCAGGGGTCGTCGCGCAGGACCAGGCCGACGGCGTCGCCGGGGCCGATTCCGCGGCTTGCAAGACCGCTTGCAAGCCGCTCGACCCGCTCCACCAGGTCGGCGAAGGAGATCCGCTCGTCGCGGTAGACGATCGCCGTCTGGTCCGGCCGGGCCTCGGCCTGCTCGTAGAGGAGTCGCATCGGCATCGCGCGCTAGCCCCGTTTCTGCTCGACGAAGGCGACGATGGTGTCGACCGAACGGAAGTTCTCGGGCGCGAGGTCGTCGTCGTCGACCTTGACGCCGTATTTCCGCTCCAGGAAGGCGATCAACTCGACGATCCCCAGCGAGTCGATGACCTCGTCCGCGAGCAGGTCGCGGTCGTGGGCGACCCCGTCGATGCCCCGACCGAGCGCGATCTCACCAACTATGAATTCTTCGACCTCCGTCGCCATGCTCATGGCGCCACCTCCGGCGTCAGGGGGACTCGCGGGTTGCCCTCTGGAGAAGCAGGACTCTTTTCCTGTGGACTACCCACATCGGCTTATATCCCCGCGTACTGTAGATCCAACGCGCGGGGCGGTTGTCACTGACCACATAGCCCCAGAGCCGAGCGAAGCCACGGTCGCGCAGCGTGCACTCCACCTCGAAGAGGAAATCGGCGGCGACGCCGTTGCCGCGGTGCTCCTCGAGCAGGAAGAAATCGGACCCGTAGACGTCGCCGTCACCCAGCTCTATCCCCAGCCCGAGCTTGCGCAGATCCGGATACAGGTTCGGCACCTCTCGATCGACCCACCAGTAGTAGCCGACCAGCTCCTCGCCGCTGAAGGCGACGAAGCCATGGAAGCCTTCCTCCACGTTCTTGGCAAAGCGGCGGTCGACGTGTGGCCGAGCGCGTTTGCGGTTCAGCTCGAAGAGCGCCGGGAGGTGCTTGGCCTCGAGGTCCTCGAACCGCAGGTCACCATGCCGCCAGGGCTCGACGACGCTGTCGAGGTCCTTGACGATCACGATCAGGCGTTCCTCGAGATAGACGAAGCGCCGCAGGCGGCGCCATATCGCCGCCCCCGTCCCGCGCACCCCGTGCGCCTCTAGATAGCGGCGGAATCTCGATAGCACCGCGGCAGAATGTCACAATGGCGGTCGTGTCCGATCTTCTCTGGCCCGACCGAGCGATTGGAGTTCTGGAGACGCTGCTCGTGGTCGATGGCCGACCGGTGGAGCTGGAGGCCCATCTGGAGCGGCTGAGCTGGAGCGTCCGCGACCTCTTTGGGGCCGAGGCGCCGCCAGGCACGCGCGAGCTGGTCCTGGACCGCGCCGCTCCCCTCCCCCTGGGCCGCCTGCGCTTGACAGTTTCGCCCCAGGCCGACGGCGCCCTCGCCCCCGAGGTGGTCACCGCAAGCGTCGACCCCGCGGACGTATTTCCGAGTTGGGAGAGGGCGATCGGCCTGCGCCCGTTCGTCGTCCAGGGGGGCCTGGGAGCTCACAAGTGGGCGGATCGGGCGGGACTGGCGTGGACGGAATCGGGCGAGTCCGCCGGGTTCCTGCCCCTGGTTCTGGATTCCGGCGGCGAGGTGCTGGAGGCCTCGCGCGCCAACGTCTTCGCGATCGAGGCCGGCGTGCTGGTCACCCCGGCGGCCGACGGGCGCATCCTCCCCGGGGTGGCACGTGCCCGTGCGATCGACGCGGCGCGGACGGTCGGGGTCGAGCTACGCGAGGAGAAGCTGAGCATCGAGCGCCTGATCGAGGCCGGCGAGGCCTTCCTCACGGGCTCCGTCAGGGGCGTCGAGCCGGTCCGGTCGGTGGGCGACTCCGAGCTTCACGTGCCCGGCGAGGCGATGGGCGAAATCGCCGCCGAGATGAGGCGGGTCTGGATCGGCGACCGGGTCGCCCAGCGGGCCGAGGTCGCCTGAGCGCTGACCCGAGGCGCCGAATCAGCCGCGTCCGAGCGGTCGCTCGAGTGCGCGCAGGCGCGCGACCACCCGGTCGGCTCGCTCGCTGAAGCTGCGCAGGGCGGCGTCTTCGCGAGGCGCTTCAGTCGCCCGCTGGCTGACGTCGAGAGCCACTCCCGCGGCCCGCTCGGCGCAGTCCGCCGCCCTCCGGGCCTGCTGCGCTGCATCCAGAGCCGCGTCCCCCACCGCCATCACCGCCGTTTCAGATGCCTTGGCGACCACCAGCGCATCGTCGATCCGCCGCTCGAGCTCACTCAGCAACGGTGGGGCCGAGCTCGCGGGAAGCAGCCAGTCCTGCGTGCTGTCGCGCTCGGCATCGTTCATTTCACGCAATTTACGGACGCAACAGGCGGCAAAGCGAGCGGCCATACTGTCGCCGTGGGCGCCGAGCTGATCGCACTCGCGGACCTCTCGGCGGGCGACCTGGCGCAGTGGCGCGACCTCGCGGCCAGAGCGGTCGAGCCAAATCCGTACTTCGAGCCCGAGTACGTGCTGCCGCTGGCCCGCGGCCTCGGCGACGAGGGGGCGGTCGGCCTGCTCGTGATCAGGGACTCGGGCGGCTGGCGAGCCTGCCTCCCCGTCCACGCCGCGCGCTGGCACCGGATCCCGCTGCGGTCGCTCTCGACCTGGCGCGGTCACGTCCTCTACGGCCTGCTCGGCACGCCGCTGCTGGCCCCGGAGCGAGTGCGCGAGGACCTCGCGGCGCTGGTCGACGGCCTGCCGGCGGCGGATCGACGGGCGGTGTTCTCGGGGCTGGAGTGGGTCGATACCGCCGGCCCGGTGGCGGAGGCGCTTGCCGAGATCCTCGAGAGCCGCCGGCCGCGCCCGGTCCTCTTCGAACGATTCGAACGCGCGGTGGTGCGCCGCCGGCCGCAACCGACCTATGTGGAGGAGACGCTCAGCTCCAAGCACCGCCGCGAGCTGCGGCGCCAGCGGCGCAAGCTGGGCGAGGCCCTCGACGACGAGCCGAAGCTGGTCGACCGGGCCGGCGAGGACTCGGCCTACGACGACTTCGCCGCCCTCGAGGCGTCCGGCCGGCACGCGGCCGAGCAGACGGTTCTCGCCGCGGACGCGGGACACGCGGCCTTCTTCAAGGCGATGTGCCGCGGCTTCGCCGAGCAGGGTCGGCTGCAGCTCCTCGAGCTGCAAGGCGGCGACCAGACGGTCGCCGCCAAGTGCAACCTCCTGGCCGGAAAAGGGCTCTTCTGCCTGAAGATCGCCTATGACGATCGCTGGTCGTCGATGTCCCCCGGCATCCTGCTCGAGCTGGACACGCTCAAGCTTTTCCACGAGAAGACCGAAGCGGAGTTCATCGACTCGTGCGCGGACCCCAACAATGCGATGATCAACCGACTCTGGCCTGACCGGCGGGAGCTGGCGACCTACGCGCTCCCCGCCTCGGGGCCAAGGGGTCGCGCGGCTCATCCCGCCCTCGCCGCCGCGCGTTCGATACGGAATCGCAAAAACGCGACAGGAGGAGACGGATGACCCAGCTACTTGAAATCGACTCGCAACGGCTCGACTCCAACTTCGCGGCGAAGCCGTTCAGCGTCCATCACAACCTTGCCGAGCACGAGCTACTGAGTGTCGAGTCGGTCGCCGAGCTCGCCGATCGACTGCCGGCGCGGAGCATCGAGCACAACCAGGGCGCGGCCGTCGACGTCGTCGCCAACGGCGACGTGCCGGTGATCGAAGACACCCCCGGCGCGATCGCCCGCAACATCGAGACCAACGGCTGCTGGATGGTGCTGAAGAACATCGAGCAGGTCGACGCCTACAACCAGCTGCTCAACGACACCCTCAACGAGGTCGACCCCTTGGTCGAGGGCCGCGAGGGCGGGATGAACCTCCGCGAGGGCTTCATCTTCCTCTCCGCGCCGAACTCCAAGACGCCGGCCCACACCGATCACGAGCACAACTTCCTGCTGCAGGTGCGCGGCTCCAAGCAGATGAACATCGGCCGCTTCGCGAACGTCGAAGAGGAACAGCTCCAGGTCGAGAAGATGTTCGCGGGCGAGCGCAACATGGACCGCCTCCCGGACGACCCGACCGCCTACGAGCTGCAGCCCGGGGACGGCGTCTACGTCCCCCCCAACGCCCCCCACTGGGTGGTCAACGGCCCCGAGGTCTCGGTCTCCCTCTCGATCACCTTCCGCACGCCGGTGACCGAGCGCGGCGCCGTCGTCCACTCGATCAACCGGCACCTGCGGCGGCTCAAGGTCTCACCGCGCCCCCCCGGCGAGCACCTCGCCACCGACAAAGCCAAGTTCGCGGCTCACCGGGCCCTCAATTCCGTGCGGCGCAGCTGAGCGATGACGACGCGACTCGTTCCCCTGTACGAGCTCACCGAGGCGGAGATCGGCGCCTGGCGCGATCTCGCCGACCGGGCCGCCTCGCCCAACCCGTTCTTCGACCCCGACTTCGTCCTCCCCGCCGCACGGGGTCTCGACAGCTTCGACCGGGTCGGCGTCGTCGTCGTCGAGGAGGGCGGCGAGTGGGCAGCCTGCATGCCGGTGCGGCGCTATTCCCGCTGGCACCGGCTGCCGCTGCCGT
>CAVXKQ010000020.1:0-57797 GCA_963762325.1 uncultured Solirubrobacterales bacterium | reverse complement strand
CCTCCATAGCGGCGGGAAGCCTAGAACACGGGGCTCTCGGTGTAGGTCCCGAAGACCTCCTGCATCGCCGAGATCATCTCGCCCTCGGTGGCGCGGGCGCGGGCGGCGGCGATGATCGGCGGCATCAGGTTGCCCGTGCCGGCGGCGGCGCGCTTGAGCTCGGCGAGCGCGGTCGCGACGGCGGCGCCGTCGCGGCGGGCGCGGGTCGCCGCAAGGCGGTCGGTCTGCTTGCGTTCGAGGCTCGGGTCGATCTTGAGGATCGGCGTCGGCTCCTCGTCGGTGGCGACGAAATCGTTGACGCCGACGACGATCCGCTTGCGCTCGTTCAGCTCCTGCTGGTAGGTGAAGGAGGCGTCGGCGATCTCGCGCTGGGGGAAGTTGCGCCGGATCGCCTCGACCATCCCCCCCAGTTCGTCGATGCGGGTGAAGTAGCCGTAGGCCGCGGCCTCCATCTCGTCGGTCAGCTTCTCGACGAACCAGGAGCCCCCAAGCGGGTCGGCGGTGGCGGTGACGCCGGACTCCGAGGCGATGATCTGCTGGGTGCGCAGGGCCACCCGCACCGCCTCCTCGGTCGGCAGCGCCAGCGCCTCGTCGTAGGAGTTGGTGTGCAGCGACTGGGTGCCGCCGAGCACCGCCGCCATCGCCTCCAGCGAGGTGCGGACGATGTTGTTGAGCGGCTGCTGGGCGGTCAGCGAGACGCCGGCGGTCTGGGCGTGGAAGCGCAGCCGCATCGACTCCTCGCGCTTGGCGCCGTAGGTGTCGCGCAGCTCCCGCGCCCAGATCCGGCGCGCCGCCCGGTACTTGGCGATCTCCTCGAAGAAGTCGACGTGGGCGTTGAAGAAGAAGGAGAGGCGGGGGGCGAAGTCGTCGACGTCGAGGCCGCGCTCCAGCGCCCGCTCGACGTACGTGAAGCCGTCCTTGAGGGTGAAGGCGAGCTCCTGCTGGGCGGTCGAGCCGGCCTCGCGGATGTGGTAGCCGGAGATCGAGACCGGATGCCAGCGCGGCATGTTCTCGGTGCACCACTCGATCATGTCGGTGACAAGCCGCAGCGCCGGCTCGATCGGGAAGCACCACTCTTTCTGGGCGATGTACTCCTTGAGGATGTCGGTCTGGATCGTCCCCCCCAGCTTCTCCGGCGGCACCCCCTGCTCCTCGCCGACGAGGACGTAGTAGGCGAGCAGGATCGCCGCCGGGGCGTTGATCGTCATCGAGGTGGTGACGCCGCCGAGCGGGATGCCCTCGAAGAGCTGCTCCATGTCGTCGAGGCTGTCGACGGCGACGCCCTCGCGACCGACCTCGCCGAGGCTGCGGGCGTGGTCGGAGTCGTAACCCATCAGGGTCGGCATGTCGAAGGCGGTCGAGAGCCCGGTCTGGCCGTGGTCGAGCAGGTAGTGGAAGCGCTCGTTGGTCTCCTCGACCGTGCCGAAGCCGGCGAACTGGCGCATCGTCCAGAGCCGGCCACGGTGCATCGAGGGGTAGGGGCCGCGGGTGAATGGGTACTCGCCGGGAGCGCCGACGCGCTCCGCGAGGCCCGGCTCGAGATCCTCCTCGGTGTAGAGCGGCTCGATCTCCTTCCCGGAGATCGTCGAGAACTCGGCGTCGCGCTGCTTGAACTCGGGCCGCACCCGAGGCTCACTGGCCATGCGGCCAGTCTAGATCGTTGCCTGGGCGACCTACTCGCGCATGGCGAGCCGGGTCGCCCCGGCCATCAGCGCCGGCCGGGGAAACGGCGGGGCGGTGCGGCGGTGCGGCGGCGGGCGGCAACGCGGGAGGCGCCGAAGCCGGCGACGGTCGCCAGCAGCGTCGCCACGATCGCGACGAGGCGGCGGCCGAGCCGCTCGAAGCGCAGCGTCTGCCAGCCCTCCTGCCTGGCGATCTCGGCCAGCGGCGGATCGGGGTTGACGGCGACCGGGTTGCCGACCGCCCGCAGCATCGGCAGGTCGGAGATCGAGTCGGAGTAGGCGTAGGAGGCGGCGAGGTCGATGTCGTGCTGGGCGGCAAAGGCCCGCATCGCCTCGACCTTGCCCTCGCCGTAGACGAAGGGACCGTCGAAGCGGCCGGTGAAGTTGCCCTCTGCGTCCACCTCGTAGCGCGTGCCGATGCCGCCCTCCATGCCCAGCACCGTCGCCAGTGGCTCGACCACCCCGTGGCCGGCGGCACTGACGATGAACGTCGCGCGACCCGCGTCCTGATGCGCATGGACCTCGTCGAGCATCTGCGGGTAGACCCGCAGGAGGACCGCCGCGACCACCGCCGGGTTCATCCGCTCGACGGAGCGAGCGGGGACGCCGGTGATCAGCTCACGCCCGACCCGCAGGACCTCGGTCGTGCGGTCGTCGGTGGTGCCGCGCAGGCGATACATCAGGTGCTCCACCGCCCACTTGACCAGCTGGCGACGCCCGACCATTCCCTGCTGCGTCGCCACGCGGGCGAACTGCATCCCCGAGGACCCCGCCATCAGGGTCTTGTCGAGGTCGAAAAAGGCGGCGGCGCGGCTCAAGTTAAGAGCCGTTGACCTCGATCACGATCGCGTCGCCCTGGCCGCCGCCGGAACAGATCGCGGCCACGCCGAGTCCACCGCCGCGGCGCTGCAGCTCGTGCACGAGGGCGCCGACGATGCGGGCGCCGGAGGCGCCGATCGGGTGGCCGAGGGCGATCGCGCCGCCGTTGACGTTGACCTTCTCCTCGTCGACACCGAGCATCCGCACCGAGTTGAGCGCGACCGAGGCGAAGGCCTCGTTGATCTCCCAGAGGTCGACTTCGTCGGGGCTCTTGCCGATCTTCTCGAGCGCCTGCTTGGCGGCGTTGGCCGGCGTTTTCGCCAGGTAGGGGAAGTCGTCGGCGACGGCGCCGTAGGAGAGGACGCGGGCCAGCGGCGTCCTGCCCTGGCTCTGCGCCCACTCCTCGGAGGCGACGACGATCGCCCCGGCGCCGTCGTTGACGCCGGGGGCGTTGCCGGCGGTGTGGGTGGCGTCCTCGCCGCCGATCGCCTTCAGCTTCGCCAGCGTCTCCAGGGTGGTGTCGGGGCGAATCGCCTCGTCGGCCTCGACCGTGCTCTCGCCCTTGCGCGACTTGATCGTGACGCCGACGATCTCCTCGGCGAGGCGGCCGGCGTCGGTCGCCTCGGCGGCGAGCCGGTGCGAACGCTCGGCGAAGCGGTCCATGTCGACGCGGGTGATCTCCAGCTCGTTGGAGACCTCGCTGGCCTCGTTGATCATCTGCTTCTCGGTGAAGGGATTGGTGAGGCCGTCGTGGGTCATCGCGTCGATCGCCGTGACGTCGCCCATGCGGAAGCCGAAGCGGGCGCCGGGCAACAGGTAGGGGGCCTGGCTCATCGACTCCATGCCGCCGGTGACGGCGATGTCGGTGTCGCCGGCGCGGATCGCCATGTCGGCGATGCCGAGAGCGCGCATGCCCGAGGCGCAGACCTTGTTGACGGTCTCCGAGGGCACCTCCTTGGGGATGCCGCCCTTGATCTGGGCCTGGCGCGAGGGGATCTGCCCCTGGCCGGCCTGCAGGACCTGGCCGAAGACGACCTGCTGGACCTGCTCGGGATCGACGCCGGAGCGCTCCAGCGCCGCCTCGATCACCGTGCCGCCGAGGTCGGTGGCGTCGAGCGAGGAGAGGGCGCCGCCCATCTTTCCGAAGGGGGTGCGGGCGGTTCCGAGGATGACTGAGCTGGGCATCTACTGCCTTTCTTCTGCGAGGTCGTTTGGTCCGAACAGGTGGGGGCGGAGCCCGGCGGGTGACGATACCGACCGGCCCACCGTCCCGTGGTTCCTTATGGACGAGAGACGTCCATAAGGAACCACGGGACGGGTTGGGAGCAACACATAGACTCGCGCCGAATGAAGGTCATGGTCCGCCAGAGCGAGCTGCCGGAAGCCGGAGCCGAGCTGATGGTTCTCGGCCTCTACGAGGGGGAGTCGCTTCCCGACCCGATCTTCGGAGCGGCGGGCGGAGCCGAGGCGAAGGGCACGTTCAAGGGCCTCTCGCTGGTCCACCTCGAAAACGGGGCTCCGCTCTTGGTCGTTGGGCTCGGCGAGCGCGAGGAGGCCGACCCCGAGCGCCTGCGCGTCGCCGCTGCGCTGGCGGCCAAGGAGGCAGGGCGGCTGGAGGCGGCGTCGATCGAGTGGGCGCTGCCGGAGAGCAGCGACGCCGCGGCCGTGGCGGAAGCGCTGGTGACCGGCACGGTCCTCGGCTCCTATCGCTACGAGCGCTTCAAGGGCACCGACCCCGACGACCCGCCCCCGCCCGGGATCGAGTCGCTGACGCTGCTGGCGCCGGACGCGGTTGCCGTGGCGGCGGAGGCGGCTCGCGTTTACGCCGAGGCGGCGAACCGCGCCCGTGACCTGCAGATGACGCCGGCCAACGTCGCCACGCCGACCTTCCTGGCGGGGCGCGCGGAGGAGATCGCCGCCGCCCACGAGGCGGTCACCGCCGAGGTGCTCGGCCCTGAGCAGATCGCCGCCAAGGGCATGGGCGGCCTGGTCGCGGTCAGCCGCGGCGGTGGTGAGCCGGCCCGGCTGATCGTCCTGCGCTACGCCGGCGGCGGCTCCGGCCCCACTCTGGGGCTGGTCGGCAAGGGGGTCACCTTCGACACCGGCGGCATCTCGCTCAAGCCCGGAGCCGGGATGCACGAGATGAAGTACGACATGTCCGGGGCCGCGGCGGTGCTCGAGGGCGTTGCCGCGATCGCCGAGCTCGGCCTCGCCGTCGACCTTGTCGCGGTCGTGCCCTCGACCGAGAACATGCCCTCGGGGACGGCGGTCAAGCCGGGTGACGTGATCACCCAGTACAACGGCAAGACGGTCGAGGTCAACAACACCGACGCCGAGGGACGGCTGATCCTCGCCGACGCGCTCGCCTACGCGGTCGAGCTCGGCGCCGAGCGGCTCGTCGACCTCGCCACCCTGACCGGCGCCGTAACGATCGCGCTCGGCTCGACCTACGCCGCCGTGATCTCGAACGACGACGAGCTCGCCGCCGCGGTGACGCAGGCGGGTGAGGCGAGTGGCGAGCTGGTCTGGCGCCTCCCCCTCCACCCCGAGTTCAAGGCGCTGATGAAGGGCACCGTCGCCGACCTCTCCAACCTCGGCTCGAAGCGCAAGGCCGGCACGATCACCGCCGCCTCCTTCCTCGAGGAGTTCGTCGGCGAGACGCCCTGGGCGCACGTCGACATCGCCGGCACCGCCTGGGACGTCGGCCGCGAGTACACCGGCGCCGAAGCCAGCGGCTTCGGCGTCCGCCTGCTGGTCGAGCTGGCCCGCCACCAGGCCTCCTAGGATCCGCCCAGGATCATGCAGGTCGCCGTGCCGGAGGCGAGCAGCTTGCCGCTGTCGGCGGCGGTCAGGGTCGCCTCGGCCGTCGCCTGTTTGCGACCGCGGTAGAGGACGTTCGCCTCGCAGAGGACGCGGCCGGTGTCGCGGCTGATCGGCCGCACGTACTTTGCCTCCAAGCCGAGCGAGGTGTAGCCGACACCGGCCGGCAGCGTGGTGTGGACGGCGCAGCCGAGCGCCGAGTCGAGCAGCGTCGCGGCGTAGCCGCCGTGGACGACGCCGATCGGGTTGTAGTGCTCCTCGCCCGGTTCGCCCTCGAAGACGACCCGCCCCTCCTCCAGCTCGACCGGCCGCAGGCTCATCGTCACCGCGATCGGCGGCGGCGGGACCTGGCCGGTGACGACGGCGGTCATGTACTCCATCCCGGTCATCGTCGCCCCGGCGGCCGCGGTCGCCACCGGGTCCTGCCAGACCAGGGTGCGGCTGCGCGAGGTCTCCGGGCTGGAAGCGGCGAAGGCCTCGGCGACGTCGGCCGCGGTCCCCTCGGGAGCGAGGACAACGCCGTCGGAGCCGTTCACCGGCCGCCCCGCCTGGCGACGATCGCGCGCTGCACCGGCCGGCTGTTGCCCAGCGGGTAGTGCAGGTCGGCGGTGATCTCCGCCTGACTGATCGCGATGCGAGGTGCCTTCGAGCGTTGGTTGTGCCTATGTCTGGGGATCAGCCTCATGGTCGCCTCCGTTCGGCTCGGACTTGGTTTCTTCAAGCAACTGACAGCGCCGCAAGCTTACCCGAGACGGTTGCTTGATGCAACCAAGTGTGCGAAGATCACACCGTGCTGGGTCGCGACTATCCGGATCAGCTCTGCTCGATCGCCAACTCACTGGAGGTGATCGGCGAGCGCTGGTCGCTGCTGATCGTGCGCGACGTCTTCAACGGCAACCGCCGCTTCGGCGAGATGCAGGCCTCGCTCGGGGTCGCCCGCAACGTGCTCTCGGCCCGCCTGCAGCGCCTGCTCGACGAGGACATCCTCGAGCGCCGGCCCTACCAGGAGAACCCACTCCGCTACGAGTACTTCCTGACCGAGAAGGGCCTCGACCTCTGGCCGACCCTGATCGCCCTGCTCAACTGGGGCGACCGCTACTCCCCCAGCCCCGGCGGGCCGCCGAAACTGATCCGCCACAAGGTCTGCGGCGGCAGCGTCAGCGAGCGCGGCATCTGCGAAGAGTGCGGCCAGGTCCTGCACGCCCGCGACGCGATCCAGGTTCCGGGACCGGGGCGGGTCGCGGCGCTGGCGGCGGGCGCGGCCGAGCCCGCCTAACGCTTCCCTTCGTCCTTCGCCTGCCTCCCCTGCTCATTGGCGAGGTCGATGTACTCCAGGAGCATCAATTTATCCTTCGGTCGGTTCGCCGCCCGCTTCATTGCGATCAGATGGCCGATCGAGGCGACTCGGATAGAGAAGCCTTCAACCTCCTTAATCGTCGCCTCGCGACGAAGGGCCTCGTAGGAGCGAACGCCGGCAAGATCACCGAGGACCTCGAACATCCCGAACTCGGTCATGAACGTGAAGTTGGCTCCATTAGCCAAGGAGCGTGCGTCAGGGAGAAACGGAAGATCGGCTGCCTCACCCTTGACTCTCAGAGAGACCCGGAGCTCTGCAAGCACCCGCGCAAGCCGCTCCAGGTTGGACTTATCGCGAGCATAGGCGACGTCCATGTCGTAGGTCGGATAAGACGAGCCCTGAGCTATGCCGGCCATCCCGCCCACAAGGACAAAATCGACGCCATGTCGGACGAGGGCTTGCAGCAGGGGGTGAGCTTGCAGCTGCAGCGGTTCGTCCACATGACCCCAAGTCTCGAGGTCGCTTGGTCTCTTCCCCCTGTTTCGACGAACAAAATCGGCAAATGCGAGGCCACGCTGCACGCGCTGGCCGGGGGTAAAAGCAAGGTTCGCGCGATTGAGTGTGATGTCTACGCCCGAGTCGCGTGCTTGAGCAGACAGCTCGAGATCCTCGCCAAGTAGGTAGAGCAGTTCCCAGAGCGTGTCGATCGACGGCGACACGCGTCCCGACTCGATTCGCGAGATCGCTGACTGGGTGGTGCCGGCTCTGGTCGCCAATAGCTGCTGGCTTACGCCGTGACGCCGGCGGGCTTCCCGTAATAGCTCGCCTGCGGTGGGGCCAACCCGTTGATTCTCGGAACTCATCACGGCCATCGCATGCAACATAGCGAATATGTATTTATTACTTATTTGCTATGGAACCCCCGGGCCGCCAGTCGGCGCACTGCCGGGCAAAGCGCGCTAGCGTTTGGCTGCACGGCCAATCGGGTGAGCGAGCGTTGAGGAGGAGTGGAATGGCGACTGCGGCGGAGCTTCAGGTGCGTGACAGGGTCTTCATCGGCGGCGAGTGGGTGGCACCGTCCGGGACCGAGCCGATCGAGGTGGTCAACTCGACCACCGAGGAGGTGATGGGCACGGTCCCAGCCTGTTCCCCCGAGGACGCCGATCGCGCCGTGGGCGCCGCCCGCGAGGCTTTCGACTCCTGGTCGCGGACGCCGCGCGAGGAGCGCGCCGGGTATCTCTCGGCGATCGCCGCCGGGCTCGGCGAGCGGTCCGAGGAGATCGCGGCGACGATCTCCCAGGAGCTGGGGATGCCGCTGAGGCTGAGTCAGATGATCCAGGTCGGGCTGCCGACCAGCCAGTTCGCGGCGATGCCGGGGCTGATGGAGGAAGTCGCCTGGGAGGAGCGGATCGGCAACTCGCGGGTGCTGCGCGAGCCGGTCGGCGTGCTGGGCGCGATCACCCCCTGGAACTACCCGCTGAACCAGATCGCCGCCAAGGTCGCCCCCGCCCTCGCTGCAGGCTGCACGATCGTCCTCAAGCCGAGCGAGGTGACGCCGCTCAACGCCTTCCTGCTCGCCGAGGTGATCGAGGCGGCGGGCCTGCCCGTCGGGGTCTTCAACCTGGTGACCGGCACCGGCCCCGTCGTCGGCGAGGCGATCGCCGCCCACCCCGGCGTCGACATGGTCTCCTTCACCGGCTCGACCCGAGCCGGCAAACGGGTCAGCGAGCTGGCCTCGGCGTCGGTGAAGCCGGTGGCGATGGAGCTGGGCGGCAAGTCGCCGAACGTGATCCTCGACGACGCCGACCTCGCCAAGGCGGTCCCCGACGGCGTCGCCAAGTGCTTCCTCAACTCCGGTCAGACCTGCAGCGCCCTGACCCGGATGCTGGTCCCGCGCGACAAGCTCGCCGAGGCCGAGCAGATCGCCGCCGCGACCGCGGAGGCGTTCACCCCGGGCGATCCGTTCGACGACTCGACCCGGCTTGGCCCGCTCGTCTCCGACGTCCAACGCCAGCGCGTGCGCGGCTACATCGAGAAGGGCCAGGCGGAGGGCGCGAAGCTCGTGACCGGCGGCGCCGAGGCGCCCGAGGGCCTCGACCGCGGCTACTTCGTCCGCCCCACCGTCTTCTCCGCGGTGGCGCCGGAGATGACGATCGCCCAGGAGGAGATCTTCGGGCCGGTCCTGGCGATCCAGCCCTACGACGACGAGGACGACGCGGTGCGGATCGCCAACGACAGCGCCTACGGGCTCGCCGGCGGCGTCTGGTCGGGCGATGAGGAGCGGGCGATCGCGGTCGCCAAGCGGATTCGCAGCGGGCAGATCGAGATCAACGGCGGGGCGTTCAATCCGCTGGCGCCGTTTGGCGGCTACGGGCAGTCGGGGCATGGGCGGGAGAACGGCCGCTATGGGCTCGAAGAGCTGCTGCAGGTGAAGTCGCTTCAGCTATAGCGAAGGCGGGCGAGGTCGCCGTGGGGAGGGTCCTGCGGGCGGGGCCAACAGGCTCCGTTCTCGGACCCTCCCCACGGCGCCCCCACGAAGCGCCATAGGCTGACGGGTATGAACTTCGACCTTTCGGATGAGCAGAAACTGCTGCGGAGCACGGTGCGTGAGTTTGCGCTGCAGGAGGTCAAGCCGGTGGCGGAGGAGCTGGACCGGACCAAGGCCTTCCCCTACGAGATCGTCGCGAAGCTGGGCGGCCTGGGGTTGATGGGGATTCCGTTTCCGCAGGAGTACGGAGGCGGCGGGGCGGACACTCTTTCCTACGTGCTGGCGGTGGAAGAGCTGGCGCGGATCGACTCCTCGGTCTGTATCACGATGGCGGCGCACACCTCGCTGGGGACGATGCCGATCTACCTCTGGGGCAGCGAGGCGCAGAAGGGCGAATGGCTGCCGCGGCTGTGCAGCGGCGAGCAGCTCGCATCCTTCGGGCTGACCGAGCCGGAGGCGGGCTCCGACGCGGGCAACGTCCGCACCAGCGCGAAGCTCGAAGACGGCGAGTGGGTCGTCAACGGCGCCAAGCAGTTCATCACCAACTCGGGCACGGACATCTCCGGCTGCGTCTCGATCACCGCCGTCACCGGCGAGAGCAACGGGCGCAAGGAGATCTCCAACGTGATCGTCCCCAACGGCACCCCCGGCTATGAGATCGGCGAGGCCTACCGGAAGATGGGCTGGAACGCCTCCGATACGCGACCGCTCTCCTTCGAGGACTGCCGGGTGCCGGAGTCGAGCCTGCTCGGCCGCCGTGGCGAGGGCTTCAAGAACTTCCTCCACATCCTCGACGGCGGCCGGATCGGGGTCGCCGCGATGGGCGTCGGCCTCGCCCAGGGCGCCCTCGACGAGGCGATCGTCTATGCCAAGGAGCGGCAGGCGTTTGGCCAGGCGATCTCCAAGTTCCAGTCGATCCAGGCCAAGATCGCCGACCTCTCCGCCCAGATCGAGGCGGCGCGGCTGCTGACCTGGCGGGCGGCGCTGGAGAAGGACGCCGGCCAGTCCTTCACGCTAACCGCCGCCCAGGCCAAGCTGATCACCGGCCGCCTCGCGGTCAAAGCGACCGAGGAGGCGGTGCAGATCCACGGCGGCTACGGCTTCATCGAGGAGTACCCGGTCTGCCGCTTCTACCGCGACGCCAAGATCCTCACCATCGGCGAGGGCACCGACGAGGTGCAGCAGATGGTGATCGCGCGGCAGCTCGGCTGTTAATCACCCGTTCCCAAACCGCCTATTCTCCGTACCCATGCGCAGGGTGTGTTTAATCGCATCGCTCGCGGTGGCCGCCCTCCTATGTGTTGGGATCGCGACCGCGGCGGGACCGAGCACGGTGGCGCGCTCTGGGAATCTGGAAATGACCGCTGGCGAGAGCATCGCGCCGAAAGCTCTATCGAGGACCGCCCCGACCCCGATCGCGCTTCGGCTCTGGAGTCGGATCAGGTCGATAGACGGATCCCCTGTCACTCCCATGAGTGAATTAGTCCTCGAGACCGACGAGAGCATCGCAATCGACGTGAGAGGGCTCCCGACCTGCTCACCTGGTCTGGTGCGGGAACCGAGCCCACTTAGGGGCTGCGGGAACGCGATCGTGGGCGAAGGCCTCGCCGGTTTCGACTTTCACTTCCCCGAACAACCGCCGATCCCAGCCAAAGTGAAGCTGATCATTTACAACTTCGGCCCCGAAGCCGGCCCTGCCACCCTTTACGCCTATATCTACGTCGCGCGGCCGATCACCATCGCGCTGTTCATACCGATCCGAATCGATGGGATCCGAGAGGGTCGATTCGCGAGCCGGGTAACCGTCACGGTGCCAAAGATCGCCAACGGCGCCGGCTCGCTGACCTCCATCCGCATGAAGATCGGGAAAAGTTTCGTCAGGAACGGAAAGAGGGTCAGCGTCCTGACCGCCAAATGCCCCAATGGCAAGACCCCCACCCGCGTCAAGGCGAAGTTTTTCGACGGGACCATCATCCGGTCCCGGCTCGTGCGTGACTGCGTTCCGAGCGACTGATCGCCGGCGCGCTTTATCGGCACCCCGCTCGTCGGCCGGCGAGGCCATTGAGGTGCGGAGGGCCAGCTAGCCGAAGGTGAAGGCGTAGCCCTCCACTCCCGTCTCCGGTTCCAGGGTGAGGACGTGGTGACCAACCCGGGGCAGATCGACGAGGTTGTAGAGGCGCTGGCCGGCCACGGTGACGACGCCGCCGTGGACGTCGCGGCCGGCATCGGCGCTGGAGATCGGCTTGCCGTCGAGCAGGACGCGCACCCCGCGGTCGGCCCCCGGGGAGCCGAGCACAAGGTAGACCCGTCGGGCGCCGAAGTTGAGACTGAGCGAGGCGCCACCCGCCGCCGTCGCCGAGTCGAGCCCGATCCGCCAGCGGCCCCGGTACGCGAATTCGTTGGCGGGCAATTTCGCCGGCGCGGTGAACTCGTGGATTCCAGGCGAAAGCATCGCATTGGTAAAGCGTTCGGCGCGGGCGGCGCCGAGATAGGTCTCGGGAGTGGTCACGGTCGGCGATGGCTCGACCGCCTTGACCCGGGTCCCCTTCGTCGTCACCTTCCTCCCGGCCTCGGCCAGGAGGTCGCGGATCACCCGCTCTTTCTCCTCGTATTCGCCCTCGCCGAAGTGGACGTAGCGAACCCGGCCCCGAGCGTCGATGAAGTACTCGGCTGGCCAGTACTGGTTGGCGTAGGCGTTCCAGGTCGCCTGTTCGTTGTCCTGGGCGACCGGATAGCGGATCGCGTTTTCGCGAATCGCCGTTTCGACGTTGCCCGCTTCCCGCTCGAACGGGAACTCCGGCGTGTGAACGCCGACGATCGTCAGGCCGTCCCTGCGGTAGCGCTCGTCCCAGGCCTTCAGATAGGGAAAGGTGCGAATGCAGTTGATGCAGCTGTACGTCCAGAAGTCGACGAGGACGACCCGGCCGCGCAGGGAGCGCAGGGTCAGGGGCTGGTCGCCGGGAGTGTTGAACCAGCGCTCGTTGCCGACGAATTCCGGCGCCTCGCCGAGCACCGGCAGGTCGAGCTGGCCACTGGCGCCGGTCTCCGGCGCGGCGCCCGTGGCTTCCGAGCCGACCCCATGGTGGGCCCCGCGCAACTCGGCAAGTGCGGTCTTGGCCGCAGCGGTGTCCTCCAGCCCTTCGCTGGGGTTGACGAGGAAGCTCGGCAGGTCGCTGGCGATCGTGTTCTGGAAGCGGATGTCGTAGTCGCGCAGCATCGCCAGGGCGACCACCACCATCACCGCGCCCATCGCGATCTGCAGGCCGACACCCCGCTGGGCAAGCGGCCGAATCACCCTGCGGCCGCCGAGCATCAGGAAGTAGAGGACGACAGCGGAACCGAAGCCGTAGCTGAGCGCGACCGCGAGGCGGCCGGCGCTGAAGGACTGGGAGGCCGAGACGGTGATGACGCCGGCCAGGATCGGGCCGGCGCAGGGCGCGTAGACGAGGCCGAGGCTTGCCCCGATCGCCGTGCCTGACCAGAAGCCATCGCCACCGGTCCTGGCGACGCCGGCGCGTCCGGCGAACTGGCTGATCCAAGCCTCCAGGCGGGCCGCCAGCGGCGGCGCCATCAGGGTGATCCCGAAGCCAAGCAGGACGACGATCGCCAGCTTGCGCAGGAAGTCGTTGGGCAGGCCAAGGGCGGAGATGACGTAGACCAGCGCCACCGTGGCGAAGGTGAAGGAAACGGCGAGCCCGGCGACGATGCCAAGCGGTCGCCGACGCCCTCCCGTCGCCCCCGCCGAGAGCGCGATCGGCAGCACCGGCAGCACGCAGGGCGAGAGCGCCGTGGCGGCGCCGGCGATGAATCCGAAGAAGATCAGCAGTGCCATTCTCGTCAACCCTTCCAACCGAGGACTACGTAGAGATCACGCCCCCGGCTCATCCGGTCGATGGGCCGGAGAAGTCCATATGCCGGACGTTTGAGGCCCACCGGCAGCGGCGCCGGTTAGGCGCTCGGGGGCGTGGCGGTGACGGCGCCCTCGCTGCGCCCCGCGACCTCGGCGGCGCGGCCGACCCCTTCGCCGATGCCGAAGTGCGAGCAGATCGTCAGCTCGTGCTCGCGGCGCAGCGGCCGGGTCGGGTCGACGACGGGCGCCGAGCGCAGAGCGTCGCCCGCCAAGGCGACCCAGACGCCGAACGCGGCGCCCGCGCAGTCGCGCAGCGGCACCGCCACCAGCCTGGCGCTGCGGCGCCGGCCGAGGCGAACGACCAGCCAGGCCGGGTCGCCGCTGGCGCCGTCGACGTAGAAGCCGTGGACCTCGCCGACCGCGGCGCCGTCGATCTCGCTGACCGTCGCGCCGACCCACCTCGTCACCTCGTCCAGCGAGGGCATCGCCACCGCCTCAGTCATCGGCCTGCCTCTCCAGCAGCTCGCCGGCGGCGCTCGCCGGGTCGAGCTCGCGCCGCACCACCCGCTCCAGCAGCCCGGCGGTGCGGGGGTCCTCGGCGGCGGTCGCCTCGAGGCGGCGGCGCATCCGCGAGGTGGCGATTCCCAGCACCTCGCTGCGCAGGTTGCGGGCACGGCGCTCGGCCAGCGTGCCGGCGGCCTCGATGAAGGCGCGGTGCTCGTCGATCGCCGCCGCCAGCTCCTCGACGCCCTCGCCCCGGGCGGCCTCGGTGCGCAGGATCGGCACCTTCCACTGGCCCGGCTCCTGGGAGAGCGCCAGCACGCCGCGCACCTCGCGCACCATCGTGTCGGTCATCGGGTGGTCGGCCTTGTTGACGACGATCACGTCGGGGATCTCCATCACCCCTGCCTTGAGGGCCTGGATCGAGTCGCCCGAGCCGGGCATCAGCGCCAGCACGATCGTGTCGGCGTGATCGACGATGTCGATCTCCGCCTGGCCGACGCCGACGGTCTCAATCAGAACGTCGTCCTTGCCGGCCGCGTCCATCACCAGGGCCACCTGCAGGGCAGCCTCGGAGAGACCGCCGAGCGCCCCCCGCGATGCCATCGAGCGGATGAAGACGCCGGGGTCGAGGAAGTGCTCGGAGAGCCGAACCCGGTCGCCCAGCAGGGCGCCGTGGGTGAAGGGGCTGGAGGGGTCGATCGAGAGCACCGCGACGGCGCGCTCGGTCTTGCGCAGCTCCGCGGTGAGCGCCCCGATCAGGGTGCTCTTGCCCACCCCCGGCGGACCGGTGAAGCCGACGATGCGGGCCTTGCCGGTGCGGGGGTAGACCTCGCGGACCAGCTCCCAGCCGGCGGGGTCGTCGGACTCGATCAGCGTTATCGCCCGCGCCAGCGCTCGCTTGTCGCCGGCGATGAGGCGGTCGGCCAGGGGAGCGGATTTGGCGGCGTCGGGCACAGGCGAGCCAGTCTATGACTGCCGCGCAGACTCTAAAGTCCCCGCCCCCGTGATTCGCTCGATCCGCTTCCTCGCCCGCAACCGGATGCTGAACCATCGCTACGGGCTGCTGCTCTGGCGCTATTCGTGGCGGCGGCTGCTGACCCGGGCCGGCCGGCGCTGGCGCACCGACGGCTTCGTCTTCCTCGGGCGGCGGCTGGAACTCCAGGTCGGCCACGCCGCCGAGCTGCGCTTCGGCCGCTTCGTCTGGATCGGCGACGGCTCGAAGATCCGCTGTCACGAGGGCGAAGTCGAGATCGGGGCGAAGACGGTGATGGGCCAGGAGTGCACGATCTCCGCCTACCGCCGGGTGCGGATCGGCGAGCAGTGCGTGATCGCCGACCGGGCTATGTTCATCGACTTCGACCACGGCGTCGTTGAGGTCGAGCGCCCGATCCGGGTCCAGGGCATCTACATGCGCGACGTCGAGGTCGGCTCCAACGTCTGGATCGGCTACGGCGCCTGCGTGCTGCGCGGCGTGCGCGTCGGCGACAACGCGATCGTCGGCACCAACAGCGTGGTGACCAAGGACGTGCCGGCGAACGCCGTCGTCGCTGGCATCCCGGCTCGGGTCATCCGCATGCGCGAGGCGCCGGCGGAGCTGCGCTGGGCGCATCCGGTCGAGCCGGACCCGGGGGCCGCCACCACCCTCCCCCCGCCTGCTTAGACGCGGAGCCGTGGGGTAAGGGACACATCAACCGTGCCCGACTCCGAAGAGAAGCTTGACCAGAAAGAGGCTGTAACGCGCCTCAACGCCGCGCTCGAGATGCAGCTGCGCTCTTCGCTCCAGTACTCGATCACCGCCGCCAGCCTGGTTGGGATCGAGGCCCAGGCCCTCGGCGGAAGGCTGACGGGATTCGGCGACGAGGAGCTGGCCGACGCCCGGCGGCTGATCGAAAAGATCGTCTCCTTCGGCGGCGAGCCGACGACGAAGGTTGCCGAGCTGCGGTTCGAGCCAAAGGTGAAGGACGCGATCGGGTGGCTGGCGGAGTGCGAGGAAGATGCCGTCGAAGCCCTGCAGGAGGCGATCGAGCCAACCGGGCGTGAGGGCCGCTCGGAGGCGCTCGAGCACCTGCTCGAGCATCTGATCCTGCGCAAGCAGCACCAGGTCGACTTCCTCCGGCGCGCGATCTCCTAACCCCTAGGCCTTCACCTGGTAGCAGGCCTGTCACCAGGCAACGTTTACGCTATGAAGCGAGTTGTCTGCCAGACGTTAGAGTTCATCTGAATGAGTGTAGACCTGGACGTAGAGCGACAGAATGATGGCCGAATGGACGTCGCAGCTCACTTCGGCAGGAACCTGCTGCGGCACCGCAAGCGGGCGAATCTCTCCCAGGAGGAGCTCGGGGTCCTGGCTTCCCTGCACCGCACGGAGGTCGGCCAGCTGGAGCAGGGGGCGCGACTCGCCCGCATCGACACCCTGGTCAAGCTCGCCTCCGCCCTCTCGATCCCTCCGGGCGACCTCCTCGCCGGGATCGTCTGGAACCCCGCCGTGGTGACCCGCGGAGAGTTCTGGGTCAGGGCAGTGGAGCCGGAGGCCGATCGCGAGCGCTAGGCGGGGCCCAGCTTGGCGCCGACCAGGTCGGCGTAGACCGCGGCGGTCTGCTCGGCGACGTCGGCCCAGTCGAAGCGGCGGATGTGCTCGTAGGCTTCGGCGACGAGGCGGCGCCCGAGCGCGTCGTCGGAGAGGACGCGGATCGCCACCTCGGCGAGGGCCTCGGGATCGTGGGCGCGGAAGCGCAGGCCGGCCTCCTCGTGGGGGACGACCTCGCGCAGGCCGCCGGTGTCGGCGACGATGCAGGGGCAGCCGGAGGCCATCGCCTCCAGCGCCACCAGGCCGAACGGCTCGTAGATCGAGGGGACCACGGTGAGGTCGGCGATCCGGTAGAGCGAGTGCAGGGCGTCGTCGCCGATCCAGCCGAGGAAGGTGCCGTGGGCCATCAGGCCGAGCTCCTCCGCCTGGCGACGGAGCTCGGCCTCGTGGGTGCCGGAGCCGGCGACCAGGAAGCGCGTGCCGGGCGCCTCCTCGATCACCTGCGGCATCGCCTCCAGCGCCAGCTGGAAGCCCTTCTCGTAGACCAGTCGGCCGATCAGCAGCACCAGCTTCTCCTCCGGCGCCGCGAACTCGGCCCGCAGCCGCGCCAGCTCGAGCGGTTCGGAGGCGGGCAGGTCCTCGGGGTCGATGCCGTTGGGGATGACGCTGACCCGCTTCTCGGCGGCGCCGAAGATGTCGACGATCTGCTCGCGCATGTAGTGGGAGCAGGCGATCACCCGTTGCGAGCGGTTGACGATCCAGCGCTCGACCCCGTGGATGTAGGTCTGGGGATGCTTGTCGACCCAGCCCTGGTGGCGGCCGTACTCGGTGGCGTGGATCGTCGTCACCAGCGGCGCTTCGAAGCGCTTGGCGAGGTGGTCGCAGGCGTTGGCGACGAGCCAGTCGTGGCCGTGGACGAGGTCGAAGCTGTAGCGGTCGCCGAGCTCGACGCCGGCCGCGAGCATGTCGGAGTTCATCCGCTCCACCCAGGCGACGAACTCGCCGAGGTCGGTCGGGCGCTTGGGCTCGCGGATGCGGTGGACGACGACGCCGTTGGCCAGACCCTCGGGCGGGGACTCCTCGCCGCCGCGGGTGAGCACGTGGACCTCGACGTCGCGCTCGACCAGGGCCTCGGAGAGCTTGCGGACGTGCCGGGCCAGCCCTCCCTCAATCAGCGGTGGGTACTCCCAGGAGAGGATCAGGACGCGGGTCATCGTGGGGCGCTAGGGCTCCAGCAGCGGAGCGAGGCTCAAATCCGGGGCGAGAGAACGCATACGCGGGGTGGCGGAGCCGGAGTCTATGGCCTCGAGTAGGGCACGGGCGTGATCGGTCGCCCGCTGGTAGGCGTAGTCGCCCGCTTGGCCGCGCTTGTCGAGGAAGGCCCAGTCGCTCGCCTGGGCGGCCAGGAGCTCGCGCGCGGCGCGCCGCGCGGCGTTTCCCGGCAGCCCCTCCGAGAGCGCCCGCAGCAACCGCAGCTCCAGCCGCCGGGCTCCCCAGGCGAGGTCGGCCACCGCGGGCGAGTCCCAGGTGCTGAGGTCCTTGCCCTCGCCCCAGGTCGACGCGGCCAGCTCGCGCTCGACCGGCTCGTGCTCGGCCAGGCCCTGCGGCACCGTCACCGTGCGCACCCCCGCGGCCGCGGCGCCCTCCAGCACCCCCCGCAGCCAGGCCGGGCCCTCCGACCACCAGTGGCCGAGCAGCTCGGTGTCGATCGCGAAGACGAGCAGGCCGCGGCGGCCGTGGGCGGCGGCGAAGCGACGCAGGCGGTCCGCGGCCGCGGCGAGGAACTCGTCGGCCTGGCGGCGGGCGGCGGCCGCGGCGGCGGCCGGGTCGTAGGCGCCCCCTCCCACCCTCCAGAGCCGCACCCCTCGCAGCGATTTGCCTGCGAACTGGGCGTGGGCGGGGTCGGAGGGATAGCCGTCGAGCGACCAGAGCCAGCCGATCGCCTCCCAGTCGATCGGCAGCGCCACCGGGCCGGCCTCGGTGCGAACCGGCGCCAGCGCCTGCAGCGACGGGGCGTGGGCGCTCTGGTCGACACAGAACCAGCGCACTCCGTGCTCCGCGAGCCGCCACTCGAGGCCGGGGGCGTAGGCGCACTCCGGCAGCCAGAAGCCGCCGTCCCAGCCAAAGCGCCGCCGGTGCGAGCGGATGCCCGCGTCGAGCTGCAGCGCCAGCCCCTCCCGGCTCGCCAGCAGCGGCAGCACCGCGTGGGTGGCGGCGGAGGTCGCCAGCGCCACCCGGCCCTCCGCGGCCGCCCGCTGGAAGGGCGCCAGCGGGTCGCCACCGGCCTCGTCGAGCAGCGCCAGCGCGTGGCGGTAGCGGGCCAGCTCGGCCTCGCAGGCCGGCCGGCACTCCGGGTCGACCTCCGCGACGTCGGCCTCGGCGGCCTCGATCCGGTACTCGATCAGGAAGCGCCGCAGCCGCTCCCGCAGCCCGGCGTCCTCGAGCTGGTCCGCCAGCACCGGGGTGACGGTCATCGTCAGCCGGTCCGCCACCTCGAGCACCGGCAGGTAGGAGCGGACCACGGCGTCGAAGAGCCACTCCTCGCCGAAGGGATAGGTCCCGAAGCCCTCGACGTAGGGCATGTGGGAGTGCAGGACGATCGCCAGGTCGCCGACGCCGTCGCCCCGGCTCATGCGGGCGCCCACCTCATGCCGTGTGGCAGACAGCGATGAAGTCCAGTGCCGCGTCGAGGTTCCCTTTCCTGAGAGCGAAGTCAGAGGCGGCGATCGCCGGCGTGAAGCGCCGGTAGAAGGGCTTGGTCAGGCCCAGCCGTTTGTGGACGCCGTCCCAGCCGAGCTTGATCGCCAGCTCGTGGGCCCGCAGCTTGCGGGCGTGGAAGAGCCCGAACAGCTCGACCCCGGGGAAGTGCCCCTCGCAGAGGCGGCGGAACTCCTCGGCGCGGTACTCGTGGACGTGCCAGGGGTTGTCGGACTTCTCCGCCCCCGGCGGCGCCAGGGTCAGCAGGTTCGGCGTCGAGACGAAGGCGACGCCGCCCGGCTCCAGCATCGACTTGAAGTGCTCGAGGATCGCCCCCGCGTCCTGGACGTGCTCGATCGTCTGCAGGAAGACGACCGCGTCGCAGGGCTCGGCGAAGCTCTCGACCAGGTCGCGCTCGAAACGCAGGTTGGGCCGGACGTAGCGCAGCCGGGCGTGCTCGTGGGCCTCCGGGTTGGCATCGACGCCGACCACCGAGGCGGCGACGCCGGCCAGCACCGCGGAGCCGTAGCCCTCGCCGCAGGCCATGTCGACCACGCGCAGGCCGGCGGTCCGGGCGGCGATCCACTCGTAGACGACGAGGTGACGCCGGTACCAGTAGTTCTCCTCCGGCACGTCGGGCAGCGTCCGCTCCCCGGTCAACGGCAACGGCGGCACCCCGGGGGGCTGGTTCAGCTGTAGGTACTCCTCCGCGATGGGACAGACGGTATTGAGCGCCCTGCACTTCGTGCATTGCGCCGTTCCGCGTAGAGTTCCGCGCCGATGCCGGCCTCACCCACCGCCAGCCACGAGCACATCAAGGACGTCAACACCCGCTACCACGACGCCGCGGCCGACGAATACGACGCCAAGTGGGGGATCGACTTCGGCGCCACCGGCCAGGAGCAGGTGCGGCTGAAGCTGGTCAAGGCGCTCGGCGGCTCGGGTGGCAAGTCCTTCGGCGACGCCCTGGAGATCGGCTCCGGGACCGGCTACTTCTCGCTCAACCTGGTCCAGCTCGGGGTGATCGAGCGGCTGACGGCGACCGACATCTCCCCCGGCATGCTGCAGCGCCTCAGCACCACCGCCGCGGAGCTGGGCGTCTCCGACGTCACCACAGTCGCCACCGAGGCCGAGCAGCTCCCCTTCGCCGACGAGAGCTTCGACCTCGTCTTCGGCCACGCCGTCCTCCATCACATCCCCGACCTCGACCGGGCCTTCGCCGAGTTCCGCCGGGTGCTGCGGCCGGGCGGGGCGATCGCCTTCGCCGGCGAGCCCTCCCGCTACGGCGACCGGCTGGCGGCGCTGCCGAAGCGGGTCGGGATGCTGGCGGCGCCCGCCTGGCGGCGGCTGACCGGGGCGAGGCAACGCGCCGTGGCCGAGGCCGATCTCTCCCACGGCCACGCGCTCGAGGGCGAGGTCGACGTCCACGCCTTCGCCCCCGCCGACCTGCGCCGCCTGCTCCGCGACGCCGGCTACGAGAATCGCCGCGTCGGCGGCGAGGAGCTGCTCTCCAACGCATGGGGTTGGGGCCTGCGCACGGTCGAGTCGACCGCCGAGCCGGACTCGGTCCCCTGGGGCTGGCGCAACTTCGCCTTCCGCAGCTACATCGCCCTGCAGAAGGTCGACACCCGCCTGCTCGAGCCGCACCTGCCGGCCGAGCTCTTCTACAACCTGCTCGTCTCCGCCCGCAAGCCGGCGTAGCTCGCCACCCCGAACGCCGGGGAGGGTGCGGGTGTCCCTCTCCCCCGCACGCCCCCGGAGTACGTCGTCCCTAGCCCTTCCGCCCGACCCGCGCGCGGAACAGCTTCACCTTGGAGTCGATCCCCTTGAGTCGGCGCTCGCCGATGTAGGTGTAGGCGAAGCCCTCGCCGGCCGCCTCTTTGACGGCGGAGTCGACGACGACGCTGCCGGGCCGGGCGACGCCGGTGATGCGGCTGGCGAGGTTGACCGGGCGCCCGTAGTAGTCGCCCGACTGGGGCAGGACCGCGCCACAGGCAAGGCCGGCGCGCAGCAGCGGGAACTCGTCGCCTTCCGCTTCGGCCGCGGCGATCAGGGCCAGGCTCGCGGCCAGCATCGGCCCGGGCTCGGTCGAGACGAACATCACCGCGTCGCCGATCGTCTTCACCAGCCGCACCGGCGGCTCGGCGACGGCCGTGGCCATCTCCTCCAGGCGGCCGGCGACCAGGCCCAGCTCCTCGGCCGGGATCTCCTCGCCGAGCCGGGTGAACTCGACCAGGTCGGCGAAGCAGACGGTGAGGTTGGCGGTGCCGCCGAGCCCTCCGGAGGCGAGGTCCGCGGTGGCGATCACGTCGCGGCGGATCTGCTCGAGCATGTTCGCCTGCAGAGCGTGCACGATGGTCGGGCCGACCAGCGGCATCAGGAACTCGGCGGCGGCGGCGAAGCGCAGAGCCAGGTCGCGCTCGCTGTCGCCGGGCTGAGCGAGGGTTTTGATCACCAGCTCGCGGTTGGCCTCGGCGATCCGCGAGGTGCCCATCCCGATCGTGCGCGCCACCTGCAGCATCCCCTCCTCCGGCAGGCCGGCGTCGCGGAACGCCTTCATCCGCCGCGCCGCCTCGAGGTCGGCCTCGGTGCCCCGGGGCTCGTCCGGGTCCGCGTAGGGGACACCGAGGGCGGCGCTGAAGCGCCGCAGCTGCTCGAGGTCGATGCCGGCGATCGCGGCGATCTCGCGCGCCGTGTAGCGGCGCCCGTCCCCGGCCAGGGCACGCTCGACCGGCAGCAGCGCCAGGCGCCCGGCGGCCACCGCGTCGCGCAGCTCCTCCAGCGAACAGCCGTCCTCCGCGAGCTCTTCGAGCAGCGCCAGGCGCGCCTCGCGCGCCTCCTCCTCGAGGCCGTCGAGCAGTCCCTCCGCCTCGAAGTCGATCTCGGGAGCGCCGGCCATCGACGCATTCTTCCTTCTCTACCAATCCCGTGGTTCCTCAGCCACGCCACTCGTGCATAAGGAACCGCGCGGCGAAGTGCTCAGGCGTAGGCGACGGCGCCGCCGCGGCGAGGGTCGCCGCCGCCGCTGAGGGCCCCGCTGCGGGGGTCGCGGGCGACGGCCTGAACGCCGCCGAAGAAGAGGTTGACCGCGGGTCGGCGGGCGACGGCGTGCCCCCGCTCCTCCAGCCGCCCCAGCGCCCGCTCGTCGATGCCCGGCTCGGCCTGCACCACCCCCGCCTCGAAGTGCAGGCGCGGCGCCCGCACCGCCGCCTCGACCGGCATGCCCTCCTCGACCGTCCGCACGATCGTCTGCAGGATCGCCGAGCGGATGCGGTTGGAGCCGGCGCTGCCGACCCCGAGCACGATCTCGCCGTCGCGCAGGACCACCGTCGGCGCCATCATCGAGGGCACGCGCCGGCCCGGCGCGATCCGGTGGAAGCCGAGCGGGTTGAGGTCCTCCTCCCCGAGCATGTTGTTGAGGATCACCCCGGTGCCCGGCACCAACACCCCGGAGCCGGAGCCGTTGGAGCAGGTGACGCTGGCGCACATGCCGTCGCCGTCGAGGACGGAGATGTGGGTGGTCGAGCCAAGCAGATCGGCGGCCGCGAGGTCAAGGCCGTCTGGGTCGAGGAAGCCCGCCTCCATCCCCTCCTCGTAGAGCGACTCGGCGAAGGCCTCGCCGCGGCGCAGGTTGGCGGCGTCCATCGCCGCGACCAGCTGCTCGGGGCCGCTGCGCTCACCCAGCCGCTCCAGCAGGCCGAGGCAGAAGGCGATCAGGATCCCGCCCGAGGACGGCGGCGGGTTGGTCAGCACCTCGGTGCCGCGAAAGGGGGCGCGGATCGGCTTGCGCTCGAGCGCCTCGTAGGCGGCGAAGTCGGCGTGGCCGAGCGCGCCGCCGTTGGCGACGACGAACTCGCTGAGGGCGCCGGCGACCTCGCCGCGGCAGAACGGCTCCGCCCCTTCGGCGCCAAAGCGTTCGAGCGCCTCGGCCAGCTCGGGAAAGCGGAACACGTCGCCCTCGCCCAGGGGCCGGCCCGCGGGCGCGTAGAGCTCGCGCGTGCCCGGGAGCCGGGCGTGGATCGGGGCGAGGATCTCGAGGATGTAGGCCTGCTGGGCGTTGACCGGCGCTCCCTCCCGGGCCAGGCGGACCCCGGAGCCGACCAGGTCGGCGAGCGGCGCCGAGCCGAAGCGCTCCAGCGCGCGCTCCAGCCCCGCCGCCGTTCCCGGCACGCCGCAGGAGGCGGGGCCGACGTAGAACGTCTGCACCGTCTCGGCGTCGAAGCGGACCGGCACCGGCACCAGCTCGGCCTCGCGCTCGATCCCGTCCCGCCCCGGCGCCGCGACGAAGAAGTCCAGCAGCGCGGTCTCCTCGCCACTGTGGACGAGCATGTAACCGCCGGCGCCGAGGCCGGTCAGGGGGCTCTCAACCGCAAAGGAGGCGAGGACGGCGCCAACCGCGGCGTCGACGGCGTTACCCCCCGCGCGCAGCACGTCCGCGCCGGCCTCGGCGGTGAGCGGATGACCGGCTGCCACGACCCCTCTCATGGGGCCTCAGCTCAGCCGGGGAGGAACTCTGGGACGTCGATGCCGAGCTCGCCGCGCTGCGGCGGCCGGCCGCGACCGCTGTCTTTGGTGCGGCGGATGGTCGGCTCGGCGGCGCGGCGCGGCGCGCTCGGGCGCCCGTCGAAGCGGGTGGCGACGACGGTGACCCAGATCTGGTCGGAGAGCTCGTCGTCGACGTTGGCGCCGAAGATGATGTTGGCGTCGGGATGGGCGGCCTCGCCGACCACCTTCGCCGCCTCGCTGACCTCGACCAGCGAGAGATCGGAGCCGCCGGTGATCGAGAGCAGGATCGAGCGGGCGCCCTCCATCGAGGTCTCCAGCAGCGGCGAGGAGATTGCTTTCTCGGCCGCCAGGATGGCGCGCTCGTTGCCGTGGGCCATGCCGATCCCGAGCAGGGCCCGGCCGGCGTCGGACATGATCGTCCGCACGTCGGCGAAGTCGAGGTTGATCACGGCGGGCAGGGTGACGAGATCGGAGATGCCCTGGACGCCCTGGCGCAGGACGTCGTCGGCCACCTGGAAGGCCTCGACCATCGAGGTCTGCTGGTCGAGCACCTCGAGCAGACGGTCGTTGGGGACGACGATCAGGGTGTCGACCTCGGCCGCCAGCTCCTCGATGCCCTTGCTGGCCTGGTTGCCGCGGCGGTTGCCCTCGAAGGTGAACGGCTTGGTGACGATGCCGACGGTGAGGGCGCCGACCTCGCGGGCGAGGCGGGCGACGACCGGGGCGGCGCCGCTGCCGGTGCCGCCGCCGGCTCCGGCGGCGACGAAGACCATGTCCGAGCCCTTCAGCAGGCGCTTGATCTTGTCCTGCTCCTCGAAGGCAGAGCGGTGGCCGACCTCGGGGTCGGCGCCGGCGCCGAGGCCGCGCGTCTGCTCGTCGCCGATGTGGACGGTGACGTCGGCGACGCAGAGCTGCAGCGATTGAAGATCGGTGTTGACGGCCATGAACTCGACCCCGGGAATCCGCGCGTCGACCATCCGGTTGACCGCGTTGACACCGGCCCCCCCGACCCCGACCACTTTGATCACCGGCTGGTGCGGCTCGCCGCTCCCCGGGGGCTCATACGCCGGCTCTTCGCGCCCGTAGCGCGGGTTGCTCACAGAAGGCTCGTCCCGCTGGTGATGGCGCGGCTTCGGTTCCTCCGAGAAGACCCGCTTCAACCGCTCCGGCGCGCTCTCGGAGCTCGCCGCGGGCTGCTCAGCCATCGACTCCTCGGCCGCCTGATCGAAGAACGGTGCTTCTGCATCGGCCGCAGGCGCCCCTCCCGCGGGTGGCGCGGGGGATGGCTCTTCGCCCGCAGCTTGCGAGGACGAGGAGTCGTCCGCCGCGACAGGACCCGCGGGCCGGGCACCTTCGTCCTCAGCCTTTTTGGCCTCCGCCGGATCCTGGCGCCCGTACCTGGGCGCCTCGGGCGGATCGACGGGAGCGTCGTCCGCGGTCGATCGAAAGAGATCCGAAAGGGGACCCTCGCGCATGCTTGCGCGCTTATTCCGCCGAGCCATTCGCCAGAACCTCCTTCGCCAACTCCCGGTAGTAGTTCGCGGCGCTGCTGCCGGAATCGTACTTGAGGACGCTGGCGCCCTTGACGGGGGCCTCGGCGAATTTGACCGCCTTGCGGATCCGGGACTTGAAGACGAGGTCGCCGAAGTTCTCTTCGAGGATCTCCACCGCCTCCTTGGCGTGAACGGTCCGGGCGTCGAACATCGTCGGCAGGATGCCCTCGATCTTGACCTCGGGGTTGAGGTTCTCCTGGATCATCTTCAGCGTGTTCTGGAGCTGGACCAGCCCGCGCATCGAGAGATACTCGCACTGGACCGGGACAATGATCTTGTTGGCCGCGGTCAGCGCGTTGATCGTCAGCAGCCCGAGGCTGGGCGGCGTGTCCATGCAGACGAAGTCGTAGTCGGCGGAGACCTCTTTCAGCGCCTTCTCCAGCGAGCGCTCGCGGCCGATCTTGGTGCTCATCGCGATCTCCGCCCCGGCCAGGTCGATCGAGGCGACGGCGATGTCGATCTCGCGCTTGACGATGATCTCGGAGATCGGCATGTCGTTGACGAGCACGTCGTAGAGGCTCTTTTCGACCTTGTCCGGGTCGATCCCCTGACTCATCGTCAGGTTGCCCTGCGGGTCGAGGTCGACGCAGAGGACGCGGTAGCCGGACTCGGCGAAGGCGACGGCCAGGTTCAGGGTGGTAGTCGTCTTGGCGACTCCGCCCTTCTGGTTGGCGAAGGCGATCACGTCGGCGTGCTTGACCGGGGCCTCCGACTCGGCCCCCGCCCCGCGCACCGCGTCCGACCTGCTCGGCGCGATCAAGTCCCGCGCCATCAACCTGGTCGGCCCCTCCGGCTCCGCCTCCACAACCCGCGTCACCGCAGACGCAGCAGTCGCTGGCTCCTCCACACGAGATTCGGGCGCCGACTCAACCGCGGCGGCCGATCCCGAGGCCTCAAACGCCCCTCCCGCGGGTGGCGCGGGGGATGGCTCCTCGCCCGCAGCTTGCGAGGACGAGGAGTCGTCCTCCACGACAGGACCCGCGGGCCGGGCCTCCTCGGTCCTGGCGTCGTCCCCCTCCCAGGTGTCGGCGCCCGACCTCTCGGGTACCGCTTCCTCCATACGCTGCAGCTCTTCCACGATCGGATGCTGCTCGTCCACCTGTATAGGGGCTGGCTTCGGCTTACGGCTTAGAAATCCCATTGCGCGGATATTCGTATGGGGGGCCACTTTTCCTGCCGGCTCTCGAAATTGCTAGGAATCACCCGATCCCCGAGCTCCTCGACAAGCGACTCGTGATCGTCACCGGCAAGGGTGGCGTCGGCAAGACCACGGTCGCCGTGGCCCTCGGGCTGCGCGCCGCCGCCGAAGGAAAGCGGACGATCGTCTGCGAGGTCGCCTCGCAGGAGAACGCCTCGCGCATGTTCGACCACACCGAGGTCGGCTTCCACGAGGTCGAGATGGAGGAGAACCTCTGGTCGATCTCGATCGACCCCGACGAGTCGATGCGCGAGTACGTCCTGCTCCAGCTCAAGGTGCGGGCGATGCGCGACATGCTCTTCCGCAGCCGCATCTTCAACTACCTCGCCGCCGCCACGCCGGGCCTCAAGGAGCTGGTCACGATCGGCAAGATCTGGGAGCTGGCCCAGCTCGACCGCAAGGTGAAGAAGGGGCGCAAGTACGACCTGGTCATCGTCGACGCCCCCGCCACCGGCCACGGCGTCGGCTTCCTGCAGACCCCGCGGACGTTCGCCAACATCGCCCGGGTCGGCCCGATCCACTCCCAGGCCCAGCGACTCGACGCCTTCATCACCGACCAGGAGCAGACCGGCACCGCGATCGTCGCCCTGCCGGAGGAGATGCCCGTCAACGAGTCCGCGGCGCTGGAGAAGGACCTGCGCGACGAGGTCGGCGTCGCCGTCGACCGCGTCTACCTCAACGGCCTCTACCCGGAGCGCTTCTCCAAAGCCGAGGCCGAGCGTCTCGCGGGGCTGGCCGAGAGCGGGGAGGGCGCGATCCGCGCCGCCGCCCGCGCCGCCCTCTCCGAGCAGGGGCGCGCCCGCACCCAGCGCGCCCAGCTCGCCCGCCTGCGGCGGCGGGTCGAGGCGCCGGTCAAGTCCCTGCCCTTCCTCTTCGAGCCCGAGCTGGGGCCCGAGGCGGCGCGCCAGCTCTCGAGGAAGCTCTCCTGATGCCGACGCTCGCCGACGTGCTCGAGGACAAGGAGATCTGCATCTGCGCCGGCTCGGGCGGGGTCGGCAAGACCACCACCTCGGCGGCAATCGCGGTCGGGATGGCGGCACAGGGCCTGAAGGTCTGCGTGCTGACGATCGACCCCGCCAAGCGGCTGGCCGACTCGCTCGGCCTGAAGGAGCTGGGCAACGAGGCGAGCCGGGTCGACCCGGCTCTGTTCGAGAAGCAGGGCGTCGAGATGAAGGGCGAGCTGTGGGCGATGATGCTCGACGCCAAGGCGACCTTCGACGAGCTGATCGCGCGCCAGGCGCCGGACGAGGAGTCGCGCGACCGCGTCCTCGAAAACAGGATCTACCAGCAGATCTCCAGCGCCCTCGCCGGCTCGCAGGAGTACATGGCGATGGAGAAGCTGTTCGAGCTGCACACCGAGGGCAGGTTCGACTTGCTGGTGCTGGACACGCCGCCCAGCCGCAACGCCCTCGACTTCCTCGACGCGCCGAAACGGCTGACCCAGTTCATCGAGGGCAAATCGCTGCGGGTCTTCATGAAGCCGACCGGGCTGGCGGCGAAGGTCGCCGGCCGCGGCGCCTCCGTCGCGCTCAGCGTCTTCAAGCGGATCGTCGGCTTCGACCTGCTGTCCGACCTGGCCGAGTTCTTCAACGCGTTCAGCGGCATGGTCGACGGCTTCCAGGCCCGCGCCAAACGGGTCAACAGGCTGCTCGCCGACCCCGGCACCTGCTTCCTCGTCGTCTGCGGCCCGCAGGGCGAGCCGGTCGACGAGGCCGTCTACTTCCACCGCAAACTGGTCGAGGCGAAGCTGCCCTTCGGCGGCGTCATCGTCAACAAGGTCCACTACCCGGCCGACGAGCTCGGCGGCGCGGCGGTCGACCTGCCGGCGGCGCTGGCCGAGCAGCTCGGCGACGAGGACCTGGCGCGGCGGGTGGCGGCGAATTTCTCCGACTACCGGGCGCTGGCCGAGCGCGACGCCCGCAACATCGAGCGGCTCGCGAAGGAGCTGCGCACCAGGAGCGTCATCCGCATCCCCTACCTGGACGAGGACGTCCACGACCTCGCCGGCCTGGCCGAGATCAACCGCTACCTGTTCGCGACCGGAGAGGAGCGGGTGGCGCTGGCAGCCGGGCGCGCCTAGCTGGCGTTACGGCTGTACTCGAACTCGAGGTGACTGACCTCCCAGTCGGCGTCCTCGGGAACCGGGAAGAGGTGGCGCACGCGCGGCGTGTCGACACGCTCGCGGTGCTCGATGTCGCGCTCCGCGGCCGCGGGCCATTCGAGCGAGTCGCCGCGGCGCTCGTCCGAGACCTCCTCGAGCCACGGGGTGGCGGTGATCTTGATCTCGTCCTCAGCCGGGATCGGCTCCATGATCCGGGTTTCCTGCTCCATGTCAGTCTCCTCGGTCGACTCGATTTCGATTGGCTCGGGGGGCAAGATCGCGGGCGGAAGCTGTTCGACGCGGATCTCGGCAACCGCCTCGATCTCCTCCCCGGCGGTGAAGGCGATCTCGGCGTCTCCGCCTTCCAGGCCGGTGGCGATCAGGGTCTCGTCGGCGGTGGCGCTGAGGTCGCTGCCAAGCTCGCCCAGGGCAGCCTGCAGCAGCAGCCTGCGGACTCCTTCCTCGGCCCAGTTGGCCAGCCGCACGCCGTTCTCCAGGGCACGCCCGTTCATCAGGGCGCGCTCCAGCTCCAGGGTGTCCTCGACCTTTTCGCGGGCCTCGATCCGGCCCAGGGAGTCGTCGGAGATCAGCGCCGCCGCCCGCAGGGGCAGCGAGGCGCCGACCGGGCCGTGCCCCTCGAGCACCGCTCGCAGAGCCAGAAGATGGTCGCTGAGCCCGTCGAGCGCGCTCTCGCGCTCGCAGCCCATCTCGAAGCGGCCGACGGCCCAGCTGAGGGCGCTGTCGGGATCCGGGCGGGCCTCCAGGGTGCTCGCCAACTCGACCAGCTCGCGCGCCTCTTCCTCGCTGAGGCGGTAACCGCCGGCGCGGGTCGCCGGGGCGCCGGTGGCGATCCGCCGCCAGCAGCCCTCCCCGGTCGGGGCGAAGGCATAGGGACCGAGGCCGATGCCGCCGCCCTTGAAGAGCCTCATCACGCTGATCAACTCGCGCAGCTGGTTGAGGGCGGTCTCCGCCCCCTCTTCGTCGTGCTGATCGGCGACGGCCAGGTACTGGGGCTCCCAGGCGGCGCGGCCCATCCCCTCGCTGCGCATCGACTCGATCGGAGCCTCGATCGAGTCGGCCCGCACCACCCGCACCCCGTGCGGCAGCTGCAGCCGGGCCTGCGACATCCGCAGGCCGACGATCGGCACGATCACGATCTCGGCTTCGTCGGCGTCGCGGGCTTCGGCATCGAGCATCGAGAGCGCGCTCTCGAGCCGCGCCCGGTCGAGCGAGAACTCGGTGCTGCCCTCCCAGAGCGAGGCGATGAAGGTCGTCAGCATCCGCTCGGCCCGCTCGCCGGGATCGGCGGGGACGCTCTCACCGCGCGCCTCCAGGTAGGGAGCGGCCACGCCCACCTCAACCGCCGCGTCCCGCGCCGGGCCGAAGCTGGGCAGCGAGCGGAGCTCCTCCCCGCGCTCCTCGACGAAGCGGGTGGTCAGCGGCACGTAGCTGTAGAAGGCCGAGTCGTCGCCATCCTCGGCGGCGACGTCAAAGGGGATCTGATCGCCGCCGGCGACGAGGACGCTGAACCGCGTGGCTGCCTCGGCGGCCAGCCGCTTCAACGCCTCGCTGAGGAGGAAGTCACGCACGGCTCAGGCTTCCGGCCCCCGCTCGCCGCTCCTGCGGCTGCACGATGCCTTGCAAACTCCGAATTTTGTTGGGAGCCGCGTCTAGACGGTGGCCGGCTCGGCGTCCTCGGCCAACAGCCAGCGGGTGCCGTAGGTGCGCATGTCGTCGATCAGCGGCACCAGCGCCTCGCCCTTGCGGGTCAGCGCGTACTCGACCCGCGGCGGCACCTCGGGATAGGTGTGCCGCTCGACGATCCCCTCCTCCTCCAGCGCCCGCAGCCGCAGCGAAAGCGTGCGCGGGCTGATCCCCTCCAGCGACCGCTCGAGCTCGCAGAAGCGGCTGCTGCCGTCGGCGAGATCGCGGATCAGCAGGAGCGTCCACTTGCCGCAGACCACCTCGGCGGTGCGGCAGACGGGACAGGTGGAGTTGCTCAGAGCGCTCATCGTGGCAAGGAGGCGCGGATTGAGATCGCCTCGCTTCAACAAGTGTAGCCACATGGCTTCACTAACTGAAGCATTGCTCTGGGACGGGCGATGCCGGCTATCGCCGGCGATCAGGGACGGCTGGCTCGACCCGTCTCGACGATTTCCGTGTTCAGCACCGTGATCCGGTAACGGATCGCGTTGGCGCCGTAGACGAAGACCTCGGGTTCGTTCTCCGTCAGTTCGATCAGCTCGCAGCGTTCGGTCCCGGCCAGGCACTTGCCTTCGCCGAAGACCGCCGTGACTTTGTCGGAGATCAGGAAGGACGGGTTGCGCGTTTTCGGGCTCGCGCCCATGTAGGTGACCACCTGGGCCTTCTCGCCCAGCAGCGTCGTCGTCGGCAGCACCCGCGAGCGAATCACCGGCGGCTCGTGGACGACCTCGCCGTCGTCCTTCGTTTCCGAGCGGGTGATCTTCACCGTCACCGCCGTGGCGTAGAAGATCACGCCCGAATGGACGGTGGTGGTCGGAGCCGCGGTGGCAGGCGCGCCGGACCCGCCGCCTTCGCCTTCCGGTTCGGCCGAGCCTTCGACGGTGACGGGTTCGTCGCTCAGCGGCGGGCTCGTGTATTGCTGCTCGAAGGGATCGGCCGGGCTGCGATGCTCGAGCCGCTTGCGCGGAGCCCGCAGTCCCGGGGCGGCGCGGACGACGGCCATCCTCGCCGGCGCGGCGGCCGGGCCGCCCGCGCGCGGGGCGCTCCTCGGCGCCGGCTCCTGCGCCGAGTCGGAGTCGGAGAGCAGGAAGGGGACGGCGACTATCGCGACCAGCAGCAGCGCGACGAGCGGCAGCAGGTGGCGGTCGCGCAGGTCCTGATAGAGGTCGCGCAGCACCGCTGGCGGCTTCAGCTCCAATCCCTTCAGCTTCTTCATGGCGTCGCTCCCGTGGTCATCGAGGCTGGGGTTCCCGTCGTCAGCGGGCCTTCCGGCGTGGCGCCGGCGGTGACCCCCTGGGTCGGGGGCGTGACGAAGGTCGAGAGCGAGAAGGTGGCTTCGAGGCGGGGAAACGGATGGCTCTCGGTGCTGGACAACGAGAAGCCGTTGATCGTCATCAGCCGGCCGTCGACCGCGACGGTCGCGTTCTTGGCGTCGACCAGGCTGTCGAGGCCGGCTATGAAGTCGGCGACGTGGAAGAACTTGCCGGTGAATTTGAGCGTGTAGGGCATGGTGGCGAGCCCGGCGGGACCGATCTCGGCCCCCAGCGGCAGCAGCGAGGCGGCAACCTCGGTCGGCGGCGCCGGTTCGGTACCTGCCGCGGGCGGTGCGGTGGCTTCTTCACCGGCCCCGGTGAGGGCGAATTCTTCGAAGCGGATGTCGGCCCGGTCGGCGATCGCGTGCAGCTCGACGATCAGCGAGGCGGTGTCGTCGTCGCCCGGCACCGCCTTGCCGAGGACGATCAGCCGGCGGTAGTCGTCGGAGAATTCGCGCCGCGCGGCTTCGGCCAGCTGGAGCGCCTGCTGGTTCTGCGCCAGCGTCGCCTGCTGGCGTTCGATCGATTCGCTGAGGCGGTCGGCTTCCTTCATCTTCGGCCCCAGCGCGAGCAGCCAGAAGCCGGCGGCCAGCGCCACGACCGCAAGCATCGCCACTACCGCCCTGCTCGAGGAGGAGCCCATCTCATTCACCGCCTTCTTCTTCGCTGGACGGTTCGCTCGCCGCCGGTTCGGTCGCGGCCACCGCCGCCGCTTCTTCGCCGAGGGCGGTCGGCGGCACGGGGGCGGCGTCGAAAGCGACGACGATGGAGAACTGGGAGACGAATTTGCGGGTCCGGCATTCGGTGTCGGAGCCGCCTTCTTCGCCGGAGGAGCCGGTGCCGGCCGCGTCGTCGGTGGCCGCTAGGCCGGAGGACTCGACCGCCACCCGGGTGACGCCGTCGATGTCCTTCAGCGCTGCGGCGAAGCCGGCGACGCCGACCTGCCCCTTCGCGCAACCGGTCAGTTCGAGGGCGGGTCCGGCAGCCTGGGAGCGAACGCTGGCGGCGCTGCTCGTGGACGAGCCCCCTGACGAGCCGCCCTCGATGCCGACCCCCGGCGAGGCGGTCGCGAGGAGTTCGGTCAGCCACACGTCGCCCGGCAGGACCAGCGAGAGTTCGCGCATCACCCGCTCCCAATCGAAGCGGCTGTTGGCCAGGCTCTCGACCGTGGCCACGCGCTGATCGCTCAGCTGCTTGAACTGGGTGTAGGCGGCCAGCCGTTCGGTCTTCGCCCGCACGATGTGGTCTTCGCGCTTCAGCGCGGCGACTTCGGTCTTGCGTTCGGCGATCTGGTTGCTGGTGGTAACCAGCAGCGCCACTCCGACGAGTGCGGCGACGAGCAGCCCGAGGACGACGTAGGAGAGCGGCCCGGTGCGCAGCGGGGCATGCTGGCCGCGGCGATCGTCGGGTGGGATTAGGTTGATCGGTCGCATCTAGCGCTCCAAGGCAAGTCCGTAGGCGAGCGTCAACTGGGCGGCGGCGGTCGCCTCCAACCCCTCGAGGGCGGCGGGGCTGACCGACTCCACGGGCAGCCCGACCATCTCCTGCAGCCGCGCGGCGACTCCGGGAATCGTGCCTCCAGCGCCGCTCAGCGCCATTCGCGCAACTGGGACCGCACCCTCCAGCGCCCGGTAGTAGTCGAGCGAGAGCCGCAGGTCGTCGCCGAGGCCGACGAGGCCGGATTCCAGCGCCTCGCGGGCGGCCGCAGCGGTCTCCGCGTCGCCATCCAGCTCATCCAGCGGCCGCTCCAAGCCGACGTGGGCGAGCCACTGGGCGGCGTGCTCGGGGGGGAGCCCGTGGCTGGCTCCGAGGCGGTCGCGGATCGGGCCGAGGCCGGCGTGGGAGACCCGCGTGAAGAGGCAGGCGCGACCGCGAGCGACAGCGAGGTTGGTGACATCGCCGAGTCCGCAGTAGAGGACGGCCTCAGCAGGAGCCCCCTCGGTCGCTGGTTCCCCGGCGTTGAGCGAGTCGGCCAGGGCGCGGATCATTCCGAACGCCGCCAGGTCGATCGCGAACGGCTCCAGGCCCGCTCGGCGCATTGGCTCGAGGAACGAGGAGATCATTTCTCGTCGGGCGGCGACCACGACGACGTCGATCTGCGCCGGCGCGTTCTCCGTCGGCGGCACACCACCGACGACCTGGTGCTCGAGCACCGCCTGGTCCATCGGCATCGGCATCTCCTCCGCGGCCTGGAAGCGAATGGCGGCGTCGAGCTCCTTCGGATCCTCGATCGCCGGCAGGCGCAGCGTGCGCATCACGACGCTCTGGTTGCCAACCCCGAGCCGCACCTGCTTGGACAGCTTGTGGCCGGCGAACAGCGACTTCAGCGCCTCGCTCAGCCGCTCGGGGTCGACGACCTCCCCCTCGTGGATGACCCCTGGAGGAAGGTTCTCGACCGCGGTCTTCTTCAGCTCGACGGCGCCGTTGGACTTCAGCTCGACGGCAGCCAGGCTGCCGGCTTCGATCTCGAGGCCGACGACGGTCGCTGGTTTCTTCTTGAGCGCGATCTGCATGGGAATGTGCGGCCTGAAAAAGGGGACGCGCTAGCTAGATCGACAGATGTCCGAAAAACCTTTGCCCCGGGCGCGCACTTGCCGCTAGGAAAACGTCGCCAGATACCAGTCGACCATCGCCGGGCCAGCCAGCAGACCGGCGATCCCGCCGATTGCAAGGAACGGCCCAAACGGGATCGCCCGCTTCCGCGCCGCGGCCCCTTCGCGCGCGATCAGGGCCAGGCCGACCGCGGAGCCGGCCAGCAGGGCGACGAGGATCGCCGGCGCCACCTCCCGCCCCAGGAACAGGCCCATCACCGCGGCCAGCTTCACGTCTCCGAGCCCGAGCCCCTGCGGATAGGCGAGGGCGACGAGGAACAGCAGCCCGCCCGCGGCGGCGGCGGCCGCCAGCCGCTCCGGCAGGCTGCCCGGGTCGCCGATCGCCGCGATCGCCAGGCCAATCGCGGCTCCGACCAGCAGCACCCGGTTGGGGATGATCCGCAACTCGAGGTCGGTCAGCGTGATCGCCGCCAGCAGGGTCACGAAGACGATGCCGAGCAGGACTTCGGTCAGGTCGCCCCAGAGCACGGCGACCGTACCGGCGTAGAGGACCCCGAGCGCCAGCTCGGTCAGCGGGTAACGCGAGGAGATCGGCTCCCCGCAGCGGCGGCACCGTCCCCGCAACCGCAGCCAGGAGGCGACCGGGATGTTGTCGGCGGCGGCGATCTGGGTGTCGCACCCGGGGCAGCGCGAGCGCGGGCGCACGATCGAGTCGCCCCGCGGCACCCGGTGCGCGACCACGGTGACGAAGCTCCCCATGCTGAGCCCACCGACGAAGGCGAGAACGGCCGCCGGGCCCATCTCAGCCACCGATCGGGGTCGTCGTGTCGACCTCGAGCCGGGTCGCCCACTTCGGGTGGTCGTAGAGGAACCCGATCGCGTCGCCGGAGGTGCTGGCGCGATCGACGCTGATCGCGACGCCGAGGCGGTCGCCGATCGGGACTTTGACCGGGCCGTTGAAGTTCATTTCGAGTTTTTCTTCGGTCCAGGCGCCTTTCGGCCACTGCGACTTCGAGACCGCCCAGTAGGTCTGCGAGGGAGCCGATTTCACCGTCAGCAACGTGTCTTCGGCTTTCGAAGCCGTTTCGTGACGGAGGAACAGGTAGACGCAGAGTTTGCCCGTGTAGGAGGCGTCGTTGAGCGCCCGCGTGAAGAATTTCAGCGTCACCTTCCCGTTCATGCGGAATCCTTCCGGCAGCGAGGCTGGGATCTGCGTGGTCACCCAGCGGTGGGCTTTCCACTGGGATTCGGTCCCGGTCGGCGTGTAGTTGCAGCCGGAGGAGTCCTGTTTGCGCAGCTGGATGCCGCGCGAGGTCTCGAACGTCAGCGAGGAGGGATAGTCGCTGGAGTAATCGTATTCGAGCGGCAGCCCCAGGTCTTCCGGCGCCGGGTCCGGCGGCGCCCCCAGCATCAGCAGGTCGGGAGCCCCCGGCGTGGCTCCCGTTTTGGGCCCGTTGAGGCAGGTCCCGAGGGTGTTGTGCAGAGCGTGGTCCGCCAGGATTTCTTGCCGTTCGGCCGCCGAGCAGGAGGTGTCGGAGAGGAAGAACTGTTGCGCGGTGACCACGCCTTCGGAGCCGGGTTTGGGGTCTTTTAGGGCGCTGTCCTTGGGATCGATGAAGTTGGACTGGACTTCCACGTAGCCGCGTTCGGCCGAAACCGTCCCCGAGACGTCGAGCTTCACCGCGACGATCACCTGCTTGTAGTCCTGGGTGCCCGGGCAGCGGCTTTCCGGGCAGCTGGCGTCGTTGCGCCAGACGACGTAGCGGTAGATCTGGCCAGAGATGCCGCCGCTGGTGAACGAGCTCGGCCCCGGGTTGACCACGCCTTTTTCGATGAAGCCGCCCCCGTAGAGGCTGCCGCCGTTGACGACCAGCGGCGCGTAGTTGGCCGGCGGCTGGCGCGTGATCGCGAAGGTGCTGCCGCTAACCCGGAAGCTGGGGCTCAGCACTTTGGTCGCGTGGCTGGGGACCGCGGTCAGCGCCACTTCTTCGTATTTGAGGCTGCGCAGCCGTTCCACCTCCTGCTGCGCACGGTTCAGCGCCACCTGGCTCGACTTGGCGCGCTGCTCGTTGCGGGTCGCGGTGCTGAGGACGCCGAAGGTGGCGAACGCGCCCATCATCAGGACCATGGTCGCGACCAGGACCTCGACCATCGTGAACCCGTCCTCGGCCCTCGCTCGCGTCCGCATCTCAGCTTTCCAGGACCGCGTTGCGCAGAGTGGCGCCGTCGGAGACGGTCAGGTTGTCGCCGCCGCCGCTCGGGTCCGGCAGCGTCAGCGTCACTTTCACGTAGGTGGGCGAGGTGCTGCTGGGCAGGTAGGTGAAGACCGTGGCGCCGTTGCTCAGCCCGGTGAAGACCGTGGCCGGGGTGCCTTTGCCGACCTGGCCGGCCGCCGCCTCGCTGCGCGTGCAGGCTTTCGGCGTCGCCGTGCAGGTGATCGTCACCTGGCATTTGATCGAGGGCGCCGTCGCGGCCGGCAGGCTCGACCCCCCGCAGGCGGTGCGGCGGACGTAGGCCTGGAAGGAGACCGAATTGGGGGTGGCCGTGTCGACGACGATGCCGTTGCGCAGTTCCGCGGTCATCCGGTCCAGCACCCAGCGGGCGGTCTCGACGTCGGCCGTCTTGTCGGTGACCCGGGGCTGGCCGCGCAGGGCGCTGACCATCAGCGCCGAGACGACCCCGAGCAGGGCGATGCCGATCCCGGTCGCGACCAGCAGCTCGATCAGGGTGAACCCGGCCTCCCCGTCCCGGCTGTCCCGGCAACGGCGGCGCACGCTTGCGAGGCGTCGCCTCACCGCGCCACGACCTTGAATCTGCGGACGACGGCCGGCGACTCCCAGAGGCCCCCGTTGACGCCTTTGACACGGAATACGTGGCGACCCAGCGCCAGCCTCTTGAGTCGGTACGGCGAAGCGCATCTGACCCAGGCGCGCCTGTCGACCCGGCAGGAGAAGGTGGTGCCTTCCTGGCCGGTGAGGTCGAGGAAGCCGATCACCGGCCGCCGCGCCCGCGTCTTGAACAGGGGCGCGATGGTGACTTTGGTCCGGGGCGCGATTGCGGCTGGTCGCGACCGGCCGCTGCCACCGCCGGCCTTACCGCTGCCGGACGGTTTCGAGGCGCCGCCCGCAGGGGGAGCACCGCCGCCCGTGCCCCCGCCCGGGTCGCCCCCGCCTTCGTCGGGCGGCGGAGCGTTTTCCTGGCGATAGGTGACCGTGGAGCTGGAGCAGGCCGAGGTGTCGCCGTTGCCGTCGGTGGCGGTCGCTCTGAAGGTCGAGGTGCTTCCCGCCTCCACCGTCACCGCGATTCCCCCGGTGGTCAGGTCGAGCGCCGTGCCGGTGCCGACGGGCGCGCCGGAGCAGTCCGCGCTGGCGTACACCTTGATCGCGGCACCGGCTTCCGCCTGGCCGAGCACGGCCGGAGTCAGCGAGGCGTTCGGCGAAACCGGGTTGGTCCCCGTCAGGGCGGGGGTCGGTGGCCCCAGCTGCAGCGAGTTCCCGACCGAGACCAGAAGCGTCCCGACGGAGGAGAGGTCGTAGACGTCCCGCTCGGTGTCGAGGTCGCCTTCGGTCAACCGCTCTTCGGTGATGAACAGAGCGTGGGCACCGTCGGCGGAGACGTCGGAGAGGTTGGGGTCGAAGGGCCCGTTGTGGCCGACCGGCCCCTTCGAGACGAGCGTCGTGACACCGCTCGCGCGCTCGTAGATGTCGGGCCGGGTGTCGGTGTCCTGCGCCAGCAGCTGCTCCGCGGTCTCGAAGAGAACGTGGCCCGCATCGCTCGAGGCGCCGGCGAAGCCGGCGCCGAAGCCGCCGTTACCGCTGCCCGGCGCGAGCGAGACCAGCGTCGTCGTCCCCCCGGTCCGCAAGTAGACGTCTGGCGTCGAGTCGAGGTCTTCCGCCGCCAGCGCCTCCGCCGTGCTGAAAAGCGCGGTGCCGCCGTCCGGCGAGACCTTGTCGAGGGTCGCCGCGAAGTCCCCGTCGCCGCCGGCGGGTCCGATCGAGACGAGGCTGGTGACGCCGCCGCTGCGCTCGTAGACGTCGATCGCCGGGTCGGTGTCGCCGGCGAGGAGTTTTTCGCTGGTCTCGAAGAAGACCGCCGTCCCGCCGGTGGCATTCGTCTCATAGGTCGCGTTCGCCGGCCCGTTGCCGCCGGCGGGACCGGTCGAGAGCAGCGCGATCGTGCCGCCGGACCACTCGTAGAGGTCGGAGGAGCTATCGGTGTCGCCACCCGCGAGGCGCTCGTTGGTCTCGAAGAAGACGCGGGAACCGTCGCTCGTGATCGCGCCGAAGGCCGGCGTGCAGTCGCTCGCCGGCGGGCAGGTTCCCGCAGTCGAGACCAGGACCGTGGTCCCGATCGTCAGGTTGCGCTCGTAGAGGTCGGCGAGATTGTCGGTGTCCCCGGCCGCCAGCTGCTCGCTGGTCACGAAGACCACCCTGGTGGCGTCGGCCGAGGCGCCCTGGAAGATCGCGTCCGGCGTGCCGCTGCCGCAGGCAGGCGCACAGCTTGCCGCGCCCTGCGAGACGAGCGTGGTCGTGGCCGCCGTCAGGTCGCGCTGGTAGACGTCGGTCGCGCCGTCGGTGTCGGCGGCGGCGAGCCGCTCGGCGCTGATGAAGTTGACCCGCAAGCCGTCGCTGGAAGCGTCGAAGTAGATCGCGGCGTCGACGCCGTTGCCGCAGGCCGGGGCGCAGCCGGCGGCCCCGCTGGAGACGAGCGTCGTCGTGCCGATCGCCAGGTCCCGCATGTAGATGTCCTCGGCGTGGTCGCCGTCGGCGGCGACGAGCGACTCGCTGGTCGTGAAGAAGATCCTGTTGCCGTCCGCGGTCGCTCCCGCGTAGAAGGCGTCGAAGGCGTCGTTGCCGCCGGTTGGGCCGGTAGAGACCACGCGGGTGACACGGCTTTCGAGCGACGCGTCGTAGGAGCGCTCGTAGACGTCGATCTTGCCATCGGTGTCGCCGGGGACGAGCTTGTCGGTGGTGGTGAAGAAGACGATCTCGCCGTCGGCCGAGGCGCCGGCGAAGTTGGCCGGAGCGGCGACGGCGCCCGCCGCGAAGCAGAGACAGGCAGGCAGGATGAGCCCCGCGAGAAAGGCAACGGCGAGGGCAGGTCGGCGGCTACGGGCTGCTGGGCGCATCGTCTCTGTATCGGCTCCCGGGCGGTGCTCACTTGAGCGACGAAAGCAAGAGGGGCGGGCATGAATGCCCGCCCCTCTTGAGATTGATCCGGAGCTCAAACGAGCCCTGATCGATCCGTGACTATTTGGCCCATTCGCCGGAGGCGGGGCAGCCGCCTTTTTTCACAGGCGCACACTCGAGCTCGACCGTGGCGCCGGTCCGCTCGATCCAGAAATTGGTTCCGGTTGCCGAATCGATGTCGACTTTGTAGTGCGAGGGACCGGTCGTCGTTACCGTCAGGTTCGCCGGGCCCAGGGTCGGCTCGATCCGTTCGAGTTCTTCCGCGGTGATGCCGGTGTAGGTGCCAGCGTTCTCGGTCGAGAAGGTCTCGGCGGCAACCTGAGCGGAGTGCGCGGCCTCCTTCGCCTGAGCGTCGGTGCCCTTTTCCTTCTGGTTGAAGAAGGCGGGGATCGCGATCGCGGCGAGGATGCCAAGGATGAGCATGACGACGAGGAGCTCGATCAGCGTGAAGCCGGCCTCGCTCTCACCACCGTTGAGCCGGGCGCCAATCTTGGCCCGGAGATTCTGGAGAAACATTTAGAGACCTCCTATGGTCCTAATCGTTTGCGCCAGAGCCCCGTCGCGTGAAGCCACGTGGTGTCTGTCGACCCCGGTGGTAGCCCGGCTGACTCCAAGCTGAGAGTCCCGACGGCTTTGCGCCCCCGCCTCGCGGCAGGTTTGCCTTTTGCACCGGAGCACTGGCAGATTCATCACGAAAGCGTCATCGAACCCCGCGGCACCAACCTTTAGATCTGCGCGGCCGATTTCCGGAAAGACTCGACTTTTCGCCGCCGACCCTAAGAACTTGCCCTCCCGGCGTCCCCAAAAATAGGGATTACCAAGGGTTTTCGATCCAATCGCGGTCCGATGAACGTCCAGCCCATCGGGACGCGAGCTCAGCGGACCTTGTCGTAGAGGCTGAAGATCGGCAGGTACATCGCGATCACGATGAAGCCGACGATGCCGCCGACGAAGAGGATCATGATCGGCTCGATCAGGGAGGTGAGGGCTTTCACCTTGGCGTCGACCTCTGCCTCGTAGAAGTCGGCGATCTTCGAGAGCATGTGCTCCAGCTGACCGGTTTCCTCGCCGACCGCGACCATGTGGCCGACCATCGGCGGGAAGATCGGGTTCGCCTCGATCGGAGCGGCCAGGGAGCCGCCGCGCTTGACCGAGGCGTAGACGTCGTCCATCGCCTGCTCGAGGACGACATTGCCCGAGGTTTCCCCGGTCAGTTTGATCGCCTGCAGCATCGGCACGCCGGCCGAGACCGCGCCCGAGAAGGTGCGGGACCAGCGCGCCAGCGCAACTTTCTGGATCACGTCACCGATCTGCGCCGGCAGGCGCAGGACGAAACGGTCCCAGACCTCTTTGCCGGCTTCGCTCCGCTTCCAGCGAAAGAAGCCGACGAAGATCGCGACCGTGGCGGGGATGAGGATGAACCAGTAGCCGGTGATCGCTTCGGAGACGGTGACGCACATCTGGGTCGGCATCGGCAGCGCCGATTCTTCGCCGTTTTCTTTCCCGAGTTCTTCGAAGATCCCGACGAAGACGGGGACGATGAACGCCACCACCGCGATCAGCACCACCGCGGCAACGCCGAACACCAGGATCGGGTACATCAGCGCCGACTTCACCTGTCGCTTCAGCGCGTCAGCCTTCTCCACCTGGTAGGCGATCCGGTCGAGCGAGTCCTCGAGCCGCCCCGACTGCTCGCCGGAGCGGACCATTGCCCGGTAGAGGCGGTCGAAGACCTTCGGATGGCGGGCCATCCCCTGCTCCAGGGTGCTGCCCGCCTCGACGTCGCCACGCACGCCGCCGATCGCATCGTGGATGCGTTCGTCCTGCGTCTGCTCTTCGAGCGTCTGCAGGCTGCGCAGCATCGGCATCCCCGAGGCGACGAGGGTGGCGAACTGACGCGAGGCGACCGACAGCTCGCGCATGTCGACCCCCTTCCAGTCGCGCCAGATGTTCTCGATCTTGAAGGGCTCGCTCTTCTCGGTGACGTCGAGAACGATCAGGCCGCGCTGGCGCAGCTGCTCGCCGACCTGGGCCTTCGATTCGGCCTCGATCTCGCCCGCGGTGGAGGTCCCGGCGACGTCCATCGCCCGGAACGAGAACGTCGTCGTCGCGGTGGCCATCGCCTACCCGCCCTGGGTGTAGGGGGTCGGAGCCGCGGGCGGGTACGCGGGAGCGGCTGCCGCCTGGCCGTTGCCCTGCTGGTACATCGCCGCGGGCGGCTGCGGTGGCGCGCTGCCGAGCAGGCGCTTGAGCTCCTCGGGGACGGACGCCCGCTGTTCGGCAAGCGAGCGAGTGATCTTGCCGGCCCCGACGAGACGGGCGAGGTCGGCGTCCATGGTCTGCATCCCGACCGCGCCGGAGGTCTGCACGGTGGCGTAGATCTGATGGGTCTTGCCCTCCCGGATCAGGTTGCGAATCGCCGGCGTCGGCACCAGCACCTCACAGGCGACGCAGCGGCCCATGCCGTCGGCGGTAGGCAGCAACTGCTGGGTGACGATCCCCTGCAGCGCAATCGAGAGCTGGGTCCGCACCTGCCCCTGCTGCTCCGGTGGGAAGACGTCGATGATCCGGTCGACCGTCTGCGCCGTCGACTGGGTATGCAGGGTGGCGAAGACGAGGTGCCCGGTCTCGGCCGCGGTCAGCGCGGTGGAGATCGTCTCCAGGTCGCGCATCTCGCCGACCAGGATCACGTCGGGGTCCTCTCGCAGCGCCGCGCGCAGGCCGAGGGCGAAATCCGGCGTGTCGGAGCCGACCTCGCGCTGGTTGACGATCGAGCTTTTGTGCTGGTGCAGGAACTCGATCGGGTCCTCGATCGTGAGGATGTGGTCCTGGCGCTCGCGGTTGATCAGATCGAGCATCGCCGCCAGCGTCGTGCTCTTGCCGGACCCGGTCGGGCCGGTGACGAGGACGAAGCCGCGCGGTTTCGCGGTCAGCTCGCGCAGGATCGGCGGCACGCCGAGCGAGTCAAGTGCGGGAATCTCCTGCGGCACCAGGCGGAAGGCGGCGCTGACCGCTCCCCGTTGCATGAAGCAGTTGACGCGGAAGCGGGCGACGTTGGGGATCGCGTAGGCGAAATCAAGCTGCTTGCTGTTCTCGAAGCGTTTGCGCTGATCGTCGTTGAGGATGCTGAACACCGTCTCGCGGGTCACCTGGCTGTCCAGCACCGGGAAGCCCTCCATCGGCAGGATCCTCCCCTTGTCGCGGATCGCCGGCGGGAAGCCGGCGGTCAGGTGGACGTCGGAGGCTCTCGCCTCGACCATGCGGCGAAGCACCTCTGAGAAATCGAAGCTCATGGCGAGTAGATCGGCGGCCGCGCCCGATCCCTCAATACCCGGAAGGGAATGCCCAGACGATCAGGCGGTGACACGGAGCACCTCCTCGAGGCTGGTCAGGCCGGCGCGCACTTTCCCCACCCCGTCCTCGCGCAGGGTGAGCATCCCCTCCCGGCGCGCCGCGCCGGCGATCTCGGCCTCCGAGGCGTGAGCGACGGTCATCTCCTTGATCCGCTCGGTCATCTTCATCACCGAGAAGATGCCGATGCGGCCCCGGTAACCGCTCTGGTTGCAGCGCGAGCAGCCCACCGGCTCGTAGCCCTCGACGTCGGCGCCGACCCGGATCTCGGCCTCGGCCAGCGCCTGGGGCGGGACCACGATGCGCTGCTTGCAATGGCTGCAAAGCTTGCGAGCGAGGCGCTGGGCGACCACGCAGTCGACCGAGGAAGCGGTGAGGAAGGACTCGATCCCCATCTTGGTCAGGCGGGTGATCGCGCCGGGAGCGTCGTTGGTGTGCAGGGTCGTCAGCATCATGTGGCCGGTCAAGGCCGCCTCGATCGCGATCCTCGCGGTCTCGCTGTCGCGGATCTCGCCCACCATCACGATGTCCGGATCGGCGCGCAGGATCGAGCGCAGGCCGGTCGCGAAGTCCAGCCCCGCCTTGCGGTTGACGTTGATCTGATTGATCCCGTCGAGGCGGTACTCGACCGGGTCCTCGATCGTGATGATGTTGCGCTCGACCTGATTGACCTCCTGCAGCGCCGCGTACAGGGTCGTCGACTTGCCCGAGCCGGTCGGGCCGGTCACCAGCACCGCGCCGTAGGCCTGACGGAAGGAATCCTCGAAGCGCTCGCGGGCGCTGCCGTCCATCCCCAGTTGGTCGAGCGTACGCTGAGCGTTCTCCTTGTCGAGGATCCGGATCGTCGCCCCCTCCCCACGCTGGGTCGGCAGCGTCGTCACCCGCAGGTCGATGCGGCGGCCCTCGACGGTGATGCTGACACGCCCATCCTGGGGCAGCCGCTTCTCGGCGATGTTGAGGTCGCTCATGATCTTCACCCGCGAGACGACGGCGCTGACCATCCGCTTCGGCACGTGCGCCGCCTCGCGGAGCACTCCGTCGATCCGGAAGCGCACCCGCATTTCGCCTTCCGCGGCCTCGAAGTGGACGTCGGAAGCGCCCTCCCCGACCGCCTGCCCGAGGATGCTGTAGACGAGCTTGACGACCGGCGCGTCCTCGGCGCCGACCTCCATGTCGGCGACTTCGGCCAGTTCGGCGCCCAGTTCCTCCTCGTCCTCGCTGACCGCCTCGGTGACCGCGCTCTGCAACGTGTTGAGCCGGCCGATCAGGGCCTCGATGTCCTCCTCGGCAGCGACCGCGACACGGCAGTCGAAGCCGGTGGCGATCTGGATGTCGTCGACGGCGAGGACGTTGGTCGGGTCGGCCATCGCGACCACCAGCGTCTTCTTGTCGGCGAACCCGATCGGCAGGGCCTTGTAGCGGCGCGCCGTCTCGACCGAGATCAGGTTCGCCGCCGCCATGTCCACCTGGTACACGGAGAGGTCGACGTGGTCGAGGCCGTAGCGCTCTGCAACCCCTCGCGAGAGCTGGTCGGCGACGATCGCGCCCTGCTGGAGCAGGAGCTGCTCGGGGGGGTGGCCGGCCGTGCGAGCCTGTTCGATCGCCTGCCGCGCCTGCTGTTCGTCGACGAAGCCGAGATCGACCAGGACGTCGGTGACGAAGCCGCTCGAGCGAACCCGGCTCGCGGGCGGCGTCAGGCCTGGCTCGGCCCCCTCCCGTGGCGCGAGGCTTGGCGCGGTCGAGTCACCAGACCCCGGAACCGCCTGCAGGTGGGCTGGGAATTCCGGCACGCTCATCCGCTCACGGGTGGTATCCCAGCTCTGGGCCGCGGTATTCGGCGTCGACGACGGCTTGAACGACCGTCGCGATGCTCTGGAAGCCGTAGTTGATCGAAGCCGTCGGCAGCCCCTCGGAGAGCTTGCGCGGCCGCACCACGATCAGGGCCGGCGCGCGTTCGAGTTCGACCGGCTGGGTGACCGCCGTATAGCGAGGCGTCTGGTCGACCGGAACGACGAAGCTGGCGACCTCGGGGCGGGAGGAGAGCGTTTCGACGGCGTCCTTCGCGCGGCGATCGTCGATGCCGCCGTCCTTGACGACCAGCAGCACCACGGTGCGATCCTCGCCGATGGCCCGGCGCACCGCCGCGGGCAGACGCGGCTTCGGCACCGGGCTCACACCGGCCGTGGAGGTGGGCGCGGCGGCGACCGGTTCGCTGCCGGTCGGGGTCGTCACCGACACCGAGGCGGTGCCTTCCGGCGTTTCGACCGTCGCCGTCGCTTCGGAGGACGATTCTTCTTCGGTGCCACCGCCGCCCATCGTCGAGAGCAGCAGGAAGCCGGCGGCGACGAGCAGCACGGCGACGAGGCCGATCTGCACCACCGGGTTGTTGTTGATCTGCTCGCGCATCGGTCTCTTCTCAAACTCGACATTCCGGCGCTCCACCTTGAGCGCTGGCGGCGAGCTGTCTCACGCCAGGCGTGAGAAACGATCAGCAGCCGGCGTTCGGCGGCGTCGCGACCTGGCCGCTGCACTGCACGTAGGACTGGCGCGCGTAGAGGGTCGCGCCGCCGATCGCCGGCGGTTCGAAGCCGCTGTCCTGTTCGACCGTGGCGCTGTTGGAGAGGGTGACCCGCTTGCCGACGATCGATCCCTTGTAGGTGGCGCTGTTGTTGAGTTCGATGATGGAGTTGGGCGCGTAGAGCACGAACTGGTTGCTGCCGGAGCTGTTGCTGAAGCTGACTCTGGTTTCGCGGGTGGCCGAGCCCTGCACGTAGAGACCGGGAACGTCGTATTGTCCCGGCGCCGAGCCGTAGCCGGTCGCTTCGATGCCGCTGCTGTTGCTGATGTCGATCTGCGACGTGCCCGAGGCCAGGCCGCATTTCTCCGGCGTCTCGAAGAAGATCCGCACGTTCGCACCCGCCGCCATGATCAGGTTCGAGCTGTTGCTGATCAGCAGCCTGCAGACGAAGTAGTCGCCGCCGCCGAGCGTCAGCGTCGAGCTGTTGGACAGTTCAATCGTCTTCGTCGCCGGGAACCAACCCCAGTTGTGTTTGTTGTTGGACGTGAACGAGTCGAGTTCGCAGCCGGCGGGTTTGTTCGCCGAGGTGCATTTTTCCATTCGGTAGTTGGAGTTGTTGGTGGCGATGTCCGTGGGCATGAAGCTGCTGACCGGCGGCAGCGTCTGGTTGCCTTCGGTCACGCCATAGCCGCTGCACTGGTGGGCGCTGTTGTAGTAGGTGGGGGCTTTTTTGCCGACCCCGTAGCGGATGTTGCCGCAGATCGTGGCGCTGTTGGAGAGGGTGAGGCTCCCGTTGGTCCCCACACCGGTGCGTATTTCGGCGCTGTTGGAGAGGGTGATGTCTTCGTGGCTGATCACCCCCATGCCGCTGAGCAGGCTGCCGACCGAGGTCGCTTTCAGAACCACGGCGACCCGGCGCGCGACGCCGTCGGAGGTGCCGGTGGAGACGACGGTGAGCAGGCCGCTGCTCGCCTGCGGCGTGACCCGGTAGCTGTAGGTGGCCCCGCCGACGCTGCCGCCGACCGCAGGGCACCAGCCGTCGGCGGCGGCGGCCGAGACGACGAGGTTGCCGCCGCTGGCCGCCAGGCAGGGGCTGGTCAGACTGAGCACGTTCGAGTAGCGGTTCAGCCTCATCAGCGCGACGTCGGCGCCGGCATCCGCGGCGGCGCCCGATTCCTTGACGTCGTTGTCGCGCGTCGTCCCCCGCTGGGTGTTGACGGTCGCGACCACCGCGGCGGTCGTCAGGCCGAGCGCGGCGACCGTCGCGAAAAGCGCGGTCGGCAGCACCATCCCGGCCTGATCGCGGCGAAGGGCGCGGCAGAGCCGGCGAAGGCGAGTGGACGGACGTGGACGCATATCGGAAGGGATCGTCAGATCGACAGCGCGCCTTGAACCGCGGGGGCGGCGGCGGACGCTGTCTGGACGGTCGTCCTAGTCAGCCGCCCGAGCCGGCGAGCTGCTCGATGCCGCTCGCCCGCTGGCCCCCGGCGGCCAGCATCAGTTTGAAGTCGTGCGGGCTGGAGGCGTAGTCGAGCGCCACCTCCTCGGCGATCCTGCCTTCCATCACGTAGCCGAGCAGCGACTGGTCGAAGGTGCGCATCCCGTAGAACTCGCCCTCGCCGATGACCTCGGTGATCTTGCCCGTTTCCTCGGGATTCATGATCAAATCCTGGACACGACCGGTGACGACCAGCACCTCCGATGCCGGCACGCGGCCGTCCCCGGTGACGTCGGGGACGAGGCGCTGAGCGATCGCCCCCTTCAGGGTCGACGCCAGCATCACCCGCGCCTGCTGCTGGAGATGCGGCGGGAAGAAGTCGATGATGCGGTTGACCGTCTCGGTCGCGTCGAGGGTGTGGACGGTGGAGAGGACGAGGTGGCCGGTCTCGGCGGCGGAAAGGGCCGTGCGGACGGTCTCCTCGTCGCGCATCTCGCCGATCAGGATCACGTCCGGGTCCTGGCGCAGAACGCGGCGCATGGCCCGGCCGAAGCTTTCGGTGTCCGAGCCGACTTCGCGCTGGTTGACGATCGAGCCTTTGTCTTCGTGCAGATACTCGATCGGGTCCTCGAGCGTCATGATGTGGCTGGTCCGGGTGCGGTTGATGTGATCGATCATCGCCGCCAGCGTGGTGCTCTTGCCGGAGCCGGTGGTGCCGGTGACAAGGACGATCCCGCGCTGCTCTTCGGCCAGCTTGGTAACCACCGGCGGCAGTCCGAGCTCGTCGACCGAGCGGATTCCGAAGGGAATCGCGCGGCATACGACCGAGACCGAGCCACGCTGCCTGAAAGCGTTGACGCGGAAGCGTGAGAAGCCCGAGATCGAGTAGGAGAAATCGGCCTCTCCGGCCTCCTCGAACTCGGCCACCGAACGGGCCTCGGCGATGTCGCGAAAGGCCTTCTCGGTGTCCTCAGGGGTGAGCGGCTGGTAGCCCTCGAGCGGAGTCAGCTCTCCGTGCAGACGAGCGGTTGGAGGGACCCCGACCTTGATATGAAGGTCGGAGCCGCCCCGCTCGACGAGCGTGCGCAGCGCTGAGTCGATCTCGAACATCCCGACCTCTATCGGCCGGGATGTCCGATCACTTGACGCTGGAGGCTACGCCACCTCGCGCAGTTTCTGGGCCTCGCCCAGGCTCTGCAGCTTTTTCAGGCTCTGGTTCTCGATCTGGCGGATGCGCTCGCGGGTGACGTTGAAGGTCCGCCCCACCTCGTCGAGCGTGCGCGGGTGCTCGCCGCCGAGGCCGTAGCGCAGCTCGAGGACGCGGCGCTCCCGGTAGGAGAGGTTCTCCAGCGCTTCCTTCAGCGCCTCTTTGGTCAACAGGTCCGCGGCCCGGTCGAACGGGGACTCGGCCTTCTCGTCGGCGATGAACTGGCCGAACTCGGACTCCTCCTCGTCGCCGACCGGCTTCTCCAGCGAGACCGGCGCCTGGGCGGAGCGCTTGATCGAGTCGACCTCCTCGGGATCGATCCCGGTCACCTCGGCGATCTCCTCCGGCGTCGGCTCGCGACCCAGCTCGGTCACCAGCTTGCGCTCGGCGCGGCCGATCTTGTTCAGCTTCTCGACCACGTGGACCGGGATCCGGATCGTGCGGGCCTTGTCGGCGAGCGCGCGGGCGATCGCCTGACGGATCCACCAGGTGGCGTAGGTGGAGAACTTGAACCCCTTGCGGTAGTCGAACTTCTCCGCCGCGCGGACCAGGCCCAGCGTCCCCTCCTGGATCAGATCGAGGAAAGGAAGTCCCTGGTTGCGGTAATTTTTCGCGATCGAGACGACCAGGCGCAGGTTGGACTCGACCATTTTCTGCTTCGCGTCGAGGTCGCCCCGCTCGATGCGCTTGGCGAGTTCGACCTCCTCCGCGGCGGTCAGCAGGCGGACTTTGCCGATGTCCTTGAGGAACAACTGCAGCGAGTCCGTGGTCATGTCCGGTTTCAGGTCGAGCGCGGCTTTCTGGCGGCGCCGTCCTTTTTTGCCGGTGTCCGCGGGCATCGCGTCCGCGGCCGCTTTCTGAGCCGGATCCATGTCCTCCACGAGCTCGATCCCCGACTTCTCGAGGTGCCCGTAGAGGTCCTCGACGTCAGACTCGTCGAGATCGACCTCGGACACGGCCGAGGCGATGTCGCCAAAGGTCAGCACCCCGAGCTGCTGCCCGCGGTTGATCAGGCCTTTGACCTCCTCCAACTCCTGAAGCTCTGCTACCAGCATGCTCTACTCATTTCCCTAGCGCTTTGTATTTAGTCCTTGGCGATGAAAACGCCGTCGCGAGCGAGAGTCGCGCCGGACGATGAAAAAGCGGACCAAAGACTTGGCCCGCGAATCAAGCGTCAACATCATCAAATTTGCACTGCGATATAGCCCGAAGGGCGAGCGTCGGAACTTCCTCAAACGCTTGTTCGTATGGTAGTCGCTTCAGTTTGTAAAGTCAATGCTCGACTCTATGCGCCATCCCCGCCCCTGGCTAAGCGCCTTTTGGCAGCGTGCCTACCGTGAGAACGTCACCGGCCTCTCGGGGATGGTCGCCTACAACCTGATGCTGGCGGTCTTCCCCTTCGCCCTCCTGGTGCTCTTCATCTTCGGCCAGGTGCTGAAGATAAAGGGGGTCGAGACCAGCGTCGTCAACGACCTCGAGCGCCTCTTCCCGAGCGCCGAGCAGCAGACCCTGACCGACGCCCTCACCCGGATCGAGGACAACTCGACGACGATCGGGATCGCCGCCTTCCTCGGCTCGCTCTGGATCGGCGCGTCCTTCTGGGGGGCGATGGACACCGCGTTTTGTCGGATCTACCACGTCGAGTGCCGCGGCTGGGTCGAGCAGAAGCGCTTCTCCTTCGCGATGCTGGGCGTGGTCCTCCTCTTCATCGCCGCCAGCATCTTCGTGCCGGCGATCGAGAGTGGGCTCGATCTCCAGCACCGACCGGCTGCCCTTCGGGCTCTCAGACATCAAGGCGATCGACACCGTCCTGCTGCTGGGTGGGGCCCTGCTGGTCACCTTCGGGATCTGCTCGGTGATTTTCTGGGCGGTGCCCAAAGGGCACATGCCGTGGCGCGCGGTCTGGCCCGGCGCGGCCTTCGTGACGATCTCCGCTGGGCTCGCCAACTGGCTCTTCCCGATCTATCTCTCCAACGTCTCCAGCCTCTCCCGCTTCGGCTCGACCCTGGGCTTCATCCTGATCGCGCTGCTCTGGTTCTACGTGCTCAGCCTGGCCCTGATGGTCGGGGCGGTGATCAACTCGCTGCGCCACGAGGTCCACGCCACCGGCGAACTTCCGTACCGCCGCGGAAACGAGCCCTGTGGGTGTGAGGACTCGCTCGAGGAGGAGGCGGGCCGGCGCGGCGCGGCGCGTAATTGAAACAATCGTCTCGATGCAAAAACGGCGCGGTACTGAGGCTGTGGGAGAAGCTCTCGATCCGACGATCCCGATCGACGCTGCCGCGCCGCCCCAACGCCAGCGCATAGTCGAGGCGATGGTCGACAGCTGCGCGCAGAAGACCTACGCGTCGACGACGATCGCCGACATCGTCAGCCGCGCGAGCATCTCGCGCACCACGTTCTACAAACAGTTCCCCGGCAAGCGGGAGTGCTTCGACGCCGCGATCGACTGGGCGATTGACGAATTGCGCCGGGCTGTCGCGGACTCCCGCTCCAGCTCGGACTCTCCTCCCGAGGCCGTTCGCAGAGCGGCGGCCGCGACCCTCGAGCTGATGGCGGAGAAGCCGGCGCTGGCGCAGCTGCTGGCCGGCGAAGCGATCGCCGTCGAACCGAACCTGACGACGCGCTACCGGCGCATCCTGATCCCGGCGCTGGAAAGCCTCTGGGGAGCGTCCGCGCCGCCGCGGCCCCCGTCCATCGATCCCTGGCTTTCGTTCGGCCGGATCCAGGTGCTGATCTACAACCAGGTTCTGGCCGGGCGCACGTCCGAGCTCTCGGCCCTGCTGCCCGAAGTGGTCTATATCGCGCTGCTCCCCTTCGCCGGCCACCAGGAGGCGCTGCGACAGGCCCGCCTGGCCGGCTCCGACCCCTCCCCCTCGCCACGGTGACCGACGGCGACGTCGACCTGCGCGACTGGCGACTGCCGCGCGGCCGCCACGGCCTGCCGCGGGAGCTGGTCGCCCGCTCCCAGCGCGAACGGCTGTTGGCGGCCGTGGTGCGGGTCGTCGCCGCCAGAGGGTATGAGTCGACCTCGGTCGCCGACGTCCTCGAGGAGGCGGGCGTCGGCAGGGAGAGCTTCTACGAGTTGTTCGAAGACAAGAGGGACTGTCTGCTGGCGGCCCGCGCGATCCTCGTCGACGAGTTCGAGGCGGCCGTGGCCACGGCCTACCGCGAGCCGGGACCATGGGGCCACCGCGCCAGAGGCGCGGTGGCGGCGATGCTCGAGTGGCTTGCCGCCGATCCCGCCGCGGCGAAGGTCCTGGTGGTCGAGCTCGGCGCCGTCGGCGCCCCCTCGCGCGAGCTCTTCCAGGCGGACTTCAGCCGCTTCACCAAGCTCCTGGACGACGGCCGCGAAGGAGAGGAGCCGGTTCCGGGACTTCCCCAGGCCACCGGCCTGGCGGTCGGAGGCGCGATGGCGCGCGTCTACGAAGAGATCGTGGCAGGGCGCACGGCGCAGCTGCCCGCGCTCCTCCCCGAGCTCACCTACGAGCTGCTCGTTCCCTTTCTCGGCGAAGACGGCGCCGACCGCGAGCGGCACTTGGCCGCCGAAACGCTCGCCGAAGGCAAGTAGCGCCCCTCCGAGCGGCGCTAGGAGTCGGCATCGAGGTTCTCGGCCGCCTCTTCCAGCGCCCGCGGCAGCGGCATCCGCTCGACGCCGGCGAAGAGCTCCATCCCGGCCGGATCGGTGACGACGGTCTCCGTCGAGAGACCCTCGATCAAGGGCCTGGCGACGCCGGCGTCGACGGGCGTCACCAGCCCGACCCACAGGGAGGAAAGGCCCGGGGTGAGGACCGGAACGGTGAGGCGAAGCGGCGGGCGGCGGCCGAGTGCCCGCGCGAGTTCGTCGATCATGCCGCCGTAGGTGGTCACGTCGGGGCCGCCGATCTGGATCTCGCGGTCGAGCGGCGCGGCGGGATCGGATGCGGCGGCGAGAAAGGTGACGGCGTCCCCGACGGCGATCGGCTGGGTGCGGACGGTGACCCAGCGCGGCGTGATCATCAGCGGCAACCGCCGCACCAGGTAGAAGATGGTGCGGAAGGACTCGCTGCCGGCGCCGATCACCGCCGCGGCGCGGAAATAGGTCACCGGGACGTCGCCGGCCCGCAGGGCCGCGGCGGTGGCGTGACGGCTGGCGAGGTGCTTGGACCCCTCCCCCAGCCCGCCCAGATAGACAATCCGCCGCACCCCCGCCGCCGCGGCCGCAGCGGCGAAGTTCTCGGCCCCGGCCTTGTCGCGCGCGGCGAAGTCTCCGTTCGAGCCGCGGCCCATCGAGTGGACCAGGTAATAGGCGACGTCAACTCCCTCCAACGCGGGGTCGAGCGTCTCCGGCTCCAGTACGTCGGCCTTACGAACATCGCAGCCGATGTCCTTCAGAGCGGAGGCCCGCTCTGGATCGCGGGCCAGCGCTCGCACGTCGAGACCCTGCTCGCGCAGCCGCGCGCAAAGCCTTCCTCCGACGTAGCCGGTGGCGCCGGCAACGGAAATCACCCTTTAACCGTAGAGGCCGCGAAAACCAAGCAGGTCGGGGGACGCAGGGAGGCCGCAAGGGGAGCGCACTTCAGTGCGTGACCCGCAGCGAACGACCGAGGACCCCGAGATGCGCCGGTTTGCAGCGGCCTCAGCCGTAGCGCTCGCCGATGATGCCTCTGAGCTTGGCGCGATCGTGGCGGGCGTGGACCCGGCGCACGGTGCCGGAGCGGGAGCGCATCACCAGCGATTCGGTGGTGGCGCCGTTGCCGCGGTAGCGGACCCCCTGGAGGACGTCGCCGTCGGTGACGCCGGTGGCGGAGAAGAAGACGTCGTCGCCGGAGCAGAGGTCGTTGGCGGTGAGCACGCGGTCGAGGTCGTAGCCGGCGTCCAGCGCGGCTTGGCGCTCGCCGTCATCGCGCGGCCAGAGCCGGCCCAGCAGCTCGCCGCCCATCGACTTCAAGGCGGCGGCCGAGAGCACGCCCTCGGGCGTGCCGCCGATGCCCCAGAGCAGGTCGACCGGGGAGCGTTCGCTGACCGCCAGCAGGGCGGCGGAGACGTCGCCGTCGCTGATCAGGCGGATGCGGGCTCCCGCCTCGCGCACTTCCCTCATCGCCTCCTCGTGGCGGGGGCGGTCGAGCATGACGACGATGACGTCGCCCACCGCGCCCCCCTTGCGCTCGGCGATCAGCTTCAGGGTCTCCGGCAGCGGCCGGTCGAGGTCGAGCAGGTCGGCGATCTCCTCGCCGCCGGCCATCTTTTCCATGTAGACGCAGGGGCCCGGGTCGAACATCGAGCCGCGCTCGGCCAGGGCGATCACGGCGAGGGCGCTGGGCATCCCCCGGGCACAGAGCGTCGTCCCCTCCAGCGGATCGACGGCGATGTCGACCACGGGCGGGCTGCCGTCGCCGATCTGCTCGCCGTTGAAGAGCATCGGTGCTTCGTCCTTCTCGCCCTCGCCGATCACCACGACGCCGTCCATCGCCACCGAGTCGAGCACGAAGCGCATCGCGTCGACCGCGGCCCCGTCGGCGGCGATCTTGTCGCCGCGGCCGACCCAGCGGGCCGCCGCGAGCGCCGCCGCCTCGGTCACCCGCACCAGCTCGAGGGCGAGGTTGCGGTCGGGCTTGGCCTGAGAGCTCTCGGGCATCGGCGCCGCAGGCTATAGGGTCGCGCCATGTCTCAGCGCTGGGGACTGACCCTGCCACTGCCGGGCATCTCGCTCGCAGATCACAAAGAGCACGTGGTGCGCGCCGAGGCGGCCGGCTACACCGACCTCTGGAGCGGCGAGACCGCCGGCCCCGACGGCTTCGCCCCGCTGGCGCTGAGCGCCGCCTGGACCGAGCGGATGCGGCTGGGGACCGGGATCGTCGGCGTCTTCCAGCGCGGGCCGGCGCTGCTGGCCCAGGAGGCGGCGGCGCTCGCCAGCGCCTCCCGCGGCCGCTTCGTGCTCGGGATCGGCTCCTCCTCGGACCGCATCGTCGAAGGCTGGAACGAGATCCCCTTCGAGAAGCCGCTGAGCAAGGTCCGGGAGACCCTCGACTTCCTCCAGACCGCGCTCGCGGGCGAGCGCACCAGCACCGGCTTCAAGCTGGAAATGCCCCCGGCCGAGCCGATACCGATCGTGCTGGCGGCACTCCGCGGCAAGATGCTGGAGCTGGCCGTCGAACGCGCCCAGGGCGCCTTCACCAACTTCCTCCCGCTCGGCGGCCTGCCCAAGGTAACCGCCCAGCTCGGGGCCGCCCCGGCGAACTTCGAGCTGCTCTGCCGCTTCTTCTGCATCCCGGGAGAGCGCGAGCAAGCCGAGCCCCTGGCCCGCTTCATGTTCTCCTCTTACATCACCGTCCCCGTCTACACCGCCTTCTACCGCTGGCTCGGCTACGGCGAGCAGATCGACCCGATGATCGCCGCCTGGGAGTCCGGCGACCGCCAGGCGGCTGCGGCGGCGGCTCCGTGGGAGCTGATCGAGGAGATGTTCATCTTCGGGTCTCCGGCGGAGATGAAGGAGCGGCTCGCGGCCTTCGTCGAGGGCGGGATCACCCTGCCGATCCTGACCCCGATCGTTACTCCAGACAAGCTTGGAGAGGCCATCGAGGCGTTGGCCCCCGAGGGTGCCGGGTAGGGGTTTCGCTTAACTTTTTCGAGATCGCGCTCGGGCCGTCCGAGCTTGGGGGCCGCGAAAAAGTACAAGACGCTTCACCCCTACCCGGCACCCTCGGGAGGAGCTTCGGTCAGTCTCTCGTAGGCGTCAGGGCGGCGGGTCTTGAGGAGCGGGAATAGGTCCAGCCAGTCCCGGCGCTGGTCGAGGTCTAGGTCGGCGACTAAAACGGCCGGCTCGTCGCGAGGGGCTTGGACCAGGACCCGCCCGTAAGGGTCCGAGAGGAAGGAGGAGCCGTAGAAGGTGAGGGGTGGCTCGTCGCCGCAGCGGTTGACGGCGACCATGAAGGTGCCGTTGGCGATCCCGTTGGCGACGATCACCTGCTGCCAGAGGGGAGCGGTGTCGAAACTGGGATGGTCGGGCTCGGAGCCGATCGCGGTGGGGTAGATCAGCACCTCGGCTCCCGCGAGGCTGTAGGCGCGGGCGACCTCGGGGAACCATTGGTCCCAGCAGGTCGGCAGGCCGAGACTGGCTTCGCCGAGCGCGAGGACCGGGAACGCCTCGGACCCCGCCGGGCCAGGCCGGAAGTAGCGATCCTCGTGGTAGCCGGCGGTGACCGGGATGTGCAGCTTGCGGGTCCGCGCGACCAGCTCGCCGTCGGGGGAGACGACGATGGCGGTGTTGAAGCCGAGGCCGTCCTCAGCGTCGGCGCGCTCGTAGAGGGAGGCGTGCACGTGGATCCCGGCTTCGGACGCCAGGCGGGTCGCGAAACGGTGGGTGCGCCCGCCCGGCAGCTCCTCGGGCTCCGCCCCGGCCGCCCCCGGGCCGGCGGGGTCGGCGGCGAAATAGCGGCTGAGCGTCAGCTCCTGCAGGCAGACCAGCCGCGCCCCCTCTGCCGCCGCGAGCTTGATGCCCGCGGCCAGCGCCGCCTCGTGCTCGTCCGGGTCGGGGTGCCAGCGCTGCTGCACGGCGGCGATACGGAAGGGCCGGCGCCGCGGCGGTCTGGTGCGGGCAGGGGACGGCGGCGGCTCCGGCGCGAGGATCAGGCGGATCTCCTCCATCCCTCCGACTGTAGCCACCGGCCCGCACCCGAACGCACTTCTCCCCGGCATGCGGAGCGAAGTGCGGCCAGGAGGATGATTGGCCGATGGCCGCGACGATCGACTCGACTCCCGCCGCCGACGGCTACCGGATGCCGGGCGAGTTCGAGCCGCACGACGGCTGCTGGATGGCCTGGCCGCAGCGGCCGGACAACTGGCGCCTTGACGCCGGGCCGGCACAGCGGGCCTATGCCGCGGTGGCGGAGGCGATCGCGGCCTCCGAGCCGGTGACGATGGCTGTCTCCGACGCCCAGTTCGAGCGCTGCCGCTCGCGACTCTCGCCGGCCATCCGGGTGGTCGAGGTCTCCACTGACGACGCCTGGATCCGCGACACCGGGCCGACCTTCGTGGTCGACGGCGGCGGCGGGCGGCGCGGGGTCGACTGGCGCTTCAACGCCTGGGGCGGCCTCGAGGGTGGCCTCTACTCCCCCTGGGACCGCGACGACCGGGTCGCCGCCAAGGTGCTGGAGATCGAGGGCGCCGATCGCTACCGAGCGCCGATTGTGCTCGAGGGGGGTGCGATCCATGTCGACGGCGAGGGCACGGTGCTGACCACCGAAGAGTGCCTGCTCAACCCGAACCGCAACCCGGAGCTCTCGCGGGAGCGGATCGAGCGGGCGCTCCGCGACCACCTCGGGGCCGAGAAGGTGGTCTGGCTCGGTCGCGGTGTCTACGACGACGAGACCGACGGCCACGTCGACAACCTCGCCTGCTTCGCCCGGCCCGGTGTGGTCCTGCTCACCTGGCCCGACGATGAGTCAGACCCCCAGATGGCGATCTCGCGCGACGGCCTGCGTCGGCTGGAAGCGGCAACCGATGCCCGGGGCCGCTCCTTCGAGGTGATCCGGCTCCCATCGCCGGGGCCGCTGCTGGTCGCGCCCGAGGAGGCGGCCGGGGTCGAACCCGTCGCCGGCACCAAGCCGCGGCGGGCAGGCGACCGGCTCGCGGCCTCCTACGTCAACTTCTACCTCGGCAACTCGCGAATCGTGATGCCGCTGCTCGATGAGAGCAGCGACGAGGGGGCGGCCGCGACGCTGCGACGCTGCTTCCCCGAACGCGAGGTCGTCGGCATTCCGGCGCGGGAGATCCTGCTCGGCGGCGGCAACGTCCACTGCATCACCCAGCAGGTGCCAACCGCCACCTCCTCCCCTTCGCGTCCGGGGGTGGCGGCAAGCGGGCATATCGGCGCCGCTCGCAGAGAATCAGATCGTGATGCTCGCTAGTCGGTTCTTCGGGCGAGGCTCAATGCGTAGTCGCCGGCGGCGTCGGTGAACCAGCCGCGCATCTCGAGCCCGGAGCCGGCGTAGACCGACTCCAGCCGCGCTCGGGTGAACTTGGTCGAGATCTCGGTTCGCATCTCCTCGCCGGAGGCGAAGGAGATCTCCAGGTCGAGATCGTCGAGGCGGACCTCCTGGTCGGCCAGCGAGCGCAGGCGAATGTCCATCCGCTCTGCCTCGGCGTCGTAGCGGGCGACGTGCTCGAAGGCGTCGAGGTCGAAGTCGGCGCCGAGCTCGCGGTTGAGGACCTCGAGCACGTTCTTGTTGAACTCCGCCGTGACGCCGGCGGCATCGTCGTAGGCGGCCTCGAGCCGGCCCGCCTCCTTGACCAGATCGGTGCCGAGCAGCAGGTGGTCGCCCGGGCCCAGCAGGGCGCCGATCCGCTCGAGGAAGGCGTGGCGCTGGCGCGGGTAGAGATTGCCGATGGTGCCGCCGAGGAAGGCGATCAGCCGGGGGCCCTCTTCCGCGGGGATGCGCTCGAGATCCTGCTCGAAGTCGCAGACCAAGCCGCGGACCGCGAGCCCGGGGTACTCGTCGACCAGGCTGGCAGCGGTCTGGTGGGTGATCTCCTCGGAGATGTCGACCGGGACGTAGGTGTCGAGGCCACCGGCATCGCGCATCGCGCTGAGCAGGTGACGGGTCTTCGCCGCCGACCCCGAGCCGAGCTCGACCAGGGCGCGGGGGCCGCCGGCGGCGGCGAGGATCTCGACCGAGCGCTCGGCGAGGATCTCCCGCTCGGCGCGCGTGGGGTAGTACTCGGGCAGCTCGGTGATCTGCTCGAACAGCTGCGAGCCGCGCTCGTCGTAGAAGTATTTCGGCGCCAGCTCCTTCGGGTAGGCACAGAGCCCGGCGCGGACATCGCGCGCCATGGTCGCCGCCGCATTGGCGTCGAGGTGGACGTCGATCGCGATCACAGGTCCCTAACGCAGCGCAGGCCGGCGAAGATCTGGCTTCGCTGCGGCAGGTCCCAGTTGCGGAAGCTGGGCCGGGCGACCTGCGAGGCCGTCGCCCACGAGGCCCCTCTCAGGACCCTGTACTGGTCACCGAAGAAAGCCTCCGAATACTCGCGGTAGGGGAAGGCCGTGAAGCCGGGGTAGGGCCGGAAATCCGACGACGTCCACTCCCAGACCTGACCGAGCGCGCCCAGCTCGTCGTGCGCGGCCTCCCACTCGAACTCGGTCGGCAGGCGCTTGCCGACCCAGCGGGCGAAGGCGTCGGCCTGCTCCCAGGAGACGTGGACGACGGGATGGTCGGGCTCGATTGGGGCCCGGCGACCCATCGCGGCGCTCCGCCAGGCGTCGCCGTCGCGCTCCCAGTACTTCGGCGGCTCGGCGCCGGTCGCCTCCATGAACTCGACATACGCAGCGTTGGTGACCGGAGTTCGATCGATCGCGAAGGGTGACAGCTCGACCTGGTGGCGGGGGCGCTCGTTGTCGTAGGCGAAGCCCGCCGGCGGGGCACCGATCGAGTATGCGCCGCCGGCGACGGTGACCATCCCTCGGCTCTCGTCGCCCAGCGGCCGCGTGCCGACCGCCCGCAAG
>CAVXKQ010000019.1:0-77861 GCA_963762325.1 uncultured Solirubrobacterales bacterium | reverse complement strand
ACGTGCACGTCGTTCCCGGTGGCAGTGGCTGGGATGTGAAAATCGAGGGCGGAGGGAGGACCGACCATTTCTCCACCCAACGCGAGGCAATGGAAGCTGGTCGCAGGCTGGCCCGCGGCAACCGCTCCGAGCACATCGTCCACGGTCAGCGACGGCCGCATCCGCCAGCGCGACAGCTACGGGCGCGACCCCTTCCCGCCGCGCGGCTAGCACTTGCCCGTCCAGCCTCCGCTGCTACTCTTCGACCTAGCTGGCTGAGAGCAGGTTCGCACTAGCGAGCTTCAGGCAAAGTCCTCTTGGTCGGCACCTCTTCAGGCCCCGCCTCCGGCGGGGCCTTTTCGTTGTCACGGCGCCGGATGCCAGACTGCGTCCGCGTCGGATGATGGGGCACGATGCGCGTCCCCCACAGCCGTTCGATCAGCCTCGGCGGATGGTCCGCGGGCCGACGATCCCCGCCCTGAATCTTGCGCACCCGCGCGGCGATGTAGCGTCGCGCAGTCGGCCAGGTCGGATTCGCCCCGTTGCTGTGCGACGGGACGAAGTGGATCGTGTCCACGATCCGGTCGATCTGCTCCGTGCTTCCAGCCCCACGCAGTGCCCACCTCCTGGGAGCTTGGCGAGGTCGCGGAGCGCGGCGTCCTCGACCTCTTTGGCCTCGTCGGCCACCAGAAGGACTCGGCAGCCGCGATCGCTGGGCCAGCCTCTCGATCGACTCGATCGCTGAACATCAGAGGCGATGTCGTGAGGATGCGACGGGCGACGCGTAGCGGCGTTCGCGCCCAGACGCTTCTCGCGGACGCCCTCGGACGACGATCTCGGCCTCCGCCAGCTCGATGCCGCTGCAGCACGTCGTCGAAGATCTCGATCCGCTGCTCTGCTCCGGCCGGCCATCTCAGAGAGTGGCACGCGCGCTGGAGGCAACAGAGGTCGCTGTCCGTGGAACTCGAAGCCAGTCCGCGGTGCAGGCGCCAGGGCAGTGGCGGCCGGCCCATCTCCCGGATGTGCTCGTGGGCGAGTGGCGAACCTTCGTCCTCCTCGATCGCGACGCGTGAGGATCAGGTGGACGGGCTGGTCTGGGACTCGTCCGAGCTCTGCTGGCCCGTGTTCCCCGCCTCGTCCATGTAGGCGAACCGCACCACGAACCCCCTGTCCAGTCCCCGCGATCCCGCCCTCCCGGGCAGGAGAGATGTTCGAATCAGCCTATGCGGGAGGGTCGCCGGCTTGGCCGCGCAGCGGCGTCGAGCCAGTCGGCCGGCAGCACCGGCGGCGTCTGCCCGGGAAAGTCGGGCACGACCCGCAGCGCCAGCTCGCCGGCCGGCCGGCTCTCGATCGCCGGGCGCAGGTCGTCCAGGTCATCACCAGCCGCAGGCTGGTCGCGATCTGGAAGTCGGCGGCGTTGAGCTCCTCGCCGCCGATCACGCCCTCGGCGATCCAGTCGTCGATCCGGTCGAGCATCCCCGGCAGCGCGGCGAGGTCGGCTGCGGACGTTCTCGTCGGTGGCCTTGTTGAAGCGCGCCGCGAGCGGCGACGATCGGCGCCGCGGTCTTCACCGCGAGGCCGATCGGGATCCCGAGCCTGGCGCCCTCGGAGTAGCTGCGCAGCGGCGCCCGTCGCGCTTGAGCGCCCACCAGAGGATCCGCCGGATCGGCGTGCTGCAGGTCCTCGTCGCCCCAGCGCTCGGCCTCCTCGACCGCGGCCCGCTCGCTCGGGGTCGGCGGGGAACAGCGGCGGCTCGGGCTGGATCGGTCGAGCTCGCGGGCGATCTCCTCGAGCCCTGGACCTTGCGCCCGTCGATCTTCAGCGCCGGGACGTGATCCCGGGGAAGCCGCAGCGCCCGCAGCACGCCCTTCGAGATCACCGGCATCAGGTCGACGCGCTTGTAGGCGATCCCCTTGCGCTCGAGCATCAGCCGCGCCGCCATCGCCGGGTGCGAGCCGGGGATCACGTAGAGGCGTCGCATGCGCGATCCTATGCGTCGCCGACCTACCGCCAGTCCGTCCGCATAATCACCGCGATGCTGCTCGCGGTCGACGTCGGCAACACCCAGACCCACCTCGGCGCCTTCGACGGCGACGAGCTGGTCGAGCACTGGCGCTTCCAGACCCGCGCCGGGGCGACCGCCGACGAGCTCGCCGAGCGGATCGCGGGCCTGCTCGCGCTCCGCGGGATCGAGCTCGACCGACATCGACGCGGTCGATCGTCTCCTCGGTCGTGCCGCCGCTCGGCGCTCGAGTACGAGCAGCATGGCGCGAGCGCTACCTCGACGCCGACCTGCCTGCTGGTCGGGCCCGGGGTGAAGACCGGGATGCCGATCCTGATCGACAACCCGCACGAGCTCGGCGCCGACCGCCTCGTCAACGCGGTCGCCGCCTACGAGCGCTTCGGCGAGGCCTGCGTCGTCGTCGACTTCGGCACCGGGATCAACTTCGACGCCGTCTCCGACGCCGGCGAGTACCTCGGCGGCGTGATCGCGCCCGGCGTCGAGATCTCGCTGACGCGCCCTGACCGAACGCGGCGCCCGGCTCCCGCGGATCGACCTCGCCGAGCCCGAGGCGGCGATCGGCCGCTCGACCCGCGGCGGCGATCCAGTCCGGCTTCGTCTACGGCTTCGCCGGTCTGATCGACGGGCATCGCGCGCCGGATCGAGGACGAGCTCGGCGGAGCCGCGCGTTCATCGCCACCGGTGGGCTCGCCGCGGCGATCGTCCCCTTCACGCGAGACGATCGACGAGGTCGACGACCTGCTGACCCTGACCGGGCCTGCGGCTGATCCATGAGCGCAACGCTTGATCGCTCAGCCGCCCCTGACCGACCCCGTTCCCGATCGGCGACGTCGAGATCGCCAACCGCGTCCTGCTCGCGCCGCTGGCCGGGATCGGCAACTGGTTCGTGCGCCTGCAGGCCCGCCGCCACGGCGCCGGCCTCGCGGTCTCGGAGATGGTCTCGAGCTTCGCCCTCCACCACCGCAACGAGCGCACGCTGCGCGAGCTGCTGCGGATCCACCCCGACGAGCACCCGGTCTCGATCCAGCTCTTCGGCCACGACCCCGAGGTGATGCGCTCGGGCGGCCGCGATCGCCGCCGAGGCCGGCGCCGACCTGATCGACCTCAACATGGGCTGCCCGGTGCGCAAGGTGCTGCAAGACCGGCGCCGGCGCCGCAGCTGCTGCGCGAGCCCGACCTCGCCGTCGCCGTCGCCCGCGGCGCGCGCCGAGGGCGGCGGGCTGCCGGTGACGGTGAAGCTCCGCTCCGGGCTCGAGCCCGGCGACCGCTCGGGCTTCGACCTCGCGCGTGCGGCTGGCCGAGGAGGCCGGCGTCGCGGCGATCGCCTTCCACCCGCGCTCCGCGACCGAGCGACCACAAGGGCAGCCCCGACTACGCGCTCGCCCGCGAGCTGGCCGAGCGGGTCGACGTGCCGGTGATCATCTCCGGCGGCTCGACAGCGCCGAGGCGGCGCGCGCGCGCCTACGAGGAGTCGGGCGCCGACGCGGTGATGATCGCCCGCGGCTCGCTCGGCAACCCCTGGATCTTCGAGGAGCTGACCGGGCGCCGCGGCGAGCCGCCCGCGCCGCGGAGGAGATCGTCGCCGAGCTGCTCTGGGTCGTCGACCGCGCCGAGGAGCACCTGGGGCGCCGAGCGCGCCGCGCGCTACCTGCGCAAGTTCTACCCCTGGTACCTGGAGCGGCTCGGATGCGCCGGCGGCGAGGCGCGGACGCGCTCCAGCGCACGCGCCGACCTCGAGCAGGTCCGCGAGCTGCTCGGCGACTGCCCGAGCCGGTCGCTCGCAGGCCGTCCCTGGCCGCGAATCGCCCTCGCTATAATTGCCGCGCTCCGTGCCCGAGGTGTGCGCGCCGCAAGGCGCCGCATCTCGGGCGTTTTCTGGTCTGGGAGCCGTGTCACGCGGCGCTCCAACAGCGAAGAGCGAGGTAGGTCAAAGTGAGTCGTCAAGCGCGTGATCACCCCGGAAGGTCTCGAGAAGCTCAAGGACGAGATCGAGCACCTCTCGACCGTCAAGCGGCGCGAGGTCGCCGAGCGGATCAAGGAGGCGCGCGAGTTCGGCGACATCTCCGAGAACGCCGAGTACGACGACGCCAAGAACGAGCAGGCGATGCTCGAGCAGCGGATCGCCCAGCTCGAGGAGCGCCTGCGCCGCGCCACGGTGATCGACGAGAAGGACCATCGACACCGACGAGGTCGGGGTCGGCGTCGATCGTCCACGTCAAGGACCAGAAGTCCGGCGACTCGCAGAAGTTCCAGATCGTCGGCTCGGCCGAGGCCAACCCGGCCGAGCACAAGCTCTCCAACGAGTCGCCGATCGGCAAGGCGCTGATGGGCCAGAAGCGCAACGACGTCGTCACGGTCGAGGTCCCGCGCGGGCCGAAGAAGAAGCTCAAGATCACCAAGATCGAGAGCGGCTTAGCCGGTCTCGGATCTAGGCTCGCCGCCATGGCAGAGCCTGAGCGAGCGACGCCGAGCGAGCACAGGAGCTCTCCGACCTCCTCGCCGAGCGGCGGGAGAAGCTCGAGCGCCTGCGCGAGGCCGGGATCGAGCCGTTCCCGCACGAGTTCGCCGGGCGCGAGGACGATCGCCGAGGTGCGGGCCGCGCACGAGGGCCTGGCGGCGGGGATGAGACCGAGTCGCGCCACCGGGTCGCCGGCCGGATCGTCGCCCGGCGCGGCCACGGCAAGGCCGCCTTCCTCGACCTCCGCGACGGCAGCGGCCAGATCCAGCTCCACGCTCGCGAGGACCTGCTCGGCGAGGAGGCGTTCGACGCTGCTCGTCGACCTCGACCTCGGCGACATCGTCGGCATCGAGGGCACCGCGTTCGCGACCCGGCGCGGCGGCGAGCTCTCGCTGGCGGTCGACCACTGGCGCCTGCTGGCCAAGAGCCTGCGGCCGCCGCCCGACAAGTTCCACGGGCTCGAGGACACCGAGACGCGCTTCCGCCGCCGCGAGCTCGACCTGATCGCAAACGAGGAGAGCCGCCGAGCTCTTCGCGCAGCCGCGCCCGCACGGTCAGCGAGATCCGCCGCTGGCTCGACGAGCGACGGCTTCGTCGAGGTCGAGACCCCGGTCCTGCAGCCGCTCTACGGCGGCGCCCTGGCGCGGCCCTTCACGACCCACCACAACGCCCTCGACCGCGACCTCTACCTGCGGATCGCCACCGAGCTCTACCTGAAGCGCCTGGTCGTCGGCGGCATCGACCGCGTCTACGAGCTCGGCAAGGACTTCCGCAACGAGGGCATCTCCCACAAGCACAACCCCGAGTTCACGATGCTCGAGTGGTACGAGGCCTACGCCGACTACGAGAAGACCGCGCACGACCTCGAGCTGCTGGTCGCCGAGGTCGCCGAGCGGGTGCTGGGGACGACCAAGGTCGAGCGCGGCGAGGCCGAGATCGACCTCGCGCCGCCCTGGCGGCGGATCACCATGCGCGAGGCGATCCTCGAGCGGGCGGGGATCGACATCGCCGACCACCCGACCCGCGAGGCGCTGGCGGCGGCGATGGGCACCGAGCCCGACCCGGCCGAGGGCTGGGGCAAGCTGGTCGACGGCCTGCTCTCGAGCGAGGTCGAGCCGGCGCTGGTCCGAGCCGACCTTCGTCTTCGACTACCCGGTCGAGCTCTCGCCGTTCGCCAAGGCCCACCGCTCCGAGCCACGGGCTGGTCGAGCGCTGGGAGGCCTTCGCCGGCGGGGTCGAGATCGCCAACTCCTTCAGCGAGCTCAACGACCCCGACGAGCAGCGCCGCCGCTTCGAGCAGCAGGCCGAGGAGTACGATCGCGGCGACGAGGAGGCCCAGCCCTACGACGAGGCCTTCGTCGAGGCGCTCGAACAGGGGATGCCGCCGACCGGCGGCGTCGGCCTCGGCATCGACCGTCTGGTGATGATCCTGACCGGCGCCAGCAGCCTGCGCGAGGTGCTGCTGTTCCCCGCGATGAAGACCTGAACGGACCGCGGGCGCGGGTCGTTTGGCCCATATCTGTGCCGTCTTCACGCTGAAAGCTCGCTCTTAGCGCATACTCGGGTCCAGGAGCCGGACGGATGCTCTCGGTAGAGTGAAGAGACACATGGGCGCCTGCCGATAACGAGGGGCGTCTGCCGGTACAAACCCGGGCCAACCGGGTTCGACCAAGAAGAGGAATCTTTTGTTCGAGCGATTCACCGAGCGAGCCCGACAGGTCGTCGTCCTAGCGCAGGAGGAGGCCCGCACGCTCAAGCACAACTACATCGGCACCGAGCACATCCTGCTCGGGCTGCTGCGCGAGGAGGAGGGGCTCGCCGCCCGTGTCCTCGAGTCGCTCGACATCACCGTCGAACGGGTGCGCTCCCAGGTCGTCCGCATCGTCGGTTCCGGCGAGGAGGTCACCTCCGGCCAGATCCCGTTCACGCCGCGGGCCAAGAAGGTGCTCGAGCTGGCCCTGCGCGAGGCGCTCTCGCTCGGCCACAACTACATCGGCACCGAGCACATCCTGCTCGGCCTGGTGCGCGAGAACGAGGGCGTCGCCGCTCGCATCCTGCTCGACTTCGACGCCGACTCCGACAAGATCCGCAACGAGGTGATCCGGATGCTCTCCGGCCCCGGCGGTCGCCGTCAGGGCGGCGGCAGCGGCGGCGCCGGGCAGGGCGAGGGCAAAAAATCTTCGAAACTGCTCGACCAGTTCGGTCGCAACCTCACCCGCCTCGCCGAGGAGGGCAAGCTCGACCCGGTGATCGGCCGCGAAACCGAGATCGAGCGGATCATGCAGATCCTCTCCCGCCGGACCAAGAACAATCCGGTGCTGCTGGGCGAGCCCGGCGTCGGCAAGACCGCCGTCGTCGAGGGCCTGGCCGCCAAGATCAACAGCGGCGAGGTCCCCGAGCTGCTGAAGAACAAGCAGATCTACACGCTCGACCTGGCGGCGCTGGTCGCCGGCTCGAAGTACCGGGGCGAGTTCGAGGAGCGGCTGAAGAAGGTGATGAAGGAGATCACCCAGCGCGGCGACATCATCCTCTTCATCGACGAGCTCCACAACCTGGTCGGCGCCGGCGCCGCCGAGGGCGCGATCGACGCCGCCTCGATCCTCAAGCCGGCCCTGGCCCGCGGCGAGCTGCAGACGATCGGCGCCACCACGCTCGACGAGTACCGCAAGTACCTCGAGCGCGACTCCGCCCTGGAGCGGCGCTTCGCCCAGATCAAGGTCGACCAGCCCTCTCCCGAGGACACGGTCAAAATCCTCGAGGGCCTGCGCGAGCGCTACGAACAGCACCACCGGGTGACGATCAACGACGAGGCCCTGGCCGCCGCCGCCGAGCTCGCCGACCGCTACATCTCCGACCGCTTCCTGCCCGACAAGGCGATCGACCTGATCGACGAGGCCGGCTCGCGGATGCGCATCAAGAGCATGTCGACGCCGCCGGTCTACCGCGACCTCGAGGAGGAAATCGAGACCACGCGGCGCGAGAAGGAGTCGGCGATCGAGGCTCAGGAGTTCGAAAAGGCCGCCAACCTGCGCGACACCGAGCGCCAGCTGACTACCCGCAAGCGCCAGCTCGAAGACGAGTGGGCGGAGGGCGAGAACGGCGAGCGCCCGGTCGTCGGCGAAGAGGAGATCGCCGACATCGTCTCGATGTGGACCGGCATCCCCGTCTTCAAACTGACCGAGGCCGAGACCAAGAAGCTGATCCGCATGGAGGAGGAACTGCACAAGCGCGTGATCGGCCAGGAGGTCGCGATCACCGCCGTCTCCAAGGCGATCCGCCGCTCCCGCGCCGGCATCAAGGACCCCAAGCGCCCGGCCGGCTCCTTCATCTTCCTCGGCCCCTCCGGGGTCGGCAAGACCGAGCTCGCCCGCACCCTCGCCGACTTCCTCTTCGGCGACGAGGAGGCGATGATCCGGATCGACATGTCCGAGTACATGGAGAAGCACGCGGTCAGCCGCCTGGTCGGCTCGCCTCCGGGCTACATCGGCTACGACGAGGGCGGTCAGCTGACCGAGGCCGTGCGCCGCAAGCCCTACTCGGTGCTGCTGCTGGACGAGATCGAGAAGGCCCATCCGGACGTCTTCAACATCCTTCTGCAGATCCTCGAGGACGGGCGCCTCACCGACGCCCAGGGCCGCACCGTGGACTTCCGCAACGCGATCGTGATCATGACCTCGAACATCGGCGCCGCCGAGATCTCCAAGAACACCTCGATCGGCTTCACCGTCTCCGACGAGACCGGCATGTCCTACGGCGACATGAAAAACCGCATCATGGGCGACCTCAAAAAAGTCTTTCGGCCCGAGTTCCTCAACCGGATCGACGAGGTCATCGTCTTCCACAAGCTCGCCAAGGACGAGGTCAAGGAGATCGTCGACCTGATGATCAACCGCGTCCGCGTCCAGGTCGCCGAGCACGAACTCCAGCTCGATCTGACCGAGGAGGCCAAGGACCTGCTGGTCGACAAAGGCTGGGACCCGTCGATGGGCGCCCGGCCGCTGCGCCGCGCGATCCAGCGCTACATCGAGGACCCGCTGGCCGACGAAGTCCTGCGCGCCGGGCCGATGACCCCGGGCTCGACCGTGATGGTCGCCCGCGACCCCTCCGGCGACGAGGAGGACAAGCCGCTCAGCATGACGATCATTGCCCCGAAGAAGCCGCCGCGCAAGCCGGCCGAGAAACCCGAGCCCGAGACGGTCGGGGTCGGCGCCGCCAAGAAGGGCGACGGCGAGCACGGGTCGGGCGACGAGGACTCCTCGCCGCACGACGACGCCGAGTCCTGAGCCGGCCCGCGCCCTTGAGGGTCCCCTGCCCGTGAGCGAGCCCGGCCGCAGCGCGATCGGCACCTGGAGCGGCGGCAGGTTCCTCCACTTCGGCGAGGCGATCGCCGAGGACCGGCTGGTTGCCCTGCTGCGGCCGGGGGGCGGCATCGACACCGTCCTCACCGCGGATGCCTACGGGCAGGGCGAGGCCGACCGAGTGCTCGGCCGCGCCCTCGGGGGCGTCTCGCGCGACGATTACTGCCTCGTCGGCGCCGTCGGCCACGACTTCTACGAGGGCGAGCGCAACGGGCCGAAGGGGTTCCCCCGCTTCACCGATCCGGCGCTGCGCGGCCCGGACGGGTACGCGGACTACCTGCGGATGGCGACCGAGGCCAGCCTGGAGCGGATCGGCGCCTCCTCCTTCGACCTGCTGCTGCTGCACAACCCCGACCGCACCGGCTACACCAGCGAGATCGTCTGGGACGGGATGGCGGTGCTGCGCGAGGCCGGCCTGACGGCGCGGATCGGCGTCGCCCCGGGTCCCGCCAACGGCTTCACCCTCGACCTGATCTCCTGTCTGGAGCGCTTCGGCGACCGCATCGACTGGGCGATGGTCATCCTCAACCCGCTCGAGCCCTGGCCGGGTGAGCTCTGCCTCGGCGCCGCCGCCCGCCAGGACGTCAAGGTCCTCACTCGCGTGGTCGACTACGGCGGCCTCTTCTGGGGCGACCTGCGGCCGGGGACGGAGCTGGCGCGCGGCGACCACCGCTCCTTTCGCCCCGCCGGCTGGATCGAGGCGGGCGCGGAGAAGCTGGAGCGACTGCTGCCGATCGCCCAGCGGGCGCGGCTCACCCCGATCCAGCTCGCCTGCCAGTGGAATCTCGCCCATCCCGCGGTCGAGTGCGTGGCGCCGACCCTGATCCAGGAGCTGGGCGAGGAGGCCTGTCCGATCGAGGCCAAGCGAGTGGAGCTGGCAAGGATGCCGGCCGAGCAGCGCCTCAGCCCCGAGGACGTCGCCGCGATCCGCGCGATCGGCGACAACACCGGCTCGATGGTCCTGAAGGGGGCCAGCCCCGCCTTCGAGGGGGAGGAGCAGCCCGATCGCTGGGCCCTCGACGAGGACCTGGTCGCCGTCGGCGGCCGCTGGGGGATCGACCCCGAGCGCGACCTCGTCGCGTCCGGCTGACGCTCGGGTCCGCCGCGCCCGCCGATAGCTTCGGGCGATGCTGAGGATCGACGAGTCCAGCCGGAAGTGGTGGACGCTGGCTGGAGCCTGCTCGGGGTTGTTCCTGCTGATGCTGGACTCGACCGTGGTGGCCCTGGCGCTGCCGGAGATCCGCGGCGACGTCGGCGCCAGCAGCGAGGGGCTGCAGTGGGTGATGAACGGCTACCTGCTGACGATCGCGGTGCTGGTCGTCAGCGCCGGCCGGCTCGGCGACATGTTCGGTCGCAAGCGCGTCTTCATCGCCGGCATGGCGGTCTTCGCCGCCGGCTCGGTGGTGTCCGGCGCCGCCGGCGACCAGGTTGGGCTGATCGCCGGCCGGGTCCTGCAGGGAGCGGGGGCGGCGCCGATGCTCTCGCTCTCGCTGGCCCTCGTCTGCCACGCCTTTCCGGCTGAGACGCAGGCGCGGGCACTCGGCATCTGGGCGGCTGTCTCCGCGCTGGCGCTGGCGATCGGGCCGTTGGCGGGCGGCCTCCTGATCGAACTCGACTGGCGGGTGATCTTCTGGATGAACCTGCCGGTGGCGGCCCTCGGGGTCGCGATCACGGCAATCGCCGCGCCCGAGTCGACCGACCCCGGCGCCGGCACCAGGATCGATTGGCCCGGTCTGGCGGCGCTCAGCGTCGGCGTCACCGGCCTCGTCCTGGCCCTGGTCCAGTCGAACGCCTGGGATGCGGAGATCACCCTGGCCGTGGTCTTGACCGGGCTGGTCGCGCTGCTCTCCTTCTGGCGAATCGAGCGCCGGGTCGCCGACCCGATCGTCGACTTCGAGCTATTTCGCAACCGCCCCTACTTCGGCGCCAGCGCCGCCGCCTTCTGCCTCGTCGGCGCCTACTGGGCGGTGATGTTCTTCCAGCCGCAGTACCTGCAGGACGTGCGCGGACACTCGCCGATCGCCGCCGGCCTGCTGATCCTGCCGATCACGGCGCCGATGATCTTCGTCTCGCCCTTCTCGGGGCGGCTGATCGGGCGCTTCGGCGCGCGATTGCTGATGACCGTGGGGATGGTCTTCGGGGTGCTAGGCCTGCTGCTGCTGACCCAGGTCAGCGCCGACAGCTCCTTCGCCCTGGTGCTCGCCGCCTACCTGCTGTTCGGAATCTCGCTCGGACTCGTCTATGCGCCGATGTCGACCGCGGCGATGGCCGCGATGCCGGCGGCGAAGGTCGGGATCGCCTCCGGGGTGCTGGCGATGGACCGCGTTCTGGCGGGGGCGGTTTCGCTTGCCGCGACCGGCGCCGTCTTCCACGCTCTGCAGGGTGACGGCGACTCCTTTGCCACGGCGGTGGCCGGTTCGACCTGGTTCCCGGCGGCGCTCTGCGCGCTCGGCGTCGGCCTCACCTGGACGTTCGTTCGTGACCCGGAGACGCCCGGGCCCGATCCGGCGGTCTCCGGCGACCCCGCGCCCGGGGAGCTTCAACACCACAATCACCACCGCCGTTTCCACCTCTGACGCCCGGAATCGACGGTATGACAAATTTGAGTGATCGGCCTGGTTGACAATTTGATCTCCGACCTTTCCAGTCGGAATAGTCAGACCGCATTCCAGAGCGCTTTTTGGCATCCTAGAAGAGATGCCTTCACTCTCCGGGGATGAGCTCCATGAGCTTTCAGAACGTCAGGATCCTCGGCTACTGAGAGCACTCGACGTGGTCGCCCCGGGCGGGGCGCTGCGCGAGGGGATCGACAACATCGTCCACTCGCGGACCGGCGGCCTGATCGTCGTCGGCGACCTCGACGACATCTCCCACATGCTCTCGGGTGGGATCAAGCTCGACGTCGACTACACGCCGGCGATGCTCTACCAGGTGGCGAAGATGGACGGGGCGATCGTGCTCAACCGCGAGGCGACGACGATCGCCTGGGCGAACGTGCAGCTGATGCCCGATCCGACGATCCTCTCCTCGGAGACCGGCACCCGCCACCGCACCGCCGAGCGCGTCTCCAAACAGACCGACGCGCTGGTGATCGCCATTTCCCAGCGCCGCGACGTCGTCTCGCTCTACGTCGAGGGCACGAAGTACATCCTGCAGGAGATCCCGGCGGTGCTGGCCAAGGCCAACCAGGGCCTGGCGACGCTGGAGAAGTACCGCGAGCGGCTCGACCAGGTTTCGGCCCGCCTCACCGTGCTCGAGTTCGAGGGCGGCAGCTTCCTCCACGACGCCCTCGCCGTCCTGCAGCGGGCCGAGCTGGTGACCCGGATGGCGGTCGAGGTCGAGCGCTACATCGTCGAGCTCGGCACCGAGGGCCGCCTGATCGAGATGCAGCTGGAGGAGACGATGGTCGGCGTCGCCGCCGACAAGACCGCCTTGATCCGCGACTACAGCGTCGAGGACACCGAGGGGAGCCTGGCGGCGGTGCTGCAGGCGCTCGGGCGCATGCCCCACCAGGACGTGCTCGACTTCGGTCGGCTCGCCGAGCTGCTCGGCTATGACCGCAAGCTCAACAGCCTCGACTTTCCGGTGGCTGCGCGCGGCTACCGAGCGCTGGGTCGCGTCCCCCGCATTCCCAAACTTGTCGTCCAAAAGATCATCCACGAGCTGGGTGGGTTGGAAGAGGTCCTGGCGGCCTCCGACGCCGACCTCGCGGCCATCGACGGAGTCGGCTCCACCCGGGCCAAGGACATCCGCGAGGGTCTGCGCCGGCTGCAGGAGGTCGAGTTGGTCGACCGGTACTTACAGAGCTGACGGCGATGAACGCCGTCGAAGACGAAAGGAGCCACCGATTCCCCCCGAGCTAGACGAGGCCATCGAGGCAGTCTTCGAGGAGGACGTTGAATACGTCTGCGACTTCGAGGAGGGCGACAAGGTCGTCTACCCCCACCACGGGGCTGGCCTGGTGCTGAAGAAAGAGACGCGGGAGCTGATGGGCAGCGAGCGCGAATACCTCACGATCAAGATCATCCACAACGAGCTGACGGTGATGGTCCCCTGCGAAAACGCGGGCGTGGCCGGGCTGCGCCGCGTGATCGACGAGGAGGAAATCAAAAAGGTCACAGGCGTCCTCACCGACGACGTCTCCGAGATGCCGAAGAACTGGAACCGGCGTTTCAAGTACAACCGCGAGAAGATCAAGACCGGCGACGTCTTCGAGCTGGCCGAGGTTGTCCGCAACCTCGCCATCCGCGAGATGGAGAAGGGCCTCTCGACCGGTGAGAAGCAGATGTACACGCGGGCCAAGAAGATCCTCGCGTCGGAGTTCATGTACGCGCTCGACAAGGACGAGGAGGGCGCGGAGGAATACCTCGATGGGCTGCTGGAGGAGCGCTTCGTCACCACGGCGTAGAGCCGCGGCGGTAACCGCTGTCATCGCGGCCGCCGGCTCCGGGGAGCGTCTCGGAGCCGGCGGCCCGAAGGCCTTCGTGCCCGTGGGCGGGAGGCCGATGATCGAGTGGTCGCTCGATGCCTTCCGCGCCTGCGAGGCGGTGGGGGCGATCGTCGTCGCGGCGCCACCCGCGCACGCACACGACCTGGTCGGCGACGACCTCGTCGTCGTCGACGGCGGCGCCACCCGCTCCCAGTCCGTAGCCAACGCCCTGGCGGCGACCGAGACCGAGCTGGTCGCGATCCACGATGCGGCGCGGCCTTTGCTGACACCCGAGCTGGTCGAAGAACTGGTTGCCCTCCTCGACGACGACCAGGAAGAGGCTGCCGGCGTCATCGCCGCCGCCCCCGTCACCGACACCGTCAAGCAGGCGGAAGGGACCGGTGCGCGGACGACGAGCGCAGCCGACACGCATGGGGCGCAGAGCGCGTTCCTCTTCATCGAGCAGACGCTGGATCGCTCGCGGCTATGGGCGGCGCAGACGCCGCAGGTCTTCCACGCGGACGCGCTGCGCGCCGCGCTCGCGGTCGATGCGGCCACGCGCGACGCTGCCACCGACGAGGCGATGCTGGTCGAGGCCACGGGGGGGAGGGTGCTGATCCACTCCGTCTCACCGCACAACCTCAAGGTCACGACCCCGCTCGACCTCGAGATCGCCGAGCTCCTGCTCGCGCGCCGCCGCCCCTCCTGAGCCTTCAGGCTCGCAGCAGCAGCCAGACGAGCGCCGCCGCGAAGCAGAGTTGGCCGACCCCGAGGGCGACGCCGAAGCTGACCGCGCCGGCGAGTGCCGCGATTGCGGCGCCGCCGGTGAACACGAGGAACAGGACCGCCAGCTGGTGCCCCGGTTTCAGCGCGGACGCTCCGGCTCAGTCGACAGCCCCGCCGCCGCCCGCGCCCCGTCCTGGTGGTGGCGGCGCAGTCGCTGCTCGTAGAGCCGGCGCTGGATGCGGAGGGTCGCCATCCCGGCGAGCAGGATCGCGACGAGGTTGACCGCGAGCTGCGCCATCGCGCCGCGCCAGTCCGACCAGTCGGCGGCGGCGGCGGCGACGCCGATGTTGGCGGCCGCGGGAATCGTCGTGACGGAGATGAGGACGCCGATCAGCGCCCCCGACTTGGCCGAAGTCAGCGAGAGGACGCCTGCCGCCCCCGCGAAGGAGGCGACGATGAAGGAGAAGGAGTCGGGGTGGGCGATGAAGTCGGTCAGCGGCTGGTCCGTGGGGTCGAAGTCGGCGTCGAGCAGGCCGGTCGCCCTGGCAATCAGGGTGAAGAGGTAGGCGGCGGTGATTCCAAGCGGGAACCCGACCGCAAGCGCCGCCAGCGAGCGCCAGGCAAGGTCGAGGCGGCGGTCGACGATCGCCACGCAGATGCCGGCGATCGGTCCGAACTCGGGGCCCACGACCATCGCCCCGACGATCAGGATCGGCGAGCCGAGGTAGATCCCGACCGAGGCGATCAGGCAAGCCAGGATCATGAAGACGAGGAAGTTTCCCCCGAGCTCGATGTTCTCCGAGGTCCGCGACTCCACCTCCTCCCAGACGACGGCGTCGGAGGGGGCGCCGCGGGCGGCCCGCTCGGCCCGCTCGGCGCCCGCCGAGAGCTGTGAGTCGATCGGCTCGATTGAGATCGAGCCGCGGCGGGGGATGTCCAGCTCGCGCAGGTCCTCGACGATCACGCTCGCGTCCTCGCGGGCGACGTCGCAGAGGATCACGTCCCCCGCCGGCTTGCGGGCGGCGCCGGCGAGGAAGATCAGGTTGCAGGTGGACGCCGAGGCCGCGAGCAGGTCGAGGGCTTTCTCCGAGCGATCCGCCGGGACGACGATCCGCAGGTGGACCATGGGCGGAAGAGTAGCCGCGCCCACTCCCACGGCGGTTCACTAGGCTCGTCGGGTGCTCACCGACTACCACCTGCACCTGCGCCCCGACGAGGAGGGGACCGCCGCCGAGCGCTACTTCACCGAGGAGAACGTGGAGCGCTACCTGGCCGCCGCCGCTGCCGTGGGAGTGGAGGAGCTCGGCGTCTCCGAGCACGTCTACCGCTTCCACCAGGCACTCGAGCTCTGGCGCCACCCGCTCTGGCAGAGCAATGCTCGCGACGACCTCGATGCCTACTGCGAGTTCGTCCGCAGCACGCCGCTGAAGCTGGGTGTTGAGTGCGACTTCATTCCCGGCGCCGAGGGCCCGACGCGGGCGCTGCTCGAGGCGCGCGACTTCGACTACGTCGTCGGCTCGGTCCACTTCGTCGGCGACGACGCCGTCGACCATCCCGGCTGGGACATCTGGGAGGGCAGCGACGACCCGGACGAGGTCTGGCGCCGCTACTTCGAGGCGCTGGCCGAGTGCGCGCGCTCGGGCCTCTTCGACATCCTGGCCCACCCCGACCTGGTCAAGGTCTGGGGCGGCACCCGGCCGCTCCCCGCGGGCGACCTCCGCCGCTTCTACGAGCCGGCGGTCGCGGCGATCGCTGAGAGCGGGATCGCGGTCGAGGTCTCCACCGCAGGCCTGCGCAAGCCGGTCGGCGAGCTCTACCCCGCTCGGGGCTTCGCCGAGATGTGCGTTGAAGCGGGCGTTCCTTTCGCGCTCTCCTCCGACGCCCACCTGCCCGAGCACGTCGGTTTTGGCTACGACCACGCCGTCGAGTTCCTCGACGGCCTCGGAGTGGGGGAGATATGCGTATTCGAGCGGCGCCGGCGTCAGCTGACGCCGCTGGCCAGTCGCGTCGGCTGATGGTCGGGATCGGCTACGACAGCCACCGCTTCGCCGAGGGGAGGCGGCTGGTCCTCGGCGGCGTCGAGATCGACCACCCGCGCGGCCTCGCCGGCCATTCCGACGCCGACGTCCTCACCCACGCCGTGATCGACGCCGTCCTCGGCGCCGCCGGCGGCGGCGACATCGGCACGATGTTTCCCGATGGCGACGAGCGCTGGCGCGGCGCCGACTCGATCGACCTGCTGCGGACCGCGGTCGGGGCGATCGCCGGGCCGATCGTCAATGTCGACGCGACGGTGATCTGCGAGGAGCCGCGGCTCGGCCCCTACAAGGCGGAGATGGAGCGGACGCTCGCCGCGGCGACCTCCGCCCGGGTCAGCGTCAAGGCGACGAGCAACGAGGGCATGGGCTGGATCGGCCGCGGCGAGGGCATCGCCTGCATCGCCGTCGCCTCGGTGCGGAGCGAATAGTCTTCGCAGTCGATGGGGGTTCTCAGCGACAGCGCGGCGAAGCTGCGGGGATCGGCCGCCGACTCGATCTTCGAGCTCAGGGTGCTGCGCGAGTCCGGCGTCCTCGGCCTGCACCGACCCGACAAATCGGTCAGGGTCGCCTCCGCTTTCCTGCGCTGGGGCGCCTCTCCGGCTCTCGGCATTACGACCGCGGCGATTCACTACCCGCATGAGACGGCGATCGTCGACGAGCGTGGCTCGCTCAGCTTCGAGCGCCTGCACCGCCGCTCCAACGCTCTCGCCCACTCCTTCGCGGCGATGGGGATCGGCCACGGCGACGGGATCGGAATCATGTGCCGCAACCATCGCGGCTTCGTCGAGGTGACCCTGGCGGCGGCCAAGCTCGGCGCCAGCGCGCTTTACCTGAACACCATGTTCGCCGGCCCGCAGCTGGTCGAGGTGACCCGCCGCGAGGGCCCCAAGGCGCTGGTCTACGACGCCGAGTTCGCCGGGCTGCTCGAGGGTGTCGACGACTCCGTCGCCCGGGTCGTCGGCTGGACCGACGAGGGCGAGGAGGTGGGGGAGACGACGCTGGAGCAGCTGATTGCCGCTGGGACCGACGCCGACCTCAGCCCGCCACCGGACAAGCCGCGCTTCGTGATCCTCACCTCCGGCACCACCGGCACGCCGAAGGGAGCGCAGCGCTCCAGCCCCGACGGGCTGCTGTCGATCGCCGCTCTGATCGACAAGATCCCCTATCGCAGCCGCGAGACGATGATGATCGCGGCGCCGCTCTTCCACTCCTGGGGCTTCTTCCACTTCGTGATGAGCCTGCCGACCGCCTCGACGATGGTGCTGCGACGCCGCTTCGATCCCGAGGGGACGCTGCGGGCGGCGCAGGACAGCCGGGCCGAGGTGCTGGCGGCGGTGCCGGTGATGATCCAGCGGATCCTCACCCTGCCGGAGGAGACGCTCGCTTCCTACGACCTCTCCTCGCTGCGGATCACCGCGCTCTCCGGCTCGGCCCTGCCGGGCGAGCTGGCGATCGAGTGGATGGACCGCTTCGGCGACTGCGTCTACAACCTCTACGGGTCGACCGAGGTCGCCTACGCGACCGTCGCCACGCCCGCGGACCTGCGGGCCGCTCCGGGCACCGCCGGCCGGCCCCCCCGCGGCACCACGGTGCGGATCCTCGACGAGAGCGGAAGTGAGCTGCCGCAGGGCGAGGTCGGCCGCATCTTCGTCGGTAACGAAATGTCCTTCGAGGGCTACACGGGCGGCGGCGGCAAGGAGGCCGTCGACGGTTTGCTCTGCAGCGGTGACGTCGGCCACATCGACGCCGACGGACGCCTTTTCATCGACGGCCGCGACGACGAGATGATCGTCTCCGGCGGGGAGAACGTCTTCCCCCGCGAGGTCGAGGACCTGCTCGCCGACCACGAGGCGGTGGTCGAGGTGGCCGTGATCGGCGTCGACGACGACGAGTTCGGCCAGCGGCTGAAGGCCTTCGTCGTCGTCAAGGAGGGGTCGGAGCCTTCCGAGGGCGACCTCAAGGCTCATGTCAAGGCCAACCTCGCCGGCTACAAGACGCCGCGCGAGGTGGAGTTCCTCAATGAGCTTCCCCGCAACGCCACCGGCAAGGTCCTGAAGCGCGATCTGAAGGCGCGCGAGGCCAAGCAGTCCGCCTGACGGTCCCGACCTCGCGCAAATTGCGGCGTATGCCTGCTCGCGTGCCGGGGAAAGCCTCCGGTGCCGGTAGTAGGTTGCCCAAGGATGAGCGATCCAGCCAGGCAGTTGCACGCGGTCGGCGAGGCCACCGAGACGATGCACGGCGTCGCTGCCCAGGCGCTGCAGTGGGTCAGGGTCAGCGAGGAGCGAGTGGCCGCGGCCGAGGCCCAGGCCGACCGGGTCGGCGCCCAGCTGAAGGAGCAGGCAATGGGCACGTTGCGCGAGGTCGCTGACGAGGCACGCCGGCGGATCGCCGCCGAGCGGGAGGCCCGGAGCAACGCAGAGTCCAAGCTGGCGGGCGTCGAAGCGGCCCGCGATCGCGCCGAGCGGGACTTCGAGGCGCTTCGCCAGCGCTCGCGATCGGAGAGCGAGGCCGTCGCCACCAGCGCCGCGCGGGCGCGTGCCGAGGCCGAGCGGTCGATCGCCGATGCGGCAGCGAAGGTGGAGGCCGAGGTGGAGCGCCAGGCGGCTGCCGCTCGTGAGGAGATCGCCGCTGAGGCCGATCGCCGCGTCGCCGCCGCCGAGCAGCGCGCCGCCGATGCGGAGGCCGCCGCCGCCGAGGCTCACCAAACCGCGATTCGCCTGGAGACCGAGATCGAGCGCCGGGTCATGGACGGGACCGTGGAGGTGCGACGCGAAGCGGAAGAGAGCGTCCGCAACCTGGTCGAGAAGGTCGAGCGGGAGGCGGAGGAGGCCGCCCGCGCCCGCGCCGAGGACCAGCTCCGCCTCGAGTCGGACCGCATCCGCGTCCAGGCCGAGCGCCGCGAGGAGCGCGTTCGCGAGGTGACGGAGGACGAAATCAAGGCCAGCGCCAAGCGCGCCAAGCGCGAGGCCGAGGCCGCGGCTGAGGAGACGGCCCCCGTCTGGTTGCGCAATGAGTCGACCGCCTCGCCGGCCGGCTACCGCACCTTTTAGGTAGTCGTTTTCATCTAGCCTCTGCCTCGCGATGCGTGAGGTGCGGATCAGGGACACGCTCAGCGGCGAACCGCGAGCTCTGGACCCCTCCAACGAGGTGGGGATCTACGCCTGCGGCCCGACCGTCTACAGCCGGATCCACATCGGCAACGCGCGCCCCTTCGTCGTCTTCTCGCTTCTCGCCCGGTTCCTGCGCTCGGAGGGTTACCGGACGCGCCTGGTCGTCAACGTCACCGACGTCAACGACAAGATCTACGCCGCCGCCGAGACGGCGGGGGAGGGCTCAGCCGAGTTCGCGGCGCGGATGACCGGCGCCTACCTCGAGGACACCGACCGCCTCGGCCTGGGCCGGCCCGACGCCGAGCCGCTCGCGACCGCGACGATCGTCGGCATCGTGGCGCTGATCGGCGATCTGGTCGAGTCGGGCCATGCTTATGAGTCCGGCGGCGACGTCTACTTCCACGTCCGCAGCTTCGAGCCGTACGGCAAGCTGTCCAATCGGCGCCCGGAGGACATGGACCAGGGCGAGGAGGCGGGCTCGGCTTCGCTCAAGCGCGCACCGCTCGACTTCGCCCTCTGGAAGGCTCACAAGCCCGGCGAGGACACGAGCTGGGACTCGCCCTGGGGCCCCGGCCGGCCCGGCTGGCACATCGAGTGCTCGGCGATGGCGGAGGCCGAGCTGGGCTCCTCGTTCGCGATCCACGGCGGCGGCTCTGACCTCGTCTTCCCCCATCACGAGAACGAGATCGCCCAGTCCGAGGCGGCGGGGCGGCCCTTCGCCCAGATCTGGATGCACAACGGGATGATCGAGACGGGCGACGCCAAGATGTCGAAATCGGACGGGAACATCTTTCAGCTGTCCGAGGCGCTTGATCGTTACGGGCGCGAGGCGGTGGTCGCCTACCTGATCTCCGGCCATTACCGGCAGCCGCTGGCCTTTGGGGCGGAGCAGATGGAACAGGCGGTGGCGCAGGTGGAGCGGTTGCGGAACTTCTTCAGGGAGAACTCCGTGGCGGGCGGGGAGACCGGGGAGGGCTCTGCCGAGCAACAGCGGGGAGGCTCGTCAGAGCCCTCCCCGGACTCCCCGTCGGCGGCGCGTCTCTCAGCGTTCAGAGATGCGTTGGCGGATGACTTCAACACGCCGAGGGCTCTCGCTGAGGTTTTCGCACTGGTCGGGGAGGTCAACCGTGGCAAGGTGGCCAAGGAGCCGGCCGTAGAGGCGGTAGCGGAGATGCTCGACCTGCTCGGACTCGCCCCGGTGGCGGAACAGACCTTTCTGAATCTTTCACCAGCTCACGGGACCAGCTCAGCCCACCTGGGGCTGAAGTCCCCAGACGCTCGTCTCCATTCGTTGGTCGCCGAGCGAGAGGAGGCTCGCGCAGCCAAGGACTTCCAGCGGGCCGACGAGATCCGAGACGCGCTCGCCGAGGTGGGTTGGGAAGTTCGCGACTCCGCCGACGGTCCGCGTTTGGTTCCCAAGGTCTAGATGGCGAACCAGTTCATCTACGGGCGGCAGCCGGTGGCCGAGGCGGAGCGGGGGAGGCGGCGGGTGCATCGGGTCTGGCGGGCGCCGGAGGTCGATGCCTTCGAGTTGGAGCGGCTCTGTGGGTCGCCCGACCACCAGGGGGTCGTCGCCGAGGTCGATCCGTATCCCTATGGGGACCCGCGCGGCATGCTGCGCGGCGAGGACGCGCTGCTGGTCGCGCTCGACCAGGTCCAGGACCCGCACAACCTTGGCGCCGTCTGCCGCTCGGCCGAGTTCGCCGGCGCCGCCGGCGTCGTCGTCCCCGAGCGCCGCTCCGCTGCGGTCACCGCCGCCACCTGCAAGGCCTCCGCGGGCGCCGTCGAGCACCTCCAGGTCGCCCACGTCCGCAACCTCGCCGACTGGCTCGCCGAAGCCAAGGCGGCCGGGTTCTGGATCTGGGGTGCCGACGCCGACGCCGAGGGGGCACCCTGGGGCGTCGACCTGACCGGCCCCACGGTGCTGGTCCTCGGGGGCGAGGGCAAGGGCATCCGCCCGCGCGTGGCCGCCGCCTGCGACGGCCTGATCGCGCTTCCCCGCGGCGGCCAGGTCGAGTCGCTCAACGTCTCGGCCGCCGCCGCTGCGCTCCTCTTCGAGGCCGTGCGCCAGCGCGCCTGACCCGGAACGAGGCTTCTAACAAATGCAACGGCGGTTGCATTTATGTCCCCCAGGGGTTGACAGAACTCTGCGTGCACGTAAACTAGCGGCGCAACAAGGGTGAACCTCAGCTTGAGTGTGAGGCAGCCCGTCGATAAGAGGGCGCCTCGGGGGAGGTAAGTGGCGCCACGACCCTTCAGCAAGGAGAAGGATCTGTGGCTCTATCTACGCCTATGCAGCAAAAGCCGGCCTCCATGGCCGTGCGCTCGAGTGCCTCTCGCTCGCATCAGGTTAACTCTCAAGTTGAGCTTGATGATCACTATCTCGTCGCCCTCGCCAAGGACGGCAGGACCGACGCTTACGACGCGATCGTCCGCCGCTATCGCGGCTTCGTCCGTCTCAAGGCCTCGTCCTATTTCCTCCTCGGCGGTGATTCCGACGATCTGATCCAGGAGGGGCTGCTCGGCCTCTACAAGGCGATTCGCGACTACCGAACCGACCGCGAGTCGAGCTTCCGCAACTTCGCCGAGCTCTGCATCACCCGCCAGATCATCACCGCCGTGAAGACGGCGACCCGCAACAAGCACACGCCGCTCAACCAGTACGTCTCCTTCAGCCAGACTCCGGTGGCGGCTGGCGACTCGGACACCACCCTCGACGAGATCCTGCCGGGGCCCAGCGTGCACGACCCGGTCAACCAGGTGATCGCGACCGAAGAGCTGGCGAGCCTCGTCGCCTGCCTCTCCGGCGTCTCCGGCGTCCTCTCCGACCTCGAGAGCCGTGTCCTCTCGCTCTACCTCGACGGCCACTCCTACGAGATGATCGGCGAGAAGCTGGAGTGCGACACCAAGACCGTCGACAACGCCCTGCAGCGGGTCAAGCGCAAGGTCGGCTCGCACCTAGCTTCACGCGAGGTGGCCGCTTAACGGCTACGGCCTGGCTGACCAAGCAGGTCAAGGACGCAGGGAGCGTGGCGTGCTCTGCACGCGAGCGACCGAGGACGCCGACATGCGCAGGTCAGACAGGACGTAGTCCAGAAGCTCACGCCCGTGGTCCGAGGCGACGGCGATGTCGTCGGCCTTGACTCGGACCCGGTGCAGCGACTGCATCCGCAGCACGTCGCCGTCGGTGCGGTGGTTGGGGAAGACGCCGGCGTAGGAGACCCCCAGCCGCTCGAGGTCGTCGGCGACCAGCGCGGTCGCCGGCTGCTCCAGGGGCAGGTCGACGTACACCGCGTCCAGGCAGAGCCGGTGGAACAGGTGGTGACGCTCGGCGGCGATCGTCGTCTCCAGGTCGGCGCCCGGGACCCGAATCGTGATCAGCGCCAGGTTGTGATCCTCATCGACGTCGACCTGGAGCTCGGTGCGGCTCGCCAGCTCGGCCCCGGCAGGCGGTTTGGCCAGCGTGCCCCGCAGCTCGCAGAGCGCCAGGGTCTGGCCGATGATCTCGTGATGGCGCTCGGGTGCGTAGACACGACGGTCGTGCCCGTCATTGAGCTTGGTGTAGAAGAGCGCTGCCGACTGGCGCCCTCGCCCCGCCGCCGCGGCCGCGTCGTTGCTGACCGAGGCCGGGATCCAGCCCAGCAGAAAGCCCGTCTCGTGCGCTCCCAGCTCGAGGTTGGCCCGTTGGCTGTAGGGGTGGGCGGCGGTCGCCTCGCTGAACATGCCGGCGAGCCCCTCGCCGCGGGCCCAGTCCATCAGGAACCGCTTGGTCCGGGTGAACAGATGTTGGCCGCGGGCCGCCGGCAGCGTCACCGCCTGCCCCGAGTGGGCAACCGCGTCGCCCGCTGCCGCCAGGCTCATCCCCAGGTGGCAGAGCAGCCCTCCAGCGGGCGACTCGGCGACGCAGGAGACGTACCTGCCGTCGGCCAGCCGGGCCGCAACCTCCGCCCGGTCGTAAACCCAGCGGACGTCGTAGGTCGTCCCGTAAGCTGCTTCTATCGCCTCGGTGAGGATGCCACCTTCGTCCGGCTCGAGGAATCGGAAGTTCACATCCGTCGCTTCACCCATTGCCACCATGCCCGCCTAGCTCAACCTGGGAGAGCACCTGATTTGTAATCAGGAGGTTGGGGGTTCGAATCCCCCGGCGGGCTTCCGATCACGAAGCGTCGGCGCTGAGCAGGCGCGACTTCTCGGTCGCGAACTCCTCGTCGGTGAGGATGCCCTTCTCCCGCAGTGACGCCAGCCGCTCCAGCCGCTCGAGCCGCGCGTCCGCCTCGCTCACCGGCGCCACCGCCGTCGGCGCCTCGCTCGCCGCCGCCTCGCCGCTGCCCGGCCGCCTCTCCGGCAGGCGCAGCTTCGAGGCCTGCTCGCCGACGCGTTCGCCGATGTTCGCGTCCCTGACCGCGCCCACGACCTTGTCTCGGGTGTGGCCGAAGACGTCGTCGTAGGTCGCGTCGGGGTACTCCTCGGCGGTCTGTTTGCGCAGCTCGTGGATACCGAACGCGGCCATGCCGGCGATGATCAGGGTGGTGAGGAAGGAGCGCAGGCCCTGGGTCGGGGCGGAGAGGAAGTAGAAGCAGACGACGATCGCCAGGGCCGCGTAGACGTAGGCGACGTGCTGGCGCAGGACCGGCGCGATCACCCGCCGGCTGGCACGTGCCGACTCGGTTGGAGAGGCCAGCCAGCCGGCGATCGAGAACAGCACGCCGACGACGATCACCGTGGTGGCGATGCTGGTCATCAGCGAGGTGGCGATCGACCAGGTGGCTTCGCCCGCCGGCTTGGCGCTTTCGGTCACCACCAACTGGTCGACCACGATTCCGCCCGCTATCTCGCGGGCGACGATGACCGCGAAGCCGGCGGCGATCAGCCCGATGCCGCTGAGCAGCACGGTCACCCAGCGGCCTTCGCGGGAGAGGTAGATCGCCGCGGCGAAGACGAGGAGGGTGAGGATCGAGAGCACCAGGGCCAGGCCCTTGATCGCGATCGCGATGTTCTGCGCCGTCTTCAGCTCGTCGGAGCGGAGGATCACGATCTGGCCGGCTTCGGGCGGCAGTTTCGCCGCCAGGTCCTGGCCGATTCCGACCTGGTCGGCGAGGTTGGTCAGCAGGCTGCCGAGGTTGAGGCTGACGTTTCCTTCCGAGGTCGAGACGGCGTCGCCCTTGTCCTCCAGCACCGCGATCAGCTGTTCGTGCGCGGAGCGGTTGGCGTCCTCCCAGAGGGTCTGCGCGGTCGAGGTTTCGAGCACCCTGCCGGCCCCGTCGCCGGCCACCTGGCGCAGCCCGCCGGCGGCGGGACCGGCGAGATCCTTGGTGTCGCCCGGAAGGATGCTCTTCAGTTCCGCCTCGACGTCGACGTTTTCATAGAGCTGGTCGACGAGGTAGTCGCTGACGGCGGCGCGGATCGTCGGGTTCTGGATCAGGCGGTCGCTGGTCGAGACCCAGTCGTCGGTGTTGAGCGCCTGGCGCTCGATCCAGATCGCGAAGACGCTGAAAAACGCGAGGACGGAGCCGAAGATCACAAGCCCCTTGACCGTGCGTCGTCGTCCGCGGCTCATCGGGGGTGATGGTATACGTGAACCCATGAAGCTAGAGGGCATCCACCACATAACCGCGATCACCGAGGACGCCCAGCGCAACGTCGACTTTTATGCCGGAGTGCTGGGACTGCGACTGGTCAAGAAAACCGTCAACCAGGACAACCCGACCGTCTACCACCTCTTCTTCGCCGACGAGGGCGGGGACCCCGGCTCGGATCTCACCTTCTTCGAGTACCCCGGCGTGGCGCCGGGGCGGGCTGGGGCCGGAATGGTCCACCGGGTCGTCTGGCGCGTCGCTTCCGAGGACTCGCTCGATTTCTGGGCGAAGCGGCTCGCCGGCAACGGCATCGAGTCCCGCCGCGAGGGTGACGGCCTCGTTTTCGCCGACCCGGAGGGCCTCGACCACGAGCTGCTCGTCGTCGCGGTCCCGGACGCGCCGCTGATCGCCGAGCACCCCGAGGTGCCGGCGGAGCTGGCGCTGCAGGGCTTCCACGCCGTGCGGGCCTACAGCGACGCCCCCGAGGCGAGCGCGGCCCTGCTCGAGGCGCTCGAGTTCGAGTCCGTCGACAGCGCTTGGGAAGCGCGGGGCGAGAAGCGCGGCGGCCGCTACGTCTTCGACGAGCCGCCGGCCGAGCGCGGCCTGCAGGGTTCCGGCAGCGTCCACCACGTCGCCTGGGCCTCGCTGCCGGAGGAGCACATGCAGTGGCGGCAGAGAGCGATCTCGGCGGGAGCGCAGCCGACGCCGGAGATCGACCGCTTCTACTTCCGCTCGATCTACTTCCGCGAGCCCAGCGGCGTCCTCTTCGAGGTGGCGACGATGGGGCCTGGCTTCACCGTCGACGAGCCGCTGGAGCACCTCGGCGAGAAGCTCTCGCTGCCGCCCGACTATGAGCATCTGCGGGCGGAAGTCGAGCCCAGCCTGCGACCGGTGAGGAACCCGCGGACGGATCCGGGGGAGTGAACGGCGACTTCATCTGGCGGGATGCCGGACGCACGGTCGTCTTTCGACACAACGGGATCGCGCAGGCAACGCAGCTGCTGCGCGAGCACGACTTCTTCCCGTTCGAGCTGCTGAGCACGCCGCGGGCGCTGGCCGACGCCGGCGAGCTGGCGGCGGCGGCGACGGCGGTCCACGAGGTCGGCCCGGGAGCGGTCCCTGACCTGGCGGGGGCGCTGCTCGACTCGGTCCGCTCGCAGTCCCTCGTCGCCCTCGGCGGCGGTCGCCCGATCGACGTCGCCAAGGCGGTCGCCTCGGTTGCGGGGCGTCGCGTCGCCGCGATCCCGACGACGATGTCGGGGGCCGAGATGACGGGCATCCACCGGCTCCCGGCTGGAGCCGAATCCCGTGTCGCCTCGATGGTCCGCCCGGCGTTGGTGATCGCCGATCCGGCGGCGATGACCGCCCAGCCGGAGGCGGCGCTGCGGGCAAGCTCGATGAACGCCCTCGCCCACGGCGCCGATTCGCTCTGCACCCCGTTCGCAAATCCCGTCTCCGGAATGACCGCCCTGCGCGGAGCGGAGCTGATCGCGACCTCGCTCGATCACGGGCGCGAGGAGCGCAACCCCGGCCAGCTGGCGCTGGGCTCGCTGCTCTGCGGCTACGCGATCGACTCCGGCATGTTCGGCGTCCACCACGTGATCTGCCAGACCCTGGTCCGGGTCTGCGGTGGCTCCCACGCCGAGACCAACGCGGCGATCCTGCCGCGCAGCCTGGCGCTGCTGGTCGCCCGGGCGCCGGACCGGCTCGGCGACCTCGCGGCGGCGATCGAGACCGACTCAGAAGACGTCGAAGCCCGCGTCCTCCAGCTCGGCGGCAACCCCGCCGGCCTCGGGGCCATCGGTGCGGATCGCGCAAAGCTCGACGAAGCGCTCGACTCGATGCTCCTCCGCCCCGAGCTCGCCTTCGTCCCCGGTCCTCCTCTCGCCAAGGGAGACCTGGCGGAGTTGGTCGACTCAGCCTGGTAGCGGCCCCGAAGCTCACCGGGGGGTAACTCCGCCCCCTCACCTGTGTAGCGCTCTGCGTGAACGCCGAGCGACTCGTCCACTACCACGCCTATACCCGCAGGCACAGCGTCAACTGGCCCCTTTACCTGCTCGCGAGGGTCTTCATGACGCCGTTCTTCCTCGTCTACTTCCGCTACGCCCGGACCGGCCGCGAGTACGCACGCGTCAAGGGCGGCCTGATCGTCGCCTCCAACCATCGCAGCTTCCTCGACCCCTTCGCGGTCGGCGGTTGCCTGCCGTGGCGCCGGCCGATGAATTACGTCGCCAAGGTCGAGCTCTTCGAGCGCCGCTGGCAGGGCTGGATCCTCTCCCGCCTCGGGGCCTTCCCGATCCGCCGCGGCGAGTCGGACGAGGAATCGATGGAGACGGCGCGCCTGATCGTCGAGCGGGGCGGGGCGGTCTGCATCTTTCCCGAGGGGACCCGCACACGGCGTGGGACCCTCGCCAACCCGCGGCGCGGGGTGGGGCGGTTGGCCCTGCAGACCGGGGCGCCGGTCATCCCGACCGCCGTGCTCGGCACCGAAGACGTGCGCCGCGGCTGGCGCATCCGACCGCGCAAGGTCAAGGTGCGGCTCGGCCGGGCGATGACCTTCCCCCGTGCCGATGAGCCCTCGAAGGCGCTGGCGGAGACGGTCACGGCGAGGATCTGGCCCAATGTCCAGCTGCAGTGGGAAGACCTCGGCGGCTTGCCGCCGATGCGTCGCGCCGCGGTGATCGGAGCGGGCAGCTGGGGCACGGCGGTCGCCGTCCTGCTCGCTCGCGGCGGGCTCGAGGTGCAGCTCGGGGCCCGCAACGCCGAACGGGCGGCGGAGTTGGTGGAGGCGGGGGAGAACCGGCGCTACCTGCCGGGTGTGGAGCTCCCGGACGCCGTCGACGTGCGTCCGGCTTCCGCGATCGAGCTCGCCGGGCTCGACCTGATCTGCCTGGCGATCCCATCCAAGTCGCTGCCGCAGGCGGTGGGGGCGATCGCCGACCGGGTGGGCGGCCGCTCCTCCGTGCTGCTGCTGACCAAGGGGCTGATCGCTCCCCAGGGCCAGCTGCCGGCCGAATACGTCGGCGAAAGGGTGCGGGCCCGGGCGATCGCCTGCCTCGGCGGGCCCGCCCATGCCCGCGAGGCGGTCTCCGGCTCCGCGGCGTTGGTTCTCGGCTCGGCCGATGTCGATCTGCGGGCGCAGCTCGGCGAGGTCTTCGACCGGGCCGGCCTGGTCTGCGAGCGCTCCCGCGACGTCGCCGGGGTGGAGATGGCCGGGGCCGCCAAGAACGCCGCCGCGCTCGCCGCGGCCGCCGCCGAGTCGCACGGCCTCAACGCCGCCGGCATCGCCACGGCTGAGATCTGGCGCGAGTGCATCGGCTACGCGATCGCGCGCGGCGCCGAGCTGGAGACTTTCTCCGGACTGGCGGGCGTCGGTGATCTGACGGCGACGATGATGGCCCCGGCCGGGCGCAATCGCCGGGCCGGCGAGCTGCTCGGGACCGGCACGCCGGCGGAGGAGATCCCCAAGCTGATCGGCCAGGCCTCCGAGGGCCTCGACACGACGCCGCTGCTGGCCGAGGCGGTGGCCGCGTCGGGGTGTCCGGCCGCGGCCCTGGGCGGGCTTGCGGCCCTGATCCGCGGCGAGATCGGGCCCGATGATTGGATCGCCGGCCTGCGCCGGGTCGAGCGATCGCGGCAGGCGGCCTGATGCCGCCCCCACCGCGGGCTCTAGGCTTTGCCGGTGAGCGAGAACGTCGAGCCCGGCGACCTCGGAGCGGCGGCGAAGGCGGACCTGGACCGCGCCTTCGAGGACTTCTACCGAGCCCACCTGCGCGATGTCTACTCCTACGCCTACTACCGGGTGGGCAACCACCACGACGCCGAGGACCTCACCGAGCAGGCGTTCCTGCAGGCCTATCGCCACTTCGACCGGGCCCGGCGCGAGTCCGACGGCAGGCCGCTGCGACCCTGGGTGATCCGGATCGCCCACAACCTCGCGTCCAACTACTACCGGGACCGCTCACGCCGGCCGCAGACGCCACTCGACAACGCCGATCCGATCGCCGCCCGCCACGACACCGTGGCGATCGCCGAGGGGCGGGAGGAGCTGCGCCAGGTGATGGCCAACCTCGAGCACCTCTCCGACGACCGCCGCGAGGCGCTGATCATGCGCTTCGCCCTCGGCATGGACAATCGCGAGATCGCCCGTGCCCTCGGGCGATCCGATGGCGCCACCAAGGTCCTGATCCATCGTGCGATCAAGCAGTTGCAGGAGGAGATGAGCGATGAGCCGTCCGAGTGACACCCTGAGCGGCAGCACCTGGGACGTCGAGCAGCTGCTGACCGACGCCCTGCGTCCGATCGAGCCCCCGCAGCGCCTCTCCAGCCGGGTGGAGGACACGCTTTCGGCGGTCACCCAGGCGGCCGCCGAGGAGCTCTCCGACTGGGCCGAGGAGCTCTCCGAGAGCGAGCTACGCGCCCTGCGCGACCCGCGCAACTGGGTCCGCCCGGTTGTCGCCGTCGGCGCCGGCGGCGTCGCGACCGGCGCCCTGGTCCTGCTGGAGCTGCGCCGCCGCAGCCGTCACAAAGGCGAGAGCGGCCTACGGGCGCTTGGCGGCGGTCTTCGCTCGCGGCTTTAGCCGCCCCCCGGAATTCCGTGGTTCCTTTGGGGCGTCATCCGTAACGGAGGAACCGCGGGTCGACGCGAACGCGGCGAGGCCGAGCAGGCCGACGGCCAGGTGCGCCCAGCCGCGGCTCGAGAAGTCCCAGATCGCCAGCCCGGAGTAGAGAGCGCCGGCGCAAAGCGCGTAGGGACGGGCGGCGGTCCCGGCCACCAAGAGGCCGATGGCGCCGGTGGCGAGGTAGAGGTAGTTGAGCCAGGAGAGGTCGAAGAAGAAGCCGACGATCCCGGCGACGACGAGCATTGCGCCGACCAGCGTCGCGTAGAGGCGGGCGGGGCTGGGGGGCTCCATCGGCGCCGATTGTAGGCTGCCCCTCCCGATGGCCGAGACCTGTTACCGCCACCCCGACCGCGAGACCCGCGTCTCCTGCTCCTCCTGCGGGCGGCCGATCTGCCCCGACTGCATGACCCCGACCCCGGTCGGGATGCGCTGCCCCGAGTGCATGCGGCAGCGGACCAAGGTCGTGCGGGGGGTCGGCGGAGGCGGTGGCCGGTTTGGCGCCTTCCCCGCGACCATCGTCCTGATCGGTCTCAACGTTGCCGCTTACCTGTTCGAGATCGCCGGTGGCGGCGGCGGGTTCAGTCCGGGGGGCTCGGTTGTGGTCGACTTCGCTCTGTACGGCCCCTCCGTCGCCGAAGGCGAGTGGTACCGGCTGCTGACTAGCGGGTTCCTGCACGCGAGCCTGATCCACATCGGCTTCAACATGTTTCTCCTCTTCTTCCTCGGGCGACTGCTGGAGCCGGCGCTGGGGACGCCGCGGTTCGTGGCCCTCTATTTCGCCTCGCTTCTCGCGGGCTCGCTCGGGGCCCTGATGCTCGATCCGAACGCCCTCACCCTCGGCGCCTCCGGAGCGGTTTTCGGGCTCGCGGGCGCAACCTTCGTGATCGCCCGCGGTCGCGGCATGGACGCGATCGCCGGCGAGATCGGGTTCCTGATCGTCTTCAACCTGGTGCTCAGCTTCACGGCCTCGAACATCAGCGTCGGCGGGCACCTCGGCGGTCTGGTCGGCGGCATCCTCTGCGCCCTCGCGGTCGTCGCCGGCGAGCGCGGCTATCTCGGCCGCAGGCACTTCCCGGCGGAGATGGCGATCATCGTGGCGCTGGCGGCGCTCTCGGTGGTCGGCGCCCTCGCCGTCGCCTGAGGCTCTAGGAGGGTCTAGCGAAACCCCCGCCCGCGCCTGGCGGCGGCGGACACGGCGCAGTGCGGCGTCCTCAGTCGGTCAAATAGCGCTGCTATTTGACCTCCCTGCGTCCTAGCCCTGCTTGGTCCGGCGCTCGCCAGTCGCAGACGCGGGTTTCGCTAGACCCTCCTAGCCGTCGGCCGACGGGCGCGAAACCGGCGCCCGGAGCGCGGCGAAGGGCGTGTTGCCGGGTGGGTCGATGAGGTCGGGGTGGAGCAGATGGCCGAGCAGCTCGACTCCGTCGACCAGTCGCGGCCCGGGCTCGGAGAAGGCGGTGGCGGCGTCGACCGCGAAGACCCGCCCGGCGCCGAGCGAGGCGATCCGCTCCCAGTGCTCCATCGCCTGCGCGCGGGCGTCCTCCACCGAGCCCTCGGGCATGACGATGACGACGTCCGCATTGAGGCTTTCCAGCTCACCCCAGCCGACGCTGGGCGGATTGAGGCCGGGGTCGCCGGCCACGTCGACGCCGCCGGCGATCGAGATCATCTCCGGGATCCAGAAGCCGGCGACCCGCGGCGGGTCGAGCCGCTCCAGCGCGATCACCCGCGGGCTCGAAGCGACGGAAAGCGCGGCCCGCACCGTCGCCAGCCTGCCCTCCAGTTCTCCCCGCAGCTCGTGGGCGTGGCCTTCCATACCGGTGGCCTCGCCCAGGCGGACGACCTCTTCCAGCATCTCGCTGAGCGTTGCGACGCGCATTATTTGGTCAATATCGCACCTATCGAAAATTCCCCGAGCTCGGGCAGCTATATTGCGTCCGCCGAATGGCCGAGGACGTCCCAGCTCGAAGTACCGGGCCACATAAGCGATGAGCGTCCTCCTGCTCGTCTTCCTCTTGCTGTTGATCGCGATCAACGGCTTCTTCGTCGCCGCCGAGTTTGCGCTCGTGCGCAGCCGCCGCGGCAAAATCGAACAGCTGGCCGAGGAAGGGGAATCCGGTGCCGAGGCCGTGGTCGAGCAGCTCGACAAGATCGACGAATCGCTCTCCGCCTGTCAGATCGGGATCACGATCGCCTCGATCGGGATCGGCTTCCTCGGCGAGCCCTCGCTGGCGGTCCTGATTGAGCCGATCTTCGGCAGCCTCTCGCACGGGGTCGCCGCCGGGCTCTCGCTGGCGATCGCCTTCGTCCTCGTCACCGCGATCCACATCAGCATCGGCGAGCAGGTGCCGAAGATGCTGGCGATCGCCAGCGCCGAGCGCGTCGCGCGCCGCGTCTCGCGGCCGCTGAACTGGTTCCGGGTTGCGACCGCGCCGGTGACCAAGGCGCTGAGCTGGTTCTCGAACGGGATCGTGCGCATGTTCGGCGTCAACCCCAGCGACCTCGAACAGCACCACACCGCTGAGGACCTGAAGCAGATCATCGACAGCTCCAGGCTCGGCGGCCACCTCGATCCCGGTGAGGCGGGGATGCTCGGCGGCGTCTTCCACCTGCACGAGCAGGAGGCGCGCGAGGTGATGACCCCGATCCCCGCCGTGGTCACCGTCGACGCCTCGGAGACGGTGGAGGCGGCGCTGCGGCGCTGCGTCACCTCCGGCCACACCCGCCTGGTCGTGATCGAGGACGAGAACCCCGACCGGGTCAAGGGGATCGTCCACAACAACAGCCTCGCCCGGGTCTACATGAGCGATGGCGCGGAGGCCAAGATCGAGAGCGTCATCCGCGACGCCCTGATCGTCCCCGAGACCCGCCCCCTCGACGACCTCCTCCACGACCTGCAGGTGCAGCGCACGTCGCTCTCCGTCGTCGTCGACGAGTACGGGCGCACGGTCGGGATCGTCACCGTCGAGGACATCCTCGAGGAGGTGGTGGGGGAGATCGAGGACGAGACCGACCCCCGCGCCGCGGATCTGCGCCGGCTCACCAGCGGCGACTGGTTCGTTCGCGGCCACGTCTCGCTCGGCGATCTCGCCGACGCCGGGATCGAGCTGCCGGTCGACACCGACGCCTACAACTCCGTCGGCGGCTACGTCTTCGGCGAGCTCGGGCGGCTGCCCAAGCGCGGCGACTCGATCGAGGCCAACGGCTACACGATCAGGGTCGAGGCGGTGCGCGAGAACCGCATCGAGGCGGTGCGGATCAGCCGTTCCGTCCGTCCCGCGGCCTAATTTCTCCGAGCAACCCGCGATTCGCCGAACGTTGGAGGTACCGCATGTGGGTTGTTCGCCTGACCGACAAGCAGCTCGAGGTCCTGAGAGCGTTGCTGCGCGCCGAGGAACATCTTGGCCCGGCGCTCAGGGGCTCGATCGAGGCGCTTGACCTGGCCCGCTGGGACGAGCTCCCCGAGGCCGAGCTCCCCTGGGAGGAGATCGAGATCATCGCCCGCCGCCAGAACATCTCCGAGGCCGACGTGATCTGGGATCTGTCCGGAAAGAAAAAGACCGCCCAGGCCGACTAGTCGTACGTATAGAAGCCGGCGCCGCTCTTGCGGCCGAGTTTGCCCTCGCCGACCATCTCGACGATCAGCCCCGGCGGCTGGCTGGCGGCCTCGCCGTTGTCGGCGTAGAGGGCGTCGCCGATCGCCTTGGAGACGTCGAGGCCGACGAAGTCGAGCAGGGCCAGCGGGCCCATCGGGTGGCCGGCGCCGAGCTTCATGCAGGTGTCGACCTCGCCGGCCTCCATGCCGGTCCGCTCGATCAGCCGCACCGCTTCGAAGAGATAGGGGAAGAGCAGCCGGTTGACGACGAAGCCGGCCTGGTCGGGGACCTCGACCGCGGTCTTGCCCATCGCCGCGCACCAGGCCAGGGTGCGCTCGCGGGCGCCGGCGGCGCCGTCGGGAAAGCAGACCTCGATCAGTTTCATCCGCGGCACCGGGTTGAAGACGTGGAGGCCGAACAGCTTGTCCGTTCCCGCCGCCGCGGCGATCGCGGCGATGCTGAGGGAGGAGGTGGTGGTGGCAAGGTCGGCGTTGGGGCAGGCCGCGACGATGGTCGCGAGCAGTTCGCCCTTCGGCTCGACCTCCTCGACGATCGCCTCGACGATCACGTCACAGTCGGCGAGGTCCTTGGGATCGGTCGTGACCCGCAGCCGCGATGGCTCGGCGCCCTCGATCTTGGCGCAGGCGGCGACCACCTTCTCCTCCGCTCGCCAGGCCGAAGCCTCGCTGCGGGCCAGCAGGATGGTGTCTCCCGTCATCGTCGAGACGGCGGCGAGACCGGTGGCGATTGCCCCGCTCCCCGCGATCCCCGGACTCTCGTACCCCTGGTTAGCGCTCATGCCGGGTTCCTATCAATCTGCCCTCGCCTCGTGCCGTCCGACCCCTGGTTGACTGGCCAGTCAGTCGGCTACCCTTGAGCTCTAACGCGAACTTGAGAAGAACGGAGATTCGGATGGCTGAGAACGGAAGCGGGAAGTTCGGCGGGCGCGAGGTCGTGATTGTCGAGGCGGTGCGAACCCCGATCGGCCGCGGCCATCCGGAGAAGGGCTACTACAAGGACAAGCACGCCTCGAACCTGCTGGCCAAGGCCTACGGCGAGCTCTTCGAGCGCTCCGGGGTCGACCCGGCCGAGACCGGCGACGTGATCGCCGGCTGCGCCCAGCAGTTCGGCGAGCAGGGGGTCAACATCGGCCGCAACGCCTGGCTCGAGGCCGGGCTGCCGATCGAGACGCCGGCGACCACGATCGATCGCCAGTGCGGCTCCGCCCAGCAGGCCGTCAACTTCGCCGCGGCGCAGATCGCCAGCGGCGTCCACGACGTCGTCGTCGGCGGTGGCGTCGAGCACATGGGCCACATCTCCTTCGCCGACGGCTACGAGGTGATGAAAGAGCACGGCTCGCCCTTCTCGCCCGAGCTGATGGACCGCTACAACCTGATCCCGCAGGGCCTCTCGGCCGAGATGATCGCCGACCAGTGGGAGATTCCCCGCTCCGACCTCGACGAGTTCGGACTGCGCTCTCAGCAACTCGCGGCCAAGGCGACCGAGGAGGGACGCTTCGAGCGGGAGACGGTTCCCTTCGCCGTCAATGGCGACACCTACGTCACCGACCAGGGCCTGCGCGAGACCACGCTCGAGGGTCTGGCCAACCTGAAGCCGGCCTTCAAGGAGGACGGCAAGATCACCGCCGGCAATTCCTCGCAGGTTTCCGACGGCGCGGCAGGGGTCCTGTTGATGGCGCGCGAGAAGGCCGATGCCCTGGGCCTGGTGCCGCGGGCGCGGATCTACGACCAGACCACGGTCGGGGTCGACCCGGTGATCATGCTGACCGGCCCGATCCCGGCCACCCACAAGCTGCTCGAGCGCAACGGGATGACGATGGGCGACATCGACCTGGTCGAGATCAACGAGGCCTTCGCCTCGGTCGTCCTCGCCTGGCAGCGCGAGCTGAATCCGGACATGGACCGGGTCAACGTCAACGGCGGCGCGATCGCCCTCGGCCACCCGCTTGGCTCGACCGGCGCCCGGCTGATCACCACCCTGCTGCACGAGATGGAGCGCAGCGACAAGGAGATGGGGCTGGTGACGATGTGCTGCGGCGGTGGCCTTGGCACGGGGACGCTGATCGAGCGGGTCTGAGCCGGTCTGACGGGGCCGGCCGGTAGCTTGCCGGTCGTCCCGTCCACCCCATCAGAGGAGACCAGTTGAGCAAGCGACTCACCGTGCTCGCCGGCGTCCTGGCGCTGGCGATCGCCGCCGCCGGTTGCGGCAGCAGCGACGACAGCACCGACACCGATACCGCGAGCGCCGAGGTGACGATCACCAAGGAGCAGCTGATTGCCCAGGGCGACGCGATCTGCAAACAGGGCAACGAAGAAATCGAAGACGGCTTCGATCGCTATGCGGAAGAAAACAACCTTCCCAAGAACAAGGAACCGAGCGACGAGCAGGGGGTCGAGATCGTCGAAACGGTGATCGTGCCGAACCTGTTGACCCAGAGCGAACTGATCCGGGGCCTCGGCGCTCCCGAGGGCGACGAGGAGCAGATAGAAGAACTGGTCGACTCGCTCGACGAAGCGATCGAAGCCGCCGAAGAAGATCCGGAAGCGCTCTTCAACGAAGACACCGATCCGTTCGGCGACGTCAACCAGCAGGCGCAGGACTACGGCTTCAGCGAATGCGGCGAAGAATGATCGCCGGCTAGCTCGGCAGGGCTATAGGGCCTGGCCGCGCAGCCAGGCCCTATATGCTCGCTGCCGATGGACCTGACGCTGTCGCCATCGGAGGAGGAGTTCCGCGACGAGGTTCGCGCCTGGATCGAGGCCAACAATCCGGGTCCCGAGCCCGAAGGCAGCCTCGACGAGGTGATGGCCTTTCGCCGCGAGTGGCAGCTGAAGCTGCACGCGGCCGGCTGGGCGGGAATCTCCTGGCCCAAGGAGTACGGCGGCCGCGGCGCGACGATGATCGAGCAGGCGATCTTCGTCGGCGAGGCGGCCCGCCAGGAGGCGCCCAGCCCCGCCAACGTGCTCGGCCTGGCGATGGGTGGCCCGGTGGTGATCGCCCACGGGAGCGATGCGCAGAAGCAGCGCTACCTGGAACCGATCCTGACCGGCGACGAGATCTGGTGCCAGGGCTTCTCCGAGCCCGAGTCGGGTTCGGATCTCGCCTCGCTGAAGACGCGGGCGGTCAAGGACGGCGACGAATGGGTGGTGACGGGGCAGAAGGTCTGGACCACCTTCGCCCAGTACGCAAAGTGGTGCATGCTGGTCGCCCGCACCGATCCCGACGCGCCCAAGCACCAGGGCCTCACCTACTTCCTCATGGACATGGAGCAGGAGGGGGTCGAAGCGAAACCGCTGGTTCAGATCACCGGCGAGGGCGAGTTCAACGAGGTTTTCATGGAGGAAGCGCGGATCCCCGAGGCCAACGTCGTCGGCGAGGTCGGCAACGGCTGGGGCGTGGCGATCACGACGCTGATGAACGAGCGCGCCGGGCTCGCCTTCGGCGCGATTGCCCAGATCCAGAACGCCCTCGGCCGGCTCGCCAAGCTGGCCAACGAGGTCCGGGTCAACGGCGGCCCGGCCGCGGACGACAACTACTACCGCCAGCGCATCGCCCAGCTCCACATCGAGGCCGAGACGATGCGGCTGAACGCCTACCGGGGCCTGACCAAGACGATGCAGTCGGGCATCCCCGGACCGGAGGGCTCGCTCGGCAAGTGGCAGTGGGCCGATATCAACCAGGGCCTGACCGAGCTCGCCTTGGAGATCGAGGGCGCCTACGCCCCGCTGGCGCGCGGCTCCGCCAACGCGATCGACAACGGCGCCTGGCAGTACGGCTTCCTGCGCTCCCGCGCCAACTCGATCGAGGGCGGCACCACCGACATCCTCAAGAACATCATCGCCGAGCGCGTACTCGGCCTGCCAAGGCTGCGCTGAGGGGCGACTGACTCTTGTACTTCGACCTCACCGACGAGCAGCAGGCGATCAAGGCGACCGCCCACGACTTCCTCGCATCGCGCTTCAAATCGGCGCGGATGAGGGAGATCGCGGCCAGCGAGGACGGCACCGACCCCGACGGCTGGAAGCAGATGGCCGAGCTCGGCTGGCCCGGCCTGGCACTGCCGGAGGAGTGGGGCGGGCAGGGACTCGGGATCGTCGATCTCGCTGTCCTCTTCGAGGAGATGGGTTACGCGCTGGCGCCCTCGCCGCTGCTCTCGAACACGGTCGCCGGACTGGCGCTGAGCCTCTGCGGCAGCGACGACCAGCGCGAGCGCTACCTGCGCCCCTTGGCCGAGGGCAGGCTGCGCGGCACGCCAGCGCTCTGGGACGCGGGTTCACCGGCGACGATCGGCGATTTCGCGATGGAGGCGAAGGCGGACGGCGACGGGGTCGTGCTCGAGGGCGAGAAGACCCTGGTCATGGACGCCGTCGGCGCCGACTTCTTCCTCGTCGCCACCAGCGATGGCAAACGCCACCTGGTCGAGAACGGGGCCGACGGCGTCACTGTCGTCGCTGAGACCGGGATCGACCCGACCCGTCGCTTCTACTCGGTCCGCCTCGACGGCGTCAGGGTCCTCGCCGCCGACACCCTGCCCGGCGGCGGCGCCGACTACTACCCGGTCTTCCACCGGGTCTGCGTCGCCCTTGCCGCCGAGTCGACCGGGATCGCCCAGCGGACGCTGGAGATGGCGGTCGAGTACGCCAAAGACCGCCAGCAGTTCGGGCGCCCGATCGGCGCCTACCAGGCGGTCTCGCATCGCTGCGCGCAGATGTTGCTGGAGACCGAGAACGCCCGCTCGGCCGTCTATGGCGCGGCCTGGGCGGCGGACGCCGAGCCGGAGTCGTTGCCGCTGGCCGCCTCGATGGCGAAGGCGTACGCCTCCGACGCCGGCTGGCGCGTGCCCGACGCCTCGATCCAGGTCCACGGCGGCATCGGCTTCACCTGGGAGCACGACCTCCATTTCTTCCTCAAGCGCGGCCGCTCCAACGCGGCGATCTTCGGCGACTCCAAGTGGCACCGCGAACGCGTCGCCGATGCGGTGCTAGAGCGCGCCGCCACCCCGGCTGCGATCTGAGCCGACGAACGTGGGCGCCCTCGACCGCATCTCCGTCGCCGCGATCGGCACCTCCGTCGCCGACCTCGAGGCGGAGACGCTGCGCGCCGAGGCGGCCGGGGTCGAGTGCGTCTGGGCGCCGGAGCTGTTCCGCAGCGCCGCCACCCAGGCCGCCTACCTGGCCGCGAAGACGACCAAGATCGACGTCGCCACCGGCATCGTCTGGGCCTTCACCCGCAGTCCCTTCATCCACGCCGTCACCGCTCTCGACATCGACGAGATGTCGGGTGGGCGCTTTCGGTTCGGGATGGGGGCGGGGGTCAAACGCCTCAACGAAACCTGGCACAACGCCGCCTACGGCAAACCGGCGCCGCACCTGCGCGAGGCGATCGAGGCGACGCGGTTGATCATGCAACAGGCCAGCGCCGGCGAGCCGATCCGCTACGAGGGCTCCTACTACGACATCGACATCAAGGGTTGGATCCGCCCGCACCCGGCACCGCGCGACTCGGTGCCGATCTACACCGCCGCTGTGCAGGCGGGGATGGCGCGGATGGCCGGCGATGTCGCCGACGGCCTGATCGGCCACCCGATCCAGAGCCTGCGCTGGATCGACGAGGTCGTGGTCGACGCCTTCGAGACCGGGCTCAGCCGCTCTGGCCGCGAGCGCAAGGACTTCGACTATCTGCCGACCGTCTGCTGCGCGATCGACGACGACGAGGGGCGGGCGATCGAGATGGCCCGCCGCACGATCTCCTTCTACGCGACGGTGAAGACCTACATGCCGCTCTGGGAGCTGCACGGTTTCGCCGACAACGCCGTCGCCGCCGGCGACGCCTTCCGCCGTGGCGACCTCGCCGCCGTGCCGGCGGCGATCAGCGACGAGATGGTCGAGGCCTACTGCGCGGCGGGGCCGCTCGACAAGGTGCGGGCGCGCGTCGAGGCGACGGCGGAGCGCGCCGACGGCCTCTTCCTGACGCCGCCGACCTACTTCATCTCCCCCGAGGAGCTGAGCGAGTTCCAGAACCGGATCATCGACGCCTTCGGCCCCGGCGCCTGACCGCGGTGCCGGAATCCCGCCTCGAGGAAGTGCTCGACCGGGTACGGGAGATACCCGAGGGCTTCGTCCGCAGCTACGGCGACGTCTCGCCGGGAGCGCCGCGCTTCGCCGGTTCGGTGCTGTTCGAGATCGACGAGCCCGACCTGCCCTGGTGGCGCGTCGTCCGCGCCGACGGCTCCCTCGCCAAGGGCGCCCGCCAGCGCCAACGGCTCGTCGCGGAGGGTGTCCCGTTTCGGGGTAAGCGCGTCGACATGAGCGTCGCCCGGCTCGTCCCCTGAGCAACCCGTGGTTCCTTATGCACGACGAAGGTGCATAAGGAACCACGGCGCGGTTTGGGCGCTAGGGGCAGACGACGATCAGGTGGAAGTCGGCGTCGGCGTTGGCACCTTTTTCGTCGCGGGTGTGGACTTCGATCGCGTTGGCATTGGCCGGCGAGACGTTGGTCTGGGCGGTTCCCGCTCCGGGCACCGTCGTGCCGGCGTTGTTGCGGCCGGCGACGTTGGCGCAGCCGCTGACGTTGACCGGGAAGACGACGGCGACGGCGCCGCCACCCTCGGTCGCGGTGATGCCGGCATCGCTGGCCCGCGCCAGGGTCGCGTTGCCGGGGCTCGTCGGGTTGTTGACGACGGCCCAGTAGGTGTGGCTCGCGCGGATCGCGCTCTTGGCGGTGGGCACGGTGCCGAGCTTGTTGACGTTGATCTGGTACCCGGTGAGGGTCTTCTGCTTCAGCTTGCCGCCGCCGATCGTCTGCTTCTTGATCGCGCCGCCGTTGATCGTCTGGGCGGCGTAGGCGGTGCCGGCGAGGGCGACGATCAGGGCGGTCACGGCGACGATCATCGCCGGGGACGGACGCATCTTCTTCCTCAGAGTGCTCATCTGGACTCCCTCCAAGTAGGTGAAATCAGGTAACCCCCTTCCGGGGCGGGAGGTGCGCTCCTGCCGCTTCTAGCTAGGGCAGCTTCGCGACGAAGCGCTCGAAAGCGCCGATGTCGGTAACCGCGGGGCCGTGGCCGGGCAGGATCAGGCTCGGGTTCAGCTCGGCCAGATTGCGGATCGAGCGGCGGTTCTCGGCCGGGTCGGGGGTCAGGGCCGGTGGCGGCTCGCTGAGGCGACTGCGCAGCGTCAGGTAGGTGATGTTCTTGATCACGTCGCCGCAGATCGCCACCCGGTCGGACTCGCGGAAGAAGATCACCTCTCCGGCGGCGTGCCCCGGGGCATGGACGACCCGGAAGCCGGCGACCTCGTCGCCCTCCCGCAGAACGCGGTCCACCTTATGCGGGGGGCCCTGCCAGAGCCGGCCGAAGCTCTGCGCCAGCGGATGCGAGGTCGCCGCGACCGGGCGCCTGCCCTCCATCGCGTCGACGTCGTCGGCATGGCAGGCGAGCGGGACGTCGCGTTCCTCGCAGATCGCCTTCGCGCATCCCTGGTGGTCGGGGTGGACGTGCGTCAGCGCCACCATCGAGATCTCGCGGCCGGCGAGCTGCTTGCGGATGCGACCGCGGTCCCAGCGCCGGCCGGCGTCGATCAGGACGTCCTCGGCTAGATAGACGTTGATCAGCGGGCGGGGGGTTTCGGCGAGCCTCCAGACCCCCGGCGCCAGGTACTTCAATGTCCGATCCCGAGGGTGCCGCGTGGGTCGCCGCTGTGCTCGGCGAGCTCTTCGAGCTGGGCGACCTTGCGCTCGCCTTCGAGCCGGGCGGGGTGGTCCGAAGGCAGCGGCTCGATCAGGCGCTTGATCCGGTTGCGGACCTGAAGCGCGAAATGGGGGGTGGAGGCGCCGGCGAGGGCGCGGACGTCCTCCGCGGTGAGCTGGTGCGCCTGCGTGAGCAGCTCGGGGTTCTCAGACTCGCTCATCCGCCGCTGCCGATCCGGGCCAGCTCCGCCAGCTCGTTGACCTCTGCCTGCTGGTTCACGTCGATCGCCTCCTGGTCGCCGATCACCCACACGTGGTTGTAGAAGGCACGGGTGGGGTTGGTCGTATAGCCGGGCTTCACGTCGAGGAAGTATTCCCGCAGCGCCGCCGGGAGGGTAGTGGGGCTGTCGCTGAGCAGCAGCGGCCCCCAGGTGCCGGAGGCCGAGAGCGGCGCCGCGGCCGCCGCGTCGAGCGGCGAGTCGTCGCGGGCGAGGACGAAGCCGTGGCCGGGGTCGTTGACGTTCCAGCCGAAGCCGCCGTCGGCGTAGCGGGCGAAGGCGATCGCGTTCGCCACCGGGTCCTCGCCGGAGACGCGATGAACCTCGGGGCCGAGCTTGGTGATTTCGCGGACTACCGCGGAAGGGATCGCCGACGAGGGGCCGAGGACGTAGACCGGGACCTTCCGGTGTCGTTTGAGCACGGCCGCGGTCGGCCGCGGCAGCTTGCCGCCGGCGGCGAAGAGGACCGGGTCGCCGGAGCGCGCGGCCCAGGCCGCCGCCGGCATCGCGAAGTCGGGATGGTCGGCCGCGGCGATGAGGATGTGGTCGGGGGCGGCACCGAATAGGCGATCGCGCAGGCGCGCGATCGCCGCCGCCGTCGCCGTGGCGTCCCCGGTCTCGACCGTTGTCACCTTGACGCCGTCCGGCGTCGCGACGTCGCCGAGGGCGAAGATCGCGTTGCCATCGCTGGCGTCGTCGCCCTGCGGGTCCAGCGCGGAGAGCGCTTCGGCGGTGGGGTCCGGGAGCCCGTCGGGGCTCGAGATCAGCACCGGCGCGCGCAGCGGCGCCGCCATCAGGACGGCGGCGGCGAGGGCGCCGGCCCAGTCGTCTTCTCCGACCAGCGTCACCGCCGCGGGATGTTGTGAAGCCGCCGTCGACGGGAACACCGCCAGCGCCACCGCCGCGGCGGTGGCGGCGGGGTCGGAGCCACCGACCCTGGTCGTGTTACCGGTCGCGAAGCTCGGGTAGCCCAGCTCTTCGGCAGTCTGCGACGCCGGCGCCTCGGTGGTCGCGCTGTTCGGGGTGCTCGGCGTCGGGGCCGGGCCGTCCGAGCCCGCATCGTCCTTCGAGCCGCCGCTGCCGCCGATCACGGCGGCGACGATGAAGAGGAGCGCGACGGCGACCAGCGCGACGATGCCTTTGAGCGCTCCCGGGACCGGCTCGCGCCGCCGCTTTGGCCTCGATCGCGACGACGACTCCGGTTTGCGGGGACCCTCGGCGGGGTCCATGGAGCCCGGCTCAGGTCCGGGGACCGGGGTGGAAGTGGGCTCGTCGGCCGCCGGAACGTCGGCGTTGATCGGGCGGTCGGCACTCACGGCGGGAACGCTACACGGGGGTCTCGCCCAGCCGTTGGATACCATCCCGGTGTGACTGGCTGACTGACCAGTCAATCGGTCCACGGCGAAAGAGGAACCAATGGATTTCGGACTCAACGACGAGCAGCGCGAGTACAAGGAGCAGTGTCGGACGTTCGCCCGCGAGGTGATTCGCCCGGCGGCCGCCAAGCACGATCGCGAGGAGAGCATCCCCTGGGAGGTCATCAAAGAGGCCCGCAAGCGGGGTTTCGGCGGTCTCGAGGGGATCCAGCGCACTGCCGCCGACTCGGAGGGCCAGATGCAGGTCATCTCCGCCGAAGAGTTCCACTGGGGCTGTGCCGGCATCGCCCTGGCCATCTCCGGCTCCGGGCTGGCCGCGGCGGGCATCGCGTCTTCCGGCACCCCCGAGCAGATCGCGCGCTGGGTCCCGGAGTGCTTCGGCAGCGAGGAGGAGATCAAGCTCGGGGCCTACGCCGTGACCGAGCCGCAGGCCGGCTCCGACGTCAAGAGCCTCAAGACCACCGCCAAGCGCGACGGCGAAGAGTGGGTCCTCAACGGCACCAAGGTCTTCATCACCAACGGCGGCATCGCCGACGTCCACGTCGTCGTCGCCACCGTCGACCCCCAGCTCGGCACCCGCGGCCAGGCATCCTTCGTCGTCGGCAAGGGCACCCCCGGCCTCACCCAGGGCAAGAAGGAGACCAAGCTCGGGATCCGCGCCTCGCACACGGCGGAGATCGTGCTCGAGGATTGCCGCATCCCGATCGAGAACCTGCTCGGCGGCGAGGAGAAGCTGGAGAAGAAGCTGCAGCGCGGGCGCGAAGGCAAAAAGTCGCGCGGCGCCGACGCGCTGGCGACCTTCGAGGTGACCCGGCCGCTGGTCGGCGCCTCGGCGCTGGGGATCGCCCAGGCGGCCTACGAGTGGACCCTCGAGTACCTCGACGGGCAGTCTGAAGGCGGCACCCCGCTGCTGCAGACGCAGCGCATCCAGCAGACGCTGGCCGACGTCGCCACCGAGATCGAAGCGGCGAGGCTGCTGGTGCAGCGCGCCGCCTGGATGGGTCGCAACGGCATTCCGATGACCGGTGGCCAGGGCTCGATGTCGAAGCTCAAGGGCGGCGACGTGGCGATGTGGGCGACGACGGTGCTGATGGACCTGGTCGGCCCCGACGCCTGGAACAGCGAGTATCCGCTGGAGAAGTTCTTCCGCGACGCCAAGATCTACCAGCTGTTCGAGGGCACGGCCGAGATCCAGCGGATGGTCATCTCCCGCATGCAGGCCCGCGACTACGCCGAGCGCCTCGGCTACGGCGTCGAAGTCGCCGCCGAAGCCATGCAACCCAAAGAGCCAGTCCCCGCCTAACCCCCGGCCGATGGGCCGATAAGTCGCCTATAGCTCCACTTATCGGCCCATCGGCGCCTATTCTCGGAGCCGTGCACGGACCGCATAGGCATTCGCACGCGCTTGATGCGCGGCGCGAGGACAGCAGGCGGCGGATGTGGATCGCGCTGGCGATCAACGCCGGGCTGCTGCTCGCCGAGGCGGTGGGCGGCATCCTCACCGGCTCGCTGGCGGTGCTGGCGGATGCCGGGCACCTGCTTTCCGACGTCGGCTCGATCGTCCTCGCCCTGATCGCGGCCCGCCTCGCCTCGCTGCCGGCGGCGGGCAGGCGCACCTTCGGCTATCAGCGCTCGGAGGTGCTGGCGGCGCTCGTCAACGGCCTGCTGCTGGTCGCCGTCAGCGTCGGCATCGCCTGGGCGGCGGTCGGCCGCCTCGGCGACCCACCCGCGATCGACGGCGCCGGCGTCCTCGCCCTCGGTGCCTTCGGCTTGGCCGGCAATCTCGCCGCCACCCTGGTCCTGGCCCGCGGCCAGCGCGAGGACGTCAACCTCGAGGGCGTCCTGCGCCACAGCGCCGCCGACGCGCTCGGCTCGGTCGGGGTGGTCCTCGCCGGCGCCTTCGTCCTGCTCGGCGGCTCGGCGATCGTCGATCCGATCGTCGGCCTGCTGATCGCCGCCCTCGTCCTCGCCTCCTCCTGGCGCCTGATCAAGGAGCCCTTCGACGTGCTGATGGAGGCGGCGCCTGCCGACCTCGATATCGAGGGCATGGGGGCGGCGCTGTGCCGCGAGGACGGCGTTCGCTCCGTCCATGACCTCCACGTCTGGACCGTCACCGCCGGTTTCGGCGCCGTTGCCGCTCACGTCGTCGTTTCCCGCGACTGCGACCGCGATCTGGTCCGGCGCCGGCTCGAGCTGCTCCTGGCGGAGCGGTTCGGGATCGAGCACACCACGTTGCAGATGGAGGAGGAGGCCGACCGGGCCCTGCTGCGGGTGGAGAACGCTCCGCCCCGGGACTGATCGCAAGGGCGATTGCAGCGCTGGCCGGCGTCTCCGTCTCGATTTCGGGCTTGGCTAGCCTCGGGGCGATGCTCGAGAACCGCTTCGTCGCGGTGGCGCTGTCGATTGCCGCCACGGCGCTCTGCTCACTGCTCCTCGCCGGCCCCGCGCCTGCGCAGGACCTCGAATCCAAGCTGGAAGCCAAGCAGGCGAAGCTGGACGAAGTCCGCGAGAAGAAGGGCGTGCTGACGACGACGATCTCGCGCTACGGCAAGGAGATCGATCGCCTTACCGGCGAGGTGGCGGCGATCCGCGGCCGCGAGGAAGCGGTTCGTGTCAGGCTCGCCGCCAAGCAGGCCGAGCTGGACCAGGCGATCGCCGAGCTCGACACCGCCAAGGATCGGCTGCTGCAGCTCCGCGCCCGCCTCAAGCGAGCCCTCGGCGCCCTGCGCGACCGCCTCGTCGCGATGTATGAGACCGGGACTCCGGATGTGATCAGCGTCATCGTCGGCGCCAGCGGCGTCGACGACCTCGCCGCCCGCACCGAATACCTCGACCGCCTGCACGGGATGGACGAGGCCGTGGTCGGCCGCGTGCGCGAACTGCGCGACCAGGTGAAGCGGATCGTCACCCGCTTGCGCGACGCCAAGGAGCGGATCGAATCCGCCCGCGACGCGATCGCCGCCGAAGAGCAGGCGCTGAGCGCCGCTCGCGCAGCGCTGCAGGGGCGGCAGTCGGAGCTGATGAACGCTCGCGCCGGGCGGGTCTCCGCGCTGGCGCAGGTCCGCGAAAACGAGGAAGAGCTCGACGGCGACGTCGCCGCGATCCAGGGCAAGCTCGCGGCCCTGCTGGCCTCGACCGGCAGCATGCCGTTGCCGGCTGGGCCGATCCAGGGCGGCGGCGGGGCCCTGATCTGGCCGGTCAGCGGCGCCCTGGTCTCGGGCTTCGGCCCGCGCTGGGGCTCGATGCACGAGGGAATCGACATCGCCGTGCCGGAAATGACCCCGATTCGCGCCGCCGCCTCCGGCAGCGTCGTCCTCCTGCAGTCGGAAGCCGAAAGCGGCGGCTACGGCAACTTCACCTGCATCGACCACGGCGGCGGTCTTTCCACCTGCTACGCCCATCAGAGCTCGTTCGCGGTGGGCGCAGGGCAATCGGTAACCCAGGGCGACATCATCGGCTACACCGGTTGCACCGGGCACTGTCTCGGCCCTCACCTGCATTTCGAGGTTCGTATAAACGGCTCCCCGACGGACCCCATGGGTTACCTTTAGTAATAGGTAGCCCCCTGTGATTCGCCAGGCCCACACCTACTTAGTGGGTGCGATGGGAGGGGCGACGTTGATCGCCATCGCCATCGTCTTCTTCGTCATGCTCGTTTCGGCCCAGGTGTTCAGGGACTGGCCGATCGCGGCCCTCGGTGGAGACGGCGGCGATTCCACCAGCGTCTCGGAGGCCCGGCCGGCGGGCGGGGGCGGGACCGGCTCCGCGACGAGGCCCGGCGCCACCGGTGCCGTGACGACCGCGGCACGCCCCGCGCCGCCGGGGGGGAGAGCAGCTGGCGGCTCGTCTCCAGACGCGGCCGGCGGCGGCGTCGTCAGGGGCGGCGACGGCGGCACGACCGGCGGCGCGCCCGCGCCGGGCGGATCGGGCGCCGGTCAGGATCAGGGTGTCGGCACGACCCCCCCGGGGGCTCCTCGGGACCCCGGCCCCTCCGGCTCGGGGCCAGGCACCGTCTCCTCGGGCTCGGCCGGCGGCGCCCCGAGCGGCGGCGCTGGCGCGGCCGGCGGTGGGAGCGCCAGCGGCACCGCTCCGTCGACCTCCGGCCAGGTCACCGAAACGGTCAACAACACGGTCACCCAGGTCGACGAATCGGCGCTCGGGGGGGCGCTGGGGAACAGCGGCGTTACCGGGGTCACCGAAGGCGCGGTCAACGGCGTCGCCGGCCCCGAATCGACGGTTGGCAAAGTGGTCGACGAAACCGTCGGCGCGGTCGGCGGTCTGCTTCATCCCAACCGCTGACCGGCCGTCCCGCCCGCGCCCTAACCGTCACAATGCCGGTCCGATGGCGGCGGAGCGAGAACAGGCGGGGTCGGTCGCGAGCGGTGATCCGATCGAGGGTTCGGCGGTCTATCCGACCGGCAGCCGCGTCAACGAGCGCGGGCATCTGGAGGTGGCCGGCTGCGACGTGGTTGAGCTCGCCGCCGAGCTCGGCACCCCCGCCTACCTCTACGCCGAGGACGACATGCGCGCCCGCGCCCGCGCCTACCGCGAGGCCTTCGAGCGCCGCCAGGGCGACTTCGAGGTCCTCTTCGCCAGCAAGTCGCTGCCCTGCACCGCGGCCTACCGGCTCTTCGCCGAGGAGGGCCTTTCGGTCGACGTCGCCTCCGGCGGCGAGCTGCACATGGCGCTGCGGGCCGGCTTCGACCCCGAGCGCATCCACATGCACGGCAACAACAAGAGCGACGAGGAGATCCTCTTTGCCGCCCGCTCCGGCGTCCGCCACCTGATCCTCGACTCCTTCGACGAGATCGAGCGCTGCGAGCGGCTGCTCGATTCGCCGCAGCGGGTGTTGATCCGGGTCACGCCCGGCATCAAGCCTTCCACCCACACCTACGTGCAGACGGGACAGCTCGACTCCAAGTTCGGCTTCGGCCTCGAGGACGGGCTGGCGGCGCGGGCGATCGAGCGGGTGCTGGCCTCGGACAAGCTGGAGCTGGTCGGATTGCACGCGCACATCGGCTCCCAGATCTTCGAGCTGGAGCCCTACACGCTCGCGATCCGTGCCCTCGGCGAGCTGGCCGGGGAGTGGTGCCGGGTGGTCAACGTCGGCGGCGGCCTCGGCGTCGCCTATACCGCCGAGGACGAGCCGCCCTCGATCGACGCCTATGTCGACGTCAAGGTTCGCGGCGTCGCCGAGGTCTTCGGCGAGGGGGTGCGGATCCTGGTCGAGCCCGGCCGCTCGCTGGTCGCCAACGCCGGGCTTACCGCCTACCGGGTCGGCACGGTCAAGGAGATCCCGGGCGTTCGCACCTACGTCGCCGTCGACGGCGGCATGTCCGACAACATGCGGCCGATGCTCTACGGCTCCCGCTACGAGGCGCTCGTCGCCGACCGTGCCGCCGAGCCGCCCGAGACCCTGGTCACGATCGCCGGCATGCACTGCGAGTCCGGCGACATCCTCGTCCGCGACGCGAACCTGGCCGAGCCGGCCGTCGGCGACGTCCTCGTCACCCCCGCCACCGGCGCCTATGGCTACGCGATGTCCAGCAACTACAACGGGGTGCCGCGGCCGCCCGTCGTCTTCTGCCGCGACGGCGAGGCCCGGGTCGTGGTCCGGCGCGAGACCTACGAGGACCTCACCGCCCGCGATGCCTGAGGACCCTTCCAAACCGATCCGCATCGGCCTGCTGGGGCGCGGCACGGTCGGCGCCGCCTTCGCCGAGCTGCTCGCCGAGCGCGCCGACGCGGTCGAGGCGGCGACCGGCCGGCGGCCGGAGATCGCCGGCGTGCTCACCCGCTCGGAGGGTGACTTCGGCGCGATCCTTGAGCGCTCCGACCTGATCGTCGAGCTGATCGGGGGGACCGACCCCGCCCGCGAGTTCGTCCTCGACGCGATGCGGGCCGGCCGCCCGGTCGTGACTGCCAACAAGCAGCTGCTGGCCAAGCACGGCGACGAGCTCTTCGCCGTCGCCCGCGAGGCCGGGGTGCAACTGCGCTTCGAGGCCGCGGTCGCCGCGGTGATCCCGATCGTCCGCACGATCCAGGAGAGCTTCGGCGTGACCGAGATCGCGAAGGTCTTTGGGATCGTCAACGGCACCACCAACTTCATCCTCAGCGAGATGGCGGCGACCGGGGCCGGCTACGAGGAGGTGCTGGGCCGAGCTCAGGAGCTGGGCTATGCCGAGGCCGATCCCAGCGACGACGTCAGCGGCGCCGACGCGGCGGCGAAGATGGCGATCCTCGCCCGCCTCGCCTTCCACACCCCGGTCACCCTCGGCGAGGTCTCCTACGAGGGCATCGAGGCGATCCAGCCCGACGACCTCGCCTACGCCAAGGAGCTGGGGCTCTCGCTGAAGCTGCTCGGCGTCGCCGAACGGCGCGACGGCGGCATCAGCGTGCGTGTCTTTCCCTGCTTCCTCTACCCCGGCCACCCGCTGGCGCCGATCGAGGGGCCGTTCAACGCGGTGATGGTCGAGGCGCCGGCGATCACCGAGGTGACGATGTCGGGGCCGGGGGCCGGGGGGGTGCAGACCGCCTCCGCCGTGCTGGGCGACGTCGTCTCGATCCTCGCCGGCGACGCCCCCGTGCACGAGACCCGCGCCGAGCTGCCGCTGGTCGGCGACGTCACCTCTTCCTTCTACCTCCACCTCGAGGTCGCCGACCGGCCGGGCGTGCTGGCCCGGATCGCGACCGTGCTCGGCGACCACGACGTCTCGGTCAAGAGTGTGGTCCAGCGGGGCGCGGGCGACGATGCGCGGCTGGTGATGGTCGTCCACGAGTGCCTGGAGTCGCGCTTCGCGGCGGCGGTCGAGGCGCTCGGAGAGCTCGGCGATCTGCGCTCCCCACCGCGGTCGATACACGTGATCGAGGAGGAGTTCTAGGTGGCGGCGCCGCTGATCGAGCGTTACCGGGATCGGCTCTCGCTGGAGCCGGGCGATCCGGTGGTGACGCTGAACGAGGGCTCGACGCCGCTGATCGAGGCACCGCGCCTTTCCGAGCGGATCGGCGCCCGTGCCTACCTCAAGTTCGAAGGCGCCAACCCGACCGGCTCGTTCAAGGACCGGGGGATGACGGTCGCGGTCTCGCGGGCGAAGGGGCGCGGGGCGGAGGCGGTGATTTGCGCCTCCACCGGCAACACCGCCGCCAGCGCCGCCGCCTACGCGGCCCGCGCCGGCCTGCGCGGCGCGGTGATCGTGCCCGAGGGCAAGATCGCGATCGGCAAGCTGGCGCAGGCGTTGATGCACGGCGCCCGCGTGGTGGCGCTGCAGGGGAACTTCGACGACGCGCTGACGATCGTCCGCGAGCTCGCCCACAAGCACCCGATCGAACTCGTCAACTCGGTCAACCCACACCGGATCGAAGGCCAGAAGACGGCCGCCTTCGAGGTCGTCGAGGAGCTGGGGGAGATGCCGGGCGCGCTGGCGATCCCGGTAGGGAACGCGGGCAACGTGACCGCGTACTGGCGCGGCTTCCAGGAGGCCGAGAACTCGGGTGCGAGTCCACTCCCGGTCCTCTACGGCTTCCAGGCCGAGGGCGCGGCGCCTCTGGTGTCAGGTACCCTCGTCGCGAACCCCGAGACCGTCGCCTCGGCGATCCGGATCGGCAACCCGGCGCGCTGGGAGGAGGCGATGACCGCCTTCACCGCTTCCCGCGGCCGCGTCGCCGCCGTCTCCGACGAGCAGATCCTCAACGCCTACCACTGGCTCGCCGACACCGAAGGGGTCTTCTGCGAGCCCGCCTCGGCCTCCTCGGTCGCCGGCCTGCTGGCCCACGGCCTGCCCGTCGTCGAGGACGCCGCCCCCCCGGAGTCGGTCGTCTGCGTCCTCACCGGCCACGGCCTCAAGGACCCCGACACCGCGCTCGGCAAGGCCCCCGCGGTGATCAACTGCGACAACGACCTCAGCGCTGTCGAGCGCGCCGTCTTCGATTGACGCTGGCGGTGGGGGGGAGAACTGAGCGCCGCTGGGGCTTGGTTCCCGGTGCGATTGACCCGGCACGCGAAGAACGAGTGTCGCCTCTACGGGATCGACCGGGCCGATGCGGAAGCGGTTGTCGCCCAGCCTCTTCTTCTACTCCGCGACAACGATGGCAGGCCGATCTATGAAGGCTCTGTTCGAGGCAGAGTAATCCGGGTGATCGTCGCGCTTGACGAGCCGGATCTAATCGTCACTATCTACCCGAGAAGGAAATGATGCGAGGCGACTTCGACACCGAAGCGGATGCTCTGGAAATCGACCTGCTCCGCAGCGAGCACGCGCACTACACCGGTATCGTCGACGACACGTACTGCCACGTCGCGATGATTGGAAAAAGAGCGGTGAGTATTTCGCTGCTCGCCCCCGCTGATCACCTCGACCTGCTCGCGGTCGTCGCCGAGCGTTACGACCTCGACGCCGAGGAGCTGTTCGCTACTGCAAAGGCCGCGCTTGCCGCTCCCGACCATTTCGTCGAAGTCTCGATCGGTAAGTCGCTCGTCGCCTGAGCGGCGAGGCCGGTAGAACCCAGCGTCGATGACCGTCCGCCACCGACTCGTCCGCGTTCCTGCCTCCTCGGCCAATCTCGGCCCCGGCTATGACGCGATGGCGGCGGCGGTTTCGCTGCATCTGGAGCTGGAGGTGGAGGAGACCGGGGAGTTCTCGCTCGACCCCGGTGGACTCGAGGTCTCGACCGGGCGCGACAACCTGATCGTCCGCGCCTTCGAGAGCCTGCACCCGGCCGACGGAATCGCCTTCCGACTGCGCAGCGAGATCCCGCTGGCGCGCGGGCTCGGCTCCAGCGCGGCGGCGATCGTCGCCGGGCTCTTCGCCGCCGACCACCTCTTCGAGCTGGCGCTTGGCAAGGAGGAGATGTTGGCGCGGGCGACCGCGCTGGAGGGACACCCCGACAACGTCGCCGCGGCGATCTACGGCGGCTTCGTGGTCTGCGGCAGCGGCGATGGCGGGGCTCCGCTGGCGGCCCGCTTCGATCCGCCGGAGGGGCTCGAGGGCATCGTCGTGATCCCGCCCGACGAGGTCTCGACCGAGCTCGCCCGTAAGGCAATCCCGGCCGAGGTGCCGCTGGCCGACGCCGTCGCCAACGTCGCCGCCGCGGCGCTGCTGGTGCTCGGGCTGCGCAGCGCCGACCTCGACCTCGTCTCCCGCGGGCTCGCCGATCGCCTCCATCAACCTCGCCGCCGCGACCTCTACCCGCGCTCGATGGAGATCGTCGACGCGGCGACCGAGCTCGGCGCCCTCGGAGCGACGATCTCTGGCGCCGGGCCCACCGTCCTCGTCTGGACCACCTGGCAGGACGCCGGCAACGTCGCCGCCGCCCTGGCGGAGCGCTGCGCGGGCTGGGCTGAGGTGCGGCGCCTGCCGTTCACGCCGCTCGGCGCCGACGTGCCGGAGCTCTGACGGTGGACTGGGTCGTCCAGATCGGCCTGGTCGAGCTGGCGCTCGGCGGCCTGCTGGGGTGGGCGATGGTGATCCGCGAGGAGAAGAAGGAGTGGCTGCGGCGGATCGGCGTTGTCGCGCCGCAGCGGATCCGCCAGGTCCACCTCGACTATGTGATGATGGGCCTGATCCTGATCGGCGTCGGGCTCGCGGTGCCCGACCTGCCGAAGGCGATTGCCATCGCGCTGGTCTTCGGGACGCTCGTCAACCCGTTCCTCTTCGTCCCGTTGGCCTTCGATCCGGATACGGAGAAAGAGCTCTGGTACCGCTTGTTGGCGGTCGTCTCCTTCGTCGGCGTCAGTGGCGGTCTCGTCGCCGCAGCCGTCGTCGGTCCCGCCTGAGCACCCGCTTGGCGCCGCCGAGGCCGCGGCTACTATCGCGCCATGCCCAGCCTGCCGAAGTTCTCACTGCTCGGGGCGCTCGTCGCCGCAATCGCGCTGCTCGCGCTCCCGGTCGCCGCCGAGGCGACGTTGGTCTACGTCAAGAACCCGATGAATCCGGCCGTCTTCGCGGCCAACGACAACGGCGGCGGCGCCTTCAGGGTGGGGCCGGGCAGCAACCCCAAGGTCTCTCCCGACGGCGACGTGATCGCCTACGCGCGCGAAGGCAAGGGCGGCAAGCGGCAGCTGATGATCGCTGCGGCGGCGGGCGGCGGCTCGGCCCCGGTCCTCAACAACCTCCAGGAAGGCTTCTACGTGACGTTCTCGCCCGACTCGAAGCTGATCGCGGCGATCCGCGGTCCCGAGGTCGGAAAACGCACCCTCGTCCTCATCGACGTCACCAGCGGCACGGTTCAGCGCAGCGTTGCGACCGGTTTCTTCGGCGGCGTCAGCTTCTCGCCGGACAGCGGCGAACTCGTCTTCTCGGTGGCGAGGAACGAAAACTATCCGCCGCGCAGCGACGTCTACAGGGTGGCGATCGGCGACCGCATACCGACCCGGATCACCAGCGACCACAGGTCGCTCGATCCGCTCTGGGGGCCAAACGGCCAAATTGTCTTCGTCAAGCAGCTGGCGGGGAAGAACCGCAAATACGGGCCGAAGAACGAGCTCTTCCTGATGAACTCGCTGGGCAAGCAGGTCAAGCGGCTCACCCACACCAAGGTCGGCCAGCTGACGCAGGGCCTGTACCCGACCGAGTGGTCCGAAAGCGGCAACCAGCTGCTGGCCGAGTTCGAGGGACAGGACGTCAGCTACGCGGTCACGGTCAATCCCAAGACGGGTGCCCAGAAGCCGCTCGGCAAGACGGGTGAGCAGGGCTTCGTCGGCACCTCCCTCTCCAAGGACGGGACCACGGTCCTCGGCTTCACCGGCGGCTTCGAACCGGGTCCCCGCCACCGGGTTCAGGCGGTTCCCTACGGCGACGGCAGGGTGCAGACGCTGGTCAACAACGCCTACGAACCCGACTGGAGCCGCTGAGCCGGGAGCGGCATCGGGTCAGTCCAGCAGGCCGACCTGGCGCAGGATCGAGACGCTGTCGGAGTAGACGTCCTTGCGCTTGACGAGGCCGTCCTCGAAGGGGATCGAGTCGATGCCCTCCCACTCGACCCGCCTTCCGGTCGGCTCGGCGGTGAGATCGCCGCGGCGCATCGTCTCGGTGTGGGACGCGGCGGCGGTCCATTCCTGGACCACGAGCCCCTCCCGCACGTAGAGGCGGCGGGTGGTGAACTCGATGTCGGGCCAGGTCGCGAAGATCGACCCGATGTGGGCGCGGACGTCGGCGCCGGTCGCCGACTCGCCGGCGGTGTGGTTCTCGAAGACCATGTCGGGCGCGTGCAGCGCCACGATCGCGTCGAGGTCGTGGCTGTTCCAGGCCTCGTTGTAGCGGTTGATCGCCTCCGTCAGCGCCGCCTCGGAATCCTTCGCTCGATCGCTCATCCACTCCCTTTCCGGTCGATTGGGGCGGATGTATGGTCGCACGGGAACCCAAACGAAGGAGGAGGGCGATGGCCGGCGACTACACGATCAAGCACCGCGACGAGTTCGAGTCGATGGAGGGCTCGGGGGAGGCGACCTGGCTGCTTGCGCGTAAGGCGCTGGGCACCTCCAGCTTCGGCTTCAACCTGGTAGAGATCGGGCCCGGCGGCGGGATCCCCGAGCACACTGAGGCCGAGAGCGGCCAGGTCGAGCTCTACCTGATCCTCGAGGGCGAGGGGGTGCTGCGGATCGAGGGCGAGGATCACCCGGCGCCGGCCGGGACCTTCGCCTCGATCGAGCCGGCGGCCAGCCGCACGATCCTCAACCGCTCCGACGCGCCCGTCGTCGCGATGTTGATCGGGGTCCAGCCCGAGGGCGGGTACGAGCCGATGGCCTGGGCCTGACCGTGAATTGGGCTCGGGGCTTCACCCTGCCTCTATAATTCTCCGACTCGTCAACCCGTCGCGCGCCCGCTCGAAGAAGGCGCGGAACCCGGGAGGTCACATGCCGAAGCACCAGTCCGCCGGCGCGAGCGTCAAGCGCTACTCGCCTGAGCTGCCCTACAAGCCACTGGTTTCGCCGCCGAGCGTCGAGGACAAGGACGCCTGCGCGATCTACGCCTCCGTGCGCAGGGACGCGACCCCGAGTCACGCGCCGATCGAGCTGGCGATCCCGGCCCTGCAGAAGATGCTCCACCGCGCCGGCAACGTCGACGGCGAGGGGGACGGCTGCGGCCTGATGCTCGACCTGCCGCGGAAAATCTGGGCCGAGGAGGTTCGCCGCGGCGGCCATGACCCCTCGCTGACCCTCGACGACGCCTTCGCCGTCGCCCACGTCTTCGTCGAGCGCGCCCAGGACCTCGACAAGATCCAGCATGACGCCCGCGAGCTGCTCAACGAAGGCGGCTTCCGCGTCCTCGCCGAGCGCATCGGCGTCGTCCACTCGCCGGCGCTGGGCCCGACCGCGCGCGAGGAGGAGCCGCACTTCTGGCAGATCGCCGGCCTCGTCCCCGACGCCGCCAAGCGCGACCGCGTCCTCTTCGAGCTGCTGATCGAGCTCGAGCACAAGCTCGGCGTCCACGTCCCCTCCTTCTCCGCCACCACCTGCGTCTACAAGGTGATGGGCGCGCCGAACGTGCTCGGTGAGTACTACCCGGACCTGCGCGACGAGCGTTTCGAGACGATCGGCAGCTTCGGCCACAACCGCTACTCGACCAACACCTGGCCCTCGTTCAAGCGGGTCCAGCCGTTCTCGGCGCTCGGCCACAACGGCGAGATCAACACGATCGAACAGCTGCGCCAGGAGGCGAAGATGCTGTCGGTGCCGATCCGGCCCGGCGCCTCCGACTCGCAGGACCTCAACCTGACGATCGACACGCTGGTCAGCCGCGAGGGGCTGAGCCTGGCGGAAGCGATGGAGATGGTGGTGCCCTCGATCGTCGAGGAGATCCGCGGCATGCCGGAGGAGCTGCAGGGCTTCTACATGTACCTGCGTCAGGCGATGGGCCCGTTCGCCCAGGGCCCGGTGGCGCTGATCGCCCGCCACGGGGACGAATGCGTGTTCTCCTCCGACGCCCTCGGCCTGCGCCCGCTCTGGCAGGTCGAGACCGCCGACGACTACGTCTTCAGCTCCGAGCCGGGGGTCGTCTCGGTCAGCGAGATGGTCTCCGAGCCGAAGCCGCTGGCGCCGGGCGAGAAGGCGCTGGTCCTGATCGACCGCGCCAAGCGCCACTCGACCCTGCACGCGCACGACGCAATGCTGCGGATCGTCCGCGACAGCTGGCTGCGGCGCAACGGAGTCGACCACGTGGCGCCCTACGAGCGCGCCATCGAAGCCGGCGGCCCGCTCGAGGGCGAGGACGTCCCGGGTTACTCCGACGCCGGCCCCGAGGAGCCGGTCAAGGTCTCCGACCGCGTGCTGGCCGGCTTCGGCTGGCAGCGCGACGACGTCAAACTGGTCCAGCAGATGGCCTCCAACGGGGCCGAGCCGGTCGGCTCGCTCGGCTACGACGGCCCGCTGGCGGCGCTCTCGCCCGAGCGCCAGAACCTCGCCGACTACTTCAAGGAGACGGTCGCCGTCGTCACCAACCCGGCGATCGACCGCGAGCGCGAGATGGAGCACTTCTCCACCCGCTCCGTGTTCGGGCGGCGCCCCTCGCTCGACGACGCCAGCCTCGACACCGGCACCGTCGAAACGGCCTTCCCGGTGATCCTCGGTGGCCACCACGGCCTGGCGCCGCTCTCCGACGAGTCCTACCGCCGCATCGCCCGCGAGCACCGCACCTACCTGCTGGAGGACCTCTGGGAGGAGTTTCGCGGCCGCGCAGCCGCCGTCGACATCTCCCTGCTCGAGTCGGAGACGACCAGCGGCGCGATCGACCGCCTCAAGCAGGAAGCGGTGAAGAAGGTCCGCAACGGGGCCGAGTTGCTGATCCTCACCGACCGCACCGTCTACGACGGCGAGCGCCGCTACGTCGATCCGCACCTGGCGACCTCGGCGATCGACATGGCGCTGAAGCAGTTCCGGGTCGAGCCCGGCGAGGAGAACCTGCGCCGCCGCTGCGGGATCGTCCTGCGCTCCGCCGCCGTCCGCAATGTCCACGACGTGATGCTGGCGCTCGGCCTCGGCGCCAACGGCGTCTGCCCGTACACGATGGTCGAGGTGATCTGCGTCGAGGACTACGAGTCCGACGTCAGCAACCTCTGCGCCGCCCTGACCAAAGGGATCGAGAAAGTGATCTCGACGATCGGCATCCACGAGGTCCGCGGCTACGCCCGCCAGTTCTCCTCGATCGGCGTCAAGCCGGAGCTGGCGGAGATCTTCCAGACCGAGGCCTTCGCCTCTTCGGCCAAGGGCGGCACCGGCTTCGCCGACCTCGACGAGGACACCAACGCCCGCGCCCGCGCCCTCAGCGGCGACGACGAGGCGGCCAAACCGGCGAAGACGTTCCGCTTCTACCCCAAGGTCTACAAGGCCGCGATCGCCACCGCGAACGGCAGCGGCAGCTACGAGGAATACTCGGAGAAAGTCCGCGACCTCGAGCACCAGAGCCCGATCTCGATGCGCCACATCATGGGCCTGAAGGGCGACCGCGACCCGGTCGAGCCGGCCGGCGTCGATGCCGGCATCGGCCACCACGACTACCCGATCGTGATCTCCTCGATGAGCTTCGGCTCGCAGTCGGAGCCGGCCTTCCGCGCCTACGCGGAGGCGGCCAAGGCGACCAACATCCTCTGCGTCAACGGCGAGGGTGGCGAGATCCGCGACATGTACGGGCACTACCGCAAGTGGCGCGGCCAGCAGGTCGCCTCCGGGCGCTTCGGCGTCTCGGCGGAGATGCTCAACTCCTCCTACCTGGCGGAGATCAAGATCGGCCAGGGCGCCAAGCCCGGCGAGGGCGGCCACCTGCCCGGCAAGAAGGTCTCCGAGAAGGTCGCCGCCGCCCGTAACGCGGCGCCCGGCACCGACCTGATCTCGCCCTCCAACAACCACGACCTCTACTCGATCGAGGACCTGGCCGAGCTGATCGACGAGCTGAAGACGGTCAACCCCGACGTGCGCGTCTCGGTCAAGGTCCCGGTGGTGCCGAACATCGGCACGATCGGCCTCGGCATCGCCAAGGCGGGGGCGGACATCATCACCCTCTCCGGCTTCGAGGGCGGCACCGGCGCCGCCCGCCAGCACGCGCTGCGCCACGTCGGCCTGCCCTCGGACATCGGCACCCGCGCCGTCCACCGGGCGCTGATGGAGGCCGGCCTGCGCAACCGGGTCGAGATCTGGGCCGACGGCGGTTACCGCACCGGCCACGACATCGTCAAATTGCACTGCCTCGGCGCCAATCGGGTCGGCTTCGGCACCCTGGCGATGGTCAGCCTCGGCTGCACGATCTGCCGCGGCTGCCAGCTCGACACCTGCCACGTCGGCATCGCCACCCAGATCGAGACGACTGAGGAAGCCGACGCCCACGGGCTGAAGAAGTTCACCCCGCAGGAGGTCGACCTGGCAGCCGAGAGCTGCGCCCGCTTCTTCGCCGCGATGGGGGAGGAGGTCAAGCAGGTGGTCGCCTCGCTGGGCTACGAACGCGCCCAGGACCTGGTCGGCCGCTACGACCTGCTGGAGCAGACCGCAGCCCATGACAAGGTCGACCTGACGCCGCTGATCCAGCCGCTCGACGAGTTCCTCGACCTCGAGCCGATCGACCTGCCGGTGGCCGAGACGGAGGATGCGCGGGCCGAAGCCGGCCTCGTCGTCGCCCGGCCGATCCGCATGGAGGAGAAGCAGGCCTCGACCCAGATCGCCGCCCTAGCCGGCGACATCTGCCCCGGCCGCACGATCCGCAACGAGTTCCCCCGCGCCACCGACGCCGACGACCGCGTGCTCGGCACCGAGCTGGCCGGGGCGATCGCCCGCTCGCGGATCTTCGAAGACGGCCCCGAGTCCAACGACGAAGTGCTGGCCAGCCTCGAGTTCAACGGCGGCTCCGTCGCCGGTCAGGGCCTAGGCGCCTTCAACGCCTACGGCGTCTCGATCCGGATCGAGGGCGGCGCTCAGGACGGCGTCGGCAAGGCGATGCTGGGCGGCTCGATCGCGATCCTCAAGGGCAAGGGGGCGAAGGGCAAGCGCCTCAACGGCTCCGTCGGCAAGTCCTTCGCCTACGGCGCCCAGCGTGGCCGCCTCTACGTTCAGGGTTCGGCCGATTCGCGCTTCTGCATCCGCCTCTCCGGCGCCGACGTCGTCCTCGCCGGAGAGCCCGCGGAGAGCATCGACGACAGCCGCGGCTGCGTCGTCGACCGCGCCAACGCCAAGGGCTTCGCCTTCGAGTACATGACCTCGGGCCGCGCCCTGGTCCTCGGCGACCTCGGCCCCTGGGCCTGCGCCGGCATGACCGGCGGCCGCGTCTACGTCCGCCACAACGCCTTCGGCATCGACCGCGACGCGATCCAGCGCCGCCTCGGCGAGGGCGCCAAGGTGATGCTCAAGGACCTCGACGCCGAGGGCCTGATCGACATCGACGACCTGACGACGCACTACGCCAAGGAACTACGCGCCACCGGCCAGGACGAAGAGGCCGACCGCGTCCTCGACCTATCCGCCGACGCGACCAGCAACTTCCTCATGATCGTGCCGGAGAAGGTGCAGGCGGATCCGAGTATTTCGACTGAGTGAGGGGGGAGGGGTCGGGTACGCCCTCCGGCTCAACTTTTTTGTGGGTCGGTCCCGGGCAGTCCTAGATTCGCTGAACAAAAAAGTACAAGCCGCCGGAGGGCGTACCCGACCCCTCCCCACGCGCTCTGACAGGCCGGATCCGCCAGCAGCTTGCTGCTCTCTAGCTGAACAGCATCTGCTTCGGTACCGAGCAGAAGGATCTACAGGCGAGAAGGTGCTGCTGCGGGACTACTGTCTCGTCAGCAGATCCGCGATCGCTCGCACCTCCTGTAGCAACCCGTCGAGCATGCGCTCGGTCGAGCTGTGGATCCTGCACTCGGCCGCCTGGCGGTCGGCCTCGACCTGGTCGATGCGCTGCTCGAGGGTGCGGGTGCGCTCGTCGATCTTGCGGACCGAGCGCTGCAGCTTCTTCTCGGTCCGGCGGACCCGCTTCTTGACGTAGAGGCGGGTGTCCTCGCGGAGGGCGTCGAGCTCGCGGCGCAGGTCGGTGTCGATCGGTTCGCTCTGCTCGGTCAGCATCTCTTCGACGGCGAGGCGGACTCGCTCGATCTCCTGGTGGAGCTCGGCGCGGGCGCGGTCGGCGGCGGCGGAGATCGAGGGGGCCTCGGGTGGAAGGGAGGGATCGACCGGGTCGGGAGCGGCGTTCACCGGGCGAATCCTAGGGACCGGGGTGGCCGGAAATTGCGGCTAGTCCTGCAGGACGTAGATGCTGTGGCGGCCGATCGCCAGCTCGTCCCCGTCGTGCAGCGGCGCCCACTCGACCGTCTCGCCGTTGACGAAGACGCCGTTGAGGCTGCGGTCGTCGAGGACGCGCAGCGGCCTGCCGGGCTCGGCGACGATCAGGGCGTGGCGGCGGGAGACGCTCGGGTCGTCGAGGCGCAGATCGGCCGTGAGACTGCGGCCGATCCGGGTCCAGCCGCGTTCGATCGCGACGACGCGGAGTTCGCCATCGTCGTCCTGAAAGGCAAGGCAGGGGCTCGACTGCGGCGCCCGGCCGCGTGCCTCGCGCAGCCAGCTCGGCGGCGTCGGGCTGCTGGGGACGGGGAACTCGCTGGTCGCCTGGCCGTGGTCCCGATGGGCCTCGAAGATCGAATCACGACGGAACTGAGAGCCCCCACAGCGTTCGCAGTCGGGCAGCTCGTCGGTCTCCTGCATCGCAAGCTGGGAACCGCAGATCAGGCAGAAGAAGGTTCCCTCGCCGGGGATGGCACCACTTTCGTAGCGGCCATCGAGCGGGCTGCTGCCGACGCTGTCGAAGATGGGCGACCTCCTTTCGTGCGTCCTGTATCGATCCTACTCCCGCATCCCGCTCCTGTCACTCAATATGAACCGTGCGGTCCGAGCGTGGCTGGCGGCGAATAGAATCGCGCCGCGATGGGTCCGATCAGCGCCGAAGTCGAGATCGACGCTCCGCGCGAGCGGGTCTTCTCGCTGCTCGCCGACCTTGCCGTCCGCCCTCGTTTCACCTCCCACTTCCTCTCCGGCTTCCACCTCACCAGGATCGAGTCCTCCGGGGTCGGCGCCGGGGCCAGGTTCAGGGTCGAGGCGCCGCTGCGCTCGGTCTGGATGGACACGACGATCGTCGAGCTCGACGAGCCCTTCCGGATCGTCGAGCGCGGTCGGGGCGGCCGGGTCAACCGCATCCCCAACAACACGGTCTGGGAGCTGAGGGAGGGGCCGGGAGCGCTGACGACGGTGCGGCTGTCGCACTGGACCGAGCCCGCGAACCCGATCGACCGCGGCGTGGAGATCCTCAGCGCCGGCTCGGTATGGCAGGAGCGGGGATGGCGGCAGGCGCTGAAGCGGCTTCGCGACGGGCTCGAGTCCGGCCAGTGGGAGGGCGAGCGGATCGCCGTCGCCGGGGGCAACCGCTACGCGACCGGCATCCCTTAATAGACTCTCGCCGCCGATGGTCCCGAACCGCCGACTCGTCCTGCCGCTACTCGCCGCCCTGGCCCTCGCCGCCCTCGTCGTCGGCGTCTCCGCCTGCGGCTACTCGAGCGACTCCAAGGACGTGGTCGAGGGCGAGGCCGTCGAGCTCGGCGAGCTCTCCTTCAACGTCACCTTCTCGCGCTACCTGAACCCGGCCGACAACGAGGACTCCGCCTACGTGGTCGGCCAACGCGTAACGCCCCCCGGATACACCTACTTCGGCGTCTTCTTCGAGGTCCAGAACGAAAGCGAGGAGCCGCAGACGCTGCCCTCAACGCTGACGATCACCGACGCCGATCACAACACCTACGAGGTCCTGCCGAGCAGCAGCCTCTACGCGCTCGAACTCGGCGGCGAAGTCGAAGCCCAGGAACAGGTGCCGGTGCTCGACTCGACCGCGCAGCTGGGGCCGGTCGAGGGCGCGCTGGCGATCTTCATGCTGCCCGACGAAGTCTCCGACGCGCGGCCGCTGATCCTCGAGATTCCCGGCGCCGACGGCGAGACCGCCGAGGTCACGCTCGACCTGTAGCGGCCTGAGTCCGCTGGCCTAAAGGCCGGCCGACAGGACTTCCGCCGCCGCGGGAGCGGCGACGTCGCCGCCGGCGGCTTCCGCTTCGATCAGCAGCACCCCGACCGCCAGCCTGGGCTTCTCGGCCGGGGCGAAGGCGGCGAACCAGGCGTCCTTGACCTGGATCGGATTCGCCTCGTCCTCCTGGCCGGGCTTCGGCCCCAGCTCGGCGGTGCCGGTCTTGCCGGCGACCTGCGCCTCGGGGATCGCCCCGGCGGTGCCGGTGCCTTCGGTGACGACCCCGGTCATCAGTTCGGTCATTTCGCCGGCCAGCTCGGTCGACATCACCCGCACTGACTCGGAGTCGGGGCGCAGCTTCTTGTTGGCGACGATCGAGGTCGGCTCACGGACACCGCCGTTGGCGATCGTTTGGGCCACGCTCGCCATCTGCAACGGCGTCGCCAGCACCTCGCCCTGGCCAATCGCCGAGACGCCGAGGTCGATTTCTTCGCCGATCTCGATTGGGATCGTCGACTCGGGCGGGTCGACCTCACGCACGATCCGCGGCGCGTAGAGGGTCGGCGGCGAGTTGAAGCCGAACTGTTCGGCGGTCGCGACCAGTTCGTCGTTGCCGATCTCCGGCCCCAGCGGCGCGAAGTCGGCGTTGCAGGACTCGGCGAACGCCTGGCGGAAGGTGCCGCCGCAGTACTCGCCGTTGGCGTTGTTGAGGAAGCGGCCGCCGACGTTGACCCCGTTGGTGATTTCGAATTCGTCCTCCAGCGAGACGAGGTCGTTCTTGAGGGCGGCGACGGAGGTGACCATCTTGAAGGTCGATCCCGGCGGTTGCGGCGCCGAGAAGGCCTGGCCGGCGAGGGCGCGGACGTCGCCGTTGCGGGCGTCGAGCACGGCGATGCCGCCGAAGCGGCCGGCCAGCGCCGAGACCGCCGCTTCCTGCAGGTCCGGATCGATCGTCGTCTTCACCGGTGCGCCCGGCCGCGGTTCGGCTTGGGCGATCGTCCGCGGCGCGCCGCCCGATTCGCCGATCGCGAGCAGGGAGCCGCCGGGCCGGCCGGCGAGGCGGGCGTTGAAGGCCTGCTCCAGCCCGCTCACGCCGACGGGGGTATCGGCGGCAAAGCCTTGGCGGGCGAGCTTCGGCAGGTCTTCTTCACTGGCGGTTCCCACTTCGCCGGTGACGTCGATCGCGGCGCTGCCCAGCGGGTGTTCGCGTGCGCCGGCTTCCCCCTCGGCCAGCGGGGTGCCGTCGCCGGCCAGGATCGGCGCCCGCGGCGCCAGCTCGATCTCGCTTTCGAGCCGCTCGCCGGATCGCAACCCTGGGAACACGAGGCTCGGGTCCCAGTCGATGCCGCCGTCGGAGTAGGGCAGGTCGACCTCGTCCTCGAAGCGGCCGAAGGCGACGGTGCCGACGGCGATCGGTACCGCGACCACGGTCTCGCCGTCGCGCGAGTCGGGGTCGTGCGGCGAGCCCGATTCGAGCGAGCGCAGAGTCGCCACCTGCTCGGCTTCGCGGTAGGCGATGACGAAGTCGTTGAGCCCGATCGCCCCCTTCGAGGCGGGGTTCAGCTCCTTGTACATGGCGGCGAAGTTGGCGGCGGCCCAGGCGTCGGCGAAGCGGCCGGCGGCGTCCTTCTGCGGCGAGCCGGGGGCGCCGGCCGAGGCGCCGAAGACAAAGGCGATGACCGCGACGACCGCCAGCGGCAGCATGCGGGTGACGAAGCGCCGCCGACGCTCCACCTCGGGTGACAGCTGACTCACCAGGGGAAAGGTAATAGAGCGATCTCCCGCATGCTTCTATTCAGTGGTGACCGTGCTCGATTGGGCGATCCTCGCCTTCACCCTCGCCCTTGGGCTCTGGGGCTACCGGCAGGGGTTGATCGTCGGGGCCCTGACCCTGGTCGGCTTCGCGGTGGGCGCCTTCGCCGGCAGTCGGCTGGGCCCGCTGGTCCTTGCCAAGGGGTCGGAGTCGCCGTACGCGCCGCTCTGCGCAGCCCTGGGCGCGCTGCTGGCCGGAGCGCTGATCGCGGTCGCCGTCGAGAGCCTCGCCCTGGGCCTGCGCGCGAAGCTGATCCGCCGGCCGGCCCTGCACCTGGCCGACGGCGCCGGCGGCGCGGCGCTGGTCTCGGCGGTCGCGCTCGGCCTCGCCTGGGTCTTCGGCGCGGTCGCCCTGCACGCGCCGGGGACCGCCCGCCTGCGCAGCGACGTCCAGGAGTCGGTGATCCTGCGCAGCCTCAACCAGGTCCTGCCGCCCTCCGGGTCGGTCCTGAACGCGCTCGACCGGGTCGACCCGGCGCCCGTGGTGCGCGGCCCGGCGGCGCCGGTGGCCCGGCCCGACGAGGCGATCGCCACCGACCCCGAGGTGCTGCGCGCCGGCGGCTCGGTCGTGCGCGTGCTCGGGACCGCCTGCGGCCTCGGGATCGAGGGGTCCGGCTGGGCGGTGCGGCCGGGCTTGATCGTCACCAACGCCCACGTCATCGCCGGTTCCGACGACACCACGGTGACCACCCAGAGCGGGGTCGAGCTGGACGCCACGCCGGTCTACTACGACCCCGACGACGACCTGGCGCTGCTGCGGGTGGGCGCCGACCTGCCGACCCTGCCGATCTCCGAGCGCCGCGAGGCAGGCGCCAGCGCCGCCGTCCTCGGCTACCCGGAGAACGGCCCCTATGCGGTTGCGCCGGCGCGGCTCGGCGAGACCCGGCCGACGATCAGCCAGGACTCCTACGGCAACGGGCCGGTCGAGCGCACGATCGTCGCCCTGCGCGGCTCGGTGCGCAGCGGCAACTCTGGGGGGCCGCTGGTCGACGGCCGGGGCCGGGTGGTCGGCACCGTCTTCGCCGCCACCACCTCCGGCGCCGCGGGGGGCTTCGCGATCCCGGCCGAGGACGTCCGCGACGCCCTTGCGCGGACGTTGGAGTCGGTCTCGACCGCCGCCTGCACCGGCTGAGCCGGGCGATCGGTCACTTACGTTCAGTAAGCTGGGCTGGTGGAACCGGTCCGGTCGACCCAGGTCCAGGTGGAGGAGCCCGGCTCCGTCTGCCCGCACTTCCATGCCGCGATCGAGCTGATCGGCAAGCGCTGGACGGGAGCGATCGTCGCCGCCCTGACCGAGCGGCCGATGCGCTTCGGCGAGCTCGGCCGGGTCGTGCCGGGCCTCTCGGACCGGCTGCTCTCCCAGCGCCTGCGCGAGCTGGAGGAGGAAGGGCTGGTCGAGAGGGAGGTCGAAGCAGGCTCCCCGGTACGGGTGACGTACTCCCTGACCGAGATCGGCATCGAGCTGGGCCCGGCGATTCGCGAGTTGCGGGCCTGGGCCAAACACTGGAAAAGCACTGGGTGAGGCGCCACCCGGGGCGTTGACTAGCCTGGCTCCATGGATTTGCCTGGGCCGTATCCAGTAGGCCGCTACGCGCAGAAACTGCAGGAGTGGATGCGTGAGCGGGCGCGGGTGCAGCTGATCGGCGAGGTGACCGGGGTCGGCCGCAGCAAGGTCCAGGCCTATTTCGAGCTGCGCGACGCTCAGGGGGCGGTGCCCTGCGCGATCTGGCTCAACGACCTCGAGAAAGCGGGGCTGCCGGAGGGAGCGTTGCGCGACGGCGCCGAACTGGTGATCTCCGGCGGCCCCGACTACTACCCCGGTGGCGGCCAGGCCTCGCCCAGCTTCAGCTTTCGCGCCACCCAGGTGCGGCTGGCCGGGGAGGGGGACCTGCTGGCGCGCCTGGAGGCGCTGCGCAAGCAGCTGCGCGCCGAGGGGCTGTTCGAGCTGCAGAAGCAGCTGGCCCGGCCGCTGCTGCCGAAGGCGATCGGGGTGGTGACGGCGGAATCCGGCGCCGCCCGGCGCGACCTGCTGGCCGGGCTGCGGCGGCGGGGCTGGGGCGGCACCGTGGTCTGGGCCTTCGCCCCGGTGCAGGACCGGCACGCGGCGCCGGCGATCGCGGCGGCGATCCAGGGGCTGGCGGCGCGGCCCGAGGTCGAGGCGATCGTCGTCACCCGCGGCGGCGGCAGCCTCGCCGACCTCTGGGCCTTCTGCGACGAGACCCTCTGCCGCACGGTGGCGATGCTGCGGGTGCCGGTGGTGAGCGCGATCGGCCATGAGCGCGACGCGACCCTGATCGACGATGTCGCCGCGGTTGCCTGCTCGACCCCGACCCACGCCGCCGAGGCGGCGGTTCCGCTCGATTGCGGTGTCGCCCGCCACAAGCTCCAGCGCTGCGCCGCTTCGCTGCGGCGGGTCGGGGAGGGCGCGGTCGGCGCCCGCGCCCGCCATCTGGCGGCGTTGGCGCGGGGGCCGGCGCGGGCGCTGCAGCGGGAGCGCGCCGGCCTCAACCAGAAGATCCGCGAGATTCGCGCCTCCTCTGAACGTCGGCTCGCCGAGCGCGGCGCCTTCCAGCGGCGGATCGCCACGGTTGTGCTGGGGCGGGCGCGCCGGCGCGGGATCGAGCGCACGGTCGCCGCCCTCGGCGTGGAGCGGCGCCGCGGCGGCAGCATCGATCGCTCCGCGGCCCGGGCGCTGGCGCGTCGCCGCGAGGCGCTGCGCAAAGCCGCCGTAACCCTGCGTGCCCACGATCCCGAGCGGACCCTGGAGCGCGGCTACGCACTGGCGGAGACGGCCGCCGGCGAGTCGGTCGGCTCGGCCGCCGCCGCTGTCGCCGCCGCGGACGTAAGACTGCGCTTCGCGGACGGACGCGTGAACGCCAAGATCGAGGGGGACGTTGAGCGAGAAGCCCGATAGCTACGAGGTCGCGGTGGAGCGGCTGGAGGAGATCATCGACCGCCTCGACTCGGGGCAGGCCGGGTTGCGTGAGACGCTCGAGCTCTGCCGCGAGGGGCGCGAGCTGGTCACCTACTGCGCCGCGGAGCTGGATGCGGTGGGCGAGGGGCTGAAGGAGCTGCGGCTGGATGAGTTGGCGGCGAAGCTCGAGGTTTCGTCGGAGTCCTAGCTGGCCCCGCCCCGGAGGCCGAGGTGGGGTTTCGCTTAACTTTTTTGTGGGACGGTGGGAGCCATCCGAGGTTCGCAGCTGCAAAAAAGTACAAGACGCTTCACCCCACCTCGGCCTCCGGGGCGGGGCTAGGTCGGCTGTCGTCGGGGCCTGAGCAGAGACGGCCTAGAGCTGGACAGCCGCGGCAGAGGGGCCAGGTGCGGTCGGGTTCGGGGGCGACTGGGAACTCGCCGGCGGAGATGCGGGCAATGGTGGCTGCCAGGTGCTCGCGGCCGGCGTCCATCTCCGCTGCCGCGAGTTTGGAGCGAACCGGGTCCTCTGGGTGCTCGAGGAAGACGTAGGCGACCTCGACCTCGGGGGCTTTCAGCGATTTCGCGACTGCGAGGGCGTAGATCGAGCGCTGGGTGTCGTAGCGGGAAGCGCGCTCCGCCGGACTGGAGCCGTCGAGGCGGTCGGTCTTGTAGTCGAGGACCAGGGGAGGTGCGCCCTCGCGCTCGACCAGCAGGTCGATCGAGCCGCGCAGGACGGTGCCGCCGACGCCGAGCAGGATCGGCGCCTCGGCCCGTACGCGTGCCGTGTCGGCGGCGATCTCCCTGGCCAGCGCCGAGCCCAGCCACCGGCGCACCGGCTCGAGCAGGCCATCGGTCTCGGTGGCGCCGGGAGCCAGCCCGACGGCCGCGGCATGGCGACGCGCCAGCTCCGCGGACGGCTCGGCCCACCCGTTCGCCTGACTCCACTCCAACAGCGCGTGTACCGCGGCACCCCGCGCCGTCCGCTCCTCGCGCGCCGAGGGCGTTGCCGGGCCGCCATCGTCCAGGGTGGTTGCTTTTTGTCGCCCTGTGGGCGACAAAAGACGGCTACCCTCGGCGAGGCCGAGGACGCGCTCCATGTAGAAGCGGTATGGGCACGCTTCGTAGGCGGAGATCGCGGTGTAGGAGAGGGGGCGGCTGGGGACCACCGGCGGCAGCCGCTCGATCAGCGGCGGCGGGCCCTCGCCGAGCGAGCGTTCGCCGGCCGCGCCGCGCCGCGTCTCCCTCAGCTCCGCCGCCCGCTCGGGCGAGGGGAGATTGACCCGGACCGCGATCTCGGAAGGGCCGAAGGTGGCGGCGAGGCCCAGGCGCGACTCCGGCGCCGGCACGACGATGCTGGCATCGGCGTCGCGCTCGAGCCCCAGCGCCTCGACCAGGCGCTCGACGATCGGCGTGCTCGGTTTGGTCACGGGGCCCGCCTCCGGCTTGACGACGCCGCTGAGGATCAACCGCTCGCGGGCGCGGGTGGCGGCGACGTGGAACAGCCGCAGCCCCTCTTCGGCGTCGCGCTCCTTCGCCTCCTCGCAGAGCGCCGCGTGGTCGTAGAGGTTGACCGCGCCGCTACCGAGCCGGCGCAATTGCATCCCCACCCGGGGCGGCTGCTCGCGGCCCAGGGTCAGCAGCGGTGGCCGCGCCCCGGCCAGCAGGCTGCGCGAGAGGTCCGGAACGGCGACCACGTCGAACTCCAGGCCCTTGGCGTTGTGGACGGTCATGATCCGCACCCCGTCGTGCCCCTCGGCGGCGGTCGCGGCCTGGGCCTCGGTATCGCTCTCGGCGCGGGCGGCGAGGAAGTCGAGCAGGCCGCGCAGGTCGCGGCCCTCGCGGCTCTCGAACTCGGCGGCCAGTCGCATCAGCTTGCGCACGTTGGCGAAGCGCGCCTCGCCGGCCGGGCGCATCAGCACCGCCAGGTCGTAGCCGGTCTCCGTGGTCGCCGCCTCGATCAGGGCGGCGAGGGAGAGTCGCGACCCGCGCTCGCGCAGCGAGGCGATCGTCGCCACGAAGCGGCGCAGGAGATCGAGCTCCGACTCGGGGATCTGTGTCAGCCGCTCCGCCTCGGCCAACTCCGCCTCGCCGCTGCCGGCCGCGCGCTCCAGCGCCGGCCAGACGTGGCGCCGTCGTCCGGTCGCCGCCCGCAGCAGCCAGAGCGTGTCCGGGGCGGCGCCGCAGGCGGGGGAGGCGAGGGCGCCGAAGAGGGCCTGGTCGTCGAGCGGGTTGGCGATCGTCGCCAGCAGGGCGCAGACATCGGAGACCTGCTGCTGGGACCAGTAGCCGCGGCCGCCGACCACGTAGGGCCGCAGCCCGGCGCGCTCGAGCGAGTCCTCGTAGGCGTCGAGATGGGTGAAGGCGCGCAGCAGCACGACCATCTCGCCGCGGGGGACGCCGCCCTCGTTCAGCTCGCGCAGGCGCGCGGCGACGTCACGGGCCTCGGCCAGGCAGTTGAGCGGCGTGCGCCCATCGATCGCCGGCTCCAACTCGATCCCCTCCTCATCCCAGCCATCCCGCGCCGTCAGCAGCAGCTCAACCCGGGTGTCATCGACCGGCTGTTGTGGGGGGGCGCCGACCCGCAGGGGGCGGTAGGAGTCGCCGAGGAGGGACGCACCAAAGAGGTTCACGGCCCCGATCAGCTCCGGGCGCGAGCGGAAGTTTCCGCTCAGCTCCATCAGCTCGGCGTCGGCGCGCTGGGCGATCAGCTCGCGTTGCCGGCGGAAGACGTCGAGGTCGGCGTGGCGGAAGCCGTAGATCGACTGGAACTCGTCGCCGACCGCGACCAGCTCGCTGCGCGGGCCGCGCAACGCCTCGATCAGGCGCAGTTGCAGGCGGTTCGTGTCCTGGAACTCATCGACCAGCAGGTGGCTGAAGCGGCTGCGGTAAGCCTCGCCGATCTCCGCCCGCTCCAGCAGCTGCGCGGCGAGGATCTGCAGATCCTCGAAGTCGATCCCGGTGCGGCGTTCCTTGGCCGCCTCGAAGCGGCCCGCGAAGAGCTCCAGCAGCTCGGCCAGGTGACGGTAGGCGACGCCGCCCTCGCCGGCCTCGGCCGTGCGCGCGATCGCCGCCTCGATCGCCTCGCGGTAAGGGAGGATCGCCCGCGCCTTGCTGCCCGTGCGCAGTGCTCGCAGCTCGTCGAGGCCGGGTGGCGGCCCAGGCTCGCTCAGCCGCGCCAGCGCCCGCTCGACCAGCTCGCGTTTGGGGTCGCTCTCCTTCATCTCCTCCAGGGCCTCTCCGGCGGCTTCGATCGCCGCCGCGATCGCCTCGACCGGATCGCTGGGAGGGGGCTCGGGCAGCCCCGGCTCGGCCTCACCCCGGCTCCGCAGCTCCGCATGCAGCCCGACCACGATCCCCCGCAGTCCGTCGATGTCATACGCCGCCACCAGTTCCTCCCGCGACTCCTGGGGTCGACGGGCCGATATGTCGTCCCTGGCTCGACTTATCGGCCCGTCGGCGGGTGGTTCGGGGGTCAGGAACTCGCTTAGGGCTTCGTCGAACGCCTCGCGGGCGGCGCGGGTGGTCTCGGGGGCGTCGAGGACGCGGAAGCCCGGGTCGATCCCGGCGGCGACGGGGTGGCCGGCGAGCAGGCGATTGCAGAAGCCGTGGATCGTCATCACCCAGGCGCCGCCGATCTCGCTCAGCAGCGTCGCCGCGCGCTCCGAGCCGGCCTCCGCCCGCCGGGTCAGCTCGACCCTGATCCGCTGGCGCAGCTCGGCCGCGGCCTTGTCGGTGAAGGTGAAGGCGAGGATCGCGTCGGGGGCGACTCCCTTGTCGCAGACGAGGCGGCAGTAGCGGTCGACCATCACCCCGGTCTTGCCGGTGCCGGCGCCGGCCTCGAGCAGGACGTCGACGCCGCCGATTTCGATCGCGGCCGCCTGCTCGGGCGTGGGCACCCGCTCGCTCATCGCTCCTCCACGTCCTCGTCCTCCTCGAGCGCCGGCGCGCGGTCGCGGCGGCAGATCGGCGCGAAGTCGCAGAACGGCGGGCAGCTGTCGTGGTTGCGCAGGCCACGGCGGGGGCCGGGGTCGCGGCGGATGTCGCCGGCGCGCATGCGGGCCACGATCTCCCCGGCGCGCCGCCGCGAGTCCGCCAGCAGCTCCTCCAAGCCCTCGGCGTCGACCACGTCGCGGCTGTAGAGGCCGTAGTCGGCTAGGTCCTCGGCGGCCCCCTCGCTGACGACCCCTCGAGGGCGCCGCACGGAGGTCCCCCGCAGCGGGTGGTAGAGGCCGCCGATCGGCTCCGCGCCCCAGTGCCGCTCGACCGCCAGCAGGTAGAGCGGCAGCTGCAGCTTCGCCTGCTCCTCGAACTTCTCCCGCGGCGTCACCGAGCCGGAGAGCTTGTAGTCGATCACCAGGGCGCGGCCGTCAGGCGCCCGGTCGACCCGGTCGATCGCCCCGTGCAGCCCCCACCCGTCCAGCTCCAGGGTCGGCCGCTCGGCCTCCTCGTACTCGCCGAAGGCGGCCTCCAGCAGCCAGGGCTCGAAGCCGCCGGTCTCGCGTCCGGCCTCTTCGACGAGGAAGCGCTCCAGCAGGCGCTGGACCCGCCGTGCCATCGCCCGCTCGGCGGGGTGCGAGCCGAGCTCGCGCTCAGCGACCACGGCGGCGACGATCTCCCGTCCGCGTGCGGTCCAGGCGGGAAGGGAGTCGGGACGGGGGAGGGGGTCGCCGCCGGGGCGCTCCTTGTAGAGGCGGTCGAGCGACTCGTGCATGAGGCCGCCCTGGACCAGCGGGTCCGGCACCGGGTCGAGCGGCTGGGGGTCGAGCTCGTGGCTGACGAACCAGCGGTAGGAGCAGAGGTCGAAGCCCTCGATCGTGGTGCCGCCGTAGGCGTCGACCGCGGCCAGCGACTCGATCGCCGCCGGGTTGGTCAAGGGCCCGGGCGCGCGCGAGGCGGCCTCGGCGGCGCGGGCGGCGGCGATCCGACTGGCGATCCGGCCGCCGCGCGTTTCGTCGACTCCGACCGCGGCGAGCAGTGCCTGGGGATCGGCGTCGCGCCCGTGCGCGGCTAGGGCTCTGGCCAGCTCGTCCTCCGAGGGCGCATCGGCCAGGGGATGGACGATGCGCGCCAGGTCGCGGCTGCGCGTGATTGCCCCCTCGACCGGGTCAGGGGAGGCGCCGTCGGGCACCGGGGCCAGCAGCGCCCGCACGTCGTCGAGCAAAGGCGAGCGCGACTCGGCGCCCCCGTTCTCGTCGCTGTCGCGGTAGGAGAGAAAGAGTCGCCGCCGCGGCAGCGAGAGGCAGACGCCGAACAGGTAGCGCTCCTCGGCCTCGCTGTCACGGCGTGGCTCCAGGCCAAGCGAGCCCCGCTGCGCTTCCGAGAGGAAGGGGTCGCCGCCGCGGTCGCGGCGCGGGAACTCGCCGTCCTGCAGAGAGCCGACGAAGACGTGGTCGAAGCGGCCGGCGCGCAGGCGGTAGGGGCTGGCGATCCGTGCCCGGCCCTCGACCGGTCCGCTCCAGACGCGGAACTCGAGTGCGGCGATCGTGGCTGCCAACTCCTCCGGCCCAGGCGCCAGCGGGCCCAGCTCCGCCAGCTCGCCCAACGCAGCGGCGATCGCACTCGCCGCCCGCAGCTCCAGCCCGTCGCCGGGATCCAGCGCCGGCCCATCGCCTCCGCCGCGCAGCGGTCGCGCCGCCATCGTCGCCGCCAGCCGACCGACCTCGGCGGCCAGCGCCGCGGACGAGCGGGTCGCCGCCTCGCGCAGCCGCAACAGGTCCCGCGGCGGCTCGTCCTCCTCACCCTGCCACAGCGCCAGTGCGGTCTCCGCGTCTTCGACCCGGCCTCGCCGCAGCGCCCGCTCCAGCCAGTCGACCCGCCCCTGGGAGAAGCTCGAGGGGCCGCGCAGGTAGCGCAGCAGGTCGCCTGCCTGGCGCGAGCCGAACTCGGCTTCCAGCAGCGCCGCCAGGGCGCCGCCGACAGCGGTCCCGGCGACCGGCAGCTCCGCCTCCAGCGCCGCCGCCACGCCGTTGGCCTCCAGCGCCGCCGCGACCGCGCCGCCACGCCGCGCCGGATCGCGCAGCGCGATCGCGATCTCGGCCGGGTCGGCGCCGCCGGCGATCAGCTTCGAGACCTCGGTCGCGATCGCCTCGGCCTCGCCCCGGACCCCGGCCGAGCGCAGCAGGAGCAGGTCGTCGTCCGCGGCCTGGGGGGCGGCACCGGGCGCTCCGAAGCCACGGGCGAGGTGGAAGAGCAGGGCGCTCTCGGTGTTCTCCGGCGCCGCCACGGTCGTGACCTCCTCGACCGCGCCGATCCGCTCGCGCAGCTCGCCGAGCAGGCGCGAGCGCGCCGCCAACGCCGCGTTCCCCTCCTCGAAGGGCAGCGCCACGGTCACCTCGGTCAGCGACGCCAGCACCTGCACCAGCTCGAACTGATTCGGAGTGAGGTCGTCGAGCCCGTAGAGGAAGAGCGGCCGATTGCCCCAGAGGGAGCCGTCGCGGCGCAGTAGCGCGATCGCCTCGCGGGCGATCCCGTGCGAGTCGACCCGTCCGGTCCGCTCGCGCACCTCGGCATAGCCGGCGAAGAGGGTGGCGACGTCGCTGAGGTAGGCCGAGCCTTCCAGGGTCCCGGCGCTGGCCTCGACCGCGTCAGGCTCGACGCCGGCGCCTTGCAGCTCGTCGAGCAGCCGCTCGAAGGCGCGGGCGAAGCCGGGGCGCGAGGCGGAGCGCCGCAGCGGGCCGAGCCGTCCGAGCCGGGCGCCGACCGCGACCTCGATCGCCCGCAAGCGCTGGGCGGGGGAGAGCTCGGCGCCAGGAGGCGCACCGCCCGCCGTGGCGACCGTGTGGAACAGCGCCCCGAAGGTCATCGCCGTCCCGCCCAGCGCCGCCCCCGCCCTGCAGAGCTCGCGCTCGAAGGCGAAGACGTCGTCGACCGTGGGCACGATCAGGACCGGATCGCGCTCGAGCGCGCCCACGAACCCGCCCCGGATGAGTCCGGCACGACCTGAGTTCGGGGGTCCGTGGATCAGCTTCAGCGGCATATCGACAAGCGACCCAGCATAGGTCGGCCTCCGGCGCGCCCGAGAGCGAACGCAGACCGCGCCACAAGCCGCAAAGCGGGGGTTTCCCGCCCCCGTTTTGCCGTCTTCCGCCCCCTCTAGATTGCGAACCAGCTCATGTCCCTCTGTTTCGTAGACCCAGCCGACGCTGTCCGCGCCATCGCCGACTCGGTCGGCCGTGAGGCGCGCCGCCAGCTGCTCGGCGAGGCCGTGCGTGCCTGGGTCGACGAGATCCCCGACGCCGAGCTCGAGGTCCACTACGCGAAGGCCATCTCCGAGCTCGACGAACACGACCTCTCGATGCTCGCGGCCTGGCACGGCTCGCTCGAGGTTGGCCACCCGATTCCCAACTGCGACTTCCTGATGGGCGCCTTCGGCTCGCTCGGCGACAACCGCCGTGAGGCCCTCAAGCTCGCCGCCGGCTTTCGCGGCGAGGAGGCCGTCGACGCCGGGGTCACCGAGGAAGACGCGCTGGAGCTGGTCCTCAGCCTGCTCTCCCCACCCCGCCTGATGGCGCTCGCGGTCGAGGCGGTCGAGTTGTACGTCTGGGACCGCGCCGGCTCCGACAACTAACCGCGCGCGCCTGCCCTCAAACCGCCGCGCGGATCTCGGCGATCGCCTGGTCGTTGTCGCGGAAGTGGACCGCGGTCATGCCGGCCTTGCGGGCGCCCTCGCAGTTGGGGAGGAGGTCGTCGACGAAGACGCAGGCCTCGGCCGGCAGCCCGAGCCGCTCCAGGGTCATCTCGTAGATCCGCGCTTCCGGCTTGCGGCAGCCGACGAAGCCGGAGTCGACCACGGTCTCGAAGATCTCGTCGACGGGGAGCATTGGGCGCCAGAGCGGCTCCCACTCGCGCACGTTGTTGGTCAGCATCGCCATCCGCTTCCCCTCCGCCTTCAGCTCGCGCATCAGCTCGATCATCGGCGGGTTGGGATCCAGCGCCTCGAAGTAGGTCTCGCGGAAGCGGTGCAGCTCGGGCCGGTGGCCGAGCACGGGCTCCAGGCCGTCGGCCAGCCGCGCCAGGAAGTCGACCTCGGCCATCTCGCCCCGCTCGAGCGCGTAGAGCGGGTTGGACCCGTCCTCCTCGGTGATCGCCCGCATCGCCTCGCCGATCGCCTCGGGCGCGATGCCGATCTCGTCCTGGACCGCCATGAAGGAGGTCAGCAGCGGCGTCGTCAGCACGCCGCCGAAGTCGCAGACGACCGCCTCGACGTCAGGCATCGGGCCGGGCGATCTCATAGGTGCCGAGGCCCTCGCGCCCCTCCACCGACCAGCGGAAGAAGGCGATCTGCGCGTTGAGCCCGCGGCGCTCGACCGCGACCGAGCTGATCAGCGTGCCGGCGCCGCGCAGCGGCGGCCCATACCCGGCGTCGGGCCACAGCTCCAGACTGGCGCGCCGCTGCACGCCGTCCCGGCCGTACTCGGTCGAGAGCAGCGCTTCGTCGAAGCTGACCGGGGCGGCATCGGGATCGCAGAGAACGGCTGACACCACCTCCTCGCCGTGCTCGCGCGCGCCCGCCGGCAGGGCCGAGGTGACGGCCAGCAGGCCGCCGTCGGCGAAGACGATGCCGATCGACCGCCGCAGGATCTGGACCGAGTCGCTCAACCTGGCGGCAGCCTATTGGCGCGAAAAGATCTCATGCGGCGAGGCGGTCTAGATTGCCGCGATGGGCACCGCCACCATCCGCGACGCCGACCCCATGCGGGACGCTGCCGCCTGCGCGGCAATCTACGCGCCCCACGTCGAGGCGAGCCCGGTCTCCTTCGAGGAGCGGCCCCCCGGCGCCGAGGAGATGGCGGGGCGGATCGAGCGCACCTCCGCCACCCACCCCTGGCTCGTCGCCGCCGATGGGGGAGAGGTGTGCGGCTACGCCTATGCCTGCCGGCACATGGAGCGCCCGGCCTATCGCTGGGCCGCCGACGTGTCCGTCTACGTGGCCGCGGGACAGCGCGGTCGGGGTCTCGGCAAGGGCCTGTACGAAGCCCTCTTCGAGCGCCTGCGTCAGCAGCGCTTCCAGATCGCCTGCGCCGGCATCACCCTGCCCAACGAAGCGAGCGTCGCCCTGCACACGAGCCTCGGCTTCGAGCCCGTCGGCGTCAGCCACCGGATCGGCTGGAAGGCCGGCGCCTGGCGCGACGTGGGCTGGTGGCAGCTGGAGCTCGTCCCGCCCGGGGAGGGCGCTCCCCCCGAGCCACTCCGCCCACCCGGCTACCATTGACAAATGCCCGAAGACCACGCAGCCGCGCCCGAGCAGCAAGCCGAAGTCCTCACCGAGGAGGACGTCTATGAGGCCCTCGAGGAGGTCATCGACCCCGAGCTGGGCCTCGACTTCGTCTCCCTCGGCCTCGTGTATGACGTCGAGATCGAGAAAGAGGACGTCTACGTCACCTTCACCCTGACCACCCCGGCCTGCCCGATCGGCCCCCAGGTCTCCGAACAGATGAAGGAGTTCGTCGGCGACCTCCCCGGGGTCTCGGCGGTCCACCCGAAGATGGTCTTCGACCCCGCCTGGTCACCGGAGATGATGACCGACGACGCCAAGTTCGCGCTCGGCTTCTGAGCAGGGATTGCCAGGTCATGGAGCGTCGTCCGGCGCTGGACGCCTGCGTACCTTGATGAGCTCGCGTATGTTCCTTATAGTGGGCTGCTAGCCGGTATCGGCTGCTGGGAGGCTTTCGTGAGACAGGGTCTTGACAGACATCCATGTTCAAGGGGAGTCCGCCTCGCTGTCATTGTTCTCTGTGCCTGTGCCTTCATTCCTGTGTCTCCCTCCGTGAGCGCGGCTTCTGAAGGCGGCGAAAGCGGCGTCATGGTGGGTGGTGCTTCGACTGGCGGCCAATGCTGGATCGAGCCGTGGCTCTGCGGCGACGACCCCAAATGCCCAATCGAGCCACGGGAATGCGGCGGCTATGAACCCGAAGGAACGCGCGAATTCGGCCGCTACATCATCGTTTTCTGGGATTGGGTCGAAGACCCCGCGGCTGCAGCCCATGAACAGGTCGAAAAGTACGGCGGCCACCTTGGTTTTATCTACGAACATGCGCTCAAGGGCTACTCAGCGGAATATCCGGCGGACGTTGTCGGTGAAGTAGGAGGCGAGCCGACCGTCAGGTACGTAGGGGAAGATCAGGTGATCAATCTGTGCGATTGGGAGCCCATGTCCTGCGAGGAGGAAGGATCGAAACCACCTGAACCCGGACCTGAACCCGAACCTGAATGCCTACTCGAGCCATGGGAATGCGGCGAAGAGGATGAAAGGTCGAAACCGGAATCGACCGAATCAATCCCTACGCAAACTGGCGCCGAGAGCCTGAATGCGGTTTCTGGCTCCACCGATGCTGGCAGTGCCAGCGCTGCCTTGATGGGTCCAGCGGTGGGGGCTTCAAGCGGCAAGCGCTGCAGCCGGGACAGGATCCACAGGTACGGTCGATGTGTGCGCCGACACACTCGAGCCGGTCGAGCCTGCCGAAAGCGGAGTGGCTCAGCCCGCCGTCGATGCACGCAGCACAGCGCTTTCAAGAAAGTTTCTTGACTATTAAGTAGATCTGTGTTAGGCATAGCGCCCGATTGATCGGCTCCAACCGAAGGTGGTCTGATCGATGAGGGTTCTCGGAAAGCTCAGTCTCCTGATCTTCGTGGCGCTTGTACTGGCGACGGCGAGCTCCTCGCCGGCCGCGGCCAGCATCAAGTTCGAAGCCGCTGAGTACGACGTCGCGATCAGCGGCGAACAGCTCGAATCGCAGACGCTGAACCTGGAAGGTGGAGTCAAAGTCGTTTGCAAAAACATGACCCTGAGCGGCGCGCTGCCGGTGCCGGGGGAAACGGTGAGCGTCACGCCGACCTTTAGCCAATGCGTGACGCTGGGCCTCATCGCGACCGTGCAGGCAAACGGTTGCCAGTACGTATTCAAAGCCACCGAAAAAGTCGAAGCGAGCAAATTCAAAGGCACTGTAGGTATCTCTTGCCCGGCGGGCCAGAGCATCGTCGTGACTTTTGGCAAACCGGAAACCTGCGAAGCCCAAATCGGCACCCAAAGCGGTCTCTCCACCGCCACCTATCGGAATGAAGTCGGCCCATCACACGTCAAGGTGGAAGAGAGCCTGAGCGGAATCCACTACACGGTTACCAAAGACTCCGGGTTCTGCCCCTATTCCGGTACCGGTGAAAAAACCAACGGCAGCTTGACCGGCAATTCGAGGCTGAACGCCGTTTTCGGGGCCGAAGCGGTGGGCCTTGGTCTCGCCGAAGCCGCCGCCCTCACCCGACTATGCAACGCAGCGCCGGTGAATTTCTTCTGTCCGATGGGGGAAACGCTGAAAGCCGGTCAGGTGATCAAAGGCTCAATCCCGAAAACCTCGCCCGCATCAACGTTCTTATTGCTCGAAAACGGCACCATCAAAAACAGAGTCGACTGCTCGCAGTCGACTGTCAACCTGAAAACCAAAGAAGAATTCGGCAATCCTCTGAAAATCGAAGATGTCACGTTCACCTTCGTCAACGGCACCTGTGCCACCAATCCGGGCAAAACGGCGTGCACGGTGGCAATGACCAACGCGCCGACCACGGGAGCGATCAACGTTGCGGCCTATTGGGAAGGGTGGGCCAACCTGATCGTCCCGATCACGGTGAAACTGGAATGCGGCGCCGACGTCGAACAATGCGTGTACAGCACGGCCGCGAACTACATGTGGATCAAAGGGGGGAGCCCGGCGGCGGTGACGGCGATCGGTACCGTGCCGTTTCCCAATACCGCTGGAAAAAAAGGTTGTTTCACCGACGTGGCGTGGACCACTGCGGCATGGGAAATCACCAGCCACAAAGGCCTCTGGCCGACGTACTAGCGATCGTCCAGCGCCGATCGGAGTCGGCTCTCAGCCGGGAAGGCGGCGGTCGCCCT
>CAVXKQ010000018.1:0-15332 GCA_963762325.1 uncultured Solirubrobacterales bacterium | reverse complement strand
CCAGGGGGTGCGCGGCGGCGGTGCAATCGACCCAAACCCTCATCCTGGTCGCCGGGCGGGTGCCAAGTCGCTCACTTCGGCTGATGGGGGTCCCAGTGCAGGAACTCGCTTCCCGCGACCGGGTCCTCCGGCCCCACGATCGTCTTGCGGACTCTCGCGAGCGCCTCCTTGTGATTGCCGGCCGGGTCGCCGCCAACCGCTTTGTTCAGCTCCCGCAGGGTTTCGTGGTCGAGCCAGAGCGCCAGGTTCCAGTACTGCCTTTGGATCTCCAGCCTCCACTCGTCGTTCCTTTTCTGGACGTCGTACCTCGGCGCTACCCAGGCCGCCAGGAAGTCGGCGACCGCCGCCGCTCGTTCCTTGCGAACGGTGTCCCAGTCGAGGGTCGACCTGAATTCCTCGAAGCCGCGCCGGTACTCGTATTTGACCGCCTCGCCGATCCGCGCCGCTGCCCACGTCCGCGCAAGGTAAGCGACGGCGCTGAGCCCAGCGACCGTCAGGGCCGCGGTCGAGACCGGCTCCAATATGGAGGCGACGAGCACTGGCTAGCCCCTGCTCAACGAAGCCGTTTCAGAGCTGATGGCAATCGGCTAGACGGATGCTGGGGTCAGCTGCGGATAGAGCGGGTACCGGTCCATCAGGGCCGAGGTGCGAGCCGCGAGGGCGCCCTTCTCGGCCTCGAAGTCGGCGCCAAGGGCAGCCGCGATGACGGCGGCGATCTCGACCATCTCCTCCTCGCCCATTCCCCGCGTGGTCAGCGCCGGGGTCCCGATGCGCAGCCCGGAGGGGTTCATCGGCGGCCGCGGGTCGAAGGGGATGGCGTTGCGGTTGACGGTGATCCCGACCGCGTCCAGGCGGTCCTCGGCGGTCTGGCCGTCGAGCCCGGTCGGGGTCAGATCGACCAGTACCAGGTGAACGTCGGTGCCGCCGGTGAGGACGGGCACGCCGGCGGCTTCGAGGCCGGCGGCGAAGGCCTGCGCGTTGGCGATCGTCTGCCGCTGGCGCTCGCGGAACGGCTCGCTGGCGGCGATCTTCAGCGCCACCGCCTTGGCGGCGACGGTGTGCATCAGCGGCCCACCCTGCTGACCAGGGAAGACCGCTTTGTCGACGGCTTTGGCGTGTTCGGAGCGGCAGAGGATCATGCCGCTGCGGGGGCCGCAGAGAGTCTTGTGGATCGTCGTCGTGACGACGTCGGCGTGCGGGACCGGGTTCGGGTGCTCGCCGGCGGCGACGAGGCCGGCGAAGTGGGCCATGTCGACCATCAGCTTGGCCCCGACCGAGTCGGCGATCTCGCGGAAGGCAGCGAAGTCGAGCTGGCGCGGATAGGCGGACCAGCCGGCGACGATCAGCTTCGGCTTGTGCTCCTCCGCGAGTCGGGCGACCTCGTCCATGTCGACCAGCAGGTCGTCTTTGCGCACGTGGTACGGGACCGGGTTGTAGAGGGTGCCGGAGACGTTGATCTTCATCCCGTGGCTGAGGTGGCCGCCGTGGTCGAGGGCGAGACCGAGGAAGGTATCGCCCGGCTCCAGCAGCGCCATGTAGGCGGCGTTGTTGGCCTGGGCCCCGGAGTGCGCCTGGACGTTGGCGTGCTCGGCGCCGAACAGCTCCTTGGCGCGTGAGATCGCCAGTTCCTCGGCGACGTCGACCTCCTCGCAGCCGCCGTAGTAGCGCCGTCCGGGGTAGCCCTCGGCGTACTTGTTGGTCAGCACCGAGCCGACCGCTTCGAGCACGGCCTGCGGCACGAAGTTCTCCGAGGCGATCATCTCCAGGGTGCGCTGCTGGCGCCGCAGCTCGCCGTCTAGGACGGCGCCGATCTCGGGATCGACCTCGGCCAGCGGCGCGATTTGGAGGTTCTCTGGCAGCTCGTTCATGGTCGGGCGACCATAGCAACGGCCCGGGATATTCTCGGCCGCGTGAAAGCCCGACTTTTCGTCGCCGCCGCCCTCGCCGGCGGGCTGCTAGCCGCGGCGCCGGCCGGGGCGGCCAATCCGTGCCTGGGGCCCGAAGCCGCCGACCTGCTCTGCCCGAACCTGCGGATCGGGCCGCCGACCGATCTCTACGCCCAGTACTCGGGAGGACGGAAGCTGCTGCGGGCGACCAGCGACGTCCGCAGCCGCGGCCGCGGGCCGATCGAGGTACGCGGTCGCCGCAACGGCTGGCACACGATGCGCACGACCCAGAGGATCTACCGCGTCGGCGGCGGGCACGTCACGGTGCGCAGCGGCGCCACCCTGCGCTTCACGGACGTCAGCGAGTACTTCGGCGGGTCCTACTGGAAGGTCCACCAGCTCGCCCGCTTCGAGCTGCGTCGGGCCAGGCCCGACGGCACCCTCGGCGCGGTGGTGCGGGTCGGGCCGAAGCTCAACTACTGCCTGCGGGACCTGGAGCGTACGCGCGCCGGTCGCCGCTCCCCTGACAACCGCCACTACCCCGGCTGCAACCAGAACCCCTACCGCAAGCGGGTCACGCTGGGGACCTCGGTCGGCTGGTCGGACATCTACCCGGCCGACTACGACAAGCAGTGGATCGACGTCGCCGGGCTGCGCGGCTGCTTCGCCTTCGCGATGACGGTCGACCCGCAGAACCTGCTCTTCGAGTCGAACGAGGACGACAACAGCTCCCAGCGCCTGGTCCGCCTGCCCTTCGCCGGCGACGTCGGCTGCTAACCGAGGCCGACCGAGGCCAGGGCGCTGGCCAGATCGCCGTCTGAGAGGGCGCCCTGGCGCAGGACCCGCCAGGAGCCGTCGTCGTCGATCGTGGCGACGTCGACCACGGTCGAGGGCAGGCCGGTCAGCTCGCCGCCGTCGATCGCCAGGTCCACCGCGGCGAGGATCGCCGGCGGCACGTCCTCGAAGCGGGCTGGAGCCGGCTCGCCGCTGAGGTTCGCCGAGGTCTGGAAGACCGGGCACATGACCCCGGCCAGGGGACCGGCGAGCAGACGGACGCCGAGGCGCTCCCTGTCCTCGCGACAGGCGAGGGGGTAGCGATGCCCGGGGTTGGCGAGGACCAGGGTGACCGGCCCGGGCAACAGGGCGCTGACCGCCGCGGCCGTCCGCGGGCCAAGGCCGGCGACCAGCTCCCGCATCGCCAGCGGCGAGAAGTACATGACCGCTGAGGACTTGCCGTCGTCGCGTCCCTTGAGGCGGTGGATGCGGGCGATCGCGGCGGCGTCGAGCGGATCGCAGGTGAGGCCGTAGAGGCCATCGGCGGGGAACACGGCGACGCCGCCGCCGGCGATGCAGCGTTCCAGCGCCCCGCGACCCGCGGCGGCTCCGCCCCGCTCGAGCTTGACGACCTCGGTCGCAGAGGGGTCGCCGCTCATCGCTCCCCCAGCACGACGCGCTCGATCCCGGCGAGGTCGCGGCGGGTCTCGATCGCGACGAAGCCGGCCTCGCTCAGCAGCTCGGAGACGGCCCCGGCCTGGCCCTCCCCCACCTCGAGCGCCAGCGCGGTCGGCATGGGGCTGAAATCCCGACCGCGGTCGCCGAGCAGGGCACGATACGCGTCGAGGCCGTCGGCGCCGGCGAACAGCGCCTCCGGCGGCTCCCACTCGCTGACCTCGGGCTGCAGCGAGCGCCGGTCCGCCTCGGCGACGTAGGGCAGGTTGGCGAGGATCAGGTCGAAATCGCCCTCGGGCGGGAGCGTCCCCGCCAGGAAGCGGACTCGATCGCCGAGGCCGAGGCGCTCGGCGTTGGCGCGCGCGACCGCCAACGCCGCGGCCGAGGTGTCGGTGGCGGTCACCGCACAGTCCGGCAGCTCGGCCGCCGCGGCCAGGGCGATCGCGCCGGAGCCGGTGCCGACGTCGAGCAGCGTCGCCGGCTCGCGCTCGAGCGCGAGCTCGACCAGCAGCTCGGTCTCCGGCCGCGGGATCAGCACCCGCCGGTCGACCGCCAGCTCGATGTCGCGAAACCCCTTGCGCCCGACGATGTAGGCGACCGGCTCACGCCGCAGCCGCCGCCGCACCATCTCCCCGAACCGGCGCGCGGCCGGCGGCGGCACCTCGGCCCCCGGGCTTGCGACCAGCGCCGCCCGGTCCCAGCCGGTCGCCTCGGCCAGCAGCACTTCGGCGTCGACGCGTGGGTCTTCGATCGCCATCGCAGCGAGCGCATCCGTGGCGGCTTCCAAAGCCTGTCTCGTGGAACTGGCGGGTGTGACCAAGGAGTTCAAGGACGCAGGGAGCGACGTGTGCTCTGCACACGAGCGACCGAGGACGCCGAAATCCGCCGGTCACACACGTCAGCCAACCGCGGCAGTCTCTAAACGTTGTCTTTTCTCCTCGGCTGCAAGGGCATCGGTGAATTCGGACAAACCCCCAGCGAGGACGCCGTCGAGATTGTGCGAAGTCAGCTTAATCCGGTGGTCGGTGACGCGGCCCTGGGGGAAGTTGTAGGTGCGCACCTTCTCCGAGCGCTCGCCGCTGCCGACCTGGGCCTTGCGCTCGGAGGCGATTTTCGCCTGCTGTTCGGCCAGCTCGCGCTCGTACAGGCGCGCCCGCAGCACCCGCATCGCCCGCTCCTTGTTTTGCAGCTGCGACTTCTCGTCCTGCATCGAGACGACGATCCCGGTCGGTTTGTGGGTGATCCGCACCGCCGAGTCGGTGGTGTTGACCGACTGGCCTCCCGGGCCGGAGGAGCGGTAGACGTCGATCTGCAGGTCGTTCTGGTCGACCGCCACCTCAACTTCCTCGGCCTCCGGCAGGACGGCGACGGTCGCCGTGGAGGTATGGATCCGCCCCTGGGACTCGGTCTCCGGAACGCGCTGCACGCGGTGGGTGCCGCCCTCGAACTTGAAGACGGAGTAGGCCCCGTCGCCTTTGACCGCGAAGGTCACGTCCTTGAAGCCGCCCATCTCCGAGGCCGACTGCGAGAGCACCTCGGTGGCGAAGCCGCGCTCCTCGGCGTAGCGGGTCAGCATCTTGTAGAGGTCGCCGGCGAACAGCGCCGCCTCGTCGCCGCCGGTGCCGCCGCGGATCTCGACGATCACGTTCTTGTCGTCGTTGGGGTCCCGCTCGACCATCGCCAGCCGGATCTCCTCTTCCAGCTCCGCCAGCCGCGCCGGCGCCTCGTCGACGACCCGCCGCATCTCCGCGTCCTCCCCCTCCTCCAACAGCTCCCGCGCCCCTTCCAGATCGTCCTTCAGGGTCCGCCACTCCGCCGCCAGCCGCCGCGCGGGCTCAAGCTCCCGATACTCCCGCCCCACCTCCGCATACCGCTCCCGGTCGCCAATCACGGCAGGGTCCGACATCAGCCCCTCAAGCTCCCCGAACCGCGCCTCTATCTGCTCCACGAGCTGCTCGATCATCGAGACAACCCTAGCCGTGCACGAAGGGGGTCGTTCCCGCCCGCCTACGCGACGATCTCGATGTGTTGCTGCTTCGCTGCCTCCTCGGGATTCTCCCGAGCCAGCACCGCGTTCAAGGAGGCGATCGCCACCGCCAGCTGCTCTTCGTCGGGCTCGCGAGTGGTCAGGTTCTGCAGCATCAACCCCGGCCACATCACCGCCCGCACCCAGCGTTTGCGCCGGTTTTTACCGGCCCACTTGATCACCTCGTAGGAGAGGCCGGCGATCAGCGGGATGCCGAGGATCCGCGACGCCAGCAGCCAGTACCAGGCCGGCAGGCCGATCGGGGCGAAGACGAAGATCGCCAGCACCATCACGATCAGCAGGAAGCTGGTGCCGCAGCGCGGGTGCAGGCGCGAGTAGAGCTTGGCCCGCGAGGGGATCAGCTCGTCTTCGGCCTCGTAGCAGGAGATCGTCTTGTGCTCGGCCCCGTGGTACTCGAAGACCCGCCGCAGATCGGGCAGTTTGCTGATCGCGACGATGTAGCCGATGAAGATCGCCGTCCGCAGCAGCCCCTCGATCAACCAGAAGAGCAAGGGGGAGCCGAGCTGGTCCTTGATCAGGCTGGTCAGGCCGACCGGCACGACGAAGAAGAGCCCGATCGAGAGCAGCAGGGAGAAGACGATCGTCAGGCCCCAGGCCCAGCCGCCGATCTCCTCCTTCTCGCCCTCCTCGTCCTCCTCCAACTGGGCGTTGGCGGATATCGCCAGCGCCTTGAAGCCGATCTTCATCGACTCGCCGAGGGCGACGACGCCGCGGATCACCGGCAGGCGCCAGAGCCGGTGGCGCTGGGCCCACGGCCGCAGGGGCTCTGACTCGATCTCGATCTGCCCCTCGGGGGTGCGCACGGCCACGGCCCAGACCGAGACGCCGCGCATCATCACCCCCTCCAGCACCGCCTGGCCCCCGACGGGCGCGTCGCGCTTGGCGACCAGGGCGCCGTCGGGCATGCGCAGCGAGTTCCCTCCGTCGCCTGAGGAGGGGACTGTGGGTGCCTGTGCCGAGCCCACCGGCGGGCTCACGGGTTACTTCCCGGCCCTGTGCTTGGCGGCGCGGCGCTGGAAGCGCTCGACGCGGCCACCGGTGTCGACCAGCTTTTGCTTGCCCGTGTAGAAGGGGTGGCACTCGGAGCAGAGCTCTACGTGCAGATCGTCCTTGGTCGAACGCGTGTAGAACTGGTTGCCGCACGAGCAGTGCACGTTGGCAAGCGTGTAATCGGGGTGGATCTCGGTCTTCATTTCTTCTTTCAGTCTAGAGAACCGGTCAAACCGTGCCGATACCCCTCCTATGGACGAGACGAGCTCGGCACCGCAATCGCGCGTAGGCGTCGTTCTGCGCGCTGCCATCGCGGTCGTGCTGTTCGGCGGCGCCCTGCTGGTGGCGCTGCACGACTGGTTCGGGATCGGCAGCTCCGGACTCGACGACCTCGTCAATGGACCTCTGTACGACGCGGTGGTAGTGAGCGCCGGACTCGCCTGTCTGCTCAAAGCGGAGGGCGCCGGCCGCGAGCGCGCGGCATGGCTGGCGCTGGCGGCGGCGGTGCTCTGCTGGGGAGCCTCGGAGATCTACTGGACCGCCTTCCTGGTCGACGACCCGACTCCGCCCTACCCGTCGCCGGCCGACGTCGGCTACCTCGCCTTCTATCCACTGGCGGCGGCCGGTGTCTGCCTGCTGATCCGCGCCCGGGCGCGGGAACTCGACTGGCGGTTGTGGATGGACGGCCTGATCGCGGCGCTCGGCACCGCGGCCCTGGGGGCAGCGGTGATATTCGAGTTCGTCGCCGACCACGCCAGCGGCAGCGTGGTCCAGGTGGCGACCACCCTCGCCTACCCGCTCGGCGATGTGCTGATGCTGTCGCTGGTCGTCGGCGTGGTCGCCCTGACCCGCTGGCGGCCGGGGCGGACCTGGTCGCTGCTGCTGGTCGGTCTGGCGGCCCTGGTCGTCGCCGACGTCGCCTACACCCTGCAGTCGACCGACGCCAGCCTGCCGGGCGGCAACTGGATCGAACCGATTTACCTGTTCGCCGCAGTCTGCATCGGCGCCGAGGCCTGGCAGACCCGAGCCGACACGATCAAATCGATGGCGCGCTTCGACGGCTGGCGCGAGCTGATGGTCCCGGCCTTCTTCGCGGCGGTGATGATCGGCCTCTTCGCGATGCAGTACTTCAGCCGCGCCAGCGGGCTGACGACGGTGCTCTGGGCGGCGACGATGATCGCCGTCATCTCCCGCCTCGGGTTGAGCGTGCGCGACAACAAGCGGCTGCTCGAGCAGGTGCGGACGGACCACCTGACCGGGCTCGGCAACCAGGGCCGGCTGCAGGTCGACCTGGCATCCCGCTGCCAGCGCGCCGCCCAGGAGCCGCTGACCCTGATCCTGCTCGACCTCAACGGCTTCAAGCGCTACAACGACACCTTCGGGCACCCGGCCGGCGACGCGGTGCTGGAACGGATGGGGGCTCAGCTGAAGGACACGCTGGGGGCGGACGGGGCGGCCTACCGGATCGGCGGCGACGAGTTCGCCGTCCTCACCGCCGTCGCGGACGGCCGCAACGGCCCGGTCGCCAAGCGGGTGGCCGAAGCCCTGACCGCGAGCGGTCCCGGCTTCGACCTCAGCGCGGCCTGGGGAACGGTGACGATCCCCGGTGAAGCCGATGCCCCCACGCCCGCGATGCAGTTGGCCGACGTGCGGATGTACGCGCAGAAGGAGTCCCGCCACCTCGCCCACCACGAGCGGATCGAGATCGAGGGAGACGCGGTCGAGGTGCGGCTAGAGACGCCGCGAGACGGCGAAGCTCTCGAGCAGCGCCAGTAGGACCGTCGTCACCTCGGCCCGGCTCGCCGGGTCCTCGGAGCGAGCCACCAGCATCGCCGCCTCGTCGAGCGCCCCCAGCAGCAGATGCGCCATCGGCTTCACCGGCAGCTCGCGGATCTCGCCGGCCTCGATCGCCGCCGCCAGACTCGCCTCGATCAGCCCCAGCCCGTTGGCGGCGCCGATCTCCCGCCAGCGGTCCCAGCCCAGCACGGCTGGCGCGTCGTGCAGGGCGATCTGCCTCAGCTCGGGCTCGGCGCACTCGTCGAGGAAGGCCTCGATCCCGGCCTTCATCGCATCCAGGGGGCTCTCGAGATCGGAGCCGAGGACGACCCGGGCGACGCGCTCGGTCGACTCGGCCTCGAGCTGCTCGTAGGTGGCGTCGAGCAGCTCCCGCTTGCCGCCGAAGTGGTGGTACAGGGCGCCGCGGGTGACCCCTGCCGAGCGCACGATCTCCTCCGTGCCGACCCCGTCGTAGCCGCGCTCGGTGAAGAGACGGCGAGCGGCTGCGATCAGCTCCGCCCGGGTCGCCTGCCTGCGCTCGGCCTGGGTGCGTCGCTCGGTGCCCCGACCGACCGACTCCCCATCTGCGTTTGCATCTACATGCATACAGTGTGTATGTTAGCTGTATACCCAGACCCAGGAGAGAGAGGACGCAAATGAGCGCCGAGACGAGTGAACGCAAGGAGATCGACCTTCCCGCGGGCCGTATCCGCTACCGCGAGGCCGGGGCGGGCAAGCCGGTCGTCTTCGTCCATGGCTACCTCGTCGACGGACGCCTCTGGGACGGGGTCGTCGACCGCCTCTCCGATCGCTGCCGCTGCATCGCCCCGGACTGGCCGATCGGCGCCCAGCAGATCGCGATGAACCCCGACGCCGACCTCTCTCCCCCGGCATCGCGGCGATGATCGCCTCCTTCCTCGAGGCGCTCGACCTCGAGGACGTGACCATCGTCGGCAACGACTCCGGCGGCGCGATGTCGCAGGTCCTGGTGACCCGGCATCCGCAGCGGATCGGGCGCCTCGTGCTGACCAACTGCGACACCCACGAGAACTTCCCGCCGGGGATGTTCAAGGCGATGGTGCCGCTCGCCAAGGCACCCGGCGGGATGTCGGCGATGGCGGCGCCGTTCCGGATCGGCGCCGTCGCCCGCGCCGCCTTCAAGCCCTTCGCCAAGACCCGCATCCCCCCTGCGTTGATTGCCTCCTGGATGGAGCCGGCGATGCACGACCCGGGCATCCGCCGCGACCTCAAGAAGGTGACCGTGGGGATGAACAAGCGCTACACCCTGGAGGCGGCACAGAACCTGCGCGGGTCGGAGCTGCCGATCCTCCTCGCCTGGGCCCCGGGGGACAAGTACTTCCCGATCTCCTACGCGCAGCGGCTCGCCTCCGAAGCCGGCAACGCCCGCATCGTCGAGATCGCAGACTCGAAGACGTTCGTGGCGCTGGACCAGCCGCAGCGGCTGGCCGACGAGATCGCGGGCTTCGCCGCCGGCGGGTAAAGCGAACAGGCGTTCCCAAAGTTCGCAAAGTGCATATTTTTCGTCCGACCGGCGGGGGAATCTTCACCAACCCCTCTACAGGACGGAGAGCTAGTGGCAAAGCAGATCTTCGACCAGGCACGGCCCCGCAGCACGATGGCGCAGCAGCTCGACGAGGCCTTCGCCGGCTGCGATCAGTGGACCCTTGCGCCGCCCTCTCAGCGGCGCAGCAGCATCGACCTCAGCCCCCGCCCCTCAAGCTCCTCGAGGATGATCGGCAGGGCGGCCGCGGTGCGGGCCCAGGAGCCCGGCGCGCTGTAGTAGTCGGCGTCGTGCAGGAGCAGGATGTCGCCGGCCCGGGCGCTGGCGGTCGCGCGACTCGCGATTGACTCCGGGGTGGCACGGCGCGTCCAGTCCCGCCCCCACCGCGACCACAGCAGCGGCCGCCAGCCGCGGCTCCGCACGGCCCGCAGGCCGGCGGCGCTGAAGATCCCGTAGGGGGGGCGGTAGTCGCTCACCGCCTGGCCGCCGGCCTCCTCGATCGCCGCCTTGGCGCGGTCGGCGTCCTCGAGCAGCTGCCGCGGGCCGAGCCGCAGCTGGTTGCGGTGGCGATGGCAGTGCAGCTCGACGCGGTGACCGGCGGCGACGATCTCGGCGACCAGCGAGGGCCGCCGCTGCACCTGCTCGCCGGCCAGGAAGAAGGTGGCCGGCGCCGCCGCCTCCCGCAGTGCCTCCAGGACCGCCGGCGTCCCCTGCGGGTGCGGGCCGTCGTCGAAGGTGATCGCGATCCCGTCGGCTCCCTCCTGGCGCAGCTGCACCGGCAAGGCGGCGCCGATCGCCGGCACCACCGGCGCCAAGGCCGGGCCGGCATGGACGACCGTCGCCGCGGCGACGCCCGCCGCCGCGGCCGCCGCGATCAAGGGGCGCTGTTCGCCGCCGCCTGGTGGGCGACCGGCTGGGCGGACACCGGTGGGGGCGTGGAGGCCGAAGCCTCGCTCTCCTTGCCGAAGTGGATGCGCCCGTTGAGCGACTTGCCGATCACCTTGTAGGGGGCTTCGCGATCGACCGCGGACATGACCATCACCAGGGCGAGCAGCAGCAGCGCGACCGCGGCGACGACCCGCTCGGTGCGCAGGCGCCAGACCGGCTGCGGGCGCACCCGCGGCCGCACGCCAAGCGCCCGCGAGGCGATCGACGGCAGCGAGGCGAAGGACGAGTCCGGCGACCGGCGCTCACGGGTGACGTGGCGCAGGACCGACTCCAGCTCGTGGTCGGAGCGGGCGACCTCGGCCAGGCCGAAGCGCTCGAAGGCCGCGTTGTTGGCACGCAGGTGGCCGGCCGAGAAACCGTAGGAGACGACCGGGCAGCCGCGGATGTGGGCCTCGAGCACGGTCAGGCCGGCGGTGGCATGGATCATCGCGTCGGCCGCGGCCATCCAGTCGCTCATCTGCTCGGTAAAGCCGAGCACGCGGACCTGCTCGTTGTCGGCGAAGCCGCGCTCGAGCTTCTCGCGGGCGACCTCGTTGCGGCCGGTGATGCAGACCACCAGGGTGTCCTCGCTAGAGAGCGCCGCACGGATCGCCCCCTCGAGGTCGCCGATCCCCCAGCCGCCGCCGGAGACAAGCACGATCCGCGCGTGGGCCGGGACGTCGAGGGCGTCGCGGGCGTCGCGGCGCGTGCGCGGCATCAGGAACTCGCGGGAGATCGGCGGGCGCACCCACTCGACCGTGCCTGGGCCGACGAGCCGCTCGACTTCCTCGATCGACTCCGGGTGGGTCACGTAGTGCAGGTCGACCCCGGGATGGGCCCAGTAGCGCAGCCCCGCGAGGTCGGTGATCGCCGACTGCACCGGCACCTCCAAGCGCCGGTTCTCGCGCAGCATCCCGAGCACGGCGGTGACGCCGGGGTAGGTCGAGATGATGGTGTCCGGCTCGCGCTCCTCGACCAGCCGCAGCAGGCCGCGGGCGCCGATCAGGTAGCCGAGGTGGTGGAAGAGCCAGCGGGCCGGGGCGAACTTGGTGATCAACCAGTACTGGACGTCGAACAGCCAGGGCATCCAGCGGAAGGTGACGCGGGAGCCGTTGCGCAGCACGGCCGCGCAGATCCTTCCCATCGCGTCGAGGCCGTTGGCGATCTCGACCTCGGCGCCGGGGACTTCTTCCTCGAGGTCGGCCTTGATGATCCGGGCCGGCAGGTCGTGGCCCTCGCCGATGTCGGCGGTCAGCACCAGCACCTTCGGCGGGCGATCCTCGGGGCGAGCGGCGCCGGAGAGCAGCGCGCCGGCCGCGTGTTCGTTGCCGTTCAGCGAAGGCTGCTTGCCCGGGATCGGGTCGGGCGGACGGGTCGTGCCGCGCACCCACTCGACGTACTTCCTGACCCCCTCGCGGAAGCTGGTCTCGGCTTTCCAGCCGAGCTCCTCCAGCGCCCGCTCGTTGGAGATCGCCTTGCCGGGGAAGTCCCCCGGGCGCGGCGGCGTGTGGACGATTTCGCAGTTGTCGGTGTTTTCCTGCACCCGCTCGGCGATTTCGAGGATCGTCACGACCTCGTCGCCGGAGAGGTTGTAGGTGCGGCCGGCGGCCTCTGGTGCGAGCGCCGCAACGATGCCGTCGGCGAGGTCCTCGACGTAGATGAAGCTGCGGGTCGTGCTGCCGTCGCCGGCGATCGTCAGCGCCTTGCCTTCGAAAGCGAGGTCGGTGAACTTGGCGACGACGCCGGCGGCGCGGGCGCGCGGGCCGTAGGGGATGCCGAAGCGCAGCACGGTGCTCTCGAGGTCGTAGAGCTCGGCGTAGCCGGCGCAGTAGGTCTCGCCGGCGAGCTTGGTCGCGGTGTAGATGTGGCGCGGCGCCGGGATCGGCGTTTCCTCGTCGACGTCCTGCTCGACGCAGTCGCTGTAGACCCAGGTGGTGGAGCCGTAGACGACCCGGCCGACCTTGGCGCCGGCCGCCGCCTCGAGCACGTTGAGGGTGCCGCGGGTGTTGACCTCCTCGGCCAGCACCGGGTCGGCGAGGACGTGGCCGACGTCGGCGACGGCGGCGAGGTGGATGACGGCATCGCAGTCGCGCATCGCCAGGTCGAGGTTGGCCGGGTCGGTGATCGAGCCGGTGAAGGTCTCGACCTCGAGCGGCGAGTGATAGGGCGAGGCGCTGAGGTCGAAGATGCGCGGGGTGATGCCGCGGTCGAGCAGGCGGTCGACCACGTGGGAGCCGATGAAGCCCCCGCCTCCGGTGACCAGGACTCTCATGCGGTCTCCTTGCTCAGGGCCGCCTCGCGGCTCTCTGGTCGGTAGTAGAGCGGCACGCACCAGTGGTTCTCAGCCACCCAATCGGCGTTGGGCAGCTCGTCGGAGCGGCCCATGATGCGATGGCAGGGCTGGTCGTAGACGCGACCAGTGCTCTTCTCGATCTCGTCGAAGACGATGTACTTGTAGAGGCCGGAGGTCATCCCCGCCGGCAGCTCCAGCCGCGCCGGGTGGACCGGGTCCAGGTGCTCGCGCGCGTACTCGTTCTTCCAGGCGACGATCTCCTCCATCCGCTCGGCCTGGACCAGGGCCAGGGCGGCGGTGAACTCGCTCATGCGGAAGTTGAGGCCGTCAACCTCGTGCTCGAACTTGCCGTAGTTGCGGAACTTGGCCGCGAACTCGATCAGCTCCTCGTTGCCGGAGACCAGCACCCCGCCCTCGCCGGTCGAGACCGTCTTGGTCGCGTAGAGCGAGTAGACGCCGGCGTCGCCGAAACCGCCCGGCCTGCCGCCGTTCCAGTCGGCGCCGTGGGCGTGGGCGCAGTCCTCGAGCAGGAAGATCCCGTTCTCCCGGCAGTAGGCGGCGATGCGCTCGGCGTCGAAGGCGATGTGGCCGCCGATGTGGACGAGGATCGCGGCGCGGGGCTTGTGGCGCTCGGCCTTGGCCTCGAAGTCGGCGAAGGACATGCAGAGGTCCTCGCGGTTGCAGTCGACGAACTCGACCTCGCCGCCGGCGCCGAGCGCCGCCAGCGGCGTCGCCATGAAGGTGTTGGACGGGCAGAGCACAGTCTCCCCCTTGACGCCGGCGAACTCCAGCGCGGCGAGGGCGCCGCCGGCCCAGCTGGAGAGGCCGAGGCTGGGCAGACCGTTCCACTCCCCCCAGCGCTGCTCGAAGGCGGCGAGCTTCGACCCCTCCGACCACTGCTCGGAATCGAGCACCTCGGTCCAGAGCTCGAACAAGCGCGTGCGATCACGATGATCGAACCCGATCGCGAACTTTTCGGCGATCGCGGAGACTGGTGAATCTAGGGGCGGCAAGGCGGCGTCAGGCTACCAGCGAAGCCGGATCTAGTCGTCTGCGTGTGCCGCGGCGATTACGGCGCCGACCGTTCGCGAGCCGGCCAGGAGAACCGTGCCGGCGACGGCGATTGCGATGAAGGCGACCAGGGCGGCGCCGTCGAGCGGGGTCGTCGACCACTTCTCCTCGAAGATCAGCGGCGCCAGGATCACCGGCACCAGGACCTGGACTGCGAACATCACCGGCGCGACGTGGGTGGCCGGCCGCCGCTGCAGCGCGCTCATCTCGCTCAGCAGCGCCAGTCCCTCCGAGGCGAGCGCCGTGGCCAGCCAGGCGGCCGCGACCAGCAGCGTCCCCGCCGCCAGCTCGTCGGTCAGCAGCTTGCTGGCGATCGCCGTCCAGGCGTAGCCGAAGCCGGCGCTGAGCACGGCGAGGAAGCTGAGCGTGGCGGCCCTGCCCCGCAGCAGGTAAGGGGCGGCGATCGGGATCGCGACCAACCCCAGGGCGACCGCGATGGCCAGCGTGCCGGCATGGTCGGTCGTCCGCTCGGGCGCCGCCCAGGCGACCCCAGCGACCCCGGCGACGATCGCTCCCACGGCAAGGAACTCGCGGCGGCCGGGAGCCTCTCCTAGCTTCGTCGCCCCCAGCCAGAGCAGCACGATCAGCCCGCTGACCAAGCAGGGCTGCACGACCGTCAACGGCGCCAGCAGAAGCGCGACGATCTCCAGTGGCCACCCCAGCAGCCCCAGCGCCGTCGCCCCCAACCACTTGCGGTTGCGCACCAGCTTCCCGATCAGCGAGACCCGCAGCGAGTGCTCATGCGGCACGTCCCGTGCCTCCAGCGCCTGCAGCGCGATGGAGGTGTTGTAGAGGATCGAGGCCCCGACGGCGGCGAGTATCCCCAGGGCCAGCACGCAGCGACGATATAGGCGTTCCCAGCTGCCGTTCAGCGACGACGGCGACCGGACTCGCCGTAGTGCATGACCACTCGGGTAACCCCGTCGACCGTCAGAGCCATGGGAACCATCACGCCGAGACTCAAGCCCACTCCGCCAACACCCAGCGCTACCAGACCTAGGGTGCATCCAGCTCCGAGAAGCAGTCCACCCACGCAGACGCAGATGAGGGCCTTGCTTTCCGTCATTGACATCACCTTATCCAGTCAATGCAGACAAAACAACTACAAACGCCCCAAAACAGGATCCCACCAGCCCTCCAACGACGGTCGCCTTTTGGACTTCTCGCTCGGAGCCCCCTCTGAGCACAGGCTCCGCATGCCCGAGGAACCCGGCGATCGCGATCATGCCGGCAAGGACACCGACCGCGGCGCCAAAGTCGCCAGCGAGCGAAGCGGTCGAAGCCATCGCTCGACCCTAGAACCACAAGACTCACAGCTGGTGCGCACAACTCGCCAGCTATCGGCCGACTTTATCGCGGAAGACGCTCAGG
>CAVXKQ010000017.1:0-111571 GCA_963762325.1 uncultured Solirubrobacterales bacterium | reverse complement strand
TCCTGGACCCGAGTATGCGCTAAGAGCGAGCTTTCAGCGTGAAGACGGCACAGATATGGGCCAAACGACCCGCGCCCGCGGTCCGTTCAGGTCTTCATCGCGGGGAACAGCAGCACCTCGCGCAGGCTGCTGGCGCCGGTCAGGATCATCACCAGACGGTCGATGCCGAGGCCGACGCCACCGGTCGGCGGCATCCCCTGTTCGAGCGCTTCGACGAACGCCTCGTCGTAGGGCTGGGCCTCCTCGTCGCCGCGATCGTACTCCGCGGCCTGCTGGTCGAAGCGGCGGCGCTGCTCGTCGGGATCGTTGAGCTCGCTGAAGGAGTTGGCGATCTCGACCCCGCCGGCGAAGGCCTCCCAGCGCTCGACCAGCCCGGGCTCGGAGCGGTGGGCCTTGGCGAACGGCGAGAGCTCCACCGGGTAGTCGAAGACGAAGGTCGGCTCGACCAGCGCCGGCTCGACCTCGCGCGAGAAGAGGCCGTCGACCAGCTTGCCCCAGCCCTCGGCCGGGTCCGGCTCGGTGCCCATCGCCGCCGCCAGCGCCTCTCGGGTCGGGTGGGCGGCGATGTCGATCCCCGCCCGCTCGAGGATCGCCTCGCGCATGGTGATCCGCCGCCAGGGGGGCGAGAAGTCGATTTCGGCCTCGCCGCGAGCGACCTTGGTCGTCCCCAGCACCCGCTCGGCGACCTCGGCGACCAGCAGCTCGAGGTCGTGCGCGGTCTTCTCGTAATCGGCGTAGGCCTCGTACCACTCGAGCATCGTGAACTCCGGGTTGTGCTTGTGGGAGACGCCCTCGTTGCGGAAGTCCTTGCCGAGCTCGTAGACGCGGTCGATGCCGCCGACGACCAGGCGCTTGAGGTAGAGCTCGGTGGCGATCCGCAGGTAGAGATCGCGGTCGAGGGCGTTGTGGTGGGTCGTGAAGGGCCGCGCCAAGGCGCCGCCGTAGAGCGGCTGCAGGACCGGGGTCTCGACCTCGACATAGCCGTGTTCGTCGAGCCAGCGGCGGATCTCGCTGACCGTGCGGGCGCGGCGGTGAAAGACGCGGCGGCTGTCCTCGTTTGCGATCAGGTCCAGCTCGCGGCGGCGGAAGCGCGTCTCGGTGTCCTCGAGGCCGTGGAACTTGTCGGGCGGCGGCCGCAGGCTCTTGGCCAGCAGGCGCCAGTGGTCGACCGCCAGCGAGAGCTCGCCGCCGCGCCGGGTCGCCATCGCGGTTCCCTCGGCGCCGACGATGTCGCCGAGATCGAGGTTGACCAGCAGGGCGAACGCCTCCTCGCCGAGCAGGTCCTCGCGAGCGTGGAGCTGGATCTGGCCGCTGCCGTCGCGGAGGTCGAGGAAGCAGGCCTTGCCGTGGCCGCGCCGGGCGACGATCCGCCCCGCGACCCGGTGCCGCGACTCCGTCTCCATCCCCGGAGCCAATCCCTCATGCGCCGCCCGCACCTCGGCGATGTCCTCCCGCTGCGAGAACTCATGCGGGAACGGCTCGATCCCCGCCTCCCGAATCCGCCCCAGCTTCTCCCGCCGGTCCTTCAGAACATCAGAGAGCTTCGGCTCCTCGGTCACGACCGCCGAGCCTATAGGCCGGCCTACCGCCTAAGCCTTCTCGATTTTCGTGATTTTGAGTTTCTTCTTCGGCCCCCGCGGGACCTCAACCGTCACCACGTCATTGCGCTTCCGGCCCACCAGCGCTTTGCCGATCGGCGACTCGTTGGAGAGCTTGTGCTCGACCGGGTTGGCCTCGGTCGAGCCGACGATCTGGAATTTCTGCGAATCGCCGGTCTTCTGGTCTTTGACGTGGACGATCGAGCCGAAGCCGACCTCATCGGTGCTGAGCGCCTTCTCGTCGATCACCATGGCGCGGCGCAGGCGCTCTTCGAGCTGGGCGATCCGCCCCTCGAGCAGGGCCTGTTCGTTCTTGGCGTCGTCGTATTCGGCGTTCTCGGAGATGTCGCCGAATTCGCGTGCCTCCTTGATCCGCGCCGCGACCTCGCGGCGTTTCGTCGTCGAGAGCTGCTCGATCTCTTCCTTGAGTTTCTCGAGACCCTCCGGGGTGATGACCGCCTGACGACTCACTTGAACTACCTCGCTTTTGGCTGTTGGGGAGTCGCGGAAGCGACTCTGAGACCGAAAAAAACGCCCGGATGCGGCGGCCTGCATCGCCACACCCCGGCACAGAGTCGCGGGATTATAGCGAGGGGCGAAGCCCGGCAATCAGGGCCGTTTTACGAAACCGCGGCGGGCTCGGCGAAGGCGCCGATCAGCTCTCGGGCGCGCCCCAGGGAGGCGCTGCGCTGGAGCTCCTCGGCGACCTCGACCGGCGCCTCCAGGCGCTCCATGTACCAGGGGTAGAACTTGCGCAGGTAACGCTCGGCGCGCTCGCTCCCGAGGTGCTCCTCGGCGCCGTCCATCACCCAGAGCAGCTCGGCGGCGACCTCCGCCGGGGCGGGCGGCTGCCGGCGCCGTCCGGTCAGTTCCTCGAACAACCAGGGATTGCCCAGCGAGCCGCGGGCGATCATCACCGCGGCGGCGCCAGCCTGCTCGTAGGCGCGGCGAGCGGCGTCGGCGCTGGAGAGGCCACCGGAAACGATCACCGGCACCGACACCCGCTCGGCAAGCTCCCGGGTCAGCTCGTAGTCGGGCTTGCCCTTGTGACCCTTGGTCGCGGCCCGCGGGTGGAAGGCGAGCGCCGCGACCCCGGCCTCCTCGGCGAGCCTGACCGCGAGCTCGAAGCCGGAGCGGTCGCCGGCCTCGATGCCGGAGCGCAGCTTGACGGTGACCGGCACCCCTCCCCCGCCGGCGATCGCACCGCGGGCCAGGGCCAGGGCCAGGTCGGGATCGCGCAGGAGCTGGGCGCCGGCGCCGGTGCGGCGGACCTTGGGCACGGGGCAGCCCATGTTGATGTCGATCAGGTCGGCGCCGGCCTCGGCGGCGATCGCGGCGCCCGAGCGCATCACCTCCGGGTCATGGCCGAACAGCTGCACCGAAACCGGGTGCTCGTCGGGGTGGATCCGCATCAGCTCGCGCATCGTGCGCTCGTTGCGGTAGTGCAGGGCGAAGCTGGAGACCATCTCGGAGACGGCCAGGCCGGCGCCGTGACGTTTGGCCTGCAGGCGCACGAACCAGTTGCCGATGCCGGCGAGCGGCGCCAGCAGGACCCGGTTGGAGATCGGCACGCCGCCGATCTCAAAGGGGTCCGTCAGCTCATGTCCGGTTCCGTTCATGGATCAACCTCAGCCCCTTCAGGGTAAGCAGGTCGTCGACCTCCTCGATCGTCTCGGTGAATGGAACCACTGCCGAGGCATACCCACCCGTGGCAAGCACCCTCGGGTTTGGGAGTTCCTCTTCGATCCGCCTCACGATGCCGTCGATCAGACCGGCGAAACCGAATATGAAGCCGGAGTGGATCGCCGCCCGGGTCGAGCGGCCGATTGCTTCCCGTGGCTCTTCCAGGTCGATCCGCGTGATCCGGGCCGCCCGTTCGATCAGCGCGCTGAGCGAGGGCGCGAGACCGGGACCGATTGCCCCGCCGAGGTACTCGCCGTCAGCGGAGACGGCATCGATGTTGATGCCGGTGCCGAAGTCGACGGAGACGCATGCCTCACCGAAGCGCTCGTAGGCGGCGATCGCGTTGACGAGGCGGTCGGCGCCGACCTCGAGCGGGTTCTCGATCCGAATCGGCATTCCCGTCTTCACCCCGGGGCCGATCGTCAGGCACTCGGCGCCGAGGTAGCGCTCGGAGAGCTGTTCGAACTGGCTGCCGAGCGGCGGCACAACCGAGGAGACGCAGACCGCGTCGAGGTCGGCCAGCGACATCTCGCAGAGGGCGAAAAGCCCCGCGATCCGCTCCGCCAGCTCGTCGCCCGTGGCGCCCGAGCGCGTCTGGAAGCGCCAGTGCTCGACCAGCCGCTCGCCGTCAAAGGCGCCGAGGTGGGTCTGGGTGTTGCCGACGTCCACGGCCAGAAGCATCCGGCGATTATCGTCGGATCGGCCGCGGGTCGCGCTAAGGGTGTTTTGCGCATAGGATCGACCGCGTGAAAGCGCGCCTCTTCGTCATCCCCGCCTCGCACCCGGCGATCGGCGCCGCGCTGATGCTCGAGCGCAAGGGCATCGACTACAAGCGCACCGATCTGCTGCCGGTGATCTCCAAGGGCGCGCTGCGGGCGGCCGGCTTCCCCGGCCAGACGGTGCCGGCGCTGAAGATCGACGGCGCCAAGGTCCAGGGCTCGCGTCAGATCGCCCGCGAGCTGGACCGCCTGCGGCCGGAGCCGCCGCTGTTCCCCGCCGATCCCGAGCAGCGAGCCGCGGTCGAGGAGGCGGAGCGTTTCGGCGACGAGGAGCTCCAGCATCCGATCCGTCAGATCCTCTGGTGGGCGCTCAAGCACGACAAGGCGCCGTTGCGCAGCTACTCCGAGGGGGCCAAGATCGGCCTCCCGATCGGCCTGGCGATGAAGACGGCGGCGCCGATCGTCGCCCTCTCCGCCCGCTTCAACGAAGCCAGCGACGAGAACGCCCGCTCCGGCCTCGCGAAGCTGCCGGCGCTGCTCGACAAGGTCGACGAGCTGATCGCCGCCGGGGTGCTGAACGGCGAGCAGCCCAACGCCGCCGATTTCCAGATCGCCCCCAGCATCGGCCTGGCGATGACCCTCGATGACCTGCGGCCGGCGATCGAGGGACGTCCCGCCGGAGCGCTGGCACAGCGCATCGTCCCCCACTACCCCGGCAAGACCCCGCCGATCATCCCCGCCGCCTGGCTCGAGCCGCTGCGGGCCGCGGACCGATCCCGGTAGGGGTTTCACTTAACTTTTTCGACGTCGGGCGCGACCGTCCGAGTTTGAGCGGCCGCGAAAAAGTACAAGACGTTCCACCCCTACCGGGATCGGTCCTGCAGCGGGCCGACGGGTTCTACCTTCTGTCCGGGGTCGAGCTCATCGAAGGCGTCCGCTAGACGAGTGCCATCAGGCAGCGTCAGGTCCGGGTTCAGCTCCAGCAGGGGGGCGAGGACGAAGCGGCGGCTAGTGACCTCGCGGTGCGGCAGGGTCAGGCGCGCGGTCTCCAGCTCGAGATCGCCGAGCAGCAGCAGGTCGACGTCGAGCGGCCGCGGGCTGTGGCGGGGGGCGTCGAGGGCGCGGCCGCGCTCGGCCTCGACCGCCTTGCAGACATCCAGCAGCTCCTCGGGCTCGAGCTGGGTGCGGATCCGGATCGCCGCGTTGAGGAAGTCGGGCTGGTCGAGGACCTCGCCGACCGGCTCGGTCACGTAGGCGGAGGAGACCGCCTCGACCTCGACCCCGCGCCCGGCCAGCAGCTCGATCGCCGCCCGCAGGTGGCTGGCCGGGTCGCCGACGTTGGAGCCGAGGCCGAGGTAGCCGTCGCGCACCGGGCTACCCCTCCGGGGTCTCGGCCTCGTCCTCGTCGACCGCGCGCTCCTGGGTGACCTCGACCGCGATCTCCTGGATCGCCAGCGGCAGCGGCGGCTCGGGCTTGGCGGCCCGAACCCGCACCGTCTCGCAGCCGTAGCGCTCCATCAGGCGCTGGCCGATCACCTGGGCCAGTCGCTCCAGGGTGCGGTAACTGCGCTCGGTCGCGGCAAGGGCGACGATGTCGCACACCTGGGCGTAGTCGACCGTGTCCTCGAGCCGGTCGGTGAGGACCGCGTCGCAGTCGGGTACGTCGAAGGAGATGTCGAACTCGAGCCGCTGCCCCACCTCCTGCTCGGCCTCGCTGACGCCGTGGTGGGTGTAGATCGAGAGGCCGCGCAGCTCCACTTCGGCGCTCGACTCGATGCCGTTGCCATGCGACTCCATGGCCAGAACCTACCCGAGGATCGCGCCAGCGACGGCCATCGCCTGGCCGGCCTCGGCGACGTCGTGGACCCGCAGGACGGCGGCGCCCTCAGCCGCCGCGAGGACCGATGAGGCGATCGTGCCGCCGAGCCGCTCGCTCGAGGCCGACCCGTCGACCCTGGCGATGAAGCTCTTGCGCGAAGTCCCGACGACCAGTGGCCGCCCCAGCTCGCACAGCTCGGCCAGGCGCCGCAGCAGGCTCATGCTGTGCTCGGCGGTCTTGCCGAAGCCGATGCCCGGGTCGAGCCAGATCCGCTCCTCGGCGATGCCGGCGTCGACCGCGAACTCGAGCTGCTGCGAGAGGAAGGCCCTAACCTCGGCGACGACGTCGCCGTAGCTGGGTTCGCGAGACATCGGGCGTGGCATGTGCATCAGGATCACGGTCGCCCCGCGGTCGGCGCAGAGCGCCGCCATCGCTGGATCTCCCCGCAGCGCCGTAACGTCGTTGACGATCTCCGCGCCGGCGTCCAGCGCTGTCTCGGCCACTGCCGCCTTCGAGGTGTCGACGGAGACGGTCGCGCTGCCGCTGGCAAGCGCCGCGATCACCGGCCCGACCCGCCGCAGCTCCTCCTCGACCCCGACCCTCTCCGCTCCCGGCCGAGTCGATTCGCCCCCCACGTCCAGAATCTCAGCCCCCGCCGCGGCCAGCTCCTCCCCATGCTCGATCGCCGCCTCCGGATCGAGATACAACCCCCCATCCGAAAACGAGTCCGGAGTCACGTTCACGACCCCCATCAACTTCGGCGAAGTCACGTTCACGACCTCATGAGCCTTGGCGTCCTCACAAAGAGGGTCTATCCCGGTAGGGGTGAAGCGTCTTGTACTTTTTCGCTGGCGCGAAACTCGGACGGCCGGCGCGCGAACTCGAAAAAGTTAAGCGAAACCCCTGCCGGGATAGACCCTCGGTCAGCTCGCGTCGCCGCCCGCAAATCCTGGTCGTGGGCGCGGATTCGGCCGTGCCCCTTCGCGCTGCGGCCGCTCCGCCGCGGGAGCCGGCTCGGCCGGCTGCGCGGGCGGCTCCTCGTCGTCGGCGAAGACCTCCTTGGCGGGCTTACCCTCGAGCAGGGCGGCGAACTGGCCGGCGTCGATCGTCTCGCGCTCGAGCAGCAGCTTCGAGATCCGGTCCAGCTCCTCGCGGCGCTCGTTCAGCAGGCCCTTCGCGGTCTGGTGGGCGTTCTCGACGATGCGGCGAATCTCGTCGTCGATCTCGCGCGCGATCTCGTCGGAGTAATCGGGTTCGGCGCTGAATTCGCGGCCGAGGAAGGGCTGGCCGCGGTCGTGGCCGAAGACGCGCGGGCCGAGGCGCTCGGACATACCGAAGCGCATCACCATCTGCTTCGCCGTCTCGGTCACCTTTTCGAGGTCGTTGGAGGCACCGGTGGTGATCTCGCCGAAGACGATCTCCTCGGCCCCACGGCCGCCCAGGGTCATCGCCATCGTGTCGGTCAGCTCGGCGCGGGTGGTGAGGAACTTGTCCTCGGTCGGCAGGCTGATCGTGTAGCCGAGCGCCTGGCCGCGGCTGATGATCGAGATCTTGTGGACGGGGTCGCAGTTGGGAAGGAGCTGGCCGACGATCGCGTGGCCGACCTCGTGGTAGGCCGTGATCAGGCGCTCCTTCTCGCTCATCACCCGGGTTTTCTTCTCGGGCCCGGCGATCACGCGCATGATCCCCTCCTCGAGCTCGTGCATGCTGACCTCGCGCTTGCCCGAGCGGGCGGTCAGGAGCGCCGCCTCGTTGATCAGGTTGGCGAGGTCGGCGCCGGTGAAGCCGGGGGTCTGGCCGGCCAGCGTGTCGAGGTCGATTTCGCGCGCCAGCGGCTTGCCGCGGGTATGGACCTCGAGGATGCGCTTGCGGCCCTTGCGATCGGGGCGGTCGACGACGACCTGGCGATCGAAGCGACCGGGACGCAGCAGCGCCGGGTCGAGGATGTCGGGCCGGTTGGTGGCCGCGATCAAGATGATGTTGTCCTTCATCTCGAAGCCGTCCATCTCGACCAGCAGCTGGTTCAGGGTCTGCTCGCGCTCGTCGTGACCGCCGCCCATGCCGGCGCCGCGGTGGCGGCCGACGGCGTCGATCTCGTCCATGAAGATGATGCAGGGCGAGTTCTGTTTGGCCTGCTCGAAGAGGTCGCGGACGCGGCTGGCGCCGACGCCGACGAACATCTCGACGAAGTCCGAGCCGGAGATCGAGAAGAAGGGGACGCCGGCCTCGCCGGCGACGGCGCGGGCCAGCAGCGTCTTACCGGTGCCGGGAGGGCCGTAGAGCAGGACGCCCTTGGGGATGCGGGCGCCGAGTGCCTGGAACTTCTTCGGGTTCTCGAGGAATTCCTTGATCTCCTCCAGCTCCTGCACCGCCTCGTCGACCCCGGCGACGTCGCGGAAGGTGATTTTCGGCGCGTCCACCGACATCCGCTTCGCTTTCGATTTGCCGAAGTTCATCACCCGCGAGCCGCCGCCCTGCATCTGGTTCATCAGGAAGATCCAGAAGGCGAAGAAGAGGACGAAGGGCAGGATCAGGGTGAGCAGCGAGAGCAGGCCGGAGCCGCCGGAGCCGTGGACGACGGTCTTCGTCGTTTCGTGTTCGTTGAGCAGGTTGATCAGGCTCTGCTCGGTGTAGGGCGGGTAGCCGGTGGAGAAGCTTTCGCCGTTCTTCTTCTCGACGTCGAGCGTGTTGTCCTTGGTGTTGATCGAGACTTCCTTGATCTGGTTCGTCGCGATCAGCCCTTTCTCGGGCTGCACCAGCTCGCTGTACGGGGGCGGCTCCGGGCCGGAGTCGTTGGTGATCACGCGCTGGGCGATGAAGGCCAGGATGACCACCAGCAGGATCGGAAACGCCGCGCTTTTGAAAAAACGCCTCAAGGGTGAAATCAGCGTACCAGGGCGGTTTACGCGCCCTGGTCGGCGAGAGCGGCGACGAAGTTTAGGTTGCGGTACCGCTGAGCGTGGTCGAGGCCGTAGCCGATCGCGAAGCGATTGGCGATCTCGAAGCCGACGTAGCGGGGCGAGAGATCGACGCGCAGCCGCTCCGGCTTGGTCAGCAGCGCGCAGACCTCCAGCGAGGCCGGATTGCGCGCCTTGAGGTTGCGCATCAGATAGTGGAGGGTGAGCCCGGAGTCGATGATGTCCTCGACGATCAGCACGTGGCGCCCCTCGATCGGCGCGTCGAGGTCCTTGAGGATGCGGACGACGCCCGAAGTGTCGGTCTGCGAGCCGTAGCTGGAGACCGCCATGAAGTCGATCTCGCAGGGGACGTCGATGCTGCGCATCAGGTCGGCCAGGAAGAGCACCGCGCCCTTGAGGACGCCGACCATGACCAAGTCGCGGCCGGCGTAGTCGCGGCTGACCTCCGCCCCCAGCTCCGCGACCCGGCGCTGCAGGTCCTCTTGGGCGACGAGGGTCTCGCCGATCGCCGGATCGCTCACCCGGCGCAGTCTAGTTCTGGCTCGTCGCTCGGCTCTGAGCACGCCGCGCTCGACCACGGCGCGGACGCCGCTGCCGAGGTCGAGCGCGGCGGTGCCGGTGCGGCGCAGGCCGGTCACCTGCTCGGCGAAGCGGGCGGCGCCGGGGACGGGCTGGCCGGCGGCGCCGTCGGCGAGGCGCTGGACGACGAGGCGGCGCAAGGCCGGCGGCAGCTCCTGCAGGCGAGCCAGCGAGATCGTGCCACGGGCCGAGCCGCTGGAGCCGTCGACCTCGGCCTCGACGAGGGCATCCAGCACCTCGGCCTCGTCGCGCAGCAGCGCCGCCGTGCGCAGCACGTTCTGAGCCGCGGCGGGGTGGATCCTGGCCAGCTCCGGCAGCAGCCCGTGACGAACCCGGTTGCGGGCGTAGATCGGCTCGGCGTTGCTGCTGTCCTCGCGCCAGGCGAGGCCCCGCTGCTCGCAGTAGGCCGTGGTCTCGTCCCTGGTGAAGCCGAGCAGGGGCCGCGCCAGCGCACCGTCGTGCGGCCGCATCCCCAACAGCGCCCGGCGGCTGGGCGAGGAGGCGAGCCGGTAGAGAATCGTCTCGACCTGGTCGTCGGCGGTGTGGCCGGTGAGGATCGTCGCCCGCCGCGGCTGGGCCAGCTCGATCGCGGCGGCGTAGCGAGTGTCGCGGGCCCAGGCCTGTAGGTTGCCCGGGCCCTCGGGGCGCTGCGGTCGCTCGATCTCGAGAGCCACCCCGAGCGACTCGCAGAGCGCCGCGCAGTGGCGCTCGTCCTCCTCGCAGTCGTCGCGCAGGCCGTAGTTGACGTGGAGCGCCGTCACGGCCTGCGGGCCGGCGCCGCGCACCGCGAGGTCGAGCAGGCAGACCGAGTCCCGCCCTCCCGAGAGCATCGCAACGACCGGCGCCCCGACCGCGACGAGGCCGTCGGCGAGAACCCGCTCGAGCATCTGGTCGGCGTCCACCACTCAGTCTCGCGCTGAGTCTAGGAGCGGTCGCTCAGCCGGCGGCGCTGACGACGAAGAGGTCGGTGGGCGCGGGGAAGCCCTTGAGGCTGACCTGGCCGATCGGCTCGAGCTCCAGGCGATCCCGGTCCGCGATCGCCTCGCCGACGCGGTCGGTGACGAGCACCTCGCCGGCGAGGGCGCGGTTGACGACCCGGTGGGCGAGGTTTACCTGGCTGCCGAAGTAGTCGCCGTCGCGGTAGACCGCTTCGCCGCAGTGGATGCCGACGCGGGGCTGCGGGCGCTGGGGGAAGCCGCCGAGGAAGTCGACCGCCCACTCGGTCAGGGAGGCGGCGTCAGGGGAGACGACCATCACCTCGTCGCCGATCGTCTTCACGATCGTCGCCTCGCGCGGCAGCGTCGCCTCGACCGTCTCGACGAAGTTCTCGACGACGTCGAGCGCCTCCATGTCGCCCTCCTCCTCGGTGTAGCGGGTGAAACCGGTGAGGTCGATGAAGCAGAGGGTGACCGTGACCTGGCCGAGTTCGATCTCCGCCGTCTCCATCCCCAGCCCCGACTCCATGTGGCCGACCACGTCCTGCTCGAGGAAGAAGCGCAGGTAGCGGGTGTGGAGGTACTCGGTGAGCGGTGCCGCCAGCGGCATGATGTCGGCCGCCAGGTCCCCCATCTCCTCGGCCATCTCGAGCTCCGGGACGGCGTCGCGGATCAGCGGTTCGTGGACGTAGAGGTGGAAGAGGCGAACCTCGGCGTCGGCGATCCGGCGCATCGACTGCACGTAGACGCGCACCAGCTGCAGGAAGGCGACGAGCGGGAAGCCGGCGGCGAGGACTCGGGCGCAGTGGCGCAGGGCCGCCGTGTCCTCGGGGGTGAGGTTGCGCTGGCGCCCCGTCGGCGTGCCCAGGATGACCAGGATCCGCTCGATCAGCTCCGGCTCCAGCCCGGTCTCCGCCGCGACCTCGGCCAGCGGCATCGTCTGCTCGGCCTCGGTGAAGAGCTCCTCGGCGAAGCCGAAGGCGAGCCGTCCCTCGCGCCCGGCCTCGCGCAGATCCTCCAGCGAGTAGCCGCGATCGCGCATCCGCGCCACCACCCGGGCCTGGGCGGCGGCGGTGGCGGTCCAGCGACCGCGCCGAACCGGGACGACCTTCTCCGCCGCCCAGCGTTTCAGGGTGCTGGCCGGGACGCCGGACCGGCGAGCGGCCTCGCTCAGCGATATGCGCTCGTCCGTCATCCCCAGCGAGGCTAGCCGCAGCCGGGGACCGGACGACGAAAGGGCGGCCGGTGGCCGCCCTTTCGTCTCTCTCTGTCTATGGAGCGGTCCTTATCAGGTGGCCATCTCCGACTCCTCGTGCAGCTGCAGCACCGGCTCTCCGCCCTCGCCGGTGCGGATGCGGATCGCCTCCTCCACTGGCAGCACGAAGATCTTGCCGTCGCCGACCTCGCCCGTGCGGGCGTGTTTGAGGATCGTCTCGACGACGACCGACCTGTCTTTGTCCTCGACCACGATCTCCAGCTTCACCTTCGGCCGGACGTTGACGGTGAGCGTCGAGCCGCGATACCGCTCGACGATCCCCTTCTGACGGCCCGAGCCCTTGGCCTCGATGATCGACAGGGACGGGAATCCCTTGTCGAGCAGCTCGGCCCGGATCGGCTCGAACGCCTCGTGGCGAATGAACGCCTCTATCTTCTTCATGCGTCCAGCCCTCCTAGGACTCGGTCGTGGTCATTGGGGTGACAGCCGCGGCGGCGGGTGCCGCGACCGGCGGCGGCGCGCTGCCGGAGAGCAATCCCGTCGAGTACTCGGGCTGCGGGATGAACTGCTCCGGGTACCCATACATCCCATGCTCGGAGATGTCGAGCCCGGCGTCCTCCTCCTCGGGGCTGACGCGTATCCCGATCGTCTTCTTGAGCAGGAAGAAGACCCCGAAGGAGACGGTGAACACGCACCCGAAGGCGACCCCGACTCCCAGCGCCTGGGCGCCGAGCTGGTGGAGCGAGCCGCTGTACCAGAGGCCCGGATCGCCGACTTCGTTGAATGCGGCCAGGCGCGGTGAGGTGAATATCCCGCAGGCCAGGGTGCCCCAGATACCGGCCAGGCCGTGAGCCGAGGTGGCGCCCACCGGGTCGTCGATCACCTTCTCGATCGCGATCACGCCGAGGACGACGATGACGCCGGCGATCGCGCCGATGATCGGCGCCGCCCAGTACTCGACGTAGCCGGAGGGAGCGGTGATCGCGACCAGACCGGCAATCGCACCGTTGCCGGCCATGCCGATGTCGATCGTTTTCGACAGCAGGTACATCACCGCCACCGCGGCGACCACCCCGGCTGCTGCCGCGAGGTTGGTGACGACGACGACTTCGGCGAAGCGGCCGCCGATCGCGCCGAGGGTCGAGCCCGGGTTGAAGCCAAACCAACCGAGCCAGAGAATCAGCACGCCGAGGCCGACCAGCGGCATCGAGTGACCCGGGATCGCCCGCGGTTTGCCGTCCTTCGTGTACTTGCCGATCCGCGGGCCCAGCAGGAGCAGCGCCGCGAACGCGCCGGTTGCGCCGATCAGGTGGACCACCGTCGAGCCGGCGAAGTCCTGCATGCCGACGTTGACCTGCAGCCAGCCGCCGCCGAAGATCCAGTGGCTCATCACCGGGTACAGCACGGCGCTGAAGATGACCGCGTAGATGATGTAGGCGCTGAACTTGATCCGCTCGAGCGTGGCGCCCCAAACGATCGCCAGCGAGACCGCGCAGAACACGAACTGGAAGAACATGAACGCGGCGGGGCTGATCGAATACGTTTCGACGAACGGGATGCTTTTGCCCGCCTCTTCGATCGAGGAGCCCACGTTGAGGAAGAACCCGTGGTCACCGGCGATCGAGCCGAGCCCGCCGAAGGCGAGCGCGAAACCGCACGCCCAGTAACAGAGCGAGGCGATCGAGAAGTTGACCAGGACCTTGGCCACGCCCGCGCCGGCGTTCTTGGCCCTGGAGAAGCCGACCTCCAAGAGCAGGAACCCCGCCTGCATGAACATCACCAGGACGGCGGCGACGATCACCCACATCGCGTTGATGCTCGCCTCGGGCGTGTCCAGGATCGGCGTTGCTTCGGCGCCGAAGGCGATCCCCGGCAAGACCAGCGAGGCAACCGCGGCCACCGGGCCTGCGATCAAGAGCCTCTTTTTCATTGATTTCCTCCTAGTCCACCGGAGCCATGCTGCGGCGGTCGCGGGTTTGGCGATTCCAGAGGGACCGTAAATTCGGCTCGGCAGGCTGTGTTTAGACGGGTGGAGGAAATCCTCGCGGCTCGTTTCTCACAAGTGGCTAGGCTCGGCGCCAGATGCCGGCCAGACTGCGCCCGACCGCCCCGATAGCCGCCGACGCGATCCTCGTCGGGGACCCGGGACGGGCCCTGCTGCTGGCCCAGGCCCTGCTCGAGCAGCCGAAGATGAGCAACCATGCCCGCGGGCTGTGGGGCTACTCGGGAACGACCCCGAGCGGGCGCGAGCTCTCGCTGCAGGCGACCGGGATGGGCGGCCCGAGCGCCGCCCTGGTTCTGGCAGACCTGGCCGAGCTGGGCGTGCGGCGGGCGGTCAGGGTCGGGACCTGCATCGCGATCGACCCGGGCCTGGAGCCCGGCCGGCTGCTGGCGGTCGCAGAGGCCCAGGCCTGGGGAGGCCCGGGCCCCGGTGCCGGGGCCGTCACCCTGCCGGACCCCGAGCTGCAGGGACGAGTGAGTCGCGAGCTGGGAGGCGGGGGGGCCGTCTCGGTTGCCAGCCTCGACACGCTGCACCGAGAGGCCACGGCGCCCGGGGTCGCGGCGGACGTCGCCGACATGCAGACCGCGGCCATCTTCGCCCGCGGCGCGGAGCTCGGGATCGCCGTCGCCGCGATCCTGATCGTCGCCGAGACGAGTGCCGGCGAGCGGCTGGCCGACGAGCCGGGCGAGATCGCCGCCAAACGCGCCGGAGCGATCGCGGCAGGCGTACTCTCAACCTGAAGTCGAGGGTGAGCCTTTGCCTTTTTTGGCGGGTTTCGCCTGGTTGTTGGCGCGGCGCAGGGCGCTGATCTCGCGACTGAGGTCGTCGATCTGCTCCTCGACCTCCTCGAGCCGCTGCGAGAAGGAGCGCAGGCGCCGCTCCAAGCGCTCCAGATCGGTGGCCGACGAGAGATTGAGGGCGCCCATCGCGGCCTGCTGAGCCTCGAGCGCCTTCTCGCGGGCGCCAAAGGCGGCCGCGATCGCGTTGTGGAGGGTGGGGTTGTCGATCAACGCCTGCGCCAGCTCCCCGATCGCCTGCTCGCTACGCGCTCGCAGACCGTCCTGCTCGTCCTCCTGAGTCACTTCGCCCGCCTTTCGCAGTTCATTGACAGCAGCTTAACGAGCCCATCCGGTTCGGCTGAAACGCTGCCGGATGCAGGCATGACCTCGACATTGATTAAGGCCTTGTTGGGGGGCGCTCACAGTCGTTGCGCCCCCCATGGCGAACGAGTACCGTGGGCTCGCCTGTTGCTGGGGGAGGATGCGGACGCAGTTTCCGCGAATTGTGGCGGGTACCGAGGCGCACTGGGATGAAAGCCAAGATCGCACTGATCGTCGTACTCGCCAGCTTTCTGGGGCTGTCGGCGCTGGGCGCAGGTCTGGCCGGCGCCGACCCGCTGGCCGAAAGCACGCCGGCCGAACCGTCGGCGACGACCACCACGGCGATCCCCTCCCTGCAAGCGCCGGCCTGCGCCAATGGCGTCGACGACGATGCCGACGGCTTGGTCGACCTCGCCGATCCGGACTGCACCTCACCCACCGGCGTCAGCGAGGCGACCGCGGCGCCGAGCCCGGCCAGCCCGATTCCGGCCCCCGAAGCGGCGCCCGATCCGGCCCCGGCGCCAAGCGGCGTCAAGCAGGGCAGCCCGATTGGCGGCGGCGAGGTCGCCTCCGATGGCGTCACTCACAACGAGAGCCTCGGCGACACCAGCGGCGGTGGTGGCAGCGGCGGCGGGCTGAGGGCGCCGAGCGCGACCGGTGGCGGCGACCAGCCGCTGGCCGAAGGCGCCGACGGCGGTTCCCAGTTCGGCTCCGGCGGCTCCCCCACCAGCGCCAACCCGACGATGACCATCGCGCCCTTCGGCCCCGCTCCGATCGGCGTTCCCAACTTCATTATCGACTCCTTCGAGATCCCTCCGTTCCTGCTGCCGATCTACCAGGCCTGCGGGACCGAATACGGCATCCCCTGGGAGGTGCTGGCCTCGATCAACAAAATCGAGAGCGGGTTCGGCACCAACCTCAACGTCTCCAGCGCCGGCGCGGTCGGCTGGATGCAGTTCCTGCCGTCGAGCTGGGAAATGTACGGCGTGGACGCCAACGGGGACGGTCGCAAAGACCCCTACAACCCGGTCGATGCGATCTGCGCCGCGGCCAGCTATCTCAAGGCGGCGGGGGGCGAGAAGGATCTGTACGGCGCGATCTTCGCCTACAACCACGCCGACTGGTACGTGCAGGAGGTGCTGCTCTACGCCCGCGCCTACGGGAAACTCCCCTCGGACCTGGTCGGATCGCTGACCGGCCTGACCGAGGGAGCGCACTTCCCGGTCGCCGCCGACGCCCGCTACGCCGACGACATCTCCGCCCGGACCGTGCTGAAGAGCTCGGATGGCGAGGACCAGGCCTCGGGCAACGCGGCCGAGGCGATCGCCTCCTCGCCGACGCGGCGCGGCATCAACATCTTCTCCCGCGAGGGAGCCCCGGTGGTCGCCGTCAACGACGGCATCATCCGCAAGCTCGCCGCCTCGCCGAAGCTGGGCAAGTACGTAGTCCTCGAAGACACCTACGGCAACCGCTACACCTACGCCGAACTGGGCGAGGTGGTTCGCGAGCACCGGCTGATCGTGATGCCGACCGGCAAGGAGCAGCGGATCCCGGTCGAAAGCCAGGACCTGCGCCCCCGCCTGCGGGCGCTGCCGAGCCGTGCCGAGAGCGACGGCAAACGGGAGCGGGCCAACCCGCCGGCCGATAGCCCCCAGTTGGCCCCGACCGACGGCACGCTGCGGGTCGGCTCGAAGGTGATCGCCGGCACCGTCCTGGCTCGGGTGGGCGCCGGTGAGGAGGGAGTCGATCCCCATATGAACTTCTCGATTCGCCCGGCCGGGAAGGGGGCGCCGCGGATCGACCCGAAGCCGATTCTCGACGGCTGGAAGCTGCTCGAGGCAACCGCGATCTACCGGGCCAAGGGCAAGAACCCCTTCACCGCACGGCTCAGCGGGGCCGGCGTTCTGCTGCTGTCCAAGGAGGCGCTGCAGAAGCGGGTGCTGGCGGACACCGGCCTCTCGATCTACACCTGCGGCCGCGAAGACATCGCCGCCGGCAGGATCGACCGGCGGATCCTGGCGATGCTCGAGTTCCTGCGCTCGAAAGGCTTCGAACTCACGATCACCTCGCTCAGCTGCGGTCACGGCTTCCTGACGACGTCGGGCAACATCTCCGAGCACGCCACCGGCGACGCGGTCGACATCGCCGTGATCAACGGCACGCCGGTGACCGACCACCAGGGCCCCGGCACCGTGACCGATCAGCTGGTCCGCGACGTGGTGGCTCTGCAGGGCACGATGCATCCCCACCAGGTGATCTCGCTCGAGGACCTGCCGGGCGAGACGAGCTTCGCGATGGCCGACCACTACGACCACGTTCACGTCGGCTACCAGCCGATCGAAAGCGGCAACCCGCTCGACGCGCAGTTCGCGGCGCTGCTCAAACCGAACCAGTGGCAACGCCTGACCGACCGCCTCGGACAGATCGAAAACCCCGAGGTCCCGGTCGAGCCCTCGCCCTTCTCGGTTCCCGACGAGAAAAAGGCCGGCAAGAACGCCGGCGGCACCAGCGCGGGCGAAGGATAGCCGGGAGAATCCCGGCTTCTGGCCAAGTTATTCGGATTCGCGCAGCTCGATTTCGCCGGGCCTCTGCCGCTGGCCGACGGTCGCTACCTGGCCCGTGAGGCCGGCGGGGACAGCGAGAGCGTCCTCGTCGTGCAGACGCTGGGAGCGCCGCCTCCACCGGCACGACGGCGACGGCGCGCGCGGAAATCTGAGCCCGCCGCCGACCCCGCTCCCCTGCCATTGTCGCGGGCCACGGCGATCCGGGCCTTCGCCCCTTTTTCCAGCGAGGAGGCCGCCCTCCACTGGCTTGACGAGGCAACCGAGGCGGAGGACACGGCGGACGTTCTCGTCGCCGAGGGGATCGGCCTGCTCAACCGCGCCCTGCACGTGCACGCCGTGGCCGCCGCCGATCCTCACCCTCACGAACTGACGCCGGAGCGAGCGGTGGCGGTGCGGATCGGCTTCGGCGATGGCGAGGAGGTCGCCGACGGCCGCTTCGGCGCCGCTCGCGAGGTCGACGTCTGGGCCAGCGGAGCCTCACGGCGACGGCGGCGCCAGGAAGACCTGCGACCCCAGGAACGGGTGGCGGCCGTGCTGGGCGGGCGGGAGCGAGTCGAGGCCTGCGAGACCCTGCTGCTGCGGGCTCGCGCCGATCTCAATGCGGGCCGGCAGCGGGAGGCGGCCCTGCAGCTGCGAGTCGGTTTCGAGGCGCTGCTGGCGGAGCTGCAGGGCGCTTCCCCGGACCCGGATCACGTCGAGGACATGGGAACCCTGGCCAGCCGCCGGGCCGAGGTTGGCGAGGCGGCGAACGCAGCACTGGGTGGGGAGCTGAGCGGGGAGCAAAGCCGGCGAGTGACCGAGCTGCTGGCCATCTGCGAGCGGGTCCTGCGCCGGCGCCGAATCCTTCGCGGCTAGCCAGCCTCATACTAACCCTCAAGCTTAGGGTTAGGTTCGCTCAAAGCGCGGAATGGGCCGTAACTACGTCGTCGAGCAGCGAGTCGGCGATGTGGTGGGCCTCCTCCAGCGCCACGCCCTCGATCGAGGGCACGCCGATCACCATCAGCCCCGCCGCCCGCGCCGCCGCAACCCCGGTGGGGGAATCCTCAAGGGCGATCACCCCCGGGCCCGGCTCGACCCCGAGGCGGCGGCAGGCCTCCAGGTAGGGATCCGGGGCCGGCTTCGGCGCCGCCACTTCATGGGCGCTGAGGACGACGTCGAAGTGGTCCTCGAACCCGACCAGCTCCAACGAGCGGCGGACGAAGGCCAGCGGGGAGTTGGAGACGAGCCCGATCGGCGTCCCGCGGCGACGCAGCTGCCCGAGCAGCTCACGCGCCCCGATCATCGCCTCCACCCCGTGCTCGAGCTCGGCGACGACCAGCGCGTTCAGCTCCTCGATCAACTCGGCGGCCCGCCCCGGCTCGCCCAGTCGCTCCTCCAGCACCCCACCGGCGATCGCGGCCGACGTCCCCACCAGCACCCGCTTGTCGGCCGGGGTGAACTCGGCGCCGCGGCGGGCGAAGAGGTCCTGCTCGGCCCTGGTCCAGACCGACTCCGTGTCCAGCAGCAGGCCGTCGTTGTCGAAAACGACGGCGTCGGGGAGGGCGGCTTCAGTCGCGGCCATGATCGAGAGTCGTCCTAGGCGAGCGCCGACAGCAGGGCGCCGAGCTCGTCGACGACGTCTCCGTCCAGCTTCAGCTCCGCATCGCCGTCATAGGGCGTCTTACCCTTGGTGACGATCGCCAGGCGCCCGCCGCGTTCGAGGGTCAGCTGGGGGAGGCCGGCGACGGGGTGCACGGCCAGCGAGGAGCCGACGCAAAGCATCAGCTCGGCCCGCCCGGCCAGGTCATGCGCCCGCGCCATCGCGCTCTCGGGCAAGAGCTCGCCGAAGAGGACGACGTCGGGTTTGACGGGGCCACCGCAGTCGGAGCAGATCGCCACCCCCTCCACATCGAAGAGGGCGTCGACCTCGTCGATCTCGAAGGACCCGGCGCAGCGGGTGCAGGACGACGTCTCGATCGAGCCGTGCACCTCGACCACGTTGCGGGAGCCGCCCGCGCGGTGCAGGCGGTCGATGTTCTGCGTGATCACCCCCTCGAGCAGGCCGCGCCGCTCCAGCTCCGCGAGCGCCTCGTGGGCGTGGTTGGGACGTTTGTCGCCGAGCGACTGGAAGCGGGGTCGGTAGTAGGACCAAAAGCGTGCCGGGTCGCGTTCGAAAACATCGATGTGAGCGACCTCCATCGGGTCGACGTTGGCCCAGAGCCCGGTCTCCGGAGTGCGGAAGTCCGGGATCCCCGACGGCACCGACACCCCGGCCCCGGTCAGGGCGACGGTGCAGCGCGACTCGCGGATCAGCTCCGCGAGGGCCGACGGGCCTGAAACGTCCGCCATATGGACGTTTCAGGCCCGTCGGCTGATCGTCGTTGTTATTTGCCGGTCCACTTCGGAGTGCGTTTGGTGAGGAAGGCGTCGATGCCCTCCTTGGCGTCGTCGCTGGCGAAGGCGTCGGCGAAGGCCCGCTTCTCGGCCTCGATGCCCTCGTCGAGATCCCCCTTGTTGGAGGCGGACTTGATCAGCCCGAGCGCGACCGGCGCCTGGCCCGCCAGCTTGCGAGCCCACATCAGCGCCGTCTCGAACAGCTCATGGTCGGGCACGACCCGGTTGACGAGCCCCAGTTCGAGCGCCTCCTCGGAGAGGACCGCGTCCCCGACCAGGTTCATCTCGAGCGCTTTGTTGGGACCAACCAAGCGCGCCAGGCGCTGGGTGCCGCCGAAACCGGGGATGATCCCCAGCTTGATCTCGGGCTGCCCGAAGACGGCCGCCTCGGCGGCGATCCGGACGTCGCAGGCCATCGCCACCTCGCAGCCGCCGCCGTAGGCGAGCGAGTTGACGGCGGCGATCGTCGCCACCGGCTCGGTGCCGAACTCGCGCAGCAGCGCGTGGGCGCTGTGGATCAGCTCCTCGCCACTGGCCTCGTCGAGGGTCGTGAAGGCCTTGATGTCGGCGCCCGCCGAGAAGACCACCGGGACCGAGGAGGCGATCACCATCGCGCCGATGCCGTCGGCTGCCTTGACCCGCTCCCAGACCGTTCCCAGGTCCCGGACCACGTCGGGGGAGATGGCGTTCATCGGCATGTTCGCCAACCAGGCGATCGCGACGTCGCCGCGGGTCTCCAGTTTCACCGTCTCGGTCTGCTCGTCCTCGTCCGGCTGGGCGTAGGGATAGAAGCCCTGGCCGGCGCCGAGGCCAAGGCGGCCCTGGGCGACGAGGCGCCTCAGGGTCACGGGGGGCGCGAAACGCTCACCGTACTTCTCCGCCAACCGCTCGAGCCGCTCCAGGACGACGTCGAGACCTTCGACGTCGGCTTTCCAAAACGGTGGCAGCAGTCCCCGACGCGGGTCGAGCCCGGACCCCGCCATCATCCCGAGGTCGATGTCGCGGACCGAGCAGATCCCCTCCTCGAGCAGGTGGCAGGACTCGATCAGAGTGCGGCAGGTGTACATCGCCACCAGCTCCTCGGCATCCGGGGCGGCGTCGCCTGGGATCGTCTGCACGCCGTCCTTGAAGAACCCCTCGCCGCCGCTCTTGGCGCCGAGCTTGCCGTCGGCGACCAGCTGCTTCAGGCCCTGGTGGACGTAGAAGGTCTCCCCGTAGGATTCGTGCAGGTGCTCGGCGGCGTGCAGAACGGTGTCGAGGCCGAGCAGGTCGGTGAGGAAGAACGGGCCCATCGGCGCCGCTTTGGCGGTGCTGAGGGCCTCGTCGATCTGCTGCAGGGCGAGGCCGTGCTCCTCCTGGGCGCGCCAGAGCTCGCCCATCGCCGCTATGAGGATGCGGTTGACGACGAAGCCGGGAACCTCGCCGCAGACGAGCGGCTGCTTCCTGATCGCCTGGGCGAAGTTGTAGGCGGCGGTGGCGGTCTCCTGCGAGGTGTCCTCGCCGACGATTACCTCGACCAGGGGCATCACCGAGGCGGGGTAGAAGAAGTGGAAGCCGACGACTTTGTCGGCGCGCAGCGTGGTTTCGCCCATCTCGGTGATCGAGAGCGAGGAGGTGTTGGAGGAGAGGATCGCGTGGCCGGGGGTGGCGGCGTCGATCTCACGGAAGACCGCCTGCTTGATCGCCATCTTCTCCGGCACCGCCTCGATCACGAAGTCGACGTCGCCGAACTCCTCGTAGGTGGTGGCGCCGGTGACCAGGCCCATCACCTCGGTCAGGCGGGCGTCGGCCTGCTCCTGCGTCAGCTTCTCCTTCTTGACCAGGCGGGCGAGCTGGCCCTCGGTGACCTCGCGGGCCTTCTCGACGGCGGCGTCGACGAACTTCTGGTCGATGTCCTTGACGACGACTGGGATGTCGGCGGCGGCGATCGCCTGGGCGATCTCGCCGCCCATCGTGCCTCCGCCGACGACGGCGGCCTTGGAAACGAACATGCGAGTGAGTCCTCCGAGTTTGGCTTTGCGATGCGACGTTTGCCGCCGCCGCAGGCTACCCGTTTGGCCGTGGCGGCCGCAGCCGTCCCCCTCGGGGTCGGCAGGGACGAGGTTGATGACCTACGGGTCCTCTAGCCCCGGTAAGTCATCAACCTCGCGGTGCGGCTCAAGTCCGGGTGGGGTGCTGCCGATAGGGGCCTTTCATGCGCGAACGTGCCCTTTTCGCGATCGTCTCAACTCTTCTGCTCGGCGTCGGCCTCTGCGGCCTCGCCTCCCCCGTTGAAGCCGCCGTGCCGCGGGCGGAGCTGCTGCCCGGCGGCCGCGCGGCGGCGCCGCCTTCTGCGCCGCCGGCGGTGAAGGCGATGATCGAAGCGGGGAACCGAATCCACCACCGGCCCTACCGCTGGGGCGGCGGCCACCGCGGCTGGAACTCGGCCGGCTATGACTGCTCGGGCTCAGTCAGCTACGTGCTGCATGCCGCCGGCCTGCTGGAAGCGCCACTGGACTCGACCGGGTTCATGAGCTGGGGCGGCGGCGGGGCGGGCAGTTGGGTCCGCATCTACGCCAACCGGGAGCACGTCTTCGCGGTCATCGCAGGCCTGCGCTGGGACACCTCCTACAGCGAGGACGGAGACCGCACCGGCCCCGGCTGGAGCGAAGCGATGCGCCCCGCGGGCGGCTTTCGCCTGCGCCACCCGCTGGGCCTGCTCGACGCCGCGCCGCTTTCCTGATCGAGCGTCGGCGCTCCACCCGACAAGAGGGACAATCGTGCCCGGCCAAAGACTGTACGGCGGTACAAAGGCGCGCGGATCGCCGGGCCATTAGGCTCTTTTGGCTCCTCATAAGGGAGTGAGACCGGTAACCGATCGCGCCCCGAGCGGGCGCGCGCCAAGTGAGGGACTAGCCAAGCGATGACTCGTATCCGCCAGCAGAACGTGACCGCCGCGCAGTGGAGCTCCAACGGGGAGGCTCTGGGCGCGCTCGACCTGACCCAGCCGGAGAACAACCCGTTCGGCGCCAACGTCTTCTCCGTCGCCGTGCAGCGCGAAAGGCTGCCCGGCGACGCCTTCGAGAAGCTGCAGGCGACGCTCGAGCATGGGGAGGCGCTCGACCCGAGCCTGGCCGACGCCGTCGCCGAGGCGATGAAGGAGTGGGCGCTGGAGAAAGGCGCCACCCACTACACCCACATGTTCCAGCCGTTGACCGGCTCGACCGCGGAGAAGCACGACTCCTTCTTCGAGCCCGCCGGCGAGGGCAGCTCGCTGGCCGGCTTCTCCGGCAAGGAGCTGATCCAGGGCGAGCCCGACGCATCCTCCTTCCCGACCGGCGGCGTCCGCGCCACCTTCGAGGCGCGCGGCTACACGGCCTGGGACCCGACCAGCCCCGCCTTCATCCTCGAGAACCCGAACGGGACGCTGCTCTGCATCCCGACCGCCTTCGCGTCCTGGACGGGCGAGGCGCTCGACGCGAAGATCCCGCTGCTGCGCTCGATGGACGCGCTCTCGCGCTCCGCCGTCAAGGCGCTGCGGCTGCTCGGCGACGACGAGACGCAGCGCGTCTTCACCACCGTCGGCCCCGAGCAGGAGTACTTCCTGATCGATGAGCAGTACTTCTTCGAGCGGCCCGACCTGATCAGCACCGGCCGCACCCTGTTCGGCGCCAAGCCGCCGAAGGGGCACGAGCTCGACGACCACTACTTCGGCTCGATCCCGGAGCGGGTGCTGGCCTTCATGATGGAGTCCGAACTGGAGATGCGCAAGCTCGGCATCCCGGTCAAGACCCGCCACAACGAGGTGGCGCCGGCGCAGTATGAGATCGCGCCGATCTTCGAGAGCTCCAACGTCGGCTCCGACCACCAGCAGCTGCTGATGCAGACGCTGGAGAACGTCGCCCGCCGCTACGGCTTCGTCTGCCTCCTGCACGAGAAGCCCTTCGCCGGCGTCAACGGCTCCGGCAAGCACAACAACTGGTCGATGGGGACCGACGGCGGCTCCAACCTGCTCAACCCGGGCGACACGCCGTCGGAGAACATCCACTTCCTGTTCTTCTGCGCCGCGGTGATCCAGGCGGTCAACAAGCATCAAGGGCTGCTGCGGGCCTCGGTCGCCAACATCGGCCAGGACCACCGGCTCGGGGCCAACGAGGCGCCGCCGGCGATCATCTCGATCTTCCTCGGCGCCGAGCTGGAAAAAACGTTCGAGGCGATCGCCGCCGGGGCGGGCGATCCCAACACCCCCGCCTCCTTCCTCGATCTCGGCGCGACCGTACTGCCGCCGCTGCCGATGGACGGCGGCGACCGCAACCGCACCTCGCCGTTCGCCTTCACCGGCAACAAATTCGAGTTCCGGGCGCTCGGGTCGAGCATGTCGCTGGCCTTCCCCAACACGGTCCTCAACACGATCGCCGCCGAGGCGATCGACGACCTCGCCGACAAGCTGGAGGGCAAGCTCTCCGGCGGGCTGGGGATGCCGGAGGCCGTGATGGAGATCGTCAAAGACTCCTACGCGGCTAACAAAGTGGTCTGCTTCAGCGGCGACAACTACTCCGACGAGTGGCACGCCGAGGCCGAGCAGCGGGGGCTGAAGAACCTGCGAACGACGCCGGACGCGCTGCCGGAGGTGCTGACCGACGACACCGTCGCCGCCTTCGAGAAGTACAGCGTGCTCTCCAAGCGCGAGCTCGAGTCCCGCTACGAGGTCTGGCTCGAGCAGTACTCGATCCGCGCCAACATCGAGGCGGAGGAGACCTTCTCGATCGCCCAGACGATGCTGTTGCCGGCCGGCCTGCGGCAGCTGGCGCTGATCGGCGAGGCGGGCGTCTCCAGCCTCGAGGGCGAGGTGCGCGAGCTGGTCGACGAGCTGGTCGCGGCCCTCGGCGAGCTGAAATCGGCCAACGCCTATCCGGACGACCTGGAGGGCCTGGAGCTGGCGACCTACGCTCGCGACAAGCAGCTGGCGGCGATGGCCAGCGTGCGCGAGGCGGCCGACAAGCTCGAGCGGGTGGTCGCGGATGACTTCTGGCCGCTGCCGAAGTACGAGGAGATGCTGTTCATCAAGTAGCCGCCGGGCGCGGCTCCGGGCTGGGAAGTCCGGAGCCGCCGTTCAGCGGGTTGAGGTCGGCGAGCAGCTCCAGCAGCCGCGGCTGCGACTCGGCCTCGTCGATGAGCACGGCGGTGCCGGGCCAGGCGTAGCGGAGGTAGCGGGCATAGGCCTGGCGCGAGCCGAGGTCGGGCTCGTAGATCCAGGAGCCGGTGTTCCAGTAGCGGTTCTGGCCGTCCCCGGCACAACGGACGTCGGCCAGCGGCTGGTGGGTGTGGGCGAAGACGATCTGCTGCCCCTCCCCGCCCCAGCCGAGGTTGCGGACGACCTGGGCGAAGGCCTCGAGCGCGTGCTCGGAGGGGTCGCTGCGGGAGACCACGGTCGGCTCCGGGTAGAGCGGCCGCGCGGCGGCCGGGCCGCTGAGCGGCTGCTCGCGCGCCTGGCGCGTGGCCTCATCGCGCACGACCGCGTCGAAGTGCGCCTCGCTGGGCAGGGGCTCGGGGCCGCCGGTCTTTCTCGGGCCGCGGTCGCGCAGCTTTGCCGTCAGCCGCTCGGCGCCCCTGACCGGCGCGCCGAGGGCCTGGGCGAAGCGCCCCGCCCGTTGTGCCGCCCTGAAGACGTTCTGCTGGGCGTGGGTACCGTGCGGCATCTGGGCGGCGATGTAGAGCCACTCGGTCAGCAGCGTCGTCACCGACTCGTAGTCCTCGACACAGCTCGGCTCCTCCGGGCCGCCGGCGGCGATCGCCCAGAGGGTGCGGGTCAGCAGGCGGTCGCCGCGCGAGCCGCCGAGGCGGGCGTGGGGGTCGAGGTAGTGACCGTGGGTACAGAGGACGCCGCCGCAGCGATAGGTCGGATAGGCGACCTCGACCTCGACCCCCGGCAGGCGCCGCTCGAGGAAGGCGCGGAAGAAGTCCGGGCCGGGCGGGCCGGCGGCCGGCGCCGCGCCACTGGCCAGCCTGGCCTCGAGCCGGCTCTCCTCGTCGCGATGGACCAGATGGTGGTCGTGGTTCCCCGCCAGGAAGACCAGGCGCTTGCCGACCAGCCGCTCGGCGATCAGGCGCAGCAGGCCGTCGGCGGCGTCCACCGCCTCCTCGACCGCGCCGAAGAGGAAGTCGAAGAGGTCGCCGAGGAAGATCAGCTCGTCGATCCCCTCCAGGGCCGGCGCCAGCCGCTCGAGGAAGAACTCCTCCCGCAGCAGGTCCCGCCCCGTCCAGGCGCCGAAGTGGGTGTCGGAGATGACCAGCGCGCGCATGGCGAGCGCGGGAGTCTAGGCGCGCTCGGCGACCCGCATCCGCAGCCCGCCCTTGGGCGAGAGCGTCGGCATCTGGCGGATCGTCACCGAGCGGCCCGGCAGGGCGTCGAGGCGCAGCCGTTGCAGCAGCATCGTCGCCACCAGCTTCACCTCGGTCTGGCCGAAGCGCTTGCCGATGCAGATCCGCTGGCCGCCGCCGAAGGGAACGTAGGCGCCGCGTGGCAGCTGTGCCTTGCGCTCGCGCTCGAAGCGCTCGGGGATGAAGGCCTCTGGATCGGGGAAGACCTCCGGAATCCGGTGACTGGCCCAGGAGCTGTAGTTGACGTAGGCGTCCATAGGCACCGTGCAGCCGCCGAACTCGAACTCGCGCACGGCGCGGCGCGGCCCAATCCAGGCTGGCGGGTAGAGACGCAACACCTCGTCGAGGACCATCTCGAGGTAGGGCATCTCCCGTTCGAGCTGATCGACGCTGGGCATCGCTCCACCCAGGACCCGGTCCTGCTCCTCGTGCAGTCGCGCCAGCACCTGCGGATGGCGCGAGAGTTCCAGCAGCATGAAGGTCAGGGTCGAGGTGGAGGTGTCGTGGCCGGCGAACATCAGGGTCATCAGCTGGTCGCGGATCTCCTGGTCGCTGAAGGCCTCGCCGCCGCCGCCGCGGGCCGCGACCAGGAGGCTGAGGATGTCCTGGCGGGAGGGGTCCGGGTCGGTCCGGCGCCGGGCGATCTCGCCGAAGACGATCTCATCGAGGACCTCGCGCGATGCGACCATCTTGCGCCAGGGGGAGCCGGGCCCGCGCAGCAGCCGCAGGTGGAAGTCGATCCCGTAGTAGCCGAGGGCGCGCTCGAAGTGGCAGGCCGCCGCGGCGCCCCTGCCGGCCTGGTCGGGGTCGAGCCCGAGCAGGGCCCGCATCGCGATTCGCATCGCCAGGTTGCGCATCCAGTCGTAGACGTCGGCGGTTCCGCCGCGCGGCAGGCCGGCGATCGCCGCTTCGGCCTCCGTCGCCATCGCGGCGACCGCGGCGACGATCTGCTCGCGGTGGAAGGCGGGCATCATGATCGCCCGGGCGCGGTCGTGGTAGTCGTCGTCGATCGTCAGCAGGCCGTCGCCGAGCAGCGGGATCAGGTCGCCGAAGCTGGACTCGCGCCAGTGGAAGTTCTCGGGGTGGCCGACGGTGATGAAGTGGTTCGCCTCCGGCCCGAGCATGAAGACGACCCGCGTGTGCAGCAGCCGCATGCTGAAGATCGGCCCGAACTCTTCGTAGGCGCCGAGCAGCAGTGGCAGGGGATCGTGGGCGATCCGATGGGTGCGGGCGACGCTGAAATCGGTCGGGCCCGGCGGAAACTTTCCTCGCCCCCGCCACTCGTCGACGATGTCCGCCGCAACCCGCCGCAACGGGTTGGAGGACATCGGCGGAGGCCGAGACACGGGAGATGCGGTGTCGACAGTCGCCATCGGGGGCGGATCATAATTGGCTGTACAGCCAAATTTCCCGATCGCGGACTTTCAACTACCGGACGGTCTCAGCTAGATGCGGTGGCGGAAGCGGCGAGCTGTCCGCAGGCGGCGTCGATGTCGCGCCCACGGGTGAGGCGGACGGTGGCCGTGAGACGGTGCTCGGCGAGGATCGCCCGGAAGCGCTCGATCCGCTCCGGCGAGGAGCCGTCGTAGGCGCCCGTCGGGTTGTAGGGGATCAGGTTGACCTTGTAGACGCGGGGATCGAGCAGAGCCGTGAGCTCCCGGGCGTGCTCGGGCAGGTCGTTGACGCCGTCGAGCATCACGTACTCGACGAAGACCTTGCGCCGGCGCCTGGCGCGGTAACGGTCGCAGGCGGCCAGGACCTCGGCCAACGGGTAGCGGTCGTTGACCGGCATCAGCTGGGAGCGCAGGCCGTCGTTGGGCGCGTGCAGGGAGAGGGCGAGGCTGATCGGGAGCTCGCACTCGGCGAGGCGGTCGATCCCCGGCACCCAGCCGACCGTGGAGATCGCCGTGCGGCGATGGGTGACGCCGAGGTCGGGCAGTCGCTCGCAGGCGGCCAGGACGGCGTCGATATTCATCGTCGGCTCCCCCATGCCCATGAAGACGACGTGGTCGATCGCCTCGAGGCGGCGGAAGTGCAGCGCCTGGTCGAGGATCTCGTCGGCGCTGAGGTTGCGGCCGAACTTCATCGTGCCGGTGGCGCAGAAGCTGCAGGTCAGCGGACAGCCCGACTGCGAGGAGACGCAGACCGAGCGGCGGCCGTCGCGGTAGCGCATCAGCACCGCCTCGATCGGGCGACCGTCGGCGGTGTGGAAGAGCGACTTGACGGTGCCGTCGTCGGACTTGGCCTCGGCCTCTAGCGCGAGCGTCGAGAGCGGCACCGCGGCGTCGAGGCGGTCTCGCAGCGTCCCCGGCAGGTTGGTCATCTCCTCGTATGAGCCGGCCCCGCGCGCGACCCACTCCCACACCTGGGCGGCGCGATAGGCGGGTTCGCCGGCGTCGGCGAGGGTGCGGTCGAGCAGGTCGCGGTCCACGGGGCGAGTGTACGGAGCGCGCGATTTTCCCCACCATGCTGGGGGAAATCGCGCAAGCGGCGGGTCAGCCGTGGATCTTCTCGCCGCGCTCCAGCATGGCGACGAACTTGCGCAGCCGCCGCTCCCTGGTCTCCGCCTTCTTGGCGTCGTTCAACCGGTAGACGATCGCGTAGCGGTTGGCGCTGTCGAGCGTGGCGAAGAACTCGCGGGCCGCCTCGTTGGCGTCGAGCTCGCGCCGCAGGTCGTCGGGGACCTTGGCCTTGCGCTGGCCCTCGTAGGCCGCCTCCCAGCGACCGTCCGCTTTGGCCGCCTCGACCTCCGCCATCCCCGACGGCCGCATCGCCCCGGCGGCGATCAGCGCCTCGGCCTTGTCGCGATTGATCCGCGACCACCTGCCGCGCGGGCGCCGCGGCGTGAAGCGCTGCAGGAAGTGGGTCTCGTCGAGGCCGCGCTTCTGGCTGTCGATCCAGCCGAAGCAGAGCGCCAGCTCCAGCGCCTCGGCGTAGGTGACGCTCGGCTGCGGCGCCCCCTTCTTGGCGATCTTCAGCCAGATCCCGTCCGCGGCCTCGAAGTTCTCCTCCAGCCAGAGCTCGAGGTCGGGCGGCGTCGCGAACAACAGGACCGGCAGGTCGTCGGGCATCGGCCCCGCGGCCTCCTCAGCCAGCGAGGGCGTCGGCGAGCAGGTCGACCTGGTCGGGATCGCTGGAGGAGGGGCAGAAGATCAACTCGCCGCAGCCGGCCTCGGCGAAGGCGGCGACGTACTGGCGGACGGTCTCGGCGTCCTTGGCGGTGCTGGTGACGATGTAGTCCGCGATCGCCTCGCCGAGCCAGGCGTAGTAGTCGCTCAGGTAGGCGTTCGCGTCGGCCTCGGCATTGGCGCCGAGGGCGAAATAGGCGAGGCCCATCAGCCGCGGCTCGCCCTCGCGACCGGCCCGTGACCACGCCTCCTTCGCCTTCGCCGCCATCGGGGCGTACTGGTCCGGCGGAGAGCCGCCGGCGATCCAGCCCTCGCCGAAGCGCGCGGCGCGATCGAAGGAGGCCTCGACCCCGCCGCCGACCACGATCCTGGGAGCGCCCTCGAGCGAGGGGCCGACCAGGTCGCCCGCCCATACCTCCTGCATCTTCTCCAGCATCGAGTCGAGCCGGCGACCGCGGCCCTTGGTGTCGATGCCGCTGACCTCGTAGTCGTCCTCGCGACCGCCGAGGCCGATGCCCAGGGTCAGGCGGCCGCCGGAGAGCGCCTGCACGCTCAACGCCTGCTTCGCCAGCACGACCGGATTGGCCCGCAGGGGACCGAGCAGGACCGAGGTGCAGAGGCCGATCCGCTCCGTCACTGCCGCCGCCGCGGCGAGCGCGCTCAGCGGCTCGTAGTTCTGGTAAGCGACGCGATCGATCGTCCCCAGGCAGGAGAAGCCCCTGTCATCGGCACGCCGGGCCCACTCGATCAGCTGCGCCCCGCTGGCATTGGGTACGGCGTTGGGGAGTGCGATGCCGACGTCCACGTTCACTCTCCTCGATCGGGCGATTGCGGTGTCGCAACCCTAGTCAACGCCTCCGGCCGGCTTTGACCGCTCAGGGTCGGCATTGCTCAGCCGCGCAACCTGGCGCGGAGGAAGGCTGGCCAGGAGCGGGGGCGGCGAGCCAAGGTGAAGCCCAGCGGAGCAGAATCGAAGTAGGAGACCCGTTCGGTGGCGAGGCCGTCCTCGCCGATGACGAAGCGGTCGACCGCGTGCCAGGAGATCGGCCCACCGCCGGCCCTGCCGGAGACCGTGAACTCGATCAGGACGCCGTCGGCGGTGGCGCCCCAGCGGTGGACCTCGGCGCTCATCCCGTCGATCAGCTCGAAGAGCGCGGCAAAGGCGCTGATGCCCTCGGCGCGAGTATGGGTGGTCGGGGTCAGCGGCGCCACGAGGCGCACCTCAGGAGCGAGGACCGCCTCCAGGCCCGCCGGGGTCGGCGCTCGCCAGTAGGTCGCGAAGCGGGCAACGAAGTCGGCGGCGTCGCTCACGCCGGCAGCTCCTCCTCGAGCCGCCGCAGGGCTTCGCGGGCGTACTCGAAGACCTTGGAGTCGCCGCTGAGGCGGTAGCGGGAGTTGGCCGCCATCACCACCGCGTAGAGCTCGAAGGCGAAGCGCCCCGGCTGCCGCACGCCGGCGATCCGCGCCTGGCGCTCCAGCTCCGCCAGCCAGGCGTCGAGGGCGGCGGCGATCGCGTCGCGGACGGGGCCTGGGCGGTCGTCGTACTCGGCCGAGGTCGCGCCCCAGAAGCACCCTCCCGAGTAGGAATCGAGGTGGTCCAGGTAGCGCTCCCCCATCGCCAGCAGGCGCGGGGCCCCGTCGGGCGCGCTCATCGCCGGCTCGATCACGGTTGCGCGGAAGCGCTCGGCGGCGGCGGCGATCGTCGCCAGCTGCAGCTCCTGCTTGGAGCCGAAGTGGGCGAAGAGGCCGCTCTTGCTCATCCGCAGGTCGGCGGCGAGGCGGCCGATCGTCAGCCCCCCCAGCCCCTCGGCCGAAGCGAGGTCGACCGCGCGCTCGAGGATCGCGGCGCGGGTCTGAGCGCCCTTGCGCGGCTCAGCGGCCGGAGCTGGCCGGGCGGGCTTCTTCCGAGTTGCCGTCGTCACGGTTCCAGGCTATCGAAAAGCACGAACGTTCGTTCAAATGCTTAGATACAAACGCAGTCAGTCGGAACACGAGATCGGAGGAGAGTGATGAGCAGTCAGGTGAAGAAGATCGACGAGATGGAGGCGATCTACCGCGGCGCCTTCAAGCGCGCTCGGGCCGAGCTGGGGGTCGAGTCGTTCGGCATGCAGATCATCGACATGCCCCCCAATTACGAGAACTACCCCGAACACGACCACGCCCACGACAATCAGGAGGAGGTCTTCCTGGTGATGCGGGGCGGCGGCGAGATCGAGATCGCCGGCGAGCGCTTCCCGCTCGACGGCGACCACATCGCCCGGGTCGGCCCGGAGACCAAACGCAAGCTCTGGCCGGGGCCGGAGGGGATCCGCGTGGTCGTCCTCGGCGGAGTCCCGGGCGAGCCCTACCAGGCTCCGGACATCACCAAGCTGGGCGAGCCCGACCCGATGGCCGCGGCATAGTCCCATAGGCTGCCGATGTGCTTCGTAGCCTCTCGTCCGTAGCGGCGCTCCTGGTCCTGGCTGCGCTCGTCGCACCCGCCGCGGCGGGTGCAGCCAGCACCGGCGACAGGTCGGGGGACGCGGTCGTGGTCGTCTCCGGCGACGTCGTCGTGCCCCGCGGCGAAACGGTCGACGGCGTCTTCATCGCCAGCGGCGACGCCCGGATCGCCGGGCGCGTCGACGGCGACGTCATCGTGCTCAGCGGCGATGCCGTGGTCTCCGGAACCGTCGACGGCGACCTCTTCGCCGCCAGCGGCACCGCCCGCCTGCTGCCGAGCGCCGAAGTCACGGGCGACGTCGGCTATGGCGACGAGCACCCCCAGGTCGCGCTCGACGCTCGCGTCCACGGGGACGTCACCAAGCAGGACTGGCCCGACCTCGGCGGTCTCTTCACCTGGATCGGCGGCATCCTCTTCTGGCTCGCCATCAGCGTCTCGATGCTGGTGCTCGGCGGCCTGCTGCTGCTGATCGCGCCGCGGGCGGCCGACGCCCTGCAGGCGCGCTCGCGGGAGCGGCTGGGGCCGACGATCGCGATCGGCGTCGCGATCCTGATCGTCCTGCCGGTCACCGCCTTCGTCGCCGCCATCACCGTCCTCGGCCTGCCGCTGGCGCTCGGAATCGGCCTCGCGCTGCTGCCGCTCGGCGCCGTCGCCTACGTCACCGCCGCCTACGCGCTCGGGCGCCGGGTCCTGAAGCCGCCACGCGAGCGAATGCTCTCCTTCCTGGTCGGTCTGGCAATCCTCCGGGTGGCCGCTCTGGTCCCTTTTCTCGGCGCCCTGGTCGGCCTCGCGGCGCTCGTCTTCGGCCTCGGACTGATCGGCGGCGCTATCGGCGCGGCTCGGGAGCCGGCGGACCGGGAGCCGGCTCAAATCCCCGGCACCTGAGCACCGGCAGCGGCGGGTAGCGCGGGAAGGCCGGGTCCTCGCGCGAGCGCTCGCAGAGCGAGAAGACCGAGCCACGGGTGTTGGGCACGAGCCGCTGGTGGATGCAGCTGTCGCAGAGCCCGGCGGCGGGCCTAGCGGCGCTCGGCATTGTGCTTCGCCCCGGCGAGGAGGCGGCGGGTTACGAGGACGTGGATGCGAGTCCGAATCACCAGCGCCTGGTAGACGCCCCCCTTGAGGCCGGGGAACTCGGCGCGGGTCTCCGCCCGCAGGCGGGTCCGCCCGCCGTCGAGTTCGTCGAGGCGGAAGGTCAGCGCGTAGCGGGAGAAACGATGGCTGCCGGCCAGGGCGAGCTCGGTCGGCGTCGCCGCGGCGGCGACGCGGAACCCGGGTAGCGCCGAGCCCGCGGCCAGCGGGCGCGGGCCGGACGCGGCGCTCTCGGCGCAACCGAGGAGACGGGCGAACGGCGGAACCGCGCTGGAGGAGAACGACGCCTCGACCACCCGCAGGAGCGCCTCCCAGGCCGCTTCCCTGCCTGCCCCCACCTCGACCGCGTGCTCGTCGACATAGGGCAGGGTCTCGGTCGCGACGCTCACACAACCATGCTATTTGCGGCCCAGCGCTCGGCGGCTCCCGCCTCGCGGGCGGCTAGCTTTGAGGAGTGAACGGCACGGCCACTCTGTTCGACGCTGACGCGGCGGCCTACACCGGCACGATCGAGGTGCTCGGCGTCATCTTCCGCGCCGAGGACGACGGCTATGCGGTGCTGGAGGTGCAGGAGACCGGGTCGGGCGACGGCTTCGCCCTGGTCGGCCCGGTCGCCCACCTCGGCCTCGGCGACCGCGCCGAAGTCAGCGGCGAGTGGCAGACCCACAACCGCTACGGCCGCCAGCTGCGCGCGCAGGGAGCGCTGCCGCTCGACCCCGCCGACCGCGAGGGCCAGGTCGCCTACCTCACCTCGCTGCGCCACATCGGGCCGGCCCGGGCCGAGCGGCTGGTCGACGAGCACGGCGAGGGGGTGCTGGCGGCGATCGCGGCCGATCCGCAGGGCGTCTTCCGGGCGCTGCGCGGCGTCAGTGAAAACCAGGCGGCAGCGGCGGCGGAATCCTGGCACGCCAGCCGCGCCGTTCGCGATCTCCACGTGCAGCTGGCGCCGCACGGGCTGGCGCATCTGGCGGCGCCGATCCACGCCCGCTACGGCGAGCACTCGATGACCGTCCTGCACGAGGACCCCTATCGCCTGACCGAGGTCGCAGGCGTCGGCTTCGCCCGCGCCGACCGGATCGCCCTCGCCGCCGACGTGCCGCCCGAGTCCAGCCGCCGTGCCCAGGCCGCTGCCGTCTTCGCCCTCGGCGAGGCCGAGCAGCAGGGCAACAGCTTCCTCCCCCTCGACGAGCTCGCCCGCGCCACCGCGCGGTTGATCGGGCTCGCCCCCGATCCCGACGTGCTGGTCGAAGCACGGGGGCTGCTGGTCGAGGAGGACCGGGTCTATCGCGAGCTGACGCACGCCAGCGAGATCGCGGTCGCGGCGACGCTGCGCGCTCGCACGCAGGCCCCTCCCCACCTCGACCACGACCCCGGCGAAATCCCGCGCGAGAACCTCACCGACGAGCAGTGGGCGGCGGTCAGGGGAGCGTTCGCGGCGCGGGTCTCGGTCCTCACCGGCGGCCCCGGCGTCGGCAAGACCGTCTGCACCCGGGAGATCGTCGCCGAGGCGGAAGCGGCCAATGCGACGATCGCCCTCTGCGCCCCGACCGGGCGTGCCGCCCGGCGGCTTGAGGAAGCGACCGGCCACGAGGCGCAGACGATCCACCGCCTGCTGGAGTGGATGCCGGGCCGCGAGGCCGCGTTCAGGCCGGGCCGGCCGCTGCCCGTGGACCTGGTGATCGTCGACGAGTCCTCGATGCTCAACCTGCGTCTGGCCGAGGTGCTGCTCGCCGGGATCGCCGAGACCACCCACGTGGTCCTCGTCGGCGACGCCGACCAGCTGCCTCCGATCGGCGCCGGCAAGCCGTTCGAGGATCTGATCGCCTCCGGCGCGGCGCCGGTGGTGCGGCTCAGCCAGATCTTCCGCCAGGCGGCGCGTTCGATGATCACCACCGCCGCCCACGAGATCAACCAGGGGCGCCCACCCCACCTGGAGCCGGAAGCCGACCAGGACCACGACTTCTTCTTCATCGACCGGCCCAGCCCCGAGCGGGCGCTCGAGACGGTGGTCGAGGTCGTCGCCGAGCGGGCGCCGAAGCGCTTCGCGGTCGACCCGATCCGCGAGGTCCAGGTGCTGGCGCCGATGTACAAAGGGCCGGTCGGGATCGACGCCCTCAACCAGCGCCTCCAGGCCCGCCTCAATCCGGATGGCGCGCGCGCCCTCAGCGACCGCTTCCGGATCGGCGACCGCCTGATCCAGACCCGCAACTCGCACGAGCTGGGGCTGATGAACGGCTCGATCGTCTTCCTCCGCGCCGACGACCCCGACGAAGAGGCGATCGCCGTCGACACCGACGACGGCGGCAGCCTGGTGATCCCCTACGGCGAGACGGCGACGCTGCGGCTCGCCTACGCGATCTCGGTTCACAAGGCCCAGGGCTGCGAGGTCCCGGTCGTGGTCGGCGTCTGCCACCGCTCGCACTCGCGGATGCTGACCCGGCCCCTGCTCTACACGGCGATCACCCGCGCCCGCAACAGCTGCGTGCTGGTCGGCGACCCGGCGGCGCTGGGGATCGCGGTGCGGCGCGACGACAGCGGCGGCCGCCACTCCAGCCTGGCCGACCGGCTGCGCGGCTGAACCGGGCTCGGACGGCCACGGGCGGCGGCTGGGGATACTGCTGCCGTGGAGGGAAGAGCCAAGCCGCGAGTGCCGCTGGCGGAGATCGGCATCACCCTTGCCGGGGTCGCCGCGCTCGCCCTCCTGGTGCTGGCGATAGCGCCGTTGCGCGAGGCCGCCGCCGCCGCGATCCAGGGCGACAGCGACGAGGTGCGAAGCCAGGTCGACAGTCTCGGCGTCGGTGGGCCGCTGCTGATCCTCGGCCTGGCGCTGATCCACACCGTCGTCTTCTACCCGGCCGAGATCGTCGACGCCGCGGCCGGCTTCGTCTACGGCTTCTTCCCCGCCCTGCTGCTGACGATGACCGGCTGGATCCTCTCCGGATTGCTCTGCTTCGCAATCGGGCGCTCGGTGGCGCGGCCCCTGCTGGATCGCTGGCTGGGAGCGGAGCGCTTCGAGCGCATCGAGGCCTCGATCGAACGCGGCGGTGCCACCCTGCTGCTGGCGATGCGGCTGATCCCGATTCTCCCCTTCAGCCTCGTTTCCTACGCCGCCGGCGCCGCCCGGGTGCCGCTCTGGCGCTTCGTCTGGACGACCGCGGTCGGCTACCTGCCGATCACCGCCCTCTCGGTTTACTTCGGCACCCGCCTCGAGGGCCTCTCGCTCACCGACCCGCTCGTCTTCGGCAGCGCCGCGGCGCTGCTGGCGCTGCTGGCGGCCGGCCACTGGGTGCTGCGCCGCCAGGCCAATCGCCCAGCCGCCTGACGCGAGGGGCTAGCCGCCGATCCGCTCGACCCGAAAGCGGAAGACGGCCGCGGTCCGGTCCACGTTGCCGGCACGGTCGCCGGCGCGCACCCGGAGCACGTGGCGGCCCTCGCCGAAGCGGCGTGAGAGCCGGCGCCCACAGGGCCGCAGCGGGCCCCCGTCGACCTTGCAGGCGAAGCTGACCTCCGCCTCGTTGGAACGGAAGCGGAAAGCCTCGCGAATCCGGGGGCGAACGGTGCGCACCAGCTTCGGCGGGTGCTTGACGATCTTCGTGCGGGGCGCGCGGGTGTCGATCGAGAAGGCGACGCTGCTGCTGCCGCTGCGCCCGGCCTGGTCCACGCCCCTGACCGCGATCCAGTGCCCGCCGTCGCCGAGCGCCGCCGGGACGCCGAACGGCGAGGCGCAGGGCTGGGCGGCGGCGCCGTCGACTTCGCAGCTGAAGGCCACCGGGCGGCTGGCGCTGAACTCGATCGCCGGCCAGCGGTTGCGACTGAGCGGCGGCGGCGGCTTGGTGATCGCGACCGCCGGCGGCAGTGCCAGCGCCGCAACCGCCCCGTAGGCGTCGACCAGCCCCGCCCCGACGGCTTCCGGGCCGAAGGCGCCGACCGGACGGGCGGTGGCGGTCAGGTCGTCTCGCAGCTGGGCGGCGGAGATGCCGGGGTTGGCCTGGCGCACCAGGGCGGCGACCGCCGCCGCGTGCGGCGCGGCGGCGGAGGTGCCGCAGAAACGGAAGGGCGCGGGCGAGCTCGGGTTCGGCTGGAAGAAGAAGGTCGTGACGCCGCAATCGGTGGCCGCCAGGTCGGGCTTGGAGATCGTCTGCGCCGGGATGGCCGCGGCGGGCGCGCTGCCGGTCACCGGTCCGAAGTAATGGGTGACGGGGCCGCGCGAGGAGTAGCGCTCGGGCGCGTCGCCGCCGTTGTAGGGAACGGCCCCGGCGGCGATTGCGCCGACGGCTCCGGCATGGCCGAACACGGTGGGCCCGACGACGTCGCCGCCGGCCGACTCCGGGTACTCGACCGCGGTCACGCCACTGCCGTTCTGGAGCAGCGCGAACTTCAGCCGCGGCGTGGCGCCATTGGCGCCTTCGTTGCAGGCGGGCCCGAAGCAGTTGTCGATCGCAAGCTGGACGCCAACGGTGGCGCTGGTTTTGTTTTCCCACTGGAGGACCTCGACCGGGCGCTGGGTGGCGATGTTGTCCTCGACCCCCGCGACGAGGAATTTTTTCCCGCCCTGTTCGACCGTCAGCGGTTTGCCCGTCGAGTCGAGCAGGAAGGCGTCGAGGTCGGTGGTAACCCCGTTCCAGGGCTGCGCCCACTGCAGGTCGACGGTCAGCGTCGCCCCTTTGGCGACCGTGATCCCGAAGCCGCTGTCGTCGCCGGCGCCGGGGTCGAAGTCCACGCAGTCGGTCACCGTAACGGCCAATGCCAGCGCCGGCGGGCAGGAGCTCGCGGTGCGAAATTGCGGTGCCTCCCAGGAGCCGACGTCACGGCCCCCCGCGTCGATCAGGTTGTCGTTGCCGGCCGCGGAGAAGTAGGAGACGCCGGCACCGGCGACTTCGTTGACCGCGACCGCCACCGGCCCGTCCTGGAAGAAGGGCTCCGCGAGATAGGTGACGTCGTCGGCGATCACCCGGGCCCCAGCGGCGGCTAGCGCCCTGATGTTGGCCGCGAAGGCGAGTTCGCCGCCAAAGGCCCCGGCGAAGTCGATCGCGGCCCCGGGGGCGAGATCGTGGACGATCTGCGCCATCGCCCTCCCCTCGTCGGACCCCGCGGCTTCGCTGTCGTCGAGGACGTTGACGGCGGCCGTCGAGCCGCAGGGGCTCGCCGGACCGGGCAGGTCGCCGCTGACGACGTCCCCAACCGCGTGGGTCGCCGCACCGGCATCGCGGTCGAAGGAGTCGGAGAGGATGCCGATGGTGACGCCGCTGCCGTCGACCGCGAAGCCCTGGCGGGCGCTGGCGGCGTTCAGCTGCGAATCGCCCTCCGACCTAACCGCGCCGCCGCAGTCGACGCCGCGGACCAACGGCTTCAGCAACTCGGTGACGCCGCTGACCCGGCTCAGAGCGCCGATCTCGGGCAGATCCTCCGGGCGGACCGCGACCGTCGCCACCTCGTAGCGGCGGCTGACCTGGACGATTTCGGCCCCGGCCGCGCGCAGGGAGCCGGCGGCGGCCGCGGCGGCGCCTTCGAAGCGCACGTCGACGAGGACGCGGCCGCCGGCGCGCAGAAGGCTGCCGGGACCGCTGACGGCAAGGCTGAGGCGCGCTGCCTGTTCGGCCCGTGAGGCTGAGCGAACGGCGGGCCGGGCGAGCTCGGCGAGTCGCGCCGAGAGATCGGGGGACGACGGTGGCGAGGAGCTCGCCAGCGCCGAGGCCGGCGCCAGGGCGGCGGCGAGGAGCAGCGCGACCAGTGACGATCGCCGCGCCAGGCGCCGGTGCGGGCTGAGGCCGGGAGTCATCTGGAGCGGGTTATCGACACGGCGGAGGATGCCCTTGAAACACCGTCGCGACGGGTCCCGAGCGCTCAAATGTAGGAGCCTCGGCGGAACCAGACGAACAACCCGATCACCGACAGCACCAGGCTGCCGATCCCGAGCGCGAAAAAGGCCACGGCGGTGTCGACGTGGACGACCAGCCAGCGGAAGTTCTGGCCGAAGAAGCCGACGATGAAGGAGAGCGGCAGGAAGATCGTCGCGACGACGGTCAGCTGCTTGGTGATCTGGTTGAGGCGATTGGAGACGAGCGAGAGGTAGGCGTCGCGTGAGCCGGCCAGCAGGTCGCGGTAGGAGTCGATCTGGTCGGAAATCCGGATCGCGTGATCGTAGACGTCGCGAAAGTAGTTGCGCGAGTCGGCTTCGAGGCCGGGAATTTCGAGGATGTCGTCGATCCCGCGGGCGAGCAGATCGCGCTGCGGGGTGACGACCCTTCGCAGCGTCACCAGCTCACGGCGAAGCTCGGTTATCTCCTCCAGCTGCTGCGACGACGGCCGCGCGAAGATCTCCGCGTCGAGCTCTTCCAGGCGCTCGTCGAGCCGCTCGAGGATCGGGAAGAACGAGTCGGTGAGGCCGTCGAGGATCCGGTAGACGACGAACTGCTCCGAGCGCGGCGTCTGCGCGTCGAACCGCTGCCGCGCTTCCTCCAGCGACGTGCAGCGGTGCAGGTGGGAGGTGACGATGTAGCCGCCGCTGAGGAAGGCGTGCACCTCTTCCAGCTCGAGCTCGCCGTCATCCCCGGCGGCGGCGGCGTAGTAGACGAGAAACATGTAGTCGCCGAAGTCCTCGAGCTTGGGCCGCTGCCCGCGCTTGACCATGTCCTCAAGGGCAAGCGGGTGAAAGGAGAAGACATCGCCCAGCGCCGCGACCTCGTCGGCGCCCGGATCGGTCAGGTCAAGCCAGAAGTACTCGTCGCGCTGCAGCAGCCCGCCGATCGCGTCGCGGTCGATGCTCTCCAGGAAGCGCACGCCGTCACGCTAGATCGAGACCCGGACGCGCAGGGAGCCGAATTTGCGGCGCCGAAGCCGTCGATCCTGCTACGGTCCCCCCTGTTAGGGCCGGTAAAGACCGGCAAAGTTTGTGTTTAGCGCTCGCGTCGTTGCTCATAGCATGCTCCGCGTTCGCAGCACACTACGTGGAGGCAAGCATGCCTACTGGAACTGTCAAGTGGTTCAGCGACGACAAGGGCTACGGGTTCATTACGCCCGACGACGGCTCGAAGGACGTCTTCGTTCATCACAGCGCCATCCTCGGCGAGGGCTTCAAGTCCCTGACCGAGGGCTCCAAAGTGAGTTACGAGTCCGAAGAAGGCCCCAAGGGCCCGGCCGCCGCGAGCGTCCAGCAGACTTCGTAGTCGCGCACCACGCTTAAGCAGTTGCGAAGCCCGCCAATTGGCGGGCTTCGTCTTGCTGGGGGCCGATTGCCCCCGCGACCCAGTCCCCTACTCTCCGGAATCCAATGACCGCCACACGAGACGACCTGAGGAATATCGCGATCATCGCGCACGTCGACCACGGGAAGACGACGCTGGTCGACGCGATGCTGTGGCAAACCGGCACCTTCCGCAAGGGCCAGGACGTCGCCGAGCGGGTGATGGACTCGATGGACCTGGAGAAGGAGAAGGGGATCACGATCCTCGCCAAGAACACGGCGGTCAATCGCGGCGACGTCAAGTTCAACATCGTCGACACCCCCGGCCACGCCGACTTCGGCGGCGAGGTCGAGCGGGCGCTGACCATGGTCGACGGGGTACTGCTGCTGGTCGACGCCTCCGAGGGCCCGCTGCCGCAGACGCGCTTCGTCCTGCGTAAGGCGCTGGAGGCGAAGCTGCCGGTGATCCTCGTCGTCAACAAGGTCGACCGCCCCGACGCCCGCATCGCCGAGGTCGTCGACGAGGTCTACGAGCTGTTCATGGACCTCGACGCCGACTCCGAGCAGATCGACTTCCCGATCGTCTACACCAACGCCAAGGCCGGCTGGGCGGCGTTGGAGGAGGGGGTCGAGGGATCAGACCTCTCCCCCCTGCTCGACCTGATGCTGGAGCGCATCCCCGCCCCGGTCTACGAGCCCGAGCACCCGCTGCAGGCGCACGTCACCAACCTCGACGCCTCGCCCTACGTCGGCCGCCTGGCGCTCTGCCGGGTCCGCAACGGGACGATCCGCTCCGGCCAGCAGATCGCCTGGTGCAAGGCCGACGGCACGGTCGCCCGCGCGACCGTCTCCGAGCTCTACGTGACCGAGGCGCTGGAGCGGGTTCCCGCCCAGGAAGCGGGACCAGGCGAACTGATCGCCGTCGCCGGCCTGGAAGAGGTGACGATCGGCGAGACCCTGGCCGACCCCGGGGACCCACGGCCGCTGCCCGTGATCACCGTCGACGAGCCCTCGCTCTCGATCGTGCTCGGGATCAACACCTCGCCGCTGGCCGGCAAAGAGGGCACCAAGCTGACCGCGAGGCAGGTCCGCGACCGCCTCGACGCCGAGCTGATCGGCAACGTCTCGATCCGCGTCCTCGACACCGAGCGCCCCGACGCCTGGGAGGTGCAGGGACGCGGCGAGCTGCAGCTGGTCGTGCTGCTGGAGCTGATGCGACGGGAAGGCTTCGAGCTGACCGCCGGCCAGCCCCGCGTCCTCACCCGCGAGCTCGACGGCAAGGTGCACGAGCCGGTCGAGCGGCTGGCGATCGACGTCCCCGAGGAGCACGTCGGCGCCGTCACCCAGCTGCTGGCCGGCCGCAAGGGCCGCCTCGAGCAGATGGTCAACCACTCGACCGGTTGGGTGCGGATGGAGTACCTGGTCCCGGCGCGGGGGCTGATCGGCTTCCGCACCGAGTTCCTCACCGAGACCCGCGGCACCGGCATCCTCCACCACGTCTTCGACCGCTGGGAGCCCTGGGCCGGCGAGCTACGCACCCGCCAGAGCGGCGCCCTCGTAGCCGACCGCAAGGGCAAAACCGCCAGCTTCGCCCTCTTCAACCTGCAGGACCGCGGCACCCTCTTCATCGGCCCCGGCGAGGACGTCTACGAGGGCATGATCGTCGGCGAGAACGCCCGCTCGGAGGACCTCGACGTCAACGCGGTAAAGGAAAAGCACCAGACCAACGTGCGCGCCGCCAGCGCCGACCTGCTGGTCCGCCTCACGCCAGCGACCCGCCTTTCGCTGGAGAACTCGCTGGAGTTCCTGCGCGACGACGAGTGCGTCGAAGTGACGCCCGAGTCGGTGCGGCTGCGCAAGCTGGTGCTGGACAAAACCGCGCGCCAGAAGGCGGCCCGGCAGCACGCCAGAGCCGGCGTCGCCAGCTAGCCCTCTCAGGTCGCCGCCGCGGGCTCCGCCGCCGCGGACGGCTGCCTGGTCGGGATCCGGCCGGTGAAGAAGAGCCCGACCAGGGCGAAGAGGGCTAGAACCGCGAGGGCGGTACGCAATCCGACCAGGCGCGCGTCTTCGTTTTCCTCGACGATCTCGTCGGTGGCCCGCGGCGAGACCCGGGCTTCGTCGAGCGCGACTTCCAGTTCGTCGTTGGAGAGGAAGGGGATGCCCCCGGACAGCTCGGTGGAGGCCCTCGCCTTGGTCGGCGCGGGCACCCGCGGGTTTTCCTCGACCCCGGTGAGGAAGGACGAGCTGAGGGCGGCGATGATGATCGCCCCGGTCAGCGCCGTGCCGACCGAGATGCCGAGGTTGGTGATCGTGTTCTGCAGGCCGCCGACCTCACCGCTCTGCTCGTCGGGGACCGAGGAGACGGTGACGCTGCCGAGCTGGGAGGCGAGCGCTCCCATCCCGAGGCCGGCCAGGAGCAGCGGCCAGGTCACGATCTCCGCCCCGGCCCCGACCTCGAGCCCGCCGACCATCACCACCAGCCCGGCGAACATGCCGACGAAGCCGAGGCGGACGACCCGGCGCGGCGACACGTCGGGGAACAGTTTCGGGATCCCGGCCGCGGCGAGGATCAGCGTGAAGGAGAGCGGCAGCAGGCGCACTCCCGTTTCGATCGCCGAGAGCCCGAGGGCGATCGAGAGGAAGAGCGGCATCGCGAAGAACATCCCGCCCTGGAGGAAGTACTGGAAGAAGAAGGAGGTGAGCCCCCCGCGCAGGGCCGAGACCCGCAGGATCGCCGGATTGACGAGCGGCTCACGCTGCCGGTCCAGCAGGCGGTTCTCCCAGGCGAGGAAGAGCCAGAGGACGGCGCCGCCGGCGAAGAGCATCCAGACCACCGGCGAGAGCCCCAGCCATTCCGGCGCGTCGGGCTTGGCCTTGACGAAGCCCCAGGTCCCCGAGCGCAGGACGCCGAGCACGATCAAGCCGAGGCCGAGGGCCGAGAGCGCGGTCCCGACCAGGTCCAGCTTCACCTTCCGCTCCGGCTCCCCGGCCTCGATGCGGCGGGCGAGGATGAGGATCGCGCCCACGAGCAGGACCTCGCCGGCGAACACGTAGCGCCAGGAGAGATAGGTGGTGAAGAAGCCGCCGACGATCGGACCGACCGCGACCGCGACCGCCGCCGCCGCGGTGACCAGGCCGTAGGCGCGGGGCCTTTCGGCGGGGCCGAAGTTGGATGCGACCAGGGCGACGATCGCGGGCAGGATCAGGGCCGCGCCGATGCCCTCCAGGCCGGACCACCCGATCAGCAGCACCGGCAGGCTGGGCGCCAGCGCGGTGGTCAGCGAGCCACAGCCGTAGATCACGCAGCCGATCGCGAAGGCGCGCTTGCGGCCGATGATCTGGCCGATCTTGCCGCCGGTGATCATGAACGAGGCCATCACCAGCGTGTAGAGGGTGATCGCGGTCTGGATCCCGGTCACGGTCGTGTCGACGTCCTTGGCGACGGTGGCGATCGAGACGTTCATCACCGAGCTGTCGAGCATCATCAGGAACTGCCCGACGCAGAGCGTCATCAGAATCAGGCCGGCCGCGCCGGCGCCTGCCTTGCGGGCCACGCTCAGATTTCCTGCGCTTCGATCCGGCCGGCGTCGATCGCCACAAGCAGCGCCGCGTGGTCGCGCTCGCTCTGGTCAGCGTAGGCCTCGGCAAAATCGGCGATCGCCCGATCGAAGGCATCGCTGGCGCCGAGGTAGGAGGCGATCGCGATGCGGTCGCCGGAGCGGGCGTGGGCCCGGGCCAGGGTCTCGCCACACATCTGCGCGTAGATCTCGAGCCCGCGCGGGGTGAGGCGCTCGATCTCGGCCGAGCGCTTCCAATCCCAGAGCTGACGAACGTAGAAATCGCGCTCCCGCCCGTCGAGGCCGACGGCGGGGCACCAGCCGAGGAAGATGTCGCTGGCCGCCTGCATCAGCCGCTGGCCCTCGACCACCCGCCGGCCGTGGTTCTTGTAACGGCTGGCGCCCGCGTAGGGCTCGAGCACCGAGGCCTCGGCCTCCTTCGCCTGCAGGAACAGTGGGTCGCTGTCGTCGGCGCCGGTCAGCAGGATCACCCAGGCGCGGGTGCCGACGCTCCCCACCCCGACCACCTTGCGGGCGATGTGGCGCATCCGATAGCCGTCGAGCAGGTGCTGGCGGTCAGCCGGCAGGCTGGCCCGGTAGGCCTCGAGGACCCCGCTCAGCAGCTCATTCAGGTCGTGCCCCTCGCTGTCGGCCACGAGCTCCTCGGCCGGCACCAGCAGCGGCGGTTCGCTGCGGATTCGCGGCTCCCCGTCGACCACCTCCGCCAACTTCGCCAGCGCCCTGAGGCTGTCCTTCGAACGCGCCTTCGCAACCCCCTTGCGAACCCGTTTGACCTCCGTCGGATCCTCCTCCTCGACCTCCCCCAGCGCCGCCTCGACGTCGAAGCGGGCGTACCAGACCTCGAGGTTGCTCTGGCCGGCAAAGGCTCGCATCGCCTCCCGGTACGCGCGGACGGCGGTCCGCGTCGCCGCGACCCGTTCCTTGCGCTTGAACCCGTTTTCGCGGCCGGCGATCGCGAAGCTGGCGGCGAGCCGCTTGACGTCCCACTCCCAGGGGCCCGGCAAGGACTCGTCGAAGTCGTTGAGGTCGAAGACGAGGCGGCGGTCGGGGGCCGCGAAGGCGCCGAAGTTGGAGAGGTGGGCGTCGCCGCAGACCTGCACGCGCAGGCCGGAAACCGGAGTCGTCGCCAGATCGGCGGCCATCACCGCGGCGGCGCCGCGGAAAAAGGCGAAGGGCGAGACCGACATCCGCCCGTAGCGGATCGGCACCAGCTCCGGAACCCGCGAGCGGGCCTGGCGCTCGAGGATCGCGACCGGATCGGCCCGACCCTCGGCGGGCTCCCACTTGGCGTGGGAGGAGCGACGCACCTCCGAACGCGCCGCCTTTCCTACAGCGGCGCGTTCGGGGGCGTCCATTCGCTAGACCGTAGCGGCTGCCTGCTCGGCCTGGCTCTGCTCGGAGGCCTGCGCCTTGGCATCCGGCGCCGGGGCGTCCTCGGCCTGGCGCGGCAGCAGCACTTCTTTGGCGATGACCAGGCGCTGGATCTGGCTGGTCCCCTCGTAGAGCTGCATGATCTTGGCGTCGCGCATCAGTTTCTCGACCGGGTACTCCTTGATGAAGCCGTAGCCGCCGTAGACCTGGACGGCGTCGGTGGTGATCTCCATCGCCGAGTCGGCGGCGAAGCGCTTGGCCATCGAGGAGACGCGGCTGTTGCGGATCCCCTGGTCAAGCAGGAAAGCAGAGTTCCAGACCAGCAGGCGGCCGGCTTCGACCTTGGTCGCCATGTCGGCGATCATGAACTGGATCGCCTGGTGCATCGCGATCGGGACCCCGAACTGGACCCTTTCTTTGGAGTAGTCGGCGGCGTACTCAAGCGCCGCGCGGCCGATGCCGACCGCCATCGCGGAGACGCCGGGACGGGTGCGGTCGAGGGTCATCATCGCCAGCTTGAACCCCTTGTTTTCCTCGGCCAGCAGGTTCTCGGCCGGGATCTCGACTTCGTCGAAGGAGATGGTCGCGGTGTTGGAGGCCCGCTGGCCCATCTTGTCCTCCTTCTTGTCGACGCTGACCCCGGGGAGGTCGGCGTCGACGACGAAGGCGCTGATCCCGCGGTGACCGGCCTCGGGGTCGGTCTTGGCGAACACCGTGAAGTAGTCGGCGTAGGTGCCGTTGGTGATGAAGCACTTGGAGCCGCTGATGACGTACTTGTCGCCCTTCTTCACGGCCTTGGTCTTCATGCCGCTGACGTCGGAGCCGGCGTCCGGCTCGGTCAGGCAGAAGGAGGCGAGCTTGGGGGCTTCGGTCAGCATCCCCAGGTACTTCTTCTTCGTCTCCTCGGAACCGCCGAGCGTGATCGGGGCGGAGGCGAGGCCGTTGGCCATCAGCGAGGTGCCGATGCCGGAACAGCCCCAACCGACCTCCTCCTCGATCAGGCAGCCGGAGAGGTAGTCGAGGCCGGGGCCGCCGTAGGCCTCGGGCACGTGGGTGTTCATCAACCCGACCTCCCAGGCCTTGTCGATGACGTCCTGCGGCCAGGTGCCGTCGACGTCGTACTCCCAGGCAACCGGGCGCATGTCTTTCTCGGCAAAGCTGCGAGCCAGCTCGCGCAGGTCCTTCTGTTCGTCGGTCAGGGTGAAGTCAACCACCGGTGGAGCTCCTTTTCGTCAGTGCGTCAAGTCTGTTCTGGAGCGCCGCCACCGGGGCGAGCGTTCCGCCGATTGACTGGTCAGTCAACCAGCCCGAAGGTTAGCGAATGACCCCACCCCCATGGGCCGTTTACCCTTGTAGTCGTGGATCTGCCGTTCGCGATCTCACCCACGGGGCAGTGCGCGATCGTGCTGCTGTTCACCGGTATCGCGGCGCCGGCGGTGGGTCTGCTGCTGCGGCGCGTCGGCGGTGGCTGGGACACGATCGGCGGTGGCCCCTTCGCAATCGAGCAGCAGTTGCCTCCGGTCGGCCGCTATCTGGGTCAACCGGCCGTAGCGGTCGACCCCGCCATCCAGGCCGCCGAGGTGCGTCAGATGCTGAAGGCGAGGTCCGAGCGGCGGGCGCGGCGGGGCGAGGCGCCGCTCGACGTCGAGGCGGAGGCGCGCCGCCTGCTCGCCCCGGCCAAGGAGCCCAGCGCCGGCGCTCGCCAGGACGCCGCGCTGCGAGCCGAGGTTCGCCAGCTGGTCGTCACCCGCAACGAACGGCGCATGCGCAAAGGGCTGGAGCCGCTCGACGTCGAGGCCGAGACCGAGCGCCAGCTGGCAGATTTCGTAGGATCGCCCTGATGGCGGGCGCGGAGGAGAATCTCTACGAGGTCGAGGAGCTGCTGGTGCAGCCCGGCACCTACTTCAACCCCCAGACCGAGGTGGTCGTGATCGTCGACGACTCCGCCTCGATCGACCAGGAGGTCTTCAACATGGAGGCCTACGAGGGGGCCGACTGGGTGCGGATCTCCGAGGAGATCCCAATCGACGAGGACGGCCGCGACCGCGTCCTCGAGGCCTTCCAGACCCACTACCACCCCGGCTCGGCCGGATCGGTCTCCGAAACCGCGCTCGAACAGGGCGACGAGGAGCTCGACGGGGACGAGGACGGCCAGGAGCCCGGGCGCGAGGATTGATGCTGGCCGAGGGGGACGCGGCGCCCGACTTCGCGCTGCCCGATCAGGACGGCAACGAGGTGCGGCTGTCTGACCTGCGCGGCGAGACGGTCGTCGTCTACTTCTATCCGCGGGCCGACACCCCCGGCTGCACCACCCAGGCCTGCGGCATCCGCGATCGCGGTGAGGAGTACGCGGCCGCCGGCGCCCGCGTGATCGGGATCTCCCCGGACGAGCCGGCGGCGCTGAAGAAGTTCGACGGCAAGCACGGCCTCGGCTTCACCCTGCTCGGGGACGCCGACCACGCCGTCGCCGACGCCTGGGGCGCCTGGGGCGAGAAGTCGATGTACGGCAAGAAGTACATGGGGATGCTGCGCTCGACCTTCATCGTCGATTCCGACGGCAAGATCGCCAGGGTCTTCTCCAAGGTCCAGCCCAAAAAGCACGACGCGCTTGTGCTGAAAGCTCTCAAGCGCCTGCAGCCACAACGACGATGAAGCTGGCGTAGAGGATGAACCAGCCGATCACGGCGGGGAGTTTGAAGCGGCGCGCCAGATGCAGGCTCTCGTAAGCCAGCAGGCCGCCGGCGACGCCGAGGCCGATCGAGAGCACCGCGTTCCCGCTCAGGTCCCAGTCGGTGAAGATCAGCCCGATCCCGACCGGGATCATCGACTGGAAGACCATCGCCCCGGTGATGTTGCCGAGGGCGAGGGCGTCCTTGCCTTCCCGCACCCAAAAGAAGCTGTTGACCTTCTCCGGCAGCTCGGTCGCCAGCGGTGCCAGGATCAGCGCCAGCACCAGAGCCTCGACCCCGATGCTGTCGGCGATGTGGAGCAGCTCCTCGACGAAGAGGTGGGCGCCGGCGACCATCGCTCCCAGGCCGACCAGCAGCTGGATCACGCAGAGGACCAGCGAGGGGTCTTCGCGGCGCTCGCCGCGGCGCTCGAAGATCAGTGGATTGAGCGTCTCCTCGCCCTGCACCTCGCCGCCCCCTCGCAGGGTCAGCCGGATATAGAAGACATAGGCGACCAGGAAGCCGACTCCGACCACGATCCGGACCGGCGCCGGCGGCCCCCAGGAGAGCAGGCCCGCGAGCGCGAAGAGGACGAGGAAGAAGATCAGATCGCGCTCCAACGTCGGCCTGTGGACGTCCAGCCGCACCCCCTGCTCGCGTTTGTCGCGGTAGAGGTAGGCGAAGAGGCCGACCAACCCCATCGCCAGCGTCGCCAGCAGGAACGGGGCGCCGACGATCGCCCCGATCGCGACGTCTTCGGAGCCCTCGTTGACGCTGAGCAGCGCGACGATCGCGATCAACGTCTCCGGCATCGCCGTCCCAACCGCCGCGAGCAGACTGCCCACGGCCCCCTCCCCCAGCTCCAGCTTGTGCCCCGCCCACTCCACCGCGTTCGTAAACAGCAACGCCCCGGCCAGAACCACGGCAAAGCTGAAGATCAGGAGGACTACTTCCATCGCGGCAGGCTACTCGCCTGACCTAGGCGAAATAGAACGCCAACCCAAACACGAAGTAGACCGCCAACAGCTGCACTCCCTCAAACCAGTTCGACTCTCCGTCCTGGGTGACCTGGTTGGCGATCAGGATCGCCAGCAGGATCGCCCCCAGCTCGAAGCCGTTGAAGACCAGGGCCAGCGGATAGGGGCCGATGAAGAAGGAGGCGAGCACCAACACCGGGGCTACGAAGAGGGCGACCTGGCCGCTGGAGCCGACCGCAATGTTGACCGCCAGGTCCATCTTGTTTTTCATCGCGACCAGGACGGCGACCCAGTGCTCGGCGGCGTTGCCGACGATCGCGACGACGATCACGCCGATGAAGAACTCGGAGAGGCCGATCGAGTGCGAGGCCTCGGTGATCGAGCCCACCAGCACCTCGGACATCACCCCGACCAGCAGGCCGGCGACCGCCAGGGCGATCACCGAGGTTCGGGTCGACCAGCCCCAGGTGTCCTCGTCCTCGTACTCGGGGTTGAAGAGGTCGCGGTGGGTTTTCAGCGAGAAGAAGAGGCCGATCACGTAGGTGGCGATGAGGACGATCGCGACCGCCAGCGAGAGGTGCTCGACGGTGCCGCCGTAGTGGATCGCCTCGGCGCCGGGGGCGGGCAGGCCCTTGCCCTCGACCAGCTCGAAGATCGCCGGCATGACCAGGGCCGCCGCGGCCAGCATCAGCATCGAGGTCTGGATGCTGGCGCTGGTGCGGCTGAAGGTCTGTTTGTCGCGACCGATGCCGCCCGCCAGCATCGCCGCGCCGAGGACCAGGAGGATGTTGCCGATGATCGAGCCGACGATCGAGGCCTTGACCACCTCCTGCAGCCCCTGGCCGAGCGCGAAGAGGGCGATGATCAGCTCCGGCGCGTTGCCGAAGGTGACGTTGAGCAGGCCGCCGATGCCGGGCCCCGAGCGGGCCGCCAGCTCCTCGGTGGCGCGACCCATCAGCGCCGCCGTGGGAATGATCCCGAGCGCCGAGGCGGCGAAGACGACCGTCGCGGTGGCGCCGACGATCTCCAGCACCACCGCGATCGGGATCAGCGGCGTCAGCAGGTAGGGCCAGCCCAGCGGCGTACGCAGGAAGGCTGCGTCCAGCCGCGGCCGCCCTACCGGACCAGGCCCGCGCACTTCTGCAGGTCCGCGGGCGTATCCGCCCCCTCCAGGCATTCCAGGTAGGCCCGCTGGCTGCCGCCGGAGCTTTCCGAGCCGCCGGACGAGGAACCGCCGGAGCCGGAGCCGGCGTCATCGCCGGCGAGGCCTTCGAGCAGGTCGCCGAGGCCTTCGCCGCTGCTGGCGCCTTCCAGCAGTTCGAGCGGGTTGACCCCGAGCTCCTCGAACAGGCCTTCGAGCGGCTTGGCGTTGGCCGGGGCGACAATCTCCTGCTCCTCGTTGACGCCGCTGAGCGACAGGGCGAGGTCGACTTCGACCTTTTCGGCGCTGTCGTCCTTCGGTTCGATCGTCAGTTCCGCTTCGAGCTTGCGGATGATGTCGTCGTCGCCGACGTAGACCTCGACGTGAGCTTTCTTCACGCCGGCGGTCACGTCGCCCCTCGCCTTCTCGAGTTCGTCGAGCGGCAGCGGGCCGGCCGCTTCGAGCTGGGCGCTGCAGGCCGGGTCTTCGCTCAGCTCGATGAGCGCGTCGAGCGCGGCGACGACATTGAGGTCGCCGCTCAGCTTGGTCGTCTCGGTGCCGTCGACGTCGCTGCTGCCGTCATTGGTCAGGTTGTCGACGAAGTCGCCGACGTCGAGCCCGGTGGCGGCCTCCTGGCAGGCGGTGACGTCGGCCGGATTGGCTTCGGCCCCACCCTGCTGCTGGGCCTGTTCGAAGCTCGATTTGACGAAACCGAAGGTGGTCGGGTCGACTTCGTACTCGGTGCCTTTGTAGTTGACGTAGGCACGGTCGGAGAGCAGCGTCAGGCCGCCTTCGAAATCGATGTCTTCGCCGTCCGCCGCGCCCTTGGCCTTGGCCTCCAGGGCGAGCTGGGGCAGGTCCCCCTTGCTGGCGGCGGCCTGGAACGGGCCGGAGATGCGGACGTCGACGTCGCCGCCTTCCTTGCCTTCGGACTTGACCGCGAGCGTGAGGTCGAGGTTGCCGCTCTCCACTCCTTCGAGGGTGGCGTTTTCGATGATCTGCTGCGGATCTTCGCTACTGCTGTCGCTGCTGCCGCAGGCGGCAAAGGCGGTGGCAAGCGCGGCCAGGGCGACAAGCAGCACGAAGGTGCGGAAACGGCTCAAGAGATAGGGCTCCTCGTATCGAAGACGGAATCGAGACCGCAGATTCTAGGGCGGAGGCGGCGGCTCCTGCCCCCAGCGTCGCATTCCGGCTTCGATTTCCGCGTTGACGGCGTGCAAGACGTCGACCCGGGCGTAGCGCTTGGACTCGGCGGCGACGAGATGCCAGGGCGCGTGGGGGCGATCGGTACGGTCGAGCATCTCTTCGACGGCCAGCTCGTACTCGCCGCGCTTGGAGCGGTTCTCCCAGTCTTCGGGGGTCAGCTTCCAAGCCCTGAGCGGATCGTTGGCGCGGGCTTCGAAGCGCCTCAGCTGCTCCCGCGAGGATATGTGCAGCCAGAACTTGACGAGGATCGTGCCCTCCTCCGCCAGGCCGCGCTCGAAGGCGACGATCTCCTCGTAGGCGCGCTGCCACTGCTCCGGGCTGGCGAACCCCTCGACCCGCTCGACCAGCACCCGGCCGTACCAGGAGCGATCGAAGACGGCCATCCCGCCCCAGCCGGGCAGCGCCGGCCAGAAGCGGTGAAGGAAGTGGTGGCGCTTCTCGTCCGCGGTCGGCGCCGCGAACTGGGCGACCCGCACGTGGCGCGGATCCAGCGGCGAGACAAGCCGTTTGATCGCACCGCCCTTGCCGGAGGCGTCCCAACCCTCGAAGACGACGCAGAGCCCCGGCCCGAGCGTCTCCTCGCCGATCAGGCCGGCGAGGGTGAGGCGCAGCTGCGATAGCCGCTTCCACGCGGCCTTCAACTCGCGCCTTTCCTCCTTGCGGGCGAGCGAGAGGGAAAGGTCGACCTCGTCGAGCTGGCCCATCCCCCGATCGTAGAGCTAGGAGCCGCGCGCAAAGGCACTCAATAGGTCGATCGACCTCCAGGCTTGAGGTCAATCGTCCGGATGCTCATCGCGATACCGAGCGCCGCCTCGCGAAAAAGGCGCGGGATCGAACCTGCGACTTCGAGTTATGAGCTGGCGGGCTAGAGACGACCGGTCGCGGCCTCAGATGTCCGCGCATCGTGGAAAGCGATAACAACGACTCGATCATCGGCCTCGATGTACATGTAGACGACGATCAGCCAACCCCAGGGACCGATCAGGGCGCGGCAATCTCTCCAGACACCCGCGAGCTGCTTACCAGCTCGCGGGAACTCCCCAAGCGTGAGCAGCGAGCGCGAGACTCGCTCCCGCGAGTCGGCCGGAAGCTGGCGGGTCTTGATCAGCTCACGAAGCTCGTCACGCGCCAGGCGGGTGACCTCGATCGTTGCCATTGACTAAAGCTCGGAGAGTGGCACCGTCTCGCCGCGCCGAGCCTGCTCGATCGACTCCTGCGCGCGCTCCCATGCGCCGGGAATCCCATCGAGGATTTCAGTGACCCGCGAGGCATCGGGATCGGCTTCGTCAAGCGCGCTGGAAAGGAGCGAGCGAGCCAGGGTCCCCTCCTGAACATGCGTGCGCTCTGCCAAGCTCGCCAGCTTCTGCGCATAGTCCGGCTCGAGAGTCACGTTGATGCGGCGGTTCCGCTCAGCCATGGCCCAAGGGTACACGTAAGGGCACACGACGTACACAGGTAGGAGTAATTGCTCGAACCCACTACGCGGACGGGCAGAGCCAGCAACGTGCAGCGGCTAGGGGATTAGGTCCGTGCCGTCAGCCCACCATTCGTCAAACGGCGGCCGATTGGGCGTCTCGGAAATCTCGCTGGAGTCACCCTTGAGCATGACGGTAAGGGCGGGCCTGTTTCAAGGAAAAGGCCTCATATACGGGGCCTTTCTCCATCGCGGGCACGGGTTTTGAGCGATTCCCGCTACGGATACCCGCTCATCGAAGTCGCGATTTTGGCTTGATAGGGCCGGCTTAGGGCCTCCGTCGCATTCAGTGCTACAGTCGTGCACATGGCCCGAGACGTTTCGATCCGTGAGCTACGTAACTCCACCTCCGCCGTAGTCTCGGAGTTGGAAGCCGGCGAACGACTGACGCTCACGGTTAATCGCCGCCCGGTTGCCGACATCCTCCCCCACACCGAGGAGCGCGACCCCTGGGTTCCCGTCACCGAGCTACGGCGAATCATGCGCGAAGCGCCGGCCGACCCCGGTCTTCTGGATGACCTCGCTGAGATCCGCAACGCCGAGCTCGACGACATTTGAGCAGGGCGATTGCCGACACCTCGGTGTTCGTTGCTCAAGAGACCGGTCGTGAGCTGGGTGAGCTTCCGGAGGAGATCGCCGTCTCAGTCATCACCGCTGCCGAGCTTGAGCTAGGGGTGCTCCGGGCTACCGAGCCCAACGCTCGGGCGATTCGACTAGCCACACTCTCTCGCGTGCAGGCCACCTATCCTTTGCTTCCGGTTGATCCGGAGGTTGCAAGCTGCTTTGCCCGCCTTGCATCTGCAGAGCTGGCAAAAGGGCGGCGCCTTCGGCGCCACGACACCTGGATCGCCGCGACCGCCTTGCGCCACGGAGTCTCGGTGCTTACTCAGGATGCCGACTTCTCCTCATTTCACGACGTGCCAGTCGTTCGCGTTTGATCCCAAAGGGGTTAAGCCGGCCGAGCGCCAGCAGAGCACTCGAAGGCGCACTGAGCCAGGCCAGGTTTGACGGAGACCCAGAAACCAGGATTCCTACCTGGAAGAAGGGAACCCCCAAGCCATGCCACGACAGAAGAAATACCCTGATGAGCTGCTCGATCGCGGTGCCCGTATGGTCGCCGACTCCGGCCGCCCGATTGCCCACGTAGCTCGCGATCTCGGCATCCACCATGAGACTCTGCGCAAGTGGGTGCGTAAGGCAGAGGCCGACGCCGGCGTCCGCAAGGATCTGCTGAGCAGCCAAGAGCGCGATGAGCTGGCCCAGCTGCGCAAGGACAACCGCGAAACTGCGCCGGGCCAATGAAATCCTCAAGGCCGCTTCGGCTTTTTTCGCCGCCGAGCTCGACCCGCCCCGACCGAGGTGAGCGTGTTCGTCGACGAGCACCGCGAGCGCTTCGGGGTCGAGCCGATCTGCAAGACCCTGGAGATGTCGGCCTCCGGACCAGCGCATACCTTGATTCCATCCGTGCCGGCACAGGCCCCCACACCCCTGGCACGATGAGGTGGAGACATGGCTCCACATTGATCGATGGACCGTCTCCGTCGACGCAGCCCTGGATCGGACCTAGACCGGCGCATACCTCCCTGCCGTCAAGGTCGTAGAGATTGAGGGGGTTGTCCCAAGCGTAGGGATACCGGTTGAGGGACTGGCTTTCGCCAGGGGTTCCCAGAACCGGGTCCTCTGAGGCAAAGCCGCCCAACGTCGGGCTGTAGGAGCGGACCCCCATCTGCACGAGTCGGTGGCGGGATCGCTGCGCCGCTGCTGAGCACCGAGCCATCCCATTTCGAGGCTCGGGCCTGAGAGCTGATCGCCCCAGGGATCATAGGTCTGCCTGGAGGCGACTTCGCCTTCGCCATCGGCAAGCGTCGTGATGTCGCCGTGAGCGTCGCGCAACGGGAAGCTGGTCGCTTCGCCTGAGCGCTGCTCGACTAGGCCGCCCGGCCCCTGCACGTAGCTCATAGATGGCGGCGCTCTTTGTTCAGCCGTCTCGGCGCTTTGGACTTCCTAGTTGGCGTGAACGGCTACGTTGCCGGCGTGTTGAGTGTGCAGGACTACTCTCGAACCGACCCTTGGCGAATCTCTTTCAGAAGCGCCTCCACCTGTGGTGGAGGACAAGCCTTGAGTGTGATCGCCTCTTCACCGGCCTCAACCCTTAGGGAAGAACCGCCATTCTCCACGGTGCCTATCTCCGCCAACGGGATGACATCTGCCACCCGTCCCGCACCCCACGGCGTCACGGAGATGCTTAAGACCGACTTGCCCGTTACTGCGACGACATGTGCTCCTAGAAACCCGTGTCCGCCGCGGCCGACACCCTGCGCCACAACGCGGTCTCCCTCCACCTCAACGGAAGCTGCGTCGGCCGTTCGACGAGCCCCAACATATGCGGCGCTACCCAGAAGGGACATCAAAAAAAGAATGCCCAGAAACACGGCCAAACCACCAAACCCCGAAAGGGCCATTGCAGCGACGGTGCCAGCGCCCAACGCCAAGGCAGCGCCAGTCGTCACCTTTGCGAGGCCGTCGAGACTAGCCACCCGGGCACCGGTGGTTTCGGAAATCTTTGGATGCATAGTGGTTAGTTCCTCCGTATCGGGTTGATCCCGGTGGCTGCTAGTCCAGCGGCACCAACTACACACCCTGCTATTGCTGAGCCGCCCTCAGTTAGCCATCCAATGCCAGGGATGAAGACTGGTACTCCTGCAGTCGCGGCATTGAACGCCAGAAACCCACCTGCGCCACCGGTTACACAGCCAGTGGCTAGAGCAGCCCCATGCTTCTTGAAGAACGACAGTGCGCGATCTGCAAGAAACTCTCCGCCGTCTCCCACGGAGCCAGCCACCTCACCGACACTCGGAGTTGCTGGGTTAGGAAGGGTGTTATTGACCGTATCTGCGGGCGTTGGAACCCCATCGACGGTAATGGGCAGCTCTGGGATCGGGTCGCTGGGGGTCGGCACGGGCGGATGTACCGTGACCGGCGCGCAAGCAGTACCAAAAGGCGTCGGCACACAGGTCTCTCTACCGTCGAGATCATTGCGATTGATGGGATTGCTCGAAGCATATGGATAGCGGTTGCCGGTCATGCCAATCCCCACCCGATTGACTACTGGATCTTCGGTTAAGAAGCGTCCCAACTTCGGATCATAGGTCCGAATGCCCATCTGCACGAGCCCAGTGGTTCCATCGCTGCGTCGCTGTTGCGCCCCGAGCCAGCCCATTTCAAGGCTCGGACCCGTGAGCTGCTCACCCCAGGGGTCGTAAGTCTGCCGCGAGGCAACTTCCCCTTCGCCATCGGCGAGCGTGGTGATGTCGCCGTGAGCGTCGCGCAGCGGGAAGCTCGTCGCTTCGCCCGAGCGCTGCTCGACAAGCCCGCCCGGCCCCTGCACGTAGCTCATCGTCGGTTTGCCTTCGGCATCAGTGTCGAAAATCGGACGGTCCGAGAGATCACCGTAGTGAGTTGGCCGAATAGTCGAACCATCATCGCGCAATACTTGGCGGCCGAAAGCATCGTAGGCGTAGTCGATTTCCTGGGCACCAGTGTCGGCGCTAGTCAATTCATCGAGAGCATTCCAGCTATAAGTCGTGCTGGTTCGCCGGGGTCGACTTCAACCAGACGGCCAGCGTTGTCGTAGTCGTAAGTCGTGCCGTTCGACGCGCTGGTCAACTGGTTCAGCGCGTTGAAGCTGTAGGTCGTGACCCCTGCTTCGGTCCTGTTGCCGGCTGGGTCATAGTCGTAGTCGGTCGAGCCTCCTCCAGGGGGATCAAATTTGGTCAGGCGGTTGAGCGGGTCGTATTCATAGGTCGTTTCCTGGGAGAGTCGGTCGGCCTGGCTGATTCGGTTGCCGAAGGGGTCGTATTCATAGTCGAGCGATTCGAGCGTCGTTTCGCCTTTCGCCGAAGCCGTCCCGGCCAGCCTGCCCGCGTTGTCGAATTCATTGGTCGTGACGACGCCGTTGGGCAATTTGACTTTGGTCAGATCGCCCTCGGGGTCGTATTCGAAATTGAGCACTTTGCTCTGCGGATCGGTGAGCCCGATTATCCGACTCAATTTGTCGAATTCGTATTTGAGCGTGCCTCGGCCATCGGTCTGCTGGGTCACGTTCCCCCGCGAGTCGTATTTGCGCGTCATCGTCTGCCCGCGTCCGTCATTGATCGAGGCAAGACGGCCGTCTTCGTCGTAGCCGATTTTGATTTCGTCGGCTTGAGCGTCGGTGGCGCCGATCATCCGGTTGGCGGCGTCGTAGCCGTAGGCGCGCAGGGTCGTTTCGCCTTCGCTGATCCCTTCCAGGCGGTTGGCGGCGTCGTAGTCGAAGTCGACCATGCCTTCGGCCGTGGTGCGGCTGGTGCGATTGCCGATGCCGTCATAGCCGAAGCTCGTCACCTTGCCAAGCGGCTGTTTGAGTTCGGTGAGTCGGCTCAGTTCGTCGTAGACGAGGTCAGTCGTGTTTTCGTCGGGATCGGTGAAGGACGTAAGGTTGCCGGCCGGGTCATATTCGTAGCTCGTAGTCGCTTCCAGCGGCTCGGCTGCCTCGGTCATGCGGTCGAGCAAGTCGTATTCGTAGATCGTGGCGTTTTCGCGAGGATCGACGGCTTCGATCCGGTTCCCGCGAGCGTCGTAGCCGAATTCCCAGTCGCCGCCTTCGGGACGTTCCACCCCGGTCAGCTGGTTGGCCAGGTCGTAGGCGTAGGTAGTCGCCTTGCCTCGCCGATCGGTGACTTTGACCGCATTGAAGTTGCCGTCGTATTCGATTTTGGTTTCTTTCCCAAACGGATCGACGTAGGCAGTCGGGCGCTCCATCGCGCTGAGTTCGATTTTCCAGACGTTTTCGGCGGGATCGGTGATCTGCTTCGGCATCCCGTTGGCGTCATAGGCATATTTCGTTTTGTTGCCCATTGGCGTCGTTCGGGCGAGGAGATCGCCGAGGGCGTTGCGTTCGAAGGCTTCAGCTTTTAAGCCAGGGGCCATCTTCGACGTCAGGTAGTTGCGGCTGTCATAGCCAAAGGTGGTCGTGTGTTCAAGCGCGTCTTTCGCCGTGAGCCGATTGCCGCGCGTGTCGTAAGTGAAGGTGGTCGTGTGTTCGTTGGGGTCGGTGACCGTCAGCGGCTGACCCGAAGCGTTGTAGGTGAAGGTCGTCTCGCCTTCAGCCGGGTCGGTGAGCGTTTTCAGATCATTGGCTTCAAACCATTCGTAGGTCCAGGTCTCTTCGCGCTCGTCACTGAAGCTTGTCAGCCTGTTTTTCCCGTCATATTCGTAGCTGCGTTCCCCACCCTCGGGGTCTATGGCCGACGTAAGGTTGCCTTTGGCGTCGTGGCCGAACTGCCATTTGGCCCCGCCGGGCTTGACGACTTCATCGACATGGCCGGATTCGTCATAGCTGGTCGTCGTCGTGTGTCCGAGCTGGTCTTTTTCGGAGACGACGCGATCCTGGCCATCGAAGCCATAGGTGGTTTTGCCGCCTTTGGGTTCCGTGACGATCGTTTCGTTTTCTTTGTATTCGAGTTTCCAGAGGTTTTCGAGCCCATCGCGCTGTTCGGTGATCCGACCCTGGCCGTCGAACGTGTTTTTGAGGATCACGTTGCCACGCGGATCTTTGATCGTTTTCAGGCGATGTTCAGAGTCATACGTGTATTCGGTGACACCCCCGAGGGCGTCGGTCACGGTCGTCAGGTCACCGGCGGCCGAGTAGGTGTATTTGACTTCGCGGCCGGTCGAGTCTTTGACCGCGGTGATGTGATTGGAGCCGTTGTAGGAGAAAGTCAACGTCTGGCTGGATGGGTCGGTAATCGTCGCCAGCCTGCCTTCGGCGTTGTAACCGTAGGTCGTTTTGAGTCCGTGGTCATCGGTGATGCTGGCGATCCGCCCGCTGGCGTCGAAGCGGTAGATCGTATTCTCGAGCGTCGTCAGCTGGAAGGTGCCTTCGGCCTTGGCGAGGGTGCTCGTCACCCCGGAAGGGGCTTTGTAGCCCGATTCGGTTTTGTAGAAGAGATCCTGCCTGCCGTCTTGGCGTGCGACGAGCACCGCCCCAGAGGAAAGCTCCGTCGCGGTGGCCAGGCCAGACTGTGACCAGCCCGGGCCAAGGCCGGTATCGGCGCTGGAACCAGAGCTGTAGGAGCGTTTGAATTCCAAAGGCATCCGACCCTTGTTCGTCAGCAGCAGATCGCGGTGGGAGTAGGCGAGCTGCCCGGTGGCGAGACTGACCGGGTCGGCCCCTTCCCCGCATTGCGATTCCGTCCCCCGGCAGCGGCCGCTCTCTTCGGGCAGTTGCACCGCAGGTTTCCATTCGACGTTTGAGACCGAATCGCCGCAACCGGCGGGCTGCGGTCCGCTGGCGCAGTTCCAGTCGTTGTTGGGAGCGGCCAGTTTGCCGGTGCCCGAGTAGGAAATGCCGCTCGAGTTGGCACGAAAGCGATTCCCTTCGATTTTCGGCGCTCCGGATTCCGTGACTTTGATCGCGATGGGGCTATTTGCCCTGAAGGTTGAATTGGTAATCGTGGGCGACACGCCTTTGACTTCGACGGCACCGAGACCGGAGCCGGCATTGCACTTGAAGACTTCCATGTGATCGATGAGCGAACCGCCACTGCCAGATTCGAATTTGATGGAGCCGCAAGTTTCAGCGGGAGCCCTCGGTTCAAACACAACCGGATTTGAGGAACTTCCTTCTGCTTTCAGCGTCCCTTTTACTTTCATCGAGCCCCCGTGGAGGACGAGGCCCGGCTGAAGGCCCAAGGTCGCTCCCCCGGCGACCGTGAGGGTGCCTATGAGATGAAGGGGACTGACGTTCGGGGACCACGTCACCGATTTGTTCAGCACGCCGGCGAAGGCGACCTGGTTGGCGCTGCTTCCCGTGTTGCCGAAGACGGTGTTGCTGGCGATGTCGGCGGGGATTTCGGAGTTGTTGGGGCGCCGTTGTAGTAGATCGCCTGGGAGGCCGTGTTGGTCACGACGTTGTCGCCGAGGCTGGTGGCGATGACCGGGCCCGCGCTTGGTTCGACGAAGACAGCGGCGCTGGACCAGGCTTTTTCGACCACGTTGTCGTGGAAGTTGATTTCGAGCGTTTTGCCCGTGGCGGTCCCGAAATGGACCGACCGACCGCCGCTGATGAGGTTGTCGGCGATCTCCGGGGCGCTCTGGCCGGTGGTTTGGATCGACCAGCCGGTGCTTTCGCGGATGGTCGAGTTCGTGATTTTCGGCGAGGAGTCTTCGATCGCGACCGCGTTGCTGGTCGAGGTGGCGCCCGCCTTCTTGATTTCGACGTGGTCGAGGATCGAGGCGCCGCTGCCGGGCTTGAAGGCGATGCCGCCCCAGGTGCCGCTTTCGCTCGTCGGTTTGAAGGTGACCGGGGCTTCGGAGCTGCCTTCGGCTTTGAGCGTGCCGAGGACTTCGAGGGAGCCGACCACTACCTGGACCCCGGGTTCCGCTTTGACCGTGACGCCCGATTCGATTTTGACCGAGCTCCCGGTGTAAGGGTTCCCAGCCGCGGTCAGCGTCATGTTTTCGCTGATTTTCGACGGCAGTGCCGTCGCCGACGCCAAGGAGGGAAGGGCCATCAGAACGCCCACGAGCACAGCCGAGACGACCCAAATGCGAGTCAATGCTCTAGTCGTGGCAACTCGTGACGCGGACTCGACGCGGCTGTTCGCAACGGTGTCTCGATATGACGGGTTGACTCTCGAAAGCACTACATCCCCTCCCGGCAGCGATATTTATGCGGTCACCAGGGAGAGCTCAAGACCGGAGAACCTCTGCTATGCGAGGTGCGCGCGTCATCAGTGACCCTGTTCCAATGTTCGCGGCATCTTTAACTGGAACCCAGACACGGACTCTCCCCTGCTGTAGCTGGCCAGATAATAAACGGACTGGCATTTAATACTCAGCACCTGTCGCGCAGGCTTCATTCGTCTGAGGGCGAGAATCGAGCCCGCGACCTTCGCTAAGAGCCCGAGTCCCCCGTCCGCGATTCCTCGATCGGCGGCGGGCGATTATCGGTGGTCAGGTTCGCCGCCAGGGGGAAGAGCAGGGCGCCGAGGAAGATCAGGATCACGCCGGCCGCGATCAACCATCTGGCCCGGGTCAGGTGGCCGAGGATGCCGATCGCGAAGCCCGCCAGCATCAGCGCGATGTAGGGGCCGGGGCTGTGCGGGAACAGATCGGCGAAGGGCGTGGCGGGGTCGAGCACGGAGGCGGATTATCATCGCCCGCATGGCCGAGGGCTCTGTGGCAGAGGTGAAGGAGGCGCTGGCGGGCGTCGGCTACCTCGCCGACGAGCCGGCGGCGCTGGTCTCCTTCCTCGCCCAGCGGCTCGGCAAGCCGGTCCTGGTCGAGGGCCCGGCCGGGGTCGGCAAGACCGAGCTGGCGAAGGCGCTCTCGCGGGCGACCGGCCGCGAGCTGGTGCGCCTGCAGTGCTACGAGGGGCTCGATGAGGCCAAGGCGATGTACGAGTGGAACTACCGCAAGCAGCTGCTGCGGATCCAGGCCGGCGGCGAGGCTGGCTGGGAGGACGTGCAGGAGGACATCTTCAGCTCCGACTTCCTGCTGACGCGGCCGCTGATGCAGGCCATCTCCAGCCCCGAGCCGGTGGTGCTGCTGATCGACGAGATCGACAAGACCGACCAGGAGTTCGAGGCGATGCTGCTCGAGCTGCTCTCCGACTTCCAGATCACGATTCCCGAGCTGGGCCAGATCGCGGCGACGACGATGCCGATCGTCGTCCTCACCTCCAACGACTCGCGCGAGCTGACCGAGGCGCTGAAGCGGCGCTGCCTCTACCTCTGGCTCGACTACCCGGGGGTCGAGCGCGAGATGGAGATCGTCCGGCTGCACGTGCCGGAGCTGGCCGAGACGCTCTCCCGTCGCCTGGTCGAGGTGATCGAGATGGTCCGCGCCCTCGACCTCAAAAAGCCGCCCTCGATCGCCGAGTCGATCGACTGGGCGCGCACGCTGCTCTTGATGGGAGCCGAGGACATCGACCGCGAGACCTTCACCCAGTCGATGTCGATCATCGTCAAGCACCGCACCGACATCGACCTCGTCGCCGAGCGGGTCGGGATGAAGCTGCCCGAGGCGCCCAGCCGGACCGGGTGAGCCCGACGGCGCTCTCGCCCTACGGGCCGCAGGCCGACCCCGGCCCACCGGGGCTGGCGGCGAAGCTGCTCGGCTTCTGCGAGGAGCTGCGCGGCGAGGGGGTCGCGGTGGGGACCTCGGAGATCCTCGATGCCTTCGCCGCCCTGGAGATGGTCGACTGGACCTCCCAGGCCGACTTTCGCGAGGCGCTGGCGGCGACGATCGCCAAGTCCCAGGACGATCGCCGCGTCTTCGAGCTTCTCTTCGATCGCTACTTCTTCCGCGCCGCCGAGGCCGAGGCCGTGCAGCGCGAGATCACCGAGGACGGTGAGGGCGGTGGCGAGGGCGAGGGTGGAGAGGGCAGCGAGCGGATCGACATGGACGAGCTGCGCGAACAGATCCGCGAGGCGATCGAAGCCGGCGACGAAGACCGGCTGCGGGACCTGGCGCGGCTGGCGATCGCCGCCTTCGGCCGCGGCGAGGGCTCCGGGGTGGTCGGCGTCGACGTGCAGCGGATCCGCCGCACCCTCGGCCTCAGCGCCGGCACCCAGCCGCCGACCGAGGAGGGCAAGGAGCGACCGCCGATAGACCGCGCCCAGCTCAACGCCTTCGAGCGCCACCTGCGGCGGGAGCTGGAGCGCGACCTGATCGAGCGCACCGAGACCCTGCCCCCCTCCCGCCCCCTGGCCGAGCTCGACCGCACCCTGCCGACCAGCCCGACCCAGGACCTCGCCGCCGTGCACCGCGCCGTCTCGCAGATGAAGCGCCGGCTGGCGACCCTCGGCCACGAGCAGCGCGGCCATCGCAAGGCGGCGGCGGTCGACGTGCGGCGCACGATGCGGGCCTCCCTGGAGACCGGCGGCGTGCCGCTGCGGCTCAAATACAAGCCGAAGCGGCCGCGGCGGCCGGAGATCTACGTCCTCTGCGACGTCTCCACCTCGGTCACCTCCGCCAGCGTCTTCTTCCTCTCGGTTCTGCACGCGCTGCACGACTCGTTCCGCAAACTGCGCAGCTTCGTCTTCATCGAGCGGATCTCCGAGGTCACCGACGTCTTCGAGCACGAGCGCGACTTCGCCGTCGTCGCCCAGCGGATCTCCAGCGAGGGCGGGGTCGCCGACATCTCCGGCTATACCGACTACGGCCGCGTCTGGCTCGAGTTCCTGACCGAGATCTCCGACGAGCTCGACCCGCGCTCGACCGTGATCGTGCTCGGCGACGCCCGCACCAACGGCCGCGAGCCGCACGCCGAGATCTTCGCCCAGATCTCCGAGCGCGCCGGCCGCCTCTTCTGGCTCAACCCGGAGCCGAAGCTCTACTGGAACTATGGAGACTCGGTGATGGCCGCCTACGAGCGCCACTGCGACGGCGCCTTCGAGTGCTGGACCACCCGCCACCTGGAGAACTTCGTCAACGTCGTCGCCGGCGGCGTGCCGGCGGCCGAATGAGCCGGGCGCTCCTCCTCCGCCACGGCGAGTCCGCCCACAACGCGCATACCGGCGCCGAGGCGCTCGGCCACGACGAGGGCGACCGCCTCACCGAGCGCGGGCGTGAGCAGGCCCGCGCCGCCGGCCTCGCCCTCTCCGAGTACGGCGTCACCGAGCTGCTGACGAGCCCGATGCGGCGGGCGACCGAAACGGCGGCGGCGGTCGGCGCGGCGCTGGACCTCGAGCCGGCGGTCCTCCCCTACGTCGACGAGCTGCGCGGCGAGGAGGCCTTCGCGGACCTGGTCGCGAGGGTGCGGCGCCTGAAGGCCGAGCTCGAGGCGGGCGCGCCCGGCCGGCTCCCGCTCGTCGTCGGCCACGGCATCTTCATCCGCTTCTTCCTGCTCGACTCGGTGCTGGGCGACGAATTCGCGGCGCCGATGGCGGCGGGGATCTGGAACCTCGGCTCGCACAACTGCGGCCTCAGCCTCTTCGCCCACGGCGAGACCCGCGACCCCGGCGGAACCGAGGTGCCGGGCTGGACCTGCCTCAGCTGGATGCAGCGGCCGTGGGACCCCCCGTGACCGCCCGGGGCGGTTCGTCGGCCGAGAGCTGCCACTGCTCGTTGACCATGGCCCCGGGAGGTGGCGCCACCGGTCCCTCGAGCAGCGGGTCCTCGGTCTCGGCCATCCAGGCATCGAGGCGGCCGCGCATCTCCTCGAGCGCGGCGGCGTGGGCCGGATCGCCGCTGAGATCGGTGCCCTCGGCGGGGTCGAGCACGAGGTCGTAGAGCTGCTCCACGGGGACGATCCGCTCGCCCCAGCCCGCCGCGACCAGGAGGTCCTTGCTCTCGCTGTCGTCGCAGTTGGCCAGCACCGGGTGCTCGTAGTCGTCGAAGCGCCGGATGTACTTCCAGCGCTCGGTGCGGACCGCGCGATGGGGCTGGTAGGCGGCGTGGTAGGTCGTCTCGGCGAAGATCGCCTCGTGCAGCCGCTGGACCTCGCCTCGCACCAGCGGCATCAGCGAAGAGCCCTGCAGCCAGGCCGGCGGCTCGACTCCGGCCAGCTCGCAGAGGGTCGGGTAGACGTCGAGGTGGCTGACCTGCGTGTCGACGACCTTGCCGCCGGTGAAGCCACCGGGGCCGCGCATCAGCATCATCACCCCGATCCCGCGGTCGAAGAGGGTCGCCTTGGCGCCGGGGAAGGCGACGCCGTGGTCGGTCGTGCAGAGGACCAGAGTGTCCTCGACCAGGTCGAGGTCGTGCAGCGCGTGCAGGACGGCGCCGATCCCCTGGTCGAGGGAGCGGGCGCTGGCCTTGAAGGCGGCCATGTCCCTGCGGGTGGCGACGACGTCGGGCAGGTTGGCCGGGGGCAGCGAGTAGAGCGTGTCGCGAACCGAGGTCGGGGCGAAGAAGTCGCGATGGGTCTCGAAGAAGCCGACCGACATGAACCACGGCTGCGCCGGCGCCTTGCGCAACGTCTCGATCGTCAACGGCGCCACGTACTCGGCGTGATTGGAGTCGACCGGGACCACCTCGTCATAGCCGATCACGCCCGGATCGGTGGAGATGTGCTGCTCGCCGATCAGGGTCGAGCGGTAGCCGGCGCCACGCAGCGCGTGGATCCAGTGCTGGCCGTAGTCGTTGAGCTTCCAGCCCCGGTGGGCGAGCCCGAGCATGCCGTTGTTGTGGCAGTGGAGGCCGGTCAGCAGGCTGGCGCGGCTGCCGGAGCAGGTCGGCGCCGCGCAGAACGCCTCGCGGAAGAGGACGCCCTGGTCGGCGAGCAGCTGGATGTTCGGGGTCGGGACCTGGAAGCCGTAGGGCTGGACGAAGCGGCCGCTGTCGTGGGAGTGGATGTAGAGGATGTTCGGGGCTGAGCTCAAGCGGGTACTCCGAGGTCGAAGTGCGAGAGAGGTTAACGATCGGAAGCGGCCAGCCAAGGCCTTGTTGGGTTTGCTGATTAACTTACTCGGCAAATGTTCGCGATGCGACCTCAACGCTCCTACATCGTCTGCGCCACGCCCCGCAGCGGCAGCACCCTGGTCTGCCACGCGCTCGAGGAAACCGGCGTCGCTGGGCGGCCGGACGAGTACTTCGAGGCGCTGCGCCACAGCGGCCGCCCACGGCGGCCCGAGGAGTACTTCGTCGGCGTCGAAGACCCCTCGATCCGCGACCACCTAGGCGAGCGCACCGTCGGCGGCGAGCTGCCGCCGCGCTCGCCGCTGTGGAGCCGGGCGGCCTACGACCGCTACCTCGAGTGGGCTTTCGAGGCCGGGACCACGCCCAACGGCGTCTTCGGGGCGAAGCTGATGTGGGGATACCTCGGCGACTTCGTCAGCCTCCTCCGCAACGTTCCGGCCTATCGCGAGATCCCGCTCGCCGAGCTGCTCCCGACCGTCTTCCCGGACCTCACCTTCGTCCGGGTGGTGCGCGCCAACAAGGTGCGCCAGGCGGTCTCGCTCTGGAAGGCGGTGCAGACCGCGACCTGGCGCGAGGACCAGGCCAGCACCAAGGCGGCCTCGCTCGAGGACGACGGCTCGCCGCCCTACCGCAACTTCATCGAGGAGCACCGCCCGCAGCTGCGCTTCCACTACCGGGCGATCGAGCATCTCCTCGAGCAGATCCTGATCGAGGAGTCGCGCTGGGACGCCTTCTTCGAGCACTCGGGGATCAAGCCGGTCCTCGTCCTCTACGAGAACTTCGCCGCCGACTACGAGGCCAGCACGCTCAACCTGCTCACCCGGCTCGACCTCTCCCCGCCGGAGGGCTTCGAGTTCGAGCCCCGCATGAAGCGCCAGTCCGACACCGTCAACGACGACTGGGTCCGGCGCTACAGCGAGCTCAGGCTGGGCACCGACTTCGACCTGGTGCCGACCGTCGCCAGACCTTCCTAGCTGTTCTTGGTGGCCATTTCCTTGGTCCCGGTGCTGGCGACCCAGGCGTCAGGAGAGGCGATGAGCTCGTCGACCACGGTTGGCAGATCGCCGGAGACGAGGTCGGCCAGGGTGACGTTCTCGAGCACCGTGCGGAGGCTGGCGCGGACCGCGATCCAGACCTTCTGCAGGGGCTCGGCGTTGCCGCGGTATTCGATCGACTCGGGCGGGGTCGACTGCACGTGGGCGATCGGGCCCTCGACGGCGCGGACGACGTCGGCGATCGTCACCTCGTCGGCCGGCCTGGCCAGCCAGTAGCCGCCCTTGGCGCCACGGCGGGCGCGGACGATGCCCTGGTGCTTGAGCTCGAGCAGGATGTGCTCGAGGAACTGCAGCGGGATGTCCTGAGCGTCGGCGAGGCGCTCCCCCTTGATCGGGCCCTCCTCGGCGGCGGCCAGCTCGGCGGCTGCCCGCACCGCGTAGTCCGCCTTGGCTGAAACGCGCATACGTCTAGTAAACCAATCAGCCGATCACGTCAGGGGCGAGATCGTCGGAGCGGTCGCGAGCTTGCTCCTCGGCTTCGCGCCTTTCCCGGCGCTGATTCCACCAGCGCGGGAACCAGATCAGCAGGCTGAGGCCGATGCCCGCCACCGCCGCGGCAATCGGCCAGACGACCGGGTCGCCCTTCTGGACGGTGACGATGCCGGAGGCGATGAGGACGACGCCGAGCGCGGTGCGCAGGAACGAGACCGGCGCTCGCGCGGCGTAGTAGGAGCCGACGACGACGCCCGGCACCGAGCCCAGCAGGATGTTGCCGGCCAGCACGAAGTCGACGTTGCCGCCGACCCAGTGGGCGATGCCCGCGGCCCAGAGGAGGATCGCGGCGTGGAAGACGTCGGTGCCGACGACTTTGCGCGGGGTCAGGCGATAGACGGCGATCAGCAGGATTGCGATCACCGTGCCCGAGCCGGCCGAGGTGATCCCGATCACGAAGCCGGTGGTGGCGCCGATCGCGACCGCGGCGACTTTGTGGCGCCGCTTCAGCTCGAAGTCGTCGCGCTCTTCGACCAGCTTGCTGAGAATCAGCGCCCGCGCCAGGGTGATGATCCCAACCATCAGCAGGGTGCCGCCGAGCAGGGCGTAGACGATCGAGTCGAGGCGCTCTTCGCCGACCTTGCTCTGCAGGACGGAGATCGCCCAGACCCCGGTCACCGCGGCGGGCACGCTGCCGGCCGCGAGCCAGAACGCCAGGCTGATGTTGACCGTGCCCATCTTCAGGTGGCGCCAGCCGCCGACGGTCTTGGTCACGGCCGCGTAGAAGATGTCGGTGCCGATCGCGGTCACCGGCTTGACCCCGAAGAGGAGGATCAGCAGCGGCGTCATCAGAGTGCCGCCACCCATGCCGGTCATGCCGACCATTGCTCCGATGCCGAAGCCGAAGATGACTATTGCCGGGTCCATTGGCTGCCTCTGGGTTCCGCGCGGGGTACTTATCGACTTTCCTGACCTGCTTGGTCGGGAGCGCGGAGTGCGGCAGGATACCAAGGATGTCCGTCTCGATTCGCGGCCTCGGCCATTCCTATGCCGATCTGCGAACGATCGAACGGCTCGACCTCAAGGTCGGCGAGCACGAGGTCGTCGGCCTGGTCGGGCCCTCCGGCTGCGGCAAGTCGACGCTGCTGGAGCTGATCTGCGGACTGCTCGAGCCAAGCGACGGCGAGATCGCCGTCGGCGACGCGACGACGGCGCCGGGGCGCCTTGGCCAGTGCGCCTACATGCCCCAGAGCGACCAGCTGTTGCCCTGGTACTCGGCCCTCGACAACGCGACCCTGGGACTGCGCAACCGCGGCCTCGGCAAGGCGGAGGCGCGGGAACGGGCGGCGGCGCTGTTCGAGCGCTTCGGCCTCGCCGGCTTCGAGCGCGCAGCCCCGGCTGAGCTCTCGGGCGGGATGCGCCAGCGAGTCGCCTTCCTGCGCACCCTGATCCCCGGCAAGCCGCTGCTGGCTCTCGACGAGCCCTTCGCGGCGCTGGACGCGATCACCAGGGCGCAGATGCAGGAGTGGCTGGCCAAGGCGCTGCTGGCCGACCCGCGCACCGTCGTCCTCGTCACCCATGACGTCGAGGAGGCGCTCTACCTCTCCGATCGGGTCGTCGTGCTTTCCGCCCGACCGGCCCGGATCGTCGCCGAGCTGCGGGCGCCGGCGCCGCGGGCAGCCAACCGCGACAGCGCGGTCACCGACCCCGACTTCGTCGCGATCCGCGAGCAGGCTCTCCACACCCTCCGCCAACCCATCTCCGCGCTTCCTTAAGGACGAATGCGCCCCCGGCAAACTACGGGACCCCTCAGGCGCTGGCTCCTCCCCGGCCTGCTGCTTGGCGGGCTGTTGGGCGCCTGGCAACTCGCCGCCTCGAGCGGCGCGCTCGCCGACGTGCTCGGCCTCGAAAGCTTCCTCGTCCCCTCCCCCGCCGAAATAGCCGAATCGCTCTGGGAGAGTCGATCGCTGCTGGCCGAAAACGCCTGGGTGACCCTGCGGGAGATCCTCCTCGGTCTCGGCTGCGCGCTCGTCGCCGGAGTCGGGTTCGCCGTGCTGATGCATCTCTCGGGAGTGATCCGCGACGCCGCCTACCCGCTGATCGTCGCCTCGCAGACGATCCCGATCGTCGTCATCGCCCCGATCCTGCTGGTCTGGCTCGGCTTCGGGATCGGCCCCAAGATCGTGGTCGTGGCGCTGATCTGCTTCTTTCCGATCACGGTCAACGTGCTGGCCGGACTCGACTCTGCCGAGCCCGATGCGATCAAGCTGATGCGCAGCCTCGATGCCTCCCGCTGGCAGGTCTTCTGCCGGGTGGAGACGCCGGCCGCGCTGCCGAGCTTCTTCACCGGCGCCAAGATCGCCGTCGTCCTGGCGCCGATCGGCGCGGTCTTCGGCGAGTGGGTCGGCTCCAGCTCCGGTCTCGGGCACCTGATCCTCCAGGACAACGGCCAGCTGCAGGTGGCGCGGGAGTTCGCGGCGGTCGTCGTTCTCTCCGCAATCGCGCTGACCTTGATCGGCCTGATCGTCGTCGCCGAGCGACGCGTCGTCACTTGGCGATAGAACACAGGGGATGAGGTTGCCCCGAATTCCGGCGATTGCCGCCGCGCTGCTCGTCCTCGCCCTCGGCGTCAGCGCCTGCGGCGAGAAGTCCGAGGACGCGAGCACCGCGCCCCAGCCGCTCAGCCTGACGCTGGACTTCTACCCCAACGCCGATCACGCCGGGATCTACATGGCGCAGAAGCTCGGCTACTTCGAGGAAGCCGGGCTCGACGTCGGCATCGAGACGCCCTCCGATCCGGCGGCGCCGCTGAAGCTGGTTGCCGCCGGGCAATCGGACCTGGCGATCTCCTACGAGCCCGAGGTGGTGCTGGCCCACGAGAAGGGCCTCGACGTCGTCGCGATCGGGGCTCTCGTCAACCGGCCGCTGACCTCGATGATCTGGCTCGGGAAATCGGGCATCAAGGGCGTCGGCGACCTGCGCGGCAAGACCGTCGCCACCGCCGGCATCCCCTACCAGGAAGACTTCCTGAAGACGATCCTCGCCCGGGTCAAGCTCTCCCCCGGCGACGTCAAGACGGTCAACGTCGGCTTCGGCCTGCTGCCGGCCCTGCTCAGCGGCAGCGCCCAGGCAATGCTCGGCGGCTACAGCAACGTCGAGGGGGTCGACCTCCGCCAGCGGGGCAAAGCACCGGTCGTCACCCCCGTCGACGAGCTCGGGGTCCCGACCTACGACGAGCTGGTCCTGGTCGCCAAACGCACCGAGCTCGAAGCGGACCCGGAAAAGTTCCGCCTCTTCCTCGCCGCCCTGCAACGCGGCACCGACGCCGCCGTGGCGCAGCCCAACGCGGCCACCAAGGCGGTCCTGGAAGCCAACCACGACCTCGACCCGAAGCTGACCGCGGCCGAGGTCGAAGCGACCCTGCCACTGCTCGCGGCGCGGACCTCCGGCCAGCCCTTCGGCTACATGGACCCGGCGGCGTGGCGCACCTTCGTCGGCTGGATGCGCGACAACGAACTGATCGCGTCGCTGCCGTCCCCGAGCGAGCTGCTCAGCAACGCCTACCTCTCCGACGCGATCCCGGAATAGTCGAGCGCCCCTTCGCCGAGCAGGCGACTGACTTCAGAAGGCGGCATCGCAGCGTGGAAGAGGTGGCCCTGGGCGTAGTCGCAGCCGAGCCGGCGCAGCTCCGCCAGCTGAACCTCGCTCTCGACCCCCTCGGCGATCACCTCCAGCGACAGCGCCCGGGCCATGCCGATGATCGCCTCGACGATCGCCGTGCGCTCCTGCTCGATCCCCAGCACGTCGATGAAGGAGCGATCGATCTTCAGGGCATGGAAGGGAAAGCGGTTGAGGTAGGCGAGCGAGGAGTAGCCGGTGCCGAAGTCGTCGAGCACGAGGCGCACGCCGATTTCGCTCAGCGCCTGCAGCGAGGCGATCGCCGTCGCCGACTCCTCGACCAGGACGCTCTCGGTGATCTCCAGCCGCAGGTGGATCGGGTCGATCCCGGTGCGGGCGATGATCTCGGCCACCGTCGCCGGCAGGTCGCGGTGGGCGACCTGGCGAGCGGAGAGGTTCACCGCGACGTCGAAGGGGCGTGCATCCGGGCGCTGGTCGTGCCAATCGAGGATCTGGCGGCAGGCGTGCTCCTGCACCCAGCGGCCGAGCGGCTCGATCAGACCGCTGTCCTCGGCGATCGAGACGAACTCCGCCGGATCGAGCAGGCCGCGCCCGGGGTGCTGCCAGCGCACCAGGGCCTCGAGGCCCGAGATCTCCCCGGTCCGCAGGCTGACCACGGGCTGATAGTGGAGGGCGAGCTCGTCGCGGCTGAGGGCGTGCCGCAGCTCCCGTTCGACCTCGAGCCGGCGCACGGCGCTGGCCCGCATCTCGGCGTCGAAGAGCACGCAGCGAGCGCGGCCGCCTTCCTTGGCACGGTACATCGCCGCGTCGGCATCGCGGATCAGCAGCTCGGCGTTGGCGCTGCGCTGGCCGGAGGGGCGGGCGACGGCGATCCCGATGCTGGCGGTGACGAAATGCTCGACCCCGTCGATCGAGAAGGGCTGGGTGAAGGCGGCGGCGACGCGGTCGGCGATCGCGACGGCCTCCTCCTCGTCGGCGAGCCGGTCGATCAGGATGCCGAACTCGTCGCCGCCGAAGCGGGCGACGACGTCGCCGGGACGCAGGTGGGCGCGCAGGCGCGGGGCGACGGCGCGCAGCAGAGCATCGCCGGCATGGTGGCCGAGGCTGTCGTTGATCAGCTTGAAGTGGTCGAGGTCGAGGAAGAGGATGCCGATCGGCGAGCCCGATGCGATCGCCCGCCGCAGCGACTCACCCAGCGCCTCGACGAAGCTGAGCCGGTTCGGCAGGCCGGTGAGCGAGTCGTGCAGCACCCGGTGGCGCAGGGCCTGGTCGGCGGCGTGGCGCTCGATCGTGTCGGCGAGGACGTTCGCCGCCGCCTGCACGAAGGGCACGTCGAGGGAGGAGAAGCGATGCGGCTCGGTGGCGTGCACGTCGAGGACGCCGAAGGGTTGGTCCTTGCCGTCGATCATGACCGCCAGGCTGCTGGCGGCGCCGAAGACCCGCAGCACCGGCGGCATCGTGAAGCGGCTCTCGCTCTCCCAGTCCTCGACGATCGTGGGGGTGCCCGTATCGAGGGCGGCGCCGGCGTGGGAGTCGCGGGCGGCGGAGACGCGGCGACCGGCGCCGACGACCTCCTGCTCGAGCCCGGCGAGGAGGTTGAGGCGGCGACCGTCGCGGCCAAGTTCCCAGATGCAGGCGCTGCGGACCCCGTCGACTTCTCCGATCAGCGAAGCGGCTGCCTGCATCAGGCCCTCGGGGTCGCCGTCCTGCAGCGCCCGTTCGCCGAGTTTGGCGACGACGGCCTGCTGGGCGAGCGCGCGCTGCAGCTCGGACTCGGCCTGTTTGCGCTCGGTGATGTCGTAGAGGACCCCGTGCCAGACCGGCACGCCCTTGTCGTCGGCTTCGAGCACCGCTTCGTCGAGCATCCAGACGAGGCCGCCGCCGCGGGTGCAGAGCCGGTACTCGACCGGGCGCGTGCTGCGGTCGCCGAGGTAGATCTCGGTTTCATTCGCCAGCGCCCGCTCGCGGTCATCGGGATGCAGCAAGCGCGCCCATAGCCCCGAATCGGCCTTGAACTCCTCGGCGGTGTAGCCGAGGATCTTCTCGACCTGGGGACTGACGTACTGCCACTCGCCGTGCTCGCCCATCTCGGAGGTGTAGACGATGACCGGCAGCCGCTCGACCAGCCGCCGGTAGTCCTGCCCGCCGGCCGTGATCTGGTCGAGGAATTCGTTGACCTCGTGATCGGGCCAATTCCTATCCCCTTTGCCTGGCATCGCGTCGTTATCGACACATCGTCCAGACGCTTGACCGCACGTCCGTCCAGGCAGGAAGTCGTGCAGGCGCGGCGCGGTCAGCTCAGGCGGCGAGGCGCAGCGGCGGTCCCTGCGCCACCAGGCGATACAGGCCGGCGAGGGTCAGCTCGCCGACCAGGCCGCGATACGGCTCGAACCGCGCGTAGAACTCCTCCACCTCGGCGACGGTGGCGCGGCGGCCGAGCCCGGCGAGGCGGCCGACCAGCTTGATGTAGCCGAGATCCCCCGCCGGCAGCGCGTCCATTTCCCCCCGCCCGTAGAGGCGCAGGCACTGGACCGTCCAGGGGCCGATCCGGGGCATCCGCAGCAGCCGCCCATCGGCGTCGGGGGAGTCGAGGCGGCAGCGACCGCGCGCGACCGCGGCGGCGACGCGCCACAGCGCCTCGGCCCGGCTCGGAGCCAGGTCCATCGACGCCAGTTCGGCCGGGGCGCGGCCGGCGATCGTCGCCGCCGCGGGGACGTCGCGCAGAGCCGCGCGGCCCTCCCCCAGCCGCGGCCCCCAGCGGCCGACGATGCGGCGTTCGATCCGAGCCGCCCGGTCAGCCTCGATCAGCTGCTTGACCACGGCCGAGCTGAGCGCCTCCCAGGGCCATGGCCGGCGGCGGGGACGAAAGCTCGGCATGCGACGGATCAGGGGACCGACGAGCGGATCGCCGCGGAAGCGGCGCTGGAACTCGGTGAGGTCGTAGTCGACGCCGAGGGCGAACCGCACCCGTTCGATCCCCAGCTCGAGCTGAGCGGCCGCCGCGGGCTCCGCGGGCGACGCCGAGCTGGCAGGCGCCCGGCGGCCGGCGGCCGGGGCGGCCGGCGACCGGTACTCGACCGCCCTCGGATCGACCGCCTCGGCCCGCAGGGCCAACCGCTCCTTCGCCGGCTGCCAGGCCCGCACCAGGACCGGGCTGCCCTCGACGTGCAGCAACCGGATGGCGACCCCGCCGGCGACCCGCAGCGTCCGATCGTCGCTCCCCCGTCCCAATCGGTAGGGCGAAGCGCTCCGCACCTCCACCTCCAGTGGGCCGGTGGGCCGATATGTCGAGCCAGGGGCGACTTTTCGGCCCATCGGCCGGCTGTTAGCGGCCGAGCAGGTGGACGTCGACCAGGAAGGAGCGGCTGGCGACCACGTTGGGGCGGTCACGGCGTCGGCCGAGACGGCGCGGCGCGCGGCTCTTCGAGCCGACGGCGCTGACCGCGCGCACGGCCGCGACGGTCGCGGCGCCGGCCAGGACACCGCCCGCGGCGGCGATCGCGGCGCTGCGAACCTCGTCGCGCAGGACCGGCGAGGCCGGCTGCTCATAGGGCAGCGGCAGCGCCCGCACCGGCTCCGCGTCCCGCGCCTCGGCGTCTTCCTCGGCCACGACCTCGCCATCCAATTCGAGCTCGCTCACCACCTCGACTCTAGCGAGAGCCAAAGTCACCGCCCCACCTCTCACCGCAATTAGCGGACATTGCCGAGGGCACCTCTACAACGCTCGCTCATACAGCCGGTACCGCTTGATGACCTCGCCGCCCATCCCTTCCATCGCCCGGTTCATCGCCTTGTTCGTCTCCAGGATCCAGCCCATCTCGCCGCCGCCGATGCCGCCGGGCACCGCCGCCTCCTCGAGGTGCCTGAGGTAGAGACCGGCGGCGATGCCGCTGTGGCGGTACTCGTCCTTGACCCCGAGCGCGAGGACCCGGCACTGATCGACCTTGCGCTTGCCGAGCAGGAACCTGGCCCAGCCGAAGGGCAGCAGCCGCCCGTTCAGCTTCGCCAACACCTGGTTGATGTCGGGCAGGGTGAGGGCGGCGCCGACCACCTCGCCGTCCTTTTCGGCCATGTAGGCCCACTTCTCATCGATCACCTGCTTCAGGTTCTTGGCCTGGAACTCGACCTCGGCATCGGTGATCGGGACGAAGCCCCAGTTGGCCCCCCAGGCCTCGTTGTAGACGTCGGTGAAACGCCGCACCTCCGCCTCCATTTCGCTCTTTCGCAGGTTGCGGATCACGATCCCTTCCTCCTCCAGCCCCTTCTTGGCGGCGGCGTGGATAGAAGGATCGAAGCTCTCGCCCTCCTTGAGGCGGCCGAACTGCAGCTCCCACATCAGCACGTCCATCGTCTTCGCGAAGCCCTCCGCCTCGATCAGCCGCTGGTAGAACGGCGGGTGCCAGGGCTCGAGGATCATCGGCCGCCGCTCGAAGCCCTCGATCAGGATCCCGATCTCGTCGTTGGTGGTGAAATCCATCGGCCCGAGGATGCGCTCACGCCCCTGCGCCGCCGCCCACTCGGTCGCCGCGTCGAGCAGCGCCTTCGCGACCGCAGGGTCCTCGCTCGTCTCGAAGAAGCCGAACATCGCGTCCTTGCCGCCCTGGTACTCGTCCCAGCGGTGGTCGACCTGGGCGCTGATCCGCCCGACCGGCTCACCGTCGCGCTCGGCTACGAAGAGCTCGACCTCGGCGTGCTCGAAGTACGGATTCTTCCGCGGGTCGAGGAACTCCATCCGCTCGAAGATCAGCGGCGCCACCCACTGCGGGTGCTCGCGGTTGAGCTGGAAGGGAACCTTGACGAAGCGCTTGCGCTCGCGGCGGGTGCGCACAGGCCGGATCGACACGCTTGCCATGGGAGGCGCAACCTACACTCTGGAGCGATGAGCGAGACCGCGAAGGCCCCGGTCGACGTCTTCGAGAAGGCCCGCAGCCACGACCGGCTGGAGCAGCTCGAAGCGGCCAAGGAGCACGACCTCCTCCCCTACTTCCGCCTGCTCACCTCCGAGGCCGGCCCGGTGGTCGAGATGGAGGGGCGGGAGACGATCATGCTCGGCTCCAACAACTACCTCGGGCTGACCGGCGACAGTCGGGTCAAGGGGGGCGCCCGCGAGGCGCTGGAGACGTACGGGACCGGCGTCACCGGCTCGCGCCTGCTGAACGGGACGACGCCGCTGCACGTCGAGCTCGAGCGCGAGCTGGCGGAGTGGATGCGGACCGAGGACGCAATCGTCTTCACCACCGGCTACCAGGCCAACGTCGGCTGCATCGGCACGATCCTCGGCCCGGGCGACACCGTCGTCTGCGATTCCGGCGACCACGCCTCGATCCTCGACGGCTGCCGGCTCTCCGGCGCCAAGCTGCGCCCCTTCCGCCACAACCGCATGGACAAGCTGGAGAAGATGCTGCAGCGCGGCGCCGAGGACGGCGGCGGCGTGCTGGTCGTCGTCGACGGCGTCTTCTCGATGGAGGGCGACGTCTGCGACCTGCCGCGCATCGTCGAGCTCTGCCAGGCGCACGGGGCACGGCTGATGGTCGACGAGGCCCACGGGGCCGGCGTCCTCGGCGCCCGCGGGGCCGGGGCCAGCGAGCTGTTCGGGCTCGAGGACGAGGTCGACCTGCGGATGGGCACCTTCTCCAAGAGCCTCGCCTCCTGCGGCGGCTTCATCGCCGGCCCGGCCGACGTGATCGAGTACCTGCGGGTCAGCTCGCGCTCCTTCGTCTTCAGCGCCTCCGCCGTACCGGCCGCGGTCGGCGCGGCGCTGGCGGCGCTGCGGGTGATCCGCGAGGACGGGCCGCGGCTCTTCGAGGCGCTGCTCGACAACGCCGAGTACCTGCGCGAGGGGCTGCGCCACCTCGGCCTCGAGGTGATCGAGCCGGGGACGCTGCCCGACGGCACGGTCGCCACCACGCCCGTCGTGCCGGTGGTGGTCGGCGACGACTGGCAGGCGGTGCTGCTCTGGAAGGCCCTCTTCGAGGCCGGCGTCTACACCAACGTGGCGATCCACCCGGCCGTACCGCCGAGCGGGGCGCTGCTGCGAACCAGCCTGATGGCGACCCATGAGCGCGAGCATCTCGACGCCGCCCTCGGCACGATCGCCAGGGTGATCGAGGGCTTCCCGGAGCTTCCCCGCTCCTAACACGCGGGTAACGGGTTCTTGACATCCCCCGTCTTGGGGAGTTTCAGGCTCGACGGCTGGAGAGGGAGAATCTGCTCGAGCCGAATTTGTTGCTCTTAGCGAGCGGGCTGCCTACTTCGGTGGCCGCCGCGGGTTGACGGCTGCTACCCCCACGGCATAGCTTGGCCCTCTCGCCGAACACCCCGGGCGGGGTGGACGAATTGAGACTCGGTCCGACCCAGGCCATGGCCTCCAAGCCGGTGGTCCTCGATCGGAAGCGAGATACCCAGTTAACCGATTCCTTGAAGGGAGGAGTCCAGTGGACGCTGCCTCTATGGCACCCGCAACGACGATCGCATCTCCGGTGGAGGCCCCGCAGCACATGAGGGCGCTCGAACGGGCCAACCTCGTCCGGCTCGCTCGCGCCGAGCTGAAGCGCGAGATCGCCCGGGGAGACCGAGATCCGTCGCAGGTGATCGAGGAGTGCCCCTGGGAGACCGAGAGCATGACCCTTGCCGAGCTGCTGACCAGCCAGCGCCGCTGGGGCCGCACCCGGGCCCGCAAGTTCCTGATGCCGCTCTCGCTGAACGAGAACAAGCAGCTGGGGACGCTCACCTCCCGCCAGCGTCGCCTGCTCTCCACCGAGCTGGCCTCGCGCGCCCCCGAAGGGCGCCCGACGCTGACCGTATGAGAATCAGCCGCGCATTCCGCCGACCCGGAAGCTGAGGCCTCCGGAGGCGCGCTGGAATGCGCGGCGAGCCAGGTAGAAGGCGATCGCGAAGGTGACTGCGCCGATCGCGAGCGCGACGGCGAGGACCTGATCGGCGAGGTAGAAGACGCCGCCGACCGTGAGCACGAAGACGGCCCCCGCCAGCAGGGTGGTGTGGGAGCGATACCCGGCGAAATGCTCGCGGATGGCGACCTCGAGCCCCCCAAGCCCGGCCAGGGCGACGCCGACGCCGATCGCGGTCGGATGCTGCCCGACGATGCCGACGATCAGCGCGACGATGCCACCGAGAATCGTCAGCTCCGCCAGCGGCACCTTCCCCCAGGGAGCGGGGGGTCGATCGTCGGGTGCGGCGACGCGGGGCGCCGGCTTGGGCGTGCCAGCCGCGGATTTCTCAGCGGGCGTCGCCGGTCTTGGTCGCTTGCCCTTGCGCTTCCTGCTCAACGGCCGCAAGCCGCCCGGCTAACGGGCATCCGGAGGAGATCCTGACCCGCCACCAGCCCATCAGCATCCCGATCGGGCCGAGGCGGGGCCGGGAATGCCAGTGGCCGCAGCCCGGCAGGCCGAGGTCGTCGCGGCTCACCTGAACCCACTTGAAGTCCGCCGGCGAGGCCAGCATCTGGCGCAGCAGCTCGCGATTCCCGGCCTCTACCCGGGCTCGCTCGCGCAGCGTCGACCGTGCCTCCGCGACGCGGTCGGCGAGCGCGTCGCGCAAGCGCTCCAGCTCGCCGAGATCGAGAACCCGCGGCTGGGCGGCAAGCGTCGCCACCCGGTGCTCGATCTCGACTCGCCCGAATGCCTCCGCGAAGAGGCCGGCGAGCTCACGCTCCAGACGTGCGACCTGGCGCCGCAGCTCCGCCCGAGCGAGGCGCTCGTCGACCCCGGTGTGGAGCCCAATCAAGCTGTCTCTTACGAGCAGATCCGGCATCGGCCTGGTTCGAGTGTAGATCACCGCAGCGTCGACGCCACCATCCACAGCGCCTCGTCGACGGCGATCTGCGGCACGCCGTTGACCTGGACCGCCGCGACCTTCAGCCGCCGACTGTCGGCGCCGGCGGCACAGTCCTCGCCGGCGGCGCCGAAGAGCAGCCCGACCGGGCCTTTCGCGTCGGCCACGGTGAGCGTCCCCCGCGCCAGCTCGCCGCTTCGCCCCGGCAGCGACTCGCCCGGGGCCGAGTCGCGGATGCAGAGGCCGCCGCTGACCCGGTCGGCGTCGAACGCGCGCAGGGCGACCCCGGTCTCGACGATCGCCACGGTCAGCGCGTCGGCGGGCAGGCCCTGGCTCTTGAAGGCGCCGTCGTGGAGGCGGTCGAGGGCGAGCTGCTCGATCGGCGTCCGGGTGCGGTCCGGGTCGAGTCCGATCTGGCGAAAGAAGACGCGGTAGGCCCAGGGGATCGGCCGTTCGCGCATCTGGATCGCCTGGGCGCCGTAGAAGCGGTCGGAGAGATCGCGCAGGCGGCGCCTCACTCCCTCGGGACTGCGGCCCGGCCGGACCTCCAGCTCGACCCAGGCAATTCCCAGGCCGGGGAACTCGGCGGCGATGTGGGGCGCCACCCAGCCCTGCTCCGGCGCCGGCGCCCAGTCCACATCCGCCCTGGCTGTCCCGGTCCCCATCAGACCCCTTCCGCGGCGCCGCTGGCGTCCAGCAGGCGCTCGACCCGAGCGCCGAGCTGCGCCGCGGAGAGTTCGCCGCTGCTGGCGCTCTCGAGCGTGCCGCCCGGGTAGGCGTAGGCGAAGGTCGGACAGCCGCCGATCTTGTAGAGGCTCGCCACGGCGCCGTCGCGGTCGTAGCCGACCGGCAGCTTCCAGCCACGCTGGCGAATCTGGTCGCGCACCGTGTCGCGATCGTCGCGCACGTCCAGGGAGAGAAAGTTCACCCTGCCACGGTAGCGCTGGTAGACGGTGTCGACGACATCCTGCTGCTCGGTGCAGTTACCCCCTTTGGTGAACCAGAACGAGATCACCAGGGGGCGGTCGAAGAGGTCGCAGACGCGAATCGCCCCGGCGCTGCGGATTCGGCAGGCGGGGTTCCGGCGCGCATCCTCCGGGCAGGGCACGGCGGCACTTTCGCAGTCGTCCTGGGCGACGTTGGCGTCTCCTTCCAGCTCGCCGTCGGCGGCTGGCACGGCAAACTCGGGCAGGGGCCAGCGCGGTGGCTGGCGGTCGAGGCCAAGCGTGCTCTCGCCGCCGCCGCTGTTCAGCGTCTGGATCGTCGCGACGACGATCACGGCGAGGAAGATAAAGCCGACGATGACCGAGTAGCGGTCTCTCATCGTTCCTCGATCCAGATCAGCGCGGCGGGCAGCACGATCATCACGCCCAGCAGCGCCACGACGAGGTCGATGACCGTGACCAGGCCGAAGTCCCGCAGCATCTGGACGTCGCTGACGACGAGCACCGCGAACCCGGCGATCGCCGTCGCGCCCGAGGCGAGCACGGCGGCTCCCGTGCGCCCATAGGCAAGGCGCAGCGCCTCCCTCGCCCCGCCCGCGCCGCCGCGCTCCTCGTGAAAGCGGCCGGCGAGGATCACTCCGAACTCGGTGGCGATCGCGATCGTCAAGGCCCCCAGCGTCGCCGACATCGGGTTGAGCGGGATGCCGGTCAGCCAGAGGACGAGCGACGCCCAGCCGGTCGCCAGCACCGTCGGCACCAGCGGCACCAGGGCGCGGAGGGGCGAACGGTAGACGGCGAGCAGCGTCAGGGCCACGGCCAGCAGGCCGGCGAGCGTGAGCCAGTAGCGGCTGGCGGCGAGGTCGCTGGCCGACTCGGCGGCGATCACCGGCAGTCCGGCCAGCCGCACCTGGACCCCGGCCGGTGGGCCGTCCGGGGAGCCCGGCTCGCCGATCTCAGACCGGACGCGGTCGATCAGCGCCTGCTGCTCCTCCAGCGATTGGGCGCGGATCCCGAACGAGAGCAGCGCTTGGCGGCCGACCTGGCCGGTGCGGGGGTCGATCGGAGCGACCTGCCGCAGGGCGTAGGGCGAGAGGGCGGCGAGCGTTCCCTCGATCCCCGCCCGGGTCAGTTCGCCGCCGCCGCGGGTGAGGAAGTCCGAGAGCGCCGGTCCCGGGCAGACTTCGGCATCGAGACAGCTCGGGTTTTCTCCCACGAACCCGTTCGAGCGCAGCACCCGCTGCTTGAAGGCGTCCATCCACTCGATGGTCGCCGGGTCGGTGAGGTCCGGCGCCTCGATGCTGACGTCGAGCTCGCCGGAGACGCCGGTGGTGTCCTGCAAGCGGTTGAGGTCGCGGACGGCGGGCAGGTTCTGGGGGGCGAGCGAGCGAATATCCGAGGTCGTTTCGATCTGGGTACCTACACCCCAGCCGATCAGCGCCAGGGCGAGGCTGACGCCGAGGACCTGTTTGGGATGCGAGAGGGCGAGGGACAGGAGGCGCTCCGGCGGCCGGGGGCCACGGGGGGAGGGTCCTGCGGGCGGGGGCTTTGCCTCCGTTCTCGGACCCTCCCCCCGTGTCGCCCGGCCGAGGAGCGTCTTGCCCGGGGATCCGTTGCGGAGGCTGAGGGTGGCGAAACCGGCGGTGAGGGCGAGCAGGAAGGAGAGGGCGACGCCGGCGATGAGGAGGAGGCCGAAGGTGCGGACCATCGGGATTGGGGAGAGCTGTAAGGCAAGGAAGCCCGCGGCGGTGGCCAGGCAGGCGGCGGCGATGGTGGGGCCTCCGGCGGTGGCGGCGGCGCGGGCGGCTGCGGCGCCCTCCATGCCTCCTGACACGGCCTCGTCGAAGCGGGCTTGGAACTGGATCGCGTAGTCGACGGCGAGGCCGATCAGGATCGGCAGGACCGCGATCGAGGCCATCGTCAGGGAGCCGCCGAACAGGCCCAGCAGGCCGAAGACGAGCGCGGCGCCGGCCAGGGCGATGCCGAGCGGAAGCAACCGCATCCGCGAGCGGAAGACGGCGGCGAGGGTCAGCGCCATCGCCGCCATCGCCACCGCGAAGAGGACGAACAGGGCGTCGACGAGCGCCCGCGACAGCCCGTCGACGACCACCGGGGCGCCGGACACCACGTAGCGGCCGCCATCCAACTCGAAGCATGGGGCCGGCCTGCCTTCCTCGGCGCAGGCCCGCCGCGGCGTGCTGTCGTTGACGACGGCGTCGATCAGCTCCAGCGCGCGGTGCCGTTCGGAGTCGCTGAGGTCGGGCTTGAGGCGGACGACGATCTGAGCCGAGCGACTGTTGGGGAAGAGGTAGGAGAGCCGCGCCTTCGGCGTGCCGCGGGCGCGGCTGAGGTCGAAGACGACGGTGGCGACGAATTCCTCGTTGTCGATGCTGGGGGCGCTGGTGATGCCGTACCGGGTGGCGACGGTGAGGAGGAATTCGCGCAAGCGCTCGGCCGGGACGTGCCGGGCCAGCCGCCGCAGCTGGCGATCGATCTGGACCACCGCCTCGTTGAGGAAGGTCGCCGGTCCGGAGACGAACTCGACCGGGTCGAGCGCCGCCAGTTCGGCGCAGGGGCCGGGCAGCGGTTTGGCCCCCCGCGGCACGTTGCCTGAGAGGCACCCCTCGAGCCGCAGCAGGCGGAAGACGTTCGGGCCGAGGATCAGGTTTTGCAGGTCACCCTCGGCGAGCACCACGACCGGTTCTTCACCAAAGGCCGCGCGCACCTGCTCGGTTGCCCGGTAGGTCGCGGTATCGGTGTCGACGAGCGTGCCGGCGCCGGCGTCGGTGGGAATCCGCGTCGCCCCGACCGCGGCCGCCACGGCGAGCACGAGGCTGACCGCCAGCACAGCGCGGGCGTGGCGGGCAGCCCACGCCGCGACGCGGCCGAACCGCTGCCCGGCGTTACTCAATCCATCGAGAGCGGTCCGGTGACATCAGCCCGGAGGAACTGGGACACGAACTGATTTTCGGAGTCGAACAGCTCTTCTTTCGGCCCCGACTCGACGATCTTGCCGTTCCAGAGCACAGCGAGGAAGTCGGCGATCCGGCGCGCCGTGTTGAGGTCGTGGCTGATCACCAGGTAGCAGCCGCCGTTCTCGGCGTGAACCTCGCGGATCAGCTCGCAGAGCAGCGCCGTGCGGACCGGGTCGAGGCCGGAGTCGGGCTCGTCGAACATCACGATCGCCGGTTCCAGGACCAGCGCCCGGGCGAAGCCGGCGCGCTTGCGCATGCCGCCGGAGAGCTCGTTGGGCATCTTGTAGGTGGCCTCGGTGAGGCCGACCTCGCGGAGGCGGCGGTTGACGATCTCGCCGATCTCCTCCTCGCTCTTGTCGGTGTGCTGGCGCAGTGGGAAGCAGGTGTTGTCGTAGATGTTCATCGAGCCGAAGAGGGCGCCGTCCTGGAACAGTAGGCCGAACTTTTTGCGCACCTCGAAGAGTTCGTCGTCGGTCATGTTCGGGATCGATTCCCCGTGCACCAGCACGTCGCCGGAGTCCGGGTAGAGCAATCCGACGATGTGCTTGATCAGCACGCTCTTGCCGGTTCCCGAGGGGCCGAGCACCATCGAGACCTGGTTCTCGGGCAGGCCGAGGTTGAGGCCGTTGAGGATGCGGGCGCGGCCGAACTGTTTGACCAGGTCGATGATCTCGATCGCGTCCTCGCCACCATGGTCCAGTTTCTCGCCGGTGTGGAAGCGGTAGGGGTCGTGCTCACTGGGGTCAACGCCGGGGATGACGAAGTCGCGGCCCATCACGGCGCCGTCCTCGCTGACATAGGGGCCGCCCTCGGTGTCGACGGGTCGGGGATCGACGACGGGGCGCTCGGCGGCAACCGGCTCGCCGACCTGCGGCGGCTCTTCGGCGCTGCTCGCCGCCTCGTCCTGCAGCTCCGCTTCTTCGCGCAGCTCTTCTTCGCTGCGGTTGTCGTCGTCAATCTGCACGTCAGCCTCCTATCGGCGCCCTCGGGTTGGCCCCCCAGAAGACAAGGGTCCCAAGCATCCCGATGATGTGGACTAAGACGATGTTGAGGACCATCGACTTCGCGGTCGCGGTCCCCACTCCCACGGGCCCCCCGGACGCGGTGTAGCCGTAGTAGCAGCCGACCATCACGATCGCCGTGGCCATCACCATGCCCTTGATCAAGCTGAAGATCAGGTCAGGGGGGTTTTGGAACATCCAGAAGATCAGGAGGTAGCCGCCCGAGGAGACGTCGCCGATCTGTTTGACGACGGCCAGGTAGCTGGCCAGGTACATGATCCCGATCCCGACCAGGTACATGAACGGAAACGAGATCCAGGCGGCCAGCAGGCGGGTCGCGCAGAGGAACGTGACCGGCGGCACCCCCATCACCTCGAGCGCGTCGATCTCGTCGGAGATCCGCATCGCCCCGAGCTCGGCCACGATCCCGGTCCCGACCTTGGCCGCCAGCATGTAGCCGAAGGCGTAGGGCATGATCTCGCGCAGGTCGCACCAGGCGGAGAAGACGCCGGCGTAGGCGGGAGCGCCCTGGGCGCGCAGCAGGTAGGCGCCCTCGATCCCGCACTGGAGGCCGAGGGTGAAGACCAGGCCCCAGATGATCAGGGCGGAACCGAGGATCAGGATGCCGGCCTGGCGCAGGCTCTCGCCGAAGAACCGCAGGACCCGGCCGCTGTAGACCTGGCCGGCGACCGTCGAGCCGAAGCGGGCGATCTCCCCGAAGGAGTCGAGCCAGCCGCGCGGCACTGCGAGCCAGGCATTCATCGGATCGTCTGCAGCTCCGGATTGGTGGCCAGCATGGTCTGGGTGAAGACGTAGTTGAAGGCGAAGACGCCCATGAAGGAGATGACGACAGCCTCGTTGACGGCTCGGCCGACACCCGCCGCACCGCCGGACGCAGTCATCCCTTTGTAGGAGCAGACGACGGCGATCAGGGCGCCGAACAGGGTGCACTTGAGAACCGAGCCGGCCAGATCGGTGATCGAGGCGTTGGAGAAGAGGGTGGCGAAGAAGCCGCCGAGCGGCTGGTTGTAGAGCATCTCGGTGAGGATGCCGCCGCTGATCCCGAAGACCAGGGCGTAGATGTCGAGCAGGCCGGTGATCAGCATCAGCGCCAGGAAGCGCGGCACGACCAGGTTCTTGATCGGGTCGACGCCGAGCACCTGCAGGGCGTCGAGCTCCTCGCGGATCTTGCGAGCGCCGAGGTCGGCAGTGATCGCCGTGCCGGCGACGCCGGCGACGACGACGGCGGTCACGAACGGGGCGAACTCGCGGATCGAGGCGAGCACGAAGAAGCCGCCGAGCCGATCGAGCGCGCCGAACAGCGAAAGGAAGTTCGCGGCCTGAAGCCCGGGAGCGCCGAATCCGAAGGCGACGGTGGAGACGAGCAGCGGAAACCAGCAGAGCTGGAGGGCGAAGAGGAACTGGCCGATGAACTCCTCGCCGTAGGGATAGGGCGGTTTGATGGCAGAGACGATCGTCCGCGCGGTGAGGATCATCATGTTCCCCACCTGCTCAAACAGCGACTTGGCGGGCAGGAATGCCCTGTTGACCGCGGTTCCGACCATCTGCTCCTCCGACGAGCTGCGCCGCACGCGCGCGGCGCCCCACTCGTTGACTGAGTCTATGGGATGCCCACACCCAACGGTCAGTCGAGTGTTGAGATCCGGCTAACCCGTTCGGCAGGGGTAAAAAGCCCACGGATGCGGGGAAAGCCCATGCTATGTTCGGGCCGCTTTGCGGGGAACCGGAAGACAATCCCGGCGTACCCGCCTTCGCGCCACCGCGACTGGAGTTCTCGCCGTGGCCTTGGCGGTGCTGCTGGCCGCCTGCGGCGAATCGTCTTCGGACGCCGACGAGCCGGCGGGCACCTATGACGTCCGCGTGATCGCTCCCCGCTTCCCGACCGAGCAGCACCTCGGCCAGACCTCGCTGCTGCAGCTCGGTTTTCGCAATACCGGCAAGAAGACGGTGCCGGTGCTGGCGGTGACGATCTCGATCGCGGGCAAGGAGGGGCAAGCCTCCTCACTACCGTTCGCCATTCACGATCCGCAGCCGGGCCTCGCCCAGGGCGACCGCCCGGTCTGGGTGCTGGCGCAGACCTATCCGCGCCTGCTCGGGTCCGACGAGCCCGGGGGGGCGTCGACCTCCAACCGCAAGACCTTCGCCTTCGGCCCGCTGAAGCCGGGTGCGACGACGAAGGCGGTCTGGAAGCTGAGCGCGGTCAAAGCCGGCCGCTTCACGCTGCGCTACAACGTCGCCGCCGGGCTCAGCGGCACGGCCAAGGCGAGGACCACCGGCGGCGTCGCGCCCGGCGGCTCGTTCGTCACCAACATCACCACCATCCCGCCCGACGTCGAAGTCACCGACGACGGCGAGGTGGTCGAAAAGGCGGTGCAGCGCCAGCGCGGCAGGTCGAGCGGCGAATAGCCACCGCGGCTTGCGGGTAGCGTTGCCCCGATGCGCCGCGCCTCACCAGCCTTCGCCTCGATCGCCGCGCTCCTGGCCCTGGGCCTGCCGGCCTGCGGATCGGCCAACCCACCGGACCGGACCGCCGCCGACCCCCTCACCACGACCGCTGGACCGGCGCAGCGAGCTGGCGGCCGCGTCGCCCTGAAGCAGATCGGCAGGTTCGAACAGCCGGTCTACGTGACCGGGGCCCCGGGGTTCCCGAAGCTGCTGTTCGTGGTCGAACAGCAGGGAAGGGTCGCGGTGCTCGAGGGCGGTCATCGCCTCCCCCGCCCCTTCCTCGACCTGCGCGGCGCGGTCGGCTTCGACGGTGGCGAGCGCGGCCTGCTCTCGCTCGCCTTCCCACCCGACTACCGGCGCAGCAAGCGCTTCTACGTCTATTACAACGACAACGCCGGCAACATCCGCATCGACGAGTTCGAGCGCCGCAGCCCGATCCGGGCCAACCGCGGCTCGCGGCGACGGGTGATCGAGGTCCCGCACCCGGTCAACGCCAATCACAACGGCGGTCAGATGCAGTTCCTCGGCGAGGATCTCTACCTCGGCACCGGCGACGGCGGCTCCGGCGGCGACCCTCCCAACAACGCCCAGAACAAGGACGTGCTGCTGGGCAAGCTGCTGCGGATCGATCCACGTTCCTCGGGCGGCGCCCCCTACACGGTGCCGCCGGCCAATCCCTTCATCGGCAAGCCGGGGCGCGACGAGATCTACAGCTACGGGCTGCGCAATCCCTTCCGCTTCTCCTTCGACACGGTGACCTCGAAACAGCCGCGGATCGCAATCGGCGACGTCGGCCAGAGCCAGTTCGAGGAGCTCGACTACACGACCGTCGCGGCGGCGAACGGCGCCAACTTCGGCTGGGACGCGCTCGAGGGCTTCGCCCCCTACACCGACGAGAACAGCGGCACCCCGGACCCCGGCGGCACGACCAAGCCGATCTTCGCCTACAGCCACAGCCGCGGCGGCAGCTGCTCGATCATCGGCGGCTATGTGGTCGCCGATCGCAGCCTCGGCTCTCTATATGGACGCTACCTCTACGCCGACCTCTGCGAGGGGCAGCTGCGCAGCCTCGTCCCCCACCTGAGCCGAGCCAGCGGCGATCGCAAGCTCGGCCTCAGCGTCGCCAGCCCCAGCTCCTTCGGCGTAGACGAGCGCGGGCACGTCTACGTTGCCTCCCTGGAAGGACCGGTCTACCGCCTGGTCGCGCGCTGAGCGCGGTTTTTGCCCCCGCTCGGCCCGAGCCGGCTAAAGTTGGCTGACCAGCCAAGGGCGAGGAAAGGGAGCACCCAGTGGAGAGTGGCACCGTCGAGACGAGCACGAAAACGGCCGAGGCGGCAAACGGCGGCGGCGCAGCGGCAGCGGCGACGATCGACGTTCACAGCCCGGCCACGGGAGAGCCGATTTCGAGGATCGAGGTCGACTCGCCAGCGCAGGTCGCCGCGACGGTCGCCCGGGTGCGGGCCAACCAGGCCGAGTGGGAGGCGATCGGGATCGAGGGCCGCTATCACTGGCTCGGCAAGCTGCGCGACTGGATGCTCGACAATTCCGAGCGGATCGCCGACACGATGCAGGCCGAAACCGGCAAGGTGCGGGCCGACGTCTCCCTCGATCTCGTCTACGTCAACGACCTGATCAACTTCTACGGGGCGAAGGCGGCGAAGTTCATCGGCGACGAAGCGATCAGGCCCCACTCGCCTCTGATCGCCTCGAAGAAGCTCGTGATCCAGTATCGGCCCTTTCCCGTGGTCGGCGTCATCAGTCCCTGGAACTTCCCGCTGGCGATGGCGCTCGGCGACTCGATCCCCGCCCTGCAGGCAGGCGCGGCGGTCGTCGTCAAGCCATCCGAGTTCACCCCGCTCAGCCTGACCGAAGTCGTCAGGGCCTGGAAGGAGGAGATCGGGGCTCCGGACGTGTTCGACTGCGTGCTCGGCAGCGGCGAGACCGGCGCCTCCCTAATCGACCACGTCGACTACATCCAGTTCACCGGCTCCGACCGGACCGGCCGCAAGGTCATGGCCCGCGCCGCCGAGACGCTGACCCCGGTCAGCCTCGAGCTCGGCGGCAAGGACCCGATGATCGTGCTCGCCGATGCCGACGTCGACCGCGCCGCCAGCGCCGCGGCCTGGGGCGGCATGGTGAACTCTGGCCAGCTCTGCATCTCGGTCGAGCGGATCTACGTCGAGGAGCCCGTCTACGACGAGTTCGTCGCCAAGCTGACCAAGGAGGTCGGGGGCCTGCGGCAGGGAGCGGACGGCAGGAAGCCCGAGAAGGACGTCGGCGCGATGACTTCGCCGAACCAGTCCGCGATCGTCGAGGACCAGGTCAACGACGCGCTCGCGAGCGGAGCCCGGGCGCTGACCGGGGGCGGAAAAGTCGACGGTGGTGGCGACTACTTCGAGCCGACGGTCCTGGTCGACGTCGACCACTCGATGAAGGTGATGCGGGACGAGACCTTCGGCCCGGTCGTCGGCGTGATGAAGGTGCGCGACGCCGAGGAGGCGCTGAAGCTGGCCAACGACAGCCGTTACGGCCTCGCCGCCTCGATTTTCGGCGAGAAGGATCGAGCCGAGAAGCTGGCCCGCCGGGTCGAGGCGGGCTCGGTGAACGTCAACGACGTGATCACCAACATGGCGGCGATGGGCGTGCCGATGGGCGGCTGGAAGCAGTCGGGGATAGGCGCCCGCCATGGCGAGTACGGGATCAAGAAGTACTGCCGTCCCGAGTCGATCGTCGTCACCCGCTTCAGTGGCAAGCGCGAACCGACCTGGTACCCCTACACCAGGGCCCGGCGCGGTTTGGTCGACCGCATCGCCCGGGCGTTCAGCGCTCGCGACCTCAAGCGCCGCCTCGGCATGCGCGGCTGAGCCGGGCGCAAGATCGCGCCCGGTAGCCTCTTGGGGTTCATGGTCGAGCGCGATTTCATAGCCGCAACCAAGGAGCGCGTCGTCGTCTTCGACGGCGGCATGGGCGCGACGCTGGAGCAGTTCGACCTGACGCAGGAGGACTACGGCGGCCTCGAGGGCAAATGCCACGAGGCGCTGGTGCTGAATCGGCCCGACGTGGTCGAGGGCGTGCACAGCTCGATGCTGGAAGCGGGCGCCGAAGTGGTCGAGACCGACAGCTTCCAGGGCTCGCGGCTGAAGCTCGAAGAGTGGGGGCTCGGCGAGCACACCCTGGAGATCAACACCAGGGCGGCCGAGATTGCCCGCAAGGCGGCCGGCGAGAGCCGCTTCGTCGCCGGCTCGATCGGGCCCACCGGCTTCCTGCCGGCTTCGACCGACCCGACCCTGGGCGACATCTCGTTCGCCACCCTCACCGAGGTCTTCGCCGAACAGGCGCGCGGGCTGGTCGAAGGCGGCGCCGACCTGATCATCATCGAGACGGCGCAGGACATCCTCGAGGTCAAGGCGGCGATCTTCGGGGCCCGCGAGGCGTTCGCCCAGACCGGGCGCACGCTGCCGATCCAGACCAGCGTCTCGCTCCTCCCCAACGGCGGCAAGATGCTTCTGGGGACCGACATCCAGGCGGTGCTGACGACGCTGCGAGCGCTCGACGTCGACGTGATCGGGCTCAACTGCTCGACCGGGCCCGAGGACATGCGCGACGCGATCCGCTTCCTCGGCGAGAACTCGCCCACGCCCGTCCACTGCATCCCCAACGCCGGCCTGCCGCTGCAGGGGCCCGACGGCGAGACGATCTTCCCCGAAAAGCCGGAGCCGCTGGCGGCAACGCTGGGCGAGTTCGTCGAGCGCTACGGCGTCGGCATCGTCGGCGGCTGCTGTGGGACGACGCCGGAGCACATCGCCGCGATCGCCGCCCGCGTCAAGGGCCACGTCCCTGGCGAGCGTCCCGCTCCGGGCCCAATCGAGGTCTCCTCGATGATGACCTCGACCGCCCTGGTGCAGGAGCCGCGCCCGACCCTGGTCGGCGAGCGCGTCAACTCACAGGGCTCGCGCAAAGCCAAGGAGCTGCTGCTGGCCGACGACTACGACGGCCTCGTCCAGGTCGCCGAAGACCAGGTCGAAGGCGGCGCCCACGTGCTCGACCTCTGTGTGGCGCTGACCGAGCGCTCCGACGAGGACGAGCAGATGAGCGCGGTCGCGAAGCGGGTCTCGCTGACCCAGCCGACGCCGATCCAGATCGACTCGACCGAGCCCGAGGTGCTGAAGGCCGCCCTGGAGACGATCCCCGGGCGGGCGATCGTGAACTCGATCAACCTCGAGGCCGGCCGCGAGAAGGCCGACACGGTGATCCCGCTGGCGAAGGCCCACGGAGCCGCGCTGATCGCGCTGACGATCGACGAGGTGGGGATGGCGAAGACGGCCCAGCGCAAGGTCGAGATCGCCGAACGACTGCGCGACATCGCCTGCGGCGAGCACGGGCTCGAGCCCGAGGCGCTGATCTTCGACGCGCTCACCTTCACCCTGACCACCGGCGACGAGGAGTGGAAGCCCTCCGCCGTGGAGACGATCGAGGGGATCCGCCGGATCAAGGCGGAGATCCCCGGCGTCAAGACCTCGCTCGGCGTCTCCAACGTCTCCTTCGGCGTCTCGCCGCGGCCGCGGGCGATCCTCAACTCCGTTTTTCTCCACCACTGCGTCGAGGCCGGGCTCGACCTGGCGATGGTCAACCCGAACCACATCACCCCCTACGGCGAGATCTCCGACGAGGAGCGGGAGCTGACCGACGACCTCGTCTTCAACCGCCGCGAGGACGCGCTCGAGCGCTTCATCTCCCACTTCGAGTCCAAGGGCGAGGAGGCGGAGGCGGAGGTCGCCGACCCGACCGCCGGCATGGAGCCCGAGGAGGCCCTGCATTGGCACATCCTGCGCCGCAAGAAGGATGGCGTCGAGGACCAGATCGAGCGCTCGGTGGAGAAGATCGGCGCCGTCCCGACCCTCAACGAGGTGCTGCTGCCGGCGATGAAGGAGGTCGGCGACAAATTCGGCGCCGGCGAACTGATCCTGCCCTTCGTCCTGCAGTCGGCCGAAGTGATGAAGCGCGCCGTCGCCCAGCTGGAGAACCACCTCGACCGGATCGACGGCCACACCAAGGGCAAGGTCGTGATCGCGACCGTCTTCGGCGACGTCCACGACATCGGCAAGTCGCTGGTCAACACGATCCTCACCAACAACGGCTACACGGTGATCGACCTCGGCAAGCAGGTGCCGATCGACCGCATCATCGAGGCCGCGGTCGAAAACGACGCCGATGCGATCGGCCTCTCGGCGCTGCTGGTCTCGACCTCGAAGCAGATGCCCACCTGCATCCAGGAGCTGCACCAGCGCGGGCTCGAGTTCCCGGTGCTGATCGGCGGTGCCGCTATCAACCGCGACTTCGGCCGCCGCACCCTCTACCCCAAGGGGCGCGAGTCCGACGACATCTACGAGCCCGGCGTCTTCTACTGCAAGGACGCTTTCCAGGGCCTCGACACGATGGACGCGCTGGTCGACGAGGAGGCGCGCGGCAGCCTGATCGAGCGGATTCGAGCCGAGGCGCGGCAGCTGCGCGAGAAGCCGGTCGTGGTCGACGACTCGCCGCCGACCACCGATGCCAGCGTCCGCTCCACCGCCCGCACCGACAACCCGATCCCGGACCCCCCGTTCTGGGGCGTGCGCGAGGTCCCGATCGACCTCGACGACGTCTACCCCCACCTCGACCGCCACGTCCTCTTCAAGCTGCACTGGGGCGGCCGCGGCGTCAAGGGCGAGGCCTGGCGCGAGCTGGTCGAGGGAACCGCGGAAGAGGAGGGTTTCGCGCCGCGGCTGGAGCGGATGTGGCGCGAGCAGGGATACCTGCACCCGCGCGCCCGGCTCGGCTACTTCCCCTGCAACGCCGACGGCAACGAGCTGGTCGTCTTCGACCCGCAGGACCCCCAGCGCGAGCTCGAGCGCCTCGTCTTCCCGCGCCAGCCCAAGCACGCTCGCATCTGCCTGGCCGACTTCTACCGGCCCCTGGACACGGGCGAACGCGACGTGGTCGCCCTGCAGGGGGTCACCGTCGGGCCCGAGGTGACCGAGCTGATCGAGCGGCTGGAGAAGGAAGGTGAGTTCGCCGAGCAGCTCTACGTCCACGGCCTCGGCGTGCAGTCCGCCGAGGGCCTGGCCGAGTGGCTGCATTCCGAGGTCCGCGACCGGCTCGGGATCGACCGCGACCAGGGCCGCCGCTACTCCTGGGGGTACCCCGCCTGCCCGGACCAGTCCGAGCACGAGAAGGTCTGGCGCCTGCTCGACCTGGAGCAGATCGGGATGACCCTCTCGGGCGGCTACGCGGTGCTGCCCGAGCAGTCGACCGTGGCGATCGTCGCCCACCATCCCCAGGCCGTCTACTTCGGGATGAAATCCGGCCGCATTCCCGAGGACAGGACCTCCGACGAGGTGATCGCCGGCACCGAGCGCGGCGGCGAGCTGCCGCCCGAGTCCGACCCGGACGAGGCCGGGGCCGAGCAGGCTCCCCAGCCGCTCGGTCGCTAACCGCCCCGAGAGGGCGGCTCAGTAGACGCGGGCGGGATGCAGCGCGGGTCGCTGCCAGTTGCGACTCTCGTAGCCCTCCTGGAAGCCCGCCCGGCGGAGGTTGCGGCAGGCGGCGGCCAGGTTGTCGTCGTCGCATTCCCCCAGCTCCACGAAGGCGGTGTGACAGCCGGCCGCGGCGGCCTCGACCAGGCGCCGGCGCAGCAGCGCCGTCTGGCAGCCGCGGCCGCGAGCGTGCTCCAGCGTGGTGTCGAGCCCGAGCTGGGCGACCCCGCCGCAGGTCATCATCGAGCCGGTCGCCACGACCCCCTGACCGGGGGTCAGCGCCGCCGTGTAGCAGCGCCAGTTCTCTTCCTGGGGCAGCGAGAAGAACAGGGTGCCGGCGGTCATCGGCAGCTCGAACGCCTCGGCGGCGATCGCGCTCAGGCCTTCGCCATCCGCTTCGTCCTCGCCGAGCTCGTAGATCGTGATCCCGCGGTCCTCGGGCGACCGCGGAGGACTCACGTCGCGGACGAACTTGATCCAGCCACCGCCGCGCTCATAGCCGCGCCGGTCGAGCCAGTATTCCGCCTCGGCCGCGCCCGGCCTGCTCTCCGCGACCGGCACGCGGTAGTCGACTTCGCGGGCGCGCATCCATTCGATCGCGTCGGCGAGGTGTCCCTCCTCCACAGCGCCCGGCTCGGCGGCGCCCTGGATCTGGTTCAGGCTGCCCACCTCCGGCAGATCGCCGAACGCCGTCGCCTGCACGGGTCCGAATCGCTGCAGTTCCACTCCCGATTCGGTTACCGCTTCGGGCACCACCGAATGCCACATCTCGCGCCGAAACTGCTGCGCGACCTGCTCCAGCACAGCCGCGTCGTACACCGTCGCACCTACCCTCGATAGCCCTTCGAGTCCGGCTACACCCTGTTGACGCACCTTATCGGTACGAATTCATACCTGTCAAGAAACCCTTTTTTGTAAAGCACTCGAGACCGGGTCGCCCACCCGAGCGGGCTTCGACTCGAGCCGGACCGGAGCCGTGGAGAGGGCCTGGACCCGCAGGTCGCTCCAGGTCAGGCCCTCGCGAACGAGGGCGGGTAGGCCGAGGGCGACGGCGGTGGCGATCTCCACCGCCTGCAGGATCACGCCATAGGCGAGGGCATCGGCGGTCCCGATCCCGAAACCGGTGTGGAGGACGCTGATGACCGCGAGCTGAAAGACGCCGATGTTCGAGGGCGTTGCCGGCACGACCGCGGTGACGTTGACGGCGAACAGAACGGCGGCCGCGGCGCCGATTCCCGCCCTGTCGTCGAGCCCGAGCGCGTACAGCAACGCCCAGCAGGCGGCAAGCTGGATCGCCCAGGCGCCCAGCTGAGCGGCCGCCGCGGCGATTCCGCGACGGGGATCGCGGAAGACGGCGAGACCGGCGCGCACCTGGATCAGGGCCCGGTGCAGAGCGGCGCCAAGGCGGGCAAGGCGGCCGTTGCCGTTGCGGCGCATCAGCAGCGGGGCGACCAGGACGACGACCAGCAGCAACAGCGGCACCAGGCTGAAGACGAAGAGCTTCTGCGTGCCGGAGTGAAAGAGCGGCGTGGTCGAGACGATGATCACGCCCAGCAGCGCCAGCGCCACCAGGTTGAGCATCGTCTGCGAGACCAGCGTCCCGAGCAGGACCGGGAACGTTTCTCGCATACGACCGGTGCGGCGGGCCAGGGCCAGGGCGCGGGCCGGCTCCCCCAGCCGCGCCGGCAGGGTCGCCGACATCAGCACGCCGATCATCGTCGCCGAGGTGACGTCGCGGCGGCGCACAGGGCGGTTGGGCAGCGCGGCGCGCGCGATCCAGTACCAGGAGGCGGCGCGAAAGAAGAGCGATGCGGCCATCAGGGCGCAGGCGACGAGCACCCAGGTGAGGTTCGAGCGGACGATGCTTTCGACCACGTTGTCGACGCCGATCTTCTGCGCCGCGAGCACGGTGAGACCGATCCCCAGGGCGCCGGCGCCGACGAGCCCGAGCCGGCGCGCGACCATCCGACCACGCTTGCCCGCCTGCGCCGGCAGCGGGTCCAGCGATGGCAGTTTCTGGGCGGGCCGGCGCGGGGCGCCGTCGGCGGGGCGTAGCCCGGTCCAGTGGGCGGCCCGCTCGATGGCGCCCGCCGGCTGCGGCACCGCGATCGCCCGCTCGTAGACCTCGGTCACCTGGTCGGCGACGCGCGGCCAGGCGTAGCGCTGGGCACTGCGACGCGCGGCCTCGCCCATCGCCTGTAGCCGCTCGGGCTCGTAGTGGACACGCTGCAGCTCCTCGGCCAGGCGCTGGGGATCCCCGGGCGGTACCAGCAAGCCGTCGACGCCGTCGCTGACGACGTCGCTGTAGCCGGCGATGTTGGAGGCGATCACCGGCGTGCCGGCGGCGAAGGCCTCGGTCAGCACCATGCCGAAGCTCTCGCCGGAGAGCGAAGGGGCGCAGAGGACGTCGGCCCCGTGCAGCTCGTCCCAGAGGCTCTCGCCGGAGACCCGGCCATGGATGTCGATCCAACGCAGCAGCTCGGGATCGGCGACGTAGCGCAGCACGTCCTCGCGCTCAGCCCCGATCACGGTGAGCCGGCAGGGGACGTGCTCGACCAGGGCGCCGAAGGCGGTGAGCAGGATCGGCAGGCCCTTGCGCTCCTCCGGGCGACCGACGAAGAGGATCCGCAGCTCCTCGGAGCAGGAGGGCGGGGCGCTCGGCGCGGTCTCCACGTCGACCCCGTTGGGGATGATCGTGTAGTCGCCGCCGTACCAGCGGCGGCCGGTCCAGGCGGCGGCCTCCGAAACGGCGATCCGCGCCGAGAGACGGTTGAAGAGGCGGCGGGCGCCGGCCGCGTTGGCGACGTAGTTGGACAGGGCCTTGGTCGAGTAGGCGTGGAAGGTCCCCACCACGGGCGCCCTCGCTCCCAGCGTCGCGTTCCAGCCGACCAGCGGCACCAGCGGCTCGTGGACGTGGATCACGTCGAACTCCCCGCGGCGAACCTCGCGGCGCGGCGCCACCACCCCGCCCGCGGGAAAGGGGGCGAGGTTGGAGACGGAGCCGTTGGCGCCGAAACCCATCGTGCGCCCGAGCGGCGTCAGGTAGTCCGGCAACTCCCGCGGCTCGGCGGCCGCCCGGTGCAGCACGCGGCTGACCCGGCCGGGGGGATCGAAGGGGGCGAGCACGCGGACGTGATGGCCGCGGCCGAGAAACTCCTCGGCAAGGGCCTCCACGTGCCGGTTCACGCCGCCCTGGTAGGACCAGGAATATGGCGAGACGAGAGCTATGCGCACAGACGATTAAGGGTAGATCATCGCCCGGCCCGCGCCTCGGCCCAGGCGAAGCCGATGAAGACGAGCAAGTAGGCGGCGCCGATCTCCAGCAGCAGCGCGCCGGAGTCGTTGGCAAGGGCGCCGACGGCGGTGGCGACGGCGGCGCCGATCAGACCGGCTCGCATCGCCGGGCGACCGTCCAGCCAGGCGGAGAGCTGCTGGCGCCGGGCCACGGCGAGCGCGGCCAGGGCGAGAATCAGGGGCAGGAAGACGAAGACGATCGGCCGCGAGAAGCTGTGGGCGGAGAGCTGCAGCCGCCGCTGGGCGACGTCGCCGACATCATCGAGGCCGCCGGTGTCCAGAACAGAGCGGGTGAGGTGCGCATTGGCGCCGGAGGCGAGGTCGATCAGCGCCAGCAGGGCCAGGGCGGCGAACGGCAGGGCGGCGATCAGCAGTGCGGATCGGCGTCGCCGCGCGGCGACGACCGCCGCCGCCACCGCGGCCCCGACCGGGAAGACGATCGCGGCACCGACGTCGGCGCCGAAGCGCCCCGCGGCGAAGACGAAGGCCCCGAGGATCCCGACGAGGAGGAAGGCGATCGCGTCCCCGCGGGCCGAGAGTCGCGGCGCGAACCCGGTCAACGCCGCGCCGGTGCCGGCGACGATCAGCACCGCCAGCAGGGCCTCGAGCTCATTGCCGATCCCATAGAAGCGCACCCCGAGGCCGGGGTTGGGCCCCAGCAGCGAGAGGGAGGTCAGGGGAGAACCGGCGACGACATCGGCTGCGTAGGCGAGCACGGTCAGGCTCGAGGCGACCGCAAGCGCGCGGTAGCCGCCCAGCAGTGCCAGGGTCAGAATCGCAAGCAACGGCGCTCCGAAGGTCACCAGCGCCTGTTCGACCCCCTGGCTCGGTTCGAAGGCAGCGCCAACCAGCAGGAGGAGAGGCAGATAGACAACGCTGAGGCCGGCGAGGCGGACGGCCGTGCGGACCGCCCCGCGTCCCGCCCGCCAACCGCGGGCCCCAACCACAAGCGCCAAGGCAAGCGTCCAGGCGAGCAGGCTGAGCCCGATGACCGGGCCACGACGCTGCGAGATCTCCGCCAGCCGCGACCCCAGCTCTTCCACCCCTGCGGGATCGGCCGCGCCCTCGGACCGGATCGGCTGCCCCGACATCTGCGAAGGCACGTCCACTCCCAGCCACTCCAGAATCGTCGGGGCCACATCCGTGGAGAGCACGTAGCCGTCGAGCCGGGTGCTGTCCGAGGTCAGGTTCCCGTCGAACCCCCGCCCCGCGATCCCAACCGCCAGCGCCTCGCTCTTCGGCGGCGGCGGCCGCTCGATCGCGATCAGCAACTCGTCGCCACCCAGCCGACCGGCCAGGCGCCGCAGCTCTCCCGGCGACGCGTCGCGCACCGCGAACGCCTCCCCCACCCGGGCCCCCCGCAGCGTCGTCGCGAGCAGCCCCGGCACGATCTCCGCCGGCGCCGATTCCGCCCGCCGCAGCACCCCCCCGTCGCTCACCGGCGCCTCGAGCGACACCCGCGCCCGCGGCAGCTCCGAGTCATAGAGCGACCCGAACACCCGATTCCCCTGCGTGATGTCCAAATAAGTCTGCTCCGCCGCCACCGCCCCCAACCCCGCACTCATCAACCCCACCGCCATCCCATCCCTAGCCAACGCCCGAACAGAGGTACCTGGCGGGAGCCAGACGAGGGTGACCCGTGCCCCCGCAGCGTTCGTGCGTGGTGGGGTCCGTGGGTGGGGCGAAGCGTCTTGCACTTTTTCGGTGCCCGCTTCACTGGCAGCCGCAGACGCCGCACCGAAAAAGTTAAGCGAAGCCCCACCCACGGACCCCACCCCAGCCACCAACACCCAGGCCGCTATCGTCACCCCGATGGCCGACCGCACGTTCGCCAAGTTCACGTTTTTCAAGGTTGATCCAGCCTGGCGCCGTCGCGATCCCGAGCTCCGGGCCGCCGACAAGCAGGAGTTCCTCGCCGCCTGCGAGGACTTCGGGGTCGACCGCTCTCTGCGCGCCTACTCAACCATAGGCACGCGCGGCGACGTCGACCTCGTCCTGCTCAGCCAGAGCCCCAACCTCGACGACATCCACACCTTCCACGTGGTCCTCGGCCAGAGCGGCCTGGCGAAATGGGCGGAGACGCCCCACTCGTTCCTCTCGATGACCAAACGCTCGCCCTACTCCGAGGAGCAAGCCCGGACCGAGATCTGCAGCTCCGAGCGCAAGTACCTCTTCCTCTACCCGATGGTCAAGCAGCGCCGCTGGTACGGACTGCCCCCGGAGGAGCGCGGGCGAATCATGAAAAGCCACATCGAGGTCGGCCGCCGCTACCCGGAGATCACGATCAACACCACCTACTCCTACGGCCTCGACGACCAGGAGTTCGTCGTCTGTTTCGAGGGCGACGACCCGGGAATGTTCCTCGACCTCGTCAACGAGCTGCGCCCGACCGAGTCGAGCGAGTACACCGAGCGCGAGACGCCGATCTTCACCTGTGTCGCGATGTCGGCACGCAAGGCCCTCGACGCCCTCGACGGCACGCCGGCCGGGGTCGCCTCTGACGCGGCCTTGGGCTGAGCCTATTAGCCTTATCTGATCGCTCAGGCGATTCTCAGCTACGCGATCGACGACAACGACCGTCTGGTCACGCTCGACGACGGTTACTACCGGTTTGCCGCGGAGAACGGCTGGGACGCCGCCGGCGAGAGCCTCGGCCGCAGGCTCTGGGACTTCGTCGCCGGCGATGAGCTGCAGCGACTGCAGCGGATGCTGGTCCGGCGCCTCCGCCGCGAGGCACGCAGCGTCGACCTCCCCTTCCGCTGCGACGGCCCGGGAGTGCGCCGCGAGTTGAATCTCCGCGTCGCCCCCATCTCCTCCGGCCGCCTGGTCCTCTTCGCGGCCAGCCTGCGCTCGGAGGAACGGCGCTCGGAGTTCCAGCCGCTGCTGGCTGCCGCGACCCCCCGCAGCCCGGAGCTGCTCGTCATGTGCGGCTGGTGCGATCGCTTCCTGGTCGGGCAGGCGTGGGTCGAGGTGGAGGAGGCGGCGGCTCGGCTGGGCCTGTTCAAGCTCGACGAGCTGCCGGCGCTCGGTCACGGCGTCTGCCCCGACTGCGGCGAGATGCTGATGGCGGCTTAGTCGCTCGGCACGCCGTATTCCCTATTCTTCCGCGTCCAATGAGCAAGATCGGCAGCCCAGAGAACCCCCTTCGCGTCGCCATCGTCGGTGCCGGCCCCTCCGGCTTCTACGCCGCCGAGCACATCCTCAAAGACGGCGACTCCCACGCCCAGGTGGACCTCTTCGACCGCCTGCCGACGCCCTTCGGGCTCGTCCGCGGCGGCGTCGCTCCGGACCACCCGAAGATCAAGTCGGTGATCCGGGTCTATGAAAAAACCGCGGCACGGGAGGGTTTCCGCTTCTTCGGCAACGTCAAGGTCGGCCACGACATCGAGGTCGAGGATCTCGAGCGCCACTACCACGCGATCGTCTTCACGGTCGGTTGCGAGACCGACCGCCAGCTCGGCATTCCGGGTGAGGACCTGCCCGGCAGCCACGCCGCCACCGCCTTCGTCGGCTGGTACAACGCCCACCCCGACTACGCCGAGGAGGACTTCGACCTCTCCGGCGAGCGGGCGGTGGTGATCGGCAACGGCAACGTGGCGATGGACGTCGCCCGGATGCTGGCCCTGTCCGACCACGAGCTGCGCCAGACCGACACCGCCGACCACGCAATCGAGCTGCTGGACGCGAAGGGGATCCGCGAGATCGTCGTGCTCGGCCGCCGCGGGCCGGTGCAGGCCGCCTTCACCAACCCCGAGATCAGGGAGCTCGGGGAGATGGAGGACGCCGACGTCGTCGTCGACCCGACCGAGGTCGAGCTCGATCCGGCCAGCGCCGCCTTCCTCGAGTCCGACGAGGTCGACAAGACCACCCGGGTCAACGTCGAGACGCTGCGCGAGTTCTCCCAGCGCACGCCTGAGGGCAAGCGCCAGCGGATCGTCCTGCGCTTCCTCGCCTCGCCGGTCGAGATCAGGGGCGACGGCAAGGTCGAGAGCATCGTCGTCGGCCGCAACGAGCTGGTCGAGGAGGGCGGCGCGCTGCGGGCCCGGGACACGGGCGAGCGGGAAGAGCTGCCCTGCGGCCTGGTCCTGCGCTCGGTCGGCTACACCGGCATCCCGATCGAGGGCGTCCCCTTCGACGAGAAGCGCGGCCTGATCCTCAACGAGGGCGGCCGTGTGCTCGACTCCCATGACTCGGGCCACAAGACCGGCCACTACACCGCCGGCTGGATCAAGCGCGGTCCCTCCGGCGTGATCGGGACCAACAAGAAAGACGCGCTGGAGACGGTCACCCACCTGCTCGCCGACGTCGAGTCGCAGACCCTGCTCGAGCCGGCCGGCCCTGATCCCGCCGCGATCGAGGCGCTGCTCGGCGAGCGCGGCATCCGCTACGTCAGCTTCGAGGACTGGCAGGCGATCGACCAGGCCGAGGTCGGCCGCGGTGAGCCACACGGCCGCCCCCGGGTCAAGTTCGTCAAGGTCGAGGAGATGCTCAGCACCCTCGGCGAGAAGGTCTCCGGCTAGCAGTCGCCGAGCCCGCGCTGTAATTAAATTCCCTTGACTAATAAGCTCGCGCCGTATAGAAAGGCGCGAACGCATCTCTAGGCGCAGGGGTAGGAGGACGTGCCATGAGGTCGAGCCGCGCAGCTCTGCTTGTCGCCCTGCTGGCCCTTGGGTTGACGGCTCTCTCGGCGATCGCCGCGGAGGCCTTCGAATGGCGAATCGAAGGCAGCACCATGAAAGCCCTGGGGCTCAAAGAAGAAACGAAAACGAGCGAAGGAGGCTCCTTCCTGCTCGATACCGTCATCGCCAAAGTAGAAGTCGAGATCGAATGCGAAAAAGAGACCGACACCGGCAAGGTCTTCAGCGAACTCCTCGGGGCCGGCAAAGAAGGGACCGGAGAAGAGACGATGTCGTTCTCCGGCAAATGCAAAGTGGTGAAACCGGCGGGATGCACGATCAACGAACCGATCCAGGTCGCCGCCAAAACCCGCCTGGCCGAATACGAAAAAGTCATGTACGAGGTCTATGAACCCCTCGCCGCTGGGGTCTTCGGTCAGGTCACGATCGGGGTCTGCGCCCAGAAAGGCACCTACAAACTGGAGGGTGCCTTCTGCGGCGAAGTCGAACCACTGCTGACGGAACTGGTCGAACAGCCCGTGCGATTCTCGCTGACGCGACTGGAAATCTGCATCGCGAAAGGAAAAATCGCCCCACTCAAATTCGGCGGTGAACCGGCGATTCTCTCAGGCAGCTCCAAAAGGAAACTCAGCGGCGCCAACGCGTTCAAAAAATGGGGTTCGAGCTAATCGCGTAAGCCGGAGAAAAGTGCTGCGAAAACGCAGCAACGACGGGCAGGGATAAGGAGGACTTGACGATGAGGTCGATCCGCATCGCCCTACTGGTGGCCCTGGCCGCACTTGGGTTGACGGCTCTCTCGGCGATCGCCGCAGAGGCCTTCGAATGGCGAATCGAAGGCAGCACCATGAAAGCCCTGGGGCTCAAAGAAGAAACGAAAACGAGCGAAGGAGGCTCCTTCCTGCTCGAAAGCATGATCGGCAAAGTACCCATTGAGATCGAATGCGAAAAAGAGACCGACACCGGCAAGGTCTTCAGCGAACTCCTCGGGGCCGGCAAAGAAGGGACCGGAGAAGAGACGATGTCGTTCTCCGGCAAATGCAAAGTGGTGAAACCGGCGGGATGCACCGTCAGCGAACCGATCGTGGTCGCGGCCAAAACCCGCCTGGCCGAATTCGAAAAAGTCATGTACGAGGTCTATGAACCCCTCGCCGCTGGTGTCTTCGGCCAGGTCACGATCGGGGTGTGCGCCGAGAAAGGCACCTACAAACTGAAAGGCGCCTTCTGCGGCGAAGTCGAACCACTGCTGACGGAACTGGTCGAACAGCCCGTGCGATTCTCCCAGGCGCGGCTGGAACTCTGCGTCGGAAAAGGGAAAATCGCCGACTTCACCCTGGAAGGCGTGCACGCGGTCTTCTCAGGCAATTCCAAAAGGAAACTCAGCGGCGCCAATGCGTTCAAAAAATGGGGTTCGAGCTAGATAGACATATCTGCCGCGCGCGGCAGGTCCGCGCGCGGCAGATCCCAGCCGAGCTCATATGATCGAGGCCATGGCGGCCGACCTGGCGGAGTTGAAGGGGATGATCGAGGCGGCGCTGCCCGGCGCCGCGGTCGAGGTCAGCGATGAAACCGGCAGCGGCGACCATCTGCGTGCCGTCGTCAGCGCCGCCCAGTTCGAGGGCCTCTCGCGGCTCGATCAGCACCGGCTCGTCAAGGCGGCGGTCAAGACCCGCTTCGACGACGGCACCATCCACGCGCTCTCGGTGAAGACCAGCGTCGGCTTGACTGGCCTATCCTAGGCTGCGTCGCCGCAGACAAAAAGTTACACTCTAGTTCGCCATATGCGCGCCCCGTTCCCCTAGCGTTGGAGCATGGAGTCAATGCGATCCACCTGGACCGATTCACGCCTCGACGACCTCAACGACCGGGTCGGTGACCTGAGCGCCCGGGTCGATGGATTGAGCGGTCGCATCGACGGACTTCAGCACACGATGGTTCAGGCGTTCATCGCCTTGATGGTCGCGATGTTCACCGGGTTCATGGGCTTGGCCGGACTCATCGTCACTCAGCTCTAGGCGAGTGATGCCGGGCCGCGGCCACCTCTCCCTACAATGCCCCCATGGCCGACCCAGAGCTGAAGTCCAAGGTCCAGGAGCTGATCGCCGCCAACCCGGTGCTGCTCTTCATGAAAGGCACGCCGGAGATGCCGCGCTGCGGCTTCTCGATGCGGGTCGTGCAGGTGCTCGACCAGGTCGACGTCGAGTACGGCGCAATCGACGTGCTGCCGGCGCTGCAGCCGCTGCGCGAAGTGACCGCCGAGCTCTCCGACTGGCAGACCTTCCCGCAGCTCTACGTCAACGGCGAGCTGCTCGGCGGCGCCGATATCGTCGAGGAGATGTTCGAGTCCGGCGAGCTGGCCGAAGCGCTGGGCGTCGAGCAGCCGCAGGCCACCTCAGTACCGGCAAACGATTTGCCGGCTCAGTCGCCGCCTTTGCAGATCGAATAACCGCCGGTCAGACGGCGGCGGTCTCCGCGGCATCCTCTTTCACCTGGAAAGAGGAGCCGCAGCCGCAGGCGGCCACGACGTTCGGGTTATTGACCTGAAAGCCCGCCCCCTGCAGGCCTTCGACGTAGTCGACCTCCGAGCCGAAGACGAACTGCATGCTGACCTTGTCGACGACGACGGCGACGCCGTCGACCTCGAAGACGTTGTCGTCCTCCTTGGGCTTGTCGAAGGCGAGCGCGTACTGGAAGCCGGAGCAACCGCCGCCACGAACGGCGACGCGAAGCGCCTGGTCGCTCGCCTCGGCCTGACCCCCGAGCAGCTCGCCGATCTTCTCGGCGGCCTTGTCGGTGAGGGTGATCGCGGCTTGGGGGGTATCCGTCACTTCACAAAGTGTAGCTAGGAGCTGGCGCAACCTCCACGCACCAGGGTGTCTGCGAGAATCGTTGAGTTGAACGCGAGCGCCCCGACCGCAGTCGTCTGCGACACCACTGCCTATCTCCCACGCGACCTCGTGGACGAGCGGGGCATCGAGACGATCAGCCTCTACGTCTCGGTGGACGGGCGCCAGGAGCGCGAGCTGGACATCTCCGACTACGCCGGCTTCTACGAGCGGCTGCGCGCCTCTGAGGTCGGAGCGACGACCTCGCAGCCCTCGATCGGGGACTTCATCTCGGTCTACGAGCCGCTGCTGGACTCCGGCCGGGACATCGTCTCGATCCACATTTCAGCCGGCATCTCGGGGACCTTCGAGGCCGCGACCCAGGCCCGCCAGCGCCTCGTCGACGAAGACAGGGGCGGTGAGCGCATCCACGTCATGGACTCGCGCTCGGCGGCCGGTGGGATGGGCCTCGCCGTGCTGGGCGCCTCGGCGGCGGCGCTGCGAGGAGCCGACCCCGACGCGGTGCTGGCCCGGGCCATGCAGACCCGGCGGGACCTGAAGATGTGGTTCGCGATCGACACCCTCGAGTACCTGCGCCGGGGGGGACGCATCGGCGGCGCCCGCGCCTGGATCGGCAGCGCCCTGAAGATCAAGCCGATCCTCACGCTCGAGGAGGAGATAACGCCCGTGGAGCGGGTCCGCACCCGCGCCCGCTCGCTGGAGCGGCTGCGCGACTACGCTCGCCAGCGCCACGAGCAGGGCGCCGATGGCTGGGTCGTCCAGCACATCCAGGACGACGAGACGGCGTCGGCGCTGATCGACGACGCCCATGAGATCTTCGGCTGCGAGCCTGTCTTCACCTCCGAGATCGGCGCCGTGCTGGGCGCCCACGTCGGACCGGGACTGCTGGGGATCGGCAGCGTGCCGACCGAGCTGGTCGCCGCCCCCTGAGCAGCGCTCAGGCACGGCCAGACAAGGACGCAGGAAGCCTGAATAGCAGCGCTATTCAGGCGACCGAGGACGCCGTATGGCCGTGCCTGAGCGCTGCTCAGCGCCGGCGCTTCAACATCGCGCGGACGCCGATAGCAAAGCCGACGACGGCGGCGCCGACGATCAGCTGGGAACGGTGCTCGTTCACCTGACGGCGCCAGTCCGTCAGCTCGGTGACGCGGCCCCGCAGGGCCTCGACCGAGCCGCCGAGCTGGCGGCGCTGGACGTCGATGTCGCGGCGGATCTCGGCCGCCGAGCGGCCGGGCCTGCCGGCGGTCGGGGGCCGGCTTGGGTCGATGCTCATTTCCCGCCTCCTTTGACGATGCTGTGCTCGACGTTCTCGGCCGCGCTCGCGGCCTCGCGCTCGAACATCGTCTTGGTCAGCTTCGCCTCTTCGATCGCCTGCTCCGGGACCGGCGGCGATCCGGCCTTGACCGCTTTGTAGGCGATCAGCCCGGCGGCGGCCGCGATCAGCAGGAAGATGGCGGCCTCGATGAAGAAGCCGGGCCAGGCCTTGCCGTCGAATACCTCTTCGTTCAGCAGCCAGGCGATCCCCTCCATGACCAGGATCAGGGCGAGAAAGGCGAAGACGCCGGCGGCGATCCCGACGACCGAGCCGCGCACCAGCTTGCCGACTTTCTCGGTCACCTCCGCCTTGGCGAGCTCGAACTCCTCGCGGATCAGCGACGAGGTGCCTTCGGTGACGTCGAAGACGAGCTCGGCGACCGACTTCTCCTTCGGCGCCTGCCCGGGGGGCGGCGCCTGCGGCGGGGTCTGTGGGGGCGTCTGACTGGGCTCGGGCATGGCTTCCTTCCTACTCAGGCGGGTCTTCGTCGAAGACGCGGCGCCAGACGATCGCCGCCAGACGAGCCGCCGCGATGCTGGCGAGGGCACTGCTGGCGGCGAGCATTCCGCTCCAGACCAATCTTCTGACCATCTCGTTGTCCATACCCGATCGCGACCTTACCTATCGCGGCTCGAGCCCGTCGCAGATCGTCGTCACCACAAGTTCCTTGGCCTGGTCGAAGTCTGTCTCGGAGGCCGGGATGACGTCGAAGATCCAGCCCGAGAGCAGCTGCTCGATCGCGCCGTAGAAGGACATCGAGGCGAACATCGGCGCCACGTCGTCGCGGAAGGCGCCCGCCTTCTGACCGTCCTCGACGATCTTGGCGATCGACTCGTAGGCGCGGCGGATCTCGGCCAGGTGGGTGCGGCCGAAGGAGTTGGCGGCGCGGGTGACCTCGACGATGATGACCTTCATCAGCTCCGGGTCGTGCCGGTAGGAGTCGACGATGAAGGCGGCGACCGCGGCCAGTTTCTCGCGCGGGGTTCCGCCGGTGCGATCCGTCTCCTCGATCGCGCTCAGCAGCAGCGACCAGCGCTCGACGAAGAGCTCTCCGAGCACCTCGTCCTTGGAGCGGAAGTAGTGGTAGACGAGGCCGTAGGCGACGCCCGCCTCGTCGGCGATGTCGGAGACCCGGGTCGCGTGGAAGCCCTGTCGGGCGAAGACGCGGATCGCGGCGTCGAGGATCTGGCGGCGCTTGTCGACGGGCGGCGCCTTGGCCATCAGGCGCGCGCCTCGGTCAGCTGCGGCCAGGCGTACGTCCGGGGGCGGCGGTTGGCCAGGGACGGGAGCTCCTCGCGGACACGGTCCTGTGCGGCAAGGTCCAGGTCGGCGGCGATGAAGCACTCCTCGTCGGGGGCCATTGCGAGCACCTTCCCCCAGGGATCGACGATCGCCGAGTGGCCGAAGGAGGCGAAGTGAGGCGGCGCCTCGCCGACCTGGTTGGCGGCGATCACGAAGGCCTGGTTCTCGATCGCCCGCGCCCGCAGCAGCACCTCCCAGTGGTCGCGGCCGGTCGCCGTCGTGAAGGCGGAGGGCACGGTGAGGAGGCGAGCGCCGCGCAGGGCGAGGATGCGGAAGAGCTCGGGAAAGCGCAGGTCGTAGCAGACGCTGAGGCCGGCGATCAGCTCGCCGACCGGACCGGTGACGACCTCGCTGCCGGCCAGCTCGTGCTCGGACTCGCGATAGGAGACGCCGCCGGCGTCGACGTCGAACATATGGATCTTGCGGTAGACGGCGAGATCCTCGCCGTCGGGGCCGATCAGGACGGAGGTGTTGGAGGCCTTCTCGCCCGCGCCCTCGTCGCGCTCGGCGATGCTGCCGGCCAGCAGATGGACGCCCAGCTCGCGTGCCCAGCCGCGGGCCCCGGTGAGGCTGGGGCCGTCGAGCGGCTCCGCTCCCGCCAGCAGCCCCTCCCCGCTGGCGAGCAGGTTCCACTTCTCCGGCAGCGCGACGAGCTCGGCGCCGTCGGCCGCCGCGGCGCGCACGAGTCGCTCGGCCGCGTCGAGGTTCCGGGCCTTGTCTCCGTTCGAGTTGAGCTGTACGGCGGCTGCTCGCAACACTTCCTCCGAGGTTCGTCGCGCTGGCTGACTGACCAGTCAATCGGCCTCAGTATAGGACGGGATCTGCGTTCCCGAACCGGGGGTCGTGCCTACAAGTTCATTTTGCGGGCGACGACGCGATCGAAGATCCGGGTCGGGATCAAGAGCTTCGCCCGCGCCGCCACCCTCGCTTCGAGCCCGACCAGGTAGCGCGCCCGCGGACGGCCCGAGGTCAGAGCGTGCTCGATCGCCTTCGCCACCTTCTCCGGCGGAATCCCTCGTTCGGCGGTCTCTCTGATCGCCTTGCGATAACCGTCGACCGCCTTGCCGTAGAGAGTTTCGCGCTCCGCCGTCGCAATCTCGTCCGCGGTGCGCTCGCCGCGATCCCAGATCGGGGTGTCGATCGAGCCCGGCTCGACGATCGAGACCGAGATTCCCCACGGCCGCAGCTCCTGGCGGAAGACGTCCCCCACCGCCTCGATCCCGAACTTGGCCGCATGGTAGGCGCCGGTGAGGGGCAGAGCGACGCGGCCGCCAATCGAGCTGATGAAGACGATGCGGCCGCGGGCGCTGCGGATCTCCGGCAGCAGCGCCTGGGTGACGGCGACGTGGCCGGTCATGTTGACCTCGATCTGGCGGCGGAAGTCGTCGATCGCCAGCGTCTCCAGCGGGCCGGGGATGGCGACGCCGGCGTTGTTGACGAGGCCGTCCAACCCACCGCCGGCCTCAGCCTCGATCCGCCCTGCCGCGGCGGCGATCTGCTCGGCGTCGGTGACGTCGAGAATCAGCGGCGTGAGGCGCTCGGAACCGGCCTCCCGCAGCGCACCGGCGTCCTCCAGCCTGCGGACGCCGGCGAAGACTCGCCAGCCGGCCGAGTCGAGGCGCAGCGCGGTCGCCCTGCCAATGCCGGTCGAGGCGCCGGTTACCAGGACGGATCGCATGCGTTGAGGCTACGCGAACGCACTTCTCCCCGAATGCGGAACAACTGCGTTCGCGTCGCTCGCCGGCGCGGCGCCCGGCGTAACCTTGGATGCGGTGATCCAGATTCAGGACGACGCCGAGCGCAAGCAGGTGACGGTGCTGTTCGCCGACGTGAGCGGCTCGATGGACCTGGCCGAGCAGCAGGATCCCGAGGAGTGGCGCAAGATCATGCAGCGCTTCTTCTCGATCCTCGCCGATGCGGTGACCAAGTTCGAGGGGACGGTCGACAAGTTCACCGGCGACGGGATCATGGCCGTCTTCGGCGCCCCGATCGCCCACGAGGACCACGCGCGGCGCGCCTGTTACGCCGCCCTGCAGATGCTCGACGACATCTCCGACTACGCGGGCGAGTTGAGGCGCGGCCCGGGCCTCAACTTCTCCACCCGGATCGGGATCAACTCCGGCGAGGTGGTCGCCGGCGCGATCGGCGAGAACCGCGACGGCGACTACACCGCGATCGGGCACACGGTGGGCCTGGCCCAGCGGATGGAGGCCCTGGCCGAGCCCGGCAAGGCGTACGTGACGGAGCACACCGCCGAGCTCGCCAGCGGCTTCCTCGACCTCGACGACCTCGGTGAGTTCGCGATCAAGGGCGCCAGCGAGCCGGTTCGCGTCTTCGAGCTGGCCGGAGTCGGGCCGGCGCGCTCGCGGCTCGACCTCTCCCGCCAGCGGGGATTCACCAGCTTCATCGGCCGCACCGCGGAGATGGCGGTCCTCGACGACGCCCTGGCGCGGGCCGAGCGCGGAGAGGGCGCCGCGGTCGGGATCGTGGCCGAACCGGGGATCGGCAAGAGCCGGCTCTGCCACGAGTTCACCAAACGCTGCCGCGAGCGGGGGGTCGAGGTCTTCGAATGCCAGGCGCAGGCGCATGCTCGCTCGATTCCATTCATGCCGGTGCTGCAGATGCTGCGCTCCTACTTCGGCATCGTCGACAACGACCCGGAGCGAATCGTGCGCGAGAAGATCGCCGGCAGGACGCTGCTGCTCGACCCGGCCTTCGCCGATGAGCTGCCGCTGCTCTTCGACTTCCTCGGCGTCCCGGACCCCGAGAACCCGGTGGCCCAGCTCAGCGCCGAGGCCCGCCACCGCGCGCTGCGCGGCGCGGTGTGCCGCCTCGTGCGCGCTCCCAACCGGCGCCAGACGATGGTCGCGCTGGTCGAGGACCTGCACTGGATGGACGCGGGCAGCGCCACCCTGCTCGGCGAGCTGATTTCCTCCGTCGAGGGGACGCAGACGCTGGCGATCGTCAATTTCCGTCCCGAGTACGACGCCGACTGGGCCGAGGCGCCGACCTATCGCGGCATCTCGTTGGAGCCGCTGGGGCCGGACGACACCCAGGAGATGCTGCGCGACCTGACCGGAGAGGACCCTTCGCTCGACGGCCTCGCCGACCTGATCCACGGGCGCACGGCCGGCAATCCCTTCTTCATCGAGGAGATCGTCCGCGCTCTCGCCGAAGCCGGCAACCTCGAGGGTGAGCGCGGCCGCTACAGGCTGGTGCGCCCGGTCGAGGAGGTCGTCGTCCCGGCCAGCGTGCAGACCGTCCTCGCGGCCCGGATCGACCGCCTCTCCCCCACTGCCAAGCGCCTGCTCCAAGCCATTTCGGTGGCCGGTAAGGAGGTCAGCGAGCAGGCCCTGGCGATGGTCTCCGGGATGGGCGAGGCCGAGGACTACGACGCCGCGCTCAGCGAGCTGCTGGTGGGGGGCTACCTCTACGAGGCCGAGCTCTACCCGGAAAGGGTTTTCGCTTTCCGTCATCCACTCACGCGCGAGGTCGCCTACGGTTCCCAGCTCGCCGACCAGCGCGCTGTCACCCACGCGGCCACCGCCCGGGCGACGATCGAGCTCAATCCCGAGCGCCACGACGAGCTGGCGGCGCTGATCGCCCACCACATGGAGGAGGGCGGCGAGGCGCTGGAAGCGGCCCGCTGGTCGGCGCGAGCGGCCTACTGGACCGGCAGCAGCCGCCCCGGCGACGCGCTGCGGCTGTGGCGCCGGGTGATGGAGCTCAGCGAGGGCCTGGAGGAGAGCGAGGAGACGACGGCGCTGGCGGTGATGTCGCGCCTGCTGCAGCTCGACTTCGCCTGGCGCCTGGGCATGGACAGCGCCGAGGAAGCGCGCCTGGCGGCGGAGGCCGAGGAGATCGCCACGCGGACCGGAGACCTGCGCTCCCTGGCGCTGCTGCGGATGGCGACCTCGGTTCGGCCCGGCATGCCGCACGTGGCCGACCAGTGGCTGGCCGCGGTCGCCGAGACCAACCGCCTCGCCGACGAATCGGGCGACCTCCACCTGCGAATCGCAATCCGGGCGGGCGCCTCCTATGCCTATCTCTGCACCGCCAACTTCGACGACTTCGAACGGGCCCTGGACGAGGTGATCGAGCTGTGCGGCAGCGATCGCCGCGCCGGCGCCGGGATCGTCATCGGCAACCCACTCGCCTGGGCGACGATGGCCAAGGGGCTGGCGCGCCGCGAGCGCGGCCGTCTCGACGAGGCCGAAGAGCTGTTCGACGCGGCCCTCCAGATCGCTTCCGAGGAGGGCGATCCGGAGATCGAGAGCTGGACCCGCAGCAACCAGTCGCTGATGCTGGCGATGCGCGGCGACACCGAGGCGGCGGTCGCGCTGGCGCGCCGCAACTGCGAGCTGACCGAACGCCTCGGCGACGTCTTCTCCCGCAGCCTCGCCCTCTCCAACCTGGGAGCGACGCAGCTCGTCGCCGGCGAGCCGGAGGCGGGGCTCGAATCGCTGGAAGAGGCGGAGCGGATCTACCGGGCCGCGATCGACGGCGGCGACGAGATGGAGTGCTGGCGCGCGGGCCTGAAGGCGGAAGCGCTGATCGCGGTCGGTCGGGCGGAGGAGGCGGTCGAGCTCGCGCAGTGGGCCAGCGACGTGGCCCGCGAGCGCGGCATGCTGTGGTCGCTCCCCCTGACCCTGCAGGCGCTCGCCCTCGCCCGTGACGCGGTTGGGAGAGACGGCGCCCGCGAGGCGCTGGAGGAGGCTGCTGCGGTCGCGGAGCAGACCGGAGCGATGATCAGCCTGGAGGGGATCGAGCAAGCCCGCCAGGCGATCGGCGCCGGCGCTCGCTGACGCCGCTACTTCTCGCCGGCGGCTTCCCTCGCAGTCGCTCCCTTCTCAGCAGGGCCGCGACCGGCGCGATGGCGCTCCAGCTCGGCGACCATCAGCTTGGTGTGCAGCGCGGCGATCAGGTCTTTGAGCGGCTGGGCGCCGGCTTCGAGCATCTCGACCACGCGCTCGGCCGGGACCTCGCCGGCGAGGCGGTTCATCACCATGTCCACCTCCTGGTGGACGAGCTGCTCGAGCGCCTCCTTGTAGCGCAGGGTGTCGTAGACGGTGAAGCCGATCTGCTCGTCGTAGCCGCCGGCGCGGAAGCGGCTGATCGCCTCGATGATGGTGACGTCGGAGGGCGAGTAGCCGCGGCTGTTGGGGGTGAGGATCTCCAGCTCGGCGAGGCGGTCGAGCACCTCCCTGGGGACGCCGTAGCGCTCGCGGACCTCGGTCGCGCTGGTCCGCGCCCGCTCCCCGGCCAGAGCGCGATCGAGGATGCGGTCCTCCAACTCGAGCAGGGCGCCAGCCCGCTCGGGATCCTCGTCGAGCACCGACTTGATCGCCTTCAGCGGCATGAACCGCTCCTCCTGCAGGCGCTTGATCAGCTTGATCCGGTCGACGAGCTCGGGCGGGTAGTAGGCCATGTTGCGACTGGTCTTGACCCCCTCCGGCAGGAGCCCCTCCCGCAAGTAGTGCTTGATCGTCGGCACCGGCACCCCCGAAGCCTCCGCCAACTCCCCCATCCGCAGCAGCTCCTCCGGCCGATGGGCCGAAAAGTCGCCCCTGGGCGGACTTATCGGCCCATCGGCGGTCATGCGCGGAACTCGGTCGCGGCGTCCGCGTTCGGGCCGGCGGCGGCGCCGGAGGCGAGCATCGCCGTCACCTCCTCGGCTGAGTAGCCGGCTTCGTGCAGGACCTCCTCGGTGTGCTCGCCGAAGGCCGGGGCCGGGCGGGTCGGGTCGCCGGGGGTGCGGCTCATCTTCACCGGGACGCCGAGCTGTCGCACCGTGCCGAGCTCGGGCTGCCGCAGCTCGACGACCATCTCGCGCGCCCGCACCAGCTCCGAGTCGAGCGCCTCGTCGAGGTCGAGGATCGGCTCGATGCAGCAGTCGTGCTCGTCGTTGAAGGCCAGCCACTCCGCACGGGTGCGCGAGCGGAAGACCTCGGCGACCTCGGCCCAGGCGTCGGAGCCCGGCGCCTCGAACTGCTTCTCGATCAGCTCCGGCATGCCCACGCCGTTGCAGAGCGCGGCCCAGAACTTCGGCTCGAGCGCGCCGCAGCTGACCCAGCCGTCGGCGACCTCGTAGGGGAGATAACAGACCAGCCCCCCCGCCAACTGCTGCTCGCCGCGGCGCGGCACCTCGCCGTCGCAGAAATAACGGCCCGCCACCATCGCCAGCCAGGAAAGGGCGCCGTCGGCCATCGAAACGTCGACCAGCTGGCCCTCGCCGGAGCGGCGCCGCTCGTGCAGCGCCGCCATCACCCCGAAGGCGGCCATCAGGGCGCCGCCGCCGAGGTCGGCGATCTGGCCGGCGGACTGGACCGGCGGCCCGTCCTTGGCGCCGGTCAGGCCGAGCAGCCCGACCAGGCCGAGGTAATTCATGTCGTGGCCGGCGCTCTGGGCGTAGGGGCCGTCCTGGCCGTAGCCGGTGATCGCGCAGAAGACCAGCGCCGGGTTGGCCTCGCGCATGCGCTCGTAGCCAACTCCGAGCCGGTCGAGGACGCCGGGGCGGAAACCGTCGAGAACGACGTCGTGGCTCTCGACCAGCCGCAGCAGCGCCTCGCGCCCCGCCTCGCTCTTGAGGTCGAGGCGGACCGAGCGCTTGCCGCGGTTGAGCGAGAGGTAGAGCGCCGACCGGGTGCCGAGCGCCTGCTGCTCGTCGCTCCCGTAATAGGGCGGCGCCCAGCGGATGTAGTCGCCCATGCCGGTGTCCTCGACCTTCAGCACCTCGGCGCCGAGGTCGGCGAGCAGCAGCGAGCAGAAACCCCCCGGCAGCAGCCGGGTCAGGTCGAGGACCTTGACGTCGCTAAGCGGGAGAGCGCTCACGCTTGGG
>CAVXKQ010000016.1:0-60504 GCA_963762325.1 uncultured Solirubrobacterales bacterium | reverse complement strand
CGGGCGATCGCCTACAACGAGCGCCTCGCCGCCGCCCGCGCCCAGATCTCGGCGGTGCGGGCAGCCGCCCAGGCCGCAAGCGCCCACCTGCAGGCCCTGAGCGCCGAACGCCAGGCCGCGCTTGCCGGCTTGAAATCCGACATCGGCCAGTGGGTGAGGGAGGTCCAGGAAGCCCGCGAAGCCGAAGCGCGCGCCGCCAGCCAGGCCGAAGCCGAAGAAGAAGTCGGCCGCTGGCTCGGGGGGCCGTACGCGATCCCGACCTACATCGTGATGTGCGAGTCCGGCGGCGACTACGGCGCCGTCAACCCGTCTTCGGGAGCCGGAGGCGCCTACCAGATCCTGCCTTCGACCTGGGAACTGTACGGGGGCCAGGGCGAGCCGCAGAACGCCTCCAAGGAGGAACAGGACCGAATCGCAGGAGAAATCTGGGCGGACTCCGGCGGGTCGGCTTGGGTCTGTGCGTGAGCCGAGGGTCCGGGGTAGGGGTTTCGCTTAACTTTTTCGACGGCGCATGCGGCCGTCCGAGGTTGAGTGCGGCGAAAAAGTACAAGACGCTTCACCCCTACCCCGGACCCTCGGCTGAGTTCGAGGCCAAGGGACTCGCTGGGGTTGGATCCAGCTCTCGGCGAGCGAGAGGCGTGCTGCCCTCGGGACCATTCCTTTTCTCGGAGCTGATTTACCTCCAGCGATCTCAGAGCCCCTGGGGCGCTTCCGGCCCATGCTGCTTGTGGACGCATTCCGAGCCGAGCCGGAGGTGTCGGGTGGGGGTGAAGCGTCTTGTACTTTTTTGCAGCGGCGATTCTCGGACGGCCGCCGACGCTCCTCAAAAAAGTTAAGCGAAACCCCCACTCGGCACCTCCGGCTCACCGCTCGCAGAGAACCCACGGAACTAGCGGGGAAGTCCCACGAAACCCGCCGGTGCTATCCGCCTCAGTTGGCATGATCGCCAGCACCCCGTGAGCACCGCTTCTGCCGTCCATCTGCATGCCCACAGCGAGTATTCGCTGCTCGACGGCGCGTGCAAGATCGATGCGATGGCGGCGCGGGCGGCGGAGCTCGGGCAGCCGGCGCTGGGGCTCACCGACCACGGCGTCATGAACGGGGCCGTCGACCTCTACAAGGCCTGCAAGAAGCACGGGATCAAGCCGATCGTCGGGCTCGAGGCCTACTTCGTCGAGGATCGCCGGGCGATCAAGGAACAGACGCGATATGAGCGCAACCACATCACCCTGCTGGCCGAAAGCGACCGTGGCTACGCCAATCTCGTCCAGCTCACCTCGGCAGGCTTTCTCGAGGGCTTCTCGCGGGGCAAGGCGAACGTGGACATGGAGCTGCTGGAGCGCCACTCGGAGGGGGTCATCGTCCTCACCGGGTGCCTGCAGTCGCGCTTCTGCCGGCGCCTGGTCGAAGAGCGCGCCGACGACGCGCGGGCCCACCTCGATGACCTGATCCAGGCCTTCGGAGCGGACCAGGTCTACTTCGAGGTGCAGAAGAACGGGATCGAGGAGCAGGACAAGGCGAACGAGGGGATCGTCCGCTACGCCCGCGAGCTGGGGCGGCCGCTGGTCGGTACCGCCGACGTCCATTACCTGCGCCGCGAGGACTTCGAACATCACGCGGCGCTGCTCTGCGTTCAGACCAAGTCGACCCTGGCGCTGCCGAAGATGAGCTTCGACACGAACGAGTTCTACATCAAGAGCTCCGAGGAAATGATCGAGTCCTTCGCCGAGTGGCCCGAGGCGGTGCCGACCTCGCTGGAGATCGCCGAACGCTGCTCGCTGGAGATCGAGCTGGGCAAGCTGCTGCTGCCGCGCTACCCGACCGAGAACGGCGAGGAGCCGGAGGCGATGCTGCGCCGGATCGCCGGCGAGGGCCTGCGCGAGCGCTACGGGGATCCGGTGCCGTCCGAGGCCGTCGAGCGGATCGAGTTCGAGCTCGGGGTGATCGAGGAGATGGGCTTCGCCTCCTACTTCCTGATCGTCTGGGACTTCATCCGCTACGCCAAGGAAAACGGCGTCGCCGTCGGGCCCGGCCGCGGCTCGGCGGCGGGCTCGATCGTCTCCTACAACCTCGGCATCACCGATCTCGACCCGCTCGCCAACGACCTCCTCTTCGAGCGCTTCCTCAATCCCGGCCGCAAATCGATGCCCGACATCGATATCGACTTCTCGGTTCGGGGCCGCGAGCGGATGATCCGCTATGTCGGCGAGAAATACGGCCGCGAGTCGGTTGCCCAGATCATCACCTTCGGCAAGATGGCGCCGCGCGCGGCCACCCGCGACGCCGCCCGCGTGCTCGGCTTCGACTACGCCACCGGCGACCGCCTGGCGAAGCAGATACCGGAGCCGATCATGGGTCGCAACCCGTCCTTCGCCGAGTGCCTCAAGGACGGCCAGGAGCTGAAGAAGACCTACGACTCCGAGCCCGACGCGAAGAAGATCCTCGACGTCGCGCAGGGCCTCGAGGGGATCATCCGCAACAACTCGATCCACGCCGCGGCGGTCGTCATCGCCGACCGGCCCCTGCACGAGGTGGTGCCGCTGCAGCTGGCCGAGGACCGCAGCGCCCCCGCCGCCCCCAGCCCCAACGGCAACGGGTCCGGCAAGGCCGAGCGCCAGTACAAGATCGTCACCCAGTACTCGATGGGCCCGATCGAGGAGATCGGCCTGCTGAAGATGGACTTCCTCGGCCTCCGCAACCTCGACGTGATCGAGGACGCGATGGACATCATCAAGCGCTCGCGCGGGGTCGAGCTCGACATCGGCGAGATCCCAATGGACGACAAGCCGACCTTCGAGATGCTCGCCAAGGGCGACTCCACCGGCGTCTTCCAGCTCGAGTCCGAGGGCATGCGCGAGGCGATGAAGAAGGTGCGCCCGACCGAGTTCGACGACATCGTCGCCCTCGTCTCCCTCTACCGGCCGGGGGCGATGAGCTACATCCCCGCCTACGCCAAGGGGAAGCGCGACCCGGCCTCGGTCACCTACCCCGACCAGCGCCTGCGCCCGATCACCGAGCCCACCTTCGGCTGCGTCCTCTACCAGGAGCAGCTGATGGAGATCGCCAAGCAGATGGCCGGCTTCAGCCCCTCCGAGGCGGACGACCTGCGTAAGGCGATCGGCAAGAAGAAGCGCGACCTGATGGCGACGATGAAGGCCAAATTCATGGCGGGGATGCAGGCCTCCGGCACCGCGGGCAAGGTCGCCGGGGACATGTGGTCGCTGATGGAGGCTGCCGCCGACTACTCCTTCAACAAGTCCCATGCCGCCTGCTACGCGCTGATCGCCTACCGCACCGCCTACCTCAAGGCCAACTACCCGGCTGAGTACATGGCGGCGGTGATCTCCTCGGTGATGAGCACCAAAGACAAGGTCCCCTTCTTCGTCAACCGCTGCGAGGAGATGGGGATCGAGGTGCTGCCGCCCGACGTCAACTGCTCCGACCACAGCTTCGTCGTCAACGAGAAGGCGATCCGCTTCGGCCTCGACGCGGTCAAGAACGTCGGCCACTCCGCGGTGGAGGCGATCCTGCGCGCCCGCGAGGACGGCGAGATCGCCTCGATCTACGACTTCTGCGAGCGCGTCGACAGCCGCGCCGTCAACAAACGCGCGATTGAGTGCCTGATCAAGTGCGGCGCCCTCGACTCGACCGAGGCGACGCGCAAGGGCATGCTGGAAGCGCTGCCGGCGGCGCAGGCGGCGGGCGCCAAGGCCCAGGAGGACGCGCAGATGGGCCAGGGCTCGATCTTCGACTTCGGCGGTCCCGACGACGGCGCCGGAAAGATCGCGGCGTCCCAGGCGCACCACCGGCCGCCGATTCCGGCGGTCGAGTTCGACCGCGCCGAGCTGCTGGCGCTGGAGAAGGAGACGCTTGGCACCTACCTCTCCTCGCACCCGCTGGCCGAGGTGCGCGGCGCTCTGAAGGCGAGGGTGGACTGCAGCTTGTCCCAGCTTGGGGGCAAGCCCGACGGCTCCTGGGTCACGGTTGGCGGCATCGTCGTCGAGTGCAAGAAGATCCGCACCAAGAGCGGCAGCCAGATGATGTTCGCCACCCTCGACGACGTCGAGGGCCAGGTCGAGATGCTGGTCTTCAAGGCCGACGAGTCCGAGAACGCCAACGTGATCGCCCCGGACGCGATCGTCCTCGTCCGCGGCCGGCTCGACCACAAGGACCGGGGGGAGACCAAGCTGGTGGTCCAGGAGGCGCAGCGCTTCGAGCCCGACGGCGACGAGATCGCCCGCGGCAACAAGGGCGCGGCGCCCTCGGGCCCGTTCAGGGTCGAGGTCGACTCACGCCGTCTCGATCCCGGCCTGGTCGACGAACTGAAGGCCGTGCTCGAACATCACAAAGGTGACGCCGAGGTGCACCTGGTGATGCAGACCAGCGCGGGGCCGCGCAACCTCAAGCTCGGCAACGACTACCGGGTGCGGCCGTCGAGCAGCCTGCTGGCCGAGATCGATCATCTATTGGGTCAAGCTGCCTTGGCCGCCTGAAACCGGCGCATCTCCGCGTCCCGGGTCGCTCACGTGCCTAGACTTTCCCAATGAGCGCCACGAAGACCCAGGTCGGTGAGTGCCGCCAGTGCCGGTCCTTCTGCGACAAGATGGTCGAGCCGCGTGGCTGCATCGAGCTCGGCTGCCGCTACCTGTACAGCTACGTCGACCGTCTCAACGGCCAGCAGTACGTCGGCTGCATGCAGGAGGTCTTCGGCGCCGAGGTCGAGCTCTCGGCGGTGCTCGAGCCGGGGGGCTTCGGTGGCGTCAAGATGACAGGGCGGCCTCTGCCGCACTGCCAGTTTGCCGTCGAGCAGGCCTACGAGGGCTCCGATGAGCCCTACGACTGCGTCAACCGGCGCTTTTTCGACTGCAGCGACGACGGCGCCGAGGGACTGCGGGCCTTCGACCTCCGCGACGTCTGATCTGACACGACTTCGTGTAATCGGCGACACGGTTTCTTGTAGGATCGGTGGTCATGCCCGAGACGGCTGGAGTTGCAGAGGTGGACGCGAGCGCGGCCCTGGCGGAGATCGCCGGTGGCAACGGTGACGCGGAGCAGAGCGGGCCCAAGTTCACGCTCGAGCTCAACCAGGATCAGAAGGACATCCGCGAGTGGGTGCACGGCTTCGCCGAGGGCGTCGTCCGTCCCGCCGCCGAGGAGTGGGACGAGCGCGAGGAGACCCCCTGGCCGGTGATCCAGGAGGCCGCCAGCATCGGTCTCTACAGCTTCGAAGCGCTGGCGCAGTTCTGGGCCGACGAGACCGGCCTGACGCTGCCGATCGCCAACGAGGAGCTCTTTTGGGGCGACGCCGGCATCGGCATGGCGATCATGGGCACCTCGCTCGCCGTGGCCGCGATCTTCGGGCAGGGAACCCCGGAGCAGATGGGGGAGTGGATCCCCCAGTGCTTCGGCACCCCCGACGACGTCAAGCTGGGCGCCTTCTGCGCCTCTGAGCCGGATGCCGGCTCCGACGTCTCGGCGATCCGCACCACCGCCAAGTACGACGAGGCCAAGGACGAGTGGGTGATCAACGGCCAGAAGGCCTGGGCGACCAACGGCGGCATCGCCAACGTCCACGTCGTGATCGCCTCCGTCGACCGTGAGCTCGGCTCGCGCGGCCACGCCGCCTTCGTGATCCCGCCCGGCACCAAGGGCTGCGAGCAGGGCGCCAAGGTCAAGAAGCACGGTCTGCGCGCCTCCCACACCGCCGACGTCCACCTCGACGACTGCCGCGTCCCCGGCGCCTGCCTGCTGGGCGGCAAAGAGAAGCTCGACGAGCGCTTGGCGCGGGTCCGCGAAGGCAAGAAATCGAAGTCCCAGGCGGCGATGCAGACCTTCGAGGCGAGCCGGCCGACCGTCGGCGCCCAGGCGCTCGGCATCGCCCGCGCCGCCTACGAGTACGCGCTCGAGTACGCCAAAGAGCGGCGTCAGTTCGGCAAGGCGATCGTCGAGAACCAGTCGATCGCCTTCGACCTGGCGAACATGAAGCTGGAGATCGACGCCGCCCGGCTGCTGGTCTGGCGCGCCGCCTGGATGGGTCGCAGCGGCCAGAAGTTCGAGAATGCCGAGGGCTCGATGTCGAAGCTGAAGGCCGGCGAAGTCGCCGTCTGGGTCACCGAGCGGGCGATTCAGATCCTCGGCGGCAACGGCTACACGCGGGAGTACCCGGTCGAGCGGATGCACCGCGACTCGAAGATCTACACGATCTTCGAGGGCACGTCCGAGATACAGCGCCTGGTGATCGCGCGCGCTATCTCCGGCGTCCACGTCAAATAACGAATTTACGGCGGGAGAGCAAGGGCCGGCTAGTCCGGTCCTTGTCGCCTGCCCTGAAGTTCCTCCGTTTCGTAGTGCGGTTGTCGTTTGTCGCCCTGTGGGCGACTAAAAGCAACCGCGCCTAGCTTTTGCGGCGTTTGAGGCCGGCTTTGCGGAGGTGCTTGGCCTCGGTCACTTCCCGCTTGCTCGAGCCTTTCTTATCTGGGCCGGGGGTCTCCAGAGTTGCCGGCAGGCCCTCGAACCGCGGCTCGGAGAGGAAGGCGGAGAGGCCGCGTTTGCCCATCTCGCCCTTGCCGATGTTGGCGTGGCGGTCGCGGCAGGAGCCGAGGGGGGCGGCGGCGTCGTTGACGTGGACGGCGCCGAGCCGGTCGATGCCGACCTTGGCGTCGGCTTCGTCGAGGACCTGGGCGAGGTGGTCTTCATCGGTGATGTCATAGCCCTGCACGAACATGTGACAGGAGTCGAGGCAGAGGCCGAGGCGCCTGTCGCCGCCGGCGCCGTCGATCAGGTCGGCGATCTGGTCGAAGTCGCGGGCCAGCAGGCCTTTGTGGCCGGCGGTCTGCTCGAGCAGGAGCCGGCAGGAGTCGGTGTCCTTGAGGGCGCCGGCGATCGTTTTGGCAGCGCGCTTGATCGAGGGAGCGAGCGGCTCGTCTTTCTGCGATCCGGGATGGAGGACGACGCCGGCGGCCCCGATCGCATCGCCGATTCGCAACGCGTGGGTGAGCGATTCCCGTGACTTCAAACGCAGCTCTTTGTCGCGGCTGGCGCAGTTGATCAGGTAGACGGCGTGAATGATCACCGCTTCGACGCCGGAAACGTCCATCGCCTCGCGAAAGGCGGCGAAATCCTCCTCGCCGTATTTCGTCGGCCGCCACATGCGCGGGCTCTGGTTGAAGATCTGGATAGATTCGCAGCCGCGCTCCTCGCCGCGCTCGATCGCGTTGGCGAGCCCGCCGGCGGTGGAAACGTGCGCCCCGATCAACATGACAAGCGATAGCCCCCGATTGAGATTTGCCCCTTCGCCGACCGGTGCGCTGCACATCGGCGGAGCGAGGACGGCACTCTACAACTGGCTCGCGGCCCGGCACGAGGGCGGGGCGCTGGTGCTGCGGATCGAGGACACCGACCGCGAGCGCTCGACCGCAGCCAATGTCGAGCAGATCCTCGACGCCCTGCGCTGGCTGGAGCTCGACTGGGACGAGGGGCCTATATCCCAGGCCGAGCGGGCCGAGCGCCACGAGGCCGCTCTGCAGCAGCTCCTGGAGTCCGGCGCCGCCTATCGCGACGCCGCGACCGCAAAGGACGTCGAGGCCTGGAAGGCCGAGCACGGCGCCGGTCGCGGCTACCGCGGCACCGCGACCGAGGAGCCCGGCGCGGCGATCCGGCTGCGGGTGCCGGACACGGGGGAGACCGTGGTCGAGGACCTGATCCGCGGGCCGGTGGCTTTTCCCAACGCCAGCTACGACGACTTCGTGATCGCCCGCGGCGACGGCTCGGTCCTCTACAACTTCGCGGTCGCCGTCGACGACGCCGAGATGGGGGTCAGCGAGGTCGTGCGCGGCGACGACCACCTCTCGAACACGCCGAAGCAGCTGCTCGTCCTCGCCGCGCTCGGCCACGAGCCGCCCCGCTACGCCCACCTGCCGCTGCTGCACGGCCCCGACGGCAAGAAGCTCTCCAAGCGCCACGGCGCCGCCTCCGTGCAGGAGCTGCGCGATGCCGGCTACCTGCCGGCGGCCGTCCGCAACTACCTGGCGCTGCTTGGCTGGGGGACCGACGACGACACCACGCTGATGTCGACCGAGGAGCTGGTGCGGCGCTTCCGCGTCGCCGACGTCGGCAAATCGGCGGCGATCTTCGACGAGAAGAAGCTGCGCTGGCTGAACGGCCGCTTCATGCGCGAGCTGCCGCTGGAGGAGTACGCGGCCGCGGTCGCCCGCCACCTCGGGCGCGAGCCCGACCCGCAGCTGCGCGCCGCCTGCGAAATCGCCCAGGAGAAAGCGCAGACGCTGGACGAGGTCTGGCCGCTGATCCGCTTCCTCTTCGAGTCGCCGGTGGACGACCCGAAGGCCTGGTCGAAGGTGATGAAGGAGGGCGCCGGCGCGATGCTGGCGGCGGCGGCCACCGCCCTCGCCGCCGCGGAGCCCTTCGAGCCGGAGCCGATCGAGGCGAGCCTGGCGCCGCTGCTCGAGCGCTTTGGGGTCAAGCCCGGGAAGCTCTACCAGCCGATTCGGGTGGCGATCACCGGCAGCTCCGTCTCTCCCGGCATCTTCGAGTCCCTGGCGGCGCTGGGGCGGGAGCGGTCATTGGAGAGGATCGAGGCGGCCGTCAAGCGCCTGGCGGGCACGAAAGTGGACGGATGACCGAGCGCTGAACGCAGTTGGGAAGGTACGTTCGGCTAAACCAAAAGTCCTCAGCTGCCGATGTGGAGGCCAATGGGCGCCACCACTCTCCAAACCAACGGCAAGGCCGCTGCGCATGGCGCTCCCAACGGGGCGAACGGCTCCCGCGCCAACGCCGCCCCCGGCAGCCGTCTCGCCGAAGCGTTCGAGGCGGTGGAGCGCTTCCCTGTCCTGATCGAGTCGCGTGAGCGGGTGATCGCCGCGGCGACCGCCGACCCGGCCCGAATCGGGGATCTGGTCGAAGCGGTCGAGGCCGACGTCTCCCTGGCGATCTCGGTGCTGCGCCTCGCCAATCGTGACGGCGGCGCCGCGGGCGGGGTCGGCGGGATCCCGGAGGCGGTCGAGGTCTTGAAACCATCGGGCGTGCTGGCGATCGCCGGGACCGCGCCCAGCTTCGACTTCTTCGAGTCCAACGGCGGCTGGGAGCTGAAGCCGGAGCGCTTCCGCGTCCACGCCCTGGCGGCCCAGTGCGCCGCCAGCCAGATCGGCCGGGTGGTCGGCTGGGTCGAACGCGACGAGCTGGCCGTGGCGGCGCTGCTGCACGACATCGGGCGCCTGGTCATCTCGCGCCTGCATCCCGGCTACAAGGTCTATTTCGACGCCGGGGCCCGCACTCCCGAGCAGCGGCTGCGCGACGAACGCGAGCAGCTCGGCATCGACCACACCCTGGTCGGCGGCGTGCTTGCCCGGCGCTGGAACCTGCCGCAGCGGATCGCGATCGCGATCGAGCGCCATCACGCCGAGGACGCCGACGGCCTGGCGGCGATGATCGCCACCGCCGACATGGTCGCCCACTACGCCCAGGGAGAGGCGATCTCGCCGGAACGACTGCGCGTCAGCGCCGAGCGCTGCGGCCTTGGGCCAGACGCCCTGCGCGACCTCCTCTACGAACTGCCGCTGCCGCGCCGGGACTCGGGCCGGATCAGCGAGCCCTGCCCACTCTCGGCACGTGAGCTCGACGTCCTTCGCCACCTCTCCGAGGGGATGGTCTACAAGCAGATCGCCGGCGAAATGCAGCTCTCCGTCTCGACCATCCGCACCCACCTCCACAACGTCTACGGCAAGATCGGCGCCGTCGATCGCGCCCAGGCCGTGCTCACCGCCCGCGACCGCGGCTGGATCTAGCGCGCTAGTCGATCAGGCACTCGCGCAGGGCGATCGAGACCGCGTGGGTGCGGTTCTTCGCCCCGAGGCGAGCCATCGCGTTCTTCATATGGGTCTTGACGGTCTCTTCGCTGAGGTCGAGCTCGCGCGCGGCGACGGTGGTCGACTCGCCGTTGGCGAGCAGCTGCAGGATCTGGCGTTGGCGGCGGGTCAGCTTGCCGCGGCTGCCTTTCGGCGGCACCGCCGGGTCGACGAAGCTCTCCTGTGCGGCGGCGGCGTCGACCGCCCGGCGCAGGCCGGCGGGCCCGGTGGTGCGGGCCACGTAGGCGCTGGCTCCGGCCTGCATCGCGGCGCTGGCGATGTGGCGCTCGGGGCGCTCCCCGTGGGCGACGATGCCGAGCGCCGACGAGGAGCGCCGCAGCGCCCGGATCGCCTCCTGGCCGCTGATCGAGGCGACGAGGCCGTTTTGGCGCCAGCGCATGTCGACGATCGCGACGTCGAAATCGCCGACGTCGCGGACCAAGTCCAGGCCCTCCTCGCGGCTGGAGGACTCATGCACCTCGAAGCCGTCTTCGAGCACCTCGCGGACGCCGAGCCGGAGGAGCGGGTGATCGTCGATCACCAGGCACTGGGGGCGTTCGCTCAGGACTGCTTCCGATCACTCGTTTACGGTTTCGGGCGAAGCCTGCATCCATCGCCCCCTTCATCCGATCCTAACCCAGCTCGGAATCGCACTTTAGAAAGGGTTTCTTGATCTCGATTACCTCCAAGTCCCGCTACGCCGTCGTCGCGCTCGCCGAGCTCGCCCGCTCGGGCGACCGGCCCGTACCGATCAAGGAGTTGGCGGAGCGCCGGGACATACCCGAGCAGTTCCTCGAGCAGCTCTTCTCGACCCTGCGCCGGGGTGGCCTGCTGACCAGCCATCGCGGCATGCGCGGCGGCTACACGCTCTCGCGGCCGGCGGAAGAGATCACCGTGCTCGAGGTCGTGCAGGCGCTCGACGGCAAGATCGGCCAGGAGGCCGAAGAGGCCGGCGGGATCTGGTCGGAGGGCGTGACCGCGCTGCGCAAGGTCTTCGGCCAGACCACGATCGCCGAAGTCGCCAGGCGCGAGGCCGAAGAGGCTGGGTCCGGGATGTACTTCATCTAGATCCGTCGCATCGGCATTGGAAATTCCGCTTGAGGCTTACGCTCGCTCTTGGAGGCGTGCCGTCCATTGCGCATGGCGCCGCCGAAGCTCACCTTCATCGAGGTCGGCGCGGCCCAGCGGCAGATAGTTCGGGGCCCAGGACCCAACCGCGTCATCGGACCGAGCGACTGCCCAGGTGTCCCAAAGGCGCATCTCGCCGACCGCCTGGCCGGTGGCGGCCTCGTAGGCCGCAAGAAAGTCGTCGGCAATTTGCTGGTCGAAGAGGAGGACGAGATCCAGTCGGCACCAGCCCAAGTCGAAGCCACGTGGACCGCGTGACCCGTCCGACCAGTCGACGATGCCCGTGAGCCTTCCGTCCCGCCAGACGGCGTTGCCCGACCAGTAATCGCAGTGGGTGAGCACCTCCGGCGACCTAACAACCTGTGGCCAGCGAGACCGAACTTCCGGCGCCAGCTGACCGCCCAGTATCTCCTGAGAGCCTCCGCTGTGGTCGAACACGCTCGGCAACTCCGCCAGCCGCTCCGTCGGCACCGTGTGCAACGCAGCGAGCGCGCGACCTAACTGGCGCGCCCACCCCCTGGGGTCGGTCGGAGTGATGTCCGGCCGACCGTCGAGCCAGCTGATCAAAGAAGTCGGGTACTTCGACCATCGGCGGCTCAGGTCGCCGCCGAGCGGCACCGGGGCCATACCGCCGAGTCCGTCGAGGGCTCGCAATACACGCTGCTCACGCAAGGGCGCGGGGTCGCCCACCGGAAACTGGCGGACGACAACGCTGGTCGGGGGATTCTCGGTATCGACTCGCCAGGTGTTCGCGTGCTGGCCGCCTTCGAGGCGCGCGGCACCCAGGACCACGGCCGACGGGCCCGCCAGGCGCCGGACTTCCTCCAGCGCCCCAGATGAGAGCAGGGCCTCGGATCGAGTCATCGCCGAAACTCTAAGTTGACGGCGCTCCTTTGGGAGGGGCCGGTTAAAAGTACATAAAAGTATCTTGACTAATTGCTCTACCGGGGAGAGCATCGGCGCCGCGGCGGTTTCTGCGCGTAGGGGGGGTGTGGCGAGTCGCCCGACCTATCGAGAAAGCAAACAAGGAGAACCCGATGAACTCGCGCAAACCGATCCTGGCGCTGTTCGCCAGTGCAATGTTTCTCGTGGCGTTCAGCGCCTTTGGCGTCAGCAGCGCCACGGCGAGCACAACAGAGGAGTGCAAAATCCCCGTAGCCGGGGAGATCTTCACATCGCAGCACTTCCTCGATTCGAATTGCCAAAACCCAGGCACCGAAGGCGAATATCACACAGTCGCGATCAAACCGTCCTCGTTGCTGAAACGGACAAATACAAGCCCGCTTGTCATCTCGACGACGATCGCGGGTCTCGCAACCGAAATCACCTGCGAAACCCTGTCGGGAAGCAAAACCGCCTCGAACTACGAAATAGGCGAACTGATGGGGTTCAAAGGCGAAGGCAAAATACAGCTGTCGGCCTGCAAAGTGAACAAACCCGTTGGATGCACGGTCAAACAGCCGATTGAAACGGTGCAGCTGAGCGAATCGTCCGAAGACCTGGGGGGCGAAGTCATGCGCACCCTGTTCGTGCCCAGCGAAGGAAGCAAACTGGCCACGATCACGTTGGAAGGATGTGCCATCAGCGGTGCATACGCGCTGGAAGGAAAACTCCGGTCCCAGACAGCTACGGTCAGCACCGAAGAATTCAGCGCCAGCAGCGGCTCTGAACTGACGATGGCCAAATCCACGGCCACCGTCACCGGGGCATTCCACGACGCGACAGCGGCGAACGGTAAGACAGTGGTCCGAGAGACACCGTAGACGCAGGGCGTTCCGGATCTGGACGCAGCAAAACCGCGGCCGAGGGTTCCTCCTATGGGAACCCTTGGCCGCGCCAGGGTCGAGCGCATTACCCTGCACGGGTGCCGCGATACCTTCGCCTCCCTGATGATCGCCGCCGAGGCCAATGCCAAGGCGCTGCAAGTCGATGAAGATCGGCGCGGAGGCCTCGACGGTCGTCGGCGAGACGCCGCTGGTCCGGCTCGACCGGATGGGCGATGGCCTCGGCGGTGAGCTCTGCGTCAAGCTCGAGTACTTCAATCCCGGCGGCTCGGTCAAGGACCGGATCGGGGTGGCGATGATCGACGCCGCCGAAGAGGAGGGGCTGGTCAAGCCCGGGCGCTCGGTGGTGGTCGAGCCGACCAGCGGCAATACCGGGATCGCGCTGGCGATGGTCTGCGCCGCCCGTGGCTATGAGCTGATCCTGACCCTGCCGGAGGGGATGAGTCGGGAGCGGGCGAAGCTGCTGCGCGCCTACGGGGCCGAGGTCCGCGAGACGCCCTCGCTGGGCGGGATGAACGAGGCGGTCGCGCTGGCCGAAGAGATCCGCGAGCAGCGCAAGGCGTTCATGCCGATGCAGTTCTCCAACCCCGCCAACGCGGAGGTGCACCGGCGGACCACGGCGGAGGAGATCTGGCGCGACACCGACGGCGAGGTCGGCGCCTTCGTCGCCGGGGTCGGCACGGGGGGGACGATCACCGGGGTCGGGCGGATGCTGAAGGAACGGGCGCCGGAGGCGCTGGTGGTCGCGGTCGAGCCGGCCAGCTCGCCCGTCCTCTCCGGCGGCGCCCCGGGCCCGCACAAGATCCAGGGGATCGGAGCCGGGTTCGTGCCGGAGGTGCTGGACCGCTCGGTGATCGACGAGATCGTCGCGATCGACGACGAGGACGCACTGGAGACGGCGCGACTGGCGGCCCGCGAGGAGGGGATCCTGGCGGGAATCTCGGCCGGGGCCAACATCCGCGCCGCGCTGGAGATCGCGGCACGCCCGCAGATGGCCGGCAAGCGGGTGGTGACGATCGTCTGCGACTCGGGCGAGCGCTACATGTCCCTACCCTTCTTCTCACCATGAGCAGGTGGAAGAGGGTGGTGTCCGAGGTGCGTGCCGACGTCGCCGCGGCGCGCGACCGCGACCCCGCGGCTCAGGGGGTCTCCAGCTTCGAGATCCTCACCAGCTGGGCCGGCGTGCAGGCGCTGCTTGTCCACCGGGCCGCGCACGCGCTGATGGACGCCGGAGTGCCGATCATGCCGCGGGCGATCGCCTACATGGCCCGGGCCGTGACCGGGGTCGAGATCCACCCTGCGGCGGTCATCGGCAGCGAGTTCTTCATCGACCACGGCGCCGGCGTGGTGATCGGCGAGACCGCTCGCATCGGCGATCGCGTGACCCTCTACCAGGGGGTGACGCTGGGCGGCACCGGCTTCCAGCCGGGCAAGCGCCACCCGACACTCGGGAACAACGTGACCGTCGGCTCCGGGGCCAAGCTGCTCGGGCCGATCGCCGTCGGCGACGGCGCCAAGGTCGGCGCCAACACCGTCGTCGTCGAGGACGTGCCGCCCGGTGCCACGGTGGTCGGCAACCCCGGCCATCTGGTGAAGGTCGAAGGCCGGCGAGTCGAAGGGCCGGACGCGGACTGGATCCACCTGCCGGACCCGATCGCCGAGGCGATCAAGGCGCTCTCGGCGCGGATCGCCGATCTCGAGCGCCGCCTCTCCGAGCTCGACGGCAGCGAGGAGGCCGGCGACGACGGCCCCGGCATCCGGCCGCGCACCGGCCGCTCCTCGGCCGGCGGCTAGCGCCTGGGGATCGCGTGGTTCCTTATGCACCCTGAGCGTGCACAAGGAACCACGGTTCAGCCGCGATCGCCAGCCGCGCCGCTCTCTATTCTCGGGGCCCGATGCTGCAGAGCGAGTTTGAGATCCCGGCCGACGCCGACAGGCCTCCCGGCGGGGCGCCCACCGAGCCCGGCGCCGACCGCGTCGAGCGGTTGCTGGCGGGGCTGAACCCGCCCCAGCGCGAGGCCGTCGTGCACGGCGAGGGGCCGCTGCTGGTGCTGGCCGGGGCCGGCTCCGGCAAGACCCGCGTGCTCACCCACCGGATCGCCTACCTGCTTGCCACGGGCGCCGCCCGGCCGGGGGAGATCCTGGCAATCACCTTCACCAACAAGGCCGCCGCGGAGATGCGGGAGCGGGTCGGGCAGCTGGTCGGCCGCTCGGTGCGGGCGATGTGGGTGACCACCTTCCACTCGTCCTGCGCGCGGATGCTGCGCGTCGACGCCGAGCGGCTCGGCTACTCGCGCGGCTTCACCATCTACGACGAGTCGGACTCGCTGCGGATGCTCAAACGCTGCCTCGCCGAGCTCGGAGTCGACCCCAAACGCTACCCGCCGCGGGCGATCCGCTCGAAGATCTCCGGCGCCAAGAACCAGCTGATCGACGCCGCCACCTACGCCGAAACCCAGGGCAGCCTCTTCGAGGAGGTGGTCGCCGAGGCCTTCCCGCTGTATGAGAAACGGATGCTCGAGGCCAACGCGATGGACTTCGACGACCTTCTGGTGCGCACCGTCAACGCCCTCGAGCTCTTCGAGGAGGTCCGCGAGCGCTGGCGGCGGACCTTCCATCACGTCCTCGTCGACGAGTACCAGGACACCAACCACGCCCAGTACCGGCTGCTGCAGCTGCTCTCCTCCGAGCACGGCAACCTGATGGTGGTCGGCGACGACGACCAGTCGGTCTACGGCTTCCGCCACGCCGACATTCGCAACATCCTCGACTTCGAGGCCGATTTCCCCGAGGCGGCCTCGGTCAAGCTCGAGCAGAACTACCGCTCCACCCAGACCATCCTCTCCGCCGCCAACGCGGTGGTCGAGAACAACCGCCAGCGACGGCCGAAGCGACTCTGGACCGAGATCGAGGGCGGCGAGCCGCTGCAGCTGGCCGAGCTCACCGACGAGCACGAGGAGGCGCGCTGGGTGGCGGCGGAGATCGAGCGCCTGGGGGAGGAGCACGGCGTGGCCCGCTCCGACGTCGCCGTCTTCTACCGGACCAACGCGATGAGCCGGGTGCTGGAGGACACGCTGGTCCGCTTCGAGCTGCCATACCAGGTGATCGGCGGCACCAAGTTTTACGACCGGGCCGAGGTCAAGGACGCCGTCGCCTACCTCAGCCTGCTGGTCAACCCCGCCGACCAGGTCTCCTTCTCGCGCATCGTCAACTCGCCGCGGCGGGGGATCGGCAACACCAGCCAGGGCCGGCTGCTCTCCCACTCGAACACCACCGGGCTGCCGATCTGGGAGGTGATGGAGCGGGCCGAGGACGTACCGGGCCTGAGCGCCGCCGCGATCAAGGCCGTCTCCCGCTTCTCCGAGATGATGGAGGGTCTGCGGGCGCGGGTCGACTCCGCGTCGGTCGCCGCCCTGCTGGAGGCGGTCCTGAACGAGAGCGGCTACCTGGAAGCCCTGGCGGCCGAGCGCACGGTCGAAGCCGAGGGACGGGCCGAGAACCTCGAAGAGCTGGTCGGGGTCGCCGCCGAGTTCGACCGCGAGCGTGAGGTCGAGGGCGAGAGCGAGGTGCCGGCGCTGGAGGAGTTCCTGCAGCAGATCTCCCTCTACAGCGACCAGGACTCGATCGAGGACAGGGAGGAGCAGGTCACCCTGATGACCCTGCACAACGCCAAGGGGCTGGAGTACGACACGGTCTTCGTGGTCGGCTGCGAGGACGGCGCCTTCCCCCACATGAGGGCGCTCGAAGAGGGCGGCGAAGAAGAGGAGCGGCGCCTCTGTTACGTCGCCATCACCCGCGCCCGCCGGCGCCTCTACCTGACCTGGGCGCGGGAGCGGCGCCTGTTCGGGCGGGCCGAGCACAACCTGCCCTCGCGCTTCGTCGACGAGCTGCCGGCCGAGCTGACCGAGCGGCATCAGAAATCGGTCGCCGGCGGCGGCATGGCGTGGAACGCACCGGCAGCCGGGGCCGATCCGGCCCAGCCGCTCGATCCCGGCCCGGCGCTGGAAATGCAGACCGGCGACGATGTCGTCCACGCCAGCTTCGGCGACGGCGTCGTCACCGCGGTCGAGCCCGGCGGGGTGGTCGTCGTGCGCTTCTCGGGCGACGGCTCCGAGCGCAAGCTGATGGCCGACTACGCGCCGATCCGGAGGCGGTAGGCGTGGCGGCCCGGATCATCGACGGCAAGGCGATCGCCGCCGCGGTGCGCGAGCGGGTGCGGGGCGAGGTCGCGGCCTACGAGTCAGAGGCCGGCCGGGTGCCCAACCTGGTCACCGTGATCGTCGGCGACGACCCCGCCTCGAAGATCTACGTGCGCAGCAAGCACCGGGCCTGCGAGGAGGCCGGGATGGGCTCGGTTCACCACGGGCTCCCCGCCGATACGAGCGAGGGGGAGCTGTTGGAGCTGGTGGCCGCGCTAGGGCGCGACGAGGAGGTCGACGGCATCCTCGTGCAGCTGCCGGTCCCGGAGCAGATCGATCCCGACGCGGTAGTCGCCGCGATCGACCCGGACAAGGACGTCGACGGCCTCACTCCGGTCAACGCCGGACTGCTCGCCCACGGAGTCCCCCGCCTGGTGCCCTGCACGCCCGCCGGGGTGATGGAGCTGCTGCGCCACGAGGAGGTCGAGCTGGAGGGTGCTGAGGCCGTCGTGGTCGGCCGCTCGAAGCTGGTCGGCGTGCCGGTGGCGCGGCTGCTGCTCGCCGCCAACGCGACCGTCACCGTCTGCCACTCGCGCACCCGCGACCTCGCGGAGACCTGCCGCCGCGCCGACGTGCTCGTCGCCGCGGTAGGGGTGCCGGAGCTGCTGGGGGCCGATGCGGTCAAGCCCGGCGCCGTGGTGATCGACGTCGGCGTCAACCGCACCGACGAGGGCCTGCGCGGCGATGTCGACTTCGCGGCGGCGGCGGAGGTCGCGGCCGCGATCACGCCGGTCCCCGGCGGCGTCGGCCCGATGACGATCGCGATGCTGCTGGTGAACACCTTGCAGGCCGCGCGCTCGCGGACGTCGTCCACCCCCGCGTAGGAGGGTCGGCCAGACCCGCCTCGAATAGGGAGGGTGGTCGATATAGGGTCGGAACTACCGACCATCAAGCTGCGACGGAGGGATAGCGATGGACGTAGACAAGCTCAACACCGGAGAGAAGATCGCCGGGGTATCGGCTGTCCTGCTCTTCATATTCATGTTCTTCACCTGGTTCGGGGTCGAGGTATCTGGGGGCGGCGGCTTCTCCGGCAGTGTGCCGGGGGCGGGCGGCAGCGCCTGGGACGCGCTCGACTTCATCCCGATCGTCCTCGTGGTCACGATCGTCGTCGCCCTGGTCAACGTCTTCCTGCGGCTCAGCGACTCCGACTACGAGCCGCCGATCTCGATGAACGTGGCGGTCGCGGTGCTGGGCGGCCTCTCGACCCTGTTGATCCTCTACCGGATCGTCGATCCGCCTAGCTTCGGCAGCTTCGGCGGCGTCTCCGTCGACGGCACCCTCGAAATCGGCATCTTCCTCGGCCTTATCGCCGCCGCCGGCATCACCTTTGGCGCCTACCGCGCCATGCAGGAAGAGGGCTCCTCCTTCGGCGGCACCGCCGACAAGCTCTCAGGGAGCGGTCCTGGGGCTGGCACCGGCTCACCACCGCCGCCCACCGCTGGAACCCCGCCACCGCCGCCACCCCCACCTCAAAGCGGTGGCACGCCTCCACCACCTCCTCCGCCCCCGAATGGCTAGCGGTTGTTAGCGGGAGGGGTCAGGTAGGGGTTCCGCTTAACTTTTTCGAGGTCGGGTGGGGCCGTCCGAGGGCCGCGCCCGGCGAAAAAGTACAAGACGCTTCACCCCGACCTGACCCCTCCCGACGTGAGAGCTACGCGGAGGCCGCGGCTGCGACTCCGCGAGCAACCTGCTTTGAAAAAGCGATCACCGTCATCATCGGGTTGACGCCGACCGAGGTGGGGAATAGAGAGCCGTCGGCGACGTAGAGGTTGCGGGTGCCGTGGACTGAGCCGTCGATGGCGCAGGCCCCCTCGCGTTCGTCGGCGGCGATGCGGGCGGTGCCCATCGGGTGGAAGGCCTCGAGGCGCAGCTCGGAGGGCTTGAAGGTCGTGGCCTCGAACTGGGCCAGGTCGGCCGGCTTGAGCACGCCGACGCGGGCGATGTTGGGGTAGACCTCCGTGGCGCCGGCGGCGAAGTGGATTTCGGCGGCGCGGGCGATGCCGTGGACGAGGCGGTCGGCGTCGTCGGCGAGCAGCTTGTAGCTGGCGCGCAGGGAGCCCTCGCTGCCGAGTCCGACCCGGCCGGAGGAGCGGTCGCAGAGGTGGACCCCGATCGAGCCGACGTGGCCGAAGTCGAGCATCGCCCGCTGGTGGGACTCGCCGGCGCCGAGCAGCCAGGCGCCGCCGAAGGCCAGCGGCGTGAAGGTCGCCTCGAGCAGGATCCCGGTCGGCTCCCACTCGTCGACGTAGTAGCTCTGCATGACGCCGTCCCAGCCCCGCACCTCCTCCTCGTAGCGGGCGCCGACCCAACAGGCAGGGTGGATATGGAGGTTGCGGCCGACCTGGCGGCCGCCGAGACCGGAGCGCTGCAACAGCTCCGGGGTGCCGAAGGCGCCGCCGGCGGCGATCACCGCGCGCCGGGCGCGGACGGTGAAGCGGCGGGACCCGCGTCGACCCGAGTGCGGTTGTCCCCGCATACCGGGGGCAACCGCGCAGTCGACCCCGACCGCGCGCCCGTCCTCGACCAGGACGCGGTCGACCGCCACACCGGCCCGGATCCGCGCTCCGGCGGCGACCGCCCGCGGCAGGTAGCTGACGTGCATGCCGCGCTTGGCGTCGATCTCGCAGCCAAAGGGGCAGGAGCTGCACTGGTTGCAGTCGCCGGCGTTGCGGTGGATCGGGGCGCCGCTGGCGCCGAGTGCCCCCGCCCCTTCCATCGCCAGCTGGCCGTTGCGGCCCATCGTCGCCGGGTCGAGCTGCTTGACGTGGAGGGTCTGCTCCGCCTCGGCGTAGTCGGCGGCCATGTCCTCCACCCAGGGGATGCCGAAGCGCTGCTTCCAGTCCGCCAGCACCGGCTCGGGGGCGCGGAAGCAGGTGCCGGAGTTGATCACGGTGGTGCCGCCGACGACTTTGGCGACGGGAACGGGAATCGGCGGCCGCCCTTCGGCGATCGTCAGGCCACCGTCGCGGTAGAGCTCGGCGATCGCCTCGAGGTGGTCGTCCGGGTAGTTGTCGCGGTTGTAGTGCTCGCCGGCCTCGAGCACGATCACGTCGAGGCCCGCGGCGGCCAGCTCTGCCGCCGCGACCGCGCCGCCGGCCCCGGAGCCGACGATGACGACGTCGCATTCCTCGCCGTCGCCGGGGGGCTCGGTGTCGCCCAGCGTCCCCGCCGACTCCGGCACGGTGCCGTCGGCGAGTCGGCAGCTGATCTCGAAGCCGATTCGCTCCTGCACCTGGGGCGTGACCGCGTAGCCCAGGGTCGAGAAGAGCTTCGCCATCAGCAGCAGGTCGTGGTGGAGCGGGAAGCGCGAGCCCTCCAGCTTGAGCAGGAAGTCCTCCTGGGCGGCGGGGTCGAGGCGGCTGAAGCGCCAGGGGAACGGCAGCCACTCGAAGGCGCGCAGGCCGAGCCTGAGGCGAAGCAGGACCCGCGGCGAGACCGAGCCGAGGAAGTCGGCGACCGGGCCGGAGACGTCGACGTCGCGCTCGGCCACCGGCAGGCCGTCGATGCCCGGGGCCATCGCCGCGCAGATCGCGCTCAGCGTGCGTTGCTCAGTGGCCGAAAGCCCCGGCGCCCGCTGTCAACCGGGGTCGACGGGACGGCCGATGCGGCCGGCCAGCACCCAGAGCCAGAGCGCGAACAGCGCCAGGAAGCCGTCAATGAGGAAGTTCAGCAGGTAGATGAAGACCTGGTCCTGGATCAGGAAGAAGGCGAGCGAGCCCAGCGAGGAGGCGGTCTTGCCGGCCGCGAGAACCAACAGCAGGGCGCGGTAGCGGACGACGTCGGTCTGGGCCAGCAGCGAGATGCCGGTGATGACGACCATGTAGGCGAAGGCCAGCGCCAGCCAGAGGTACTCCTGGGTGTGGGGGGCCCGGGTGTCGTTGCCGAACCATTCGCCGACGTCGGAGATGACGTCGAGGACGCCGCTGGGGACGGCGATGAAGAGGATGCCGACGACGGCGAAGGTGAGCGCGAGCAGGCGCAGGTTGAGGACGACGAAGCGTTCGGCTGCCGGTCCCTGCATCGGCCGGGACAATAACTGGCTAGGCGGCCAAGAGCGGCGAGGGAGGCGGGTTCGGGGCCTCACCCTAGAATCCGGCCGATGATCGACCGGGGACAGGTCTTGCATGTGGCGCGGCTGGCCCGGCTGCGGCTCAGCGAGGACGAGGTCGAGACGATGACGGGCGAGCTGTCGGGGATCCTCGAGCACGTGGATCGGATCGGGAAGCTGGATTTGGAGGGGGTCGAGCCGACCTCTCACGTCGTCGCGCTGGAGAACGTCCTGCGGGCGGACGAGCCGCGGCCGAGCCTGCCCAAGGACGTGGCGCTGGCGCCGGCGCCGGAACCGGCGGACGGGGCGTTCAGGGTGCCGTCGCCGCAGGCCGACGCTTGATGTCGGGCCTGCTCGAGCTGACCGTCGCCGAGGCGGCGGCGCGGATCGCCGCCGGGGAGGTCTCCCCGGGGGAGTACTTCGAGGCCTGGCGGGCGGCGGCGGGCGCTGACGAGCTGAACGCCTACCTCTGGCAGGTCGAGGACGGGAACGGCTATGAAGTCGAGGACGGGCCTTTGAGGGGAATCCCCGTCGCCGTCAAGGACATCTTCTGCACCGAGGGCTCGCCGACCACCGCCGGCTCGCGGATCCTCGAGGGGTACCGCCCTCCCTACACGGCGACCGCCGTGCGCCGGCTCGACGCCGCCGGCGCCCGCGTGCTCGGCAAGACCAACATGGACGAGTTCGCGATGGGGTCCTCGAACGAGAACTCTGCCTACGGGCCGGTGCTCAACCCCTGGGACCGCGGCCGCGTCCCCGGCGGCTCCTCGGGCGGCTCGGCGGCCGCCGTCGCCGCCGGCCTCGCCCCCTGCGCGCTGGGGACCGACACCGGCGGCTCGATTCGCCAGCCGGCCTCGCTCTGCGGGATCGTCGGGCTGAAGCCCACCTACGGGGCGATCTCCCGCTACGGGATGATCGCTTTCGCCTCCTCGCTGGACCAGTGCGGGCCGCTGACCCGCGACGTCACCGACGCGGCATGGATGCTGGCGGCGCTGGAGGGCCGCGACCCCTGCGACTCGACCTCGGTCGGGATCGAGGGCGGGGTGGTGGCGCCCAGCCGCGAGGACCTGAAGGGGCTGCGCTTCGGGGTGCCGAGCGAGCTGGCTCGCGACAGCTTCGAGGCCGGCGTGCGCGAGGTCTTCGAGGCAACGCTGGCGCGAATCGAGGGCCTCGGCGGCGAGGTGACAGAGGTCTCCCTGTCCAATGCCGAGCATGGCATCTCCGCCTACTACGTGATCGCCCCGGCGGAGGCATCCTCGAACCTGGCCCGCTACGACGGCGTCCGCTACGGGATGCGCTCCGAGCGGTCCGGCGACCTGCTCGAGATGTACGAGAGCACCCGCGCCGAGGGCTTTGGCGCCGAGGTCAAGCGGCGGATCATGCTCGGCACCTACGCACTGTCCTCCGGCTACTACGACGCCTACTACGGGCAGGCGCAGAAGGTCCGCACCCGCATCGCCGAGGACTTCTCTACTGCCTTCGCCGACGTCGACTTCGTCGTCACCCCGACCTCGCCCTCGGTTGCCTTCGGCCTCGGCGAGAAGACCGACGACCCGCTCTCGATGTACCTCAACGACTTCTTCACGGTGCCGATGAGCCTGGCCGGGATCCCGGCGATCTCGATTCCCGCCGGGCTGGCCGAGCCCGCGGGCGGCGGCCCGCAGCTGCCGGTCGGCTTCCAGATCGCCGCCCCGGCCTTCGCCGAGCAGGGCCTGCTCGAGGCCGCCTACGCGCTCGAGCGGGAGATCGGCTTCACGGCCAGGCCGGAGGGCGTCGATGGCTAGCGGCCCTGAGCTGGAGGCGGTGATCGGGCTGGAGATTCACGTCCAGCTGGCTACCAGGACGAAGATGTTCTGCGGCTGCGAGCTCTCCTTCGGCGACGAGCCCAACGTCCACACCTGCCCGGTCTGCCTGGCCCACCCGGGCGTGCTGCCCGTGGTCAACGAGCAGGCGGTCCGCTACGCGCTGCAGATCGCCGCGGCGCTGGAGTGCGAGGTGGCGCCCTGGTCGATCTTCCACCGCAAGAACTACTTCTATCCCGACAGCCCGAAGGCGTACCAGATTAGCCAGTACGACATCCCGATCGCCGGCGCCGGGCGCCTCGGCGACGTCCGCATCCACCGCGCCCACCTCGAGGAGGACGCCGCGAAGATGATCCACGTCGGCGAGTCGGGGCGGATCCACGGCTCCGGCGCCTCGCTGGTCGACTTCAACCGCGGCGGCACGCCGCTGGTCGAGATCGTCACCGAGCCCGACCTGCGCGGCGCCGCCGAAGCCGCCGAGTGGGCGCGGCTGCTGCGCGAGACGGTGCGCCAGCTCGGCGTCTCCGACGTCAACATGGAGGAGGGCAGCCTGCGCGTCGACGCCAACGTCTCGTTGCGGCCCGCCGGCTCCGACGTGCTGGGAACGAAGACCGAGCTGAAGAACATGAACAGCTTCCGCTTCCTCCAGCGCGGGGTCGAAGCCGAGCTGGAGCGCCAGCGCGAGCTGATCGAGGCGGGGGGGATCGTCACCCAGGAGACGCTCCACTTCGACCCGCAGAGCGGCAGCCTCACCTCGCTGCGCTCCAAGGAGGAAGCTCACGACTACCGCTACTTCCCCGAGCCCGACCTGGTGCCGCTGGTGCCTACCGAGCAGATGCTGCGTGAGGCCCGCGAGGCGCTGCCGGAGCTGCCGGCGGCGCGGATCGAGCGCTACGAAGGGATGGGCCTGGCCGCCGACGTCGCCGCCGGCCTCGCCGCGGACCCCGGGACCGCCGCCTACTTCGAGCGCGCCGACGAGGAGGCGACCGACGTCGAGCCCAAGGTCGTCGCCAACTGGGTCACCGGCGAGCTGGCGGCGGCGCTGCGCCAGGGCGAGGAGGCGATCGCCGCTGCGGATTCCAAGGTGACGCCGGAGGCCCTCGCGGAGCTGGTCACGATGGTCCAGGGCAAGAAGATCTCCCACGGCAGCGGCAAGACCGTCCTCGCCGCTCTCGTCGCCGAGGGCGGCGACCCGGCGGCGATAGTCGAGCGCGAGGGCCTCGGCCAGATCGCCGACGACGGCGAGCTGGAGTCGATCGTCGCCGCCGCGGTCGAGGCCAACCCCGAGGCCGCCGAGCAAATCCGCGCCGGCAACCCCAAGGCGATCGGCGCCATTGTCGGCCAGGTCATGCGCGAGACCAAGGGCCGCGCCGACGGTGGCGAGGTCAACCGCCTGATCAAGCAGCAGCTCGGGCAGTAAACCCGAGCGCCGTGGCGGTTGCGGTTGTCGTTTGTCGCCCAGAGGGCGACAAACGACAACCGCGCCCCGAGCCTTCGGCAATGTGCGTTCCAGCACTTTGTAACAAGTTGTTACAAAGTGCTAGGTTGAGGCCATGGCCTGGAACGTCGTCATCGTCGGTGGTGGATTCGGAGGGGCGGCGGCCGCACGGGAGCTGGAGCGGGTGATGCCGCGGCAGTCGACGCGGCTGAGCCTGGTCAACGACGTCAACTACATGCTCTACACGCCGTTCCTGCCGGAGGCGGCAGCGGGGACGCTGGAGCCGCGGCACGTGGTGACGCCGCTGCGCGAGATCCTCAAACGGACCTACCTGCGGCTCGGGCAGATCGTCGCCCACGATCCCGTGGCGAAGACGGTGCGGCTGCGCAGCAAGGAGGGCGAGGATCAGGATCTTCCCTACGACCAGCTGCTGCTCGCGCTTGGATCCGTCTCGCGAACGCTCCCTGTGCCCGGACTCTCCGAGCACGCGATCGGGTTCAAAGACCTGGCCGACGCGATCTGGCTGCGCAATCACGTGATCGAGACGCTCGAGGCCGCCAACGCCAGCGAAGACGCCGCCCGCCGCGAGGAGCTGCTCACCTACGTCTTCGTCGGCGGCGGCTACGCCGGCCTCGAGGCGCTGGCCGAGCTGCAGGACTTCGCCGCCGAGGCGATGGAGAGCTATCCGCGCGCCCGCCTGCACGGGATGCGCTGGGTCCTGGTCGAGGCGAGCGATCGGGTGCTGCCGGAGATCGACCGCGAGCTGGCCGACTACGCCCTGCGCGAGCTGCGCGGCCGTGGCATCGACATCCGTCTCAACACCACCCTTGACGAGGTGACGGCCGACAGCGCCAGCCTCTCCAGCGGCGAGACGCTGGCGACCAGGACGGTGGTCTGGACCGCGGGGGTGACGCCGAACCCGAGCCTGCGCGAGCTCAGCGTTCCGCTCGACGAGCGAGGGCGCGTCCCCGTCGACGACCACCTGCGGGTGCAGGGGCTGGACTCGGTCTGGGCGATCGGCGACTGCGCCGCCGCCCCGGACCCGCGCGGCGGCACCTGCCCGCCGACCGCCCAGCACGCGGTGCGGCAGGGCCCGGTGGCGGCCCGCAACATCGCCGCCGGGCTCGGCGTCGGCTCGGCCCGCCCCTTCGAGTACCGCGGCGAAGCGGCCTTCGTCAACCTCGGCCGCTACAAGGCGGTCGGCAAGATCGGCAACCGCACCTTCCGCGGCTTCCCCGCCTGGTGGATGGCCCGGACCTACCACATGAGCCAGATCCCGGGCGCCGCCCGCAAGGCCCACGCCGTGGTCGACTGGACCACCAGCCTGCCCTTCGGCCGCGACCTCGCCGAGCTCGGCCAGATCGGTCACCCGAAGAAGCTCGGCTAGCCGGGATCGCCACAATGGAGGCGTGGAGTACCTCGTCATCGTCTTCTTCTTCGGCCTTGCCACCGCCATCGTCGGCAAGGGCAAGGGCAGCTCCTTCTGGATCTGGTTCTTCGTCGGCGCCGTCCTGCCGCTGCTCGGCCTGATCGCCGTCGTCCTCTACCGGGTGGAGAAGAACGAACCCGAACGCCAGTGCCCGAACTGCCAGAAGACCCTCAAGCTCTACGTCCAGGTCTGCCCGCGTTGCGGGACGGACCTTTACCTGCCGGATCCGGCGGCCGTCAGACATCCGGGGGTGCGGTAGAGGGGTCTGGTCGCCCTCCATTCGAATTCAGTCGCTCCGCGCCCTATGGGCGCGTCGCTCCCGATGTTGGAGCGCGACCTAAAGGTCGCGCAATAGGCAGATTGCATTTCGCGGCCGTTCGGCCACATTTCGAATGGAGGGCGACCAGACCCCTCAGCGACACAGGTCGCGGGACGGCCGAGGGTTCGGCCTCTAGCGGGAAGACGCAACGGGGTGGACCTTCCCTCGCAGATGGGAAGTGACGCGAGACGCTTGTGGAGGGATGGCGATACCCCTCCCCGGGAATGTCGCGAAGCGCGCGGAAATGCAATCCGATTCCTGCGCGCCATAGGCGCGCAGCAACATCCGGAGCCGCACGCGTCAGCGTGCGCGACTGAATTCCCGGGGAGGGGTATCGCCGTCCCTCCCCGCTGGCTTACCGCAGCCAGGTCCTGACGATCGCGTTCGCGAACCCCACCCCGTAGCGGAACACCGCCGGCTTCTTGGAGTGCCCGTGCAGCCGCTGTTCGACGGTGATCGGGATCTCCTTGGCGGGGATCCCGCGCTTGATCGCCTCGATCATGAACTCGGAGGTGTGGAACTGCTCCTGGCGCAGGACGAGCTGGGGGAGGACGGCCGTGCGGACGGCGCGGTAGCCGTTGGAGCAGTCGGTGACGTGGGTGCGGGTGATCAGGGAGACGAGGCGGTTGAAGAAGACGATGCCGAGCTCGCGGGCGAAGTGGTTGCGGTCGGCGTGGCCGAGCACGCGGGAGCCGTGGGCGACGTCGACCTCGCCGTCGAGGACCGGCTTGACCAGCCGCTCCATCTCGGATGGCAGGTGCTGGCCGTCGGCGTCGAGGGTGACGACGATCTCGGCGCCGGATTCGACCATCAGGCGGTAGCCGGTGCGCAGGGCGGCGCCGCCGCCGCGGTTGGCGACGTGGCGGGCGACGCTGGCGCCGTGGGAGGCGGCGACGTCGCCGGTGCCGTCGCGCGAACCGTCGTCGACGACCAGCGTCTCGGTCGCCATCCCGCAGACCGCGACCGGCATCTGGTCGAGCACGTGGCCGATGTTCTCGGCCTCGTTGTAGGCGGGGACGAGGATTGCGATCTTGCCGCGGAAGCGCTCCGGCAGGCCGGCCTGGCGGAACTCCTCCCAGGCCAGCCCCTCGAGGGCGGCCGAGAGCTGGCGCGAGTTCTGCGCCGTCTGCGAGAGCGCCCGCAGGATCAGCCCGAAGAGGATGAAGATGGCGAAGACGGCGAGGCCGAGGATGCGGCCGCCGTTGCCCTTTTCGAAGGAGAAGGCGGAGAGCAGCTTGTCGGTGATTTCGGTGCCGGAGACCACCACCAGCCCCAGCCCGGCCAGCAGCAGAATCAGCACGTCGACGTTGCGCAGCGAGCGCCGCCGCGCCAGCGCGTAGACGACGATCGCGGCGCCGAGCAGCACTCCGGCGCTGCGCAGCGCGGTCAGCTCGGCGGGGAAGATGCCTGCGTGGGGGACCATCGGCCGGGAGAGGATAGGGCCGAGGCGGCGCTGGACAGGGTCAGGGCGGCGAGAGGAAAGACGAGCGTCATCAGCACCTCGTTGCGGCGCGGGGCCGCCAGCGAGGCGGCGCCGATCATGGTGACGAGGGCGATCGGGGTCGCCAGCGCGACCAGCTCCCACCAGCGGCGGCGCAGCGCCAGCAGCGCGAGGCCGGCCAGCCCGAGCGCGACGAGCAGGATCTGGACGGCGCGGCCGACGCTGCTGCTCATCGCTTCTCCGACGCCGCTGCTCCACATGCGGCCGACCTTGCGCGCCGTCATCCCCAGATAGGCGAGGGGGTCCGCGCCGAAGTACTTGGAGAAGTTCTGCTTGCCGATCTTGCCGAGGGCCGAGTCGCGCGGGAGCTCCGGATAGCGGGCGGCGACGCGGTCGAAGAGCGGCGTCGGGTCGACCTCCTCCAGCGCCGCCGAGTCGGGCGCCAGGTCGCGGTCCAGGTAGCGCTTGGCGAGCAGTGCCTTGACCCGCTGGTATTCCCCGTCGGCGGGGAAGAAGGTGCCGACGTAGAGCGCCTTGCCGCTGCCGGTTGAGATCGGCACCACGCGGCCGAGGACGTCGATGTTGCGAACCGTCCACGGCACGATGGGCAGTAGGAGAGCGGCGACCAGCAGCCCGCCGCCGGCTAGGCCCGGTCGCCAGCCCCGCGACAGCCCGACCCGCAGCGCCGCCAGGACGACGAAGACGGCGCCGACGAACAGGTACTCGGGGCGGAACATCGCCGTCAGCCCGAACAGCAGGCCGGGGAGCAGCCAGGCGCGCAGCCGATTCTGTTCACTCGCCCAGAGGAAGGCGAGCACCGCCGCCGGCAGAGTCAGGATCGCCGGCGGCTCGCTCATCAGCTCGCCGGTGGAGTGGATGAACGGCGGGTAGACGGCGACCGCGAAGGCGGACAGCAGCCCCACCGAGCGCCCGCCGAGCCGGTTTCCGAGCAGGAAGACGACGAGGATCGCGGCGACGCCGAGCAGCGCCTCGACGATCCGCGCCGTGCCTTCGCGGGCGCCGTCGGTGGCGTAGAAGCTGGCGGCATAGAGCAGCGGCGCCCCCGGCGACCAGTCGCTCGAGTCCTCGAAGTCGGGGCCGCCGAAGCTCCCTTCCTCGTAGAGGGCCTTGGCGAGCGCGTAGTAGGCATGCGAGTCGTCGGCGGGGTTGGCGACCGGATTGGCGACGACGTAGGCGCGGGCGCCGAGGCCGACCGCCGCGATCAACGCCAGCAGGATCAGCGTCGTCTTCCCATAGCGCTGCGGCAGCGCGCGGATGCGGTCGGCGACGGCGGTCAAGGCCGGCTCAGGCTATCCCGCAGGAAGGCCCAGCTCGCCGTGGCTCCCACCCCCGCCAGGGCGGCGACCAGCGGTGCCATCACCAGGACCCGCCGGGGCGAGGCGACCAGCAGCGCGCTGAGCGCGGTGATGGCGAGCAGGATCGTCCCCAGGACCAGCGCCTCCCAGCGGCGCCGCCAGGCGAGCGCGGCAAGGCCGAGCAGGCCGAGCGCGACCAGAGCCCAGTGCAGCGCCACCCAGACCGGCTCGCGCATGACGTCGCGGGGGCCGTGGGACCAGATCCGCCCGATCTTGGTGGCGAGGAAGCCCGCGTACTCGAGTGGCTGCTCGGAGACGTCGTCCCAGAGCTGTTCGCGGCCCATCCGTGAGAGCGCCTGGTCGGTGTCAAGCCCTGGGTGACGGGCGGCGGCGAGCCGCGCCAGGATCTGCTCGAGGCGCAGCTTCCGCGCGTCGGCAGCGTCGAACAGGCCCGGGTGGCGGGCGACGACCTCGACGCCGACCTTTTCGGGATCCCCGTCGGACGGGAGGTAGGTGCCGGCGAAGAGGACCTGGCCGCCACCGGTCGAGATCGGCACCACGCGGTCGAGGGCGACTACGTTGCGGATCGTCCACGGGGCGATGACGAGAACCACCCCCACCAGCAGCACCCCGCCACTGACCGCTGCTGCCCGCCAGTCGTCCCGGACCCCACTTCCGAACACAACAGCTCCAAGCAGCACGGCGACGCCCAGATACTCCGGCCGCACCATCGCCAGCGCTCCGAGCAACACGCCTGGTAGCAGCCACCGCACGAGCGGGCGGCGTGGGGAGGGAGGCCGAGAACGGACGCCCTCGCCCGCCCGCAGGACTTCCTCCCCACGCCGCCCGCACGCCGCGCCGGCCTGCCTCGCGTCGTGCGCCCAGAACATGGCGAGAACCGCCCCCGAGAGAAGCGTCGCCGCCAGCGGCTCGCTCATCAGCATCCCCTGGTACTCGAGCAGGGCCGGGTAGACCGCCACCGCGGCCGCGGCAATCAACCCAGCCACGGCGCTCGACGCATTTGAGTAGCTATAGGCACCAAAAGGCATCGGGCGCTGAAGGCGGCGGGTGATCAGGTAGGCGAAGAGGACGGAGAGGGTGCCGACCAGAGCGAGGACGATGCGCGCCAGGCGTTCGTGGACGCCGCCGGTGACCGCGTAGACGCCGGCGACGAAGAGGGGCAGGCCGGGGGAGTAGCTGCTCGACGGCTGCGTCGCGCCGGCGCCGACCGTGAACCCATCGCCGTGGTCGAGGTTGGCGGAGATCGCCGCGTAGGCGGCGGCGTCGTAGACCGGTGCCCGCCCGTCCCAGGCCTCGCCGACGCGCAAACCGGTCCCGAGCAGCAGGATCGCGACGAGCGCCACGAGACCCGCCCGACCCCCGTTGCGCGCCACCAGCCCGGTCGTCATCGGGCTGATGCTATGGCGGTCCGCAGGGCATCGCGCGGCTCACTGACATCGTCCGTGTCAACTAAGCTGCCGCCTCCTATGCGAATCCTCATCCTCGGGGGTGACGGGTACCTGGGCTGGCCGACCGCGCTGCGCTTCTCGGCCGCCGGCCACGAGGTCTCCGTCGTCGACAACTTCTCGCGCCGCCGCTGGCACGAGGAAGCCGGCACCGGCTCGCTTACGCCGATCGCCGATCTCGACGCGCGCATCGCCGCCTGGAGGGAGATCTCCGGCCGGGAGATCCGCAATCACCTCGGCGCTATCGAGGACGGCGACTTCCTCGACGAGGTCGTCGCCGAGACCAGGCCCGAGGCCGTGGTGCACTACGGCCAGCAGGCTTCCGCCCCCTACTCGATGGCCTCGCGCCAGAAGGCGGTGGAGACCCAGCACGCCAACGTGATCGGCAACCTCAACCTGCTCTTCTCGATCCGCGACCACGTCCCCGACTGCCACCTGGTCAAGCTGGGGACGATGGGCGAGTACGGCCAGCCCGAGATCGACATCGAGGAGGGCTACATCGAGATCGAGCACAAGGGGCGCAAGGACACGCTGCCGTTCCCGAAGCTGCCGGCCTCTCTCTACCACTGCTCGAAGGTCCACGACTCGACCAACATCCACTTCGCCTGCCGGGTCTGGGGGCTGCGCGCGACCGACCTCAACCAGGGGGTCGTCTACGGGATCGAGACCGAGGAGACCGCTGGCGACGAGCGCCTGATTACCCGCTTCGACTACGACGAGATCTTCGGCACCGTGCTCAACCGCTTCTGCCTGCAGGCGGTGATCGGCCACCCGCTCACCGTCTACGGCGCCGGGCACCAGACTCGCGGCTTCCTCAACATCCGCGACACCCTCGCCTGCGTCGAGCTGGCCGTCGCCAACCCGGCCGAGCGCGGCGACTTCCGCGTCTTCAACCAGTTCACCGAGCAGTTCTCGGTCATGGAGCTGGCCGAGCTGGTCAAGCACGCGGGCGAGCACCTCGGCTACGCGGTCGAGATCCAGCACTACGAGAACCCGCGGGTGGAGAAGGAAGAGCACTACTACAACGCGGTCCACACCAAGCTGCTCGACCTCGGCCTCGAGCCGACCCTGCTGGGGGAGGAGCTGGTCGAGTCGATGATCCACACGATCGAGCGCTACAAGGGCAACGCGATCGAGAGCTCGATCGACCCCCGCACCCGCTGGAACCCGGCGAAATCGCCCGCTGGCCGGGCCTAACCGGACCCCGCCTGCCTGCCCGGACCGCGCCTGCGCGCTGGTAGCATCGCCAGTTCGATGAGAGCCGCTGACACGTTGATGGAATCGCTCAAGGCGGAGGGCGTCAAAGACGTCTTCGGGATCCCCGGCGGGGCCAACCTGCCTACCTACGACGCCCTCGTCGACGCCGACTTCCGCCACGTCCAGGTCCGCCACGAGCAGGGCGGCGGGCACGCCGCCGAGGGCTACGCCAAGGCCTCCGGCCGGGTCGGGGTCGCCTTTGCCACCTCCGGCCCGGGCGCGACCAACCTGGTCACGGCGATCGCCGACGCGATGCTGGACTCGGTCCCCACCGTCTTCATCACCGGCCAGGTCCGCACCGAGCTCATCGGCACCGACGGCTTCCAGGAGGCCGACATCCTCGGCGCCACGCTGCCCTTCGTCAAGCACTCCTTCCAGGTCACCGACGCCCGCCAGATCCCCGAGTACGTGCACGAGGCCTTCCACGTCGCCTCGACCGGGCGGCCGGGTCCGGTCCTGCTCGACATCCCGCAGGACCTCTCGCGCGCCGACATCGACTACCAGCCGCGCACCGAGCCGGTCGAGCTGGCCGGCTACAGGCCCTCGACCGAGGGCAACATCAAACAGATCCGGATCGCCGCCAAGGCGCTCGCCAACGCCCGCCGGCCGATCTTCTACACGGGCGGCGGCGTCGTCAACGCCAACGCCTCGGAGGAGCTGCGCGAGCTCGCCGCCTCCGATCGCTTCCCGGTCACTTCGACCCTGATGGGCCTCGGCGCCTACCCGGCCTCGGGTGAGAGCTGGATCGGCATGCTCGGCATGCACGGCACCTACACCGCCAACACGGCGATGGACAAAGCCGACCTGATCGTCGCCATCGGTGCCCGCTTCGACGATCGCATCACCGGCAAACTCTCCGAGTTCGCTCCCCACGCGAAGATCATTCACATCGACATCGACCCGGCGGAGATCTCCAAGAACGTCGGCGCCCACATCCCGATCGTCGGCGACCTCAAGCTGGTGCTGCCGAAGCTGACCCGCGAGTACCGGGCGCTGCAGACCGATTCTTCGCGACTCGACGCCTGGTGGGACCAGATCCGCGGCTGGCAGCAGGACCACCCGCTCTTCTACGACCCCGGCAAGGACGGCGAGATCAAGCCCCAGTTCATGATCGAGGCGATGCACCGGGCGACCCAGGGCGACGCGATCGTCACCTCCGACGTCGGCCAGCACCAGATGTGGGCGGCCCAGTACTACGGCTTCGACAAGCCGCGGCGCTGGATCAACTCCGGCGGCCTCGGCACGATGGGCTTCGGACTGCCCTCGGCGGTCGGCGCCAAGGTCGCCTGCCCCGACGAGCCCGTCGTCTGCCTGGCCGGGGACGGCAGCCTGATCATGAACGTGCAGGAGCTGGCCACCTGCGTGACCGAAGAGATCCCGGTCAAGGTCTTCCTCATGAACAACGGCTACATGGGCATGGTCCGCCAGTGGCAGGAGCTCTTCTGGGATCGCCGCTACAGCTCGGTCGAGATGGGCGCCAGCCCCGACTGGGTGAAGCTGGCCGAGGCCTTCGGCGCCACCGGCATGCGCTGCGAGAGCTCCGCCGACCTGGAGGAGACGATGGTCAGGGCGCTGGAGACCGACGGCCCGGTCCTGCTCGACGTCCGCGTCGCCCAGGAGGAGAACTGCTACCCGATGATCCCGCCGGGCCAGGCCGCGCGCGACATGGTCGAGGCGCCGAGGGCGGTGCGCTGATGGAGGCCGGGACCCCACAGGCGGTCAAGCTCGAGGACCTGCACCTGCCGGGTCAGCTCAGTGGCCGCAAGCACATCCTCTCGATCCTGGTCGAGAACAAGCCCGGCGTATTGGCCCGCGTCGCCGGGCTCTTCTCCCGTCGCGGCTTCAACATCGACACGCTCGCGGTCGGGCCGACCGACGACCCCAGCATCTCGCGGGTGACGCTGACCCTCGACGGCGCCGTCCACCCGATCGACCAGGTGACCAAGCAGCTGCACAAGCTGATCAACGTGCTGAAGATCCGTGACATGGAGCCGGAAGAGACCGTGGCGCGGGAGATGGCGCTCTTCAAGGTCTCCTCGGCGGTCGAGAACCGGGCCGAGATCATCCAGTTCGCGGAGATCTTCCGCGCCAAAATCGTCGATGTCGCCCGTCGCACGATGACGATCGAGGTGACCGGCTCGGCCGACAAGATCGAGGCCTTCGAGCGCATGGTCCGCCCGCACGGGCTGGTCGAAATGGTGAGAACCGGCGAGATTGCGATTGCAAGAGGCAGCGACTAAGGAGCTGGCCGCCCGCCTGCGCGAGTGCGTCGAGCGGGCGACGGAGCGCAAACGGCGGACGCTGGTCAGCGTTACCGCCGAGGTCGAGATCGCCGATCCCTGCGCGGCGGCGTTCGCCTCGCGGCTGGCCTCCGACCGCTGGTTCTGCTGGGAGCAGCCCGACCGGGGGTTTGCCCTGGCCGGCCTCGGGGTGGCGCACGAGGCGGCTTCGCGCGGGGCGGCGCGCTTCGCCGACGTCGCCGAGGAGTGCCTGCGTACAGGCGGCGAGGCGATCCTCGAGGAGCCGCGCGGCCTGCCGGCCGGGGCCGGCCCGGTCTGGCTGGGCGGCTTTGCCTTCGACCCCGAGGGGGGCGCTCCCTCGACCTGGTCCTCGCTCGCGCCCGGCTCGCTGGTCCTGCCGGAGCTCTCGATCTGCCGCAGCGGCGGGCGCACCTTCCTCACCCTCAACGCCGTCGTCCAGCGCGGCGACGACGCCGTGGCGAGGAGCGCCTCCCTCGGGGCCAGATTGACGGGGCTGCGTGGCGACGCGCCGTTGCCGATGCTCGACCCGCACCCGACCGCGCACGCGCGCATCCGCAGCGCCCGCCCGCCCGGCGACTTCGAAGCCGCCGTCGCCGCCGCCACGGAGCGGATCGGCGCCGGCGAGATGAGCAAGGTCGTGCTGGCCCGCGAGGTGGTGGTCAGTGCCGCCGCGGCCCACGATCCGGCGGCCCTCTTCGGCGCCATGCGCGAGCAGTTTCCGGCCTGCTTCTGCTTCTGCTGCGGCACGCCCGAAGCGGCCTTCATCGGCGCCAGCCCGGAGCTGCTGGTGCGCCGGTCGGGCGCCAGCGTCTCGACCGTCGCCCTGGCCGGCTCGACCCGGCGCAGCTCCGACCCCGCCGTCGACGACCACCTCGGGGAGCAGCTGCTGCGCAGCGACAAGGACCGGCGCGAGCAGCGAATCGTCTCCGAGCGCATCGTCCGCGCCCTGCGTCCGCACGCCGTCTGGGTCGAGGCGGCGGCGGAGCCGGAGATCGTCAAGGTGGCAAACATCCAGCACCTGGCGACCCCGGTGATCGCCCAGCTCGCCGATCCCCGCTCGGCGATTGAGCTGGCCGGCATGCTGCACCCGACGCCCGCCGTGGGCGGCGAGCCCTGGTCCCGCGCGGCACGCGCCATCGCCGACCTGGAGGGGATGGACCGCGGCTGGTACGCCGGCCCGGTGGGCTGGATGGACGCGACCGAGGACGGCGAGTTCTGCGTCGCCCTCCGCAGCGCCCTCCTGCGCGACCGCGAGGCGCACCTATTCGCCGGCGTGGGGGTCGTCGCCGGCTCAGATCCTGCCGCCGAGCTGGCGGAGACCGAGGTGAAGTTGCAGGCGTTGTTGCCGCTTTTGGCTGAGTAGGTGGGGCAGGGGGCAGGTGACCCTCCCCATGAGGCCGTCGCGCAGCTGGGCGAGCTCGCTGGGCTCCGGCGTCTGTCCGGGAGCCTCCTGGGGAGGGGCCCCCTGCCCCCTGCCGTCAGTCGTGCAGCTCGGCGAGAGTGGCTTTGACGCGCTCCTGGAGTTGGCGGTGTGTGGCGACATTCGTTTGGCGGTCGGTCTTGACCTCGATCAGGCCGGTGCCGGCGGCGAGGGCGATGGGGAGGTCCGCCAGGGATTCGAGACGGTGGTGGGGGAGGTCGAAGAGGGCGGCGGCCTTGGCGGCGTCGATGCCGCGGGGGGTTCCCAGAAGGGCCTCGAACTCGTCGTCGGGCAGCACCTGCTGCTGCGGCAGGAAGTGGAAGATGCCGCCGCCGCCGTTGTCGATGACGACGATGCGGACCGGGGTGGAGACCGCGCGCAGGGCGGCGAGGCCGCCGACGTCGTGGAGCAGGCCGAGGTCGCCGGTGACGATCGTCGTCGGCCGGCCGCTGGCGTGGGCGGCGCCGATTCCCGAGGAGATGAGGCCGTCGATCCCGTTGGCGCCGCGGTTGCAGAGGAAGAGCGCGTCGGTATTGCTGGCGGCGAGGAACGCCTCCTGGTCGCGGATCGGCATGCTCGAGGCGGTGTAAATGAGGTCGCCGTCGCCGTGCGCCGCACCCAGCGCGCGGTGCAGTGCGGGCTCGGCGATTGGGCCGCCGTCGCTGTACTCAGCTGCCCCCGCGTCGCCCAGCTCACTGTCGAGGACCGCTTGGGCGGCCGCCTCGGCGGCGATCCATCCCTCGGGCGCGCCTCGCGGCTCCTTCTCCAGCCGCGCCGCCCAGCCCGAAGCCAGCTCGGTCGGGTCCGCGCGCAGGATCGCCGCGGCGCGATTGCTCGGCTCGTTCCAGCCGCCGTATGGGTCGATCACGATCTCGCTGGCGCCGCTGGCCGCGAGCCAGGCCCGCAGCGGCTTGCTGGTCGGCATCGCGCCGAAGCGCAGGACCAGGTCGGGCACGACCGAGCGGGCGAAGCGCTCGTCGCGCAGCAGCAGGTCGTAGGCGGCGATGACGTGGGAGCGCTCGTGCGGGCCGCAGCGCAGCTGCGAGGTCGGCTCGGCCAGGATCGGGAAGCCGGAGGCGCGGGCCAGGTGGGCGAGCGGCTCGCGCAGCTCGGGATCGAGCTGGCGGCCGGCGACGATCACGCCCGCGATCGCGTCGCCGATGTGAGCGGCCATCTCTTCAAGCAGGAAGGCCGAGGGCTCGAGGTCGATCCGGGTCACCGCGGTCAGCGGTCGCTTGTCGCGTCCCGCCAGCGCGAGGGGATCGGTGGCGGTGACGGCCCCCTCGACCGGCACCGGCGCCAGCGGCTCGCGCCAGGGGAGGTTGAGGTGGACCGGGCCGGGCCGGGTCTCGCCGCGGGCGGCGGCCAGCGCCCGGCAGGCGACCGAGCGGAAATGCAGGAGCCCGTCGTCATCGGCCACGTGGGTCCCGACTTCGCAGAACCAGCGGACCGAGGAGCCGAAGACCTTGATCTGGTCGACCGTCTGCCCGGCGCCGATGCCGCGCAGCTCCGGCGGCCGGTCGGCGCTCAGCACGACCAGCGGGATCCCGGATTCGTCGGCCTCGAAGACAGCCGGGTGGTAATTGGCGACGGCGGTGCCGGAGGTGCACAGCAGCGCCACCGGGGCGCCGCCGGCCTGCGCCGCCCCGAGCGCGAAGAAGGCGGCGGAGCGCTCGTCGACGATCACCGTCACCTCGATCTCCGGCTGGCGCCAGAGCGCGACCGCCAGCGGCGTCGAGCGGGAGCCGGGCGAGACGACGGCCTGGCGCAGGCCACCCCGCGCCAGCTCCTCGACGAAGGCCGAGGCGAGGGCGGTGTTGGCGTTGGTTGGATCCACGCGTGGGGCGAGTTTCTGTCGCATACCGACGGAAACTCGCCCCGGCAGGCTAAAGCCGATGCAGGTCGAGTGCTCGCTCGTCGAGCTCGACGCCCAGCCCCGGCCCGGAGGGGGGGTGGAGCATGCCGTCGCGCAGCTCGCACTCGACTGTCGCCACCGTCTCCGCGAAGAGCCGCTGCGTGGCCAGGCCGTGGGCCAGGTCGACGCCGTCGGTCGGCGCGCTCTCCCGCAGGGTCTGCGCCACCTGGGCCGCGGCGGCGATGCCGACCGGGCCGTCGAGGGCGCTGGAGAGATAGGAGGGCAGGACCTCGGCGATCGCGATCGCCTCGTGCGGGCCTCCCACCTTGGACAGCTTGACCCCGGCTAGCGCGCAGGCCCCGAGCGACACCGCCCGTTCCGCGTCGGCGCGGCTCTCGATGCTCTCGTCGCCGGCGATCGGGATCGGGGTCGCGGCGGCAACCGCGACCGTCTCCTCCAGGGTCGCCACCGGCTGCTCCGCCAGCTCGACGTCCAGCTCCTCCAGCGCCCGCAGCACGTGGGTCGCCTCCGCCGCGTCCCAGGCCGCGTTCGCGTCCACCCGGATTCGCGCCCCCGTGCCCAGCGCCTCGCGCACCGCCCGCACGCTGCCGACGTCGTCGCCGGTGCCGAGCTTGAGCTTGAACGTCGAGAAGCCCTCGGCGGCCCAGCGCAGCGCGTCCGCGGCCACGGCGGCCGGCTCACCCGCCACCAGCGTCGCGTTGCAGCGCACCGGCTCGGCCCCGCCCTCCGCCGTCGCGCCGCGCGCGTCAGCCGTCGATCCCGCTTCGAAGGCCGCCCGTCGCCCTCGCAGGTCCATCAGGGCGGTCAGCGCCGCGCAGCGCGCCGGCGCCGAGAGGTTGGAGACGCCGGCGCCGAGGCGCGCCTCGTCCAGCTCCCCCAGCTCGCCGAGCAGCTGCAGCTCGCCGACCACCCGCGCCAGCGGCGCGCCCCCGCGCAGCGAGAGCGGCACCGCTTCACCCAGACCGGTCAGGCCGTCCTCGGAGCGCAGCCGCAGCAGCACCATCTCGCGCCGGTCGAGACGCCCCCGCGCGGTTACATAGGGCTCGCGGAAGGGCAGCGCGTAGGGGATCACTTCGACCGATGCGATTCGCACGCCGACAGCTTCGCACCCGGGTTGGGTCGAGGTGGGTCAGCTCGAGATCAGCAGCCCGGCGCTGACCAGCAGGCTGTAGGCGGCCAGCAGGACGCCGGTGGCGGCGAGGGCGCCGTTCAGCGCCGGGCCGTCGGTGCGGTTGGTCATCGCCCGCATCGGGGCGAAGGCCAGCGGCAGAGCCAGCAGGCCGATCAGGGGCAGGGCGCTCGCGTCGCCCGCCGCCAGGGCGATCGGCAGCACGGCGAAGGCGCCGAGAACCAGCAGCCGGTAGAGGACCACCGCGTTGTGGCGGCCCATCCGCACCGCCAGGGTGGTCTTGCCCGCCCGCCGGTCGGTCTCGAGGTCGCGGACGTTGTTGACGACGAGGATCGCGGTGGCGAGGAAGCCGACCCCGATCGAGAGGCCAAGCGGCAGCGCGTCGAGCTGCTCGACCTGCACGTAGTAGGAGCCGTTGACGGCGACGAGGCCGAAGAAGAGGAAGACGAAGACCTCGCCCAGGCCCGCGTAGCCGTAGGGACGGGGGCCGCCGGTGTAGAGGACCCCGGCGGCGATCGAGACGACGCCGATCGCGAGGATCGCCGGCCCGGCGACCGTCGCCAGGTAGACGCCGCAGGCGACTGCGACGGCGAAGGCGATCCAGGTCGCGGTCATCACCCGCTGCGGCGTCACCAGCCCGGCCGAGGTGACCCGCACCGGCCCCAGGCGATCGGCGGTGTCGGCGCCGCGCTTGGCGTCGGAGTAGTCGTTGGCGAGGTTGGTGCCGATCTGGATGAAGATCGAGCCGATCAGGGCGGCGACGAAGGCGCCCACCCGGGGCAGGTGGCCGAGCCACTGCACGGCGGCGGCGGTGCCGACCAGCACCGGCGCGATCGCCGCCGGCAGCGTCCGCGGACGCGCGGCCATCAGCCAGATCCTCATGGCCGGCGGGGAAACTTGGAGAAGTCGGGATGGCGTTTCTGCTTGAAGGCCTCGCGCCCCTCGGCGGCCTCCTCGCTGCCGTAGAAGAGCAGGTTGGCGTCGTGGGCCAGCTGCTGGATCCCCGCGTAGCCGTCCTCGTGCGCGTTGAAGCTGGCCTTCGCCAGTCGCAGGGCGAAGGGGGAGAGCGCCAGCATGTCGCGGCACCAGGCCACCGTCTCCCGCTCCAGCTCCGCCAGCGGCACGACCGCGTTGACCAGACCCATCTCCCGCGCCTCCTCGGCGTCGTACTGGCGGCAGAGCAGCCAGAACTCCTTCGCCTTCTTGGTCCCGACCAGGTCGCGCAGGAGGGAGGCGCCGAAGCCGCCGTCCCAGGAGCCGACCCGCGGCCCGGTCTGTCCGAAGACGGCGTTGTCGGCGGCGATCGTGAGGTCGCAGCAGACGTGGAGGATGTGGCCGCCGCCGATCGCGTAGCCGGCGACCATCGCCACGACCGGCTTCGGCAGCCGCCGCATCTGAACCTGCAGGTCGGTGACGTGGAAGCGGCCGAGCGAGGCCCCCTCGGCGACGTAGCCGCTGTCGCCGCGGACCGTCTGGTCGCCGCCGGAGCAGAACGCCCGTTCGCCGGCGCCGGTGAGGACGATCGCCCCGATCTCGGTGTCCTCGCGCGCCAGCTCCAGCGCGGCGGCGATCTCGACCAGGGTCTGGGGCCGAAAGGCGTTGAGGACCTCGGGTCGGTCGATCGTGATCTTGGCGATCCCCTCGGCCGTCTCGTAGCGGATGTCGTCGTAGTCCTCTAGGCGCCGCCACTCGATCGGCGCGTAGAGATCCTGCTCGGGCGGGGCGTCCTTGTGGCGTTTGGGCATGATGGGCACGATATCCCGCCGATGAAGCTCGACGACTGGCTCGCCCAGAGATCCCAGAGTTGTCCCGACCGCACCGCCCTGGTGGCGGACGGTGCCGAGATGACCTACGCCGAGCTCGAGGCGGAGGCGACCTGGGTCGCCCGCCGCCTCGCCGCCCACGGCGTCCGCCGCGGCTCGACCGCCGCCCTGACCATGCACCCGCGCCGCGAGCAGGTGGTGCTCGCCCACGCGCTGATGAAGGTCGGCGCCAGGCTGCTGCCGCTGAGCCCGCGCCTGACCGCAGCGGAGCGGGCGGCGATCGTCGCCGCCGAGGAGCCGATCGTCGACCTCGACGACGCCGGCGAGCTGACCCAGACCGAGGCCGACCTGCCGCTGCTCGGCGAGCACGACATGGACGAGATCTGCGCCGTGGTGCTGACCAGCGGCAGCAGCGGCACCGCCCACCCGGTCGGGCTCACCTACGGCAACTTCCTCTGGAGCGCCGTCGGCTCCGCCTTCAACATCGGCGTCGAGCCGCAGGACCGCTGGCTCTGCTGCCTGCCGCTCAGCCACATCTCCGGCCTCGGGATCGTCATGCGCTCGGTCATCTACGGCACCACCGCGGTCCTCCACGACGGCTTCGACCTCGACCGCGCCGCGGCGGCGCTGGAGGGGGAGGGGATCACGGTCGTCTCGGTGGTGGCGACGATGCTGACCCGGCTGCTGGAGGCCGGCGCCGACCTCTCCGGCCCGCGGGCGATCCTGGTCGGCGGCGGGCCGGTCCCGGCGGAACCACTGGAAGAGGCGATCGCCAAGGGCGCCACGGTCGTGCAGACCTACGGCCTGACCGAGACCTGCTCGCAGGTCACGACGCTGGCCCCGGCCGACGCCCGTCGCAAGCTCGGCTCCGCCGGCCGGCCCCTGCTGACCACCCATCTGCGCATCGAGGACGGTGAGATCCTCGTCCAGGGCCCGACCGTCGCCCCCGGCCGCGCCGACCCCGACGGCTGGCTGCACACCGGCGACCTCGGCCATATCGACGAGGAGGGCTTCCTCTACGTCAGGGACCGGATGGACGACATGATCGTCAGCGGCGGCGAGAACGTCGTCCCCGCCGAGGTCGAGGAGGTGCTGCTGCGACATCCCGAGGTGGCCGACGCCGCCGTGGTCGGCCGCGAGGACCCCGAGTGGCAGCAGGCGGTGACCGCCGTGGTAGTCCTGGTCGGCGGCTCGGCGGTGACCCCGGACGACCTGCGGCGCCACTGCGCCGGCTCGCTGGCGGGGTTCAAGGTGCCCAAGCGGGTGGAGCTGGCATCGGCGCTGCCGCGCACGCCCTCCGGCAAGCTGATGCGCAGGGCGCTCCGATAGCCTGCCCAGCCATGCGCACCGACGACATCTTCTACGACAAGGACGCCGACCTCGGCAAGCTGGACGGCAAGACCGTCGCGATCCTCGGCTACGGCTCCCAGGGCCATGCCCACGCCCTCAACCTCAAGGACTCCGGTGTCGACGTCGTCGTCGGCCTCCGCCCCGATTCCTCCAGCCGCGCCAAGGCCGAGGCGGCCGGGCTCGAGGTGCTCGACGTCGCCGAAGCTGCCAGCCGCGGCGACCTGGTGATGATCCTGCTGCCGGACGAGAGGCAGGCGGAGGTCTGGCGGTCGGAGATCGCGGACGGCATCGCCCCCGGCAACCTGCTGCTCTTCGCCCACGGCTTCGCGATCCATTTCGGCGAGATCGAGCCGCCGCCCGGCGTCGACGTCGGCATGGTCGCGCCCAAGGGCCCCGGCCACCTGGTGCGCCGTCAGTACGAGGAAGGCAACGGCGTCCCCTGCCTGATGGCGGTCCACCAGGACGCCAGCGGCAACGCCCACGACCTCGTTCTCGCCTACGCCTCCGGGATCGGCGGCGGCCGCGCCGCGGTGATCGAGACCAGCTTCAAAGACGAGTGCGAGACCGACCTCTTCGGCGAGCAGGCCGTGCTCTGCGGCGGCGCCTCGGAGCTGGTCCAGGCTGGCTTCGAGACTCTGGTCGAGGCCGGTTACGACCCCCGCCTGGCCTACTTCGAGTGCCTGCACGAGCTGAAGCTGATCGCCGACCTGATGTATGAGAAGGGCATCCAGGGGATGCACTACTCGATCTCCAACACCGCCGAGTACGGCGACCTCACCCGCGGCAAGCGAGTGATCACCGACGAGACCAAGGCGGCGATGAAGCAGATCCTCTCCGAGATCCAGTCCGGCGACTTCGCCCGCGAGTTCATCGCCGAGAACAAGGCCGGCAACGAGAACTTCGACCGCATGCGCGAGGAGCTACAGGGTGCTGAGATCGAGGACGTCGGCAAGGACCTCCGCACGATGATGCCCTGGATCGACCAGGGGTTCAAAGACACGAAATAGGCCGGGGGCTGGCGAGGAGGGGCAGTGTGCTCCTCACCATCGAGTCCCGCGGCTTCGCGAAGAGGGTCGGGTGCCCCTCTCCCAGAAGCTCAAGGACAGGCGTGTGAGCTCTGGCGAGCGACCCAGCTGCGCGACGGCTTCTGGGAGAGGGGCACCCGACCCTCTAACGCTTACCGGTGAGTCTCGCCCTCGGCCAGTTTTCCGTCCCGGCCGACATAGCCGCCCTTACCCCCGACGATCACGTAGATCGCCTCTTCGGAGTCGCTGAGGTTCTTCACTTTGCGGGAGGTCGGGGCGTCGACCCAGGCCAGGCCGCCGGGGCCGAGTCGCTGGGTCGAGCCGTCGCCGAAGGTGAACTCGATCTCGCCGCTGTGGACGAAGTAGAGCTCCTCCTGCTCGTCGTGGAAGTGGCTGCCGGTCTCGTAGGTCGGCGGCAGCACGATCGCGTTGACGCCGAAGGCGGTGACCCCGAGCTCCTTGCGGATCTTGCGGAAGCCCGGGCCCTCGCCGAGGTCGCTGAGGTTGGCGACGGCGTAGCCCTCGCCTTTGGTCACGTTGTCGTTCGCCGCGTCGCTCATCGCCGGGACCTCAGACGCTCGGCATCGCCGGTGGGGTGGGCGGGGCAACGGGCGCGGGCGCGATGCCGCTTCCCTTCGCCCGCTCGAGGCCGATCGGCGGGTAGTCGTCGGTGAGGATCGCGATGTAGCCGAGGACGCGGGCGTGGAAGCTGTTGACGAAGGTCAGCATGCTGTTGACCCCCTCCGGCAGGTAGCCGCGGAAGACGATCGTCAGCCAGGCGATCACTCCGGCCAACATCTGGATGTAGCTGGTCCCATAGGAGAGGACCAGCGCCACGGGCAGCACGAGGATGAGGCGGAAGAAGGCCTTCAGACGGCTCTGGCGCTCGGCCGGGGGGCCGAAGTTGACCCGGATCGGGTAACTGGGGTCGTCGTTGAGACCGAACGGCGGCCAGACGTCGGTCTGCAGGTAGATCCAGGCGGAGGTGCGGATCGAGAAGCGGACGACGCCGGAGTTGAACTCGTAGAGCCACTGCGGGTAGCGCCCGAGAATGACGACCGCGACCCAGGCGAAGAGGTGGGTGAAGAGGAAGAGGATGCCCCAGAAGACAGCGACGATGAACCACGGGATCGCCAGCAGCAGCCGGAAGAAGGTCGTCCAGCGGTTCGGCTCCGGGTTGAAATCGGCTTCGTAGCTGATCGGATACATCGCTCCCCCTCGGGTTGGACGGGACTGACGGTGCGGCGGCGCCAGCCTACCCCCGGCCCCGGCGCGAGTCCACCCGCGGGGGTCAATAACCTGTCGAGCCCGATGGCGACCCCGGCAACCGACAGCGCGCAGATCCCGGCCGAGCTGAAGCCGGCCGACGGCCGCTTCGGCTGCGGGCCCTCGAAGGTGCGCCCGGAGGCCCTCGCGACTCTCGCCGAGCGGACGAAGCTGATGGGAACCTCGCACCGCCAGGCGCCCGTGCGCGACGTGGTCCGCCGCGTGCGCGCGGGCCTCACCGAGCTCTTCGCCCTGCCCGACGGCTACGAGGTCGTGCTGGGCAACGGCGGCACCACCGCGTTCTGGGACGCCGCCGCCGCCTGGATCGTGCGCGAGCGCGCCCTCCATCTGACCTACGGCGAGTTCTCGCAGAAGTTCGCCAAGGCGACCGCCGCCGCGCCCTTCCTCGCCGACCCGATCCTGATCGAGGCCGACCCCGGTGACGCGCCGGTCCCGGCCGCCGACCCCGCCGCCGACGTGATCGCCTGGGCCCACAACGAGACCTCGACCGGGGTGATGGTGCCGGTCCAGCGCCCGGCCGAGGCCGGCGACGCCCTGGTCCTGATCGACGCCACCTCGGGCGCGGGCGGGCTGCCCGTCGACGTCGCCGACGCCGACGCCTACTACTTCGCCCCGCAGAAGTCCTTCGGCGCCGACGGCGGCCTCTGGCTTGCCCTCCTGAGCCCGGCGGCGATCGCCAGAATCGGCGAGCTGGACGGGGACGCCGGTCGCTGGCAGCCGGAATTCCTCTCGCTGGCGACGGCGCTCGACAACTCGCGCAAGGAGCAGACCTACAACACGCCGGCCCTGGCGACCCTGCTGCTGCTGGCGGACCAGATCGAGTGGATGCTCGCCGGCGGCGGCCTCGAGTGGTGCGTGGAGCGGACCTCGGACTCCTCCGCTCGGCTGTACGGCTGGGCCGAGCGCAGCGACGTCGCCACCCCCTTCGTCGCCGATCCGGCCAAGCGCTCCCTGGTCGTCGGCACGATCGATTTCGCCGACTCGGTCGACGCGGCGGCGCTGGCCGCGGCGCTGCGGGCCAACGGCATCGTCGACGTCGAGCCCTACCGCAAGCTCGGCCGCAACCAGCTGCGGGTGGGGATGTTCCCGGCGGTCGAGCCCGCCGACGTCGAGGCGCTGACCGCCTGCGTCGACTGGGTCCTGGCCAGCGTCGAGGGGGTCGCCAGGTGAAGGTCCTGGTCAAGGAGAAGATCGCCGACACCGGCGTCGACCTGCTGCGCGCCAACTTCGACGTCGAGCTCGGCCTGGAGATGTCCGACGAGGAGCTGCGCGAGAAGATCGGCTCCTACGACGCGATCCTGATCCGGTCGGCGACGAAGATGACGCCGGAGCTGATCGAGCTGGCGACCAACCTGAAGGTGATCGGCCGCGCCGGGACCGGCGTCGACAACGTCGACATCCCGTCCGCCACCCGCCGCGGCATCATCGTCGCCAACGCCCCCGAGTCGAACTCGGTCGCCGCCGCCGAGCACACTCTTGCCCTCGCCCTGGCGCTCTTCCGCAACGTCCCCCAGGCGCACGAATCGCTGGTCGCCGGCCGCTGGGACCGGCCCAAGTTCAAGGGCGCCGAGCTCTACGGCAAGACGCTCGGGGTGGTCGGCTTCGGCCGCATCGGCCAGCTCGTCGCCAAGCGCGCCCAGAGCTTCGAGATGGAGGTCGTGGCCTTCGACAAGTTCGTCTCCGCCGAGCGCTTCCGCGAGCTCGGGGTGGAGGGGCTGGAGAGCGTCGAGGAGGTGCTCGGCCGCTCCGACCTGGTCACCCTGCACGTGCCGAAGACGCCGGAGACGATCGACCTGATCGACGCCGGGACGATCGCCCAGATGAAGGACGGCGCCCGCCTCGTCAACTGCGCCCGCGGTGAGCTCGTCGACCTCGACGCCCTCCTGGCCGGCCTGGAATCCGGCAAGCTGGCCGGCGCGGCGCTCGACGTCTTTCCCTCCGAGCCCTTCACCGAGCATCCCGTCTTCGCCCGCGGCGACGTCGTCGTCACGCCCCACCTCGGCGCCTCCACCGCCGAGGCCCAGGACCGCGCCGGGGTGGTCACCGCAGAGCAGGTCACCGCCGCCCTCAGCGGCGGCGTCGTCACCAACGCCGTCAACATCGCCGCCGTCCGCCCGGAGGCGATGGAGGCCCTGGCCCCCTTCGTGCCGCTCTGCGAAAAGCTCGGCCGCCTCGCCCAGGGCCTCGGCGACGGCTCGGTCGACCGGGTCACGGCCGAGTTCCGCGGCCGCATCGCCTCCCATGACACCCGCCTGCTCGGCATCGCCGTCCTGGTCGGGATCCTCTCCGGCCACACCGAGGAGCCGGTCAACCTGGTCAACGCGCCGCAGATGGCCGAGGAGCGCGGGATCGAGCTGGTCGAGACCAAGGACGCCAGCGCCGAGGACTTCACCGAGCTGGTCACGGTCCGGGTCAGCTCCGGCGGCGAGGACGTCGAGGTCGCGGGCACCAGCGTCGGGCCCCGCAACGAGCCCTATCTGGTCTCGGCCTGGGGCGAGGGTTTCTACCTGCCCTTCGCCGAGCACCTGGCGGTCTTCCGCTACGCCGACCGGCCGGGAATGATCGGCCGGGTGGGGACGCTGTTCGGCGAGGAGGGGGTCAACATCGTCTCCGCCGCGGTCGGGGCCGAGCAGGGCGGCGAGAAAGCGGTGATGGCGCTGACCACCGACGCCCCCGTGCGGGCCGAGACGATCGAGAAGATCCTCGGCATCGAGGGCTTCACCGTCGGCCGCTCGGTCGATCTTTGAGGTCGTCCGACCGGCGCATTTCGGCGTCCTCGGTCGCTTGTGTGCAGAGCACACGGCGCTCCCTGCGTCCTTGAACTGCTTGGTCGGACGACCTCAAGAAATGGATAGGGTGGGCTGATGCGGGCGGTGGTATTGACGGGGACGGGCGGTCCCGAGGTTCTCCAGGTGCAGGAGCGGCCCGACCCATCCGTCGGGCCGGGCGAGATCCGCATCGCGGTGCGCGCCGCCGGCATCAACTTCGCCGACACGCTGGCTCGGGTCGGCCTCTACCCGGACGCTCCCAAGACTCCCTGCGTGCTCGGCTATGAGGTCGCCGGCGAGGTCGAGAGCGTGGGGGAGGGCGTGGCCGATTACGCCGTCGGCGACCGCGTCGTCGCCGGCACCCGCTTTGGCGGCCAGGCCGAGCTCGTCGCCGTTCCCGCCGCGCAGGCGCTGCCGCTGCCCGACCGGCTCAGCTTCGAGCAGGGCGCTGCCTTTCCGGTCAACTACGGCACCGCCTATGCGGCGCTGACCGTGATGGGCAGCATGAGGGAGGGCGACCGGGTGCTGATCCACGCCGCCGGCGGCGGCGTCGGCATTTCGGCCACGCAACTCGCCCGCAACGCCGGCGCCGAGGTCTTCGGCACCGCCTCGCCGGCCAAGCACGAGGCGATTCGCGCTCAGGGTGTGACCCACGCGATCGACTACCGCAACCAGGACTTCGAGGCCGAGGTGATGCGAATCACCGATGGGGAGGGCGTCGACCTGATTATGGACGCGCTCGGCCCGACCTCGTTCCGCAAGGACTACCGGCTGCTGCGCCCTGGCGGGCGCCTGGTCATGTACGGGCTTTCGGAGAACTCCGACAACGGCGTCCGCAATATCCCAGCCACGCTGAAGAGCTTGGCGAAGATGCCGCTGGCGACGATGCCCTGGTGGAAGAGCCTGATGATGATGAACGAGAACAAAGGCGTCTTCGGCCTCAACATGCTGAGCTGGTGGGACCGCGAGGGCAACCTCGATCGCGTCACCGAGCCGCTGATGGCGGACCTCGAGGCGGGTCGCCTGGAGCCGGTCGTCGCCGAGGCATTTCCCTTCGACCGCGCCGGCGAGGCGCACGAGTTCATCGCCCAGCGCCGCAACGTCGGCAAGGTCGTGTTGTTTCCATAGCGACGCCGGCGATCCGAGCCCGGGCGAATTTGCGATGAAGAGAGTGATCCTGATTGCGGCGATGGTGCTGGCGGTGCAGACCGTCACGGCTGCCCGCGCCGCCGACGCGCCGCTGACGGTCCTGCTCGCGGGCGGCTCCGAAACCAACGCGATCGCGATCACCCTCAGCCCCGACGGCCGCACCTACGTGATCGACTCGTTGGTGACGCTGGAAGTCGGCAGCGACCTCTGCTGGCACCCAGAAGGTCAGTCCAACGAGCTGATCTGCGAAGCGGCCCGGATCGGGGGCTTCGAAGTCAACGCCGGCGCCGGGGACGACTCCGTCACGGTCGCCCGCGAGGTGCCGATCCCGGTCACCCTGCGAGGGGGGCCGGGGGCCGACCGGTTGGCCGGCGGGGCCGGCGGCGACAAGCTGGTCGGCGGCGCCGGCGACGACGTCCTGGTCGGCCGCGCCGGCGCCGACTCGCTGTTCGGCGGCCCCGGCGCCGACCGCCTGGTCGGCGGCAGCGACGACGATCTGCTGTACGGCGGTCCGGGCGACGACATTTTGGCCGGCGGCTCCGGCGAAAACCGCCTTCAGCCCTGAGGCGTTCGGGCTAAGCCGGGCAAGGACGCAGGGCGTCCGCATAGCAGCGCTATTCGGATGCCCGAGGACGCCGCCCGGCGACGCCCGAACGCCTCAGGTTGCCGCCAACGAATAGGAGGGCGACGAGAAAGCCAACTAGGGAGAGGGCGGCGTCGAGGCGGAAGCCGGCCTGGACGCCGTCGACGAAGGGCGGGATCGCACCGGAGAAGACCGTGGTCGTCAGGCCCAGCCCGATCGAGCCGCCGGCGATCTGGAACATGTAGATGATGCCGCCGGCGAGGCTGGTTTGGGAGTCGTCGACCGAGGTGACGCCGGCGGTGGTCGCGGTCGGGTAGAAGCTGCCGACGCCGAGCCCGAGCACGATCATGCCCGGGACCAGCGAGCCATAGCCGGAGCCGGCGTCGACCTGTGAGAAGAGGAACGGCGCCAGCGTGATGCAGGCGGCGCCGAAGACGGCTAGCGGCTTGGCGCCGAGCCGGTTGTAGAGCGGGCCGGCGACGAAGGAGACGAGTGCGAAGACGCCGAGGAAGGGCAGGATCCCGACCCCTGCTTCCAGCGGCGAGTAGCCGAACTGTTTCTCCATGAACTGCGGCAGGTAGAGCAGCGAGGCGAAGAAGGTGGCCGACATGAAGAGGATCGCCACGCAGGAGGCGGTGAAGCTGCGGTTGCGCATGATCTCCCGCGGCACCAGGGCGTGGGCTCCCGCCCGCCGCTCGATCGGGACGAAGGCGAGGATCAGGACCGCCGCCAGCGCCAGCAGGGCGACGACCCGTGGGTCGCCCCAGCCCCAGTCGGCGACCTGGTCGAGGGCGATCAGCAGCGAGACGAGGCCGACCGAGAGCGCCGCGATGCCCGGGTAGTCGATCCGCTGGTCCTCGGTTTCGGGCTCCTTGACGTGAACCAGGAAATAGGTGACGGCGACGGCGAAGATCGCGATCGGCACGTTGAGGAAGAAGATCCAGCGCCAGCTGAGCGCGTCGGTGAGGACGCCGCCGATCAGCGGGCCGACCGCGTTGCCCAGCCCGGCGGCGCCGAGGATGATCCCGCCGGCCAGCCCAGCCTTGTCTGCGGGCAGGATCGCGAAGGTCATGCCGAGGATCGCCGGCCACATCAGGGCGCCGCCGATCCCCATCAGGGTGCGGCAGGCGATCAGCCAGGCCTCCGACTGCGCGGCTCCGCCGAGCGCCGACATCGAGGCGAAGATCGCGGTCCCGAGGAAGAAGGCGTTGCGGCGCCCGAACATGTCGGCGAGCCGGCCGCCGGTGACGATCATCACCCCGAAGGTGAGCGCGTAGGCGTTGACGACCCATTGGATCGTGTTGATGTTGGTGTCGAAGTCCTTCTCCATGGTGGGAAGGGCGACGTTGATCGCCGAGAAGTCGTTGGCGATCACCACGACCGCCATCCCCATCGCGAAGAGGGCGAGCCAGTTGATGCGCTGCGGGGCGGAGGCCTCGATGCGCCTCACCCTACGAAAAGCCGCCGATGCCGCGGCGGTCTGCGCTACCCTGCAGTGAGCGAATGACCCATCGGTTCAACAGCCTCGCGCTTCTCCTTCTCCTCCCCCCTCGGGGGGAATAGCGCTGGGCGGCGCGATAGCCGCGAGAGACAGAGGTCATTCAAATGAAGCAGAGAAGGAGGAGGTCCCATGGGACCCGCATCTGACGCCAACCGCGTCCACATATTTGACACCACCCTGAGGGACGGCGAGCAGTCGCCTGGAATTTCGCTGAACACTGCCGAGAAGGTCGAGATCGCCCAGCAGCTGGCCAGGTTGGGGGTCGACGTGATCGAGGCCGGCTTCCCGATCACCTCGCCCGGCGACTTCGAGGCCGTCCAGAAGATCTCGCGGGTGGTCGAGGGCCCGGTGATCTGCGGCCTCGCCCGCACCCACAAGGCTGACATCGACGCCGCCTGGGGGGCGGTGCGCGACGCCCAGCGCCCGCGCATCCACACCTTCATCTCCACCTCCGACATCCACATCGAGCACCAGCTGCAGACCGATCGCGAGGACGTCAAGGGGCAGGCTCGCGCTGCCGTGGCCCTGGCCAGGTCCTGCTGCGAGGACGTCGAGTTCTCGCCGATGGACGCGACCCGCGCCGACGTCGAGTTCACCGCCGAGGTCTGCGCGATCGCGGTCGAAGAGGGGGCGGGTGTGGTCAATATCCCCGACACCGTCGGCTACACGACGCCCGAGGAGTACGCGGACTACTTCCGCCGTCTCTACGAGCTGGCGCCGGCGCTGCGCGAGGTCGAGCTGTCGGTCCACTGCCACGATGACCTGGGGCTGGCCGTCGCCAACTCCTACGCGGGCGTCCTGGCCGGGGCGCGGCAGGTCGAGTGCGCCGTCAACGGGATCGGCGAGCGCGCCGGAAACTGCGCGCTGGAGGAGATCGCGATGCTGATCGACGTCCGCCACGACGTCCACGGCTTTGAGACCGGGATCGTCACCCGCGAGATCGCCCGCACCAGCCGCATGGTCTCGCGCCTGACGGGTTACCCGATCCAGCCGAACAAGGCGATCGTCGGTCGCAATGCCTTCGCCCACGAGTCCGGGATCCACCAGGACGGCGTGCTGAAGGAGCGCAGCACCTACGAGATCATGGACGCGACCGAAGTCGGCCTGGAGTCGAACTCGATCGTGCTGGGCAAGCACTCCGGCCGCCACGCGCTGAAGGACGCGCTGGAGCAGTTGGGCTTCCAGGTCGAGGGCAACGCCCTCAACGCCGCCTTCAAGGCGTTCAAGGAGGTCGCCGACCGCAAGAAGCAGGTCACCGCGCTCGACCTGGAGGCGATCGTCTCCGACGAGATGCGCGAGCGCTCCGACGCCCACGAGCTGGCCTGGTTCGAGGTCGAGGCGGGCTCCCGCCGCGAGCCGGCCGCCAAGGTGGCGGTGACGCTGCCTTCAGGGGAGGAGGTGGTCGGGGAATCCGGCGGCGACGGGCCGGTCGACGCGATCTTCCGCGCGATCCAGGCGGCGACCGAGACCGAGTGCGAGCTGCGGCAGTATGCGGTCGAGGCGGTGACCGGCGGCGAGGACGCCCTCGGCGAGGTGACGGTGATGCTGCGCGCCGCCGGGCGCCTGGCAACCGGCCAGGGCGTCGCCACCGACATCCTCGAGGCCTCGGCCCGCGCCTACGTGCGCGCCCTGTCCAACGCCCTCGAAGGGGCGGCCACCCGCGAGGCCGAGGCGGCCACTGCCGCAGCCGCGATGGAAAGAACCCCAGGCCCATAACCGGGCCGGCGGTTCGGTTAGTGGCGCATTCCGAAGTCGAGCGTGTAGGTGGCAGCAGTGGAGCCGCCACCGCCTGGGTAGCCCCGCGCCACGCCCACGCCGAGGTCGTGGAACTCGGCGTCGAGGATGTTCGCCCGGTGCGGCGGGCTGTGCATCCAGGAGCGGAAGACGGCGAGGGGGGAGCCGCGCTGGCTGCCGATGCCGCCGCCGATGTTCTCGCCGACGGCGTACTTGTTCACCCGCGCCAGGTAGCCGGTCTGGGCGACCCGGCTGCCCGGGGTGCTGCCGGCGGGGCCATCGTGGGAGAAGTAATCGCGGTCCACCATGTCGTAGGAGTGCCCGGTTGCCGATCGGCGCAGCGGCAGATTTTCCCGCAGCTCGCCGAGCCCGTAGTGCTCGCGGATGCGGTTGATCAAGCAGAGCATGGAGCCGCGCAGGTCGTTCAGTGCCGCCTGCCTCGGGGCCTGCCCCGCCCCGACGCAGGAGGGCTCACCGGCGCGGGCGCTCGACACCCACCCGAGCGCCAGGAGTGCCATAACCAGAGTCGCCAAGACCATGAGCCGCGCAAGAGCAGCATATGTTCGGGTGCTCATAAGAATGAGCGGGCACCATATGCGGCGGCGCCGACAGGCTTGCTTCGATTCCGTTAAGACGGCCTCTCATGGGCGATACATTCGTATGTGATAACGTACAGAGCCTGATGACCGGATCGCTGACCCTTTCCAAAGCGTTGCCCGCGGCTCCGCCCGAGCCGGCGGCGATCCCCGCGGTGGGGGCCAGGGTTCGCGCCCTTCGCGACGCGATGGGCCTGTCGCTGCGGGATCTGGCCGAGCGCAGCGGGGTCAGCGCGCCGATGCTGTCCCAGGTCGAGCGCGGCGAGACCAGCCCGACCCTGGCGGTCGCGGCGAAGATCGCTGCCGGCCTGGAGCTGACGCTGTCGCAGCTGCTGCGCCTGGACGAGGGCCAGCACGTCGCCGTGATCCGCGGCGGCGACCGCCGCCGCTCGGAGCGGGGCGGGCATCGGATCGACGAGCTGACGCCGCCGTTGCCGGGCCAGCGCGCCGACGTCTCCCTGCACAGCCTCGAGCCCGGAGCCAGCACCGGCGGCCGCGAGGACCCGCCGATGCACGAGCCCGGCAGCCGTGAGACCGCCGTCGTCCTCTCCGGAGCCCTGGCGCTCACGGTCGACGGGACCCGGTACCAGCTGCGTGGCGGCGACAGCGTCACCTTCGATGCCGATCTGCCGCACTATTTCGAGAACGATGGCGAGGAGCCGACCCGCTTCCTCGCCGTGATAGCCGCCGGGCTGAGGAGGAGCTAGTCGCCCCCGGACGCGGAAGCGAGAGAGCAAGACTTCCAGTGACTATGAATGCGAACGAGCGAGAGCAGAGGAGGCGACGACCGGCCATGCCGCAAAACATGTTCGAGAAGATCTGGGAGGCCCACGAGGTCTCCGACGGCCTGATCTACATCGACCTGCACCTGGTCCACGAGGTCACCTCGCCCCAGGCCTTCGACGGCCTGCGGCTGGCCGGCCGCGGCGTCCGTCGCGCCGACAAGACCCTGGCCACCGCCGATCACAACGTGCCGACCGACGGCACCATGGCGGCCCGCCTGATCGCCGACCAGCTCTCCCGGGTCCAGGTCGAAACGCTGGAGCGCAACTGCGAGGAGTTCGGCATCCCGCTCTACTCGCTGGGCTCCGAGCGCCAGGGGATCGTCCACGTGATCGGCCCGGAGCTGGGGGTGACCCAGCCGGGGATGACGATCGTCTGCGGTGACAGCCACACCTCCACCCACGGCGCCTTCGGGGCGCTGGCCTTCGGCATCGGCACCTCCGAGGTCGAGCATGTGCTGGCGACCCAGTGCCTGGTCCAGAAGCGGCCGAAGACGATGCGGATCTCCTACTCGGGCGAGCTCGGCGCCGGCGTCACCCCCAAGGACCTGATCCTGGCGACGATCGGCCGCCTTGGCACCGGCGGCATGGTCGGCCACGCGGTCGAGTACGCCGGGCCGGCGATCGAGGCGCTGGCGATGCCGGGGCGGATGACGATCTGCAACATGACGATCGAGGGCGGCGGCCGGGCCGGCATGATCGCCCCTGACGAGCACACCTTCGAGTGGGTCCGCGGCCGCGCCGCCGCTCCGGCCGACTTCGACGCCGCGGTCGAGCGCTGGCGGCAGCTGCCCAGCGACCCGGGCGCGAGCTTCGACACCGAGATCGAGGTCGACGCCGGCGCGATCTCGCCGATGGTCACCTGGGGCACCAACCCGGGCATGGTCGTCGAGGTCACCGACAGCGTCCCCGACCCGGCGGCGATGGACTCCCCGGGCGAGCGCGAATCGGCCGAGCGGGCGCTTGCCTACATGGGCCTGACGGCGGGCACGCCGATGACCGAGGTGGCGCCGGAACGGGTCTTCATCGGCTCCTGTACGAACTCGCGGATCGAGGACCTGCGCGAGGCCGCCGAAGTCGTCGACGGCCGCAAGGTCGCCGGCTCGGTGCGGGCGATGGTCGTCCCGGGCTCCCAGCAGGTGAAGGCGACCGCCGAAGCCGAGGGCCTGCACGAGGTCTTCCGCGGCGCCGGCTTCGAATGGCGCGAGGCCGGCTGCTCGATGTGCCTGGGGATGAACCCCGACATCCTCGACGAGGGCGAGCGCTGCGCCTCGACCTCCAATCGCAACTTCGAGGGCCGGCAGGGCAAGGGCGGGCGCACCCACCTGGTCAGCCCGAAGATGGCGGCCGCCGCCGCGATCGAGGGACATTTCGTCGACATCAGGGACTGGAGCTGAAGATGAGGCCGATCGACGTGATCGAGGGCAAGGTGTCGGTCCTGGACCGCCACGACGTGGACACCGACCAGATCATCCCCAAGCAGTTCCTCAAGCGGGTCGAGCGGACCGGCTTCGGGGAGTTCCTCTTCTACGACTGGATCCGCGACGGCGAGATCGAGCTGGAGCCGAACCCGATCCTGGTCACCGGCCGCAACTTCGGCAGCGGCTCCTCCCGCGAGCACGCCCCCTGGGCGCTGGAGGACTTCGGCTTCCAGGCGATCGTCGCCCCGTCCTTCGCCGACATCTTCTACTCCAACTGCACCAAGATCGGGCTGCTGCCGGCGATCCTCGATGAGGAGCACTGCCGGCTCGTGGCCGAGGCGGGGGAGGCGCGGATCGACGTCGACGACGAGACCGTCACCTGCGCCAGCGGCGTTTTCAACTTCGCCGTCGAGCCCGACGTCAAGCACCGGCTGCTGAACGGCCTTGACGACATCGCGATCACGCTGGAGAACGGGGCGGCGATAGACGGCTTCGAGGGAGCGGGAGGAGCGGATCGCGGCCCAGTGACGACGGCGCTGTGAGCGAGCCGGGCCCGGCCGGGGCGATGAACAGCAGCGCCCGCGAGTGGGACGCCGAGACCTACGACCAGGTCTCCGATCCCCAGTTCAGCTGGGGCATGGAGGTGCTTGAGCGACTTGAGCTGCGCGGCGACGAGGCGGCGCTCGACGCCGGCTGCGGCTCTGGCCGGGTCACCGCCGAGCTGTTGGGGCGCCTCGCCGGCGGCAGCGTCCTGGCGGTCGACGGTTCGGAGGCGATGGTGGCCAAGGCGCGGGAGCGCCTCGGCGACCGCGCGTCCTACCTGGTCGCGGATCTGGCCGAGTTGGAGATCGCCGAGCCGGTCGACCTCGTCTTCTCGACCGCGACCTTTCACTGGATCTTGGATCACGACGCCCTGTTCGCCCGTCTGCGAGCGGCCCTGCGGCCCGGTGGCCGGCTGGTCGCCCAGTGCGGAGGAGAGGGCAACGTCGCCGAGCACGCGCGGACGATCGCGACGGTCGCGGCGCGGCCCGAGTTCGCGACCCATCTGGGCGGGGCGACGGGGATCTGGAACTTCGCGGGCCCCGAGGAGACCGAAGCTCGCCTGCGTGGAGCCGGGTTCGCGAAGGTGCGCTGCTGGCTGGAGTCGAAGCCGGTGCAGCCACCCGACCCGCTGGCCTTCACCTCGACCGTCACCCTTGGCCCGTTGCTGGCGCAGCTGCCGGACGAGCTGCGCCGCCCCTTCGCGGAAGCGGTCCTGGAGTGCTCCGAGCAGCCGCTGGTGCTCGAGTACGTGCGGCTCAACATCGAGGCCGTCGCGCCCTGACCCGGCGCGGCGCCCAACCCGTAGAGTCCCGGCGCGTGAGCACGACCCCCCACATAGTCGTCCTGCCCGGTGACGGGATCGGCCCGGAGATCGTCGCCGCGGCGCAGCGGCTGCTGGAGGCGCTGGGCGAGTTCGAGTTCGACGAGCGCCTGATGGGCGGCTGCTCGATCGACGCCCACGGAACCGCCCTCACCGATGAGGTCCTCGACGCCTGTCGCGCCGCCGACGCCGTCCTGCTCGGCGCCGTCGGCGGGCCCAAATGGGACACGACCGACCCGGCCGCGCCGCGCCCCGAGCAGGGCCTGCTCGGGCTGCGCAAGGGCATGGGCCTCTACGCGAACCTGCGTCCGGTGCGGCCCAGCCCGGCCCTGGTCGGCGCCAGCCCGCTGCGCGAGGAGCGCATCGCCGGCACCGACTTGCTCGTCGTCCGCGAGCTGACCGGCGGCATCTACTTTGGCGATTCCGGCCGCGACGGCGACGTCGCCCACGACACCTGCGAGTACAGCGCCGAGGAGATCGAGCGCATCGCCCGCGCCGCTTTCGAGGCCGCCCGCCGGCGGGCCGAGAGCTCCGGCCGCAAGCCCCGCGTCACCTCGGTCGACAAGGCGAACGTGTTGGAGACCTCGCGGCTCTGGCGCGAGGTGGTCGGCCGCGTCGCCCCCGACTACGCCGACGTCGCCCTCGACCACCTACTGGTCGACAACGCGGCGATGCAGCTGGTCTCGCGCCCGGCCGAGTTCGACGTGATCGTCACCGAGAACCTCTTCGGCGACATCCTCAGCGACGAGTCGGCGATGCTGACCGGGTCGCTGGGAATGCTGCCCTCGGCCAGCCTCGGCGAGGACGGCGCGCCGGGCCTGTTCGAGCCGGTCCACGGCTCCGCCCCCGACATCGCCGGCAAGGGAATCGCCAACCCGCTGGCGACCTTCCTTTCGGTGGCGATGATGCTGCGCCACGGCCTCGACCGCCCCGGCGACGCGGCCAGGATCGAGGCCGCGGTCGACGTGGTCTTGGAGCGCGGGCTGCGCACTCCGGACCTCGCCGCGGGGACGCCGGCAACTCCGCCGATGCCAGACGTCCCCGCCGAGGTCGAGGTCGGGACCGCCGAGATGACCGACGCGGTCCTCGAGGCACTCGGCGCCTAGCCCTGGGGCCGGGCGCCGAGCGTCCTGGTCAGGGAGCGGTCACCGCCCAGAGGCCGTAGGCGGAGAACTGTTTTTCTTTGTCTTCCGCCGTCGCTTCGAGACCGAAGCCGAATCGGTTGACGCTGGTCGGCGGGGCCGCGAGCGTTTTCAGGTTGGTGGCGCCGGTCACGTAGAGGCAGAGGTTGCCGGCCGTGGCCGCCGGCGCCTGGCCGCTGCCGAGGCCCGCGCAGGCTCCGTTGGTCGCCGTGGCGGGGTTGATGACGTTCACCGCCGGGGTGTTGGCGAGCGGGAACTGGAACGACTGGCCCTCGATCGCGACCGTGAGTTCTTTGCCGGCGCCGCCGACCGCGAAGGACCCCTGCAGCGTCTGACCGCTTTTCAGCGGGTTGATCAGCGCGCCGAAGTCTTTGCTGAGTTTGGCGGGCGTGACCGAGCCGTTGGCGAGGATCGGGCTGGTGACCGCGCCGTCGTCGAGTTTGGCGGTGGTCACCGCTTTGTTGGTGAGTTTGTTGGTCGTGATGACGCCGTTTTTGATCGTGCTCGCCAGCACCGAGCCGGCCCCGAGCTTGGCGCTGGTAATCGCGCCGTTGCCGATGTTGCCCGGCAGGACCGCGTTCGGGCCCAGCTTGCCGGCCACGACCGCTTTCGGCGCCAGCTTGCCGCTGGTCACGGCGCCTTTGCGCAGGGCGGCGCTGGTCACGGCGCCGCGCTTCAGCTGTTTGGGGCCGACGCTCCTTTTCGGCAGGCCGGCGGCGACAGCGGCGCCGCCTAGGGCGATGAACAGCGCGATCGTCGCGATCACGTTCGAGTAGCTCAGCTTCGGCAGAAATCTGGAGTTCATGGAGTACTGCGCCTCCTTCGGTTGCTTTCGACCGTCTTTCGTGACTTTGGGGGTGATGCCCTGCGTTTGATCGGGCATACTTCCCCAACATGGACCAGGTCGATTTGATTTGGAAGAACGGCGAGCTCGTGCCTTGGGAGGACGCCCAGACGCACGTTCTCAGCCATGGCCTGCACTACGGCACCGGCGTCTTCGAGGGCATCCGCTGTTATGAGACCGAGCGCGGCCCGGCGATCTTCCGCCACGCCGACCACCTCGCCCGCCTGGAGAAATCGGCCGAGCTCTATTACATGGAGCTGCCCTACTCGGCGGAGGAGATCCGCACCGCGACCCACGAGCTGCTGACTCGCAACGGCCTCCGCTCTGCCTACATCCGCCCGCTGGCCTACCGCGGCTACGGCAGTCTCGGGCTCTACGCCACCGACGCCCCGATCGACGTCATCGTCGCCGCCTTTCCCTGGGGCGCGTATCTGGGGGAGGAGAGCAAGAACGGCGGCATCCGCGCCAAGGTCTCGAGCTGGCGGCGAATCAGCCCGGGCGGCTCGATCCCGCACGCCAAGGCGTCGGGCTCCTACCTCAACTCGATCCTGGCCAAGACCGAGTCGCACAACGCTGGCTACGACGAGGCGATCCTGCTCGACGAACGTGGCTTCGTCTGCGAGGGCTCGGGCGAGAACATCTTCCTCGTCCGCGACGGCGAGATCGTGACGCCGCCGCACGTCGCCTCGATCCTCGACGGGATCAACCGCAAGTCGGTGATCCAGATCGCCCGCGACCTCGGCTACAGCGTGGTCGAGCGCGACGTCGCCCGGGCCGAGCTCTACCTGGCCGAGGAGGTCTTCCTGACCGGCACCGCCGCCGAGCTGGTGCCGGTGCGTGAGATCGACGACCACCCGCTCGGCGGGGGCAAGCCGGGCGAGATCACCACCCACGTGCAGGCCAAGTTCGAGGACGCGCTCTACGGTCGCGCCGAGGAGTACCTGGAGTGGCTCGACTTCGTCGAGGCGCCGGCCGGGGTCGACGCGCCCAGTAAGGTGAGTTCCTGATGCGTCGTCTCATCGAGTCAATCGGGCGAATTACCGCAGCCGCCTAGCGGCTGGCGCGGCGATGCCGTGCGCTTGGGCCCTGGGCCCACCCCGATCTTCCGACTCGAAAGGCAGTCTCAGATGGAACAGGTGAAGCTCTACGACACCACCTTGCGCGACGGCATGCAGGGGGAGGGGATGTCGCTCTCGGCCTCCGAGAAGGCGCGCGTCGTCCTCGCCCTCGACCGGCTCGGCGTGCAGATGATCGAGGCTGGCTTTCCCAGCTCGAACCCGAAGGAGGTCGAGCTCTTCGAGCAGCTGGCCGAGCTGGAGCTGGAGCAGGCGACGATCTGCGCCTTCGGGATGACCCGCCGGCGCGACACCGCGGCCGCGGAGGACCCGGCGCTGCAGACCCTGGTCGGCAGCTTCGCCCCCGTCGTCACCCTCGTCGGCAAGACCTGGGGGCTGCACCTGGAGAAAGTGACCAAGGTCTCGCGCGAGGAGAACCTGGCGATGATCGCCGACTCGGTGAGCTTCTGCCGCGAGCGGGGAAAACGGGTGATCTACGACGCCGAGCACTTCTTCGACGGCTACCGCGACGATGGCGCCTACGCGTTGGCCTGCTTGGAGGCGGCGATCGAGGCCGGCGCCGAGAACGTCTCCCTCTGCGACACCAACGGCTCCAGCCTGCCCGATCAGGTTGCCGCGGCGACGGCGGCGGTGGCGGCGCAGCTGGGGGGGAGGGTGGAGGTCGGAATCCACGTCCACGACGACGCCGGCTGCGGCGTCGCCAACTCGCTGGCCGCGGTGCGCGAGGGCGCCCGCCTCGTCCAGGGCACCGTCAACGGCTACGGCGAGCGCTGTGGCAACGCCAACCTGACCTCGATCCTGCCCAGCCTGCAGCTGAAGATGGACTACGAGGTCGTCTCCGCCGAGCAGCTGGCGACGCTGACCGAGACGGTCCACTTCGTCGACGAGCTCTGCAACGTGGCCCCCAACCCGGACGCTCCCTACGTCGGCCGCAACGCCTTCGCCCACAAGGGGGGGATGCACGTCGCCGGGGTTGCCGCCGACGCCCGCACCTTCGAGCACCTCGACCCCGCCGCGGTCGGCAACCAGCGCCACGTGCTGCCCTCCGAGCTGTCGGGCAAGGCCACGATTCGCGATCAGGCGGCCCAGGCGGGGCTGGAGATCGACGACGAGGCGGCGGCGCGCGCGGTCGAGCGGCTGAAGCAGCAGGAGCACCGCGGCTACCACTACGAGGCGGCGCCGGCGTCCTTCGAGCTGCTGCTGCGGCGCGAGGCGGGCAGCTACAAGCCTCTCTTCAGGCTGGAGAGCTTCCGCGTCGTCACCGAGAAGCGGGCCGGCGGCTCGGTCGAGACCGAGGCGACGATCAAGGTCGAGGTCGACGGCGAGCGCTACGTCCGCGTCGCCGAGGGCAACGGGCCCGTCAACGCGCTCGACCAGGCGCTGCGCGGCGCCATCGCCGACCGCTACCCGCACCTGGCCGAGATCGAGCTGACCAACTACAAGGTCCGCATCCTCGACGAAGCCCACGGCACCGGCGCCGTCACCCGGGTCCTGCTCGACTCCGCCGACGGCAGCCGCGAGTGGGGCACGATCGGGGTCTCGGAGAACATCATCGAGGCCTCCTGGGAGGCCCTGGTCGACTCGCTGGAGTACGCCTTCCAGCCCCCGTCGACGGGCCGAAATGTCGAGCATGGATAGACATATCGGCCCATCGACGGAGGAGATCCCGCTGGCCAGGCCGGAGCTGGGGGGGCGGGAGGAGGAGCTGGTGGTGGAGGTGCTGCGCTCGGGGCGGCTCTCGCTGGGGCCGATGGGCGAGCGCTTCGAGCGCGAGTTCGCCGCCTGGCTCGGGGTCGAGGACGCGGTCGCCGTCTCCAACGGCACCACCGGCCTGCACCTCGGCGTGCGAGCGCTCGGCTGGGGCCCCGGCGACGAGGTCCTGACCAGCCCCCTCAGCTTCGTCGCTTCCGCCAACTGCCTGTTGTACGAGGGCGCGGCTCCGGT
>CAVXKQ010000015.1:0-57956 GCA_963762325.1 uncultured Solirubrobacterales bacterium | reverse complement strand
GGCATCGTCGACCTGGTCGCGACCGGCCGCACCCTGGAAGAGAACGAGCTCGAGGTGCGCGAGGAGATCCTCGAGTGCACCGCCCGCTTCGTTGCCAACCGGGTCGCCCACAAGCTGCGCGCCGCCGAGATCGACGAGCTGACGGCGAAGCTGAGGGAGGCGACGGCGGGATGAGGGTCGAGGAATTCAAGTGGGGCGATGCCGCCGAGCTTGCGCGCGAGAAACGCGCCGCCGAGCTTGCGCGCGAGATGCGCGACCGCGCCTTCAAGGACGTTTTCGGCGAGCAGGGGCACTGGGAACTGTTTGAACGGGTGCGTGAGATCGCCGGGCGGGTCAGGGAGGAAAAGGACGCGGCGCTGCGCGACCTGACCAGGGATTACGACGGAGTCGAGCTGACGCTGGAGCAGCTGAGGGTCGATCCGGCTGACGCGCAGAAGGCCCTGAGTGCTCTTGAGCCGGTGCAGCGGGAGGCGCTGGAGCTCGCAGCCGCCAACATCAGCGCGGTTGCCGAGGCGCAGATCCCAGCCGAAACGGCGCCGGTCGAGCTGCCGCAGGGACAGACCGTGACCGTGCGCGAGGTGCCGGTGGCAGCCGCCGGCATCTACGCTCCCGGCGGCCGAGCGACCTACCCATCGACCGTGTTGATGTGCGCGATACCGGCTCGGGTAGCGGGGGTCGAGCGCATCGCCCTCGTCTCGCCGCCGGGCGAGGACAGTCGCCCCTCGCAGCCAGTCCTGGCCGCCGCCGCCTTCTGTGGGATCGAAGAGATCTACGCGGTGGGCGGGGCGCAGGCGATCTTCGCCCTCGCCTGCGGGACCGAGACGATCCCGCAGGTCGATGTCGTCGTCGGGCCGGGCAACGCCTGGGTGCAGGAGGCGAAGCGGCAGGCATTCGGCGAAGTCGGCATCGAGTCCTACGCCGGACCCTCGGAGCTGATGGTGATCGCCGGCCACGACGTCGACCCGGAGTGGATCGCCCTCGACCTCTGCGCCCAGGCCGAGCACGGCGCCGACAGCCCGCTCGTCGTCGTCGCCGTCGAGGAACACGTGCTCGACGCCATCGCGCGCGCTGTCAAGGCTGCCGAGAGGGATCGGCCCAGCGTCACCGACGCCCCGCTTGCCCTCGTCGAAGTCCCCGACACCGAGGCGGCGATCGCGCTTGCCAACGCTTACGCCCCCGAGCATCTGGAGCTGGTCGTGGAGGACGCTGCGCTGCTCGCGGACCGGGTGCGGACGGGCGGTTGTGTCTTCGTCGGCCGCTATGGCGCCACCGCCTTTGGCGACTACGTCGCCGGCTCTAACCACGTGCTCCCAACCGGAAGTGCCGGTCGCGCCGGTCACTTCTCCGGCCCGCTTGGGCCCGGGGTGTTCCGCCGCAAGATCTCGACGGTCGAGATTCCCGCCGCTGCGGCCGCGAAGCTGGCGCCGCACGTTGACGCCCTCGCGAGAGTTGAGGGACTTCCCGTTCACGGCGAGTCGGCGATGATTAGGAGCAAGTCATGAGCAGAACCGCATCAAGAGAGCGCAGCACCGCGGAGACGCAGATCAAGCTCTCGCTCGACCTCGACGGGGGGGAGGCGAGCGCTATGACCGGGGTCGGCTTCCTCGACCACATGCTCGACCTGCTCGCCCGCCACGGGCGGCTCGGCCTGCGGGTCGAGGCCAACGGCGATCTCGAGACCGGAGCGCACCATACGGTGGAGGACGTCGGCATCGTGCTTGGGCAGGCGCTGGACGAGGCGCTGGGCGACCGCGCGGGCATCCGCCGCTACGGCTCCGCCGTGGTGCCGATGGACGAGTCGCTGGCCGAGTGCGCGCTCGACATCTCCGGGCGACCCTTCTGTCACTTCGAGGCCGACCTGCCGACCACCTCGATCGCCGGCTTCGACACCGAGCTGGCCGAGGAGTTCTTCCGCGCCGTCGCCAACAGCGCCAAGCTGACCCTGCACGTCTCCGTCCGCTACGGAAGCAACGCTCACCACATGATCGAGGCCTGCTTCAAGGCTTTCGCCCGCGCTCTGCGCGTGGCCGTCTCGATCGATCCCGAGGAGAGCGGCGTGCCCTCGACCAAGGGGACGCTGAGCCAGTGACGACCAGGATCGCGATCCTCAACTACGGCATGGGCAACCTGCGCTCGGTCGAGAAGGCGCTCGAGCACGTCGGTGTCACCGCGTCGATCACCGCCGACCCCGGCGAGGCCCGCACCGCCGACGGGGTGATCCTCCCCGGCGTCGGCGCCTTCCCTCGGGCGATGGAGCGGATCCGCGAGCTCGGGCTCGACGAGCTGATCGCCGAGCGCCGCGACGCCGGGGTGCCGATCCTCGGCATCTGCCTCGGGCTGCAACTCCTGTTCGACTCCACCACCGAGCTCGGCGGTGCCACCGGTCTGGGCCTGCTCGATGGCGAGGTGGCCGAGCTCGAGGCCGAGGGGCTGAAGATTCCCCACATCGGCTGGTCGCCGCTGCGCTGGGAACGCGACTCGCGCCTGGCCGAGGGGATTCCCACCGAGACGCCCTTCTACTTCGTCCACTCCTTCGCGCCGCGCCCGACCCCGGCCGAGTTGTTGGGCAGCGCCGCCTACGGCGCCCGCTTCGCCTGCGCGGCCGAGCGCGACAACGTCTTCGGCGTCCAGTTCCACCCCGAGAAGTCGAGTGCCGCCGGCCTGCGGCTGCTCTCCAACTTCGCCGGGATCTGCGCCTCCGTTCCGGCGTGATCCTCTACCCGGCCATCGACATCCGCGGCGGCCAGGCGGTGCGGCTTCTGCAGGGCGACTACGAGCGTGAGACCGCCTACGACGCCGACCCGGTTGATGCCGCCAAGCGCTGGGCGGGGGAAGGCGCCGAGTTCCTGCACGTGGTCGACCTCGACGGGGCAAGGGCGGGGGAGCCCCAGAACCTTGACGCCGTGCGGCGGATCGCCGCCGCGGTCGAGTGCCCGATCCAGGTCGGCGGTGGGCTGCGCGACGCGGCTTCCGTCGAGGCTGTGCTGGAGGCCGGCGCCGAGCGGGTCGTGATCGGCACGGCGGCGCTGCGCGACCCCGAGTTCCTGGACGCGGCGCTGGCGGCGCATGGCGATCGGGTCGTCGTCTCCGTCGACGCCCGCGGCGGCAAGGTCTCGCTCTCCGGCTGGACCGAGGCAACCGAGAAGGACGTCGCCGAGACGGTCGCCGAGCTGAGCGACCGCGGCGTCGCCCGCTTCCTCTGCACCGAGATCGACGTCGACGGCACGATGGAGGGCCCCGCAACCGCCGAGCTGAACCGCATCGCCGCCGCAACCGACGCCCAGATAATCGCCTCCGGCGGCGTCGGAACCCTCTCTCACCTCAGGACTCTCGCCGACAGCGCGGCCCCCAACATCGAAGGCGCAATCGTCGGCAAAGCCCTCTACGAGCAAAAGTTCACCGTCTCCGAGGCCATTGCAGCGCTCACGACGGGGGCATCCCGGTAGGGCTGGAACGTCTTGTACTTTTTCGCCGCTTCCAACCTCGGCCGGCCGGAGCCATCCCCTCGAAAAAGTTAAGTGCAAGCCCTACCGGGATGCCCCCGCCCTCTAGCCTCTACCCATGGTCCTGAAACGCGTCATCCCCTGCCTCGACGTCGACGCCGGCCGCGTCGTCAAGGGGACCAACTTCGTCGGCCTGCGCGACGCCGGCGACCCGGTCGAGCTGGCCGAGCGCTACGACACCGAGGGCGCCGACGAGCTGGTCTTCCTCGACATCACCGCCTCGCACGAGAAGCGCGAGACGATCGTCGAGCTGGCCCGGCGCACCGCCGACAACGTCTTCATCCCCTTCACGATCGGCGGCGGCATCCGCTCGGTCGAGGACGCGCAGGCGGTGCTCGACGCCGGCGCCGACAAGGTCTCGGTCAACTCCGCCGCCCTGGCCCGGCCGCGGCTGCTGAGCGAGCTGGCCGGCCAGTTCGGCGCCCAGTGCGTGGTGATCGCGATCGACGCCAAGCGCGATGGTGGCGAGTGGGGCGTCTACGTCAACGGTGGGCGCCGTCGGGTCGAGGGCCGCGACGCCGTCGGCTGGGCCGAAGAGGCGGTCGAGCTGGGGGCGGGGGAGGTGCTGCTGACCAGCATGGACCGCGACGGCACCAACGACGGCTACGACATCGCCCTGACCCGGGCGGTCGCCGACGCGGTCCCGGTCCCGGTGATCGCCTCCGGCGGCGCCGGTGAGCTGGCGCACCTGAGCGAGGCGATTTCCGACGGCGGCGCCGACGCCGTCCTCTGCGCCTCGATCTTCCACTACGGGCGGCACCGCGTGCGCGAGGCCAAGGAGCGCCTCGCCGCCGACGGGATCCCGGTCCGTCTCTGAGGCGCGGTCGCTGCTCCTGCCGCGGCCAGCCGGGGATCGTGGTAGGGAAGAGGCCATGCAGAGCGCTCGCAAGCCGACCGAGGATCTAGCCCAGGCGCTGCTCGGCGCCTACCCGGAGCTCGCCGGCGTCCGCGCCGTCGCCGAGGAGCCCGTCTACGTGGTCGGCGGCGCCGTCCGCGACCTGCTGCTCGGGCGCGGCCGCGCCGACCTCGACCTCGTCGTCGAGGGGGACGCGGCGGCGCTGGCCGCCAGGCTCGGCGCCGAGCCGATCTCGCACGAGCGCTTCGCCACCGCCAAGGTCGCGCTCGACGGCCACGAGGTCGACATCGCCGGCGCCCGCGCGGAGTCCTACCCGAGTCCCGGCGCGCTCCCCGAGGTCTCGCCGGCGCCCGGCATCGAGGCCGACCTGGCCCGCCGCGACTTCACGGTCAACGCGATGGCGATCCCGCTGCGCGGGGAGCCGCGGCTGATCGACCCGCACGGCGGTCGCGACGATCTCCAGCGGCGCCGGCTGCGCGTCCTCCACGACCGCTCCTTCCTCGACGACCCGACCCGGGCGATCCGCGCCGCCCGCTACGCCGCCCGGCTTGGCTTTGAGCTAGAGCTGGACACGGCGAGCCTGCTCGGCGCCGCCGATCTCGACGCGGTCTCCGCCGATCGCCGCCAGGCGGAGCTGCTGCGCCTCGCCGCCGAAGCGACGGCGCCGCGCGGTTTCGAGCTGCTTGGCGAGTGGGGCCTGGTCGAGCTGCGCGAGGGTGGCGCCGAGCTCGCCGCCCGGGTCGGCGAGCTGCTCGCCGCGGCGCCCTGGGACGGGAGCGCCCCTCGCGACGAGGCGGTGCTGGCGGCGGCGCTGGGGCCGATCGGCGCCGAGCGCGAGCTGGCGAGCGAGCGGCCGCGGCGACCCTCTCAGGCCGTCGAGCTGGCCGACCGCCGCCCTCCGGTCGAGCTGATCCTGGCCCGGGCTCTGGGCGCCGAGTGGCTGGACGAGTACGTCGGCGAGTGGCGCGGGGTCGCCCTGGAGATCGACGGCGAGGACCTGATCGCGGCCGGGATCCCCCCGGGTCCGGCGCTCGGCCGTGGTCTGCGGGCCGCGCTGCGCGCCAAGCTCGACGGCGAGGCCAGCGGCCGCGAGCAGGAGCTCGCCACTGCCCTGGCCGCCGCCCAGCGCACGTAGGCGCGCATCTGCTTTGTTTGGGGGGTGGAGTGGGTCGAGAGCGACGGGTTGCGGTGGCTGGAGGCGGATCTGGGTGGCGCTCGGGCCGCTTTCTCGACGCGCCTCGGAGGCGTCAGCGAGCCGCCCTTCGACAGCCTCAACCTCGGTCTCCTCACCGACGACGATCCCGGCCGCGTGCACGAGAACCGGCTCCGCCTCGCCACCGCCCTGGGACGCGACCCCGAGCGGATCGTCTTCTCCCGCCAGGTGCACGGCGCGCGGCTCCTGACCCACTCCGCCGACGCCTCCCCGTTCCGCGGTTCCTTTGGGACGCATACGGTCCCAAGGGAACCGCGGAACCTGGTGGTGGAGGAGGCGGACGGCCACGTCGTCACCGCGCCGGACACGGCCGCGCTGGTCTTCGCCGCCGATTGCCTGCCGGTGGCGCTGTGGGGCCCGGGTGGAGTGGCGATGCTGCACTGCGGCTGGCGCGGACTGGCGGCGGGGATCGTCGCCGCCGGCGCCGCCGCGGTCGAGGCGAGGGCCGCCGCGGTCGGTCCCGGGATCGGCCCCTGCTGCTACGAGGTCGGTCCGGGGGTGCGCAGCGCTTTCGCGGGGCTGGGGGAGGGAGTCGCCGCCGGCTCGATCCTCGATCTGCCCGAGGTCGCCCTCTGCCTCCTGCGCGAAGCCGGCGTGGAACGGATCGAGTCCGCCGACCTCTGTACGAGCTGCGAGGAGCCGCTGTTCTTCTCCCATCGCCGCGACGCCGGCCGCACCGGCCGCCAGGCGGGCCTGGCCTGGCTCGAGCCGGAAGGGGCATGAGTTGGCCGGCCTGATCCACGGGATCGACCCGGCCAAGGTGCGGGCGAACCTCGAGCGCGTGCGCGAGGCGGCCGGTGACGGGGTCGAGATCCTCGTCGCGGCCAAGTACGTGCCGCTCGAGGAGATGGGAGCCCTGGCCGAGGCAGGGGTGACGCTGGTGGGGGAGAACCGCCAGCAGGACCTGGCCGACAAGCACGAGCGCTGGGGCGACGCCTTCGCCTGGGATTTCATCGGCAACCTGCAGAGCCGCAAGGTCAAGCAGGTGCTGCCGCTCTGCCGCCTCGTCCACTCGGTGGCCACCGACTCGGTGCTGCGCGAGCTCGGCCGCCACGCGCGGCCGCAGACGGAGGTCCTGATCGAGGTCAACGTCGCCGCCGAGGAGGGCAAGGGCGGGGTCGCCCCGGAGGACCTGGCCGGCTTCATCCAGCGCTGCCCGGTCAAGGTCGGCGGCCTGATGACGATGCCGCCCTTCAGCCAGGATCCGCAGGCCTCCCGGCCTCATTTCGCCCGCCTCGCCGAGCTGGCCGCGACCCACGGCTTGCGGCGCCTCTCGATGGGAACTTCCCAGGATTGGCCGGTCGCCGTCGAGGAGGGGGCGACGATCATTCGCCTCGGCACGGCGCTGTTCGTGTGAATCGTCGCTAACCTCCCGGATAATCCGTAGAGGAGTCGGCCCGAATAGGCCGAAACACCGATACCGATGGCCCTTCGCGACACCTGGCATAGAGCGCTCGTCTACTTCGGCCTCGCCGAGGATCACGACTACGGTCCCGAGTACGAGGACGACTTCGAGCCCGAGACCGGCTCCGAGGAAGTCTTCGAGGCGCGCCGCGAGCGCGACCAGAGCTCGGTCCGGCGCCTGCCGACCTCGCGCCGCCCCCGCCGCGACGAGATCGACGACATCTTCGCCGACGACGAGCCGATCGCCGCCAGTCGCACCCGCACCCTGCGCCCGGTCGACAACGGCGGCGACGGAGGTGACCTCCAGGTCCACCTCGTCATCCCGCGCAACTTCAACGACGCCCAGCAGGTCGCCGACCAGTTCAAACGGCAGGTGCCGGTGATCCTCAACCTGCAGACCGCCGACCACGAGCTCTCGAAGCGGATGATCGATTTCTGCTCCGGCCTCACCTACGCCCTCGACGGCGGCATGCAGCGGATCGCCGAGAAGATGTTCCTGCTGACGCCGCGCAACGTCGACGTCTCCGCCGAGGAAAAGGCGCGACTGATCGACAAGGGCTTCTTCAACCAGTCCTAGCCGCCCCGCTTCCCGTCAACGGGAATTTCACAGGGGCTCAACAGCACGGCCACATCGCCTCGCCTGGGCGCTCCTAGCTTGGGAGCCGTCAACAACGACGTCTCTCAAACCACCCAAGCAAAGGGGAATCGATGAAAGGCAAGCGCCTCTCTGTCGCACTCGCGGCAGTCTTCGCCCTGATGGTCGTCGGCGCCGGCACCGCCGTCGCCACGGGAGCGCTCTCGTCCCGTCACGACGCCAGGAGCACCGAGCGGGCCGTCAACGCGGCTCTGCGCGACAAGAGCCCGACCAACGTGATCTTCCTGCTCGGCGACGGCATGGGAACCCAGGAGATCACCGCCGCCCGCTACTACCAGGGGGTCTCCAAGCCGCTAAACGTCGATCGCATGACCTTCACCGGCTTCGACACCACCTGGTCGGTCAAGCCGGCCGCCAGCGCGCCCTATCTGCCCGACTTCGCCCCTGACTCGGCCTCGACCGGGACGATGTGGGCGACCGGGCAGAAGACCATCGACGAGCGCATCTCCCAAGGCCCCAGCGCCGCCGAGAACGTGCCCGGCCAGAACCTGCAGACGGTGCTGGAGATCGCGCAGAAAAGGGGCATGAAGGTGGGCGACGTCTCGACCGCCGAGGTCACCGACGCGACGCCGGCGGTGCTCGCCTCGCACATTTCGCTGCGCGGCTGCCAGGGCCCCGCCAACATGGCCGCCTGCCCGCTGGAGACCAAGGCCGCGGGCGGTCTCGGCTCGATCGCCGAGCAGGAGATCGACCACCGGATCGACGTCCTCCTGGGCGGCGGCCTCGGCCGCTTCACCCAGACGATCCCGAGCGGTCCCGACGCCGGCAAGACGCTGGTCCAGGTCGCCCAGGAGCGGGGCTACCGCTACGTCACCGACGCCGACGGCCTCAGCACCGTCCCCAACGCCGTCAAACCGGTCCTCGGCCTCTTCAACGCCGGCAACATGTCGGTGGAGTGGAGCGGCCCGGCCGCCTCGACCGGCAAGGGCAGCGCGCCGGTCGCCTGCAGCGAGGGCCAGCGCCCGCAGAACGAGCCGAGCCTGGCGGCGATGACCCGCCGCGCGGTCGACCTGCTCGACGACGACAAGCGCAAGGGGTTCTTCCTCCAGGTCGAGGGCGCCTCGATCGACAAGCAGGACCACGCCACCAACGCCTGCGGGCAGATCGGCGAGACGGTCGCCTTCGACCGCGCGATCGGCGTCGCCCTCGACTACCAGGAAGACCACCCGGACACCCTGGTCGTGGTCACCGCCGACCACTCGCACACGAGCCAGATCGTGGCCGAGGACTCGAGCGGCAGCGGCGTTCCGACGGGGTACTCGACCAACCTGCTGACCAAGGACGGCCAGACCCTGAGCCTGACCTACGGCACCGCCGGCTACGGCGGCCCGGGTGCGGCTCCGGTCGCGGCGCCGCCGAGCCAGCAGCACACCGGCGCGGTCGTGCCGGTGTGGGCGAGCGGGCCTGGGTCGCTCGCCGTGCTCGGGACCAACGACCACACGGATTTGTTCCAGACGCTGGGGGGCTGATCTGGAGCAAAGCGGGGCGAAGAGGGGCCGGGCAACCGGCCCCTCTTCGTTTTCCGCGGCTAGGCTGAGCCGATGATCGTCGGCTTCATCGGCTCGGGCAGCATGGCTGCCGCCATGGCGCGGGGCTGGGTCGGCGAGTTCGAGCGGATGCTGTTCTCGGACTCCGGGTCCGGCCGGGCCGAGGAGCTTGCTCGCGAGCTGGGCGGGGAGGCCGTCGCCAACGCCGAGATCGGCGCCCGGGCGGACCTGGTGGTGCTGGCGGTGAAGCCGGCGGCGCTGGGCGCGGCCGCGTCTGAGCTGGGTGAGGCCAAGATCGTCATCTCGCTGCTTGGGGCGACGCCGCTGAGCGTGATCGCGGCAGCCTTTCCCCGCTCCGAGACCCACCGGGTCATGCCCAACGTCGCGGTCGAGGTTGGGCAGGGAGTTCTCTGCGTCTCCGGGCCAATCTCCCCGCTGGTGCGCGAGAAGCTGAGCGCGCTCGGGCACGTCGTCGAGCTGGAGGACGAGGACTTCGACGCGGCGACCGCGGTGATGGGCTGCGCGCCCGCCTACCTGGCGCTGGCCGTGGAGGCGATCGCCGACGCGGGCGCCGCCGACGGCCTCGATCCCGAGCTGGCACGTGAGCTGGTCGTCGAGACCGCTGCCGGCACCGCGGAGCTGCTGCGCGCCCGTCACCCGGCTGACGTTCGCAAGGCGGTCGCTTCGCCCGGCGGCAGCACCGAGGCCGGCCTGGAGGCGCTCGACCGCGAGGGCGCCCGGGGGGCGTTCGAAGCGGCGGTGCGGGCCTCGCTGGAGAGGATGCGGCGGTGATCGCGCTGGCGCTCAGCCGCGCTGACCTGGCCGACTACGTCAACGCGCTGTTCATCGTCTACATCGTCTTGATCTTCGCCAACATCCTCATCTCCTACGTGCCCCGGATGCCCTACAGCCCGCCGCTGCGGGCGGTCCTCGACTTCGTAACCGAGACCACCAACCCCTATCTCAACATCTTCCGGCGCTTCCTGCCCCCGATCGGGGGCGGCGGCTTCGCCCTCGACCTCAGCCCGATGATCGGCATCATCGTGCTGTTCGTCGCCCAGGCCGTCGTCGTCGGCCTGATCGCAGGGTGAGCGCGAGCACCCGCGCCTGGTGCCTCGCCGGCGCCCTCGGCGTGCTCGTGATCGCCGCCGACCAGGCGGCCAAGGCGGCGATCGAGGCCCACCTGGCGGTCGGTGAGGAGGTCGACGTCCTCGGCCCGCTGGGCCTGACCCTCTCCCACAATAAGGGCGTCGCCTTCGGCCTGGCCGGCGGCGCCGGGGCGCCGCTGATCCTGCTCACCCTGGCGGCGCTCGGCGTCGTCGGCTACCTCTTCGCCCGCAACCCCAGCCGGCCCGGGATGTGGGTGGCGTGCGGCCTGCTCGCCGGCGGCGCGATCGGCAACCTGATCGACCGCGTCCACGCCGACGCCGTCACCGACTTCGTCGACCTCTCGCCCTGGCCCCCCTTCAACCTCGCCGACGTCGCGATCACGGCCGGCGTCCTGTTGCTGGCCTTCCTCTACCTGCGGGACTCCGAGCGGGCGCCCGAGCATGGCTGAGCCGCAGCCGCGCATCGTCCACCTCGACGAGGCGCTTGCCGTGGTCGACAAGCCGGCCGGGCTGGTCGTCCACCCGGCGCCGTCGCACCGCGGGCCGACCCTGGTCGACCTGCTCGGAGACGTCCTCGGCGGCGGCGGCGATCCGCGGCGGCCGGGGATCGTCCACCGCCTCGACAAGGGGACCAGCGGCCTGCTCGTGGTCGCCCGCGGCGACGAGGCCCACGCCGCTCTGCAGGCTCAGGTCCAGCGCCGCGAGGTCGAGCGGGTCTACCTCGCCCTCGCGGGCGGCAAGCTCGGCTCGCGCACGGGCACGATCGACGCCCCGATCGGCCGCGCCGCCCGCCAGCGCCACCGCATGGCGGTCTCCGGCGCCGCTTCGCGCCAGGCGCGCACCCATTTCGAGGTGCTGGAGCTGCTGCCCCTGGAGAGCTACCTCGAAGCTCGCCTGGAGACCGGCCGCACCCATCAGATCCGTGCCCACTTCGCGGCGATCGGCCATCCCCTGACGGGGGACGTCACCTACGGCGGCGCTCGCCGCTACGACCTCGAGCGCCAGTTCCTGCACGCTCACCGGCTCGCCTTCGAGCATCCGCTCAGCGGCGAGCGCCTCAGCTTCGAGTCCGCGCTCCCGCCCGACCTCGCCCTCGCCCTGGACGCGGCCCGCGCCGCCCAGCGCTAGCCCTCTACAATCAGCGGTCCTAAACCAACCTCCGTCCGGTAGCGAACCGGATCCTGCCTGGCGCTTGGCGCCAGGTCCGGCGAGCGGGACGGAAGAGCTTCACCCCAACCAAGGAGATTCGATGCCAGAGGCAGGCCTCACCGAGCTGCTCCAGGCCGGAGTGCACTTCGGCCACCAGACGCGCCGTTGGAATCCGAACATGCGCCGCTTCATCTTCGGCGAGCTGGACGGGATCCACATCATCGACCTGCTGCAGACCGAGGCGCTGCTGGAGAACGCGCGCCGCTTCGCCGGCGAGCTCGCCAGCGGCGGCGGCACGGTGCTCTTCGTCGGCACCAAGAAGCAGGCCCGCGACGTCGTCCAGGAATGGGCCGACCGCTGCAAGATGCCCTACGTCAACAAGCGCTGGCTGGGCGGGCTGCTGACCAACTTCAACACGATGTCGACCCGGATCGCCCGCCTGCACGAGCTCAACGGCTGGAAAGAGGAGGGCAAACTCGACCTGCTGCCGACCAAGGAGCGGATGGGCATGGAGGCCGAACTCGCCAAGCTCGAGTTCAACCTCGGCGGCGTCCGCGACATGGACCGCCTGCCCGACGCGGTCTTCGTCACCGACCTCAAAACCGAGGAGATCGCCGTCCACGAGGCGGCGCGCCTGCGGATCCCGATCATCGGCCTGGTCGACACCAACTGCGACCCGACCCCGGTCGACTACGTGATCCCCGGCAACGACGACGCGATCCGCTCCTGCCAGCTGATCATCGGCACGATCGGCGGCGCCGTCGACGAGGGCTCCAGCTCCTGGCGGGTGCAGGAGGAGAAGCGCATCGCCGAGGAAATGGCACGGCGCAAAAAGGACGAGGAAGAGCGCAAGAAGCGCGAGGAGGAAGAGAAGGCGCGGGTCGAGGCCGAGGAAGCCAAAAAAGCCGCCGCGGAGGCGGAGGCGCAGGCGAAAGCGACCGCAGAAGCTCAGAAAAAAGCGGCGCAGACTCCGTCGCAGCCGCCGGGGCCTAAACAACAGCAGCCGCAGGCGCCTCGAGCTGCGGGTCCTGTCGCCGGGGGCGACACCTCGTCCTCGCAAGCTGCGGGCGAGGCGTCACCCCCGACGCCACCCGCAGCAGAGACGGCTCCGGATAATGCCGAGCCGCCGATCGCGGAGGAGAAACCCGCAGAGGCTCCGGCCGCGGAGGAGAAAGCCCCCGCCGCCGAGGAGGCGCAGGCCCCGGAGGCCAACGCGAGCGAGGAGGGCTCTAAGTGAGCGTCACCGCCGCTGACGTGAAGGCACTGCGGGATCGGACCGGGGCCGCGATGATGGACTGCAAAGCGGCCCTGACCGAGGCCGAGGGCGATACCGAGCGGGCGATCGAGCTGCTGCGGGTCAAGGGCCAGGCCTCCGCCGCCAAGCGCGAGGGCCGCGGCACCGACGAGGGCGTCGTCTCCTCCTACATCCACGCCAACGACAAGGTCGGGGCGATGGTCGAGGTCCAGTGCGAGACCGACTTCGTCGCCCGCAACGAGGACTTCAAGGCGTTCGCCTACGAGGTCGCGCTGCACGTGGCGGCGACCGCGCCGCGCTACGTCTCCTCCGAGGAGATCCCGGAGGCCGAGCGCGAGGCGGAGAAGCGGGTCTTCGAAGAGAAGGCGCGCGAGGAAGGCAAGCCGGACGAGGTGGTCGAGAAGATCGTCGCCGGCCAGCTCTCGAAGTGGGCGAGCGAGGTGGCCCTGCTGGACCAGTCGCACGTCAACGCCGAGAAACACGACTCGAAGACGATCGAGGAGCTGCGCCAGGAGCTCGCCGCGAAGACCGGCGAGAACGTGCGCGTGGCCCGCTTCGCCTATTTCCGCGTCGGCGAGGAATAAGGTCTTCCGTACGTGACCGCCTCTCCCGAGCCGCGCTTCGGGCGCATCCTCCTGAAGCTTTCCGGCGAGGCCCTGATGGGCAAGCTCGAGTTCGGCACCGACGGCGCCGAGGTCGACCGCATCGCCGCGCAGGTCGCGGCGATCCACAGGCGGGGGGTCGAGGTGGCGATAGTGGTCGGCGCCGGCAACATCTACCGCGGCCTCGACGGGGCGGCCAGCGGGATGGACCGGGCGACCGGCGACTACATGGGCATGCTGGCGACGGTGCTCAACGCGCTCACCCTGCAGGACGCGCTGGAGCGGCTCGGCCAGCACACGCGGGTGATGTCGGCGATCGACGTCAAGGAGGTCGCCGAGCCCTACATCCGCCGCCGCGCCATGCGCCACCTCGAGAAGGAACGGGTGGTGATCTTCGCCGCCGGCACCGGCAACCCGTTCTTCACCACCGACACGGCCGCCGCCCTGCGGGCGCTGGAGATCCACGCCGAGGCGATCCTGATGGCCAAGAACGGCGTCGAGGGGGTCTACGACGCCGATCCGGCGACCCATCCCGACGCCGTCTTCATCCCCGCGATCACCCACCGCGAGGCGATCGAGCGCGACCTGCGGGTGATGGACTCGACCGCCCTCTCCCTCTGCATGGACAACGACCTGCCGATCTACGTCTTCAACATGGGCGACGAGACGAACATAGATAGGATCGTCTCCGGCGAGAAGGTGGGCACGCTGGTCGCCAGTGCCCCCGCCGAGTGAGCGAGGACGGGAACCAGTGGAGCTGATCGACGAATTGCTCGAGGACGCCAAGGGGCGGATGGCCAAGTCGGTCGAATCGAGCCGCGGCGAGTTGGCGACGGTCCGCACCGGGCGCGCCTCCCCGCACCTGCTGGACCGCATCGTCGTCGACTACTACGGCACCCAGACGCCGCTGAAGCAGTTGGCCAACGTCGCCACCACCGATGCTCGCCTGCTCACGGTCACGCCCTTCGACAAGGGCGCCCTGGGCGGGATCGAGAAGGCGATCCAGGAGTCCGACGTCGGCCTGACGCCGAGCAACGACGGCAACGTGATCCGCCTGCAGATCCCCGAGCTGACCGAGGAGCGGCGGCGCGAGATGGTGAAGGTCGTCCACGGGGTCGCCGAGGATGGCCGCATCGCCGTTCGCAACGTCCGCCGCGACGTCATGCATGACCTGCGCGAACTGAAGAGCGAGGGCGAAGTGGGGGAGGACGACGAGCGGCGCGCCGAGGCGGCGCTGCAGAAGCAGACCGACGATTCGATCGCCGAGATCGATTCCCTCCTGAAGGGCAAGGAAGAAGAGATCCTCGAGGTTTGAGGCCCCGCTACGTAGCGATCATCACCGATGGCAACGGCCGCTGGGCCGAGCGGCGCGGACTGCCGGTCGTCGAGGGGCACCGGGCGGGGGCCGACGTCGTCAAGGCGCGGCTGCGCGACGCGGTCGAGCTCGGGATCGAGGAGCTGACCGTCTTCTCCTTCTCGACCGAGAACTGGACCCGGCCGGCCGCGGAGGTCGAGGCCCTGATGCGGATGATGGGCGAGCGGATCGCCGGCGAGACGCCGGAGCTGGACGCCGAAGGGGTGCGGATCCGCTTCGCAGGCCGTCGCCAGGGAGTCCCTCCGGAGCTGGTCGAGCGCATGCAATGGGCCGAAGAGACGACCGCCGGCAACGACCGCATCGCCTTCTTCGTCGCCTTTAACTACGGCGGCAGGGCGGAGATCGTCGACGCGGCGCGAACCTTCGAGGGAGGCTCCGAGGAGGAGTTCCGCAGCCACCTCTACGTCCCCGAGATGCACGATCCAGATCTCCTGATACGAACCAGCGGCGAGCATCGAATCTCCAACTACCTGCTCTGGCAGTGCGCCTACTCGGAGCTGGTCTTCCGCGACGAGCTCTGGCCCGACTTCGACCGCGGCGCGTTCGAGCAGTCCCTGGGGGAGTACGAGACCCGCCAGCGCCGCTTCGGGGCCCGCCGATGAGGCAGGACCTCTTCGACGACGAGATGTTCGCGGATGAGCCGGCGCCGGCGCCGAAACCGCCGCGCCAGCCGCGCCGCCGGCGTGGGCTGCGGGGCGAGACCGCGAAGCGGGTGCTGGTCGTATTGCCCTGGATCGCTTTCGCGATCGCGATCGCGGTGGCCGGCGGGGTCGTCTTCGCGGCGGCGATGATCGCGATCGGCGTCGTCTGCCTGCGCGAGTACTTCGCGATGACCGAGGCGTCGCGGCCGCTCGAGATCCCCGCCTTCCTCGCCGTCGCCGCCCTGATCGTCGCCGCTCACTTCGGCACGGCCTTCAACGTCCTGCTGGTCCTCGCCGCGTCCTTCCCGCTGCTCTTCGCCTTCGGCGCCCGCGCCCGCTACCGCGACGGGGTCACGATCTCGATCGGGGTGACCCTGCTGGGGATTCTCTGGATCGGGATACCGCTCGTCCACGCCGTGCTGCTGCGAGACCTCCCCGACCACGGCGCCGGCCTGCTGGTCGACGTCCTGGTCGGGACCTTCGTCGCCGACACCGGCGCCTACGCCACCGGCCGCATGTTCGGCAGCCACAAGATCGCCCCCAGCATCAGCCCCAACAAGACGATCGAGGGGCTGATCGGCGGCTTTCTGATCGGCACCATGGGCTTCTGGTTCGCCGGCCTCTACCAGGACTGGCTCTCCGGGGTGGACGCCCTGATCATCGGCGCCGCGGTCGCCGCGATGGCCCCGGTGGGGGACCTCTTCGAGTCGATGCTGAAGCGCGATCTCGGCACCAAGGACACCGGCACCCTGTTCGGCCCCCACGGCGGCATCCTCGACCGCCTCGACGCCGTCTTCTTCACGATCGTCGTCGGCTACTACCTCGCCGTCGCGCTGGTCTACTGAGGCGAGGTCGTCTTTTTACGTCCATGTGACGGAAAAAGACGACCTCGCCTGGGCCCTATTCTCTGCGCAGCGATGAAGAAGGTCTTGATACTCGGCTCGACGGGGTCGATCGGAACCCAGGCGCTGGAGGTGATCGCCGCCTCCGAGCAGTTGCAGGCGGTTGGCCTCGCCGCCGGCAGCGGCTGGGAGCTGGCGGTGGAGCAGGCGCGTGAGCATGGCGTGCCGGCCGTGGCGCTCGCCGACGAGGCTGCCGCCCGCGCGGCGGGCGATGCCTGGAGCGGCCGCGTTCTCGCCGGCGAGGAGGGGATCGCCGAGCTGATCGCCTCCTCCGGCGCCGATCTCGTCCTCAACGGCATCGTCGGCGCCGCCGGGCTGGCCTCGACCGTGATCGCCCTCAGCGAGGGAATCGACGTGGCCCTCGCCAACAAGGAGAGCCTGGTGCTGGGCGGCGAGCTGGTGATGGCCCTGTCCGAGGCGACCGGGGCGCGGCTGCTGCCGGTCGACTCCGAGCACTCGGCGCTGCACCAGCTGATCGGCGCCGAGGCTCCGGGGACGGTGGAGAAGCTGGTCCTGACCGCGTCGGGCGGGCCCTTCCGCGGTCGCGACGACCTCTCCGGCGTCAGCGTCGAGGACGCGCTGGCCCACCCGACCTGGAAGATGGGCGGGCGGATCACGATCGACTCGGCGACGCTGATGAACAAGGGCTTCGAGGCGATCGAGGCGCACCACCTCTTCGCCGTCCCCTACGAGCGGATCGACGTCGTCGTCCACCCGCAGTCGCTGGTCCACTCGCTGATCCAGCTCAACGACGGCTCCTCGCTGGCCCACCTCGGCCACCCCGACATGCGGGTGCCGATCTCCTACGCGCTGCACTTCCCGGAGCGGGCCGACGTCGACGTGCCGCAGCTCGATCTCGCCGCAGCCGGGGCGCTGACCTTCGAGGCGCCCGACCTGAATACCTTCGTCTGCCTGCGGCTGGCCTTGGAGGCGGGCGCGGCAGGGGGGACGGCCCCCTGCGTGCTCAACGCCGCCGACGAGGTCGCGGTCGCGGCCTTCCTCGACGGCCAGATTCCCTTCACCGGCATCGCCGCCGTGATCGAGCGGGTGCTGGAGGAGATGCCGGCCCGGCCCGTAACTCACTTCGATGACCTCTTCGCCACCGACGCCGAGGCCCGCAGGCGCAGCGAAGACCAGGTTCGCGGGTTGACTCCAGCATGAACTGGCTCTACATCTTCCTCGGCTTCTCGCTGCTGATCATCCTCCACGAGGGCGGGCACTACGCCGCCGCCAAGGCGACCGGGATGCGGGTCGAGCGCTTCTTCCTATTCTTCGGGCCGACGCTCTGGTCGTTCAGGCGCGGCGAGACCGAGTACGGGATCAAATCGATCCCGCTCGGCGGCTACGTGAAGATCACCGGCATGAACCCGGAGGAGGAGGTGCCGGAGGAGCACGCCCACCGTGCCTACTTCCGCCAGCCCGTCTGGAAGCGGATCGTCGTCGTCGCCGCGGGGCCGTTGGTCAACATCGTCCTCGCCTTCGCGATCCTCTTCTTCGTCTACTTCGTCAACGCCCAGCAGGTCGATCAGAAGGTCGGTGAGATCAGGAGCGGGACCCCGGCGGCGAAGGTTCTCCAGCCCGGCGACCGGATCCTTGCCGTCGACGGCAAGAGCTTCCCCGGGCTTGATCAGGAAGCGCGCCTCGAGCGCTTCGGCGAGGTGGTGGCCTCGCACAGGTGTGCCGGCCGTCAGGTCGACGGCTGCGTGGCGGCGACGCCGGTGGCGCTGAGGATCAGTCGCGACGGCCAGGCACGGACGATTTCGGTCCACCCCGAGTACGACAAGGCAAACGGGCGGGCGCTGATCGGGTTCTCCTACGGGAGCCGCCCCGAGAGCATCGGCATCGGCACCGCGGCCAGCCGCGCCGTCGACTCGATCTGGCTGGTCACCGAAAAAACGGCCTCGATCTTCTCGCGCATCTTCGAAGAGCAGCAGCGCAAGCAGATCTCCGGCATCGTCGGCGTCAGCGACGTCGCCAATCAGACGATCGACGTCGGCATCTATCCCTCGCTGCTGCTGCTCGCCCTGGTCAGCCTCTCGCTGGGCCTGATCAACCTGCTGCCGATCCTGCCGCTCGACGGCGGCCACATCTTCTGGGCCCTGGTCGAGAAACTGCGCGGCCGGCCGGCTTCGCTGCGGGTGATGGAGCGGGCGACCGTGATCGGCTTCGCCCTGGTGATGGTTCTGATGGTGATCGGCCTCACCAACGACATCGGCCGGCTCGGCACCGACGCCTACAACGTCCGCTAGCCGGCCCGGCAGGCCGCCCGGATACCCTTCCCATATGGCTTCCAAGCGTCAGATATTCGTAGGGAAGGTGCCGATCGGCGGCGGCGCCCCGGTCGCCGTGCAGACGATGACCAAGACCGAGACCGCCAACCTGGCGGCGACGATGGAGCAGATCCACAAGGTCGCCGACGCCGGAGCGGACATCGTCCGCTGCGCGGTGCCGCGCGAGAAGGACGTCGAGGCGTTGAAGACGATCGTCGTGCAGTCGCCGATTCCGATCATCGCCGACATTCACTTCAACCACACGCTGGCGCTGAAAGCGATCGACGCCGGGGCTCACTGCATCCGGCTCAACCCCGGCAACATCGGCGGCCGCGACAAGGTCGCCGAGGTCGCGGCGAAGGCCAACGCGGCGAACGTGCCGATGCGGATCGGGGTCAACTCGGGCTCGCTGCCCAAGCACCTGCACGAGCTCGAGCGCGAGGCGCCGGTCGAGGCGCTGGTCGCGGCCGCGGTCGAGTTCACCGAGCTGATGGAGAGCCTCGACTTCGAGAACTTCAAGGTCTCGATCAAGTCGACCAACGTGCCCAACACGATTGCCGCCAACCGCCTTCTCGCCGAGCGGATCCCCTACCCGCTGCACCTCGGGATCACCGAGGCCGGGACGAAATGGGCGGGATCGCTGAAATCGGCGGTTGGTCTCGGCACCCTGCTGGCCGACGGAATCGGCGACACGATCCGGATCAGCCTCTCCACCTTCCACGCCGAGGAGGAGGTCAAAGTCGCCTGGGAGATCCTCAAGGCGCTGCAGCTGCGCGAGCGCGGCCCGGTCCTGATCGCCTGCCCGACCTGTGGCCGCCTACAGTTCGACATGGACTCGGTCGTGGCGGAAATCGAGCGGCGGCTGGAAAGCTACGCCGAGCCGGTCGAGGTGGCGGTGCTGGGCTGCGCCGTCAACGGTATCGGCGAGGCCAGCCACGCCGACTTCGGCATCGCCGGCGCCAAGAACGAGGGTTTGATCTTTGCCGGGGGCAAGCCGCTGCGGAAGGTTCCGCAGGAGAAGCTGGTCGACACCCTGTTCGAGGAGATCGACAAGTCGCTGGACCGCGGCGGCGAGGTCGAGTTCGACGAGGCCGAGTCGCGCGAGGGTGCCGAGTGGGTCGCCAACATCGAGCAGGAAAACGCCGGCGACCTGACCCCCGAGAAGATCGCGCAGATGGAGAAGGAAGCGGTCGAGCGGGGGGAGTCGGACAAGGTCCTGCTCGACGAGGAGGCTTCGCCCACCGCTGGGCGCCGCTTCACCCGCGCCTAGCTGCCCTCGGCCCGCAGCTCGGGAAGGCCGAGGGGGTGGGTGGCGGCGTTGTAGAAGTAGACCCTCTTGGTCCGCAGCTTGCCCCAGATCCGCGATTGTTCGTCGCGCAGCTCCTGCTCCTCGCCGGCAACCATCGAGATCGCGACGGGACGGATTGGGTTGGCATTGATCGCGTCGATCAGGTGCTGGTCCTGCTCCCGCAGCGAGTGGCCGAAGACCAGCAGGGGCTTGTCGTCTTTCTCCTTCAGCTGGTCGTAGGCCTTGGCCAGGTAGTCGTTGCCCTCGATCGCCCGCAGCTTGTCCCGGGCCGATCCCTCGGAGATCAGCAGCGGCCGGGCCTTGGGATCGTCCTCGATCGGCTGACCGAACTGGCTCAGCAGCGGACCGTTCTCCTTGACCAGCTTGCGGGTGACGCCGGATCCCTCGACCACGAGGTGAAGCGCGCCGTGCAGGTAGTAGACGGGGACGTAGCCCGGCCAGACTTCGCAGTCCTCGGGGTCGAACTCGTTGCGGTCGTTGGCCCAGAAGCAGTCGCAGAAGTACCGGGGTTCGTCTTCGTGCACGATCGCCCAGTAGGCGAGCAGGTCGTAGCTGGTGCTGAAAATCCGCCTGTAGTCGCCAAGCGCCTCCTTGATCAGGGCAAGCGTCTCGTCGGGCAGGTCCACCCAGTCGAGGTGGACGTGGCGCACGGTCCGCCCCAGCGCTGCCTGGACTTCCTTGAAGCGCTTGCGGTAGGCCCGCGTCCCCTTGCCGGTCGCCTCGGCCAGCGCGATTCCATCGCGGAGCTTGGCCAGCACCACCTCGAAGTTGGTGGTCTCGAAGGCATCGAAGATCGCCCGTTCGTTGTCGCCAAGGCCGTCCTCGAAGTCGGCATCCGTGGCCTCCTTGTAGAGCGACTCGTAACCGAACCTGGGGGAGACGTTGATCGACATCCCGTTGCCCAGCAGCAGCGTCCGCCACCCCAGATCGGCGATCTCCTCCCAGTCGCAGAGGGTTCCGAGTGGCTGACGCGGGGTCATCGGCCCGGTAGGTATCGGCGCCGGTGAGGCGCTCTTGAGTGACGAAAGAGATCTGAGCATCGGGTCCCCGCCGGGCGCCGCTCGCGCAGCGGATAGGTTTCACGGGTGACTCGACTCTCGCAAGCATTTGTTCCGACGCTGAAGGATGCGCCCGCGGATGCGGAGGCCGTCTCGCACAAGCTGATGGTGCGGGCTGGTCTGATTCGCCAGCTTGGGGCGGGACTTTGGACCTACCTGCCCGCCGGCTGGAGGGTGGTGCGGAAGGTGGAGGGGATCGTTCGCGAGGAGATGGAGGGGATCGGGTGTCAGGAGATGTTGATGCCGGTGCTGCAGCCTGCTGAGAATTGGGAGAAGACCGGGCGGTACGCGATCGACGAGCTGTTCAAGCTCGAGGATCGGAAGGGGTCGCCGATGGTCCTGGCGATGACGCATGAGGAGGCGGTCACCTACCACGTGGCGCGGGAGGTGCGCTCGTATCGGGACCTGCCGCTGATGCTGTTCCACATCCAGACCAAGGAGCGCGACGAGCCGCGGCCGCGCGCCGGCGTGCTCCGCACCCGCGAGTTCACGATGAAGGACGCCTACTCCTTCGACCGCGACGAGGAGGGGCTGGCGCGTTCCTACGAGCTGCAGTCCGGCGCCTATGAGCGCATCCTCGACCGCTGCGGGCTGCGCTGGCACCGGGTCGAGTCCGATGTCGGGATGATGGGCGGCTCCGGCGCCGACGAGTTCATGGCCCCCTGTGCCGCGGGCGAGAACGAGGTGGCGCTGGCGCCCGGCTACGCGGCCAACGTCGAGGTCGCCTCGGCCCAGGCGCAGCCGATCGAGCTGCCGCCGGCGCTGGGCGCGCCGGAGCCGGTCTCCACGCCGGGCCTGGCCAAGGTCGAGGAGGTCGGCGCCGAGCTCGGCCTGCCCGCCGGCGCCTTCATCAAGGCGCTGCCGGCGGTCGTCGAGGGCCGGGGCATGGTCATGGTGCTGCTGCGCGGCGACCACCGCCTCAACGAGATCAAGCTGCGCAACGCCCTCGGGGCCGACTTTCGCCAGGCCAGCGCCGAGGAGATCGCCGCCGAGATCGGGCCGGCCGGCTACATCGGCCCGGTCGGAGCCGAGGTCCCCGTGGTCAAGGATGCGGCGATCGTCGGCGACTCCTTCGTCTGCGGTGCCAACGCGGCCGACACCCACCTGCGGGGCGTCGCGCCCGGCCGCGACTTCGAGTTCGAGGAGCTCGACGTGCGCACGGTCGAGGCCGGCGACACCGCCCCCGGCGGCGGTGCGATCGCGATCGAGCCGGCGATCGAGGTGGGCAACATCTTCAAGCTCGGGACCCGGTACTCGGAGCCGCTGGGGGCGACCTTCCTCGACGAGGACGGGGTCGAGAAGCCGATCGTCATGGGCAGCTACGGGATCGGGCCGGCGCGGATCGCCGCGGCGGCGATCGAGCAGCGCGCCGACGAGCGTGGCATCGTCTGGCCGCGGGCCCTGGCCCCATGGCAGGTGCACCTGGTCTCGCTGGCAAAGGCCGGCGAGGCGGAGCGGGAGGCGGCCGACCGCATTTACGAGCAGCTGCGGGAGGCCGGGGGGGAGGTCCTCTACGACGACCGCGACGCCGGCCCCGGCCAGAAGCTGACCGACGCCGAGCTGCTCGGCTGCCCGCTGCGGATCGTGGTCGGTCGCCGAGGCCTCGCCAACGGCGTCGTCGAGGCCTCCGAGCGCGGCTCCGGCACCGAGCACGAGCTGCCCGTGGAGGAGGCCGCCGCACGGGCGCTGTCGCTTCTCCAGCGCATCGATGCCTAGCCGCGCCCCCTTCGGCCGCGGCCGCGTGCGCCGCCTCTTCGGGCTCGACCGCAGCGGCCCGAAACCGCAGCGGACCCGCAGGGGGGAGCCGCTCAACCCCTGGACGATCCCCAACTTGGTCGGCTACATCCGCCTGGCGGGGCTGCCGGTCTTCCTCCTCCTCGCCTACGCCAGCGATGACGGCACCTCCTTTGGCGCCGCGATGGTCTTCTGGGCGATCGCCGCCGGCGACTACCTCGATGGCTTCCTCGCCCGCGTCACCGGTCAGTACAGCCGCATGGGCGCGCTCCTGGATCCACTGGTCGACCGCCTCACGATCCTCGCCGGCGCCGTCGTCTGCTGGAGCTTCGAGCTGCTGCCGCGCTGGCTGCTGGCGGTGCTCGCGCTGCGCGAGCTGGCGATGCTCTTCCTCGCCCAGTTCGGCCTGCGGCACGGGGTCGACATCGAGGTCAACTGGCCGGGACGGATCTCGGTCTTCCCGATCATGGGGGGGATCTGGCTGGCGCTCTTCGCCCCGGGCTGGGTGGCGACCGCGCTGGTGGTCTGGGGCACGGCGATGGCGATCCTCGCCACCGTGCTCTATGCCCGCACCGGCATCCGCGCCGTGCGCGCCCGCGCTGCAAGCTGACCCCCAGAAACGCGAAACCTTCAACCTGCACTTGAACCTTGAGGGCGGGGCGACCTATAATCGTCGCCTGCGCAAACGGGGGCCAGCGCCTCCTTCAACTAAGGAGCGAGATGGAGGACACCTTTCCCGATTTGGGTTCCCTCGGCGACAAGGAGCTGAAGGACCTGATCGACAAGCTCACGGAGGAGGAGAACGAGATCTCCTACAAGCGACGGGTCCTGCACGGGAAGATCGACATCCTCCGCGCCGAGCTGGTCAACCGCCTGCGGAACAAACACGAGCGCGGCGACACGATGTTCTCCGGCGACGACGTGGCGCAGCTGACCGAGATCCTCGCCGGCAAAGCGCAGAGCCCCTCCGAGGACGAGCCCGCCGCCTGAGCGGAGGGAGGACCGCCGTGGCCGTTCACTGTCCCGAGTGCGGGTTCGCCAACCCCGAGGGAGCCAACTACTGCCAGAAGTGCGGCGCCTATCTGGGCGGGCCGGCGGAGTCCGGCGACGATCCGACGACGATGACCTACACCGTCGACGAAACCGGCGAGATGCAGCCGGTCGACATCGACGAGGTGGTCGAGGCGGCGGGCGCGGCGCTGGTCATCCGCGCCGGCGGCGGCCGCGCCGGGGAGAGCTTCAGCATCGACGAGGACCGGGTCAGCATCGGCCGCAGCCCCGACGCCGGCGTCTTCCTCGACGATGTCACCGTCTCCCGCAACCACGCGCTCCTGGTGCGCCGCCGCGACGGGCTCTACATCGACGACCTCGGCTCGCTCAACGGCACCTACGTCAACCGCCGCCGGATCGAGTCCCACCGCCTTGCCGACGGCGACGAGATCCAGGTCGGCAAGTACAAGCTCAGCTACCTGGAGCGCTGAGGCATGGCCGTCTCCGAACAGCCGGCCCGACCGCCTCAATCCGCCACCCGTCCCCGCAAGGCGCTGACGATCGGCGCCGTCTGCAAGATCCTCCAGAGCGAGTTCGACGACGTCTCCATCTCCAAGATCCGCTATCTCGAGGACCAGAAGCTGCTGAGCCCCCGCCGCACCTCCGGCGGCTACCGCCTCTACAGCCAGTCCGACGTCGAGCGGCTGCGGACGATCCTGCGGCTGCAGCGCGACGAGTTCCTGCCGCTGCGGGTGATCCGCCAGGAGCTGGCCGGCGGCGGCGACCTCGTGCTCGGCGAAGCCGATCGCAAGCCCAACGGCGGCCCCGGCCGGCGGGCGATCCTGGTCGACACCTCGCGCGCCTACCTGACGCTCGAAGAGGTCGTCGAGGAGACCGGCGCCCGCGAGGAGCTGATCGCCGAGCTGGAGAACTTCGGCATCGTGCAGCCGGAGAAGCGCGAGGGCAAGACCGTCTACGACGAGACCGACCGCGAGATCGTCCGCGCCGCCAACGAACTCTCACGGGTCGGGGTCGGCGCCCGCAACCTGCGCGTCTTCCGCTCCTCCGCCGACCGCGAGGCGAACCTGCTGGAAGCGCTGCTGGGACCATCGCTGCGCTCCCGCAACCCCGACCGCCGCAAGGAGGCCCTGGAGAGCCTGGAAAGCTTGGCCGCGACGGTCAGTCACCTCAAGCACCTGCTGCTCGTCCGTGACCTCCGCCGCCTCGCCGGCGACTAGGGCGGCGAGAGGCGGCGTCTGGCTGTGTCCTCGGTCGCTCGCGTGCAGAGTACGCCACCCTCCCTGCGTCCTTGCCTCTCGCCGCCCTAGTCCATGTCTCGCGTAACTCGAAGAAGAATGATCTCTGCTCCGCGAGAAGAGGCATGGAGGCTGGTCTCCGATCCTCACAACTTGCCGCGCTGGTGGCCGCGGGTAAGCAGGGTCGAGAACGTCGAGCAAAAGAGCGGCGGGCGCCGCAGCCAGTGGACCAAGGTGCTGGAGACGAGCGAGGGAAGGGGAGTGCGGGCCGACTACCGCTGCCTCAGCTCGGCCGAGGGGGAGCGCTATGTCTGGGAGCAGGAGCTGGAGGGGACGCCGTTCGCCCGTCACCTGCGCAGCTCTCAGGTCGAGATCGCCCTGCGTGACCGCGACGCCGGCACCCAGGTCGACCTCAGCTCGGTGCAGACCCTGAAGGGCCTCTCGCGACTGGGCTCGCCGATGATGCGGCGCGGCCAGGGAGCGATCCTCGAGGAAGCCCTCGACGGCATCGAGCGGGCGCTGACGTGAGCGGGTGGGGCGACTTTCTGTCGCTATGCACCAGAAAGTCGCCCCAGCGAGGATGGTGAGTGTGGGACAGCCGCGGCGGGACTCGAAGTGGTGGGGGTGGGGCGACCCGGCGATTGCGCCGGAGCTGGACGCCGAGGCGCTGGCGGTATTGCGCGAGCGGATCGGCGAGCTGGAGCCATGGCCCCTGGCCCGGCGACTGGAGGACTTCGCGCTGCCCGCCGCCGAGCCGCTGCCGGCGCCGCTGGCGGATGCGGTCGGGGCGGAGGCGGTCTTCGGCGCCGACGAGGATCGCCTGCGGCACGCCAGCGGCCGCGGCTACGTCGACCTGGCGAGGATGCGCGGCGGCGCCCTCGAGGCGGCTCCCGACGCGGTCGTGGTGCCAGCCGACGCGCAGGCGCTGCGACGCCTGCTCGACGTCTGCGCGGCCGAGGGAGTCGCGGTGGTGCCGTTCGGCGGCGGCACCAGCGTCGTCGGCGGCGTCGAGCCGCTGCGCGGCGCCCACCAGCGCCTGATCAGCCTCGACCTCGGCGCCCTGCGCGACGTCGACGTCGATCGCCGCTCGCTGACGGCCCGCCTCGGCGCCGGCCTGCGCGGGCCCGAGGCGGAGGCGGCGCTGGGGCGCCACGGCCTCACCCTCGGCCACTTCCCCCAGTCCTTCGAGTACGCGACGATCGGCGGCTTCGCCGCCACCCGCTCCGCCGGTCAGGCTTCCAGCGGCTACGGGCGCTTCGACGCCCTGGTCAGCTCGATCCGCCTGCTCGCCCCCGCCGGGGACCTGGAGACGCTCGAAACCCCGCACACGGCGGCGGGCCCCGCCCTGCGGGAGCTGGCGATCGGCTCCGAGGGGGTGCTCGGGGTCATCCCCGACGTCACCGTGCGGGTGCGCCCGGCGCCGGCGGTGCGCCGCTACGAGGCCTGGATGGCCGCGAGCTTCGAGGCCGGCGCCGAGATCGTCCGGGCCCTCGCCCAGGGCCCTGGCCTGCCGGACGTAATCCGCGTATCCGACGAGGAGGAGACGCAGGGCTCGCTCGCCCTCTCGGGCCCGCGAGGCGCCGCCGGCAGGCTCTTCGGTGGCTACCTCGGGCTGCGCCGGCGCGCCGGCGGCGCCCTGATGATCGTCGGCCACGAGGGCGAGGAGGAGTCGGTGGCGCGACGGCGGGCGCTCGCGGTGCGCGCCCTGCGCTCCGGGGGCGCCGCCTACCTGGGCCAGGCGGCCGGGCGCTCCTGGGAGCACGGGCGCTACCAGGGCCCCTACCTGCGCGACACGCTGATGGAGATGGGGGCGATGGTCGAGACGCTGGAGACCTCGCACACCTGGAGCCGGCTGGACGACCTGCACCGCGGGGTCGCGGCCGCGATCCGCGACTCGCTCGCCGGCCAGGGGACCCCGGGGCTTGTCTTCTGCCACCTCTCACACGCCTACGCCGACGGCGCCTCGCTCTACTTCACCTTCATCGCCCGCTCGCGCCACGGCGCCGAGCTGGAGCAGTGGCGCCGGGTCAAAGCCGCCGCCTCGGAGGCGATCGTCGCCTGCGGCGCCACGATCACCCACCACCACGCCGTCGGCCGCGACCACGCGCCCTACATGGAGGCGGAGGTGGGGCGGACCGGCCTCGATGTCCTGCAAGCCGTCAAGGACCGGCTCGATCCCACGGGCATCATGAACCCCGGCAAGCTCCTCGGCTGACGCGGCACGGCGCATGCCGGCGTCCTCGGTCGCTCGCGTGCAGAGCACGCCATGCTCCCTGCGTCCTTGGCCTACTTGGCCGCGTCAGCCGAGCGCTATTTCTTCGCCGCGCCGATGATGGGGCCGACGATCTTGCCGCGCAGGACGTCGGTGCCCGTGTAGGCCGGCGCCTTCTTTTCCCGGGTCGCCTTGCCGAGCGAGGCTTTGAGCGTGGCGTCGGTGGTGAGGGAGATGTCGATCTGATCGAAGGTTTCGTTGGCGAGGTAGGCGAGCACTTCGGTCGGGACTTCCACCTGGGCGGCGATCTTGCCCGACTCGGGCACCCTGGTCGAGGCGAGCGGCAGCATTTTCTGCGGCGACTCGTAGAGCCAGACCGTGTAGGACTGGCCTTTGCCGGTCGGCTCGAGGCCGGAGGCTTCGATCTGCAGGGCGAGCGAGTCCTTGACCCGGCCAAAGGCGGCGAGGCCTTTGGCGCTGCCGCCGTCGACCGGACTGAGAACCGCCTGGGTGATTTGCCTGCCACTTGCCGCGGCGGCGCTGGTGGTTTCGGCGGGGGCGGTCGTGCCGTCACCCGATGCGGTGGTGTCGCTGTCGGAGTCATCGCCGCCGCCGAGGGCGAGCACGACGATCAGCGCGACCACGACCAGGGCCCCGGCGACGATCGCGGCGCGGGCGCCGTCGCTGCTTGGCATTGAGACCTTCCGCCGCCCTGATGACGCCGCGGGGGCCTTGGGAGGCTTGGGAGCGTTGGAATCCAGCGGCTGGGAAGGCGGCGCCGCGGGGGGCTGCGGTGGAGGCGGCGGCTCCGCCGCGACGGGCTCCGCCTGGGGCTCTGGCGCCGCCGGAGGTGGCTCCACGGCGGCAGGCGGCTCGGCCGGAGCCGGCGGCGGCGCCTCTCCTTCCGCCTCCAGCTGGGCCAGCGCGTCCTTGACCTTGGCCCTGACCTCCTCGACGCTGAGGCCCATCAGGGCGGCGAGGTCGTCGTAGCCCTGCTCGCGCTGGGCGAGCAGGCGCAGCATCGCTTTCTGATCGTCGCTGAGCGCCATCCGGAGGCAAACCCTACGTGGCGCGACCCCTGGGGCGTCCGCCCGCGGGCACGGGTCGCGAAAGCTTAATCTCGCCGCGGATAGGGTTCGCGGTCATGGCCGACGACCCGCGTGGACTGCGCTCCCCTTTCGACGAGCTGGTGGGCACCGAATGGCTCGACGACGAGCCCGGCCACGCCCGCGTCCGGGTCGAGCTGCGCGACGAGCTGCGCCAGCCGGTCGGCCTCCTGCACGGCGGCGTCCTCTCGACCCTGGTCGAGAGCATCTGCTCGCGGGCGACGGCCCTGGCGACGATGGGCGACGGGATGATGGCGATGGGCCAGTCGATCAGCGTCAGTTTCATCCGCCCGATCACCGCCGGCGGCGCCGAAGTGAAGGCCACCGCCCGCCACCGCGGCCGCACCACCTGGGTCTGGGACGCCGAGGTGGTCGACGGCGAGGGCCGCCTCTGTGCCCTGGCGCAGATGACCATCGCCATCCGACCGCTTCCGAGTCACCAGAGCGAGTCCCGGTAGGGGTGAAGCGTCTTGTACTTTTTCGCCGCCGCCCTCCTCGGACGACCACGGCGACTCCTCGAAAAAGTTAAGCGAAACCCCTACCGGGACTCGCCTAGCCCCGAACCTGTTGGTCATGGGCAGCCGGCGGTCCTTGCCGAACGCCCGCGGCGTGATCCGGATCCCCGGCGCGGCCTGGCGGCGCTTGTACTCGGCGCGGTCGACCAGGCGGATCACCTCGTCGACGGTCTCGGCCGGCAGCCCGGCGGCGATCATCTCCTCGCGGCCCTGGTCGCGCTCGACGTAGGCCTCGAGGATGCGATCGAGCAGGTCGTAGGGGGGAGGGAGTCGCTGTCGAGCTGGTCGGGGCGCAGCTCCGCCGAAGGCGCCCGCTCGATCACCGCAGCCGGCACCAGCTCGCTGCCGGCGCGCTCGTTGCGGCGGCGCACGAGGTCGTAGACGAGCCCCTTCGGCACGTCCTTGATCACCGCGAAGCCTCCCGCCATGTCGCCGTAGAGGGTCGCGTAGCCGACCGACATCTCGCTCTTGTTGCCGGTCGTCAGGACCAGCCAGCCGTGGCGGTTGGAGAGCGCCATCATCAGGTTGCCGCGGATCCGCGCCTGGATGTTCTCCGCCGCCAGGTCGGGCTCGGAGGGCCGTGCCGGGTCGCGCGGCGGCGCCTCCTCGCCGGCCGGCCCCGCACCGGGGCCGAGCAGGCCCGCCAGGGCCCGCTCGTAGCCGTCCATCATCGGCTCGATCGGGATCTCGATCAGCTCGCAGCCGAGGTTGGCGAGCGATAGTCCGCGCGTCCTCCTGGGTTGCAGAGCTGGAATGAGGCGACGGCATCACCACGCAGCTGAGCCGCTCGGGCCCGACCGCGTCGGCGGCGAGCATCGCCACCAGGGCGGAGTCGATGCCGCCCGAGAGGGCGACGCCGACGTGGCGGAAGCCGTTCTTGCGCGACGTAGTCGCGCAGCCCCAGCACCAGCGCGGCGTAGACCTCGTCGAGGTCGGCCAGCGGCTCGGCCAGGGAGCCGCCCGCTCGCCGGGCAGCGTCGCAGACCAGCAGCTCCTCCTCGAACTGGGCGGCGCGGGCGATCAGCGTTGCCGCTGGGATCGGTAACCAGGCTCTGCCCGTCGAAGACGAGCTCGTCCTGGCCGCCGACGAGGTTGCAGAAGGCGAAGTAGGTCCCGTAGGCGCGCGAGCGCTCGGCGAACATCGCTTCGCGCTCCTTCCCCTTGCCGCGGTGGTAGGGAGAGCCCGACGGGTTGGCGATCAGCTTCGCCCCCTGCTCGGCCTCCGCCTGGGCCGGCGGACCGCTCACCCAGACGTCCTCGCAGACGGTCAGCCCGACCCGCTCGCCGCCGACCTCGATCGCCATCGGATCCTCGCCGGGGACGAAGTAGCGCTGCTCGTCGAAGACGGCGTAGTTGGGCAGCCTGTTCTTGCGGTAGACGCCGCGCACCGCCGCCGTCGGCGAGGACGGCGAGCGAGTTGTGGGCGTGGCGCGAAGTCGCCGCCGCCGGCGACGGGCTCGGCGAAGCCGACCAGAACGGTCATCCCGGCGCCGACCCCGCGGGCCAGCTCCTCGACCGCGCGGCGGTTGGCGTCGAGGAAATGCCGCTTCAGGTAGAGGTCCTCGGCCGGATAGCCGGGAAGGCAGAGCTCGGGGAAGATCGTCAGCTCGGCGCCCTCGCCGCGGGCGCGATCGATCCACTCGGCGATCTTGGCCGCGTTGCCGTCGATGTCGCCGACGGTGGGGTCGATCTGGGCGAGGGCTATGCGCATGTTTCCTGCCTGACTGTCACCCGGCAATTATCGCCGTCGGCGGGGGCGGAGCGGGCCGAGGCGCTCGCTAGGCTCCGCGCCGATGCGGGACCGCCGTCGCCAGCTGGTCGGTTTCTCGGTGGCTGCGCTTCTGCTCGCTCGCCGCCGCGCCTGCCGCTGCGCCGGCGTCGAGCGGCCTCTCGGCGGCCGTCGCCCAGCCTCGCCTCGCCGAGCCAGAAGCCCTTCATCGCGCCGCAGCCGCGACCGACCGAAGACCGCCGCCGGCCGACCGACGACCCCGATCCCAACCGCAACGCCTACACGGTTCCGCAGGCGCCGCGCTCGCCCGCCTGCGATCGCGACTTCTGCGTCCACTGGGTCGCCGAGGGGATCGACGCACCCTCGCCTGGCCGACGCGGACGGCGGACGGCATCCCCGATTTCGTCGAGCGGGTGCTCGAGGTCGCCGAATACGTCCACGAGGTCGAGAACGAGACGCTCGGCTGGCGCGAGCCGAAGAGCGACGGCTCGATCGGCGGCGGCGACGGCAAGACCGACGTCTACCTCTCCCAGATCGGCGGCGAACTGTTCGGCTACGCGGCCCCCGACCGCGGCCAGGCGACCAAGCAGCACCGGATCCCACGGCGGCTTCACGGCTACCTGGTCCTCGACAACGACTACAGCGCCTTCGAGTTCCCCGGCACCTCGCCGTCACTCGACCTCAAGGTGACGCTCGCCCACGAGTACAACCACATCCTCCAGTTCGGCTACGACGCCTTCCAGGACCCCTGGTTCGCCGAGTCCAGCGCGACCTGGATGGAGGACCAGGTCTACAACGGCGATCGACGACTACCTGCGCTACGTGCGCCGCTGGGTGAAGCGCTGGGACACGCCGCTGACCACGAGCTCGATCAAGGAGTACGGCTCGGCGGTCTGGAACCAGTGGCTGGCGCATCGCTACGGCGCCGGCGATCGTGCGCCAGGCCTGGGCGCGGGCGATCCACGCTGCGCCCCGGGGGCTTCTCGGTCGACGCCTACGAATCGGCGATCCGCGCCAACGGTCACTCCGACCTCGGCCACGACTTCGCTCCACTTCGCCGCCGCCGTCGCCGAGTGGCGCACGGGGGAGGGGTTCCGCGAGAGCGGGCTCTACCCGGACATGCCGCGGCAGGGACAGCTGCCGCTGAGCGGCCAGCCGCTGACGCGCCTGCTCAACCACACGACCTTCGAGCTGCTGCGCGTGCGCGCCCGCGGTGGCCGCGCCGTGGTCGTCGACGCCGCGGCGCCGCGGGGGACGGCCGCCGGCCTGGCGCTGGTCGGCGCGCATCGACGGCGAACGCCAGGGGCGCACGGTCACCCGGCTCGACTACAGCCGCGGCGGCGGCAGGCTCTCGGTGCGGCTTGCGCGAACCGCACCGCTACAGCCGCATCAGCGCCGTCGTTGTCAACGCCGACGCCAGCGCCGACGGCTTCAGCGCCCGCCGCCTCGACTGGCGCTACCTGACCGACCGGGTCCCGTTCGAGGTCCGCGGCAGACTCGTGCGCTAGGAGCAGCGGCGCTCGGGGAGGGCTAGGTGCGCGACTCGGAGGCGACGGCGCCGGCGCCGTTGGAGGAGGCCTTGGCCCTGCCGCGCTTCTTCTTGGCGGTCGGCACCGTCGCCACGGCCTCCGCCGTCGCCGCCTCGAGATCGAGGGCGAAGCTGTCGAGGTCGGCCATCGCGTCGTAGTCGCCGATCAGGCCGAAGTTGACCTGGCCGTTGTAGGACATGATCCCGACGCAGAGCGCCTGGCGGCGGGCCAGCGGCACCATCGGGAAGATCGACTCCATCTGGCGGCCGAGCACGTAGAGCGGGAACTGCGGCCCCGGCACGTTGGTGACGACGAGGTTGAAGAAGCGCTGGGCCGGCTGCAGGCGGGCCGCCTGCGAGGCGATCGTGGCCGGCGCGAAGTCGGTCAGCTTGGTCAGGATCTCGGCCCCGACCGCCTGGCCGGAGGACTTCAGGTCGCCCATCTCCTCGGTCATGATCCGCAGGCGCTCGACCGGGTCCTCGCACCAGACCGGCAGCGGCGCCATCATCGCCGAGATCCGGTTTCCCAGCGCCCCGTGCTCCTCTTCGGCGCGGACGCTGACCGGGACCATCGCCCGCAGCTCCAGCCCGTCGGTGTCGTGGCCGCGCGCCCGCAGGTATTTGCCGAGCCCGCCGGCGACGATCGAGAGGATGACGTCGTTGACGGTGCCGCCGTGAGCGTCCTTGACGCGCTTCAGCTCGGCCAGGTCGGCCTGGGTGATCGCGAAGCGGCGGTGCGGCCCGATCTCGACGTTGAAGACGCTGCTGGGGGCCGCCATGCCGGCGCCGAGCATCTTCGAGGTGGCGCCGACGCCGCGCAGCACCTGGCGCGGGCCGCGCAGGGCGGCGCGGAAGCCGCGGACGATCTCCGGCGGGCTGGTCAGGCGCTCCCGCCAGGCGTCGCCGAGCAGCTTCAGGTCGGTCGGTTCGGGGCGGGCCAGCCAGGGCGGGGAGGAGGGCGGCGACCCCTGCGGCTCGGCGTCGAGGTCGAAGAGGACGGTGGTGATGTCGACGCCGGAGACGCCGTCGACCAGGGCGTGGTGGCTCTTGCCGATGATCGCGAAGCGGCCGTCGCGCAGGCCCTCGACCAGCCAGAGCTCCCAGAGCGGCTTGCTGCGGTCGAGCTGCTGGGAGAAGATCCGCGCCGCCAGGTTGCGCAGCTGCTCCTCGGAGCCCGGCGCTGGCAGCGCGCTCTGGCGCACGTGGTAATCGAGGTTGAGGTGCGGGTCGTCGACCCAGACCGGGCGGCCCTGGTCGAAGGGGACGAAGCGCAGCTTCTGGCGGAAGCGCGGGACGAGGTGCAGGCGCGAGGCGATGTGGTCGCGGAACTCCGCATGGGTCGGCGCCGGGCCCTCGAAGATGCTGGTCGAGGCGACGTGCATGTGGGCGCCCGCCCGCTCCATGTGGAGGAAGGAGGTGTCCAGCCCGGTGAGTCGGTCGGCGGCCAAGGGTTCATCTTCGCACGGTCGGCTGGTCGCGGTTCCTTATGCACGAGCTACGTGCGTAGGGAACCACGACCTCAGGTCGTGACGAGGCCGAGCTGAAGCTGACCGCCGGTTGGCTCGGCCTCTTCCGCGTCATGCTCGAAGGAGGCGACGCGGACCCCGAGCAGCCGCACCGGCCGCTGCGGGTCGTAGGCGCGCAGCAGCTCCAGCGCCACGGGCCCGACCACGGCCGGGTCGTTGGTGGCATCCGCGACGGTGTGGGAGCGGCTGACGTTGGTCCAGTCGTCAAGCCGAACCTTGATCCCGATCGTCCGGCCCTCGAGCTCGCGCGTGCGCAGGCGGCGGCAGAGCTCCTCCGCCTGCTCGGCGAGGTGGGCCTCCAGCTCGGCGCGCTGGCGCACGTCGACGTCGAAGGTGGTCTCCACCGACTGCGATTTGGTCTCGTGGGCGACCGTTATCGGGGTCTCGTCCCAGAGACGGCCGCGCGCGTGCAGCCAGGCTCCCGAGCGCGGCCCGAAGGCCCGCTCCAGCTCCTCGCGGTCGCGCGCCCGCAGATCGGCCAGCGTGCGGATCCCCATGCCCTCCAGCTTGACCACGGTCTTGGGCCCGATGCCGGGAACGAGGCCCGGCGACTCGGCGGCGAAGCGCTCCAGCGCGTCCTCCCGCGAGAGCACCACCAGGCCGCCCGGCTTGCCGAGCTCGCTGGTGATCTTGGCCAGCATGCGGCTCTCGGAGATCCCGACCGAGCAGCCGAGGCCGGTACCGGCGCGGATCTCGGCCGCGACCCGCCGCATCGTCGCCTTCGGCGAGAAGAGGCCGGTCAGGTCCAGGTAGGCCTCGTCCAGGCCGACCACCTCGACCGTCTCGACGTTGCCCCGCAGCACCTCCATCACCTGCGCCGAAGCCTCGCGGTAGGCGGGGAAGTCGGGACGCAGGTAGATCGCGTCGGGCAGCCGCCGCCGCGCCACCGCCGCCGGCATCGCCGAGTGGATCCCGGCCAGCTCGCGGGCCTCGTAGCTGGCGGTCGTCACCACCGCTCGCGGCCCCGAGCCGCAGACGACGACCGGCTTGCCCCGCAGCTCCGGCCGGCGCCGCAACTCCACCGACGCGTAGAAGGCATCCATGTCCAGATGGGCGATCGTCCGCACTGCGGCCATACCCTGATCGTAGGAGGAGGTAGGGACGTGAACGGGCAGGCGCGGATGCGCCAGCCCGGACAAGCCGAGACTGAGCGATCCGCGCACCGATTAGCCCAGCTTCGTGACCTGAAGGACTGGAATGGCGTGGTCCGCCTTGCCGATCGTCATGCACTCACCCCCTTTTGAGTCGCGGTTGAAGCAGCGCCGCGGCTTGACGCCGAAGGCGCCGGGGGATAGACCTAGCCTTTAGTCAGACGGGTTCCATTAATAGAGAAAAAACTACAAAAGTTCCGCACTTTAGGCCGCCAAACTTCTTTGGACGCAATAGACTCGAACGTTCATAAGCTGACGATCGTTCGAAAGGAAGAAATGCCGGGGAAGAGGAAGGTTGAGCGCCAGGTGAGTGAGGCTGTCGAGGGCAGGCTCGTGCGGGCGCTGGGCCACCCGCTGCGCGCTCGTGCCCTGGCGATCTTCAACGAACGCACGTGTAGCCCGAAGGAAATCGCCGACCAGCTGGACGTGCCGGTCAACAAGCTCTCCTACCACGTCAACGTGCTGAAGCGATGCGAATGCATCGAGCTCGTGACCACCGCCCAGCGGCGGGGGGCGACCGAGCATTACTACCGTGGCACCACCAGGAGCTTCTTCACCGACGAGATCTGGGGCCAGCTCTCGTCCGCCGCCAAGGACGGGATCAGCATCGCCGGGCTGAAGATGACCCTCGACGCCGCCCAGGCGGCGGTCGTCGCCGAGACCTTCGACTCCCGTCCCGACCGGCACCTCAGCTGCACGCCGCTGGTCGTCGACGAGCGGGGCTGGGGCGAGGTCGCCGAGGTGCTCAGCGCGGCCCTGAACCGCGTCATCGAGATCCAGACCGGGAGCGCCGAACGCCTCGCCGCCGAAAAGGCGACGGGGATCCCGGCGACCGTCGCCCTGCTCGGGTTCGAATCGGCGCCGGCCGACCCGAAAGCGCCATCGGCCTGAGTGGCGCCACCCTTTAGGCTGCCGGGGGAATGGCTTCCCCCGAGGCGAAGAACCTGGAGGCGATCTCCAGGGCGATCGACCAGCACAACGCCAACTGCCCGTTCCCGGCAGCCGAGGTGCGGATGAACCCGTTCGAGGTCGAGCGGCTGGGCTGGGAGCAGATCCGCGGCCTGCCGGTCGTGCCCGATGGCGAGATCGGCACCGGGCGCTTTCGCATCGTCTGCTCGCGCGACCTCGAGGGCGACGGCCTGGAGGTCGTCGAGGCGGTCGGCAAAGAGCTCGAGACCGCCGCCCCGGTCAACAACTGACGGCTAGACCGAGTTCCAGAAATCGAGGCCGAGGCCGGAGAGCCAGCTCTGGGCTTCGACGTTGAGCTGGAACAGCTCGCCGGTCCAGATCAGGACGCCCATCGCGATTAGGATCAGGCCGCCGACGGCGACGATCGCCTGGTAGTGGCGCTTGACGACGGTGAAGGCCGTGGTCATGCGTGAGAAGGCGACCGCCGTCAGCAGGAACGGGATCGCCAGCCCGGCCGAGTAGACGGCCAGCAGCAGGCCGCCGCGGGCGGCGGAGTCCGAGAGCGAGGCGGCGGAGAGGATCGCGCCCAGGGTGGGGCCGATGCATGGCGTCCAGGCGATCGCGAAGGCCGCGCCGGCGACGATCGGGCCGCCTTTGCCGGCGCGCTCGAGCAGCGCGTCGACGTGCCACTCGCGATTGAGGCGGGTGATGAAGAGCGAGGCGACGAAGAGGACGCCCATGGCGACGATCAGCGCCCCGGAGATCTTGGTCAGCAGCTCCTTGTGGTCCTGCAGGGCCGAGCCCAGGCCGGTGGCGGTGAGGCCGAGCAGGATGAAGATCGCCGAGAAGCTGGCGACGAAGAGCAGGCTGGGGCCGAGGACGCGGCGCCAGCCGGCATCGTCGAGCTCCGCCGCGGAGACGCCGGTCACCGCCGAGAGGTAGCCGGGGACGAGCGGCAGCACGCAGGGGGAGAGGAAGGAGACGACTCCCGCCGCGAGAGCGGCGAAGATGCCCACACCGGCGGCAGGATCGGAGCTGAGAACCGCGTTGACCAAGACCTCTGAGATTACCTCGCCGCTGTTCGCGATCGGGCCCAGCGAGCCCGGGCCGGCGCTGCGCCGCGGCGCCCTGATCGCAATCCCGATCGGCTTCTCGCTGGTCATCGAGTTCGGCTTCGACTCGCCGACCAAGGGCGCGATCGCGACCGGCGCCCTGCTCGCCGGCTTCCCCGGCCTCGACGCACCCGCCGGCCCGCGGGCGGCCTGGCAGGCCGCGGCGGCGCCGCTGATCGGGATCGCGGCGGCGCTCGGCATCCTCAGCAGCGAGTCGGCGCCGCTCGCGGTGCTGGCGCTGGGCCTGCTCGGGGGCGCCGCGGGCTACTGCTTCTCGGTCTCGCTGCGGCTGGCGATCTTCGGCCTCTCGATCGCGCTGGCGCTGATGGTCGCCCAGGGCCTCTTCCTCGAACCCGGCGACGCCTGGCCAGCACTGCTCTACGCGACGCTGGGCGGCCTTCTGCAGGCGCTCTGGTCCTCGCTGGTCTGGCTCTGCGCCGACCGCGCCGCCGACGACGAGGCGAGCGGCTGGAACGGCCCGGCGGCCGCCCGCGCCCTGCGCGCGAACCTGACCCTGAGCTCGCCCACGGCCCGCCACGCGATCCGCTTCGGGCTCGCCCTCGCCGCCGGCGTCGCCCTCTACCGGCTGCTCGACATGCGCGTCCACGGCTTCTGGATCCCGCTGACCATCCTCTTCGTGATGCGCCCGGAGATCGACGAGACCCACAAGCGCCTGATCCTGCGCGCGGCCGGCACCGTGCTCGGCCTGATCGTCGCCACCGCCGCGGCCGAGGCCTTCCGCGGCGAGGACCTCGTCAACGGCGCCATCCTCACCGTCGCCGCCGGGCTCGCCTTCGGCCTGCTCACCGTCCAGTACGCGCTGTTCACGGCGGCGATCACGGTCTACGTCGTCCTCCTCAGCGACACCCTCGGCGAGGGTGCCTGGCAGGCCGCCGACGAGCGCGTCACCGGCACCGCCCTCGGCATCCTCATCGCCTTCCTAGCCTTCGCGATCTGGCCCAACCCGGGGGAAGGGCGAGCACGGCGAATCAAGGCTGCGGCCCCATCGGGGGCCACGGCCCGGTAGATTCCTGGCTACGCAGCCAAACCGCCGCGCGGGTGGCGGCAGACCCGAGGAGCCAGAGTTGAGCAACCGCACGTTCGTGATCGGCGTTGGCATGACCAAGTTCGAGAAGCCCGGGACCAAGGAGGGCGACTACCCGGATTGGGCCAAGGAGGCGGGGGAGAAGGCGCTCGCCGACGCCGGCATTCCCTACGAGGACGTCGAGCAGGCCTACGCCGGCTACTGCTACGGCGACTCGACCTACGGGCAGCGGGCGCTCTACCAGCTCGGCCTCACCGGAATTCCGGTCGTCAACGTCAACAACAACTGCTCCACCGGCTCCTCGGCGCTCTTCCTCGCCCGGCAGGCGGTCAAGGGCGGACTGGTCGACTGCGCCCTGGCGCTGGGCTTCGAGAAGATGGAGCCCGGCAGTCTCGGCGTCAAGTACACCGACCGCACCAACGCCCTCGACAAACACGCGACGCGGATGTTCGAGATCCGCGACCCCGAGGCCTCGCCGCCGGCGCCGCAGATGTTCGGCAACGCCGGCCGCGACCACATGCAGAAGTACGGCTCGACCCCCGATCACTACGCCTGGATCGGCTGGAAGAACCACAAACACTCGGTCAACAACCCCTACGCCCAGTTCCAGGACGAGTACACGCTGGAGGACATCAAGGGGGCGAAGATGATCCACGACCCTCTGACCAAGCTGCAGTGCTCGCCCACCTCCGACGGCTCGGCCTGCGCGATCGTCGCCTCCGAGCGCTACGTCGACGAGCACGATCTCTGGGACCGCGCGATCGAGATCGCCGGCCAGTCGATGGTCACCGACCTCTCCTCGACCTTCGCCGAGGACGCCGACTGCATGACGATCGTCGGCGCCGACATGTCGAAGCTGGCCGCCGACCGCGCCTACGCGGAGGCGGAAGTCGCCCAGGCGAGGTCGACGTCTGCGAGTTGCACGACTGCTTCAGCGCCAACGAGCTCATCACCTACGAAGCGCTCGGGTTCGCGGCCGAGGGCGAGGCGCACAAGCTGGTCGAGGCGGAGGCGACCACCTTCGGCGGCGACGTCGTCGTCAACCCCTCCGGCGGGCTGATCTCCAAGGGCCATCCGTTGGGCGCGACCGGGCTGGCGCAGTGCTCGGAACTGACCTGGCAGCTGCGCGGCGATGCCGAGAAGCGGCAGGTCGAGGGCGCCAAGATCGCCCTCCAGCACAACATCGGCCTCGGCGGCGCCGCCGTGGTCACCGTCTACAAGCCGGCGAGCTGAGGCCCGCCGCACCAAGGAGGAGGACACGATGGCGAAGGAGCGGCGTTCACTGAGCGGCAAGGTCGTGGCGATCACCGGCGGCGCCCAGGGGATCGGCAAGGCGACCGCGACGGCCCTGGTGCGCAAGGGCTGCCGCGTCGCGATCGGCGACATCGACCTGGCGCTGGCCGAGAAGACCGCCGCCGGGCTGGGGGGAGGCACGATCGCGCTCCCGCTCGACGTCACCGACCGCGCCGCCTTCGCCGGTTTCGCCGACGAGGCCGAGCGCCAGCTCGGCACGCTCGACGTGGTGATCAACAACGCCGGGATCATGCCGGTGACCGCGCTCGTCGACGAGTCCGACGACTCGATTCGCCGCCAACTCGACATCAACATCTACGGAGTGATCGTCGGCACCCAGCTGGCGATCGAGCGGATGCGCCCACGCGGCCACGGCCACATCGTCAACATCGCCTCGCAGGCGGGCAAGACGGCGCTCCCCGGCATCGCCACCTACGCCGGGACCAAGCACGCCGTGGTCGGCATCTGCGAGTCCGTGCGCGCCGAGCTGCGCGGGAGCGGCGTCGAAGTCCACTGCGTGATGCCGACCGTGGTCAACACCGACCTCACCGCCGGCCTCGGCCAGAGGCTGATCAAACCGGTCGAGGCCGAGGACGTCGCCGATGCGGTCGTCGAGGCGCTCGAAGTCGGCCGCTTCGACGTCTTCGTGCCGCGCGCCAACGCGGTCATGACCCGTATCAGCGCCCTGCTGCCGCGCCGCGCCAACGACGCGATCGCCAGGTTCATGAAGGCCGACAAGCTGATGTTCGAGGTCGATCATGGCGCCCGCCGCGCCTACGAGGAGCGCGCCGCGGCCAGCGTGCCCAGCTCCGAGGAGGACGCGGCTCCCGCTCAGCGCGACGCCGCCTGAGCGGACCCCGGTAAGCGATGGGCGAGGTCTACGACGCGACCTGGGGCCGTCTCTTCGCGGCGCTGTACGACCGCGGCCTGAGGGCGACCGAGGAGGCGGGGCTGCGCCAGATGCGGCGCGAGCTGCTGACGGAAGCGAGGGGGAGGGTCGTTGAGCTGGGCGCCGGGACCGGGGTCAACCTCGACCTCTATCCGGGGGGAGTGGAGGACCTGACCATGGTGGAGCCAGATCCCCACATGGCGAAGCGACTGCGGGGGAGGCTGGCGGGCTCGGCGCTGGCGGCAAGCGTGGCCGAAGTGCCCGCCGAACGACTGCCATTCGAGGACTCAAGCTTCGACGTTGCGGTGGCAACCCTCGTGCTCTGCACGGTCCCTGACCCCGCGGCGGCGCTGGCAGAGGTGGCGCGGGTGCTGAAGCCCGGGGGTCGTCTGCTTTTCATCGAGCACGTCCGCGCCGATGACCCGGGTCTGGCCCGCTGGCAGGACCGGCTGGAAAAGCCCTGGCGCTTCCTTGGCGATGGCTGCCACTGCAATCGCGACACGGTGGCATCGATCGCCCTCTCCGGATTCCGACTGGGGAAAGTCGAGCGAAGCCAGACGCCGAAGGCGCCGCCGATCGTCAAGCCGCTTGTGCGCGGCAGCGCTGTTCTGACTTCCTAGTACCGGCCTTGCCCGCGGTCGTCGTTAGCCGAGCCACGGCGAGTTGGCCCAACGCACGATAATGATGGTTATGTCAACTCGACGAGCTCAGCTGGCTTTGTCGATGGCTTCTTCGAATTCCTCGGGCGTGCTGGGAGTGCCGAGCAGTTCGACGCCGTTGCTGCTCGGGCCCCGGATCGCGAAGGAAGGCGTCCCGGTGAAACCGTAGGTCTGGGCCTGTTCGGTCGTTTCTTTGACCTTGTTGGTGTATTTCTTGCGGTCGCTGTTCCACTGGGCGATGTCCTTTACCCCTGAGGCCTTGGCGACCGCGGTTAGGAACTCGTCGTCGGCATATCCCGAGTTCTCTTCGCCCTGGTTGCGGTAGAAGAGCTCGAGGTAGTTCCAGCCCCGTTTCTGAGCTCCGGCTGCGAGCGCCGCGGCGCCGGCGGGCACGGATTGCGGGCCGATGATCGTGTAGTTGTGAAAGACGACTTTCGCTTCGCCGTTTTTGACCTTGCTTTCGATCACCTGCGGCAGCACTTCTTCGGAGTAGGCCTTGCAGACCGGGCACTGGAGGTCTCCGAACTCGATCAGTTCGACCTTCGCGCTGGGTTTGCCGAGCACCAGTTCCTTCTGCGGGATCCCGTTGACGAGGCTGTCGACCGCGGCAACATCCTGCAGGTTCTGGGCGTCGCCACCGTCGTCGCCGCCGGAGTTGGCGACGATCAGCACCACCACGGCGACGATCGCGAGGAAGACCGCGCCGGCTCCGATCTGGAGCAGTTTGGTTCGGCGCTCGCCGGTGTCGACTTTCGATTCCGCCTGCAGCCGCTCTTCGCGGCGTTTCTCCCTCTCCCGCTTGTTGCTCATCTGTCCTTCCTTGTAGGTGCCGCTTAGCTCTCTTCGAGCACGGCGGCGCTGGTGGTTCCGGCGTAGCCAATCAGACGCGTGGCGTTGAGCAAGAAAAGGATCGTCATCAGCACCGCGCTGGCGACGCACCACTGGCAGATCGCTTCGATCGTGAAGATCTCCAGGTAGGTGAGGTAGACGCTGAAGCCGAAGCCGCCGAGCGCCGTCGCGAACCCGCCGAGGCGGGCCAGGTCGTTGGCGAAGAAGGCGCTCAGGAGCAGGGCGAGGTAGCCGACGATTCCGAAGACGGCGACGTTGATCCCGGCGATGTGCGAGTAGGAGCTGTTGGCGACCGTCTCGCAGCCTCCCCCGCCGGCCAGGCAGGTCGGCGCGCCGCCGCCCGAATCGGCGATCGTGATGTAGGTGGCGACGCCGACGCCCAGCGCCGCCACGAAGGCGATCGCCCGCCGCAGGGTGGCTTCGGTCGGAAACTTCATAGTGATGAAGATAAAGCTTCGGTGTAAAAGGCAGCTAACTCCCGGGAGAGCCTGCCCCCCTGCCAGGCCAGCGGCGACTCCCCCTCCCGCTCGCTGATCAGGCGCGCCCGGGGCAGCTGTTGCGCGTAGGCTGCGGCCGCGGCATAGGGATGGCCGGGGTCGGCGGCGTCGTGGCTGGCGACCACCAGGGCCGGGACGCCGATCCCCTCCAGCTCCTCCATCGCCCCGAAGGGCCGCGAGCGCGGCACCTCGCGCAGGGCGTCGACGAGCGCCTCGGGGTGGCGGTGCTGGAGCATGCGGGCGCGGGTGAAGCCGAGCACCGACTCGCGCCAGGCTGGATCGGTCTTCTGGTGGCGGTCGATGTAAGCGACGAAGCCGTCCACTCCGCCCGCCTCCAGCGCGGCGGCGAGGCCGTCCCAGTACTCGAGCGACGCCGCCGGCACCGAGCCCATGTACACCGGCCCGATCACGACCAGGCCCGCCAGCCGCTCTGGGTGGGCGAGCGCGTAGGCGACCGCGGTGTGGGCGCCCATCGAGTGCCCGGCCAGGACCAGGCTCCCCTCCCCCGCCCGGGCGGCGATGACCCGCTCCAGGTCGCCGACCAGCCGCGGGTATCCATAACCCTGGCCGGCGGGGGCGGGATCGGACTCGCCGTGCCCGCGAGCGTCGAAGGCGATCACCTCGTGACCCGCGCGCTCCAGCGCCCGCGAGCCGTGGTGGACGTAGCGCCGGGTCGCGGTGATCCCGTGACAGAGCACGATCGGCGGCCCCGTGCCGGCGCTCTCGCCGCGAATCGTCGGCGCCGTGCCGACCGCGAAGGACGCCGGCCCGGCGCCGGCCATCAGCCGAGCGCGGCAAGCGCCCGCTCGAGGTCCCCGACGCTCTCGTAGGTGCTGCCGGTGCGGGAGACGTGGCGGTGGCGCACGATCCCCTCGCCGTCGATGACGAAGATCGAGCGCATCACGTAGCGGCCGCCGGGCACGTCGACCAGCTCCGTGAAGCGGGCCAGAGGCCCGAGCCAGCCGGTGACGCCGTAGCGGCGGCTGACGGCCAGGTCCTCGTCGGCCAGCAGGGGGACGTTCAGCTCCTGCTCCTTGACCCAGTGCTCGTGGGACTCGACCGACTGCGGCGAGACGCCGAGCACGTCGGCGTCGAGCGCGTCCAGCCGCTCGCCCTGGTCGCGGTAGGAGCAGAACTGCTTGGTGCAGACGGTGGTCGAGTCGCCGGGATAGAAGGCGAGAATGAGGTTGCCGCCCCGGTAGTCGGCCAGCCGGTAGGTCTTGCCGCCGGTGCCCGCCAACTCGAAGTCGGGGGCTGGGTCTCCTAGGTTGACCTTGGCCACCGGTCAGCCCAGCCTGCCGGCTAGCCCTTCTCGATCGTGATCTTTTCGATCAGGACCGTCTGTTTCGGTTTTTCGTTGGGCGTCCCGAGCTTGCCGATCCGCTCGACCACGTCGAGGCCCTCGCTCACCCTGCCGACCAGGGCGTATTCCGGAGGGAGGCCGGCATCGGCTCCGGTGACCACGTAGAACTGGCTCGCGGAGCTTCCCGGCGGCTCCGCCGAGCTCTTCGCCATCGCCACAGTGCCCTTGGTGTAGGCGAGCTGGGCCGGCGGCTTCTCGACCACGGTGTAGCCGGGGCCACCGGTGCCGTCGCCAAGCGGATCGCCGCCCTGGATCACGAAGCCGGGGACGATCCGGTGGAAGTCGAGGCCGTCGTAGAAGCCTTCTTCGGCGAGGTAGGCGAAGGAGTTCGTCGTCTTCGGCGCGCGCTGGGTGTCGAGCCCGATCTCGAAGGTCCCGCAGCTGGTCTTGACGACCGCGGTGACCGCTTCGCCGGACTTCAGGGTCTGCTTCGGGGCTTTTAGCGAGACCTGCTTCGGATCCGGTGCCTCGACCTGCTTGCAGCCCTTGGCGCTGGCCGCGGCGGTGGTCGAGGAGTCGCCGTCGCCGCCACGCGAGATCAGGATCGCGGCGACGACGCCGATCGCGAGCAGCGCGAAGGCGGCGAGGATCATCGGTCGTCGGTCGGCCTGCTCCCCCATCGGCGGGGAAGCCTAGTCGACCCGCTGGCCCGCGTGCCTGCAAGTGGAGCGGGCTGGGCTTACGATCGCGGGCCGATGACCGTCCCCGCGCTGACCCCCCTGGCCGCGGCCGCCCTGCGGATCGCGCCGGCACCCGAACGGGTGCTGGAGATCGGCTGCGGCGACGGCGACGGCGCCCTCTTCCTGGCCCGCGAGTTCCCGGCCGCCAGGGTGCGAGGCGTCGATCGCTCCCCGGCCCGGATCCGCGCGGCCACGGCGCGCGTCGGGCTCGACCCCGAGGGACGGGTCGCCTTCAAGGTCGGCCGGCCCGGCACCCTCCCCTTCCCCGACGACTTCTTCGATCTGGTGACCCAGACCGACGGGCGGCCGTCGGTCGCCGAGATCGCCCGCGTCCTGCGGCCGGGCGGATGGCTGATCCTGGCCCGCAGCAGCCGCCAGCACGCCCTCGGCGGCCGGCGCGGGTGGCTGCTGCGCCGGCGCCTGGGCCGGCACGGAGTGGAGATCGCCGTCGCCGGCGCCGCCGGCGACGGCAGCTTCTCCGTCGGCCGCCTGCGCGGCCCCGATGGGCGGGCGCCCTCCGACTAGGCTGCGGGCGGATGGACATCGAGGGACTGCCACTGGCGCTGCTGGTCAACCCCGCCTCCGCGGGCGGGAAGACGCTGAAGTTGCTGCCCGCGGTCGAGGCCGCCCTCGACGCCCGCCGCGCGGTCTTCCGGGTCCAGCGGACCAAGGGCCTAGAGCACGGCGCCGAGCAGGCGCAGCTGGCGGTCGAAGCCGGCGAGGTCCCCGTGGTGCTGAGCGGCGACGGGCTGGTGGGCGCGATCGGCGGTGCCCTCGCCGGATCGGAGACACCGCTCGGGATCCTGCCCGGCGGGCGCGGCAACGACCTCGCCCGGGTGCTCGGAATCCCCAACGACCCCGATCGCGCCGTGGCGACCCTGTTCGCCGGGCACAGCCGCCGGATCGACGTCGGCGAGGCCAACGGCAAGCGCTTCCTCGGCATCGTCAGCGTCGGCTTCGACTCCGAATGCAACCGGCGGGCGAATGAAGTCAAGTTGATTCGCAGCAACCTCGTCTACGTCTACTCGCTGTTTCGCACCCTGGTCGGGTGGAAGCCCGCGCGCTTCACGATCCGGGTCGACGAAGAGCGCATCCGCCTCAGCGGATACTCGGTCTCGGTCGCCAACAACAGCACCTTTGGCGGGGGCATGCGAATCGCTCCCGACGCCGACCTGGAGGATGGCCTCTTCGACATCGTCGCGATCGGCGCGGTGGGCAAGCTGCGCTTCCTGGCTAACCTGCCCAAGGTGTTCAAGGGGACCCATATCGAGGGCGATGACGTGCGCGTCTTCCGCGCCCCCCACCTCGAGCTGAGCGCCAGCCGGCCCTTCCCCGTCTACGCCGACGGGGAGCACCTGACCGACCTGCCGGCGGCGCTGCGCGTGCTTCCGCGGGCCCTGAGCGTGTTGACGCCGGCCCCGGCCCCGGCTTGAGCCCCACCACCGCCAGACGCGGACGCCGAGGCCCGCTCTTCGCCGCCAAGGTCGCGGCCTCGCGGGCGATCGGCGCCGCCAGTAGGGCCAGCGGACGGGGCGGTGGGACGACGCTGCCGGGCCGGGTGCTGCTGCGGCTCGAGCCCGACGCGATCGCCCGTCTCGGGGCCGATCTCGACCGCGGCACGACGATCGTCAGCGCCACCAACGGCAAGACGACCACGGCGGGAATGATCGCTGCCGTCCTCGCCGCCGACGGCCGTCGGCCGGTCCACAACCGGGCCGGCTCGAACATGACCTGGGGCGTGGCGACGGCGTTGCTCGAGCAGCATGGCCAGGAGGGCCTGTTCGAGGTCGACGAGGCCTGGCTGCCGCGGGTGGTCGAGCAGCTCGATCCGACCCTGATCGTGCTCGGCAACCTCTTCCGCGACCAGCTCGACCGCTACGGCGAGATGGAGGTCCTGGCCGACGAGTGGGCGCAGGTGGTGGCCGCGCGCAGCGGCCGCGGAGCCCTCGTACTCAACGCCGACGACCCGCTGATCGCCGACCTCGGCCGCGACTCCGAGGAGCGCCCGCGCGACGGAGTCGTCTACTTCGGGATCGAGGACGAGAGCCAGGCGCTGCCGGAGCTGCAGCACGCCTTCGACGCCAAGCACTGCCGGCGCTGTGGCCACCCCTACGCCTATCGGAGCGCCTTCGTCGGACACCTCGGGCACTACGCCTGCCCCAACTGCGGTGCCGCGCGACCGCGTCCCGAGGTGGCGGCGACGAAGATCGAGCTGCACGGCATGGACGGCTCCAGCTCAACTGTCCGCACTCCCGCCGGGGAGCTGCGGCTGGAGTTGCCGCTGCCCGGCCTCTACAACGTCTACAACGCCCTCGCCGCGATCGCGGCCGGCCTCGAGCTGGGCGTGGAGCCGGAGCGGATCGCCACGGCCCTGGGTGAGGTGCGGGCGGCCTTCGGACGGGTCGAGACGATCGCGGTCGCGGGTGTGCCGGTCTCGATCCTGCTGATCAAGAACCCCGCCGGCGCCAACGAGGTGCTGCGGACGCTGCGGCTGGAGGCGGCCGGCGAGCCGGTCGACCTCTGGATCGCCCTCAACGACCGCATCGCCGACGGCCGTGACGTCTCCTGGATCTGGGACGCCGACTTCGAGCTGCTGGCGGGCGGGGTGAGGCGGGTCGTCTGCGCCGGCACGCGGGCGCCGGAAATGGCCCTGCGGCTCAAATACGCCGGCTGGCCGACCGAGTCGATCGTGGTCGTATCGGCGATCGAGGACTCGCTCGACCAGGCCGTCGCCGCCGCCCCGGGCCGGCTCTTCGCCCTGCCCACCTACACCGCCCTGCTGGAGCTGCGCACGCTGCTCGCCCAGCGGGGCCTGGCACGGGAGTTCTGGCGATGAGCGAGGAGGCGATCTGGCACGACGTCGAGTGCGGCTCCTACAGCGCTGACCTGGCGCTTTGGGAGGAGTACGCCGTCGCCGCCGCTGGGCCCGTGCTCGAGCTGGGCTGCGGCACCGGGCGCGTCGCCCTGCACCTGGCCCGGCGCGGGCACCGGGTGGTCGGCGTCGATCTCGACCCGGTCCTGATCGCCTGCCTGGCCGAGCGCGCGGCCGGGCTGCCGCTGGCGCCGATCGTCGCCGACGCCCGTGACTTCCAGCTCGAGGACGACGTCGAGCTGGCGCTGGCGCCGATGCAGATGCTGCAGCTCCTTCCCGACGGCTTCGCCCGCGTCGCCTGCCTGAGCTGCGTCGCCGCGCAGCTGCGACCCGGAGGGCGGTTCGCCGCGGCGATCGTCGAGCACATGCCGGAGCCCGACGGCGCGCCGCCGCCGCTGCCCGACGTGCGCGAGGTCGACGGCTGGGTCTACTCCAGCCTGCCGACCGAGGCCCTCATCGGCGGCGGCGAGATCGTCATCCGCCGCCTGCGCCAGACGGTCTCCCCCGGCGGCGAGCTGAGCGAGGAGCCCAGCGAGGTCCGCATCCGCACCTTCCCGGCGCGGCAGTTGGAGGATGAGGCGGCCACGGCGGGGCTGACCCCCGTCGCCCGCCACGAAATCCCCGCCACCGACCTTCACGTCGGCTCGACCGTCGTCGTCCTCGGCAAGGAGGCCTGATGGAGCTGCGCGTGCTCAGCCTCTACCCGGAGCAGATGAACATCTACGCCGACCGCGGCAACATCGTCTTCCTGCAACGGCGCTGCGAGTGGCGCGGCATCGGCTTCGTCCACAGTGGCGCCGGCCCGGGCGAGCCCGTCGACCCCGCCGCACACGACCTCTTCTACGTCGGCGGCGGCCAGGACCGCGATCAGCGCATGGTCGCCGCCGACATGGTCGCCAGCAAGCGCGCCGACCTCGCCGCCGCGGTTGAGAGCGGCGCCGTGCTGCTGGCCGTCTGCGGCGGGTATCAGCTGCTCGGCCACAGCTACCAGCTCGACGAGGAGACGCTGCCCGGGCTGGGGCTCGTCGACCTCGAGACCGTGCGCGAGGCCGGCCCGCGGCTGATCGGCAACGTCGCGATCGAGACCGACCTCGGCGCCGGCGCGAGGTTGCTGGCCGGCTTCGAGAACCACGGTGGGCGCACCTATCTCGGCACCGGCGTGCCGGCGCTGGGCCGCGTCGTCGCGGGCAACGGCAACAACGGCCGCGACGGCCTCGAGGGGGTGCGGCGCCACAACCTGATCGGCACCTACCTGCACGGACCGCTGCTGCCCAAGAACGCCTGGCTCGCCGACCACCTGATCGCGGTCGCGCTCGAACGCCGTTACGGCGCCCGGCCGGAGCTGGAGCCGCTCGAGGACGCCTTCGAGGCCGCGGCCCACGAGAGCGCCCGCCAGGCGGCAGGGGCGCGCTAGGGGGTATTCAGCGGCCGCTTGAGCCGAAGCCGCCGTCGCCGCGGCCGGACTCGGCCAGCGCCGCCGCCTCGACCGGCGCGGCCAGGGCGATCGGGACCAGCACCAGCTGCGCGATGCGATCCCCGGCCTCGACCCTGAAGGTCTCGGCGGGATCGGTATTGAGCAGGAGCACCCGCAGCTCTCCCCGATAACCCGAGTCGATCAGGCCGGGGCTGTTGACGAGGGAAATGCCATGGTCGCGGGCGAGGCCGGAACGCGGCAGAACCAGGCCGGCGTGGCCCTCGGGAATCTCAACTCCGATCCCCGTTCCCACCCCCCACCGCTCCCCCGGCCCGATATGCGCCGCCTCGCAGGCATACAAATCCAACCCCGCATCCCCCTCATGCGCCCGCGTCGGCAGAAGAGCACCATCTTTCAGCTTTGCGACCGGCAGCTCCATGCGGAGCACCCTAGTCAACCAGCGCGCCAGCCCCATTGGTCCCAAGATCCGAGAACCGGTGGAGCTCGGCCACCGGCACCTTGGCATGCACCAGCACCCCGTCCTCGCGCTCGGTCCGCTCCAGCTCCCCCGCGACCTCATGCAGCTCGTGCAGGCGCGCGCCCTCCGCGTAGGGCACCAGCAGCTCGACCTCGGCCAGGGTCTCCGCGAAGGCAGCCTCGACCTGCGTGCGCAGCTCGTCCAGGCCCTCGCACGCGGCGGCCGAGATGAGGACCGCGCCGGGGTGCGCTAGCGTCGCCTGCTGGCGCTGCTCCGCGTCGAGCAGGTCGGCCTTGTTGAGGACCAGCAGGCGCGGCTTGTCGCCGGCGCCGATCTCCTCCAGCACCACGTCGACGGCCTTCATGTCCAGCAGCCGCCGCTCCTCGGAGGCGGAGGCATCGACCACGTGCAGGACCAGGTCGGCGAGGACCGTCTCCTCGAGCGTCGCCTTGAAGGCCTCGACCAGCTGGTGGGGCAGCTTCTCGATGAAGCCGACGGTGTCGGTCAGCAGGTAGTCGCGGCCGGAGAGCTCGAGGCTGCGGGTCGTCGGGTCGAGGGTGTGGAAGAGCCTGTCCCCCACTCCGACCTCGGCGCCGGTGAGGGCGTTGAGCAGGGTCGACTTGCCGGCGTTGGTGTAGCCGGCGAGTGCGACGCGGGGCAGCGAGGAGCCTTCGCGCCGGGCCCGCATCACGCCGCGGTTGCGCTCCAGCCGGGTCAGCCGCCGGCGCAGGGCCGAGATGCGATCGCGGGCGAGGCGGCGGTCGGTCTCGATCTGGCTCTCACCCGGCCCCCTGGTGCCGATGCCGCCGTCCATCCTGCCGGCGCCCAGGCGCTCGAGGTGGGTCCACAGCCCCCGCATGCGGGCCATGTTGTATTCGAGCTGGGCCAGCTCGACCTGGAGCTTGCCCTCGGCCGAGTGGGCATGGTCGGCGAAGATGTCGAGTATCACCGCCGTGCGGTCGATCACGGGCACCTCCAGGGCGGCCTCGAGATTGCGCTCCTGGCGTGGCGCCAGCTCGTCGTCGCAGGCGACCAGGTTGGCCCCGGAGGCCGCGATCTCCTGCTTCAGCTCGGCCAGGCGCCCGCGGCCGAAGTAACGGTCGGGGTCGGGCTTGGGACGCTGCTGGGTCGCCACCCCCACCGTGGCGACGCCCGCGGTGCGCAGCAGCTCCTTCAGCTCGACGAGGGCATCGCCCTGCTCGCGCCCGTCGACGATGCCGATCGCCAGTGCTCGCTGCCGCGCCCGTCGGTTCGAGGCCCCGGCGCCGCCGACGCCGTCCGCGCCGGGGCGCGTCTGCGTGTTGCGACCGTTTCTCGAACCTTGCACTCAGGGGGATTGTAGGCAACGGGTCCGCGAGCCGGATAGGGTTACGCGTCGTGAAGGTCTTTGTCACTGGCGGCACCGGGTTCATCGGCGGCGAGGTCGTCCGCCAGCTGCGCGCGCGCGGCGACGAGGTCGTCTGCCTGGTCCGCACCCCGGCGAAGGGGAAGGCGGTCGAGGCGCTCGGCTGCCAGCTGGTTGCCGGCGACCTCGGCGACTCGGAGGCGATCCGCAGCGGCATGGAGGGCTGCGACGCCGTCATCCACGCCGCCGCGATGTATGAGGTCGGCATCCCGGCCTCCCAGCGACAGACGATGCGCGAGGCCAACGTCGACGGCACCGAGCGGGTGCTCGCCGCGGCGCTCGAGGCGAAGATCGCCAAGGTGGTCTACGTCTCCACGGTCGGCATCTTCGGCAACACCGACGGCAAGGTCGTCGACGAGTCCTACCAGCACCCCGGCAAGGACTTCACCTCCTGTTATGAGGAAACCAAGTGGGAGGCACACCAGATCGCCAAGCGGATGATGGGCGAGGGCCTGCCCTGCACGATCGTCCAGCCGGGCGGCGTCTACGGGCCCGGCGACACCTCCTCGATCGGCCAGCTGCTCGATCAGTTCCTGGCGGGGAAAATGCCGCTGCTGCCGTTCCCCGACCTCGGCATCTGCCTCTCCCACGTGGAGGACATCGCCAACGGCATCCTGCTCGCACTCGACAAGGGAGTGACGGGCGAGACCTATGTGATCAGCGGGCCGGCGACCACGGTCCGCGAGGCGATCGAGGTGGTGGCGAAGGTGAGCGGGCGTAAGGCCCCCAAGCGCGCGGTACCGGTGCCGCTGATGAAGGCGATGACGCCGATCGGGCCCCTGGTCGGCAAGCTCATGGGCCAGCCACCGAACCTGCGCGAGCTGATCTCCTCGGCCGACGGCGTCACCTTCTGGGCCAGCTACGGCAAGGCCAAACGTCAGCTCGGCTATGAGCCGCGCGGCCTCGAGGACGGGCTGCGGGCGACGCTCGAGGCCGAAGGCCGCATCCCGGCCGCCACGGCCGCCTGACCCCGCCTCGATGAGGGTCATCGACGTCGAGCACCTCGGTCGCCCGCGGGTGATCGGCTGCTGGGAGGTCGACGGCGTCCTCGTCGACCCCGGCCCGGAGTCCTCGCTGCCGACTCTGCTGGCGGCCCTCGGCGACGAGCGCCCGCGGGCGCTGCTGCTGACCCACATCCACCTCGACCACGCCGCGGCGACGGGCGCGCTGGTGCGTCGCTGGCCTGAGCTGGAGGTCTACGTGCACGAGCGCGGGGCCCCGCACCTGGTCGACCCGGCGAAGCTGCTGGCCAGCGCCGAGCGGCTCTACGGCGACGCGATGGAGCGCCTCTGGGGCGAGATCGTGCCGGTGCCCGAGGCCAACGTGAGGGTCCTCGGCGGCGGCGAGACCGTGCACGGGATGCGCGTCGCCTACACCCCCGGGCACGCCTCCCACCACGTCTGCTACCTGCACGAGGACAGCGGCACCGCCTTCGTCGGCGACGTCGCCGCCGTCCGCATCCCACCCTCGGACCTGATCGTGCCGCCGACGCCGCCGCCTGATATCGACGTCGAGACCTGGGAGGACTCGATCGGGATCGTCGAGGCATGGCGGCCGGAGCGCCTCGCCCTGACCCACTTCGGCCCGGTCGAGCAGCCCGCCGAGCACCTCGCCGCCGTCCGCGAGCGCCTGCGCGAGGAGGCCCAGCTGGCCCGTGAGCTCTCGGAGGGCGATTACGAACGGCGCCACCGCGAGCGGGTCGAAGCGAGCGTCGACCCCGAGACGGCCGCCGAGCTGCTGCAGGCGGTCCCCGTCGACTACCAGTGGCGCGGCCTCGACAGGTACTGGAAGAAGCGCCTGGGCTGAGCGGCTACTTGAGGTGCTCGCGCATCCGCTCGACCGCCTCTTCGATGCGCTCGTCGGGCGCGGTCAGGGCGATGCGGAAGAACCCCTCGCCGCTGGGCCCGTACATCGACCCGGGTGAGACGACCACGGCCGCCTCTTCCAGGACCAGCTCGGAGAACGAGGTGGAGGTGTGGCCGCCGGGCACGGGCGCCCAGACGTAGATCGTCCCCTTCGGCGCCGCCACCTCGACGCCGATCTCGCGCAGCGCCGCGACGACCAGGTCACGGCGGCGGGCGTAGGTCTCGTTCATCCGCTCCAGAGGCCCCTGCGGGCCCTGCAGCGCCGCGACGCCCGCCATCTGCACCGCCTCGAAGAGGCCGGAGTCGACATTGGTCTTCAGCCGCCAGTAGGTCTGGATCGCCTCGGCGTTGCCGAGGATCGCGGCGCAGCGCCAGCCGGTCATGTTGAAGCCCTTGGAGAGCGAGAAGACCTCGACCCCGACCTCCCTGGCACCCGGCGTCTCAAGGAAGCTGGGCGCCACGTAGCCGTCGTAGGTCGTCTCCGAGTAGGCGTTGTCGTGGACGACGAGGATCTCATGCTCGCGGGCGAAGGAGACGACCATCTCGAAGAAACCCTCGGGGACCACCGCCCCGGTCGGGTTGTTCGGGTAGTTGAGGAACATCAGCCGGGCCCTGGCGGCCACCTCGGCGGGGACGGCGCTGAGATCCGGGGCGAAGCCGAGGTCGGGATCAAGCGGCAGCAGCTCCGCCGTGGCCCCGGCCAGGATCGGGCCACCGGTGTAGACCGGGTAGCCGGGGTCGGAGGCTAGCGCGACGCCGCCCTGGTCGAGGAAGGCGAAGCAGAGGTTGTAGATGCACTCCTTGGCGCCGATCGCCGGGATCACCTCGGTCTCGGGGTCGATCTGGACGCCGAAGCGGCGGTCGTAGAAGTCGGCGAAGGCCTGCCGGAACTCGGCCCGGCCGCGGTTGCTCGGGTACTGGTGATTGGCCGGGTCGGCGACCGCGTCCTGCATCGCCTTGACGATGTGGGGATAGGTCGGCTGGTCGGGATCGCCGATCCCGAGGCTGATCACGTCGACGCCGGCGGCGCGCTTCTCCGCGATCCGCCGCTCCAGTTCCTGGAACATGTAGGGAGGCATCGCCTCCAGGCGCACTGAGGGGTCAGAGATGGACATCGGCGCGGAAATCTAGCCGTCCAGCTCGGCGAGCGCGGTCAGCAGCTCCGGGGAGAGCTCGCCGGCGCAGACGGGCTCCGCCCAGCCGGTCAGCCCGACCGCCAGGCCCTCGCCGATCTCGACCTCGAGCTCACCGCCTTCGAGCTCGACCACGATCGGGCTGGTGGCGCCGCGCAGGTAGGCCGTCACGGCGGCGCCGGCGGCGCCGGTTCCCGACGAGAGCGTCTCCCCCACGCCGCGCTCGAAGATCCGCGCCCTGACGCGATCTCCCTCGATCGCCAGGAAAGAGACGTTGGTGCGATTGGGGAACAGCGGGCTGGCTTCGATCCCGGGCCCGATCTCGCCAAGGTCGAGGTCCTCGAGCTCCTCGCCGACGACGATCGCGCACTGCGGGTTGCCGATCGACACGTGCTGGAAGTCCCACTCCCGCCCCGCCGCGCTCAGCGTCCCCCTGCCGTCCTCGCCGCCGGAGGGGAAGTCCTTCGACGCGGTCGACGCCCTGCCCATGTCCACGGTGCAGGTCAGCTCGCCGGTTATCGTCGGCACGATCGGCCCGGCCGCGGTCCTGATCGCAAAGGTGTCCTCGTCGGTCCAGCCGTGGCGGCGCAGGTAGAGGATCGCCTCCCGGGCGCCGTTGCCGGAGAGCTCGGCCTCCGAGCCGTCCGGGTTGAAGATCCTCAGATCGGCGACGAACTCCGGCTCCTGACTGCGGGTGAGCAGCAGGATCCCATCGCCGCCGATCCCGAAATGCGGGTCGCAGAGCCACTCGATCCGCTTCGGGTTCAGCTCCCAGGGAAGGTTCTGAGACTCGAGGATCAGATAGTCGTTGCCCAGCGCCTGCCACTTCTCGAATTTCACCGGCGGGAGCCTAGTTGCTCGGCCGATGGGCCGAAATGTCGAGTCAGGGACGACTTATCGGCCGGTCGGCGATCTGTTCGGCGACCTGGGTGTCGTTCAGGTTCGTGCGGTCGATCGCGTGCAGGTTCGGGATCTTGCGCATCCAGGTGAGCTGGCGGCGGGCGTAGTTGCGAGAGCGCTTCTTCATCTGCTCGAGGTCGCCGGCGAGCAGCTCGTCGAATCCAAGCGCCTTGCGGGCGGTTCGCGACGGCTGCTTCACCTCGGCCCGCCGAGCCTCCGCGGCCGCCCCGGCGGCGACGATCGCCTCCACCCGCGCGTCGATCCGCTCATAGAGCTGGGCCCGGTCCATGTCGAGGCCGAAAATCCTCGTCGGATGCCGCGTCACCGGCGACCACAGCTCCGAGTCCTGGGCTTCCGCCGGCGCTTTGACCAGCGAGAGCTCGGCCAGGGCTGCCCGCAGGTAGAGCCCGGTCCCCCCCACCACGATCGGCGTCCGCCTCGCCTCCAGCGCCGCATCCACCTCCGCGTGGGCCAGCGGCATGTACTCGCCGACGTTGAACGCCCGGGTGACGGGCACGAACCCGACCAGCCGGTGCTCCAGCCTCGCCTGCTCCTCCTCGCTTGCGACCCCGGTCAGAACCTCCAGTCCCTCGTACACCTGCAGCGCATCGCAGGAGATGGCGACTGGATCCTCACCACGTTCTCGTAGCTCCTCAGCCAGCGCAACAGCCACCCCGGTCTTCCCCACCCCGGTGGGCCCAAAGATCGCGAGAACCGTCACCTCACCGAAAAAGTTGAGTGAGGGGCAGTGCCGACACCCCGCTCAACGTCTGCGACGTCGCACCCTGAATCTCGACCTCTACGAATTCCCCGGGCTCCCCGACCCCTTCGAAGTTGACCGCCTTCCCGTGCCGAGTCCGCCCCCGCAGCTTCGTCGGATCGGTTCGGCTGCTCCCTTCCACGAGCACCTCAAGGCTGCGCCCAACGAAGCGCTGGGCCCGCTCCTTGGCCCGCCGCTGCACCACCTCGAGCAGCCGCTCCATTCGCTCGACCTTGAGCGGATGCGGCAGCTGGCCGTCCATCGTCGCCGCCGTGGTCTCCCGCCGCGGCGAGAAGACGAAGGTGAAGGCGCCGTCGTAGCCGACCTCCTCGGCCACCTCCAGCGTCTGCTCGAAGTCGGCCTCGGTCTCGCCGGGGAAGCCGACGATGATGTCGGTGGTGATCGCGCAGTCGGGCACGTGCTCGCGGATCAAGGCGACTCGATCCATGTAGCGCTGGCGGTCGTAGGTGCGGCGCATCCGCTTCAGCACCGCGCTCGAACCGGACTGCAGCGGCAGGTGGATCTGCTCGCAGAGGGCGGGGAGCTCAGCGTGGGCCCGGATCACGTCCTCCTTCATGTCCTTCGGATGAGGGCTGGTGTAGCGGATCCGCTCGATCCCCGGGATCGCGTCGACCCGCGCCAGCAGCTCGGCGAAGCCGATGCGGCGGTCCTTGGGGAGGTCCCGTCCGTAGCTGTTGACGTTCTGACCCAGCAGCGTCACCTCGCGCACCCCGTCGGCGGCGAGGGCGGTCGCCTCGGCCGCCAGCTCGAAGGGGTCGCGGCTGACCTCGCGCCCGCGGGTCGTGGGGACGATGCAGTAGGAGCAGACGCAGTTGCAGCCCTGGGAGATCTGCAGCCAGCCCTGGAACTCGCGCTCGCGCCGAGTCGGCAGGTGGCCGGAGAAGTCCTCGAACTCGAAGTAGCCCTGAGCGCTCAGCGAGTCGGAGTTGAGGAACTCGGCCAGCTTGTGGATCTGGCCCGGCCCGAAGGCGACGTCGACGAACGGGAAGCGCTGGAAGACCTCCTCCTTCACCGACTGCGCCCAGCAGCCGCCGACGCCGACGATCCGCTCCGGTCGTTCGGACTTGAGCCGTTTCGCCTCGCCCAGATGGGCGATGAAGCGGCTGTCGGCGGACTCGCGGATCGAGCAGGTATTGAAGAGGATCAGATCCGCCTCGGCGCGGCTCTCCGCCTCCTCATAGCCGAGCGACGCGAGCATCCCCCGCATCCGCTCGGAGTCGTGCACGTTCATCTGACACCCGAAGGTGGTGACGTGAAAGCGCTGGTGCCATGGATCTTCAGGGTACTGAGGGCGGGTATGCGAATCCGTTCAAGGACGCTGGGAGCGTGGCGTGCCCCCGCACGCGAGGACAGAGGACGCCGCAATGCGCCGCCCTAGCGCGCTACTTGACGGTGAGGGTCCCTTCCATGCCGGCTTCGGCATGACCCGGCACGGTGCAGAGGAAGGTGTAGGTGCCGGGTTCGAGGTCGGCGCTGACGGAGGTCTTACCTGCGCCGATGGTCGCGGAGGTGGCGATCTCTTCGCCGTCCTTCTCGATCGCGACGTTGTGTTCGAGCGCGGCCGGGTTGCTGAAGTCGATCGTGACCTTGCCCGGTTTGCTGCTGAGGCTGGTTTTGTCGAAGGCCAGGGCGCTCGGGTCGGCGGCGAGCTGCAGGGTGCCGCCGGGGGCTTCCTGCGAACCCTCCTTGGCGGACTCTTTCGGCTCCGCCGGTTTGGAGCCCTCTGCGGGCGCCTCGCTCGGTCGTCGCCTCCGCTTCGAACTCCTCGCTCGCGCGCTCCAGCTCGGCTGCTTTCGCCTTCTCCTCGTCCTCGGCGTGGAGCACGGCGAAGGTGGCCGCGCCGCCGACCAGGATCGCGAACCAGAGGACCACGAGCGGGAAGGCTTTGCCGGGGAAGTTCTTCGCTTTAGCCCGGCGAGGCTGAAAAGCACCGCCGAAACCGCAAGCGCGATCCCGCAGACGTAGAAGAGAGTTTCGTTGCCATCAGGCGGCCGGAATCCTAAGTCAGGAGGGCTGTCCGGCGCAGTCTGCCGCTCAGGCGGCTTTAGCCTCGACCGCAGGCTCCTGCGGGGCGCCCTCAGCGGGCTTCCTCGCCATCGATGCCGAGCACGGTCCGCACCTTGGTTTCGATCTCCAGCAGCCAGCTCCGGGTTGTCCTGGAGGAACTGTTTAGCGTTGTTGCGGCCCTGGCCGAGGCGGGTCTCCCCGTAGGAGAAGAAGGAGCCGGATTTCTGCACCAGGTTCTGCTCGATGCCGAAGTCGAGCAGGCCGCCCTCGCGGGAGATGCCGACCTCCGTACTCGATGTCGAACTCGGCCTGGCGGAACGGCGAGGCGACCTTGTTCTTGACGACTTTGACCCGGACCCGGTTGCCGACCGCCTCGGTCCCTTCTTTGAGGGTCTCGATGCGGCGGATGTCGAGCCTTTGCGAGGCATAGAACTTCAGCGCCCGGCCGCCTGGCTGGGTCTCCGGCGAGCCGAACTGGACACCGATCTTTTCGCGGATCTGGTTGGTGAAGAGGCAGACGGTTTGGTTCGGTTCAGGTTGCCGGCCAGTTTGCGCAGCGCCTGCGACATCAGGCGGGCCTGAAGACCCACCGTCGGGTCGCCGATCTGGCCGTCCAGCTCGGCTTTGGGAGTCAGCGCCGCGACCGAGTCGATCGCGACCACGTCAATCGCCCCCGGAGGCGATCAGACGGTCGGCGATCTGCAGCGCCTGCTCGCCGTAATCGGGCTGGGCGACCAGCAGCTCGTCGGTGTCGACGCCGATCGCCCGCGAGTAGACCGGGTCGATCGCGTGCTCGGTGTCGATGAAGGCACAGACGCCGCCCAGGGCCTGGGCCTCGGCGATGATGTGGTTGATCAGCGTCGTCTTACCGGAGGACTCCGGGCCGAATATCTCGACGATGCGGCCGCGGGGCACGCCGCCGATCCCGAGCGCGAGGTCGAGCGCCAGCGCACCGGTCGGGATCGCGTCGACCTTGACCGTGCCTTTGTCGCCGAGCCGCATCAGCGAGCCCTGGCCGAAATCGCGCTCGATCCGGGTGACGGCAGCCTCCAGCGCCGCGTCCTTGGCCTTCGCCTCCTTCGCCGACATGTCCTTCAGGTTCACTTTTTTATCCGCCATCTCCCCATCACTCACTGCCACCCCGTCCGGGCAGCTCGACTTGGGCCAGCGGGACGTATCGCGCACCCGACGGCTGGAGTTCAGAACGGTAGAGAGAGAGGCGGACGGCATCGAGAGACCCGTACGCGCCGTCGGCCCGGGGCCGGATGGC
>CAVXKQ010000014.1:0-264095 GCA_963762325.1 uncultured Solirubrobacterales bacterium | reverse complement strand
AGACCGCCAACCTGGCGGCGACGATGGAGCAGATCCACAAGGTCGCCGAGGCCGGCGCCGACATCGTCCGCTGCGCGGTCCCCCGCGAGCAGGACGCGGAGGCGCTGAAAACGATCGTCAAAGAGTCGCCGATCCCGATCATCGCCGACATCCACTTCAACCACACCCTGGCGCTGAAAGCGATCGATGCCGGGGCCCACTGCATCCGCCTCAACCCGGGCAACATCGGCGGCCGCGAGAAGGTCGCCGAGGTCGCGGTCAAGGCCAACGCGGCCAACGTGCCGATGCGGATCGGGGTCAACTCCGGCTCGCTGCCCAAGCACCTGCACGAGCTCGAGCGCGAGGCGCCGGTCGAGGCGCTGGTCGCCGCCGCCATCGAGTTCGTCGAACTGATGGAGGGGCTCGACTTCGAGAACTTCAAGGTCTCGATCAAGTCGACCAACGTGCCGTACACGATCGCCGCCAACCGGCTGCTCTCGGAGAAGATCCCCTACCCGCTGCACCTCGGTGTTACCGAGGCGGGGACGAAATGGGGCGGCTCGCTGAAATCGGCGGTCGGGCTCGGCACCCTGCTCGCCGACGGCATCGGCGACACGATCCGGATCAGCCTCTCGACCTTCCACGCCGAGGAGGAGGTCAAGGTCGGCTGGGAGATCCTCAAGGCGCTGCAGCTGCGCGAGCGCGGCCCGGTGCTGATCGCCTGCCCGACCTGCGGCCGCCTGCAGTTCGACATGGACTCGGTCGTGGCCGAAATCGAGCAGCGGCTGGAAGGCTACGCCGAGCCGGTCGAGGTGGCGGTGCTGGGCTGCGCCGTCAACGGCATCGGCGAGGCCAGCCACGCCGACTTCGGCATCGCCGGGGCCAAGAACGAGGGCCTGATCTTCGCCGGCGGCAAACCGCTGCGGAAGGTGCCGCAGGCCCAGCTCGTCGAGACCCTGTTCGAGGAGATCGACAAGTCGCTGGACCGCGGCGGCGAGGTCGAGTTCGACGAGGCCGAGTCGCGCGAGGGCGCCGAGTGGGTGGCCAACATCGAGCAGGAAAACGCCGGCGACCTGACCCCCGAGAAGATCGCCCAGATGGAGAAGGAAGCGGTCGAACGGGGCGAGTCGGACAAGGTGCTGCTGGACGAGGAGGCCTCGCCGACCGCGGGCCGCCGCTTCACCCGCGCCTGAGAGCCCGCGCGCGCCACCTCCGCTACTCGACGAAAATGCCGTGGTGCACTTTGGTGCCCGGATTCTCGCCTGTCACGAGGAGAGCACCGACGAGGGTGCCGTTGCTCTTCGGCACTGTATGACTGATGCAGGTGTCGAATATGGCTCCTGACCAATGTTCTTCGTATTTGATCCCGGTCAGGTTGAGGTCGATTGTTATTTCGCGTGTACTCCTCGTCCCCACATTTGTATATGTCACTTTTTTGAGACCGTTCTGAGATCCGATTGTGACGGTGCAGCCAAACGATGTGATTTCGACGACTTTTCCCGCCGGGCACACGATGTCCGCAGCACCCTCGAAGTTACCGCTCTCTTTTGTCACAACTGTGAACCTGAACTGGCAGCCGTTGACGTGGATCGGGGTATTCGCGAATCCGAACGCCGTGCAGCCGCTGTAAGTCGGGGTTACCAGGAGTTCAGTCGTCGGCGACACTTTTTGTTCGCCGGCATAGGTCACTTCCGCGCATTCGACTTTTCCAAGATCGGTGGTGAGGACGCTTTTGCCAGCATGCTCTCTTGCTGTCAGCTGGGTCGGGACTGTTTCCGCTTTGAAATTGAACCCCGTGGCGAAAGCCGTGCCCGCGACGACAGCGCTCATCGCGAGCGCTGCGACGAAAGCCAGTCTGAAGACCTTGATGTTGTTGCTCATCTCTTCCTCCCGTCTTGGCGCCGGCCCTACTGATGTGACGCGCTGTCGCCGCTTGGACTGGGGAAGGGATAGCCACCTGGGCGATTTAAGTCAAGGGAGCATGAATATTCAAGGTCTTAGTGATTGACCCACGAGACAACTGCCTGCTCACGCCAGAATGTTGAAAGCCGACGGTCGCAGATCAGCGGACGCGGCAGAGCTCGTGCAGTCGCTCCCGACGCCAATAGACTCGCCCGCGTGACCCGGCTCTCGCAGGCATTTATTCCCACCCTGAAGGACCCTCCCGCCGACGCGGAGGCGATCTCGCACAAGCTGATGGTGCGGGCGGGCCTGATCCGCCAACTGGGAGCGGGGCTCTGGAGCTATCTGCCCGCGGGCTGGCGGGTGGAGCGCAAGGTCGAGCAGATCCTCCGCGAGGAGATGGAGGCGATCGGCTGCCAGGAGATGCTGATGCCGGTGCTGATGCCGGCCGAAAACTGGGAAAAGACCGGGCGCTACGCGATCGAGGAGCTGTTCAAGCTCCAGGACCGCAAGGGCTCGCCGCTGGTGCTGGCGATGACCCACGAGGAGGCGGTGACCAACCACGTCGCCCGCGAGGTCCGCTCCTACCGCGACCTGCCGCTGATGCTCTTCCACATCCAGACCAAGGAGCGCGACGAGCCGCGCCCCCGGGCCGGCGTCCTGCGCACGCGCGAGTTCACGATGAAGGACGCCTACTCCTTCGACCGCGACGAGGAGGGCTTGGCGCGCTCCTACGAGGCGCAGGCCGGCGCCTACGAACGCATCCTCGATCGCTGCGGGCTGCGCTGGTATCGGGTCGAGTCCGACGTCGGAATGATGGGCGGCTCCGGCGCCGACGAGTACATGGCGCCCTGTCCGGCCGGCGAGAACGAGGTGGCTCTGGCGCCGGGCTACGCCGCCAACGTCGAGGTCGCCTCGGCGCGGGCGCAGGCGGTCGAGCTGCCGGCGGCGCTGCCGGCCCCGGAGCCCGTCAATACGCCCGGCCTCGGCAAGGTCGAGGAGGTCGCGGCCGCGCTCGGTCTGCCGACCGGCGCCTTCATCAAGGCGCTGCCGGTGGTGATCGCGGGCCGGGGCCTGGCGATGGTGCTGCTGCGCGGCGATCACCGCCTCAACGAGATCAAGCTGCGCAACGCCCTCGGCGCCGACTTCCGCCAGGCAAAGGCGGAGGAGATCGCGGCCGAGATCGGGCCGGCCGGCTTCATCGGACCGGTCGGGGCGAAAGTGCCGGTGATCAAGGACGCCGCGATCGTCGGCGACTCGTTCGTCACCGGCGCCAATGCCGCCGACACCCACCTGCGCGGTGTCCAGCCCGGCCGCGACTTCGAGTTCGAGGAGCTCGACGTGCGCACGGTCGAGGCCGGCGACATCGCCCCGGGGGGCGGAGCGATCGAGATCGAGGCGGCGATCGAGGTCGGCAACATCTTCAAGCTCGGCACCCGTTACACGGAGCCGCTCGGCGCCACCTACTCCGACGAGGACGGGGTGGAGCGGCCGATCGTGATGGGCTGTTACGGGATCGGGCCGGCGCGGATCGTCGCCGCCGCGATCGAGCAGCGCGCCGACGAGCGCGGAATCGTCTGGCCGCCGGCGCTGGCGCCCTGGCAGGTCCACCTCGTCTCGCTGGCCAGGGCGGGCGAGCCCGAGCGCGAGGCAGCCGACGCGCTCTACGACGAACTGCGGGGGGCGGGAATCGAGACCCTCTACGACGACCGCGACGCCGGCGCGGGGGAGAAGCTGACCGACGCCGAGCTGCTCGGCTGCCCGCTGCGCATCGTCGCCGGCCGCCGCGGCCTCGCCAACGGCATCGTCGAGGCGTCAGAGCGCGCCTCCGGCGCCGAGCACGAGCTGCCCGTGGAGGAGGCCGCCGCGCGGGCGTCCGTCATCCTCCAGGGCATCGATGGCTAACAAGCCGATCCTTCGGCCGCGGCCGCATGCGCCGCCTCTTCGGGCTCGACCGCAGCGACCCCAAACCCGCCTCCACCCGCAAGGGAGAGCCACTCAACCCGTGGACGATCCCCAACCTGGTCGGCTACCTGCGGCTGGCGGCGCTGCCGCTCTTCCTCGTGCTCGCCTACTCCAGCGGCGACGGCACCTCCTTTGCCGCCGCCATGGTCTTCTGGGCGATCGCCGCGGGCGACTACCTCGACGGCTTCCTCGCCCGCGTCACCGGCCAGTACAGCCGCATGGGCGCTCTGCTCGACCCGCTGGTCGACCGCCTCACGATCCTCTCCGGCGCGGTCGTCTGCTGGAGCTTCGAGCTGCTGCCGCGCTGGCTGCTCGTGGTGCTGGCGCTGCGCGAGCTGGCGATGCTGTTCCTCGCCCAGCACGGGCTCCGGCACGGGGTCGACATCGAGGTCAACTGGCCGGGGCGGATCTCGGTCTTCCCGATCATGGGCGGGATCTGGCTGGCGCTCTTCGCTCCCGGTTGGGTGGCGACGGCGCTGGTGGTCTGGGGCACCGCGATGGCGATCCTCGCCACCGTCATGTACGCGCGGGCGGGCATGCGCACGGTCCGCGAGCGGGCTGCAAGCTGAGCGCCAAAACGCCGAACCTTCAACCTTCAGTTGAACCTTGGGCCGGGCTCGACCTATAATCGCCTCCTGCGCAAACGGAGGCGGCGGCCTCTCCGATCAAGGAGTGAGATGGAGGACACCTTTCCCGATCTTGGTTCGCTCAGCGACAAAGAGCTGAAGGACCTGATCGACAAGCTGACGGAGGAGGAGAACGAGATCTCCTACAAGCGCCGTGTCCTGCACGGGAAGATCGACATCCTGCGGGCGGAGCTGGTCAATCGCCTGCGCGACAAACACGAGCGCGGCGACTCGATGATCTCCGGCGACGACGTCCAGCAACTGACCGAGATCCTCGCCGGCAAGGCGCAGCCCGCGCCCGAGGACGAGCCCGCCTGAGCGGAGCAGCCGGCATGGCCGTCCACTGCCCAGAGTGCGGTTTCGCCAACCCCGAGGGGGCGAACTACTGCCAGAAGTGCGGCGCCTACCTCGGTGGGCCGGCGGAGTCGGGCGACGACCCGACGACGATGACCTACACGGTCGGGGAGACCGGCGACATGCAGCCGGTCGACATCGACGAGGTGGTCGAGGCGGCCGGGGCGGCGCTGGTGATCCGTGCCGGCGGCGGTCGCGCCGGCGAGAGCTTCAGCATCGACGCCGACCGAGTCAGCATCGGCCGCAGCCCCGACGCCGGCGTCTTCCTCGACGACGTCACCGTCTCTCGCAACCACGCGCTGCTGGTGCGCCGCCGCGACGGCCTCTACATCGACGACCTCGGCTCGCTCAACGGCACCTACGTCAACCGCCGCCGGATCGAGTCGCACCGGCTCGGCGACGGCGACGAGATCCAGGTCGGCAAGTACAAGCTGAGCTACCTGGAGCGCTGAGTAGATGCCTGTCTCCGAACAGCCCGCGCGCCCGCCTGAATCGGCCAGCCGGCCGCGCAAGGCGCTGACGATCGGCGCCGTCTGCAAGATCCTGCAGAGCGAGTTCGACGACGTCTCGATCTCGAAGATCCGCTACCTCGAGGATCAGAAGCTGCTGAACCCGCGCCGCACCTCCGGCGGCTACCGCCTCTACAGCCAGTCCGACGTCGAGCGCCTGCGCACGATCCTGCGCCTGCAGCGCGACGAGTTCCTGCCGCTGCGGGTGATCCGCCAGGAGCTGGCCGGCGGCGGCGACCTCGTGCTCGGCGGCGAAGCCGACCGCAAGCCCAACGGCGGCGGCGCCCGGCGGGCGATCCTGGTCGAGACCTCGCGCGCCTACCTGACCCTCGACGAGGTGGTGGAGGAGACCGGCGCTCGCGAGGAGCTGATCGCCGAGCTGGAGAACTTCGGCATCGTGCAACCGGAGAAACGCGAGGGCAAGACGGTCTACGACGAGACCGACCGCGAGATCGTCCGCGCCGCCAACGAACTCTCCCGGGTCGGGGTCGGCGCCCGCAACCTGCGTGTCTTCCGCTCCTCCGCCGACCGCGAGGCCAACCTGCTGGAAGCGCTGCTGGGACCGTCGCTGCGCTCGCGCAACCCCGAGCGCCGCAAGGAGGCCCTGCAGAGCCTGGAAAGCCTGGCGGCGACGGTCAGCCACCTCAAGCACTTGCTGCTGGTGCGCGACCTGCGTCGCCTCGCCGGCGACTGACGGATCGCGCGACCGTGGCGCGGGTCCACCGCCGACGCACGATCGAGGCCGCCCCGGCCGAGGTCTGGAAGCTGGTCTCCGACCCCTACAGCCTGCCGCGCTGGTGGCCGCGCACGACCCGGGTCGAGAACGTCGAGCAGAAGGACAGCGGCCGCCGCAGCCAATGGACCAAGGTGCTGGAGACCGCCGAGGGCCGCGGCGTGCGGGCCGACTACCGCTGCCTCAGCGCCGCCGAGAACGAGCGCTACGTCTGGGAGCAGGAGCTCGAGGGCACCCCGTTCGCCAAGCACCTGCGCAGCTCGAAAGTGGAGATCGCCTTGCGCCCTGACGACGGGGGCACCCAGGTCGACCTCAGCTCGGTGCAGACGTTGAAAGGGATGTCGCGCCTCGGCTCGCCGCTGATGCGCCGCGCCCAGGGCGCGATCCTCGACGAGGCCCTGGACGGGATCGAGAGAGCGCTGGCGTGAGTGGGCGGGGCGCTTTTATCCCGGATAGCGACATAAAAGCGCCCCGGCGCGATACGAAGTGGTGGGGGTGGGGGGACCCCGCCGACACGCCGGCGCTGGACGCCGCGGCGCTGGCGGTGCTGCGCGAGCGGGTCGGCGAGCTGGAGCCCTGGCCGCTGGCTCGCGACCTCGGCGGCTTCGCGCTGCCGCCCGCCGAGCCGCTGCCGCAGGCGCTGATCGAGGCGGTGGGACCCGAGGCGGTCTTCGACTCGGCCGAGGACCGGCTGCGGCACGCGAGCGGGCGCGGCTACGCCGACCTGGCGCGGATGCGCAGCGGGCAGCTCGAGGCCGCCCCGGACGCGGTCCTGATGCCGGCCGATGCGGAGGCGCTGCGACGGGTGCTCGAGGTCTGCGCTCGCGAGGGCGTGGCGGTCGTTCCCTTCGGCGGCGGCACCAGCGTCGTCGGTGGCGTCGAGCCCCTGCGCGGGGCGCACCCGCGCCTGATCAGCCTCGACCTCGGGGCGCTGCGTGCGGTCGAGGTCGACCGCCGCTCGCTCACCGCCCGCCTCGGCGCCGGCCTGCGCGGGCCGGAGGCAGAGGCGGCGCTGGGCCGCGAGGGCCTCACCCTCGGCCACTTCCCGCAGTCCTTCGAGTACGCGACGATCGGCGGCTTCGCCGCCACCCGCTCGGCCGGCCAGGCCTCGAGCGGCTACGGGCGCTTCGACGCCCAGGTCAACTCGGTGCGGCTGCTGGCGCCGGTGGGCGAGCTGCGCACGCTGGAGACCCCGCACACCGCCGCCGGCCCGGCCCTGCGCGAGATCGTGATCGGTTCCGAGGGGACGCTGGGGGTGATCCCCGACGTCACCGTGCGGGTGCGCCCGCAGCCGAGCGTGCGCCGCTACGAGGCGTGGATGGCGGAGAGCTTCGAGGCCGGCACCGAGATCGTCCGCACGATGGCGCAGGGATCCGGCCTGCCCGACATCGTCCGCGTCTCCGACGAGGAGGAGACCGAGGGTCTCGCTGGCGCTCTCCGGACCCCGCGGGGCCGCCGGCCGGCTCTTCGGCGGCTACCTGGGCCTGCGTAGGCGCCGCGACGGCTGTCTGGTGATCGTCGGCCACGAGGGCGAGGAGGAGTCGGTGGCGCGGCGGCGAGCTCTCGCCGTACGGACGCTGCGCGCCGGCGGCGCCGCCTACCTCGGCCAGGCCGCCGGGCGCTCCTGGGAGCACGGCCGCTACCGGGGGCCCTACCTGCGCGACACGCTGATGGAGATGGGGGCGATGGTCGAGACCCTGGAGACCTCGCACACCTGGTCCCGGCTCGGCGAGCTGCACCGGGCGGTCGGCGCCGCGATCCGCGGTGCGCTGGAGGAGCAGGGCACCCCGGGAATCGTCTGGTGCCACCTCTCCCATGCCTACGCCGACGGGGCCTCGCTCTACTTCACCTTCATTGCCCGCCGCCGCGGTGGCGAGGAGCTGGAGCAATGGCGGCGGGTCAAGCGCGCCGCCTGCGAGGCGATCGTCGCCTGCGGCGCCACGATCACCCACCACCACGCCGTCGGCCGCGACCACGCCCCCTACATGGAGGCGGAGGTGGGGCGGGCCGGCCTCGACGTCCTGCGCGCGGTCAAGGAGCAGCTCGATCCGGCCGGGATCATGAACCCCGGCAAGCTGCTCCCGCAGGGCTAGCGCCTATTCGCCGCCTTTGCGTTTCGCGGCGCCGATGATCGGGCCGGTGATCGGCCCGCGGAGGACGTCGTCGCCGGTGTAGATCGGCGCCTCTTTTCGCTGGTCGCTTTCTCCAGCGAGGCTTTGAGGGCGGCGTTGGAGGTGAGCGAGATGTCGAGCTGGTCGAAGGTTTCGTTGGCCAGGTAGCCCAGCACTTCGGTCGGCACTTCGACCTGGGCGCCAATTTTCCCCGACTCGTCGACCGCGGTCGAGGCCAGCGGCAGCTTTTTGCCCGCCGACTCGTAGAGCCAGACGGTGTAGGACTCGCCTTTCGCGGTCGGCTCCAGGCCTTCGGCTTCGACCTGCAGGGCCAGCGTGTTTTTCGACCCGCCCGAAGGTCGCCAGCCCCTGGCATCGCTGCCGTCAACCGGGCTGAGGACGGCCTGGGTCAGTTTCGGATTGGAGCTGGCGGTCGGAATCGTTTCTTCCGTGGCCGAACCGCCGCCCGAAGAAGAGGTCGTCGGATCGTCGGAGTCCCCGCCTCCCAGCACCAGGATCACGACCAGCAGGACGACGAGCGCGGCGCCGGCAGCGAGCGCCGCGCGCGCGCCACCGCTCTTGGGGAGGGAGAGCTTGGGGCCCACCGCCGGGGCGGCGAGCCAGAGGTCGCCTTGGGAGCGGGCTTTGGAGCCGGCGTCGGCGCGGGCTCCGGGTCTGGCGCTGGCGCGGGGGTCACCTCTGGCTCCGGCGCCGGATCGGGCGCCGTCTCGACCGCGGGCGGCTCTGCGGCCCCAGCCGGCGGGGGCGGGATCGTCGGCGCCGGGATCCCTTCCGATTCAAGCTGCGCCGCCGCCGCCTGCGCCCGCTCGTAGACCTCGGAGGTGCCGATGCCCATCACCGCTGCGAGGTCGTCGTAGCCCTGCTCGCCGCGCTGGGAGAGCAGCCGCAGGATCGCCTTTTGGTCGTCGCTGAGCCCCATGCCGATGAAACCCTACGCGGAGCGGGCGACGGGGTGAGCGCCCGGTCGCACGGGTCGCGAAAGCTTAACTTCGGCCCCGATAGGGTTCGCCGCCATGGCCGACGATCCGCGCGGGCTGCTCTCCCACTTCGACGCTCTGGTCGGCACCGAGTGGATCGACGACGATCCCGACCACGCCCGGGCCAAGGTCCAGATGCGCGACGAGCTGCGCCAGCCGGTCGGGCTGCTGCACGGTGGCGTGATGTCGACCCTGGTCGAGAGCGTCTGCTCGCGCGCCACCGCGCTCACGGTCGTGCCTGACGGCATGATGGCGATGGGTCAGTCGATCAGCGTCAGCTTCATTCGCCCGGTGACCGAAGGCTCTGCCGAAGTCCGGGCCAAGGCGTGCCACCGCGGCCGCACCACCTGGGTCTGGGACGCCGAGGTCCGCGACGAGCGAGGACCGCCTCTGCGCCCTCGCGCAGATGACGATCGCCGTGCGGCCGATCCCCGAGAAGCGCTAACCGCGTTAGCCGCCGAAGCGATTCGTAATCGGCAGACGCCGGTCCTTGCCGAACGCCCGCGGAGTGATGCGGATCCCGGGGGCGGCCTGGCGGCGCTTGTACTCGGAGCGGTCGACCAGGCGGATCACCTCGTCGACCGTCTCCGCCGGCATCCCGACGGCGATCATCTCCTCGCGGCCCTGGTCGCGCTCGACGTAGGCCTCGAGGATGCGGTCGAGCAGGTCGTAGGGCGGCAGCGAGTCGCTGTCGAGCTGGTCGGGGCGCAGCTCGGCCGAGGGCGGCCGCTCGATCACCGCCGCCGGCACCAGCTCGCGGTCGGCGCGCTCGTTGCGGCGCTGCGTCAGCTCGTAGACGAGGCCCTTGGGCACGTCCTTGATCACCGCGAAGCCGCCGGCCATGTCGCCGTAGAGGGTCGCGTAGCCGACCGACATCTCGCTCTTGTTGCCGGTGGTGAGGACCAGCCAGCCGTGGCGGTTGGAGAGCGCCATCATCAGATTGCCGCGGATCCGCGCCTGGATGTTCTCCGCCGCCAGGTCCGGCTCGGAGGGACGCGCCGGGTCGTGCGGCGGCGCTTCCTCGCCGACCGCCGGCGTCTCGCCGGGGTTGAGGTGCCCGGCCAGCGCCCGCTCGTAGCCGTCCATCATCGGCTCGATCGCGATCTCGATCAGCTCGCAGCCGAGGTTGGCGGCGATAGTTCGGGCGTCGGCTCTGGGTTTCAGAGCTGGAATGCGGCGACGGCATCACCACGCAGCTGAGTCGCTCGGGCCCGACCGCGTCGGCCGCGAGCAGCGCCACCAGGGCGGAGTCGATGCCGCCGGAGAGGGCGACGCCGACGTGGCGGAAGCCGTTCTTGGCGACGTAGTCGCGCAGGCCCAGCACCAGCGCTCCGTAGACCTCGTCGAGGTCGGGCAGGGGCTCGGCGATCGGCCCCGGGCCGGCCGCCGGCAGATCGCAGACCAGCAGCTCCTCCTCGAACTGGGCGGCGCGGGCGATCAGCTCGCCGTCGGGCCCGGTGACGAGGCTCTGGCCGTCGAAGACCAGCTCGTCCTGGCCGCCGACGAGGTTGCAGAAGGCGAAGCTGGTGCCGTAGGCGCGCGAGCGCTCGGCGAACATCCGCAGCCGCTCCTCTCCCTTGCCGCGGTGGTAGGGCGAGCCGGAGGGGTTGGCGATCAGCCGCGCCCCCTGTTCGGCCTCGGTCTGGGCCGGCGGGCCGGTCACCCAGCAGTCCTCGCAGATCGTCAACCCGACCCGCGTCTCGCCGGCCTCGATCGTCATCGGCTCGCTGCCGGGGACGAAGTAGCGCTGCTCGTCGAAGACGGCGTAGTTGGGCAGCCGGTTCTTGCGGTAGACGCCGCGGACGGCGCCGTCGCGCAGGACCGCGAGCGAGTTGTGGGCCTGGCGGGAGTCGTCGGCGCCGACGGTCGTCGCGATCGGCTCGGCGAAGCCGACCAGCACGGTCAGCTCGGCGCCGACCCCGCGCGCCAGCTCCTCGACGGCGCGCTGGTTGGCGGCGAGAAAGTGCCGCTTCAGGTAGAGGTCCTCGGCCGGGTAGCCGGGGACGCAGAGCTCGGGGAAGATCGCCAGCTCGGCGCCGGCCGCCTGGGCGCGGGCGATCCACTCGGCGATCTTGGCGGCGTTGCCGTCGACGTCGCCGACCGTGGGGTTGATCTGGGCGAGCGCTACGCGCACGTTTGGCGGCGGTCGGTCACCGCCGAAGTATCGCGATCGCGCCGCCCGGAGCGGGCCGAGGCGCCCGCTAGGCTGCTGGCGATGCGGGGCCGCCGTCGCCAGCTGGTCGGTTTCTCGGTGGCGGCAGCGCTCCTGCTTGCCGCCCTGCCGGCGGCTGCGCCCGCCGCGAGCGGGCTGGCGCCGGCGATTCCCAGCCTCGCCTCGCCCAGCCAGAAGCCGTTCCTGGCGCCGCAGCCGCGCCCGACCGAAGCCCGGGGCCGCCCGACCGACGACCCCGACCCCAACCGCAACGCCTACAGCGTGCCGCAGGCGCCGAAATCGCCCCGCTGCGGGCGCCACTTCTGCGTGCACTGGGTAGCGGAGGGGATCGACGCGCCCAACCTCGCCGACAACGACGGCGACGGCGTCCCCAACTTCGTCGCGCAGGTTCTGCGGATCGCCGAACACGTGCACGAGGTCGAGAACGACAAGCTTGGCTGGCGCGAGCCCAAAAGTGACGGTCGCCGGGGAGGGAGGGAGGGCAAGACCGACATCTACCTCTCCCAGATCGGCGGCGAACTGTTCGGCTACGCCGCCCCCGATCGCGGCCAGGCGAGCAAGGAGCACCGAGTGCCGCGGCGCCTGCACGGCTACCTCGTGCTCGACAACGACTACAGCGCCTTCGAGTTCCCGGGCACCAGGGCCACCGACGACCTGCAGGTGACGCTCGCTCATGAGTACAACCACATCCTCCAGTTCGGCTACGACGCCTACCAGGACCCCTGGTTCGCCGAGTCGACCGCGACCTGGATGGAGGACCAGGTCTACGACGGCATCGACGACTACCTGCGCTACGTGCGGCGCTGGGTCAAACGCGCGGACACGCCGCTGACCACCAGCTCGATCAAGGAGTACGGCTCGGCCGTCTGGAACGAGTGGCTGGCTCAGCACTACGGTGCAGCCATCCTCCGCCAGGCCTGGGCGCGGGCGATCGACACCAGGCCCGGAGGCTTCTCGGTCAGCGCCTACGAATCGGCGCTGCGCGCCGGCGGCCATCCCGACCTCGGCCACAACTTCGCCCGCTTCGCCACCGCGGTCGCCGAGTGGCACACCGGTGCCGGCTTCCGCGAGAGCGAGCTGTACCCGGACCTGCCGCGACAGGGCTCGCTGTCGCTGCAGCCGGGGACGCCGCCGCTGACCCGTCTGCTCAACCACACCACCTTCCAGCTGCTCCGCGTCCACGCGCCGGCGGGGCGTGCCGTCGTCGTCAGGGCGATGGCCCCGCGCGGAACCGCGGCGGCGCTGGCGCTGGTCGGCCGCCTCGGCGGCGAGCGCAGTGGCCGCGCGGTGACCCGCCTCGACTACGCCCGCGGCGGCGGCCGACTGGCGGTGCGCCTGCGCGACCCCAGCCGCTACCAGCGCATCACCGCGGTCCTGGTCAACGCCGACTCCAGCGCCGACGGCTTCAGCGCTCGCCGTCTCGACTGGCGCTACCTGACCGACCAGGTCCCGTTCGAGATCCGCGGCCGGCTCGTCCGCTAGTCGCTGCGAGCGGGTTGCGCCGGGCTAGGAGCGCGACTCGGAGGCGACGGGACCGGTCCCGTTCGCCGAGGCCTTCGTCTTACGGCTGGCGCGCTTGGCCTTCGCCGGGGCGATCGCGACCGTCTCCGCGGTCGCGGCTTCGAGGTCGAGCCCAAAGCTGTCGAGGTCGGCCATCGCGTCGTAGTCGCCGATCAGGCCGAAGTTGACCTGGCCGTTGTAGGACATGATCCCGACGCAGAGCGCCTGGCGACGGGCCAGCGGCACCATCGGGAAGATCGACTCCATCTTGCGGCCGAGCACGTAGAGCGGGAACTGCGGTCCCGGCACGTTGGTGACGACGAGGTTGAAGAAGCGCTGCGCCGGCTGCAGGCGCGCCGCCTGGGAGGCGATCGTCGAGGGCGCGAAGTCGGTCAGTTTGGTGAGGATCTCGGCCCCGACCGCCTGGCCGGAGGTCTTCAGGTCGCCCATCTCCGCAGAGACGACCTTGAGCCGCTCGACCGGGTCCTCGGACCAGACCGGCAGCGGCGCCATCATCGCCGAGATGCGGTTGCCGAGGGCGCCGTGCTCCTCTTCGGCGCGGACGCTGACCGGCACCATCGCCCGCAGCTCCAGGCCCTCGGTGTCGTGACCGCGGGCGCGCAGGTAGCGGCCGATGCCGCCGGCGACGATCGAGAGGATGACGTCGTTGACGGTGCCGCCGTGGGCGTCCTTGACCCGCTTCAGCTCGCCCAGGTCGGCCTGGGTCATCGCGAGGCGGCGGTGGGGGCCGATCTCGACGTTGAAGACGCTGCTTGGCGCAGCCATGCCGGCGCCGATCATCTTCGAGGTGGCACCGACCCCTTCAGCACCTGACGCGGGCCGCGCAGCGCCGCGCGGAAGCCGCGGGCGATCTCCGGTGGGCTGGTGAGGCGCTCGCGCCAGGCGTCGCTGAGCAGCTTCAGATCGGTCGGTTCGGGCCGCGCGAGCCAGGGCGGGGAGGAGGGCGCCGGGCCCTGCGGCTCGGCGTCGAGGTCGAAGAGGACGGTGGTGATGTCGACGCCGGAGACGCCGTCGACCAGCGCGTGGTGGCTCTTGCCGACGATCGCGAAGCGGCCGTCGTGCAGGCCCTCGACCAGCCACAGCTCCCAGAGCGGCTTGCTGCGGTCCAGCTGCTGGGAGAAGATGCGGGCGGCGAGGTTGCGCAGCTGCTCGTCGGAGCCGGGCGCCGGCAGCGCGGTCTGGCGCACGTGGTACTCCATGTTCAGGTGCGGGTCGTCGACCCAGACCGGCCGGCCCTGATCGAAGGGCACGAAGCGCAGCTTCTGGCGGAAGCGCGGGACCAGGTGCAGGCGCGAGCCGATGTGGTCGCGGAACTCCTGGTGCGTTGGCGCCGGACCTTCGAAGACGACTGACCGAGGCGACGTGCATGTGGGCCCCGGCCCGCTCCATGTGCAGGAAGGACGCATCCAGCCCAGTCAGTCGGTTACTCGCCATCGCAGCATCTTCGCACAGGTGTGAGAGCCGTCACGTAAGCGCTCCGTTAGCGGACTTATGGTGTTTGCTCACAAAACGATCGATCCCATCTGCCGAGTCCCCTCGCACCATGCGACGGGGAACGGGGGACCCAAATGCCGCGGCGAGCAGCCGCGGCCGGGGCGAATCGGGCGGCGAGCCGCCCGTAGCGAGAGCCCGGCACCGTGCCGGCCTTCGCGAGCCCGTCAGCTAACCCCGTAGGCAGCCGAGAAAGCGAGCAAACACGATGCGATTCCTGCTGCCCGCGGCCCTTGCCGCCGTTCTCACGACCGCCGCCGGTACGGCCGCGGCAGACAAGCCCAACCACCAGCAGCCGCGACGGGCCGAGTCCCACGTCTCCCTGCACCTCTCCGGGCACAGCCTGCTCGGCGGCAACGGCGTCGCCGTGCACGGCAAGGTGCGCCCGGCCGGCCGCCACCGGGTGAAGCTGCTGGTCAGCGGTCCCGAAGCGAAGACGGTCGGCATTCGCACCCACGCCAACGGCACCTTCGCCCTGCGCTGGTCGCCACAGCAGATCGGCAACTACGCCGTGCGGGCCTTCGGCGTCCACGACCGGCGCGCCAGCGCCGCGGTCAGCCCGGCCCGCCGCCTGACCAGCTACCGGCAGGCCGGTGCCTCCTACTACGGCCCGGGCCTCTACGGCAACGGGGTCGCCTGCGGCGGCACCCTGCTGCCGAACACGCTCGGCGTCGCCCACAAGACGCTGCCCTGCGGAACCAGGGTGAAGCTGCGCTACCACGGCCACAGCGTCACCGTGCCGGTGATCGACCGCGGTCCCTACGTCGGCGGTCGCGACTACGACCTGACCGAGGCAACCAAGCAGCGACTCGGCTTCCCCGGTGTGGGGACGGTGCTGGCCAACCGCTGAGTACTCCTTTTGTCGCCCAGAGGGCGACAAAGTGCATAGGCGAACTCAGGCCGGCAGGCTGAGCCGGAGCTGCGGTTCCGGCGCAGCCGGCTTGGCGTTGGCCTCGTGCTCGAAGGAGGCGACGCGGACGCCGAGCAGGCGCACCGGCCGCTGCGGGTCGTAGGCGCGCAGCAGGTCGAGCGCAACTGGCTCGACCACGGCCGGGTCGTTGGTCGGGACATCGACCGTGTGCGAGCGGGTGACGTTGGTCCAGTCATCGAGCCGGACCTTGATCCCGATCGTGCGGCCCTCCAGCTCGCGCTTGCGCAGGCGCCGGCAGAGCTCCTGGGCCTGTTCGGAGATGTAGCGCTCGATCTCGGCCCGGTCGCGCACGTCGACGTCGAAGGTGGTCTCGACCGACTGCGATTTAGTCTCGCGCACGGGGGTCACCGGCGTCTCGTCCCTGAGCGTGCCGCGGGCGTGCAGCCAGGCGCCGGAGCGCGGTCCAAAGGCCGCTTCCAACTCCGCCCGCTCGCACTGGCGCAGCTCGGCGAGGGTGCGCACCCCCATCCGTTCCAGCCTCGTCACCGTCTTCGGCCCGATCCCCGGGATCAGCCCCGGCGACTCGTCCCCGAAGCGCTCCAGCGCCTGCTCGCGCGCGAGCACCACCAGCCCCGCCGGCTTGCCCAGCTCGCTGGTGATCTTCGCCAGCATCCGGCTCTCGGAGATCCCGACCGAGCAGGTCAGCCCGGTCTCGCGCCGGATCTCGGTCGCGACCCGCCGCATCGTCGCCTTCGGCGAGAAGATCCCGGTCAGGTCCAGGTAGGCCTCGTCCAATCCCACGACCTCGACCGTCTCCACGTTGCGCCGCAGCACCTCCATTACCTGCGCGGAGGCCTCGCGGTAGGCGGGGAAGTCCGGTCGCAGGTAGACCGCGTCCGGCAGTCGCCGCCGCGCCACGGCAGCCGGCATCGCCGAGTGGATCCCGGCCAGCTTCCGCGCCTCGTAGCTCGCCGTCGTCACCACCGCCCGCGGCCCCGACCCGCAGACCACCACCGGCTTCCCCCGCAGCTCCGGCCGCCGCCGCAGCTCGACCGACGCGTAGAACGCGTCCATATCGAGGTGCGCGATCGTCCGAACAGCGGCCATCGATCGATGGTACGGCGCCCCGTAGATGGATCGGTTGCGCCCGCTGTGACTCGCTCGACCGCGCAAACGTGTCCGAGTAGCGACCTAGGATTCGATCACTGTGGTCCAGCGGTTGTATATCCGCGGCGTATTCGCCATGGCTATCCGACCTCTCGCTTTAGCCCAATTGAAAACGTGAAAATGGGCAATTGAAATCAGCATCGCATTCAGTAGCGGTTCCGGGAAAAGTAGAAGAACCGCTGGACCACAGCGAAAAGGCCTGATGCCGGCACCCCCAAGGCTCTTCTCCACCGTGGACGTCGCCAGGCTCCTCGAGGTAAAGCCGGCCGAGCTCACCTGGTGGGCGGTGGTCTCGGCTCCGGGCAAGCGCTACCGGAGCTTCGAGATCCGGCGCAAGGACGGCACGGCCCGCACGATCGATGCCCCGATCAAACCCTTAAAGGACATCCAGCGGCGGCTGGCCGATCGAGCTGACTCTCTGGTACGAGCCACCGCTTCATGTCCACGGGTTTGTGCCTCAGCGCAGCCCGGTCACGAACGCCCACTCTCACCGCGGTCGGGAGTGGGTCCTTCGCGTCGACTTGGCCGACTTCTTCCCGTCGATCAACTTCGGGCGCGTCCGCGGTCTGTTCATGTCCTATCCCTTCGAGTTCACCAAGAACGTCGCGACGCTGTTGGCGCAGATCTGCTGCCACGACGGCCGTCTGCCGCAGGGGGCGCCAACCTCGCCAATGGTCTCCAACTTCATCTGCCATTCGCTCGATCGAGACCTCGCGAACCTCGCCTGGAACGAGCGCTGCTCGTTCAGCCGTTACGCCGACGACCTCTGCTTCTCGACCGAGCGCGGCTACTTCCCGCCGCAGCTCGCCCATATCGACAACGGCAGGACGGTTGCCGGTCCGGCAATCGAAGGCGTGGTTCGGGACAACGGCTTCGCGGTCAACCCCGAGAAGTCCAAGCTGATGCGCAGGACCCAGAGACAGCGGGTGACCGGGCTCGTCGTCAACGAGAAGGCGAACGTGCCCCGCGACTATGTCCGCGACCTGCGCAACCTGCTCTACATATGGAAGCGACACGGCGAAGCGGACGCGATCGAGTCCTGGCGGCGCCAGGGCGGGCCCAGGAACTGGCCCCCCGGAAAGTCGCTACCGGAGTTCGCACAGGTCGTTCGGGGCAGGGTGCAGTACGTCGGCAGCATCAAGGGGTGGACCAGCTCTCCCTATCTGGGATTGGCGAAGATCCTGGCCGAGGTGGACGATGAGTTCGTCCTCTGCCAAGCCGAGCCCGACCCCGTGCCGGCTGGCGATGCCATCGAGGTCCGCCTCTTCACCGAGGGCAAGACCGACCCATTTCACATGCTTGCCGCGCAGCGCTATTTCCACCGCAAGGGGGAGTTCACCGACTTCAAGCTCCTCACCGAGGAGGAGACGTCACGAGGAGGAGACGATGGGCTCCTCAAGCACTGCGAGGCGCTTTCGATCACGCCTCAGCCGAAGCCCTGCCTCTGCCTCTTCGACAGAGACAACGACGTGGCCCTCAAGAGCGCCCTCGATCTGAAGGATTGGAAGGACTGGAAAAACGGTGTCGTGGCGGTCGCCCTGGTGGGCTCGGGGACCGAGCGCATTTGCATCGAGACCCTGTACGACCCGAGTGCCAGGGAAATCGAGGACAGCGCTGGTCGGCGGCTCTTCTTGATGTCGGAATTCGACCGACGAAGCGGTCTTCACGAAAGCCGGCTCTTCACGACCCCGCACCCAAAGAGCACGAAGCTGGTGCCGGAATCGGTCTATGCGGTCGAGGACGGGAGATCGATCGGCTTGACGAAGGACGACTTCGCGGCGGCGATATACAACGAGACCGAAGACTTCGCGACGGTCAGCTTCGAGGGCTTCAGGCTGACGTTCGAGGCTATTCGCGAGGCGGTGACGGCGGCGACCAAAGGCACGGCCACTGACTAACCTCCCTCCATGGCTTCTCCCGAGGCGAAGAACTTGGAGGCGATCTCCCAGGCGATCGACCAGCACAACTCGAACTGCCCGTTTCCGGCGGCCGAGGTGCGGATGAACCCGTTCGAGGTCGAGCGGCTCGGTTGGGACACGATCCGCGGCCTGCCGGTCGTGCCCGACGGCGAGATCGGCACCGGTCGCTTCCGCATCGTCTGCTCGCGCGACGTCGACGACAGCGGCCTCGAGGTCACCGAGGCGGTCGGCAAAGAGCTGGAGACCGTCGCACCGGTCAACAATTGAGGCACGCGTCTGTTGTTACGCACCTATAGGGGGTGCAGGAGCAGACGCGTGGGCTAGACGCTGTTCCAGAAGTCGATGCCGGCTTCTTCGGCCCAGCTCTGAACCTCGATGTTGAGCTGGGTCAGTTCACCGGTCCAGATCAGGATGCCCATCGCGATCAGGATCACACCGCCGACGGCGACGATCAGTTGGTAGTGGCGCTTGACGACGGCGAAGGCGGTGGTCATGCGCGAGAAGGCGAGGGCGGTGAGGATGAAGGGGATCGCCAGGCCAGCGGAGTAGACGGCGAGGAGGAAGGCGCCGCGGGCGGCGGAGTCGGTGAGCGCCGCGGCGGAGAGGATGGCGCCGAGGGTGGGGCCGATGCAGGGGGTCCAGGCGATCGCGAAGGCGGCGCCGGCGACGATCGGGCCGCCGCGGCCGGCTCGCTCCAGCAGCGCGTCGACGTGCCACTCGCGATTGAGCCGGGTGATGAAGAGGGAGGCGACGAAGAGGACGCCCATGAGGACGATCAGCGCCCCGGAGATCTTCGTCAGCAGTTCTTCGTGGTCGCGCAGGAAGGAGCCGAGACCGGTGGCGGTGAGGCCGAGCAGGATGAAGATCGAGGAGAAGCTGGCGACGAAGAGCAGGCTGGGGCCGAGCACGCGGCGCCAGCCGGCATTGTCCAGCTCACTGGCCGAGACGCCGGTCACGGCCGAGAGGTAGCCGGGCACCAGCGGCAGCACGCAGGGGGAGAGGAAGGAGACGATTCCCGCCGCGAGGGCGGCGAAGATGCCCACTCCAGCGGCAGGATCGGAGCTGAGAACGGCGTTGACCAAGACCCCTGAGATTACCCCCAGTCAGAGCCAGGCAGAGGCCGGCGCGCGCGGGCTTACAACGCCTCCGGCCGGGTCATGCGGCTGCGCGCCTCGCCGCTGTTCTCGATTGGGCCCGGGGTGCCGGGCCCGTCGCTGCGCCGCGGCGCCCTGCTGGCGCTGCCGATCGGAGCCACCCTTGTCGTCGAGTTCGGCTTCGACGCCCCGACCAAAGGCGCGATCGCAACCGGCGCCATGTTCGCCGCCTTTGCCGGCCTCGACGCCCCGGCCGGCCCGCGCGCCGCCTGGCAAGCCGCCGCCACGCCGCTGATCGGGGCGATGGCGGCGCTCGGCATCCTCACCTCGCAATCGGCGCCGCTGGCGGTGGCGACGATGGCCCTGGTCGGAGCGCTCGCCGGTTACTGCTTCTCCTACTCGCTGCGGCTGGCGATCTACGGGCTGGTGGGGGCGCTGACCCTGCTCGTCTCCCAGGGCCTCTTTCTTGAAACCAGCGACGCCCTGCCGGGCCTGCTCTGGGGTGCTGTCGGCGGCCTCACCCAGGTGCTCTGGTCGCTGATCGTCTGGGTCGTCCTCGACCGCTGCCGGCGCGGCGAGCCGAGCGGCTGGGACCGGCACGAAGTCGCCGCAGCCTTCAGGTCGAACTGGACGCTGGAGTCGGAAAACCTCCGCCACGCGCTCCGCTTCGGTGCCTCGCTGGCGGTCGGGGTCGCCATCTACCGCACCTTCGACATGGACAATCACGGCTTCTGGATCCCGCTCACGATCCTCTTCGTGATGCGCCCCGACCGCGACGAAACGTATTTACGAATCGGTGCTGCGGGCAGCCGGCACCGTGCTCGGCCTGATCCTCGCCACCGCGATCTTCGAAACGATCGGCTACAGCGACCCCGTGGTAGTGGTCGTGCTGACGATCGCGACGGCGCTCACGCTCGGCCTGCTGACCGTCCAGTACGCGCTCTTCACCACCGCGATCACCGTCTACGTCGTCGTCCTCACCGACGCCCTCGGCGAGCCGACCTGGGAGGCCGACAAGCTGCGGCTGATCGGCACCGCCATCGGCCTCCTCATCACCTTCCTCGCCTTCGTCTTCTGGCCCGACCCGGAGCGGGGGAGGGACCTCAAATTCCGGGTCCTGAGACCCCCTGCGGACCCGCCCGACCCCGCGGCGCGCTAGATTCCTGGCTACGCAGCCAAACTCGGCGCCGCCGGAGCCGTGGTTCCAGCGGGCGCGAGCAGACTTCCGAGGAGAGACAGTTGAGCAACCGCACGTTCGTGATCGGCGTTGGGATGACCAAGTTCGAGAAGCCCGGCAGCAAGGAGGGCGACTACCCGGATTGGGCCAAAGAGGCGGGGGAGAAGGCGCTCGCTGACGCCGGTATTCCTTATGAGGACATCGAGCAGGCCTACGCGGGCTACTGCTACGGCGACTCCACCTACGGCCAGCGCGCGCTCTACCAGCTCGGCCTGACCGGGATCCCGGTCGTCAACGTCAACAACAACTGCTCGACCGGCTCCTCGGCGCTGTTCCTGGCTCGCCAGGCGGTCAAGGGCGGCCTCGTCGAGTGCGCGATGGCGCTCGGCTTCGAGAAGATGGAGCCCGGCAGCCTCGGCGTCAAGTACACCGACCGCACCAACGCGCTCGACAAGCACGCGATGCGGATGTTCGAGCTCCGCGACCCGGAGCAGTCGCCGCCGGCGCCGCAGATGTTCGGCAACGCCGGCCGCGACCACATGCAGCAGTACGGCTCGACCCCCGACCACTACGCCTGGATCGGCTGGAAGAACCACAAGCACTCGGTCAACAACCCCTACGCCCAGTTCCAGGACGAGTACAGCCTGGAGGACATCAAGGCGGCGAAGATGATCCACGACCCGCTGACCAAGCTGCAGTGCTCGCCGACCTCCGACGGCTCCGCCTGCGCGATCGTCGCCTCCGAGCGCTACGTCGACGAGCACGGCCTCTGGGAGCGGGCGGTCGAGATCGCCGGCCAGTCGATGGTCACCGACCTCTCCTCGACCTTCGCCGAGGACGCCAACTGCATGACCATCGTCGGCGCCGACATGTCGAAGCTGGCGGCCGACCGGGCTTACGAGGAAGCGGAAGTGGCCGCCGCCGAAGTCGACGTCTGCGAGCTGCACGACTGCTTCAGCGCCAACGAGCTCATCACCTATGAAGCGCTCGGGTTCGCCGCCGAGGGCGAGGCGCACAAGCTGGTCGAGGAAGAAGCGACGACCTTTGGTGGCCAGGTGGTCGTCAACCCCTCGGGCGGACTGATCTCCAAGGGCCACCCGCTGGGCGCGACCGGGCTGGCGCAGTGCTCGGAACTGACCTGGCAGCTGCGCGGCGATGCGGAAAAGCGACAGGTGGAGGACGCCAAGATCGCCCTCCAACACAACATCGGCCTCGGCGGCGCCGCCGTGGTCACCGTCTACAAGCCGGCGAGCTGAGGCGAGCCGGCACGAGGAGGAAGGCACGATGGCGAAAGAGCGGCGGTCACTGAACGGCAAGGTCGTGGCGATCACCGGCGGCGCCCGCGGGATCGGCAAGGCGACGGCGACGGCACTGGTGCGCAAAGGCTGCCGCGTCGCCCTCGGCGACCTCGAGCTGGAGCTGGCCGAGCAGACCGCGGCCGGCCTCGGCGGCGGCACGATCGCGCTGCCGCTCGACGTCACCGATCGCGCCTCCTTCGCCGCCTTCCTCGACGAGACCGAGCGCCAGCTCGGCCCGGTCGACGTCGTCATCAACAACGCCGGGATCATGCCGGTGACGGCGCTGGTCGAGGAGTCCGACGCCTCGATCAAGCGCCAGCTCGACATCAACATCTACGGCGTCATCGTCGGCTGCCAGCTGGCGATCGAACGCTTCCGCCCGCGCGGCAGCGGTCACATCGTCAACCTCGCCTCGCAGGCCGGCAAGACCGCGATTCCCGGCATCGCCACCTACTCGGGCACCAAGCACGCGGTGGTCGGGATCAGCGAGTCGATTCGCGGCGAGCTACGGGGCAGCGGGGTCGAGGTCCACTGTGTGATGCCGACCGTGGTCAACACCGAACTGACCGCCGGCGTCGGTCAGAAACTGATCAAACCGGTCGAGGCCGAGGACGTCGCCAACGAGATCGTCGACGCGCTCGAGCTGGGCCGCTTCGACGTCTTCGTGCCGCGCTCGAACATCGTCATGACCAAAATCAGCGCCCTGATGCCGCGCCGGGTCAGCGAGGCGATCGGCCGCCTGATGAAGGCCGACAAGCTGATGTTCGAGGTCGACCATGGTGCCCGCCGCGCCTACGAGGAGCGCGCCGCCAAGAGCGAGCCGGGCGTCGAGGCCGAGGCGGCTGAGCGGCCGGCGCGCGACGCCGCCTAGCCATCCGTCCGCCCGGGCCGGCAAGCGGCCCTGGACGACCACCGTGTGAACTAGCCTGCCCATAACCGCTGCTGCGGGAAACCTGTCCAAACCTGCCCGGGAGGGCCCCACACATGCTCAAGGGACTTCTGTCCACGCTGTCGATTCTGGCCGTGTTTCTCGCTTCCACCGGCGCCGCCATCGCCGACCCTCCCGCCAACGACGCCTTCGCCGCGGCGACCCCGCTGGCGCTCGGCCAGCAGTTTTCCAGCGTCAACCTCGACGCGACGGCCGAGCCGGGAGAGCCGACCACCGGCCCGGTCATCTCCGGTTCCTGCACCCTGATCACCGAAAGCCCCAACTGCGCGACGACGGTCTGGTACACGGTCGACGCGGCCGCCAGCGAAGAAATCACCGTCGAGACCTGCGATCTCGGCACCGACGTGGACTCGATCCTCGCCGTCTACAGCGGCGCCGCGATTGGGTCGCTAACGGAGATCGGGTCCAACGACGACGCCTGCGCGGGTGGGTATGGCCCGCACGGCAGCCGGGTCAGCTTCGCCGCCGTCGCCGGAACGCAGTACCACGTCCGTGTCGGTGGCTTCCGCGGTGACATGGGGTCGTTCTACCTGCGCGCCTACAGCGGCCCTGCCCAACCCCGGACGGAGCCCGATACGGGCATCGAACGCAGCAACTCCTTCGCCGAACAGGTCACCAACCTCGGCGCCGGCTTCGGCGTTCTCAGCGGGCCGCGCCACAGCGCCAGCTTCCCCCTCTACTCGAGCAAAGCGGACGCCAGCTTCGAGTGCGCCCTGGACGGCGCACCCTTCGCGGCCTGCAGCTCCCCGGTCTCATACGAGGGCCTGGCGCCGGGCAGCTCGCACGTCCTCCAGGCGCGAGCGAGCTCGGGCGGAGCGACGGACCTGACGCCCCTGGTCGAGCGCTTCACGATCGACACCGCCGCGCCGGAGACCGCTCTGACCTCCGGCCCGCAGGGAGACACCGCCAGCCAGACGGCGCAATGGACCGCCTCCGGCAGCGTTCGCAACAACAGCAGTCAGGGTTTCGTCTGCGGACTCGATGGCATCCCGTCCGGAAGCTGTGAAGCTGACCCCCAGTTCGAAAACCTCTGCCAGGGACCGCACAGCTTCCACTCGGCCGCTTGGTCTCGCGGGGCCAACCTCGACCCGACCCCGACCACGGCTCAGATCAACGTCACCACCGGGCCGGCGTGCACGGCTCCGACTTTGGGTGAACCCACGGCCACGGAAACCCTGGCGACCAGGGCGGGGATCCAATTCCCCTATGACGACAAAGGGGCCGGAGGCACGCTCCACGTCGACTACGGCACGACGACGACCTACGGCTCGACCGAGCGTAACCAGGGCGCGGGACCCTCGACGGGCGGCGACACCAGCGGCTTCGGGTTGAGGTACCTGAGCCCGAACACGACCTACCACTACCGGGTGACGCTGACGACCCCGTTCGGGTCAGCCTCGACCCCCGACCACGTGTTCACCACCTCGGCGCCGGAAGTGCCGCTTCCGGTCATCGCCAACGACTCCTCCACGGCAACCGGCATCGCTGCCCGGATCACGGGGACGATCGACCCCGGGGGCGTCGAAGTGTTCTTCGGGGCCCTGATCGCCGCGGATGGTCCCGTGACCGGGGCGTCGCCGTTCTTCGAAGGCAGGCCAGCCATCCCCTTCACGGCCGCTGGGCCGCAACCGGTCGCTGTCCAGGTGGTCGACCTCGAGCCCGGAACCACCTACCGCTATCGCTTGACCGCAGGCCAGAGCGGGGCCAAAGGAAACGAAGTTCTCGGGCCCGAAGGAACCTTCACGACCCCCGCGCCCCCGAAATCGGCGGCGGTGCCGCCGGCAGCAGTTGTGGTGACGAAAAAGCCTCACTTCAAACTGAGCAAGAAACTCGTCTCGTTCGGAAAACTGACCCGAAGCTCTAAGCGGCTGAAGGTGAAGGTCCGTGGCCTACCGGTCAACACCGTGATCAAGCTCAAGCTCGGCGCGGGCAAAGCGGTTGTCAAAGCCCGTAAGAAGGCTGGCAAGAACGGCGTCACGAAGTTCAACTCGGCACTGCCCCGCAAGTTCCGCAAGGCCCTGAACAGCGCCAATGTGAAACTGGTCAAGTTGACCGTGACCGCCGCACCGCCCGGCGACAGCGCCAGCAAGGTCAAGTTGAAGCAAAAGCTGAAAGCGCCGAAAAAACACTGAGGCCAGGGTGAGCCGGCTCTACGAGGCGACCTGGGGCAGGGCCTTCGCGGCGCTCTACGACCGCGGCCTGAAGGCAACCGAGGAGGCCGGGCTGCGGGAGATGCGGCGCGAGCTGCTGGCCGACGCAGGGGGGAGGGTGCTGGAGCTCGGCGCTGGCACCGGGGTCAACCTCGATCTCTATCCGCGACGCGGTCACGGAGCTGGTCATGGTCGAGCCCGACCCGCACATGGCCAAGCGCTTGCGGGCGCGGCTGGCGGGCTCAGCGCAGGCGGCGACCGTGGTCGAGGCGCCGGCCGAACGGCTGCCCTTCGCGGACGACAGCTTCGACACCGCCGTTGCGACCCTGGTGCTCTGCACGATCCCCGACCCGGCAGCTGCGCTGGCGCGAGGCGGCGCGCGTGCTGAAGCCCGGCGGCCGCCTGCTCTTCGTCGAGCACGTTCGCGCCGAGGACCCTGGCCTGGCCCGCTGGCAGGACCGGCTCGAGCGGCCCTGGCGCTTCCTCGGCGATGGCTGTCACTGCAACCGCGACACGGTGGCGACGATCGCCGCCTCCAGCTTCGAGCTCGGCGAGCTCGAGCGCGGCCGCATGCCGAAAGCGCCGCCGATCGTCTCGCCTCTGGTGCGCGGCAGCGCCACGCTGCCGGCCTGAGCGCCTAGCGCCGGAGCAGCCGGCCGGCGAGCTCGGCGGCACTGACGCCGATAAACGCACCGGCGAGCACATCTGCGGGATAGTGGACACCGGTATGGACACGCGAGTAGCCGACCAGGGTCGCCAGCGCCCGCAGCGGCGCCGAGAGCGCCGGCTGGGCGGCGCCGGCGCCGGTCGCGAAGGCGAAGGCCGAGGCGGCGTGGCCCGAGGGGAAGGAGCTCGAGCGGGGCATCGGCACATGGCGGCCGCGCCAGCTCCTCCAGCTCGCTGGCGCTCGGGACGGCGCCGCGTCGTCAGCGGCTTGGCGACGAGGTTGGCGAAGGCCGAAGCGAGGCCGAGCGAGGCGAGGCCGTGGCTGGCGGCGCGGCGACCGCCGGGGCCGCCGAGCAGTGCCAGCACCGCGGCGGCCCCGAACCAGAGCTTGCTGTGGTCGGCGACGCGGCTGAGGCCGCGCATCGCGCTGTCGAGCGCGGGCGTCTCGGTCGCCGCGATCGCCCCGTAGACGGCGGTGTCGACCGCCTTCGCCTCGCTGAGCCAATCCGCCATCAGGCGATGATATGAGCCGCCGCCTCGGCGCCATCGTGGCGATTCTCGGCGGCGCTCTGGCGCTGGCCCTCGCCGCCTACGTCTTCGTCGCCGACTTTCCCCGTGGCCTGATCGTCCTCGCCTGCATCGCCGGCGCCCTCGCGCGCCGCCTGGCTCGGCCTGCTGCGGCGGGGCGGCGCCCGGTTCCTGGGCGCTGCCACCGCGTTCGTCCTGCTCGGCCGTCGCGATCGCGGTCATGCTCGCCGGCGACAACGGTCTCGCCCTGGCCGGCGTCCTCGTCAGCTTCCTGGCCGGTGTCGCCGGCGCCCGGGTCGCCTTCCGCCCGCAGAGGTCGCTGCCCAGCGCGCCGGCACCGCGACAGCCGGTGCTCTTCATCAATCCCTGGTCGGGGGATGGCCGCGCCGGGGAAGTCGGGCTGGCCGCCGCGGCGCGCGCAGCGCGGGCTCGAGACGGTCGAGCTGCAGGCCGGCGAGGACCTCGGCCAGCTCGTGCGCGCCGCGGTCGAGCGGGGGGCCGACGGCCTGGCGATGGCCGGGGGCGACGGCTCGCAGGCGCTGGTCGCCGCGATTGCCGCCGAGCACGACCTGCCCTACGCCTGCATCCCGTCCGGGACCCGCAACCACTTCGCGCTCGACCTCGGCGTCGATCGCGAAGACGTGGTCGGCGCTCTCGAGGCCTTCGTCGACGGGGGCGAGCGTTATGTAGACCTGGGCGAGGTCAACGGGCGAGTCTTCGTCAACAACGTCTCGCTCGGCGTCTACGCCGAGGCCGTCAGCCAGCAGGGCTACCGCGAGGCGAAGCTGCGGACGCTGCTGGACACGCTGACCGACTCGCTCGGGCCCGAGACGCGGAGCCGCCGCAGCTGCGCTGGCGCGACCCGGACGGCGCCGAGCAGCGCAGCACGGCGCTGATCCTGGTCTCCAACAACGTCTACCGGCTGGGAGCGACGCTGGGGTCCGGAACCAGGCCGCGGCTCGACGAGGGCGTGCTGGGAGTCGTCGACTTCCACCCGCCGGGCGCGGGAAGGCCGCAGGACGCCGCACGCTGGCGCGAGCTGGCGATGCCCGAGCTCGAGGTCGAGAGCGGAGCGAGCCGGAACGGCTGGCGGTCGGCATCGACGGCGAGTCGGTGCAGCCTGGAGCCGCCGCTGCGCTTCCGCATCCGCCCGCGAGCGCTGCGAGTGCGAATCGCCCACGCGCATCCCGGCGCCTCGCCCTCGGCAGACGTGCCGAGGGGACCCCTCAGCGGCCTCAAGGAGCTGCTGCGCCTGGCGATGGGGTCCCCTCGATCCTCAGATCCAACGCACGATAATGGTGGTTATGTCAACTAGAAGCGGTAGCTAGCCGGCTTCGTCGATCGCTGCTTCGAATTCCTCCGGCGTGCTGAGGTTGCCGAGCAGCTCGACCCCGTTGGTGCTCGGGCCCTTGATCGCGAACGACGGCGTGCCGTTGAAGCCGAGGTCTGCGCCAGTTCGGTCGTCTCTTCGACTTCCTTGGCGACCTTGGCGCCTTGCGGTCCGTTGTCCCACTTGGCGATGTCCTTCACCCCGGCGCCTTTGGCGACCGCGGTGAGGAACTCGTCGGTCGGCGTAGCCGGAGTTCTCTTTGCCCTGGTTGCGGTAGAAGAGCTCGAGGAAGTTCCAGCCGCGGCCCTGGTCGCCGGCGGCGATCGCGGCGGCGCCGGCGGGAGCCGACTGTTCGCCGATGATCGTGAAGTTGCGGAAGTCGATCTTCGCTTCGCCGTCTGTCGACCTGGTTTTCGATCACCGGCGGCAGGACTTCTTCCGAATAGCCTTTGCAGACCGGGCACTGCAGGTCGCCGAACTCGATCAGTTCGACCTTGGCCTCCGGCTCGCCGAGCACCATGCCCGTTCTGCGGGATGCCGCTGACCAGCGAGTCGACCTGCGCTGACTTCCTGCGAGGTTGCTCGGCGTCGCCGCCGCTGTCGCTGCCGGAGCTGGCGACGATCAGCACCACGACCGCGACGATCGCCAGGAACACGGCGCCGGCGCCGATCTGCAGCAGCCGCGTGCGGCGCTCGCCGGAGTCGACCTTCGTTTCCTCCTGCAGCCGCTCTTCGCGGCGCTTCTCCCGCTCCTTCTTGTTGCTCATCTTCCCTTCCCTGTCGTAGATCGCCCGCTCTATGCCTCTTCGGGCACGCGCGGCGCTGGTCGTCGTCCGCCGCGTAGCCGATCAGACGGGTCGCGTTGAGCAGGAAGAGGATCGTCATCAGCACGGCGCTGGCCACGCACCACTGGCAGATCGCTTCGATCTTGAAGATCTCCAGGTAGGTCAGGTAGACGCTGAAGCCGAAGCCGCCCAGCGCGACCGACGAAGCCGCCGAAGCGCGCCCCGTCGCTGCGAAGAAGCGCGCGTCGCCAGCAGCAGCGACGTAGCCGACGATGCCGAAGATCGCGATGTTGACGCCGGCGATGTGCGAGTAGGAGCTTTCGGCGACGGTCTCGCAGCCGCCGCCGCCGGCCAGGCAGGCCGGCGAGCCGCCGCCGGAGTCGGCGATCGTGATGTAGGTCGCGACGCCGATCCCGAGGGTCGCGACGAAGGCGATGATCCGCCGCAGCGTGCCTCGCTGTCGGGAACTTCATGGTGATGAAGATAGAAGCCTCTGTGTAAAAGGAGGCTAACTCGGCGCGAGAGCCTGCCGCCCTGCCAGGCCAGCGGCGACTGGCCCTCGCTCCTCGCTGATCAGCCGCGCCCGCGGCAGCCGCTCCGCGTAGGCGGCGGCGATCGCGTAGGGATGGCCCGGGATCGGCCTCGTCGTGGCTGGCGACGACCAGCGCCGGCAGCTCGAGCCGCTCCAGCTCGGCCAGCGACTCGAAGGGCCGCGAGCGCGGCACCTCGCGCAGCGCCTGGACCAGCGCCTCGAGGTGGCGGTGCGCGCAGCATCCGCTCGCGGGTGAAGCGCAGGACCGAGTCGCGCCAGGCCGGATCGATCCCCTGCTGCGCGGTCGATGTAGTCGACGAAGCCGTCGACGCCGCCCGCTCCAGCGCCTCGGCCAGGCCGTCCCAGTAGGTCAGCGAGTCGGCTGAGATCTCGCCCGCGTAGACCGGCCCGATCACGACCAGGCCGGCCAGGCGCTCGGGGTGGCGCAGCGCGTAGGCGACGGCGGTGTGGGCGCCCATCGAGTGGCCGGCGAGCACGAAGCGCCCCCTCCCCCACCTCGGCCGCGACGACCCGCTCGAGGTCGCCGACCAGCCGCGGGTATCCATAACCCTCGTCCGGCGGGGCCGGGTCGGACTCGCCGTGGCCGCGGGCGTCGTAGGCGATGCACCCGGTGGCCGGCCCGCTCCAGCGCCCGCGAGCCGTGGAGGACGTAGCGCCGGGTCGCGGTGATCCCGTGGCAGAGGACGATCGGCGGCCCCTCCCCCGCCGCCTCGCCGCGGATCGCCGGGCGCCGCGCCGACCGCGAAGGGCGCCGGCTCGGCGCCCGCCATCAGGCGACCGCGGCGAGCGCCCGCTCGAGGTCGTCGACCGACTCGTAGGTGAGCCCGGCCAGCGACACCTTGCGGTAGCGGACGATGCCCTCCTCGTCGATCGACGAAGATCGCCCGCCGCACCATCGGGCCGGCGACGACGCCGTAGGCGCTGGCAACTCGCTTGTCCTCGTCGGCCAGCAGCGGCACGTTGAGCCGCTTCTCCTCGCTGAAGCGCTCGTGCGAGTCGACCGACTGCGGCGAGATCCCGAGCACGTCGGCGCCGAGCCCGTCGAGCCGCTCGCCCTGGTCGCGGTAGGAGCAGAACTGCTTGGTGCAGACGGCGGTGAAGTCGCCGGGGTAGAAGGCGAGGACCAGCTTGCGGCCGCGGTAGTCGGAGAGCCGGTAGGTCTTGCCGCCGGTGCCGGGCAGCTCGAAGTCCGGCGCCGCGTCGCCTACGTCGACCTTGGCCATCGAGCCAGCTTAGCCGCGCCGGGCTAGCCCTTTTCGATCGTGATCTTTTCGATCAGGACCGTCTGTTTCGGTTTTTCGCTCGGGGTGCCGAGCTTGCCGATCCGCTCGACCACGTCGATGCCCTCGCTCGACCTTGCCGACCAGGGCGTATTCGGGCGGCAGGCCGGCGTCGGCGCCGGTGACGACGTAGAACTGGCTGCCGGAGCGGCCCGGCGGCTCGGCCGAGCTCTTCGCCATCGCCACCATGCCTTTGGTGTAGGCGAGGTTGGCCGGCGGTTTCTCGTCGACGCTGTAGCCGGGGCCGCCGGTGCCGGTGCCGAGCGGATCGCCGCCCTGGATCACGAAGCCGGGGACGATGCGGTGGAAGGTGAGGTCGTCGTAGAAGCCTTCTTCGGAGAGGTAGGCGAAGGAGTTGGCGGTCTTCGGCGCCCGCTCGGTGTCGAGGGCGATCGTCGAAGGTGCCGCAGCTGGTCTCGCACCACCGCGGTCAGCTTCTTCGCCCTTCTTCACCGTCTGCTGCGGCGCCTTGCAGCGTGACTTTCTTCGGCGCCGGCGCCTCGACTTGCTTGCAGCCGCCGGCGCTGGCGGCGGTCGCTGGTCGAGTCGCTCGTCGTCGCCACCGCCGCGGCGAGATCAGGATCGCCGCGACGACGCCGACCGCGACCAGCGCGAAGACGGCGAGGATGATCCAGCGTCGGTCGGTCTGCTCCTCCATCGGCGCGAAGCCTAGAGCATCGAGCCGCCTACGATCGACATCGCGATGCCCGACGCCCCGCCGCTGACCCCGCTCGCCGCCGCCGCGCTGCACGTCGGCCCGGCGCCCGAGCGCGCGCTGGAGATCGAGTGCGGCGACGGCGACGGCGCCCTCTTCCTCGCCCGCGAGTTCCCGGCGGCGCGGGTGCGCGGCGTCGATCGCTCCGCCGAGCGAGTCCGCGCGCGCCGCGCCAGGGTCGGGCTCGACCCCGAGGGGCGGGTCGCCTTCAAGCACGGCGAGCCCGCGCTCCCTCCCCTACCCCGACGACTTCTTCGACCTCGTCGCCCAGGTCGACGGCCGCCCTCCGGCGGCGCGAGATCGCGCGGGTGCTGCGCCCCGGCGGCCACCTGATCCTGGCCCGCTCGCGACCGTCCCGGCGGGCGCCGGTCGGCGCGACTGCTGCGCTGGCGCCTGCGCGCGGCGCGGGATCGAGCTGGTGCGAGGCGAGCCAGGCCGGCGACGGCAGCTTCTCTGTCGGCCGCCTGCGCGGCGGCGATTCGAGCGCGCGCCGGCGACTAGGCTGCGGGCGGCATGGAGATCGAGGGAATGCCGCTGACGCTGCTGGTCAACCCGGCCTCGGCCAGGCGGCAAGACGCTGAAGCTGCTGCCCCAGGTCGAGCAGGCGCTCGACGCGCGCCGCGTCCGCTTCCGGGTCGAGCGCACCAAGGGCCTCGAGCACGGCGTCGAGCAGGCGCTGCGGGCGGTCGAGGCCGGCGAGGTGCCGGTGGTGATCAGCGGCGACGGCCTGGTCGGCGCCGTCGGCGGCGCGATGGCCGGCTCCGAGACCCCGCTCGGCATCGTCCCCGGCGGCCGCGGCAACGACCTCGCCCGGGTGCTCGGCATCCCCGACGACCCGGCCGAGGCGGTCGCGGTCGCTCGCTCGCCGGCCAGAGCCGGCGCATCGACGTCGGCGAGGCCAACGGCAAGCGCTTCCTCGGCATCGTCAGCGTCGGCTTCGACTCCGAATGCAACCGGCTCGCCAACGAAGCCAAGCTGCATGCGCGGCAACCTCGTCTACGCCTACGCGCGCTTCCGCACCCTGCTGGGCTGGAAGCCGGCCCGCTTCACGATCCGGGTCGACGACGAGCGGACCCGCTTCACCGGCTACTCGGTCTCGGTCGCCAACAACAGCGCCTTCGGCGGCGGCATGCGATCGCGCCCGAACGCCGAGCTCGACGACGGCGAGTTCGACATCGTCGCCGTCGGCGAGGTCGGCAAGCTGCGCTTCGTGGGTAACCTGCCGAAGGTGTTCAAGGGCACCCACGTCGAGGAGGACGAGGTGCAGCGTCTTCCGCGCTCCGCACCTCGAGCTGAGCGCCAGCCGGCCCGTTCCCCGTCTACGCCGACGGCGAGCACCTCACCGACCTGCCGGCCTCGCTGCGGGTGCTGCCGCGCGCGCTCAGCGTGCTCGTGCCGGCGCCGGCCGCGGCTTGAGCGCGCCGGCCGCCGAGCGCAAGCGGCGCCGCGGGGCGCTGTTCGGCGCCAAGGTCGCCGCCTCGCGGGCGATCGGGGCCGCCAGCCGCGCCAGCGGCCGCGGCGGCGGCACGACGCTGCCCGGCCGGGTGCTGCTGCGGCTCGAGCCCGAGGCGATCGCCCGGCTCGGCGAGCGGCTCGACCGCGGCACGACGATCGTCAGCGCCACCAACGGCAAGACGACGACGGCGGGGATGATCGCCGCCGTGCTCGAGGCCGACGGCCGCCACCCGGTCCACAACCGCGCCGGCTCGAACATGACCTGGGGCGTCGCCACGGCGCTGCTCGAGCAGCGCGGGCAGCGAGGGCCTGTTCGAGGTCGACGAGGCCTGGCTGCCGCGCGTGGCCGAGCAGCTCGAGCCCGCGCTGATCGTGCTCGGCAACCTCTTCCGCGACCAGCTCGACCGCTACGGCGAGATGGAGGCGCTGGCCGACGAGTGGGCCAAGACGGTCGCCGCGCGCGCCGGGCGCACCGGCTTCGTGCTCAACGCCGACGACCCGCTGATCGCCGACCTCGGCCGCGACGCCGACGAGCGCGCCGCGCGAGGGCGTCATCTACTTCGGGATCGAGGACCGCCTCGCAGGCGCTGCCCGAGCTCCAGCACGCCTTCGACGCCAAGCACTGCCGCCGCTGCGGCCACCCCTACGCCTACGAGCGCGCCTTCGTCGGCCACCTCGGCCACTACTCGCTGCCCCAACTGCGGCGCCGAGCGGCCCCGCCCCGACGTCGCCGCGACGGCGATCGAGCTGCGCGGGATGGACGGCTCGCGGTCGACGGTGCGCACGCCCGCCGGCGAGATCGAGCTGGAGCTGCCGCTGCCCGGCCTCTACAACGTCTACAACGCCCTCGCCGCGATCGCCGCCGGCCTGCGGCTCGGCGTCGCGCCGGAGCGGATCGCCGCCGCGCTGGGCGAGATGCGGGCCGCCTTCGGCCGGGTCGAGACGATCGAGGTCGCCGACAAGCCGGTCTCGATCCTGCTGATCAAGAACCCGGCCGGCGCCAACGAGGTGCTGCGCACGCTGCGCCTGGAGGCCGAGAGCGAGCCGGTCGACCTCTGGATCGCCCTCAACGACCGGATCGCCGACGGCCGCGACGTCTCCTGGGTCTGGGACGCCGACTTCGAGCTGCTCGCTGGCGGCGTGCGCCGCGTCGTCTGCGCCGGCACGCGGGCGCCGGAGATGGCGCTGCGGCTCAAGTACGCGGGCTGGCCGACCGAGGCGATCGAGGTCGTGCCCGGACATCGAGGCCTCGCTCGACCGCGCGGTCGCCGCCGCGCCGGGCCGCCTCTTCGCCCTGCCCACCTACACCGCCCTGCTCGAGCTGCGCAAGCTGCTCGCCGACCGCGGCCTGGCCAAGGAGTTCTGGCGATGAGCGACGCCAGCTGGCGCCGACGGTGATCTGGCACGACGTCGAGTGCGGCGCCTACGCGGCCGACCTGGCGCTCTGGGAGGAGCTGGCCGCCGAGACCGACGGGCCGTCCTCGACGCTCGGCTGCGGCACCGGCCGGGTCGCCCTGCACCTCGCCCGGCGCGGGCACGCGTCGTCGGGCTCGACTCGCGACCCGGAGCTGGTCGCGGCGCTGGCCGCGCGCGCCGCCGGGCTGCCGCTGCGACGCCGTCATCGGCGACGCCCGCGGCTTCGAGCTCGGAGGACGAGGTCGCCTTGGTGCTGGCGCCGATGCAGCTGATCCAGCTGCTCGCCGACGGCGGCCGAGCGCGTCGCCTGCCTGCGCTGCGCCGCCGCGCATCTGCGCCCCGGCGGCCGCATCGCGCTGGCGATCGTCGAGCGGCTGCCGCGAGCGCGGCCGAAGGCCCGCCGCCGCTGCCCGACGTGCGCGAGGTCGACGGCTGGGTCTACTCCAGCCTGCCGCTCGACGCCGTCGACATCGGCGCGGAGATCGTGATCCGCCGCCTGCGCCAGACCGTCTCCCCCGACGGCGACCTGGAGCGAGGAGGTGAACGAGATCCGCATCCGCACCCTCAGCGCCGCCGAGCTGGAAGCGCGAGGGCGTCGCGGCGGGGCTGGTGCCGCTGCGCCCGGCGCCAGATCCCCCCCACCGACCGCACGTCGGCTCGACCGTCGTCGTCCTCGGCAAGGAGAGCCTGATGGAGCTGCGCGTCCTCAGCCTCTACCCGGAGCAGATGAACATCTACGCCGACCGCGGCAACATCATCTTCCTGCAGCGGCGCTGCGAGTGGCGCGGGATCGGCTTCTGCGCACGCCGGCGCCGGGCCCGGCGAGCCGGTCGACCCCGCGCCCACGACCTCTTCTACATCGGCGGCGGCCAGGACCGCGACCAGCGCATGGTCGCCGCCGACATGGTCGCCAGCAAGCGCGACGCCCTCGCCGCCGCGGTCGAGACGGCGCCGTCGCTGCTCGCCGTCTGCGGCGGCTACCAGCTGCTCGGCCACAGCTACCAGCTCGGCGAGGAGAGCCTGCCCGGCCTCGGCCTCGCCGACCTGGAGACGGTGCGCGAGCCGGGCCCGCGGCTGATCGGCAACGTCGCGATCGAGGTCGACCTCGGCACCGGCCCGCGGGTGCTCGCCGGCTTCGAGAACCACGGCGGCCGCACCTACCTCGGCGCCGGCGCACAGCCGCTCGGCCGCGTGCTCAAGGGCCACGGCAACAACGGCGACGACGGCCTCGAGGGCGTGCGCCGCGCACAACCTGATCGGCACCTACCTGCACGGCCCGCTGCTGCCGAAGAACGCCTGGCTCGCCGACCACCTGATCGCCCTCGCGCTCGAGCGCCGCTACGGCGTCCGCCCCGAGCTGGAGCCGCTCGACGACGCCCTCGAGGACGCCGCCGACGCCAGCGCCCGCGCCGCCGCCGGCGTCGCTGAGGCTATGGTACTACCAGTTTCAGCCGTTCAGCGGCCGCTGGAGCCGAAGCCGCCGCTCGCCGCGGGCGGACTCGGCCAGCGCCGCGGCCTCGACCGGCTCGGCGAGCGCGATCGGGGTGATCACCAGCTGGGCGATGCGGTCGCCGGCTGCGACCCGGAAGGTCTCGGCCGGGTCGGTGTTGAGCAGCAGCACCCGCAGCTCGCCGCGGTAGCCGGAGTCGATCAGGCCCGGGGCTGTTGACCAGGGCGATGCCGTGGTCGCGGGCGAGGCCCGAGCGCGGCAGCACCAGGCCGGCGTGGCCGTCGGGGATCTCGACCGCGACCCCGGTGCCGACGCTCCAGCGCTCGCCGGGGCCGATGTGGGCCGCCTCGCAGGCGTAGAGGTCCAGCCCGGCGTCGCCCTCGTGGGCGCGGTCGGCAGCATCGCCTCGTCCTTCAGCTTCGTCGACCGGCAGCTCCATCGGCGCGCAGCCCTAGACGACGGCGAGATCGTCGAAGCGGTGCAGCTCGGCGACCGGCACCTTGGCGTGGACGAGGACGCCGTCCTCGCGCTCGGTCCGCTCCAGGTCGCCGGCGACCTCGTGCAGCTCGTGCAGGCGGCCGCCCTCGGCGTAGGGGACCAGCAGCTCGACCTCGGCCAGGGTCTCCTCGAAGGCCGCCTCGATCCGCTCGCGCAGCTCGTCCAGGCCCTCGCCGTCGAGCGGCGGAGACGAGCACCGCGTCGGGGTGGCGCGAGCGTCGACCTCGTGGCGCTCGTCCTCGTCGAGCAGGTCGGCCTTGTTGAGGACCAGCAGCCGCGGCTTCTCGCCGGCGCCGATCTCCTCCAGCACCTCGTCGACCGCGCGCATGTCGACGCAGCCGCCGCTCCTCCGGCTCGGAGGCGTCGACCACGTGCAGGATCAGGTCGGCGAGCACGGTCTCCTCGAGCGTCGCCTTGAACGCCTCGACCAGCTGGTGCGGCAGCTTCTCGATGAAGCCGACGGTGTCGGTCAGCAGGTAGTCGCGGCCGGAGAGCTCGAGGCTGCGGGTGGTCGGGTCGAGCGTGTGGAAGAGCCGGTCCCCCACCCCGACCTCGGCCCCGGTGAGCGCGTTCAGCAGCGTCGACTTGCCGGCGTTGGTGTAGCCGGCGAGGGCGACCCGCGGCAGCGAGGAGCGCTCGCGCCGGGCCCGCATCACGCCGCGGTTGCTGCTCCAGCCGCTCGAGGCGGCGGCGCAGGGCCGCGATCCGGTCGCGGGCGAGGCGGCGGTCGGTCTCGATCTGGCTCTCGCCCGGGCCCCTGGTGCCGATGCCGCCGTCCATGCGGCCGGCGCCGAGGCGCTCGAGGTGGGTCCAGAGCCCCCGCATGCGGGCCATGTTGTACTCGAGCTGGGCCAGCTCGACCTGCAGCTTGCCCTCGGCCGAGTGGGCGTGGTCGGCGAAGATGTCGAGGATCACCGCGGTGCGGTCGATCACCGGCACGCCCAGCGCCGCCTCGAGGTTGCGCTCCTGGCGCGGCGCCAGCTCGTCGTCGCAGGCGACCAGGTTGGCGTCGCAGGCGGCGATCTCCGCTTTCAGCTCGTCGAGCCTGCCGCGGCCGAAGTAGCGGTCGGGGTCGGGCTTCGGGCGCTGCTGGGTCGCCTCGCCGGCGGTCGCGACGCCGGCGGTGCGCAGCAGCTCCTTCAGCTCGGCGAGCGGCTCGCCCTCGCTCGCGGCCGTCGACGATGCCGATCGCCAGCGCCCGCTGGCGCGCCCGCGGGTTCGAGACGCCGGCGCCGTTCACGCTCGCCGCGCCGTTTGCGCGTCTCCGTGTTGCGGCCGTTTCTCGAACGTTGCACTCAGGCCGATTGTAGGCAGCCGCCCGGGCTGGATAGGCTTGCGCGCCGTGAAGGTCTTCGTCACGGGAGGAACGGGGTTCATCGGCGGCGAGGTCGTGCGCCAGCTGCGCGAGCGCGGCGACGAGGTCGTCTGCCTCGTCCGCAACCCCGAGAAGGGCGACGAAGGTCGCCGCGCTCGGCTGCGAGCTGGTCGCCGGCGACCTCGGCGACGCCGAGGCGCTGCGCGCACGGGCATGGAGGGCTGCGACGCGGTCGATCCACGCCGCCGCGATGTACGAGGTCGGGATCCCGGCCAAGCAGCACCCGGCGATGTGCGAGGCCAACGTCGCCGGCACCGAGCGGGTGCTGGAGGCGGCGCTGGCGGCGAAGGTCCCGCAAGATCGTCTACGTCTCGACCGTCGGCGTCTTCGGCAACACCCACGGCAAAGTCGTCGACGAGACCTACGAGCACCCCGGGCAAGGAGTTCACCTCCTACTACGAGGAGACCAAGCTCGAGGCGCACAAGGTCGCCAAGCGGATGATCGCCGAGCAGGCCTGCCCGGCGTGATCGTCCAGCCCGGCGGCGTCTACGGCCCCGGCGACACCTCTCAGGTCGCCGACCTGCTGAAGGAATTCTTCGCCGGCAAGCTGCCGCTGCTGCCCTTCCCCGACCTGGGCATCTGCCTGACCCACGTCGAGGACATCGCCGGCGGCATCCTGCTCGCGCTCGACAAGGGCAAGCTCGGCGAGACCTACGTGATCAGCGGCCCGGCGACGACGATGCGCGAGGCGATCGAGACGGTCGCCAGCGTCAGCGGCCGCAAGGCCCCCAAGCGCGACCTGCCGACCGGCGCTGATGAAGGCGATGACCCCGATCGGCCCGCTGGTCGGCAAGATGATGGGCCAGCCGCCGAACCTGCGCGAGCTGATCTCCTCCGCCGACGGCGTCACCTTCTGGGCCAGCTACGAGAAGGCCGAGCGCGAGCTCGGCTACGCCCCGCGCGGCCTCGAAGAGGGCCTGCGGCAGACGCTCGAAGCCGACGAGCGCTTTCCCGCGCCCGTCGCCGCGGCCGCCTGAGCGCGCCGTCCGATCCATAAGCTGCGCCGATGCGCGTAATCGACGTCATGCACCTCGGGCGGCCGCACGTGATCGGCTGCTGGGAGGTCGACGGCGCGCTGGTCGATCCCGGCCCCGAGTCCTCGCTGCGAGACGCTGCTGGAGGCGCTCGGCGACGAGCAGCCGCGGGCGCTCCTGCTCACCCACATCCACCTCGACCACGCCGCCGCGACCGGCGCGCTGGTGCGGCGCTGGCCCGACCTCGAGGTCTACGTGCACGAGCGCGGCGCCCCGCACCTGATCGACCCCTCGAAGCTGCTGGCCAGCGCCGAGCGCCTCTACGGCGACCAGATGGAGCGCCTCTGGGGCGAGATCGTGCCGGTGCCGGAGGCCAACGTGACGGTCGCTGAGCGGCGGCGAGACGGTGCTGGGGATGCGCGTCGCCTACACCCCCGGCCACGCCTCCCACCACGTCTGCTACCTGCACGAGGAGAGCGGCACCGCCTTCGTCGGCGACGTCGCCGCCTGCCGGATCCCGCCCTCGAACCTGATCGTGCCCCCGACGCCGCCGCCGGACATCGACATCGAGGTCTGGGAGGACTCGATCGACATCGTCGAGGCCTGGCGCCCCGAGCGCCTCGCCCTCACCCACTTCGGCGCGGTCGAGGACGACGTGCCGAGCACCTGGAGGCGGTCCGCGAGCGCCTGCGCGAGGAGGCCGAGCTGGCCAGGGAGCTGCCCGCAGGACGCCTACGAGGCCGACCTGCAGCGCCGCATCCGCGCCCAGATGGACGCCGAGAGCTGGGCGAGGAGACGATCGAAGAGCTGCTCCAGGCCGTCCCGACCGCCTACCAGTGGCGCGGCCTCGACCGCTACTGGCGCAAGCGCGCCGAGCGCGAAGCGGCGGCCTAGCTAGGCCAGGTGCTCGCGCATCCGCTCGACCGCCTCTTCGATGCGGTCGTCGGGCGTGGTGAGGGAGATGCGGAAGAAGCCCTCGCCGCTGGGCCCGTACATCGAGCCGGGCGAGACGACGACCGCCGCCTCTTCCAGCACCAGCTCGGCGAAGGAGGTCGAGGTGTGGCCCTCGGGGACCGGCGCCCAGACGTAGATCGTGCCCTTCGGCGCCGCCACCTCGACGCCGATCTCGCGCAGGGCGGCGACGACGAGGTCGCGGCGGCGGGTGTAGGTCTCGTTCATCCGCTCCAGCGGCCCGCTCGGGCCCTGCAGGGCGGCGACGCCGGCCATCTGCACCGCCTCGAAGAGGCCGGAGTCGACGTTGGTCTTCAGCCGCCAGTAGGTCTGGATCGCCTCGGCGTTGCCGAGGATCGCGGCGCAGCGCCAGCCGGTCATGTTGAAGCCCTTGGAGAGCGAGAAGACCTCGACCCCGACCTCCTTGGCGCCGGGCGTCGCGAGGAAGCTGGGCGCGACGTAGCCGTCGTAGGTCGTCTCCGAGTAGGCGTTGTCGTGGACGACGAGGATCTCGTGCTCGCGGGCGAAGGAGACGACCAGCTCGAAGAAGCCCTCGGGGACGACGGCGCCGGTCGGGTTGTTCGGGTAGTTGAGGAACATCAGCCGCGCCTTGGCGGCGACGTCGGCGGGGACGGCGCTGAGGTCGGGCGCGAAGCCCAGCTCCGGGACCAGCGGCAGCAGCTCCGGCGTCGCGCCGGCGAGGATCGGGCCGCCGGTGTAGACGGGGTAGCCGGGATCGGAGGCGAGCGCGACGCCGCCCGGGTCGAGGAAGGCGAAGCAGAGGTTGTAGATGCACTCCTTGGCGCCGATCGCCGGGATCACCTCGCTCTCGGGTCGATCTCGACCCCGAAGCGCCGGTCGTAGAAGTCGGCGAAGGCCTGGCGGAACTCCTCGCGGCCGCGGTTGCTCGGGTACTGGTGGTTGGCCGGGTCGGCGACCGCCTCCTGCATCGCCTTGACGACGTGTGGGTAGGTCGGCTCGTCGGGGTCGCCGATGCCGAGGCTGATCACGTCGATGCCGGCGGCGCGCTTGTCGGCGATCCGCCGCTCCAGTTCCTGGAACATGTAGGGAGGCATCGCCTCCAGGCGCTTGGACGGGTCGGCGATCGCCATGGGCGCGGAAATCGATTAGCTCACTGGTCCAGCTCGGACAGCGCCTGCAGCAGCTCCGGCGAGAGCTCGCCGGCGCAGACCGGCTCCGCCCAGCCGGTCAGCCGCACGGCCAGGTCGTCGCCGATCTCGACCTCCAGCTCGCCGCCGTCGAGCTCGACCGTCGATCGGGCTGGCGGCGCCGCGCAGGAAGGCGGTGACCGCGGCGCCGCTGGCGCCGGTGCCGGAGGAGAGCGTCTCCCCCACCCCGCGCTCGAAGATCCGCGCCCGCACCCGGCTGCCGTCGATCGCGAGGAAGGAGACGTTGGTGCGGTTGGGGAAGAGCTCGTGGCCTTCGATCCCCGGCCCGATCTCGCCCAGGTCGAGCTCGTCCAGCTCCTCGCCGACGACGATCGCGCACTGCGGGTTGCCGATCGAGACGTGCTGGAACTCCCACTCGCGCCCGCCGGCGCTCAGCGTGCCGCGGCCGTCCTCGCCACCGGAGGGGAAGTCCTTGGAGGCTGGTCGCGGCCCGGCCCATCTCGACCGAGCAGGTCAGCTCGCCGGTGATCGTCGGCGTGATCGGCCCGGCGACGGTGCGGATCGCGAAGGTGTCCTCGTCGGTCCAGCCGTGCCGGCGCAGGTAGAGGATCGCCTCGCGCGCCCCGTTGCCGGACAGCTCGGCCTCGGAGCCGTCGGGGTTGAAGATCCGCAGCTCGGCGACGAACTCGGGGTCCTCGCTGCGCGAGAGCAGCAGCACCCCGTCGGCGCCGACCCCGAAGTGCGGGTCGCAGAGCCACTCGACCCGCTCCGCGTTCAGCTCCCAGGGAAGGTTCTCCGCCTCGACGATCAGGTAGTCGTTGCCCAGCGCCTGCCACTTCTCGAATCTCACCGGCGGGAGCCTAGTTCGCCGACGGGCCGAAAGCCCTATATGGCGGGAAATGGCCCGTCGACGAGCTTCGCGATCTCGGCGCGACCTCGGCGTCGCGCGGCCGGTGCGGTCGATCGTGTGGAGGTTGGGGATCTTGCGCATCCAGGTGAGCTGGCGGCGGGCGTAGTTGCGCGAGCGCTTCTTCATCGCCTCGAGGTCGCCGGCGAGCAGCTCGTCGAAGCCGAGCGCCTTGCGGGCGGTGCGCGACGGGCCCGAGCCGCCTCGGCCCGCCGCACCTCCTCGTCGGCGCCGGCGGCGACGATCGCCTCGGTCCGGGCGTCGATCCGCTCGTAGAGCTGCGCCCGCTCCATGTCGAGCCCGAAGATCGTCGTCGGGTGGCGCGTCTCCGGCGACCACAGCTCCGAGTCCTCCGCTTCCGGCGGCGCCTTGACCAGCGAGAGCTCGGCCAGCGCCGCCCGCAGGTAGAGCCCGGTCCCCCCCACCACGATCGGCGGCTCGCCCTGCCGCCAGCGCCGCGTCGATCTCGGCGTGCGCCAGCGGCATGTAGTCGCCGACCGAGAAGTCGCTGCGGTAACCGGCACGAACCCGACCAGCCGGTGCTCCAGCCGTCGCCTGCTCCGCCGCGGTGGCGACCCCGGTCAGCGTCCCCAGCCCCTCGTAGACCTGCAGCGCGTCGCAGGAGATCGCCACCGGGTCCTCGCCGCGCTCCCGCAGCAGCTCCGCCAGCGCGATCGGCGACCCCGGTCTTGCCGACCCCGGTCGGCCCGAAGATCGCGACGACGCTCAAAGCAGGCTGCGAGAGCGGCTTCGCCGACGACGCCGCTCAGCGTCTGCGAGGTGGCGCTCGTCGATCTCGACCTCGACCAGCTCGCCGGGCTCGGCGACGCCTTCGAAGTTGACCGCCTTGTTGTGGCGGGTCCGCCCCCGCAGCCGGGTCTCGTCGGTGCGGCTGGTCCCTTCGACCAGCACCTCCATCGCGCGCCCGACGAAGCGCTGCGCCCGTTCCTTGGCCCGCCGCTGCACCAGCTCGACCAGCCGCTCCATCCGCTCGACCTTGACCGGGTGCGGCAGCTGGCTCGTCCATCGTCGCCGCCTCGGTTTCGCGCCGCGGCGAGAAGACGAAGGTGAAGGCGCTGTCGTAGCCGACCTCGTCGACCACCTCCAGGGTCTGCTCGAAGTCGGCCTCGGTCTCGCCCGGGAAGCCGACGATGATGTCGGTGGTGATCGCGCAGTCGGGGACGTGCTCGCGGATCAGCGCGACGCGGTCCATGTAGCGCTGGCGGTCGTAGGTGCGGCGCATCCGCTTGAGGACCGCGCTGGAGCCCGACTGCAGCGGCAGGTGGATGTGCTCGCAGAGCGCCGGCAGCTCGGCGTGGGCGCGGATCACGTCCTCCTTCATGTCCTTCGGGTGCGGGCTGGTGTAGCGGATGCGCTCGATCCCCTCGACCGCGTCGACCCGCGCCAGCAGCTCGGCGAAGCCGATCCGGCGTCTCTGTCGGCAGGTCGCGGCCGTAGCTGTTGACGTTCTGCCCCAGCAGGGTCACCTCGCGCACGCCGTCGGCGGCCAGCGCCTCGGCCTCGGCGACCAGCTCGCCGGGGTCGCGGCTGACCTCGCGGCCCCGGGTCGAGGGCACGATGCAGTAGGAGCAGTCGCAGTTGCAGCCCTGGGAGATCTGCAGCCAGCCCTGGAACTCGCGCTCGCGGCGGGTCGGCAGGTGGCCGGAGAAGTCCTCGAACTCGAAGTAGCCCTGGGCGCTGAGCGAGTCGGAGTTGAGGAACTCGGCCAGCTTGTGGATCTGGCCCGGGCCCGAAGGCGACGTCGACGAAGGGGAAGCGCTGGAAGACCTCGTCCTTGACCGACTGCGCCCAGCAGCCGCCGACCCCGACGATCCGCTCCGGGTCTTCGGACTTCAGCCGCTTCGCCTCGCCCAGGTGGGCGATGAAGCGGTTGTCCGCCGACTCGCGGATCGAGCAGGTGTTGAAGAGGATCAGGTCGGCGCCGTCGCGGCTCTCGCGCCTCCTCGTAGCCGAGCGACTCGAGCATCCCCCGCATCCGCTCGGAGTCGTGCACGTTCATCTGGCAGCCGAACGTGGTGACGTGGTAGCGCTGGCCATCGGCGCTCAGGGTACCGAGGGCGGGCAGATCGGAGCGGTGGTGAAGGGGCTCCCACCGAGCACCGACAGCTGAACTCCGCCTCCAGGCACTACTTGACGGTGAGCGTCCCTTCCATGCCCGCTTCGGCGATGACCCGGCACGGTGCAGAGGAAGGTGTAGGTGCCCAGGCGCCAGACTCGGCGCTGACCGAGGTCTTGCCTTCGGCGATCAGTTCGGAGCCGGCGATCTCCTTGCCGTCCTGCTTCGATCGCGACGTTGTGTTCGAGCGCGGCCGGGTTGGCGAAGTCGATCGTGACTTTGCCCGGCTTGCTGGTCGAGGCTCGGTCTTGTCGAAGGCGAGCTCGCTCGGGTCGGCGGCCAGCTGGAGGGTGCCGCCGGGGCCCTTGGCGCTCGGCTTTTCGGCCTCCTCGGCCGTTCGACCGGCCTGCTCTTCTGTCGCTCTTCGTCCGTCGCTTCTTCGGCCGCTCGCGCGCCTCTCTCGCAGGGCACCTCGTCGTCCTCGTCTTCGATCTCCTCGCCGGCCTGCTCGAACTCGGCGGCCTTCGCCTCCTCCTCGTCCTTGGCGTGGAGCACGGCGAAGGTGGCGCGGCCGCCGACCAGGATCGCGAACCAGAGGACGACGAGCGGGAAGGCTTTGCCGGGGAAGTTCTTGACTTTCAGCCCGATGAGGCTGAACAGCACCGCCGAGACCGCGAGGGCGATCCCGCAGATGTAGAAGAGGTCTCGTTGCTCATGAGCGGCGGGAATCCTATCCAGTCGGGACGGCCAGGCGCACGTCAGGCGGCTCTAGGCTGCCTGCGCCTCCGGACTGGCGGCGCGACCTCGGCGCCTCGGCCTCGGCTGGCTCGCCTCGCCGTCGATGCCGAGCGCGGTGCGCACCTTGGTTTCGATCTCCAGCGCCAGCTCCGGGTTGTCGGCGAGGAACTGCTTGGCGTTGTTGCGGCCCTGGCCGAGGCGGGTCTCGCCGTAGGAGAAGAAGGAGCCCGATTTCTGCACCAGGTCCTGCTCGATGCCGAAGTCGAGCAGGCCGCCCTCGCGGGAGATGCCGACCCCGTACTCGATGTCGAACTCGGCCTGGCGGAAGGGCGAGGCGACCTTGTTCTTGACGACTTTGACCCGGACCCGGTTGCCGACCGCCTCGGTCCCTTCCTTGAGGGTCTCGATGCGGCGGATGTCGAGCCGCTGCGAGGCGTAGAACTTCAGCGCCCGGCCGCCCGGCTGGGTCTCCGGCGAGCCGAACTGGACGCCGATCTTTTCGCGGATCTGGTTGGTGAAGAGGCAGACGGTGTTGGTCCGGTTGAGGTTGCCGGCCAGTTTGCGCATCGCCTGCGACATCAGGCGCGCCTGCAGGCCGACCGTGGTGTCGCCGATCTGGCCGTCCAGCTCGGCTTTCGGCGTCAGCGCCGCGACCGAGTCGATCGCGACCACGTCGACCGCGCCGGAGGCGATCAGGCGGTCGGCGATCTGCAGCGCCTGCTCGCCGTAGTCGGGCTGGGAGACCAGCAGCTCGTCGGTGTCGACGCCGATCGCCCGCGAGTAGACCGGGTCGATCGCGTGCTCGGTGTCGATGAAGGCGCAGACGCCGCCCAGGGCCTGGGCCTCGGCGATGATGTGGTTGACCAGCGTCGTCTTACCCGAGGACTCCGGGCCGAAGATCTCGACGATCCGGCCGCGCGGCACGCCGCCGATGCCGAGCGCCAGGTCGAGCGCCAGCGCGCCGGTCGGGATCGCGTCGACCTTGACCGTGCCTTTGTCGCCGAGCCGCATCAGCGAGCCCTCGCCGAACTCGCGCTCGATCTGGGTGACCGCGCCTCCAGCGCCGCGTCCTTGGCCTTGGCCTCCTTCGCCGAGACGTCCTTCAAGCTCACTTTCTTGTCTGCCATCTCGATCACCTCACTGCCGCCCTCCTCCGGGCAGCTCGACTTGGGCCAGCGGGACGTATCGCGCACCCGACGGCTGGAGTTCAGAACGGTAGAGCGTCAGTCGGACGCAGAAGAACGTGGCTCCGTCAGCTCTGCGGGCAGAGCGCCCGGGGGCCTCTCGACCCGCAGCGGCCGCCGCGATCCGCGCCCCTCGGCGCGACCCTGGCGACCGTCACATGCGGCCAGAACGGCCGCTTCTCCGGCTCGTAGAGTCGGCCGGAGACCAAGCATCTCGCTCAGCTCCGCCTGCAGCTGCTCGGTGCCCGGCGAGAGCGGCCGGCAGGGCGAAGAGCCGCGGCCTCCCCCGCGCCGGCCGCGGCGACCGGGTCGCCCAGCTCGATCAGCGGCGCCGCGCCGCGCTCTCCCGCATCGCCTCAGCGATTCGCTCGACCTCCTCCGCCGGCCGATGGCCGAGGAAGGCGAGGGTGATGTGCAGCGTACTCGGCCGGCACCGGGCGCAGCGCCGGGTCGGCCAGCTCGCGCCCTCGCCCCAGTCCACGATCCCCCCGCACTCGCGCCGGCAGGTCGAGGGCGACGAACATGCGCACCCGCGGGCTCTTCAGTCGCTCCGTCGCTCATCGTCGCCCACGCTACGGCGTCGGGACGCACGCGTTAAGCGCTCTTTGTAAGAAGTCTGCGCCAACTTACGCGTGACTTCGAGAACTCGGGCCTACAGCGGCGCTTCGTCGCCGCCGAGCAGGATCCGCAGCAGGTGCATGCCGACCAGGGCGGAGCGTTCGCGGATGTCCTCGCGGCCGCCGGGGATGACCGGATCGCGGGCGATGCTGGTGCCGTCGGCGAGGCGGGCGTTGAAGCAGACGTAGCCGACCGGCTTCTCCTCGGTCCCCCCGTCGGGCCCGGCGATGCCGGTGATCGAGACCGCGACGTCGGCGCCGAAGCGCTCCAGGGCCCCGATCGCCATCGCCTCGGCGACCTCGGGCGAGACCGCCCCCTTCGCCTCGATCAGCGCCGGATCGACGCCGAGCAGCTCCGCCTTGGCCTCGTTCGAGTAGGCGACGACGCTGCCGGGCATGTAGTCGGAGGCGCCCGGGCAGGTTGGTGATCGCGCGCCGCCAGCAGGCCGCCGCTGCAGGACTCGGCCAGGCCCAGGCGCCGGCCCTGCAGCAGCTTCGCCACCTGGGAGTCGATCGTCTCGCCGTCGAGGCTGAAGAGGTGGCGCGCGTGGCGCTCGCCCAGGCCCTCGCGCACCGCCTCGGCGATCGCCTCCGCCTCGTCGCGGTAGCGGACGTCGATCTCGATCTCGCCGCGGCGCAGGCAGGTGGTGATCTCGACCGCGCCGACCTCGATCCCCTCGCCCTCGATCTCGCGCAGGCTCTTGGCGATCTCCGACTCCGGCACGCCGAACATCCGCAGCGTGTAGCCGCGCAGCGGCGTCGCCCGCCCCAGCACCTCCCGCACCGGCGCGGTCGCCAGCGCCGCCGGCCACATCGGCCGCAGCTCGCGCGGCGGGCCCGGCAGGACGATGACGACCCGCTCGCCGGCCGGGACCACCAGCCCCGGCGCGGTGCCGACGGGGTCGAGCGCGATCGCCCCCTCCGGCACCATCGCCTGCTTGCGGTTGGCCTCCATCACCGCCTCCTCGTCGAAGTCGAAGCCGCCGCGCTGGCGAAGACGCGCAGGATCTCGGCGATCTTCTCCTCCACCTCCTCGTCGAGCAGCAGCTCGCGGCCGGCGAAGCGGGCGACCACCTCGGCGGTGAGGTCGTCGGCGGTCGGGCCGAGGCCGCCGGTGGTGACGATCAGGTCCATCCCCTCGGCGGCCAGGAAGCGCAGCGCCGCCTCGAGATCGTCGGGACGGTCGGCGACGACGAGGATGTGGGCGACCTCGACCCCATGCTCGGCCAGCGTTCGGAGACCCAGGGACCGTTGGAGTCGGCGATCCGCCCGGTCAGGACCTCGGTTCCCGTGACGACGATGCCGGCGCGGATCACGCCCGTGAAGCTACCGAACGGGTGCGGCTCAGGCGTCGTGGCGTCGGCGTCGACCGCGACCGAGCGTCGGGCTCCGGCGGCCCAGCTCTGGCCGGCGGGCGCCAGCACGCGGTTGAGATCGGCCTGGGTGATCAGCACCTGGCGCGGTTTCGAGCCCTCGTAGCCGGAGATGACGCCGCGGCGCTCGAGCATGTCGATCAGGCGGCCGGCGCGGGTGTAGCCGACCCGCAGTCGCCGCTGGATCATCGAGACCGAGGCGGTCTCGGTCTGCACGACGAGGCGGATCGCCTCGTCGAGGAGATCGTCGCTGTCGGGGTCGAAGTCGCCCTCGTGCCCCTCCTCGACCACCTCCTCGGGCGTCTCCAGCAGCTCGTCCTCGAACTCCGGTTCGCCCTGCTTGGCCCAGTGGTTGGTGATGCGGGCGATCTCCTCCTCGGTGATGAAGGCGCCCTGGACGCGCTGCAGCTTCGAGCTGCCGGCGCCGCGGAAGAGCATGTCGCCCTGGCCGAGCAGGGACTCCGCCCCACCCTGGTCGAGGATCACCCGCGAGTCGGTCTGCGAGGAGACCGCGAAGGCGATCCGCGAGGGGATGTTGACCTTGATCGTGCCGGTGATGATGTCGGTCGAGGGGCGCTGGGTCGCCAGCACCAGGTGGATGCCGGTGGCGCGCGACTTCTGGGCGAGGCGGATGATCGAGTCCTCGACTTCGGCCGGGGCGACCATCATCAGGTCCGCGAGCTCGTCGATCACGCAGAGGATGTGCGGCAGCGGCGCGTCGCCCTTCTTCTTGCGGTAGCGGTTGAGCTCGACGAGGTTGCGGCAGCGGGCCTCGCTCATGATCCCGTAGCGGGTCTCCATCTCGCCGATCAGGTTGGAGAGGACGTTGGCGGCCAGCCGCGGCGAGGTGACCACCGGCGTCAGCAGGTGCGGCACGTTCTCGTAGTGGTTGAGCTCGACCTGCTTCGGGTCGACCAGGACCAGGCGGACCTCGTTCGGCGAGGCCTGCATCAGGATCGAGGAGAGGATCCCGTTGACGCAGGCGGACTTGCCCGAGCCGGTGGTGCCGGCGACGAGCACGTGCGGCATCTTCGCCAGGTCGGTCCAGACCGGGTTGCCGTCGATCCCCTTGCCGAGCCAGGCGACCAGCGGCGAGGTCTTCTCCGGCCGGCCGGCGTAGATGTCGCCGAGGCGGACGATGCGGCGGCGGGCGTTCGGGACCTCGACCCCGACCGCCTGCTTGCCGGGGATCGGGGCGAGGATGCGGATGTCGGTCGAGGCCAGCGCGTAGGCGAGGTCGTTGGCCAGCTCGGTGACTTTCTTCACCTTGATCCCGGGCGCCAGGCGCAGTTCGTAGCGGGAGACGTGCGGGCCGCTGACGACGCCGACGATCTTCGCCTCGACCCCGAAGTGGCCGAGCGTCTCGACCAGCTTGCGGCCGATCACCTCCTGGTCGCGCGGATCGGGCCCGCTTGTCGCCTTTGCCCCGCTCCAGCGCCTTTGCCGGCGGCGGGCGGTAGTCGATCTCCTCCGAAGTGGTGACGCCGCGCTTGCTGCCCCATCGGGGTCAGCGCGAGCCTGCTCGGGCTCGGGCAGCGGCTCCTCGGCCGCGACCTCGCGCATCCTCCTCGGAGGTCGAGATCTCCTCCAGTTCGCGGTCGAAGTCATCGGCGGCGATCGCCCGGTCCGGCTCGTCCTCGGGCTCCTCGGCGAGCTGCACCGTCGGCTCGAACTCGTCCGTCCTCGGGATAGGAGCTCATCACGTCGGTCGCGCCGGCCTGGGTCTCGGCGCGTCGCGCGCGTCTGCGCTGCTCGCGCCAGTCGGCGTGGGTCCGGGCGACCGTCCGCGCCGCCGCGTCGCCGCCGTGGAAGACGCCGCGGAGCCGCCGCGCAGCCCGCGTCCGATCCCGCGCGCCAGGGCCGAGACCGAGGTCCCGGTCAGCAGCATGCCGCCGACGAGCAGCATCAGCACCGTGAAGATCCGCGCCCCGACGCGCCGAAGAGGTAGATGAGGCCGGTTTCGACCCCGTAGCCGACCTTCCCCCCTCCCAACCGAAAAAGAGCACGAAGACGAGGTAGACCCCGAACGCGACCAGGAACAGGCCGATCAGGTCCAGATGCCGCTGCTCCAACCCCGCGGGCAGGTGCAGCCCGCCTTCGGCCTCGCCGCTTTGGCGCGTTTTTTCCCGGCTTTGGCTTTGCGCGCGGGCGCGCGCTTCTTGCGAACGAACATGCCTCCCGGTTCGACGCCGGCCGGCGCCCCCCTGCGCAGCGGACATCGCGCGTCCGGGGCCTAAATTCGCGCTAAAAGCAGGGTAGGTGGTCGCGCCGGGCTAACATCGAGCGATGCTCAGCGAAAGCGACCAGACCGGCGGCCGCGTCCTCGTGGTCGAGGACGACGCCGACATCGCCGACGTCCTGCGCCGCTCGCTGCGCAACGAGGGCTATGAGGTCAAGACCTCGGCCGACGGGGTCGAGGCGCTCGACGTCGCCGCCGGCTTCGTCCCCGACCTCGTCGTCCTCGACCTCGGCCTGCCCCGCCTCGACGGGATCGAGGTCTGCCGCCGGCTGCGGCCGACGGCGACGTGCCGATCCTGATGCTGACCGCGCGGGCCGAGACCGACGATCGGGTCGACCGGCCTCGACAGCGGCGCCGACGACTACCTGGTCGAAGCCGTTCGAGCGCCAGGAGCTGCTGGCGCGGATCCGGGCGCTGCTGCGGCGCCGGCCGCCGCGGGGCGCCGCCTCGCTGGAGGTCGGCGACCTCCAGCTCAACCCCGACACGCGCGAGGTGCGCCGCGGCGAGCGCGAGATCGAGCTGACCAACCGCGAGTTCGAGCTGCTCGAGTTCCTGATGCGCAACGAGCGGCTGGTGATCTCCCGCGAGCGCCTGCTCGACGAGGTCTGGGGCTATGACCCGATGGCCGCCACCAACACGATCGACGTCTTCATCTCCAACCTGCGGCGCAAGCTCGAGGCCGGCGGCGAGCCGCGCCTGCTGCACACCAAACGCGGCGCCGGCTACGTGCTGAAGGACTAGCCGGTGCTGGCGGCCGCCAAAGGCTCCGTTGCGAGGCGGCGGCTCGCTCCACCCCGGCAGCTGGCCGCTGCGCTGGCGGCTGGCCGCCGTCTCGGCCAGCCTGACCCTGGTGATCCTGATGCTGTTCGGCGCCGTGATCGGCGGCGTCGCCACGCAGCGGATCCGCGACGACTTCAACGGCGAGGTGCGCAGCGCGGCGCAGATCCTCGCCAGCGAATTCAAGATCGAATACGGCCCCGCTCCGCACCCACGTCCAGGAAGGCCCGCGGCTCAACGACTTCGTCCTCCCCGACGACGCCTCGGCCCGGGTCCTCGACGTCAACGGCAACCTGCTCGAAGGAGAGCACCGGCGCCGCCAACCTCGGCCCGCCGCAGGCCGGCCTCTCCGACCACGGCGACATCAAGGTCGCGACCGAACCGATCATCGCCGCCGGCGGCAACTCACCGGCTCTACGTCCAGTACGGCCGCAACGTCGAGCACGTCGACTCCACCGTCAACCGCCTCTGGCTCTTCATCGGCGCCGGCATCCTCTGCGGCACCCTGCTCGCCAGCTTCGCCGGGGTGGCGATCGCCGGCCGGGCGATGCGCCCGATCGCCTCGCTGACCGCGACCGCGCGGGAGATCGCCGACCACCCGCGACCCCTCGCGGCGGATGCCGGAGCCGGCGGTCGAGGACGAGGTCGGCGAGCTGGCCCTGACCCTGGAGGAGATGCTGCGCTCGCTCGACGCGGCCCGGGCCGAGCGCGAGGGGGCGATGCAGAAGCAGCGCGAGTTCGTCGCCGACGCCTCGCACGAGCTGCGCACGCCGCTGACCAGCGTGCTCGCCAACCTCGAGCTGCTGCAGGCCTCGCTCGCCGGACCCGGCCAGTCCGAAGACCGCGAGGTGGTCGACTCCGCGCTGCGCTCCTCGCGGCGGATGAGCCGCCTCGTCGGCGACCTGCTGCTCCTCGCCCGCGCCGATGCCGGCCGGCTCGACCAGCACCGCCGCTGCGACCTCGCCGAAATCGCCGGCGACGCCGCCGCCGAGGCGGCGCCGCTGATGGGCGAGCGCACGCTCACCGTCGACAACGAGCGGCCGCTGCGGGTCGAAGGCAGCCCCGACGAGCTGCACCGGATGGTCCTCAACCTGCTCGACAACGCCGCCCGCCACACGCCCGCCGGGGCGACGATCGAGCTGAGCCTGCGCGAAGCCGACGGCGAGGCCGTGGTCGAGGTCGCCGACGACGGCCCCGGGATCCCGGCCGCGATGCGCGAGCAGATCTTCGACCGCTTCGTCCGCGGCGAAGGCCCCGCCGACACCGCCGGCGGCACCGGCACCGGCCTCGGCCTGGCGATCGTCAGCGCCGTCGCCGCCTCCCACGGCGGCACCGTCGAAGCCGGCGAATCGGAGTCCGGCGGCGCCCTCTTCCGCGCCCGGATCCCGCGGCGAAAAATGAGCCAACCGTTACCGAGCCTTTAAAGACGCTTTAGGGCCCGGGCCTAGATTTCTCCGCGGACGAGACACACCAGCCCGCCGGAGCTTTCTCCCCAGACACCAGCTCCGGCGGGCTTTTTAGTTCCTAGGCGGGGCCGTAAAGGTGATGGCTAACATCCGCCCAGGCCGAATGGACACTGCCCTCCCCTACGTCTCGCTTGGCGGCGACCGTCACCGTCACGGCGTCACCGTGCACTCCCATCCCCACCGGGGGCCGCACGCCCATCCCGACGACGGCCACGACGATCGCCACGGTCACAGTCACAGCCACGGCCTAGTCGATCCGAGCATCAAGCGCTCGCGGCAGGGCTTGCGCGCCGTTGGCCTCTCGTTCGCCGTCCTCGGCCTCACGGCGCTGGCGCAGGTGGCGATCTACCTCGCCAGCGGCAGCGTTGCCCTGCTCGCTGACCTGATCCACAACTTCGGCGATGCCGCGACGGCGATCCCGCTCGGAATCGCCTTCTTGCTTCGCTCCGAACAGGCCGAGCGTGGCGCCGGCCTCTTCGTCGTCCTTGCGATCTTCGCTTCAGCCTGCGTGGCGGGCCATGAGGCAGTGGACCGCCTGCTCAGCCCGCAGCCCCCGACCGATCTCGTCGTACTTGCGATCGCGGGCCTGATCGGCTTCGGGGGCAACTGGATCGCAGCGATCATCCGCACCCGCGCCGGCAAGGCACTCGACAGTCCCGCCTTGGTCGCAGACGGCAACCATGCTCGCGCCGACTCCTACGTAAGCCTCGCCGTCGTCGCCAGCGCCGCCGTCGTCGCCCTCGGCTTCCCCATCGCTGATCCGCTGATCGGCTTGGCGATTACCGCCGTGATCATCAAGATCACCTGGGACTCCTGGTGGACGGTCCGTGGTCGACACGACCATTCGCACTAGCGCACGCTAGATGTACCCGTGGGTGAACTCGCCCTACTGTTATTTATTTGCGCCGATTCCGGTGGGAGCGGACTGCACCGACGCGAAGCGCGCTCAGAAGCGCATGGCCGAGAGAGATCTGAAGCAATGAGAAGGTTCCCCCGAGGATCGGGTACGAGAGAGCCGCCGACCGCGCACCTAGCCTTCAGACCCAATGCAGCCCCCTGCTCTGCATGTCGTTCGTTGCATCGAGGGATGCGGCGGAGGTGAACCCACCGCCGCTTACATCGGCCCGGTCGTGGCGTTTCTCAGCCTCGCGGTCGCTCTGCCGCGTGGCGGATCGCGCATCACAGCCTCCAGATCGCGCGAGACGAGCATCGCGTGTTCCTCAAGCAGATCAACGCGCGGGCCGACTTCGCCCTGACGATCTACGTCGGGGATCGCGATCTTCCTGACGATGGGGTGATCCAGACCTCCGACGATGAAATCGAGCTGAAGTGGCAGCTAGGAATCGCAAACAGCGGCGACAAAGCGGCGCTCTCGGCTCTCATCAACTTCCTGGTTCCAACCGACACCAGCGCGTCGCTCGCCTGGGTCACTCAGAATGGACTCAGCATCCCCGACCCGCACCGCCAACACGGTCCCATGTCCACCGCCGAGGAGCTGCCCGCAGCGGATGGCACCAGGCACCCAGCGCACTACCTCGTCAAAGAGGTTCCCCGGATCAGTCTCAGGGGCGCGCGCGTCGGGTTCGCCACCACGCGGATCAAGACCCCCGCAAACCCTGGCGAAGAGCGCATCGTTCCGGTTTCGTTCCGGGTCGAGTCCGACGACCTGCCCGACGACGTGGAAGATCGGCGCGTCGGACTGGAGACGACCATCCGTCGCATCCCTGATCCGTAGAACCGGCGAAGCGAAGTCGCCCCCATCACAGCGCTTCACCGGCGCCGCTCAGGCTCCAGGCGATCCGATCGGGATTCCTACCGGAGCGATCTTCAGTTTTCCCGCGTGACCTACTACTCGATTTGCTGTTGGCGTGGGCCCGGCCGCCGAGTGGCCGGTCCTCGTCTCCCCTCCATAGATCGGGGTCGGCATGTGCGCTCTTTGAGGAGCTTCGGGTCTCGCGGCTGCCAGCTCCTGCCTGTGTACAAGCAGAAATACCCAACCACTTGGCGGGTATTTCTGCACATGCTGCGATTGGTGGTCGCCAGCTACCAGTTTTCTATACAAAACCTCGTCAAAGTGGGATAATTATTTTCGGACTGCCCAGGGAAAAGCGGAATATTCCACGAAATTCCAGAATATGAAATTGACACGATCTTGCTGAACGTGTTGTTGTACACAGAATGAGCGTTGATGTTTGCCATTGACTTGCAACCGACTTCGTTTTCATTGAAAAACGCTTGTTTGCCGCCGTACGTCGGGCCTTCCCACATACAGGCCTTGCCAGCAGGACAGTCGCTTTTGACGCGAGATTCCACGCTGGATGGATCGGCAGACTGAGGCCGAAGCCACCAGCACGCCGAGCGCCACTAACAGAGTCAAGAGTCCGACCAACCTTTTCATTTCTCCCTCATCTCTTCGTTCAGCATTCCACCTCAATGGTTGTATTACACTGAGCGATTACAAGATGTCAACTATTCAAACCTTCTTCTACCAAATTCCTAACCGGATTGCATTTCCGCCGTCCCGTCGCGCAACATTTGACTAGCGCTGCGTCACCCGGAGCGCAAAGGGCCCAAGGCCCCCCTTGCGAACCCGTGCGCAGTTGTGCGCCAGTGCGCACGGAAACCACCGGCTACAACCGGAGCCCACCGGATAGGCTTTGGCTTTCTGATGCGAGATTCCTCACCGCAGAGCAGGCCGGCAGATCCACGAGATCCGGGGCCGGTGCCACAGCGGTCCACAGTCTCGACACGACATCAACCGGCTACAACCGGATTCAGCCGAGCCGATTTGGCTCTAGGGCTGTTTTCCGCTCTAACAAGCGGTGGATCGACCTCTTTCCTCCCTGTAGTGCCCGACTCCCATCGAGGCCGAGGATCGACGGGTCGCCCTACTATTATTTATTTGCGCCGATTCCCGTTGGCTCCGACTGTACGGATGCGAAGCCAGCCCCAGCGGATCGCTTCGGTAAGGATGAGACGTAAGCGCCGCTAGTCTGCCGCGATGCCGACGGACGCAGCCCTCGGAGCGGCGGTTGCCTTCTGCCTCGGCGATCCTCACCACGCCGGTAGGCGTCTCTGGCGCAGTCTTCTTCGTCCCGTTCCAGATCAGCGTCGTGCACACGCCGAGTCCGGCGGTGACGCCCACCAATCTCCTCTACAACCTGATTGCGATCCCGGGGGCACTGCTGCGCTTCCACCAGGAGCGGCGGCTGAGCGGCCCGCTGACTCGCCTACTGATCCTCGGCACGCTGCCGGGAGTCGTCGCGGGCGCTGTGATCCGGTGAAGCTGCTGGGCGAGGGCGACGCCTTCCTCTTGATCGTGGCGGCGGTGCTGGTCCCGCTCGGCGCCTGGCTCACGCTTGGCCGCCCTCCAACCCCGGCGACAACCCCGGATCAAAGTCGCCGCCGGGTGATCTTCCTCCTGGCGCTGGCGGTCGGGCTGATCGGCGGCATCTACGGGATCGGCGGCGGCTCGATCCTCGGCCCGATCTTCGTCGGCCTTGGCTTCTCAGTTCTGGAGGTCGCCCCGGCTGCGCTCGCGGCGACCTTCCTGACCTCATTCGCTGGCGTTGCGACGTACGGGCTGCTCAGCCTCGACACCGGCGGCGACATCGCCCCCGATTGGGTGCTTGGAGTCGCAATGGGGCTGGGTGGCCTTGCGGGGGCCTTCCTCGGTGCTCGCCTCCAAGCCCGCTTGCCGGAGGTGCTCCTGCGCCGGGGCCTTGGAGTCCTGGCGCTGGCGCTCGGAGTTCGCTATCTGTTGCTGGTCGCTGTTTAAGAGCTTGATTCCGGGCGCAAAGATTTAGTTTGCAGGCGATTGTGGGCGCTTGTCTGACCTCTGCTGCAGCGCCCGCAATTGAAAATTTCGCGGTGGGCCTACGACGCTACGGGAATGAAGCAGAACTGGCCCTCGGCGAGCCATTCTGGACGCACCTTGTCTGCCGCTGCTTCCAGCGCCTCGACCGGGACGGCGACAGCACAGCGATCCGGGGAGGTTCGGACCACCTGGCACCCGTCCGGCCAGCCAACCTCGGCGAGGATGTCAGCGAGCGTGTTCATCGTTTCCTGGGCCACCGTCTTAGACGTGTTGACCGCTTCGCGGTAAAGCTGGATTTCGCTGCAAGATTCGATCGGTGCCACCTTGATTCGGCGCGACGAGAATTGCGCCAATTGAACGTTTTCTATCGCTCAACACCATAGAGCGACCATCGGCTGCCGCAGGCTTCCCGGGCGATTACCCTCAGCCCCAGGCTCAATCGCCCGGCATCTGCCGGCGAAGCAAGTCGAGAATCCCTGGGTCACTTTGGGTGTAAGGGCAAATCGAATCGGAGAGGGAGTCGGTTGGTCCTCTGGGCGAATGTCGCCGAAGGCGGCGATATGCAATCTGTCTTCTGCGCGACCTTTAGGTCGCGCTCCAGCATCGGGAGCAGCGGCCCATAGGGCGCGCGACTCAATTCGCCCAGACCACCAACCGCCTCCCCCCATCCCCCAGGACCCACTCAGACCTCGATCACGACCGGCAGGATCATCGGCCGGCGGCGCAGGCGCTGGAAGACGAACTTGCCGACCGCGTCGTGCAGGTCTTCCTCGATCAGGTGCGGCTCGCGGTTGCCGGCCTTGGCGGCGTCCTCGAGCTGGTCTTCGACCAGGTCGCTGAGCTCTTCGACCATGGCGTCGGCCTCCTCGAGGAAGGCGACGCCGCGGAAGATCACCTCGGGGTCGGCGACGACGCTGCCGTCGTCGGAGGAGATCGTGACGACGACGATGAAGATCCCGTCGGCGGAGATCTCGCGGCGGTCGCGCAGGGCGGCGTCGTCGGGGTCGCCGATGTTGACGCCGTCGACGTACATCGTGCCGGCGTGGATGTCCTCGCCGAAGCGGGCGCCGTCGGCGTCGATCTCCAGCGGCAGCCCGTTGCGGCCGCGGAAGATGTTCGGCGGGGTCGACGCCGACCGCCTCGGCCAGCTCGGAGTGCAGCCGCAGGCGCTTGTGGTCGCCGTGGACCGGCATCACGTAGCGCGGCTTGGTCAGGTTCAGCATCAGCTTGATCTCCTCCTGCCAGCCGTGGCCGGAGGCGTGGATCGGCGCGTCCTTGGCGGTGATCACGGTGGCGCCGATCTCGTAGATGCGGTCGATCGTCTCGTTCACGGCGCGCTCGTTGCCGGGCACCGGCGTCGCCGAGAAGACGACCGTGTCGCCGGAGTGCAGCTGCACGTCGCGGTGGTCGTTGTTGGCCATCCGGCGCAGCGCCGAGAGCGGCTCGCCCTGGCTGCCGGTGGAGATGACGACGACCTTCTCGTCGGGGAAGTTCTCGATCTCGCGCGGCTGGATGAAGAGGCCCGACGGCGCTTTGGCCATGCCCAGGTTGGAGGCGATGTTGTAGTTCTTGCGCATCGAGCGGCCGACCAGGGCGACCTTGCGGTCGAGCTGCACGGCGGCGTCGATCACCTGCTGGACGCGGTGGATGTTGGAGGCGAAGGAGGTGACGATGATCCGCCCCTTGCAACGCGAGAACTGCTGCAGCAGGGCCGGGCCGACGCTCGACTCCGAGGGCGCCACCCCGGGACGGTCGGCGTTGGTCGAGTCGCCGCAGAGCAGCAGCAGGCCTTCGCGGCCGATCTCGGCCAGCCGCGGAATGTCCGCCGGGCGGCCGTCGACCGGGGTCTGGTCGAACTTGTAGTCGCCGGTCATCAGCATCGAGCCGACCTCGGTGGTGATGAGGACGCCGCGCATGTCGGGGATCGAGTGCGCGAGGTGGACCAGCTCGAGCCCGAACGGACCGCGCTGCACCTTCTCCCCCGCCGGCAGCTCCTGCAGCGGCGCGTCGGAGAGCTTGTGCTCGTCGAGCTTCGAGCGCACCATCCCGATCGTCAGCAGGCCGCCGTAGATGACCGGCGGCGAGCCGATCTCCCGCAGCACGTAGGGCAGGGCGCCGACGTGGTCCTCGTGACCGTGCGTGAGCACGATCGCCTCGATGTCGTCGGCGCGGTCGCGCAGGTAGGAGAAGTCGGGCAGGACGAGGTCGATCCCGTGCATCTCCGCGGTCGGGAACATCAGCCCCGTGTCGACGACGACGATCTTGCCGCCGTACTCGATCACGGTCATGTTCTTGCCTATCTCGCCGAGGCCGCCCAGGGGCAGCACTCGGAGTTTCTTACTTGGCACTAGTCACTCACTCTCTCTGAAGTTGGTTATTGGGCAACCGGAAGGCCGATGCCCTCCAGCGCGGTCTTGACCGCTGCCCGCTGATCGGCATCCGCTGGGACCAGCGGCAGCCGCATCCGCTCCGAGGCGAGGCCGAGCATCTCCAGCGCGGCCTTGATCGGAATCGGGTTGGTGGTTACCGAGAGACCCTCGTAGAGGGGGGTCAGCTCGGCGTCGATCTGGCGGGCCCGGGCAATGTCCCCGCCCTGGGCCGCGTCCCACATATCGCGCATCCGCTCGCCAGCGACGTGCGAGGCGACGGTGATGCCGCCGGCGCCGCCGAACTCGAGCACGCGCAGGAAGGTGTTGTCGTTGCCGGCGAGGATCTCGAGGCCCTCGATCGGCCCCAGCTCGTCGTCGTTGGCCTGCTTGACGCCGACGATGTTGTCGACCTCGGCCAGCTCGGCGAGCAGGTCCGGGGGCATGTTGATCACCACTCGCGCAGGAATGTTGTAGACGATCATCGGCAGCTCTGGAACGGCCGCGGCGACGGCCTCGAAATGGGCGCGCAGGCCGGCCCGGTTGGGCTTGTTGTAGTAGGGCGCGACGACCAGCGAGGCGTCGGCGCTGGCGGCGGCGGCCATCTTGGTCAGCTCGCACGAGTGGCGGGTGTCGTTGGTCCCGGTGCCGCAGACCAGCAGTACGTCGCCGCCGACCTCGGCCCGGACCGCGCCGCAGCAGCTCGATCGTCTCCTCGTCGGTCAGGGTCGGGCACTCGCCCGTGGTGCCGCCGACGACGAGGCCGTGCGAGCCGTGCTCGAGCAGGTGGGCGGCCAGGCGCCGCGCCGCGGCGGTGTCGACCGCGCCGCTCTCGTCGAACGGCGTGGCCATCGCCGTGAGGATTCCTCGAATCTCCTTCATCGCTGCCAGAGTACCCAGTCCCGCGGCCTAGTCATCGAAAAGGAGCTTCTCGAGCCCGACCGTGAACCGGTCCGGAAGGGCGCCGACCCTGCGCACCGCGAGCAGCACGCCCGGCATGAAGGAGCGGCGGTCGATCGAGTCGTGGCGCAGGGAGAGCGTCTGGCCCTCGCCGCCGAAGATCACTTCCTGGTGGGCGACGAGGCCGGGCAGGCGCACCGAGTGGATCGGTTGGTGGACGTTGCCACCGGCGGCGTCGATCAGCTCCTCGGTGCGCTTGGCGGTGCCCGAGGGCGCGTCGAGCTTGCGGTCGTGGTGCAGCTCGACGATCTCGCACTCGGGCATGTGCGGCGCGATCGTCTGCGCCACCTCCATCAGCAGCACCGCGCCGATCGCGAAGTTGGGGGCGACGAAGCAGTTGGCGCCAGCGGCCTCCGCCGCGGCCTCGGCGGCGTCGAGGTCGAAGCCGGTGGTGCCGACGACCGCGTGGACGCCGGCCTCCAGACAGCTGCGGACGTTGGCCAGGGCGGTGTCGGGGACGGTGAAGTCGACGACGACCTCGGCGTCGCCCAGCACCGCGTCGAGGTCGACCCCGAGCGCCGGGTCGGCCCGGCCGGTGAGGACCGTGTCGTCAGCGGCCTCAATCGCCTCGCAGACCGCTTCGCCCATGCGGCCGGCGGCGCCGGCGACGGCGACCCGGATCATGCCGCCGCCAGGCTCTCGCTGACGGGCGCCAGCGCTTCTCGGAAACGGTCCTCGTCGCTGCCGACGCAAGCGGCGGAGAGCCGCTCGGCGCCGTAGAGCTCGGCCGCCAGCGCGGTCAGGTCCTCGACCTCGATCGCGTCGACCTGGGCGAGCATCTCGTCGAGGCTTTCGATCGGCAGACCGAACAGCGTCGCCCGCGAGATCCGCGTCATCCGCGCCGCCGTCGACTCCGAGGAGAGGACGAGGCGGCCCTTGACGCTCTCCTTGGCCCGCGTCAGCTCCTCCGTCGAGACGGGCTCGGAGCGCAGGCGGGCAAGCTCCGTGCCGATGATCGCGCAGGCCTCCTCGACGTTGTCCTCGCGGGTGCCGACGTAGGTGGCGACCAGGCCCTGGTCGGTGAACTGCTCGTTGTAGGAGCCGACCGAGTAGGCCAGGCCGCGCTTCTCGCGCACCTCGCGGAAGAGCCGCGAGGAGGTCGAGCCGCCGAAGATCGAGTCGAGCACGGCCAGCGGATAGCGGCGCTCGTCGTCGCGCCGCAGGCCAGGCGCCCCGAAGCAGATGTGGTACTGCTCGGTCTCCTTCTGCTGGAAGCAGAGCCGGGACGCGCCGTCGAGGTCGGTCTCGGGCGCGGGGAGGCCGGTGCCGCCGGCGGGCGCGGTGACGAAGCGTTCGGCCAGCTCGACGATGCGGCCGTGGTCGAGGTGGCCGGCGGCGCCGACGACGATTCCCGGGCCGGTGTAGTGGGTGCCGCGGTACGCCTCGATGTCGGGAACCGGGATCGAGGCGATCACCTCGGGCTCGCCCAGCACCCGCCGCCCCAGCGGATGACTGCCGAAGACCGCCTCGGCGAGGACGTCGTGGACGCGGTCCTGGGGCTCGTCGTCGTACATCGCGATCTCCTCCAGCACCACCTGGCGCTCGGAGTCGATGTCGGGGTAGGTCGGCGCCAGCAGCATTTCCGCGAGCAGGTCGAAGACCTCATCGGTGTGCTCGTCGAGGAAGCGCGCGTGCAGGTGGGTGGTCTCCTTGCCGGTGGCGGCGTTGATCGAGGCCCCGAGCCCGTCGAAGCGCTCGGAGATCTCGATCGCCGAGTAGCGCTTGGTTCCCTTGAACAGCAGGTGCTCGAGGAAGTGCGAGACCCCGGCCTGGACGGGGGTCTCGTTACGGGAGCCGGTGCGCACCCAGAGCCCGAGCGCCACGGATCGGACCGAGGGAACCTCCTCGGTCACGACCCGGACGCCCGAGCCCAACTCGGTGAGCTGAGGTGCGCTCAAATGCCTAGCTGCGCCGCTCGCGGTCACGACGGGGGCGACGCTCGCCACCGCCACGCCCACCGCGATCGCCGCCGTTGCGCCGGCCGCCGTCGCCGGAGCCGACCGAGGCCAGCTCCTCCGCCGATTTGCCCGCGACCGAGGGGTCGTCGGAGAGGCGCAGGCCGATGCGGCCGCGCTCCTTGTCGACCTCTACCACGGTGACGTCGATCTCCTCGCCGGCGGTGAGGACGTCGTCGACCGAGTCGACCCGCTCGCCCGGCTTCACGTTCGAGATGTGGAGCAGGCCGTCGGTGCCCTTGACCAGCTCGACGAAGGCTCCGAACGTGGTCGTCTTCACGACCTTGGCGGAGTTGTAGCGATCGCCGACTTCGGCCTCGCGGGTCATCGAGTCGATCCGGGCCACGCAGGCCTCGACCAGGTCGCCGGTCGGCGCGTAGATCCGCACCGTGCCGTCGTCCTCGACGTCGATCTCCGCTTCGAACTCCTCGCAGAGGGCACGGATCGTTTCGCCGCCTTTGCCGATCACGGCCCCGATCTTCTCGGGGTCGATCTTGATCGACTCGATCGCCGGGGCGTGCTGGGAGAGCTTCTCCCGCGGCCCGTCGATCGCCTCGGCCATCTTGCCGAGGATGAACTGGCGGCCCTTGAGGGCCTGCTCCAGCGCGTCCTCGAGGATCTCGAAGGTGACGCCGGTGATCTTGATGTCCATCTGCAGGGCGGTGATCCCGTCCTTGGTCCCGGCGACCTTGAAGTCCATGTCGCCGAGGTGGTCCTCGACGCCGGCGATGTCGGTGAGGACGATGTAGTCGTCCCCCTCCTTGATCAGGCCCATCGCCACTCCGGCGACCGGGGCGCTGACCGGGACTCCCGCGGCCTGCAGCGCCATCGAGGAGGCGCAGACCGAGCCCATCGAGGAGGAGCCGTTGGACTCGAGCGTCTCGGAGACCGCGCGAATCACGTAGGGGAAGGACTCTTCGTCCGGGACCGTCGCCAGCAGGGCCCGCTCGGCGAGGGCGCCGTGACCGATGTCACGCCGCTTCGGGCCGCGCATGAAGCCGGCCTCCCCGACCGAGAAGGGCGGGAAGTTGTAGTGGTGGAAGAACCGCTTGGTGGTCTGCAGCCCGAGCGTGTCGAGGCGCATGTCCATGCGGGTCGTGCCCAGCGCCACGTTGGAGAGGATCTGGGTCTCGCCGCGGGTGAACAGAGCGGAGCCGTGAACGCGCGGGGAGATGTCGACCTCGCACTCGATCGGCCGGATCTCGTCCTGGGCGCGGCCGTCGGGGCGCTTCTTGTCGACGGCGATCGCCTTGCGGATGGTGTCCTTCTCGATCGCCGCGAAGGCAGCCTTGACCTCGGCCTTGCGATCCTCGTCGACCTCACCGCCGGACTCGGGGGCGAGCTTGGCGACCACCTCGTCCTTGACCGCGTCGATCGCCTCGTAGCGCTCGAGCTTGCCCTCGGTGGCGATCGCGCCGACCAGGGACTGGCCGTACTCGGAGCGGATCTGCTCCAGCAGCGAAGCGTCGATCTCGGTCGCTTCGACCTGGATCTTCTCTTTGCCGGCCTTCTCTTGGAGCTCCGCCATCGCCGCGACGAGCTTCTTGATCTCGCCGTGGGCGATGTCGAGCGCGTCGAGGATCTCGGCCTCGGTGACGCCCTCGGCGCCGGCCTCGACCATCAGGATCGCCTCGTCGGTGCCGGCGACGATCAGGTCGAGCTCCAGCTCCTCGTGGCGCTCCTCGGGTGGGTTGACGACGAAATCGCCCTCGAGTTTGCCGACGCGAACGGCGCCGACGTGCTTGGCGACGGGCACCTCGGAGATCGCCAGCGCCGCGGAGGCGCCGTTCATCGCCAGGATGTCGTAGGGGTGGACGTGGTCCACCGAGAGCGGCATCGCGACCAGCTGCGTCTCGTAGTGCCAGCCCTTGGGGAAGAGCGGCCGGATCGGCCGGTCGATCATGCGCGCGGTCAGCGTCGCCTTCTCGCCGGATTTGCCCTCGCGGCGGAAGAACGAGCCGGGGATCTTGCCCGCGGCGTACGCGCGCTCCTCGACGTCGACGGTGAGGGGAAGGAAATCCACGTCGCGCAGGCTGCCGACGGTTGCGGTGCACAGGACCATCGTGTCGCCGGCCTGAACCACGACCGCGCCACCCGCCTGCTTCGCGAGTTTGCCCGTCTCGAAGGAAATCTGGCTGTCGCCGACATCCACCGAGACTCGGCTTACGTCAAACATGCTCATTTAGTTGTCCTACCTCCGGCCGCCCGGTTGGCAGCCATTCGCTTTTTCTTCAGAACTCTCGTTCTCTTTCGCAGGAGAGAGTACAGCCCCGCACTCAGCAGCGCCGACCATCGGCGTCGAAGAGGGCGGGAGCAGAGCCGACGCCGGCGCGGATTCCCGACTCGAAGTCGCGCCGCACCCGTGCCGCAACCGCATCCGAGCGGCGGTCGGCCTCGAAGCGGTCGAGGTCCAGCTCGAGCCGCTCCGCCCGGCTCCAGAGGTGCGGATCGTCGACCCGGGATCGATCGGCGTAGAGCAGGTCAACCATCGCGAAGAAGCGGCCTTGGGCGCCCGCCGCCTCGGCGGCGGCGTGCAGAGCGGGCGAGCGGGCGTGCTTACTGGCAACCGGGAAATGGCGGAATACGAGCTTTCCGCCGCGGGCGGCGATCTCGGGCCAGGCGGCGGCACAGCGCGCGCAGCCGAGGTCGGCGTACACGATCAGCAAGTCCCCCTCGCCCTGAGCATGATCGGCGGCCGTCGGCGGGGGAACGGGGGCGCTGGTCAGTTCGGCCATGCCCGCAAGCCTGACAGCGAGGGCGCGTTAGCCTGCCAGCGCGTCGAAGATGACGTTGGCGCCGGGGAACTCGCCGGGGGACGGCGATTCGTAGGCCCAGGCGACGATCCCGTCCTCGTCGACCAGGACGAGCGTCCGGTTGGCGATGCCGAAGCGGTCGAGGTAGGAGCCGTAGGCGCGGGCCACCTCCCCCTTTGGCTCGAAGTCGGAGAGCAGGGTGGTGTCGATGCCGATCTTCTCCTGGAAGGCCTTGTGGGAGTAGGCGCTGTCGACACTGATCCCGACCAGCTCGACCCCCCGCTCCGTGATCTCCGGCTTGACCTCCTGGTAGATCGAGAGCTGGTCCCCGCAGACCGGGCTGAAATCGGCCGGATAGAAGACCAGCAGCACTTTGCGGCCCCTGAAGCCCGCGAGCGAGACCTTCTCGCCGTCCTGGTCGCGCAGAGCGAAGTCGGGGGCCGGCTCGCCGGCCGCGATCATCGCCGCAGGCCGAGATCGGCGACCAGGGCGCGGTAGCGCTCGAGGTCGGTCCGCTCGAGATAGCGCAGCATCCGGCGCCGTTTGCCGACCAGCATCAGCAGGCCGCGGCGCGAGTGGTGGTCTTTGCTGTGCGCGCGCAGGTGCTCGGTGAGTTCGTTGATCCGCTCGGTGGCCAGGGCGATCTGAACCTCGGCGGAGCCGGTGTCGCCATCGGCTCGGCCGTATTTGCCGATCAGCTCGCTCTTTTTTTCCTTGGTCAGGCTCATCTCATATCTCGCTCAAAAAAACCGTGCACCCCAGGGGGTCACGGCCGTTGGAAGCTAGCACAGACGCGCCTGGCATCATCGACATCGCGACGCATCTGAGCGACCAGATCCTCGGCGCTTGGAAAGCGTTTCTCGCCCCGCAATCGCTCGACGAAGGCAACCCGCAGGGTCTTGCCGTAGAGGTCTTCCTCGCGGTCGATCAGATAGGTCTCGATCAAGAGCCCGCGGCCGGTCTCGAAAGTGGGTCGCACGCCGACGTTGACGGCGGCGGGAACGCCGTCCGCGAAAGCCGCGAAGACGCCGTGGCCGGGGATCGCCAGGCGGTCGTCGGGGACGATGTTGGCGGTGGGGAAGCCGAGCTCGCGGCCGCGCTGGTCGCCCTTGACCACCTCGCCCTCGACCATGAACGGGGCGCCGAGGCAGTGGCGCGCGCCCGCCATGTCGCCCGCCGCGACCAGCGCCCGGATCCGGGTCGAGGAGACGGTCTCGCCGTCGACCTCGACCAGCGGCACCACCGTGGTCTCGAACTCGTCGCGGGCCGCCAGCATGGCCGGGTCCCCCCCGCTTTGGCGCCGAAGCGAAAGTTCTCGCCGACCGAGACCCGCTCGGCTCCGAGCCTGCCGATCAGCACGTCCTCGATGAATCGCTCCGCCGGCAGCGTCGCGAACTCCTCGTCGAAGGGGATGACCACCAGCTCCTCGACGCCCAGCCCGTCGATCACGTCGCGCTTGACCGCGAAGGGCATGATCAGTTTCGGCAGCGCCGCCGGGTGCAGGATCTCGAGCGGGTGCGGGTCGAAGGTGAGGACCGTGTCGGCGTCGTCGATCACCGCCTGGTGACCGAGGTGGACGCCGTCGAAGGTCCCGATCGCGACGTGGCGGGGCCTGGGCCGGGCGTCGGGAAGGGAGGTGACCTGGATGCTCATCGCAGAGCCGCTCCCACCGCCGGCACCAGCTCGGCCACCCGCTCCAGCTCGACCTGCTCGCCGGCGTCCTCGACCCGGAAGGGCCCGACCGCGGTCCGGCGCAGCTCGGCGCAGTAGGCGTCGCCGAGGGTCTCGATCAGGGTGCGGACGTAGGTCCCGGCCGCGCATTCGATCTCGTAGTGGGCGAGGCCACCGTCACTGGAGAGCAGCTCGGCTCGGTGGACCTCGACGTCGCGCTCGGGGGTCTCGACGGTTTCGCCGCGATGGGCCTTGCGGTATAGGCGCTCGCCCCCGACCCGCACGGCTGAGGTCATCGGCACCCGCTGGCGCACGGTGCCGGTCGGCAGCTCGAGCGAGGCCGGGACCGCGCCGGTCTCGACCAGCTCGCCGTCGGGGTCGCCGGTGCTGGAGCGCCAGCCGAGCCGTGCGGTCGCCAGATAGGTCTTGGGCAGGCCGACGAGGAAGCGCTGCAGGCGGGTGGCGCGGCCCAGCAGGATCAGCAGCAGGCCGGTCGCGAACGGATCGAGGGTGCCGGCGTGGCCGGCTTTGCAACCGCGCTCGCCGCGCACCTTGGCGACCACGTCGTGCGAGGTGACTCCCGCCGGCTTGTCGTAGAGCAGCACCGCCCCTCCGGGATCGCCGTGGGCCACGCTCAGGGCCCCAGCTGGGAGGTGACCTCGGCGCAGAGGAAGGCGATCAGCTCGTCGAGCCCGAGGTCGGTGGAGAAGCCGGCGGCCCGCTTGTGGCCTCCCCCCCGTGCTTGCGCGCAATCGCCGAGACGTCGACGTCGCCCTCGCTGGAGCGCAGGCTGACCTTGCGGGCGGCCCGGTCGCGGTCGGCGAGGTCCCGAATCACGGCGGCGACCTTGGTGCCGTCGATCGAGCGCAGGTGGTCGATCACGCCCTCGGTCATCTCCTCGCCGGCGCCGGTTCGCTCGTAGTCGGCGCGGGTGATGTAGGTGAGGACGAGGCGATCGTCGCAGTGGCGCTGGATCCCTTCCAGGGCGCGGGCGACCAGGCGCAGCTTCTCGATCGGCACGTGCTCGTAGAGGCGCCGGTAGGTGTCGTCGACGTCGACGCCGGCCTCGATCAGCGCCGCCGCCACCCGGTGGGTGCGGGCATCGGTGTTCTCGTACATGAATTTGCCGGTGTCGGTGATCAGGCCGACGTAGAGGGCCGACGCCATCTCCCGGGTGATCTCGGCCTCGAAGAGGACCGCGAGGTCGTAGACGATCTCCGCCGTGCAGGAGGCCTCGACGTCGACCAGGTTGAAGTCGCCGAAACGGGTGTTGTCGTGATGGTGATCGATGTTGATCACGTCGTTGCCGCCCGCGGTGAGGAAGTCGACCGGCATGCGGTCGATGTTGCCGCAGTCGAGGAAGATCACGGTGCGGTCGGCCATGTCCGCCGGCGGCTCGTGGAAGACCTCCTCCAGCGGCAGGAAGCGGTACTCGATCGGCAGCGGGAACTCTTTCGCGGCCAGGAACATCACCGAGTCCTTGCCCATCTGGGTCAGCAGCTGGTGCATCCCCAGCAGCGAGCCGAGGGCGTCCCCGTCGGGGCCCTCGTGGGCGGTCAGCAGGAAGCGATCGCGTGTTCGCAGCTCGGCGCTGACCCGCTCGAGGTCGGACATCGCCACCTCGGTCGCCTCGCTCACGGGCCCGCCTCCGGCTCGGCGCTGGGGGGCTCTTCCTCGAGCAGCTGGGAGATCCGCACCCCCTGCTCGATCGTCTCGTCGTAATGGAAGCTCAGGGTCGGAGTGCGCTTCATCCGCGTCTCCGCGGCGATTCGCGACTGCAGCACCCCGTGGGAGGAGCGCAGCCCGGCCAGCGTCTCCTCGCGTTCCTCCTCGCTCCCGAGCACGCTGACGTACACCTTGGCGGTGCGCAGGTCGGGGCTGGTCTCAACCGAGGTCACAGTGACGAAGCCGATACGGGGGTCGCTCAGGTCGCTGGAGGCCGCAGCACCGACAACCTCGCGCAGCACCTCGTTGATGCGCCGCATGCGAGGGCCGGGCATCCTACTCCAGCGTTTGCTCGACCTGTTTGGTCTGGAAGAACTCGAGCACGTCTTCCTCCTTGACGTCAGCGTAGCCGTCGAGGACGACGCCGCACTCCTGCCCCTCCTCCACTTCCTGCACGTTGTCTTTGAAGCGGCGCAGGGAGCCCAGCCTGCCGGTCCAGATGACCGTGCCCTGACGCACCAGGCGGACGCTGGCCGTGCGGGTCGCCTTGCCCTCGGTGACGACGCAGCCGGCGATGCGGCCGACTTTCGAGGCCTTGAAGGTCTGTTTGATCTCGGCCTCGCCGACGGCCTCCTCGACCTCGACCGCCTCCAGCAGGCCCTCCATCGCGTTGCGCAGGTCCTCGGTGATTTTGTAGATGACCGAGTAGGTGCGGATGTCGACGCCCTCGCGCTCGCCGGCCTTGCGGGCGTCGGCCAAGGGGCGCACGTTGAAGCCGATGATGATCGCTTCGGAGGCGGCGGCCAGCATCACGTCGGACTCGTTGATGCCGCCCGTCTGGGAGTGGATGATGTTGATCGCGACGCGTTCCTGCGGGACCTTGGCGATCTCGTCCTGGAGCGCCTCCAGGGAGCCGGCGACGTCGGCCTTGAGGACGATGTTGAGCTCCTTGATGTCGCCCTCCTGGACCCGGGCGAAGACCTCGTCGAGGCTGACCTTGCGCGCCTGGCGGCGAGCCAGGGCCTCGGTCTTGAGGCGGTTGGCACGCTCCTGGGCGAGCTGGCGGGCGCGGCGGTCGTTCTCGACCGCCTGCACGAACTCGCCGGCGTCGGAGACCCCGTCGAAGCCGAGCACCTCGACCGGCATGCCGGGCCCGGCCGACTCGACCCTGGCGCCGGTGAAGTCCTGCATGGCCCGCACCCGGCCCCACTGGGGACCGGCGACGAGCGAGTCGCCGACCTCGAGCGTGCCGCGCTGGACCAGCACGGTGACGACCGGCCCGCGGCCGGGGTCGAGCTGGGACTCGATCACCGTTCCCGAGCCGGGTGCGTCGGGGTTGGCGCCGAGCTCCTCCAGCTCGGTGACGAGCAGGATCATGTCGAGCAGGTTGTCGAGGCCTTCGTGGGTCTTGGCCGAGACCTCGCAGAAGACGGTGTCGCCACCCCACTCCTCGGGCGAGATCCCCTCCTGGGCGAGCTCGTTGCGGACTTTTTCGGGGTTGGCGCCCTCTTTGTCGATCTTGTTGACGGCGATCAGCATCGGCACGTCGGCGGCGCGGGCGTGGTCGATCGCCTCCTTGGTCTGGGGCATCACCCCATCGTCGGCGGCGACGACGACGACGGCGACGTCGGTGACCTTGGCGCCGCGGGCGCGCATCGCCGTGAAGGCAGCGTGACCCGGGGTGTCGAGGAAGGTGATCGTTTTCTCGTCTTTGTGGACCTGGTAGGCGCCGATGTGCTGGGTGATGCCGCCGGCCTCCCCGGCCGCGACCTCGGTCTCGCGAATCGCGTCCAGCAGCGAGGTCTTGCCGTGGTCGACGTGGCCCATGATCGTGACCACCGGTGGGCGGTCGACGAGGTCCTCGGCGGCGTCGGAGAACTCCGGCTCCTCCGGCTCCTCCTCGGCGGCGGTGACGATCTCCAGCTTGCGGTCGTACTCGTCGGCGATCGCCCGCACCGACTCATCGGTGAGGGTCTGGGTGAGCGTCGCCATCTCCCCCATCGTCATCAGCTTTTTGATCACCTCGGCCGGGGCCAGTCCGAGCGTCTCGGCGACCTCGCGCACGGTGGCACCGGAGTTGACCCTGGTCGCCTCGGGCTCGACCGTGGGCGCCGGGCCCATGGGGGGCTCCTCCAGCAGGGGCCGGCGGCGGCGGCCACCGCGACGACGCGGCGGGCGCTGCGGTGGCGGGCCGCCCATCTGGTCGCGGCGGGCGGCCTGAGAATCGATCACGACGCGGCGTTTTTTGGCGCTGCCGCCGCCCTGCTGGGCGCCGGCGGGCCGCACCGGCTTGGTCGGGCCCGAGGCTTTCGCGGCCGGTGCCGCGGCTTTTGGCGGGGCGGGAGTCGGAGCCGGTTTCTGGGCAGCGGCCGGTTCGGCCGGTTTCGGAGTCGCCGCGGCTTTCGGCGGACTCGGAGTGGCGGCCTTGGCGCCGTTGCCCTCGGCGGCGATCGCCTTGAGGGCATCCGCCTCCTCGACGCTGGACGCCGCGGCTTTTGCCTCGATGCCGGCTGCCTTCAGCGCCGCAAGCAGCTCTTTGCTGCTGACGCCCTGCGCTTTCGCGATCTCGTGAACCCGCTTCTTAGCCACTAAGCCTGCTCAGCCTCCTCCGGAACACCCTCCTGCTCAACCCCCGACTCGTCAACATCGCCAGCCTCCTCGGCTGGAATCTCATCACTGGGAGCCGCAGACGCTTCATCCGCGGGTGCAACGTCCTCGGGCTCCTCCTCGACGAAGTTCGCGGCAGCCCGCTCGACGATCTCGTCGACCTGGCCCTGGTCGGCGTCGGGGTCGGCGAGGATCGCCACCTCGGTCTCGGAAACGTCGCCGAGCACGGCGACCTGGCTGGTCTCGAAACGGGTCAGCGCCTGGTGCGACGGCAGGCCGCAGTAGGTGGAGCCGGGGACGGCGGCGTTCGGGCAGCGACGCCCGTTGGAGAGGACGGCCAGACAGCGACCATCGGACTGCTCCTCGCCCTCGTACTCGATCTCGGTTTCCTCGGAGGCGAACTCGGTCTCGGACTTGATGTCGACGCGCCAGCCGGTCAGGCGGGCGGCGAGGCGGGCGTTCTGACCATCGCGGCCGATCGCCAGCGAGAGCTGATCGTCGGGGACGATCACGGTCGCCTGACGCTCGTCATCGTCGACGATGACCTCGCGCACGCGGGCGGGCGAAAGCGCTTTGGCGACGAAGCGGGCGGGCTCGTCGTTGTGGGGGATGATGTCGATCTTCTCGCCGCGCAGCTCGGAGACGACCATCCGCACCCGCGAGCCGCGGGGGCCGACGCAGGCGCCGACCGGATCGACCCCGTCGGCGTGGGAGACGACGGCGATCTTCGAGCGGTAGCCGGGCTCGCGGGCGACGCCGACGATCTCGACCAGCTTGTCGGCGATCTCCGGGACCTCGAGCTCGAACAGGCTCTTGATCAGCTCGGGACTGCGGCGCGAGACGACGATCGCCGGTCCTTTGGTCGAGTCGGAGACGTCGGTGATGACCGCCTTGACCCGCATCCCGTGGTCGTAGCGCTCGTTGTAGACCTGCTCGGACTTTGGCAGGAGCGCCTCGACCCGCTCGCGCAGCTGGACCAGCGTGTAGCGCTTGTCGGACTGCTGGATGATCCCGGTGATCAGCTCGCCGACGCGGTCCTGGTACTCGTCGTACATCATCTGCCGCTCGGCCTCGCGAATCCGTTGCAGGATCACCTGCTTGGCGGTCTGGGCGGCGATTCGGCCGAAGTTTTCGGGGGTGACGTCGCGGGTCTCGATCTGGTCCTCGTAGGGGGCGATCATCTCCGGGTCGAGCTCCGGGTCCTCGGGCTCGCGCATTTCGCCGGTCTCGGGGTCGACCTCGGGCTCCTCCTGCAGCTCGGCGGCCTCCTCGAGCAGCTTCTGCTCCAGCTCCGGCGGCAGGATCAGTTCGAAGACGCGGAAGTCGCCGGTCTCGTGATCGAGGTCGACTCGCGCGTATTTGGCGGCGCCGGGGGTCTTCCTGTAGGCCGAGAGCAGGGCGTCCTCGAGGGCGTCCATCAGCTTGTCGGCGGAGATTCCCTTCTCTGCCTCGAGCGCTTTGACTGCGTCGACGATCTCCTTGCTCACTGAAGCGGCTCCTTGCTCTCGGAAGTGGTGTCGGGGCGGCGGTACTTGGGGCCCGGGCTGGAGACCTCGAGCGAGTAGTCGGCCAGCAGGTCGTTGAGGTGCCTGGTGACCCGCTCGCAGAGCGCCAGATCGACCCCCGCGGGGTGGTCGATGAAGAGGCGCAGGGATTCCTTGCCGGGCTTCTCCACGGCGACGAGATCGAGCTCGGAGTCGAGCTCGTCCAACTGCTGCTGAATGTTCTGCTGAAGGTCGGTCATGCCTGTGAGGGCGTAAAAAAAGTGGGCCAGGCCCACTTCTCGATACTGCGAAACGTTGAAAAGCTGAAGCGAGTATAGCCCTCCAGGTGCGCCGACCTAGCGCTCCTGAAGGGTCTTCTCGGTTCGAAGCTCGGCGACTTTGTCCAGGATCGCGTCGGCGATGGTGTCCTTTGAGGCGATCGGGACTGCGGTCTCTGAGCTGCTGTCGATCAGGGTTACCGCGTTGTCGCTGCTCTCGAAGCCGATTGACGGGTCGGAGACATCGTTGAGGACGATCAGGTCGGCGGACTTGCGGGTGAGCTTGGCACGGGCGCGGTCCACCCCGCCCTCGCCGTGCTCGGCGGCGAAGCCGATGATGGTCTGTCCGTGGTCCCGCTTGGCGCTGAGCGAAGCGAGGATGTCCTCGGTCGGCTCGAGCTGGAGATCGAGGCCGTCTTGGCGCTTCAGCTTGCCGGCGGCGACGTCGGTCGGGCGGAAGTCGGCTGGGGCGGCGGCCATCAGCAGGACGTGGGCACTCGGGAACTCGGTGCGAGCTGCCGCGGCGAGCTGCTCGGCGGTCTCGACGTCGATGCGGCGCACGCCGGCCGGGGCGGGCAGGGCGACGTTGGCCGCGATCAGCGTCACCTCGGCGCCGCGGCGGGCGGCGGCGGTCGCGAGGGCGATGCCCATGCGGCCGCTGGAGCGGTTGCCGATGAAACGGACCGGGTCGATCGGCTCCCGCGTGCCGCCGGCGGTGACCAGGACCCGCAGGCCGTCCCAGGGACGCTCGCCCGCGGGCATTACGGACTCGACCCGGTCCAGCAGCACAGCCGGATCGGGTAGGCGACCGCGACCGAACTCCCCGCGCGATGCGAGCCGGCCCGCGTCGGGCTCGATCACCTCCACCCCACGCCCGCGTAGCGTGTCCAGGCTGGCCTGGGTCGCGGCGTCGGCGTACATGCGGTCGTTCATCGCCGGCGCCACCAGGCGCGGAGCCGTACAGGCCAGGAAAGAGGTGGTCAGCATCGAGTCGGCGAGGCCGCCGGCCAGCTTGGCGAGGGTGTTGGCGGAGGCCGGGGCGACGAGGAAGGCGTCGCAGTTGGCCGCCAGCTCGAGGTGGCCAATCGGGTCGTGGCCGGGCTCGCCGTCGCCGGGAAAGGCGCCCCGCAGCGGGTCGCGCTCGAACTCGGAGATGAGGACCGGGGCGCCGACGATCCCCTCGAAGGAGGCGGCGCCGACGAAGCGGGTCGCCGTCTCGGTCATCAGCACTCGCACGCCGTGGCCGGCGAGCGTCGCCAGACGGGCGAGCTCCAAAGACTTGTAGGCGGCTATCCCGCCACTCACGCCAAGCAGGATTCTGGCCATTCGCTGCCTCCTAGGAGAGGGCCCCTTTTGCGCTGGGCGCTAGGAGCGGTACTCGTATTTGAGCTTGCCCTCGGCGAGCTCTTCGAGCGCCATCGAGAGGTAGTTCCTCTCGGCGTTGATCTCCACCATCGGCGGCGGGTACTCGCCGAAGCCGCCCTCACCGAGGTTGTGGAAGTAGCTGTTGATCTGACGCGCGCGCTTCGCCGAGACGACGACGGCGGCGTAGTGGGAATCGGCGTGGTCGAGCAGCTTGTCTACGCGTGGTTTGATCATTCGGCCGGGGAGTCTAGTGATAGACCGAGCTCGGCGCGCACGATCCCCTCCAACTCGGCCGCCGCCCGCCCCAGGTCGTCGTTGACGACGCGGTAGGCGAACTCGTCCTGGGCCGCCATCTCCTGGGCGGCGACCTCGAGCCGGGCGTCGATCGCCTCAGGGGAGTCGGTGCCGCGGCCGTCGAGCCGTTCGCGCAGCACCGCCGGATCGGGTGGCGCGATGAAGACCTGGATCGACTCGCGCATCGCCGCCCGCACCTGCCGGGCCCCCTGAACCTCGATCTCGAGCACGACCGAGTGGCCGGCGGCGAGCCGCCGCTCGACCTCGGTACGCAGCGTCCCGTAGCGGTTGTCGCTGTAGGTCGCGAACTCGAGGAAGTCTTCCCGCTCGACCCGGCGATCGAACTCCTCGCGGCTGAGGAAGTGGTAGTCGCGGCCGTCAACCTCACCCTGGCGAGGCTCGCGCGTGGTCGCCGAGATCGAGAGCTCGAGGTCGGGGACCCGCTGGCAGAGCTCCTTGATCAGGGTTCCCTTGCCGACGCCCGACGGACCGGTGATGACGAAAACTTTGGCCATGCGGCCGGATATTGACCGCGGCGGCGGTCGGCTAGCGGCGCAGCAGGCCGACGAGCTCGGTGCGCTGGCGCTCGGAGAGCCCGCCGATCGTCTTCGAGGGCGAGATCCGGCACTGGTTGAGTATTCGGTTGGTCTTCACTCGGCCGTACTTGGGGACGGCGAGCAGCATGTCGAAGACCTTCGCGGTCAGCACGTACTCGGGGGGGTCGAGCAGGATCGCGTTGATGCTCGCCCGGCTCGCCTTAAGATCCTTCTTCAGCTTGGCTCGGGCGGTGCGGATGTCGTTCGCTCGCTTGAGCGCATCCATCCTCTGATCGAGGGAACGTTCCGGGGCGGCGGCTGAAACTTTGACTGAGGGGGCAGGCATCTGCGCGGCGAGTATAGCCGCGGGTCAGGGACGCGCAAGCCGATCCCGGCCGTTTCAGGCCAAATTCACCTAAACCTCTACTCGAGGTTTAGTACCGAGATCGACACGACCGCCGTCGAGAGCGCTCGGCGTCAGCTCCGCGGCCACCCGCCGGCCCGCCCACGGGTCCCTGAAATTCTCCGTCCCCACCGCGATCAGGCTGGCGCCGGCGGCAAGGAATTCGGCGGCATCGGCGCCGCTGGAGATGCCGCCCATGCCGATCACCGGCAGCGACACGGCGGCGGCTACCGCCCGCGTCTGCTGGACGGCGATCGGGCGCACTGCCGGACCGGAGAGGCCGCCGTGCCCCGCGGCCAGCGCCGGGGCGCCGTTCCCGGGGTCGACCGCGCTGGCCTTCAGGGTGTTGATCAGCGAGACGGCGTCGGCGCCGCCCTCCTCGGCGCCGACGGCGACCGCCGCCGGGTCGGCCACGTTGGGAGTGAGCTTGACGATCAGCGGCTTCGGCGTCAGCGGCCGCAGCGCCTCCAGCAGCGCCGCCGTCTCCGCCGGCTGCTCGCCGACGATGAGGCCGGAGTGGACGTTGGGGCAGGAGACGTTGAGCTCGATCGCCGCCACCTCGTCCCGCTCCCCCACCCGCCGGACCAGCTGCGAGAACTGCTCCCGGTTCGTCGCCATCACCGAGACGATCAGCGGCACCGGCAGCTCGGCCAGCAGCGGCAGGTCCTGCGCGAGAAAGCCGTCGAGGCCCTTGTTGGGAAGGCCGATCGAGTTGATCATCCCCGCCGGGGTCTCCCAGATCCGCTGCGGAGCGTTGCCGGCGCGGGGCTCCGGCGTGATCGTCTTGGAGACGAAGGCGGCGAAGGGGAAGTCCTCCAGGAGGGCGTCGCCGAACACCTTCCGCGCGGCGATGGCGTCGTAGGTGCCCGAGGCGTTGATCACCGGGTGGGGGAGCTCGATGCCGCAGAAGTCGAAGGGACCAGGCTTTGCGGCCGCGGGTCCTGTCGTGGTGGACACCCCCACGGTGCTCGGCGCCGGGGGCGCCTCCGCGCCGCGGGGGCCCCCCACCACCACGCCACCCGCGATGGGGCGCATTACCGGGCCATCTACGCAGAGGCGGTGATAGCCGCCACCGGGTTTGGGAACGGCACAGCCGAAGCAGGCTCCGTAACCGCAGGCCATCGGGGACTCCATGGCGAGCTCGCAGGGGATATCCCTGGAATCGCAGAGCTGGGCGACGGCTTCGAGCATGGCCGGGGGGCCGCAGGAGTAGACGACGGCGGACTGGGCGTCGTCGCCTTCGAGCATCGCGAGCAGGAGGTCGGTGACGTAGCCCTGGTGGCCGGTGTGGCCATCGTCGCTGGTCAGCCGGACTTCGGGGCAGAGGTCACCGCCGGAGCCGCAGAAGAGATCGAGGCCACCCGAGTGAGTCCGGTCGCGGAAGCCGAGTAGGACGCGCAGCGGGACCCCCTGCTCGGCGAGGGCGCGGCGCCAGAGGGCCAGGGGGGCGACGCCGATGCCGCCGCCGACCAGGATCGCCCCGGCGGCATTGGGCTGCACCTGCTTGGGGGTCGAGAAGGCGTTGCCGAGCGGACCGGTCACCCAGACCTCCTCCCCCGCCTCCAGCTCGCAGAGCCGGTCGGTGCCAGGGCCGATCGCCTCGACCAGGAAGTCGAGCCTGACCCCGTCGGCGGCGGGGCCGGCCTCGGCGACCGAGATCGCGCGGGGCAGGAAGGGTCGCGCGCCGTCTCCGCCCCAGCGCCTGGCCGCGGCCAGCATGTAGAACTGACCGGGCTCCGGCTCGGGCCCCTCACGGTCCAGCAAGGAGAAGACGCGGTAGCCGCCCGAGGGGCGGTTCCCGGCGACCTCGCAGAGGCGGCGCCCTGGTGGCGCGGTCATCGAGCCTCGACGGCGCGAACGCCGCCGTGTATCTCCTGGATGCTGCGCACCTCCGCCTCCCCCTGGCGGCCGGCTGCGATCGCGCGCGCCGCCGCCGTGGCGCCGGTCATCGTCGTCACACAGGGAATGCCGTGACGCACGGCGGCGGTGCGGATCTCGTACCCGTCGGCACGGGCGCCGGAGCCGGTGGGGGTGTTGATCACGAGGTTGCAGCGGCGCTCCTGGATCAGGTCGACGACGTGCGGGGACCCCTCCCCCAGCTTGTTGATCCTCGTCACCGGCACCCCCATCCGCTCGATCGCCTGGGCCGTGCCGCCGGTCGCGATCACCTCGAAGCCGAGGTCGTGGAAGCGCGCCGCCAGCTGCGTCGCCGCCGGCTTGTCGGTGTCGGTGACGGTGATGAAGACCGAGCCGTCCTCGGGCAGGCGCACCCCCGCCGCGGCCTGGGCCTTGCCGAAGGCGGTGGGGAAGTCAGCGGCGATGCCCATCACCTCGCCGGTGCTCTTCATCTCCGGCCCCAGGACCGAGTCGGCGCCGGCGAAGCGGGCGAAGGGAAGCACCGCCTCCTTGACGCTGACGTGCTCCAGCGGTCCCTCGGGGAGCTCCTGGTCGGCGAGCCGCTCGCCCAGCATCAGGCGCGCCGCCATCTTCGCCACCGGCACCCCGATCGCCTTGGAGACGAAGGGCACGGTGCGCGAGGCCCGCGGATTGGCCTCGATCACGTAGAGCTTGCCGGCGGCGACGCCGTACTGGATGTTGAGCAGGCCGACGACGCCCAGCTCGAGCGCGATCCGCTCGGTCGTCGCCCGGATCTCCTCCAGCATCTCCTCGCCGAGGCTGAGCGGCGGGATCACGCAGGCTGAGTCGCCGGAGTGGACGCCGGCCTCCTCGACGTGCTGCATGATCCCGGCGACCCAGACTCGCTCGCCGTCGGCGAGGGCGTCGACGTCGACCTCGATCGCGTTCTCGAGGAAGCGGTCGAGCAGCAGCGGGTGCTCTTGGTCGGCCTTGACGTGCGCCGCCAGATAGGCGTTGAGGTCGTCGGTCGAGTAACAGATCTCCATCGCCCGGCCGCCGAGCACGTAGGAGGGCCGGACCAGCAGCGGGAAGCCGACCTCGGCCGCGATCGTCCCGGCCTCCTCGGCCGAGAGCGCGGTGCCGTAGGGCGGGTGCTCGATCCCCAGCCGGCGCAGCAGGGCCCCGAAGCGGCCGCGGTCCTCGGCCAGGTCGATCGCGTCGACCGGGGTGCCGAGCAGGGGCACGCCCGCCTCTTCCAGCGTCCGGGCCAGCTTCAGCGGGGTCTGGCCGCCGAACTGGACGATCACGCCCTCCGGGTTCTCCTGGGCGCAGACGGCGAGCACGTCATCGGCGGTCAGCGGCTCGAAATAGAGGCGATCCGACGTGTCGTAGTCGGTCGAGACCGTCTCCGGGTTGCAGTTGATCATCACCGCGTCGCGGCCGAGCTCGCGCGCCGTCATCGCCGCGTGCACGCAGCAGTAGTCGAACTCGATCCCCTGGCCGATCCGGTTCGGGCCGGCACCGAGGATCACGACCGAGTTGCGCCCCGTCTGGCGGCGGATCTCGCTTTCCGGAGGGGATCCATCGCCCTGCGGACGCTCGTGGGCGGAGTAGTAGTAGGGCGTGGCGGCCTCGAACTCGGCGGCGCAGGTGTCGACCGCCTTGTAGGTGCGGACCAGGCCCTCGTTGCCCTCGCCCTCGCGGGCCAGGACCTCCAGCTCGCGCAGGAACCAGCGGTCGACCAGGCAGGCCGCGTGCACCGCCTCGATGTCGATCCCCCGCCGGAAGGCCGCGAGGATCAGGTCGAAGCGCTCGGCGCAGGGCTTCTCGATCGCGACCAGCAGCTCCGCTTCGCCCGCGGGCACCTCGGCTTCGGCGTCGAGCTCGCGCGAGCGCATCGCCTTGGCGAAGGACTCGCGGAAGGTGCGGCCGATCGCCATCGCCTCGCCAACGCTCTGCATATAGGTGGAGAGGCGGCCGTCGGCGCCGGGGAACTTCTCGAAGGCGAAGCGCGGCATCTTCGTGACGACGTAGTCGATCGTCGGCTCGAAGGAGGCCGGCGTCGCCTGGGTGATGTCGTTGGGAATCTCCTCGAGGGCGTAGCCGACGGCCAGTTTCGCCGCCATCTTGGCGATCGGGAAGCCGGTCGCCTTCGAGGCCAGAGCCGAGGAACGGGAGACGCGCGGATTCATCTCGATCACGGCGATCTCACCGCTCTCGGGGTCGACCGCGAACTGGACGTTGGAGCCGCCGGTCTCGACCCCGATCGCCCGGATCACCTCGATCGCGACGTCGCGCAAGTCTTGATAAAGCGGGTCGGTCAGGGTCTGGGCGGGCGCGACCGTGACCGAGTCGCCGGTATGGACGCCCATCGGGTCGACGTTCTCGATCGAGCAGATGATCACCACGTTGTCGTTGCGGTCCCGCATCACCTCGAGCTCGAACTCGCCCCAGCCGATCACCGACTCCTCGACCAGGACCTGGTTGATCGGGCTGGCGGCCAAGCCCTCGGTGACGACCTGGCGCAGCTCCGTCTCGTCGCGCCCGATGCCGCCGCCCTGGCCGCCCATCGTGAAGGCCGGACGGACGATCGCCGGCAGCGAGATGCGCCCGTCGGCCAGCGCCTCCTCGACCTCGGCCAGCGTCTCCACCGTGATCGACCAGGGGATGCGGATGCCCGCCTCGTTCATCGTCGTGCGGAACTCCTCGCGGTCCTCGGCGCGGCGGATCGCGGCCGCGTCGGCGCCGATCAGCTCGACCCCGAACTTCTCCAGGGTCCCGTCCTCGTGCAGGCTCATCGCCAGGTTGAGCGCGGTCTGGCCGCCGAGCGTCGGCAGCAGCGCGTCGGGGCGCTCCTTCTCGATGATCTTCGTCACCGGGCCGGGCAACAGCGGCTCGATGTAGGTGGCGGTGGCGAACTCCGGGTCGGTCATGATCGTCGCCGGGTTGGAGTTGACCAGGACGACCTCGTATCCCTCCTCCAGCAGCACCTTGCAGGCCTGCACGCCGGAGTAGTCGAACTCGGCCGCCTGGCCGATCACGATCGGGCCGGAGCCGATCAGCAGGATCTTCTGGATGTCGTCTCTACGCGGCATGCGTCCTTTCGGCTAGGCCGGGTCTCCCGCCAGTGACAAAAATCTTTTGAACAAGTGGCGGGCGTCGTGCGGGCCGGGGCCCGCCTCGGGGTGGTACTGGACGGTGGCGCCGGCGACGTCGCGCAGGACCAGGCCCTCGACCGTGCGGTCGTACAGATTGAGCTGGGAGAGCTCGGCGACGCCGAAGTCGGTCTCCCAGCGGACCGGATCGTCGCCCTCCATCCGCTGCTCGCCGCCCGGCCCGACGACGGCGAAGCCGTGGTTCTGGGAGGTGATCTCGATCCGCCCCGTCTCCAGGTCCTTGACCGGGTGGTTGGCGCCGCGGTGGCCGAAGGGAAGCTTGTAGGTCTCGAGGCCGACCGCGCGGCAGAGCAGCTGATGGCCGAGGCAGATCCCGAAGACCGGCTTCTTGCCGACGATCCCGCGGACGCTCTCGACGACGTAGTCGAGCGCCGCCGGGTCGCCGGGGCCGTTGGCGAGGAAGACGATGTCGGGGTCCTCGCCGAGGACCTGGTCGGCGGAGCTCGTGCAGGGCAGCAGGGTCAGCCGGGCGCCGTGCTCGCGCAGCTGGCGGACGATGCTCATCTTGATCCCGGTGTCGATCCCGACCACGTGGGGGCCGTCGCCGCCGAAGCGGATCGGCTCGGGCGGGGTGACCTGGCGGGCGAGGTCGGTGCCGTCCATCGCCGGCTCGGCGGCGATGGACTCCCGGGCCTCGGCCTCGGCGGTCTCGGCCGGGAAGATGCCGCCGCGCATGGCGCCGCGGTCGCGGATGTGGCGAACCAGGGCGCGGGTGTCGACGCCGGTGACGCCCGGGACGCCGCAGTCGCCGAGCCAGTCGAGCCAGCCGCCCTCGGCGCTGGCGACGTCCTCGCGGTTCTTGGCGTCGCGCATGACGACGCCGCGGGCGTGGACGCGGTCGGACTCCATCGCCGCCGCGGAGACGCCGTAGTTGCCGACCAGCGGATAGGTGAAGACGATGATCTGCCCCGCGTAGGAGGGGTCGGTGACCGACTCCTGGTAACCGGTCATCGCGGTGTTGAAGACGACCTCGCCGGTGACCGCGCCCTCCTGGCCGCAGGCGAGACCGTCGAGCCTGGTCCCGTCCTCGAGCAGCAGGTAGGCGCCGCTCATGCGGCGCCCCCGCGGGTCGAGTTTCTGTCGCATACCGACAGGAAGTCGACCCAGCGCATCACGCGGCGACTCCGAGACTGAAGCTGCGGAGGCGGAAGGCGACCTGGCCGGCGGCGACGGTGACCATGACCCGCCCGGTCAAGGTTTTGCCGTCGCACCAGGAGTTCTGCGAGCGGCTCTCGTAGCCGTCCTCGCCGACCGTCCACTCGGCGGCGAGGTCGCAGAGGGCGACGTTCGCCTCCGAGCCCGGCGTCAGGCTCGGGCGCTCGATCCCGAACGGGGCGGCGCCGCCGACCAGCCGCTCGACCAGCAGGCCCAGCTCGATCGTCCCCGGCAGCACCAGCTCGGTGTGCAGCGCCGCGAAAGCGGTCTCCAGGCCGGTCACGCCCATCGCCGCCTGCTCGTAGGGGACGTCCTTTTCCTCCGCCTGATGGGGAGCGTGGTCGGTGGCCACGCACTCGATCGTGCCGTCGCGCAGGGCCCCGATAAGCGCCTGCCGGTCGCTCTCGCGGCGCAGCGGCGGATTCATCTTGAAGCGGCGCGCGTCGAGGCTGCGGACCTCCTCGTCGGTGAGACAGAGGTGGTGCGGGCTGGCCTCGGCGCTGATCTGGACGCCGGCGGCCTTCGCCGCCCGCACGACCTCCACCGACTCCGCCGCGGAGAGGTGCTGGACGTGGATGCGAGCGTTCTCGTAGGCGGCCAGCGCGGCGTCGCGGGCGATCATCGTCGACTCCGAGACCGAGGGAACGCCGGCGAGCCCGAGGGCGGCGGAGACCGGGCCCTCGTGCATGACCCCGTCGCCGGAGAGCTCGGGGTCCTCCTCGTGCAGGGCGATCGTGCCGCCGCAGAGCCGCTGATACTGCAGGGCCCGCCGCAGCACCCGGGCGCTGGTGATCGGCAGGCCGTCGTCGGTGAAGCCGACGGCGCCGGCCTCGCGCAGTTCGACCATCTCGGTCAGGTCCTCGCCCTTCATGTCGCGGGTGACGGTGGCCATGAAGCCGACCGGGATCGAAGCGCCGGCCCGGGCCTGCTCACGCAGAGCGGAGATGTCGGCGGCGGTCGAGACCGGCGGGTCGGTGTTGGCCATCGCCAGGATCCCGCAGTAGCCGCCGGCGGCCGCGGAGCGGGTCCCCGTCTCGACGTCCTCTTTGTGCTCGTGCCCGGGCGTGCGCAGGTGGACGTGCGGGTCGAAAAAAGCGGGGAAGGCGTGCATCCCCTCGGCCTCGACGATCTCCGCGCCCTCCGAGCTGCCCTCCCCCGGCGCCGCCAGCTCGGCGATCTCGCCGCCGCGGATGACGACGTCGTGGACGCCGTCGATGCCGGCGACGGGGTCGAGCACGGTCGCCCGGCGCAGGATCGCGTGCGCCGGCTCGCCCTGGCGGACGTCGAGCGTCTCGGTCAGGCGCTCCGCACTCACGCCGGCTGTCCGATCGGGGTCGGCGCCGCCCCGCCCTCGCCCTCGGCCAGCGGCGCCGGGCGCTCGGTGCCCGCCAGTAGCTCGTAGAGGATCGCCATCCGCACGACCAGGCCGGCCGCGACCTGCTCGGCGATCAGCGACTGCGGCGAGTCGATCGCCTCGCCGGAGAGCTCGACCCCGCGGTTGACCGGGCCGGGATGCATCAGCAGCTGGCGCGGGTGGAGCCTGCGGGTGTCGACCTGGAAGGTGGCGGCGTACTCGCGCAGCGAGGGGACGAAGCTCTCGCTCATCCGCTCCTGCTGCATCCGCAGGGCGTAGACGACCTCGGCCTCGCCGAGTCGCTCCAGCGAGTGGGAGACCTCGCAACCCAGCTCCTCGATCCCGCGCGGGATCAGGGTCGGCGGGCCGCAGACCGTGACCTCGGCCCCCATCCGTTGGAAGGCGATCAGGTTGGAGCGGGCGACGCGGCTGTGGAGGACGTCGCCGACGATCCAGATCCGCTTGCCCTCGAGCGAGCCGAACCGGCGGCGCAGGGTGTAGACGTCGAGCAGGGCCTGGCTCGGGTGCTCGTGCTTGCCGTCGCCGGCGTTGACGACCGCGGCCGCGGTCCAGGCGGCGACCATCTGGGCGGCGCCGGCGTAGGGATGGCGGATCACGATCGCCGCCGGGTCGTAGGCGGAGAGGGTGGCGACGGTGTCCTTCAGCGACTCGCCCTTGTCGACCGAGGAGCCGGCCGCCTTGATCGAGACGAGGTCGGCGGAGAGCCGCTTCGCCGCCAGCTCGAAGGAGCTGCTGGTGCGGGTGCTCGACTCGTAGAAGAGGGTGACGACGGTGCGCCCGCGCAGGGTCGGCACCTTCTTGATGTCGCGGCGGCCGACCTCGGCGAAGCTCTCGGCGCGGTCGAGGATCGCCTCGATCTCCTCGCGGGAGAGCTGCTCGATCGCCAGCAGATGTTTCATGCGAGGGCCTCCGCCGGACGGGCGCCGGAGATCGTCACCCGGTCGGCGCCGTCGCTCTCCTCGAGGCTGACGTTGACCCGCTCCTCGCGCGCCGTCGGCAGGTTCTTGCCGACGTAGTCGGGGCGGATCGGCAGCTCCCGGTGGCCGCGGTCGCAGAGGACGGCGAGCTGGACCCGGCGCGGGCGGCCGTAGTCGAAGAGCGCGTCGATCGCGGCCCGCACGGTGCGGCCGGTGAAGAGCACGTCGTCGACCAGCACGACGGTGCGCTCGCTGAGGTCGAAGTCGATGTGGGAGGCGTGGACGACGGGTTGCCTGTCCGGCGCCTTGGCGCCGACGTCGTCGCGGTAGAAGGAGATGTCGAGGTCGCCGATCGGCAGCTCCGTGTCGGTCAGCTCCGCCAGCAGGGTGTGCAGGCGCCGGGCCAGAACCGCGCCGCGGGTGTGGATCCCGACGATTGCGAGACCGGAGGAATCTGGGTTCTTCTCGGCGATCTCATGGGCGATCCGCTTCAGCGTCCGCCGCAGGTCATCGTGCTCAAGCACGATCTTGTCACTCACTTTTCGCTTCCTTCCTGGCCTCTCGGGACCGGGTTAAAGGACGCCCGGGAGCGTAGCAGCGGGAGTGGCGGGACCGGTATGGCCTCGCCCTCACGAACTGCGGGGAGGTTCGGGCTGGGGCGGCTCCGGTACCGCCTCGCCCTCACGAACTGCGGGAGGTTCGGTTGAGGCGGTACCGGAGCCGCCTCTGTCGCGAGCTCCGTTTGGGACGAGCTCGGGGTAGCCGCGCTCGGGGAAGGGCACCTCGACGATGTCGAAATCGCGCGGGGCGACGGTGGGTTCGTAGACCTCCTGCGCCTCCTCCAGCACCTTGCCGACGTGGTAGCGGGAGGAGATGTGGACCAGGGCGAGCATCTTCACGTGCGCCTCGCGGGCGACCGCCGCCGCCTGGCTGACGGTCGAGTGACCCGTTTCGGCCGCGCGCTGGGCGTCCTCCTCGGCGAAGCTGGCGTCATGGATCAGCAGCTCGGCGTCGGCCGCCGCGGCGACCGTCGCCGGCGTGGGCGAGGTGTCGCCGGTGAGCACGACGGTGCGGCCCGGTCGATCGGCGCCGACGACCTCCTCCGCGCGCACCGGGCCGGTACTTCCCTGGACCTCCTCCCCGCGTTGCAGCGCCGCGAAGGCCGGCCCTTCGGGCACCCCGAGCCGCTTCGCCGCCTCGAGGTCGAAACGGCCGGGCCGCTTCTCCTCGATGAGGGCGTAGCCGTGGGCGCGCGCGCCGTGGGCCACCTCGAAGGCCTGGACCTCGTACTCGTCGTGGGCAACCGCCTCCCCGGGCTCCAGCTCGACCAGCTTCAGCTCGAACCGAAGCCGGCCGACCAGCGGCTTGAGGATGTCGAAGAGATCGCGCAGGCCACGCGGGCCGAAGACCGTCAGCGGCAGCTCGCGATCGGTCAGGTCGTAGGTCTTCAGGAGGCCCGGCAGCCCGAGGATGTGATCGGCGTGGAAATGAGTCAGGTAGATCTCGTCGACCTGGGTCAGCCCCAGCGAGCGCTGCATCTGCCGCTGGGTCCCTTCGCCGCAGTCAAACAGGAGCCGGTCGCCGCCACGGGAGACCAGCACGCTGGCGGTGGAGCGCCGCGCCGAGGGCACCGAGCCGCCGGTGCCGAGGAATATCGCCGAAAGGTCCATCGGCTGGCGAGACTACGTGACTGCCACCGGATCGAGCGCGACTAGACTGGCGCCTGAGCGCCCGTAGCTCAGCTGGATAGAGCGCTTCCCTCCGGAGGAAGAGGCCGCAGGTTCGAATCCTGCCGGGCGCGTCGCGTCTGCGTCGCTAGGCGCTCTTGAAGCGGGCGCGCCACTCGTCGCGGTCGAAGCGGGCGGGCTCGGTCTCATCGAGGAAGCGTTCGAGGGTGGCGATGAAGGCGCCGGGGCACTCCAGCTGCGGCACGTGGCCGACGCCGGCGAAGATCTCGAGACGGCTGTTCGGCAGCTCGCGGTGCGCCTCTTCGGCGTGCGCCACCGGGATGATCGGGTCGCCGTCGCCCCAGACGATCTGCAGGGGCAGCGCATCGGCGAGATAGAGGCGGTCGAGGGCGGCTACGCGCTGGCCCTCGGTGCCGACGACAGAGCGCAGCGTCGCCAGAAACGCCTTGCGGCGCTCGGGGTCCGACAGCGAGGCGTAGCCGCGCGCCACCTCGGCGACGTCCGCGCTGGGCCGCAGCCCCAGCACGCCGAGGCCACGCCCGACCAGGGAGCCCGCCTGTCGGCCGACCCCGGCAGTGGCCGCGATGAAGAGATCCGCCCCCGGCAGCGCCGCCGCCCGCAGGACCGGGCTGACATCGGGGCCGAGGCCACCGCTGGAGACCAGCACCAGGCGCTCGACCATCTCCGGGAACTGGTAGGTGAACTGCAGGGCGACACCGCCACCGAGCGAGTGCCCGACCAGCGTCGCCCGCTCGTGCCCGAGCGTGAGCATGAGGTCCCGCAAGCCGCTGGCGAGGCTGCCCAGCGAGTAGTCGCCGCCGCCCGGCGCCGAGAGGCCGTGGCCCGGGAAGTCGGGGGCGATCACCTTGTTGCGCAGGGAAAGCGGCTCGATCACCGACTGCCAGTTCTCGGCCGTCCCGGCCATGCCGTGGATCAGCAGCAGGAGCTGGCCAGCGCCGCCTTCGGCGTAGCTGACCGCGCGGCCGTGGACCTGCGCCGTCCTCGTCTCGACGGCGGTCGGGCGCAGCATGGTCGGCTCGGCAGCCACGCTCGACACGCTACCCGTCCCCCAGGAGGGTCGAAACGACGGCAGTCGATCGGCCGCCGCTTTCAATACTGTCGCGCCTGTGACCGAGCCGCCCCAGCAGACCCGCCCCCCGCGCGGGGCGCTGATCGTCATCGCTGTCGGGCTGCTGGCCTGCGTCGCCGCGGCGCTACTCAGCACCGACAAGCTCAGCGGCGAAGCGGCGAATCTCGAATGGGTCCAGGAAGGCCCGGTGCCGAGCTCGAAGCCGGTCGCCGTTCCCGGCGGCGAGGGGACGATGGAGCTGACCGACGGCGCCATCAACGCCACCGGCACGAACGACAGCGGCTACTCGTTGTTCCGGGTCGCCTCGACGCTCCGAATCGACGCCGGTGCCCCGATCGGGAGCGGCCGCATCCTCTGCTCGGTGAAGACCCTCCACGGCACCGAAATAGCCCAGACCGCGGGCGGCCTGCGCGCCACCTACCCGCGCTCCTCAGAGGCCGGCATCTACGGCCAGGAAACGCCGGAAACGGTCCTGATCGACTTCAGCTCGCACGGCCTCGAACTCGCCGTGCTCGAAGTCGACGACCTGCCGGAACGGTTCACCACCGTGCAAGGGGTGAAGCTCGACTGGCCGAAGTACGAGGTCGGGACGGAGCACCTGGCCTACTTCCTGGCGGCGGGAAAACCCAAGCAGGAGCTCGAGCTTCCCTTCTACACCGTCTGGAAGACGACCGCGATCCCGGCGGCGGCGATCGCCTGCACGCTGACCACCAGCGCCGGCAAGGCGACCGTCCAGACCCGCGGCGCCCTGGAGAAGGCCTCACCGCCGATCAACGAAGAGGAAGAAGAGGAAAACCAGGAACAGGAGGAGGAAGAAGAAGCGGCAAAGGAAGAGGCGGGCTGAGACTCAGCCCGCCCGTGGGGCGACCAGCAGCTCCGGTCCTTCTTCCATGCCTTTGCCGACCTTGTTCAGCTTCGGGTTGGCCGGGGCGCCATCCATCCGATCGGCGTCCAGCGGCCCGCACATCGCCACCGCGTCCTCGACGCTGAGGTCGGGCCGCAACCAGGCCGCCTCCGCCTCGGCGCTGGGCAGGATCGCCGGCATCCGGTCGTGGACCGGCGCCACCACCTTGTTCGGGGTGGTGGTGACGATCGTGCAGGTGTAGAGCCAGCCGTCGTCAAAGCCGCGGTCCTCCTCGTCCTCCCACTCCTTGCGGGTGCAGATCCCGGCGAAGGCGAAGGGCTCGCCGCCGTCGACGGTGAAGCGCCATGGCTGGCGCGGCTGCTTCGGATCCTCGGCCTTCATCCACTCATAGAAGCCGTCGGCGACGATCAGGCAGCGGTGACGGAACTTTCCGACCAGGGGCCCGTAGGCCCGGCTGCTGGTCAGGTTCTCCGCTTTGGCGTTGATCATCCGGTAGCCGACCTTGAGGTCCTTCGCCCAGCGCGGCACCAGGCCCCAGCGCATCAGCCGCGCCTCGCGCTCGCCCGCGGCTGCCTCCTCGGGGTCGGGCGAGGACCGCACGGTGAAGACCTCCTGGGTCGGGGCGACGTTGAAGCGGCTCAGGCCCTGCGCCATCTTCTTCGCCCGCTCCTTGCTCGGCGCCGGCGCCTCGCCGTCGCCGCCTCGCTCCAGGGCCTTCTCCAGCTCGACCTGGAAGCGGTCGGCGATCTTCTTCGTGTCCTTGGCCGTGACCGTGAATCGTCCGCACATCAGGGGCGCGCCTCCGGGTGTCGTCGATACCACTCGAGGGTACGGCTCAGGCCGTCTTCGAGCTCGACCCCGGGGCTCCAACCGGTCAGCGAGCGCAGCTTGGCGGAGTCCACGTACTGGCGGTCGATCTCACCGGGAGGATTGCCGAGGCCACGGTATTCGGGATCGAGGCCGGCGCCGGAGACGGTCGCCAGGGCCTCCAGGACCTCCGCCACCGAGTGCGGGCGCTCGCCACCGGCGTTGAAGGACTCCCCCGCGGCGGGCCCGCCGGCGCCGACCGCGTGCTCGATCGCCAGGTAGGCGGCAACCGCGTCGTCGACGTAGAGGAAGTCCCGCTCGGGGCTGCCGTCGGAACGGATCTCGGGCCGGCGGCCGTCGAGGAGCGCCGCGACGGCTTCCGGGATCAAGCGGGAGAAGTTGAGATCGCCGCCGCCGTAGATGTTGGCGAAACGGGTGACCGCCACCGGCAGCCCGAAGGCGGGGTGGTAGCTGAGGGCGATCGCGTCGGCGGCGGCCTTGCTCGCCTCGTAGGGCGAGGCCGGCCGCAGCTGCATCCCCTCGCGGTAGGGAAGCTCCTCGCTGGGCCCGTAGGCCTTGTCGGAGGAGGCGGCGACGACGGCCGGCACCTCCGCCCGGCGGCAGGCGTCCAGCAGGATCCAGGTGCCCCGCACGTTGGCCTCGAAGGTGGCCACGGGATCGCTCATCGCGGGGCCGACCAGGGTCTGCGCGGCGAGGTGGAAGACGACGTCGAACTCGCCCCCGCCAGCGTCCCCCCGACCCTCTGGGCGTCGCAGAGGTCGGCCTCGACCAGCTCCACCTCCGGGCCGACTCCCTGCAGCGTCAACCCCGAGAGCGGCGGCGGCGCCAGGTCCAGGACGGTGACCGAGTCGCCGCGCTCGAGCAGCGCCCGCGCCAGGTGCGAGGCGACGAAGCCGTGTCCGCCGGTGACCAGCGCCCGCTTCACGGCCGCGGCGCCCCGGCCCTGTCCCAGCTCCGCCAGGGAGCCTCGCCGCTGGCCCAGAGGTCGTTGAGCACGACCGCGTCCTTGTAGGTGTCCATGCAGTCCCAGAAGCCGTGGTGGCGGTAGGCACGCAGCTGCTCGGCGGCGGCAAGCGCCCGCAGCGGCTCACGCTCCAAGACGCTGTCCTCGCCGACGTAGGCGAGCGCACCGGGCTCGAAGCAGAAGAAGCCGCCGTTGATCCAGTGCTCGCTGCGCGGCTTCTCGGCGAAGCCGGCGACCCGGTCCCCCTCCCCCAGCTCGGCCACCCCCCACTGCAGATGCGGCTGCACGACCGTCATCGTCGCCAGGTCGCCGTGGGCGCCGTGGAAGTCGAGCAGGGCGCCGAGATCGACGTCGGCGACCCCGTCGGCGTAGGTCACGCAGAAGCGCGCGCCGCCGAGCCGCTCGCCGAGTGCCGCGATCCGCCCCCCGGTCGGCGTGTCGAGCCCGGTCTCGACGCACTCCACCTCCACCCCATCCGGCCAGTCCTCGGAGGCAGCGAACTCCGCCACCGCCTCGCCCATGTAGCCGGTGGCAAGCAAGAAGCGCTCAAAGCCCTGGGCGGCATAGATCTGGATCACGTGCCAGAGGATCGGCCGTCCCCCAATCTCGACCAGCGCCTTCGGCACCGACTCCGTCCGCTCTCGCAGGCGAGTGCCGCGACCCCCGCAAAGAATGACGACTGGCGGTTTTTTCATTAGCCCCTGAGCGTGGCTGTGGCCAAGCAGTTCAAGGACGCAGGGAGCGAAGCGTGCTCTGCACGCGAGTGACCGAGGACGCCGAAATGCGCCGCGCCACAGCCACGCTCAGCCGCCGGCCACGGCTGGCAGGATCGTCACCTCGGCGCCGTCGTCGATGCTCGTCTCCAGGCCCTGTTGGAAGCGGATGTCCTCGCCGGATACGTAGACGTTGACGAAACGGCGCAGGTCGCCGTCCTGGGTGATCCGCTCGCGCAGATCCCCGTGAGCCTCGAAGACGGCGTCGAGCACCTCGCCGACGGTCCCGCCCGCGACCTCGACCTCGGACTGGCCCCCGGTCGCGGCGCGCAATTGGGTCGGAATCTTCACGGTGACTGCCATCAGACGGCTACCTCCTGGCGGAACTCGGCCTCGAAGCTCGCGAGGTCGGGGTCGATCTCGTGCATCTGGAACGTATCGCGGGTGGCGTCGAGCGTCTTCAGGCCCTCGCCGGTGATGTAGACGACGACGCGCTCGCCGGCGGCGATCTCGCCGCGCTCGGCCAGCTTCCTGAGCACGCCGACGGTGACGCCGCCGGCGGTCTCGGTGAAGATCCCGGTGGTCTCGGCCAGCAGCTTGATCGCCTCGCGGATCTCTGCGTCGCTGACCGAGTCGACGCCGCCGCCGGTGCGGCGAGCCTGCTCGACCGCGTAGGGGCCGTCGGCCGGGTCGCCGATCGCCAGGCTCTTGGCAATCGTCTCCGGCTTCTGCGGCTTGCAGACGTCCCAGCCTTCGGCGAAGGCGGTCGCCACCGGGCTGCACCCCTCCGCCTGGGCGCCGTTGAAGATCGGCTGCCCGCCCTCGACCAGGCCGAGGTCGAGCCACTCCTGGAAGCCGCGGCCGAGCTTGGTGAAGAGCGAGCCGGAGGCGATCGGGCTGACCACCCGGTCGGGCAGCTCCCAGCCGAGCTGCTCGACGGTCTCGTAGGCGAGCGTCTTCGAGCCCTCGGCGTAGTAGGGGCGCAGGTTGACGTTGACGAAGGCCCAAGGACGGGTCTCGGCCAGCTGGGTGCAGAGCCGGTTGACGTCGTCGTAGTTACCGCGGACTCCGACCAGGTTGGTCCCGTAGACGCCGGTCGCCAGCAGCTTCTGCTCCTCCAGGTTGGCGGGGACGAAGACGTAGGAGTCGAGGCCGGCGGCGGCGGCGTGGGCGGCGACGGCGTTGGCGAGGTTGCCGGTCGAGGCGCAGGCGACCGTCTCGAAGCCGAGCTCGTGGGCCTTGGCGACGGCGACGGCGACGACCCGGTCCTTGAAGGAGTGGGTCGGGTTGGCGGCATCGTTCTTGATCCAGAGCTCGCCCTCGATCCCGAGCCGCTCGGCCAACCGGTCGGCGCGCACGAGCGGGGTCAGGCCCGGCTCCAGCGGGTCGTTGGGGCGCCCCTGGAAGGGGAGGAAGTCGGCGTAGCGCCAGATCCCCTGCGAGCCGGCCTGGATCCGCCGTTTCACCTCGACCGCGTCCAGCGCCGAGTAGTCGTAGGCGACCTCGAGCGGGCCGAAGCAGTTTTCGCAGACGTAGCTGGCGTCCAGCTCGTACGCCGTGCCGCACTCCTTGCACTTCAAGCTTTCGATTGACATCCGATCCTCTTTCTTGCCGTAAAAGAAAAACCTCGCCTAGTGTGGGGCGAGGTCCGATCGGACGTCCCCCACATCTTTCAGGTCCTTTGCGATGCGACCTGCTGGATTTGGCACCTCTCCTCGAACCGAAGTTCGAGGTGGTTGCCGGGGCTTCACTGGGCCAGTCCCTCCACCCCTCTAGATGTGGCGCTTATGTTGGGTGAACCTTACCAGGGGCGATCCCAGCCTTTGCAGGCGGGCCGGGCGTTTAACCTAGGCAGCGAGATGACCCCGCTGGACGACGAGAAGACGAGCCCGAGCGATGCCGAACCTTCCGAAGCCAAGGCTGCGGCGGCCTGGCCGGCGCGGCGCGCTCGTCGAGCCGGTCTCGGCTGAGCCCCAGGCCCCCCGCGTCGAGCAGATCGACTCCGCCGGCCTGCGTTGGGTCAACATCGAGCGCCCCGGCGCGTTGGAGCGCGCCTGGCTGGAGGAGCACTACGACTTCCACGCGCTCGACCTCGAGGACGTGCTCTCGCGCAACCAGCGGCCGAAGATCGACGTCTACGACGACTACCTCTTCATCGTCCTCCACTTCCCGATCTTCGACCGCTCCGCGCGGCGCCTCGGCACCGGCGAGCTCGACATCTTCGTCGGCCCCGACTACATGGTCACGATCCCCAACCAGCCGCTGCAGCCGGTCGAGTACCTGTTCGAGCGCTGCCGCAGCAAAGAGGAGCTGCGCGAGCAGCTCTTCTCACGCGGCTCCGGCTACCTCATGTACCGCCTGGTCGACGACAGCTTCGACTACTGCTTCCCGATGCTGCGCAAGATCGGCAACAAGCTCGACGCGCTCGAGGACGACATCTTCGAGGAACGCGCCGACGAGGTCGTGCGCGACATCTCCAACGTCAAGCAGGAGATCATCAACTTCCGCAAGGTGATCCGGCCGCAGCGGCCGGTCCTGCGCGACCTCGAGAAAGTCAAGCAGCGCTACCTCGCGACCGACCTCGATCTGGAGATCTACTTCGACGACATCGTCGACGCCCACGAGCGGATCTGGGACATGCTGGAAAACTACAAGGAGGTCGCCGAGGCGCTCGAGGAGACCAACGAGTCGGTGATCTCCCACCGCCTCAACGACATCCTCCGCGTGCTCACCTCGATCAGCGTCGTGATCCTTCCCCTGACGCTGATCGCCAGCGTGATGGGAGCGAACACCTGGGTCCCGTTCGAGGGGAACGAGGCCGGCTTCTTTCTGATGCTCGGCGTGATGGCGATCATCCTGGTCGGCCTGGTCGCCTACTTCCGTCGCCGCCGCTGGCTTTGAGCCCGGTCATGCCCGGGTTGAAAAAGGTGCCGATAGCTGGAAATCCGGGCTCCCGCTCGGCTCCGTTGGCGTAGTCTCGCCCAATCGCACGCGTGCTCCGAACCTCCGCTGTCGTAGTCACCTGCCTGGCGCTCTTGATCGCCGGTGTGGGCCTGGCGGCTGCGACCAAGGGGGGTAAGACTTCGGACGGCAATGCCGCCTCCACTCAGTACGGGACGGGAGGCCAGGGGTGCACTCCGGGCTACTGGAAGAACCACACCGGCTCCTGGATCGGCTACGCCCCAACCGACAACTTCGACAAAGTCTTCGGCATCACCCGCTACGGCTCGCTGACGCTTCTGGAAGCGGCCGGCCTCGGCGGCGGCGGCTTCAACGCCCTCGCTCGCCATGCGGCCGCCGCGCTGCTGAACTCGAGCAACTCGAACGTGAGCTACGACCTGACGACGGCCGAGATCATCAAACTGGTGCAGAAAGCGGTCAGCACCAATGACCCCGAGCCGATCAAGGATGAGTTCGCGGGCTTCAACGAGTCCGGCTGCTCGATCGACGCGCACGGGAAACCGATCAAAAAATAGCCGCGGTTAAGCGGCGGTCGGGGCCGTTGGCCCACGGCGGCCGGTAGTCGCTTAGCATCCGGCAGCGTGGCCAATTTCCGCATCTGGGCGCCCTGGCGCCTCGCCTACGTGAAGGACGCGTCCAAGGACAACGAGGAGGAGTGCATCTTCTGCGCCAAGCCGGCGGCGGGGGACGACGAGGCGAACCTGATCGTCCATCGCGGTGAGAGCTGCTTCGTGATCCTCAATCTCTTTCCGTACACGAACGGTCACCTGATGGTCGCTCCCTACGAGCACGTCGGCGCCCTGCAGGAGGTCGCGGCCGAGACCGTGGCGGAGATGATGGGGCTGGCGCAGCAGGCGATGGGCCACCTCGAGCAGGTCTACAGCCCGCACGGCTACAACGTCGGCTTCAACCAGGGGCGCATCGCCGGGGCCGGGGTCGAGGGTCATATCCACCTCCATGTGGTCCCGCGCTGGGCGGGCGACAACAACTTCATGCCGGTCATCGCCGACACCAAAGTGATGCCGCAGACGATCGAGCAGAGCTATCAGGCTCTGAAGGGAGCGTTTTGAGCAAGCAGGCGCCACTGGCCCCGGCCGGCATCTTCAAGGCCTACGACATCCGCGGGCTCCATGGCTCGGAGATGGACGAGGGAACGGCGCGGGCGATCGGTCGCGCCTTCGCCCGCGTCCTCGGGCGACTGCGGGGGAAGCAGCCGGGCGAGCTGCGGGTCGGCCTCGGCCGCGACATGCGGCTGACGGCGCCGGCGATGGCGGCGGCGGTGCGCGACGGGCTGGTGGCCGAGGGGGTCACCGTGCTCGACGCCGGCATGGTCGCGACCGAGATGCTCTACCACCTGGTCGGCGCGCGCGAGCTCGACGGGGGCGCGATGGTCACCGCCTCCCACAACCCCAAGGCCTACACCGGCGTCAAGCTGGTCCGGGAGGGGGCGCTGCCTCTCTCCGGGGACGCCGGCATCGGCGACGTCCGCGACGAGATCGGCGCCGGCCTGGGCGAGGCCCCGGGTGGCGGCTCATGCGAGGCGGTCGACGTCTGGGACAAGTTCCACAGCCACGCCCTGTCCTTCATCGACCCCGCCAACGTGAAGCCGATGAAGGTCGTCGTCGACGGCGGCAACGGCATGGCGGGACCGATGGTGGGGCCCATCCTGGAGCGGCTCCCGCTCAAGCTCGAGGAGATGTACTTCGTGCCGGACGGCGAGTTCCCCGACCACGAGCCCAACCCGCTGCTCGAGGAGAACCGGCGCTTGATCATGGAGCGGGTCCGGGCCAGCGGCGCCGACCTCGGGATCGCCTGGGACGGCGATGCCGACCGCTGCTTCTTCATCGACGCCAGCGGCGAGTTCTGCGACGGCGACTTCATCTGCGCCCTGCTCGCCCGCGCCGCCCTGCGCAAGAAGCCGGGCGCGACGATCCTCTACGACCCTCGCTCGAGCCGCGCCGTGCCGGACCTGGTCGCCGCCGAGGGCGGCCGCTCGGCCCTCTCGCGGGTCGGCCACGCCTTCTTCAAGGCGCGGATGCGCGAGGAGGGCGCGGCCTTCGGCGGCGAGGTCTCGGGCCACTACTACTTCCGCGACTTCTGGAATGCCGACTCGGGGACGATCCCGGCGCTGCTGATGCTGGAGCTGCTCTCACTCGACGGGCGTGGTCTCGGCGAGCTGATGGAGGAGTTCCGCTCCAAGTACTTCATCTCCGGCGAGGTCAACTCCGAGGTCGCGGATCCAGCCGCGAAACTGGAGGAGATCGCGGCTCGCTACTCCGACGGCGAGCTGACCCGCCTCGACGGGGTCTCTATCGACTACCCGGACTGGCACTTCAACGTACGGCCCTCGAACACCGAGCCGCTGCTGCGCCTCAACCTCGAGTCGCTGGTCTCGCGCGAGGACATGGAACGCCGCCGCGACGAGGTCCTCGCGTTGATCCGAGCGTGAGCGTCTCGACCCCGGAGGAGGCGCTGGAGCAGGCCGCCCGCGCCGGGATCCACCGCCTGCAGATCCCGACCCCGTTCGCGGTGGGGCGGGTCAACTGCTACCTGATCGAGGACGAGCCGCTGACGCTGGTCGATACCGGACCCAACTCGGGCAAGGCGCTGGACGAGCTCGGCAACCAGCTCGGCGCCCGCGGCCACTCGATCGACGATCTCGAGCTGGTGATCGTCACCCACCAGCACATCGACCACCTCGGCCTGGTCGAGATCGTCGTCGAGCACTCGGGTGCCGAGGTGGCCGCGCTCGGGATCGCTGCCGAGCGGCTCGCCAACTTCGACGCCGACGCCGAGGCGGAGGACCGCTTCGCGGTCGAGCTGATGCTGCGCAACGGCATCCCCGAGGAAGTGACGGCGGCGCTGCGCAGCGTCTCGCGCAGCTTTCGCGGCTGGGGCTCCCGGGTTGACGTCACCAAGCCCCTGGCCGACGGCCAGGCGATGCCCTTCCGCGATCGCACCCTGCAGGCCCTGCATCGTCCCGGCCACAGCCCTTCCGACACCGTCTTCTGGGACGAGCGGCGCCGGATCCTGATCGCCGCCGACCACCTGCTGCCGCACATCTCCTCCAACCCGCTGATCTCGCGCCCGCTCGACGGCTCGCCGCGGCGAACCCAGGCCTTGGCCACCTACATCGAGTCGATGCGGGAGACGCGCGAGATGCCGGCCGAGATCATCCTTCCCGGCCATGGCGAGCCGGTCCTCGACCACGTCGCCCTGATCGACGAGCGCCTCGCCAAGCACGACCGGCGCAAGGAGAAGATCCACAAGCTGATCGCCGAGCAGCCGCGTACCGGCTATGAGCTGGCGCAGGCGATCTGGGGCAACGTCGCCGTCACCCAGGCCTTTCTGACGCTCTCCGAGGTGATCGGCCACGCCGACCTCCTGGTCAACGAAGGTAGGGTGCGCGAAGCCGACGACGGCGAGGTGATCCGCTATGAGACGACCGGGTAGGCGCAGCCACAAGAAGCGGATGCTGATCATCGTCAACCCGTACGCGACGACGGTCTCCGACCGCTTGCGCAACCTCGTCGTCTATGCGCTGCAGGGTCGCTACGAGGTCGAGGCGGTCTCGACCGAGGCGCAGAACCACGCGACCGAGATCGGCCGCGAGGTGCGCGACCACGGCTACGACATCGTCGTCGCCTTCGGCGGCGACGGCACTCTGAACGAGGTCGTCAACGGGCTGGCCGGGACCGACATCCCGGTCTCGGTGCTTCCGGGCGGCTCCACCAACGTCGTCTGCCGCACCCTCGGCATCCCCAACGACGTCGTCGACGCCACCGAGCACCTGCTGGCACTGGCCGACGACTGGGCCCCCCGCAAGATCGACCTCGGCATGGTCGACGGGCGCCACTTCGTCTTCGCCTGCGGGGTCGGGATCGACGCGACCGTGGTGAGGCGGGTGGACGCGCACCCACGGCTGAAGTCCCGCGCCGGCCCCTATTACTACAGCTGGGCCGGGATCTCGGCCTTCTACCGCCAGTACCTGCGTAACGCCGTCCGGGTCCGGGCCGAGGCCGGCGGCGAGTCGGCCGAGGGGGTGACCGCGATCGTTCAGAACTCCGACCCGTTCACCTACTTCGCGAGCCGGCCGATCCGCGTCTGCGAGGGGGTCGCGATCGACGACGGGGGCCTCTCGCTGGCCGTGCTCAAGCGCGCCACCCAGCGCGACATGCCGACCTTGATCAGGCGCCTCTTCAGCGCCGACAGGCCGGCGGCCCGCCATCGCCAGGTCGAGCACTTCGGCAAGGTCACCGCGGCGACGGTGCGCTCCGTCTCAGAGGACGGGCACGGCGCTCTCCGCCCCTTCCCGCTCCAGGTCGACGGCGACTACATCGGCGACCGGGTTGAGATCGAGCTGCGCGCCGACCCCGGTGCCCTGACGATCCTCGCCTGAGGGAGCGCCTTAGAGCCTGCGGCTACGCGGCGACGGTCAGCGGCGCGGAGAGGGAGGAGCCCGACGAGGACCTTCTGCAGCGGCCGTCCTTGCTGTCCTTGCCGCTCTTCTTCTTGTCGCTGCTCCACCTGTCCCGACCGCAGTCGTCGTCACGGTCGTCGCAGTCGTCGTCGTGGTGGCTGGAGCTCCCGCCGGTCAACTCCAGGGCGGTGCGACAGTCGTGATCGTCGCAGTCGTCGTCGTGACCGCCGTAGCTTCCCCCGGTCAGCTCGAAAGCGGTCCTGCGGCAATTGTCGTCATCGCAGTCGCCATAGCCGCCAGAGCCTCCGGTGGTGAGCTCGAAGCTGCTCCAGTGACCGTAGTCGTGACAGGGCGGTTTCGGGCAAGGTTTCGGTTTGGGCGGAGGCGGCGGGGTCGAGTGGTGGACGAAGAGCGCGACCATCGTCGTCGCTCCGGCCTCACTCGGCGCGGTCGTGTAGCGGTGGTCGCGGGGGCAGGGATCGTGCTCGTGGTACTGGTCCCAGCCGGCGTTGCCATACGACGATCCACCGCCGCCGGCCACAGCCAGGGTGGCGCCGCCGCCGACCATGACCACGGCGAGCACCGTCAGGATCATCTTCTGGAGAGTCAGGAATCCGCCGGTCAGCACGGCGGTGAGAATAGATCAGAAAAAATGCCTCCGGTCGCGCCAGCGCGCAACGGTACCTATTCGGTCTCAGTCGAAATTCGTACTTCTAGAGCTCGCGGCCGGCGCTGAAGCGCCGCTGGGCGACGCCCAGCAGAACCAGCAGGGAGCCGATGACGAGGAGAGCGAAGAGGTCAAGCCCGGTGAAGGGCAGGCCGTCGGCTCCGCCCGACGGCCCCGTCGTCGCCACCGAGACCGGCTGGGCCGCGGGCCCGGAGTCGCCGCCTCTCGGGGGGTTGCCCCCACTCCGGTCGACGCCCTCGACCCCACGGCCGTTCTTGTGCTTGTTCGCCGATGGCTTCTTGGAGCGGGTTTCACCGGCCACACCGTTTTCCGCCGGCGGCGTGGGGGTGTACGTGACCGACGGCTGCAGGTCGTACTGGGTGACCGCTGCGTTGCCGAGCGGGCCCGCCGACCCGCCGCTGGCTCCGAGCGCGATCGCGGCCCCGCCGGCGATCAGCATGACCGCGAGTATCGCTGCGATGGGGCCTCTGATCGGTTTCGTCATGGATCTCCTGCTCCTGGCGACAATAACGGAGCTCGCGCCGCCGAACTTTCCCAGGCTGCTCGCCCTCCCTGGAAGCGAAACGGCGCCGTCCGGGCGAGGTCTTCGTTGGGGTTGAGCAGCGCCGCGCGGCGCGCCGCCGCGCTCGGGTCGAGGCCGGCCCCGGCGCGCGCGACCGCCAGCTCGTAGTGCAGTTCCCAGTTACGCGGGTCCCGCTGCAGGGCGCGTTGCAGCGCGACCGCGGCGGCGCCGTAGCGACCGAGCCTGATGTCGCAGTAGGCGATCACCGCGTAGGGAGTCGGCCGCTGGCTGACCGCGGAGAGAGAGCTGTTGGCGTCGGACTGGGCGGCCCGGCAGTTGCCCTGGTTCAGCTCGGCAATCGCCGAGTCGAGGCGGGCCTGCGAGAGCGCGACCCGGGCCGGGATGATCGCCAGCAGCACGCAGGCCATCGCGCCCCCCGCTCGCACCGCGGTCCGTTTCAGCTCGTTGTGGCGGCGGCGACGGCGCCAGACCAGGGAGCGCGCGAGCGCCGCGCCGCCGAAGGCGAAGAGCCAGAGCGTCACCGCCGGCATCTGCCAGTCCCAGTCGACGCCGGCGTGGACCGCCCAAGCGAGCCCGGCCGCGAGCAGCGCCGCGAACAGCGCCCGGTCGGGGCCGCGCGCTCGGTAGGCGAACGCGCCGAGGATCAGGGCGATCACCGCGACGAGCAGCAGCAGGCCGAGTACCCCCAGCTCCCCCAGCACCTCCACATAGAGGGAGTGGGCGTTCTGCACCTTGTGGGTGCTGGGTCGCTTTTGGTCCCAGAGCACGGCGTAGGTTCCAGCCCCGGTGCCGTGAAACCGGTTCTCGCGGTAGCCGTCCAGGGCCACGTCCCAAAGTTCGAATCGGCCCTGCGAGCGGGCGCTCAGCAGGCGCTCCTCGCTCTCCCGGCTGGTGGGTGAGGTGTTGACGCGGTCGGTGAACTCCCGGTACTTGGTCTCCACCACATGTGGCACGTCGGCTGCGGCGCCCACCGCCAGAACGAGGGCGATCCCGGCCGCCGCGCCGCCGGCCAGAACCGGGCGGCGGACGCCGTCCGGCAGTCGCACCCGCGTCACCCAGCCGTCCAGCGGCAGCAGCGCCGCGCGCAGCAGGGCCGCGCCCAGCATGCAGGCCGCGAGCACGACGGCGACGTCCTTACCGCTCGCGACCATCGCGTTCGGGTAGCCCTCCGTCACCGCGGAGGACGGGCTCGCCGCGAGCAGGACCGCGGCGGTGGCCGGGATCGTCGCCAGGGCGCCGCTCAGCAGCGCCCGGGGACGCCCGACGAGCGCGTAGACGACCAGGGCCGCCGGCGCCGCCCAGATCGCTCCCCGCGAGAGCGTGTAATAGAGAGCAAGGGCGACCAGAGGCGTCGCCGCGGCGCCGAGCACGCGGGCCAGCGGGGCGTCGCGGGCACTGCAGGAGAGGTGGACGCAGAGCACGACGCCGACGCAGCTGAGGATCCCCAGCGCGTTCCAGTAGGTGAGCGGGTAGCCGAGGCGGGTCTCGTTGACCAGGGTCGGGTCGAAGATCACGTGCGGCAGCAGCCGGGCGGTGAGTGCCGCGCCGCAGATCGCCACGATCGCGCCGGCCACGCCGTAGAGCATCCAGCGGACCCGGCGGACGTCGAAGGGGAGCATGCCGAAGAAGAACAGGACCAGGCCGTAGAGCAGGGCGCGCGAATACGCCGGGAGCATCCGGCTCACCGAGTCCGACCAGTCGGCGGAGAGCAGGGTCCAGCCGGCGAAGCCCGCCATCGCGGCGACGGTGGCGATCAGCGGCGGGCTGACGCCCTGCAGGGGCCGCTTCGCCAGCGCGAAGCGGATCCCCACGACCAGCGCCATCTCGGCGGCGGCGAGGCTGGTCGCGCCGACGTAGAAGCCGCCGCTGCGAAAGCCGAGGTAGATGGTCAGCGCCCCCGGCAGGAGCATCACGGCGATCCAGCCGATCTCGCGGTAGCGGCGGTACGGGTCCGTCTCGATGGGCTCCGCCTTCGACATCTCCGAACCAACGGATGCCGGTCGTCCGTACGTGCGCCGCGGGCAGGCGATTTTCGTCCGGCCCGAGCCGCTTATCATGTTCGCGTGGACGCCGAGGGGAGCATCTCGAATGCCCTGCAGCTGGCGGCATACAGCCTCAAGGTCGACAGGGTCAGCGCCGAGGTCGTGAGCGCCCTCGAGGCCGCTTCCATCCCGAGCATCCTGCTCAAGGGCCCCGGGATCGCGACCTGGCTGTACTCCGGGGATCAGCCGCGCCTCTACGGGGACTCGGACCTGCTCCTGCGCAAGGGCGACTGGGCCGGGGCGATGGGCGTGCTCGAAAGGCTCGGCTTCAGCGACGGTCTGGGACCGCTCGAGCATCCCCGCATGGAGTCGGGCGCCGGCTACCCGTGGGAGCGCGCGGCCGACGGCGCCGGCGTCGACCTCCACTACACCCTGTTCGGCATCGGGGCCGAGCCCGAGGCCCTATGGGCCGCGCTCTCCGAGAGCGCCGTAGTCGAGCGGGTCGGCGGGGCCGAGGTGGCCCTGCCCTCGCGCGCCGCCCGTTTGCTGCACATCGCCCTGCACGCCGTCCAGCACGGCAGCGAGGACTGGGGGAAGCCGATCAGGGACCTCGATCGGGCGCTCGCCAAGGCCCCGCGGCAGACCTGGGTCGAAGCGCTGGAGCTGGCGGAACGGCTGGACGCCGCCGAGACCTTCGCCACGGGGCTGCGGCTGACCCCACCCGGACGCGAGCTGGCGGCCGAGATCGGCGCCGACCAGGGCCACTCGGTCGACACCGCGCTGCGCCTCAACTGGGTTCCCATGGCAGAGGGCTTCCGCGAGCTCTCCGAGGCGCGGGGAATCCGCCGCAAGGCGGCGCTCGCGCTGCGCGAGGTCTTTCCGACTCCCGCCTTCATGCGCTGGTGGAGCCCCCTCGCCCGCCGCGGCGCCGCCGGGCTGGCGCTGTCCTACTGCTGGCGGCCGCTGTGGCTCGCCTACCACGCGGTTCCCGGATTCCTGGCCTGGCGGCGCGCGAGGCGCCAGGGTCGCTAGGCCCTTGGCCTCGAGCGCGCAGCGCGACCGGCTCGGCCGCGAACGCGAGTTCCACGATCGGCTCGCGGCCGGCCTCGACCCCGCCCGAATGCCGCCGGTGCGGCTGGACGAGCTCGAGCGGGCGATGCTCCGGGCCGCCGGCGACCTGCGCGGCAAGCGGGTTGTAGACCTCGGCTGTGGATCTGGCGATCTGACGCTGGAGCTGGCCCGACTCGGTGCCCGCACGATCGCGGTGGACCTCTCGCCTGGAATGGTCGAGGTGGCCCGCGGGCGCCTTGCTCGCTTCGTTCCCGGGGCCGAGGTCGAGCTCATCGCCGCTCCCGCCGAGCAGCTGCCCCTGGCCGACGCCAGCGTCGACGCGGTCGTCGGCCGCTTCGTCCTGCACCATTCTCGACGTCGAGAGCGCGGCCCGGGAGTGCGCCCGGGTGCTGGCGCCCGGCGGCGTCGCCCTCTTCGCCGAGAACTCCGGGCGCAACCCCCTGCTGATGCTCGCCCGCGACCGCCTGGCGGGGAACTTCGGGATCCCGCGTTACGGCACCGCCGACGAGCGGCCCCTCTCCGCCGCCGACGTCGCGATCCTCAGCCGGCACCTGCCGTCGCTGCGGCTCGCCTACCCGGTCTTCGAGTTCTTCACCCTGTTCGACCGCCAGGTGCTGCGCGAACGCTGGCGGCGGGCCACCCGCCTGATCAGGAGGTTCGACCGGGCGATCTGGCGCCGCCTGCCGCCGGCGCGGCCCTGGTCCTTCCGGGTCCTCGTCATCTCCGGCGGCGCCGCGGAGAAGGACCCGCCGTCCGCTCCCGTTGGATGAGCGATGGCCGACGTCCTGCTCTTCAACCACATCCCCAAGACCGCCGGCAGCACGCTCAGGTACGTGCTCTGGCGCGTGCTCGGGCGCGAGCGGGTGCTGACCTCGACGACGCTCGGACAGCACCGCGAGCGGATCGAGGCGATCGGCGAGGAGATCTCCGACGGCAGCTACGCGGTCGTCGCCCACACCGGCTACGGAGTTCAGGACCACCTCCCCGCCCAGCACTCCTACTCCACCCTGACGATCCTGCGCGACCCGGTCCAGCGCACCATTCCGCGTTACAACATGGCGCTGAGCGACGGTGAGACCGAGGCGTCGCTCGAGGGGTTCCTCGCCGACACCGTGCTGCCGTCGTTCAACTCCCAGACCGCCTTCCTCGGCGGCCTCTGGGTCAAGCACAACATGGAGGGCGAGCCGCTGCGGCGCGAGCAGTTCGACGACGCGCTGCTGCAGCGAGCGAAGCGCAATCTCGAAACCCATGACGTGGTCGGCCTGACCGAGCACTTCGACCAGACGCTGGCGCTGCTGCGCGCGGCTCACGGCTGGCCGCTGCGCAGAACCCTCTACCGGCCGGCGAACGTCAGGCCTCGCGCGGCGGCCCCCACCAAGCAGGAGCTGGCCGCGCTGCGCACGAGCAACGAGCTCGATATCGAGCTGTACGATTTCGCCCAGGAGCTCTTTGAGTCTCGCTCCGCGCCGGCCGGGGATCTACGCCGCTTTGAGCGGCTGAACAGCGCCTATGGAGCCATTTACCCCGTAGCGCAGAGGCTGCGGGGGAGTTAACATAATTATGCGGGTCCCGAAAGTCGCCGGTTTTTCCCATCGGCCGAACGTCCGCACGCGGTGGGGCGCGCACAAGTCCCGGGGCGGGAGGTCCGATGAAGCGCCTCGATGCGTGCGCGAGACCACCTCCCATCCAGTCGTCTCACCTGCTGCCTCGCGATAGCGGCGCTGGCCGCCCTGCTCTGCCTCGGCGAGCTCGGCGCTGGCGCCAGGGCCGCCGGCGGATCGCCGACCACGATCACCAACTACACCGATCCCGGCCAGGCGATGAAGTGGGGCTACCGCTCACACTGGAAACAGCCCTGGCGGTCGTATCTGGACACGGTGCCGGCCACCACCCTCCTCGACGCCGTCGGCATCAACTTCAACGTTCCCGTCAAATGGGCCGAGCCGACGGCGCGGATGCTGGCCAACAGCGGATTCAGGCGGGCGCGGATCGAGGTCGGCTGGAACAACATCGATAACGAGCACCCCGGCCAGATGAACCCGAACCACCGCGCCAGCCTGGTCGCCTACCTGACGGCGATGAAGGATCACGGGATCCGCCCGCTGATCCTGCTGAACGCCAACAGCGGCGGTCCCTGCCCGGTCAAGGAGGACACGGTCGAACTGACCCAGCCGGCGAAGGTGGGCGCGACCGAGCTCCACATCGCTCCCGGCGACGTCGCCAAGGTGGTCCGGGGCCGCACCGGCATCAGGAGCGGCGGCACCGCCGCCAACTACATCTTCAAGTCCGTCAGCCAGAACGGCACGGTCGAGCTGTCATGGCCGCTGGGCAAGACCTGGGCCTCGAAGAAGAGCCTGCCCACGGTGGGCTACCTCCCGGCCGGCCCGCTCGCGGTCGAAACCCTCCTGTACGAGCCCTTCCGCCCGGCGACGCGCGAAGACGGCAGCCCGAACCCCGCCTTCGAGCGGACGATGAGCGGCTGGCTCAACTACGTAGGCGTCGTCACGCGCGAAGCGAAGGCGATCCTCGGCTCCGAAGACTTCGACGTCGAGATCTGGAACGAGCTGAGCTTCGGCTCCCGCTTCCTCAACATCAACGGCTACTACGACCCGCCGATCGAGTGGCGGGCCACCGGCAGCATCAACGAGATCCTCGACCGCACGGTCGCCTACCTGCGCGATCCGGCGCACGGCGTCGCCAGCATCGGGATCGGCAACGGCTTCTCCAACCAGGCGCCGTACTGGAACGGCTCGGAAAGCCCCCCGGGGCTGACCGCGATCGACAAGCACCCCTACCACGGCTGGGAGTCCTTCCCCGCCAAGGCCCAGGTCAACGGCAACCGGCCCCTGAACGGCCTCGGCGAACCCGCCGGCACCAAGGACGCCTCGAATCAGTGGCACGAGAGCTTCACCCCCACGTATGACTCGTTCTTCCCGGAGTACTTCCTCTCCGGCATCCAGACCGAGACCCTGGCTCGCGACCTCTCCCCCACCCCCTCAATGTTCGGCGGCGCCGAGCACGGCCGCTTCACGCGCCCCGCCCAGAGCGCGGCGCCGGCGATGTGGATCACCGAGGTCAACCTCGACCCCACTGACGGACCGCCGCCGGCAGACCAGATGACGGCGGCTGACGTTCGCCACGGCGAGACTAAGGGCGTCCTGCGCTACCTCACCGCCTACGTCAACAAGGGCGTCACCGCGCTCGATTTCTACGCCGCCCGGGCCGGCAACCTCTCGCTCGTCGATCCGCGCTTCTTCAACGCGCTGGACAAGAGGGGCTCGACCTACCCGGGAGACGCGCTCGGCGGCGAGACCACCGACGCGCTGCGTCGCTACACCGACTCGATGCGGGGCGCGGTGCCGCTGGCGACGCCGCGGCAGCTCTCGCTGCGGGAGCTGACCGACTACTCCAACGGGGTTCAGTTTCAGGGCAACGGCACCGCCGCCTACCCCCCGCTCTTCGACCGCGACGTCTTCGGGTTCTTCCCGTTCCAGGTGGACCCGCACCGCTTCGTGATCCCGGTCTACGTGATGACCCGCAATCTCTCCAAGCTCTACCGGCCCGGCGCCGACAGCACCGACCCGAGCCGCTTCGACATGCCGCCCGAGACCTACCGGATGGCGATCGGAAACATCGACGGGACCGGCGCCGAGGCCACGGCGACGGACCCGCTCACGGGCGAGTCGGTCCCGGTGGAGATCGTCTCCGGCTCCGCCCACGAAGTCGTGGTCGAGATGGGCGTAACCGACTCGCCGCGGCTGCTGACGATCCAGGAGGCAGGCGACGCCGCGGCCCCGGAAGAAGGACCGAGCACGGAAGAGCCCGGAGAGGAACCGCCGGGCGGCGGGGAAGAACCGGCGGTGGAACCGCCCGCCGGCGAAGAATCCGAAGCGGAGGAACCCGGAGCGGAAGAGGAAACGGGTGAGGAAGTGCCCGATCCGGAAGCGCCGGTCGAAGAAGAGGCCGCGGAGCACGAGGGCGAGGGCGAGGGCAGCCCCGCCGCAACCGAGTTGCCCGAGCTCGCGGCCGAAGCGCTCCCGAGCATGCGCCTGCGCGGCGGCCGCGCCCTGCTCGAGAGGCGGCGCCTGGGGGTTGTCGCCAGCTGCGCCTCGCACTGCACGGTCAGCGTCAGCGGCCGCCTGACCATCGGGCGGCGCACCTTCGCGATGACGACCGCGCGGGCGGCGACCGCCAGCGCAACGAGCGCCGACCCGACCAGCGTCGAGCTGGCGATCAGCGCCAGGCTGGCCGGCTTGGGTCGGCTCGCGCTCAGGCGCGGCTCGGCGGTGAGGGCGACGGTGACGGTCGTGGCCAGGTCCGGGTCCGGCGCCCCCCAGACCGCTCGCCGAGTGGTCCTGCTCGGCCACTGACCGCTCGCCCCGCGGCGGCCGCTGGCGCCTCGCTCACCGGGCCCATCCCCCACCCCGAGCACGGAAGAAGGGTGGCGGCAGATCGTTGATTTTTTTTGCACGAGAACTCGAAACTCACCGCGCCGCAGCTGGCGGACCCCGGGCCGGGGGCGCCCCGCCAGTCCAACTGGGCGAACCTGCGCTTTCTGCTCGGGGAACACGAGGGGGCGATCGGCCTCCTCTCCGCCGCCTCGATCCTCTCCGGCATCGCCGAAGCGAGCCTGCTCGCCGCGATCGCCCAGATCGCGGCCGCCCTGCTCGCCGATTCCGGCGACGTGAGCGCGAGCCTCGGCCCGATCGACCTCCAGGTCTCGATCGCCACGATGATCTGGGTCGCCGCCGGGATGGGGATCGCGCGGATCGGGCTCCAGGCCGCGATCGCGTTCCTGCAGGCCAGAACGGCCAGCCAGGTCCAGGCGCACATCCGCAACACCCTCTCCTCGGCGTTCACCCGCGCCTCGTGGGACGTCCAGTCGCGCGACGGCGAGGGGCACCTGCAGGAGATGCTGACCAGCCAGGTCGTGCAGGCGACGATGGGGACGATGCAGATCGCGACGCTGATCAGCGCCTTCTTCACCTTCGCGGTCCTGATCTTCTCCGCGATGCTGCTGAACCTGCTCGCCGCCTCGGTAGTCGTCGCCGTCGCCGCCATCCTCTTCGCCTGCCTCAGGCCCCTGAGCGCCCTCGGTCAGCACCGCTCGAAGGAACTCTCCCGAGCTCAGATGCGGTTCGCCGGCGGCGTCGGCGAGGCGGCGCGGATGGCCGAAGAGACCCACGTGTTCGGGGTCGGCGGCGTGCAGCAGCGCCAGATCGAAGAGCTCGTCGGCTCGGCCCGCCAGCTCTTCTTCCGCACCCAGCTGGTCGGCCGCCTGATCCCCGGCCTCTACCAGGGCATGATCTACCTGACCGTGGTCGCCGGTCTCGCGGCGCTGTACTTGACGGGGGCCGGCCACGTCGCCTCGCTGGGCGCCGTGGTCCTGCTGCTGGTCCGCGCCGGCACCTACGGGCAGCAGATCCAGGGCTCCTACCAGATGGCCCGCCAGGCGCTGCCCTTCGTCGAACGGCTTCGCGACGCCACGCACCGCTACGACGTCAGCCGGCCGCTCTCCCAGCAACGCCCCCTGCCGGAGATCGAGACCCTCGCGTTCGCCGACGTCTCCTTCGCCTATCGCCCCGGGCAGCCGGTCCTGACCGAGATCAGCTTCGACCTCTCGCGCCGCGAAGCGGTGGGGGTGATCGGCCCCTCCGGCGCCGGCAAGTCGACCCTGATCCAGCTGCTGCTGCAGCTCCGGCAACCGGACTCCGGCACTTACCTCATCAACGGCAGCCCCGCGTTCGAGTGGGCGACCGACGACTGGCACCGGCAGGTGGCCTACGTGCCGCAGGAACCGAAGCTGCTCCACGCCTCCGCCGCCGACAACATCCGCTTCCGCCGCGACATCTCCGACGCCGACGTCGAACGGGCGGCGAAGCTCGCCCGTATCCACGATGAGATCGTCACCTGGCAGGACGGGTACGACACCCTCGTCGGACCACGCGCCGACTCGATCTCCGGGGGCCAGCAGCAGCGAATCTGCCTCGCCCGCGCGCTCGCGGCCCACCCGACGATGCTGGTCCTCGACGAGCCGACCAGCGCCCTCGACCCCCACTCCGAGTCCCTGATCCGCGACTCCCTGGGCGAGCTGTCCCAGGACCTGATCCTCTTCATCGTCACCCACCGGATGTCGGCGCTCGACGTCTGCGATCGCGTGATGGTCATCGAGAACCACTCGATCGCCGGCTTTGACACGGCGACCGCGCTCGAGCAGACCAGCGCCTACTTCGGAGCGGCCTCCGAGGTCGCCGGCGCGCGAGCCAAGAGCTGATGTCCGGCCGAGCCCCGATGAGCCCCGACTACGACCGCGTCTTCCACTTCCACGTCCGCAAGACCGCCGGCACCAGCCTCAACGCCGCCTTCTGGGCGCTCGGCGGCCTCGACCTGCAGAAGTTCGCGGACGCCAGGGAGATCAGCGGCAACGGGCTGACCTTCGTTCGCTTCGACCGGCGGCTGATCGCCAAGGGCAGGTACTTCTTCGCCAACTCGCATCAGCCCGCGCACCGGATCCGCATTCCCCGCCGCACCTTCACGATCACGATCCTCCGCGACCCCGCGGCGCGGGTCCTCTCCTACTACCGCTACCTGCGCTGGGCGCGGGACAATCCGACCGCCCGCGACCTCGATCCGGCGGTCGAAAGCCTGGGGCCGGAGACGGAGGCGCTCGGCAGCGACTTCCGCGACTTCCTCGCCAGCGTCTCGGAGGAGCGCCTGCTGGCGCAGGTGGCGATGTTCTCGAAGCGGATGGATCCGCTCGAGGCCGCCGACAACGCGCTTTCCTGCACGGCCGTCTGTTTCACCGAGACCTATGCCGAGGACCTCGCCCATATCGCCGCCGAGCTCGAACTCGAGCTGGAGCAGCTGCGCGAGCGCAGCCTGGGTGAGCCGGTAGCGATCGCGCCGGAGGAGGAAGAGCTGCTGCGCGCGCGCCTGGCCCCCGAGTACGCGATGATCGAGCGGGTCCGCGAGGGGCTCCCGGAGCGGCCTCAGCGCCTGTCCAGCAGCCAGCGCTGAAGCACCTTCCGGTAGGAGCCGAGCCCCCGCAGGCCTTCGCTGCGCAGCAGCGATCCGAGCAGGTGAAGCGGGGCCAAGACGGCGTAGGCGAGGGTCCCAGCCGGGCTTCGCCTCACTCGCCAGTTGCGCTTGACGCCCGCCCACAGCCTGGACGCGTGGGCGTCGAGCTCGTAGTCGCCGCGCCCGCGCGGCGAGGGGCGATGCTCGTTGACGGCTCGCGGACAGTCGCGGATCCGGTAGCCGGCCGCGAGGGCGGCGTAGGAAAGGTCGACCTCGTCGGAGCCGTAGCGCAGCCGCTCGTCGAAGGCGACGCTGTCGAACAGGCGCCGCGGCCACACGGCGGCGTTGATCACCACCGTGCGCAGCTCCTCGCCGTCGCCATAGGGACGGCGCTGAAAGCCGAGGAAGTCGACGTCGTGGGGCGCCACCAGGACGCCTCGATTCCGCTCCCGCCCGGTCACGATGGTCCGCTCCCGGACGGCGGCCTCGACCTCTCTCAGGCAGGCCTCGACGCTGCCCACGAACTCCTCGCCGAGCAGCGCGTCGTCGTCGAGGAACAGCACCCAGGGGGTGGTCGCCGCCCTGACCACGGCGTTTCGATTGGCCCCGAGGCCGTTGGCCGGCCCGCGCTGCCAGCGGCAGCGCGGGAACCGCTCGGCGACGGCCGCCGCGGATCCGTCGCCGTCGTCGGAGACGACGACGGAGGCCGCGGGGGCGTTGGCGGCGATCGAGGCCAGCGAGCGCGCCAGATCCGCGGGCCGGTCGCGGGTGCAGATGCAGACGGTGAGATTGGCGGCGAGGTCGATCACGGCGTCGAGGCGGGGCGGCGCCGAAAGGTCCGCCAGGCCTCCCGGCGGCCGCGAACGGTCGCCCGCAGGCGCGGCCAGCTGCCCGTGCCGGGTTCGCGGACGCCGGTCCAGAGGGTGAGCGCCAGGCCCGGCGCCTGGCGGCGCCCCACCGCCAGCGCCCAAATCGCGAAGACCGCCCGCCTCCCCGCCGGCAGGAACTCCAGGAGGGCGAGCGTTTCGTTGTGCACAGCGTCCACCTGCTGCTGGGAGCCCGCGTTGAGGCGGTGGTCCCCCGCCGGGCGCGGGGCCGGCATGTGATCGACCATCAGCGCCGGGTCGTAGACCAGGCGCCCGCCGGCGCGCCGCAGGGCGAGGGAGAGCTTGAGGTCGTTGTGAACCTGCGCGCCCTTCCCTCGCAGGCGTTCGTCGAATCCGTGGCGGAGCACTAGCTCCCGCCGGAAGGCCATGTTGGCGCCCTTGAGGACGTCGACGTCCTGGGCGGCGCCGACCCCGAGGTGGTGGTTGCCGATGACCTTGCCGAACCACCGCACCCGGCCCACCTGCTCGGCGCTCCTGCCCGGCCCGGCGCCGGCGATGACGTCGCGCCCGCCGACCCCGGCGACGCTGCCGTCGCCGAACCAGCGCTCCAGGCGCTGCACCCAGTCGGGTCGGGGCGCCGCGTCGTCGTCGGTGATCGCCACCACGTCCCCGCTGGCCGCGTCGACGGCCGTCGCGAGCGCCCTGATCTGGCCGGGCAGATCGGCCACCGCCTCGCACAGGGGCAGCCCTCCCTCGGCGCGCGCGCGCGAGACCAGGGCCCTGGTCTCGGCGTCGTCGGCGCGGGTGACCACGACCACCTCGTCCGGCGCCCGGCTCTGCGCCGCCAGGGCGTGCAGGCAAGTCTGCAGCGACTGCGGCCGCCCGTAGCTGGGGACGAGGACTGAGATCTCCATCGCTACCGGGCCCGTTCTGCCGGCGCGGGGAGCGGATCCTCGCCGTAGCGCGACTCGATCCCGAAGTCGGCGACCACCTGCAGGCAGGTCGACCTCAGCCCGTCGGGGACTTCGGCCGTCCAGCGGGCGAGGACCGCGGTCCAGTCACGCGCCTCGCCCCCACCCCCCGCGGTGCCGAACCAGTCCATGGCCGAAGGCCTTCGCGCGGCGCTGAGCGACAGCTGGGTCCGCTCCCCGCTTCCCAGCGCGCCCCCGGCGAGCTCGGCCAGGCGGCCCAGCTCCGGCACCGGGTCCAGCACCGTCGTCTCGTAGTAGGCGAGGACCAGGCCGGGGTCCGCGCCGGCGCGGCTCAACGGGTAGGCGTTCTCGATGCACCACTCCGCCACCAGGCGCACCAGCGGCTCCTCGTGGCCGCGGTAATCGTCATAGGCCGGGAGCCACCGCGCGGACGGCGAGTCCTCGGCGTCGCGACGGCCCGCCGGCGTCTCCAGGTAGGCCCCGAGGCCGTAAAAGACGCCGGCCCGCTGGCGCGAGGTGGCAGTCGCGATCGGGTGGCGGACGACGTAGATCAGCGGAACGGCTGGGAAGTTGCGCCGGAACCACGGCGCCACGTTGGTGGCGTGGATGTCCTTGACGATCCGGCTCGAGGGCCGGCGGGGGGACTGGACCTGATCGACCTGCCGGTGGCGAAAGCGCCCCGCGAGGACGCGCTCCAGCGCCCGCCGCGCCGCCGGGTCGCCGTCGCCAGGGTCGAGGAACAGGCGCACGCCCGGGTTGAGCGAGCCCAGGCGCGGATGGTAAGGCTCGAACAGCAGGCGGCTATCGAACTGGCGCGCCAGCACCTCGGCCAGCCAGGTCGTGCCGCTGCGGCCGCTGCCCAGCACCAGCGCCGACCTGCCGGCGTCGTGGTTAGCTTCCAGGAAGAGCTCGCGGTTGACGCGCCCGGCCTTGCGCCGGATCCGGTCCCGCAGCGTCATCCGACCGGCCGCCTCGGCCCCGCTCATGTCGTCAGGCTCCGGCGGACCGCCCGCGCGCCCCGCCGGGGAACGGTCCAGGTCACGTGCCTGGCGATCTCGGCGCCGGCCTTGGCCGCGACCGCGGCCGGGCGGCGGTCGTAGTCGCGGTCGAGCCCGGGCACCGCGCTCGACGTCTCCGGCTGGCGGGCGCGCCATTTCGCGTACCAGCGGAAGAGCTGCCGGGACCGCCGGGCCGGGAGCTCGCCGAAGTCGAAGAGATCGGGGCGCCGGCGCAGCAGCGCCCTTTGGGTCGTGCACAGGTCCGCGGCGGGCACCATCGACACCAGCTCCCTGCTGAAGACGTCCATCCCCATGCGCTGAGCCCGGCTCAGGTATTCGTCGTCCTTCTGCTGGGCGGTGTCCATCTCGGCGTGGCCGTAGCTCTCGAACTTGGAGACCAGCCTCTCGACGTCGCCGAGCGTGGTGAGGTGGCGGCCGGCGTCGCGGACGATCCGCTCCGGTTTCACGTGGTTGCGCTGGTGGTGTGGGTCCTCGAGCCCGGAAAAGGGCATCGCCCGCGCCGCGCAGGCGAATTCGCCCGGTGGCAGCATCCAGTTGGCGAAGCGAAAGCTGCTCGGCATCTCCAGCCCCGTCAGGCCTCGCGTCCCGCCGCGCAGCGTCGCCAGCACCTCCGGGTGGACGATCTCGTCGACGTCGGAGACGAGGATCACGTCGTCGGCCCGCGCGTCCTCGAGGCCGCGCAGCAGGGAGTTCCGCTGGTGCACCTCGGCCGCCCATCGCTTCGGCAGCGGCGGCGGCATGTCGTCCACGACGACGTGCCTGATCTTGTCGCGCCACTTGGAGAAGCGCGACTGGTTGAGCTCATAGTGCAGCGGCTTGACAGCGCCGCTGAAGGTCTTGTCGGCCTCCACCAGGACGAAGGCGTCGACGTACGGCGCGCCGGTCTCCAGCCGTAACTCAAGGAGGTCGAGCTCGTCGTTGAAGGTGAAGCAGTCAAAGAGCTTGAGATCTTGCATGGGGGAGTCCGAGCGGGCCGGCGGCCGGACTTTTTGCGCCGGGGTCATACAAACGACCGCGCCGACGGGGTTCTTGCGGGCGCGGCCGGGCCGCAAGTCCGCTCGTTCGGCCGCCGTTATCTCAGCGAGGGGATGAGCAAGTCGCGAGCGCCAGCCGATGTCGTCTGCTTCGCGACCCAGGGCAGCGGCCACGGCGACGAGGCGCGGATCGAGAGCCTGCTGGCGGCGGTCGGCGCCGAGACGATCCCCTTCGACCGGGGCCGCAAGGCCGGCTCCGCCCTGGCCATGCTGCGCACCCTGCTGCGCCGCCGTCCCGACCTCGTCGTCATGGAGGGGACCGGCCTCGCCGGCGGGCTCAGCCTGATCGCGGCCAGGATCCTCGCCGGCGTCCCCTACGTCGTCTCCAGCGGCGACGCCGTCGGCCCCTACGTCGGCATCGCCCACCCGCGGCTGGCCCCGATCGCCGGCCTCTACGAGCGACTCCTCTGTCGCCTCAGCGCCGGCTACATCGGCTGGACCCCTTATCTCGTCGGACGGGCACTGACCTTCGGCGCCCCGCGCGGGATGACCGCCGCCGGCTGGTCGGCGCCGGCCCGGCCGCAGGACCGCGAGCGCCGCCGCGAGGAGCTCGGCATCGCCCCCGATGCGATCGTCTTCGGCCTGATCGGCTCGCTCGAGTGGACCGACGGAATCGAGTACTGCTACGGCAGGGAGCTGATCGACGCGGTGCTGAAGACCGAGCGGCCCGACGTCTGCGCCCTGGTCGTCGGCGACGGCACGGGGCTGGAGCGACTGCGCTCGCTCGCCGGCGCGGAGCTGGGCCGCCGCGTCCTGCTGCCGGGACGGGTTCCCCGCGAGCAGGTGACCAGCTATCTGGCGGCGCTGGACGTCGCCAGCCTGCCGCAGAGCGTCGACGGGGTCGGCTCCTTTCGCTACACGACGAAGATCAGCGAGTACCTGAGCGCCGGCCTGCCCGTGGTCAGCGGTCAGATCCCGCTTGCCTACGACCTCGACGACGGCTGGATCTGGCGGCTCCCCGGCGCGGCGCCGTGGGATCCTCGCTACGTCTCCGCCCTGGCCGAGCTGATGGGGTCGTTGACGGCGGAGGAGTGCGCCGCCAAGCGCCGGGCCGTGCCCGCGGCGGGCGCGCTGTTCGACCGCGAGCGCCAGCAGCGTCAGGTCGCCGAGTTCGTCCGCGACCTGGTCGCGTCGGCGTCGGCGTAGAGATCCCGGTAGCGCTCGACGACGCGCGACCACGAGTACTCCAGGCTGTCCTCCCGCGCGGCGCGGCCCATCGCGTCGCGCAGCCTCCGGTCGGCCTGCAGCTGGCGGAGCCGCGCGCGGATCTGGTCCGGGTCGCGCTCGACGAACCAGCCGTTGCGACCGTCGCGGAGGAGGTCCTCGACGCCGTTCACCCTGGTCACGAGCAGCGGGAGCCCGCAGGCGGCCGCCTCGTAGGTGACCAACGAGAAGGTCTCGTACGCGGTCGGCAGCAGGAAGACGTCGGCGCCGCGGTACCAGGCGGCGACATCGGCGGTGGCGCCAACGAAGTGGACCCGCTCCGCCGCCCCGCGCCCGCTCGGCCAGCTCCCGGTAGGCCTCGGTGTCGCCGGCGCCGACGACCGTCAGGCCGACACCGGGATTGCCCTCAAGCGCTTCGATCGCCACCCGCAGGCCCTTGCGCTCCCACTCGCTGCCGACGAAAAGCGCGTCGAGCCGGCCGTCGTCGGCACCGGCCGGTCGCTCCGCCGACGGCGCGAAGGTCTCCGTGTCGACGCCGTTGGGAATCACCCGGATGCTCCCCCTCATCTTGGGGAAGTGCTCGCGCAGCTCGCCCGCGACCCCTTCCGAGACGCCGACCAGGCATCGCGCCCGGCCCGGCCGGTAGCACCAGCGCTCGGCCAGGCGGCTCATGACGGCGGCGATGCGGGCGTTGAGCCGGTGCGCCGGCCCCGGCCGCGAGGCACGCGAGAAGGTCGGTAACTCGGCCACCGCCCGGTGACAGAAGTGAACCGTGCAGACCGCGGTCCGGTTGAGGACGATGGCGCCGGTGCTGTGCACGACGCCGCGTCCGCGCAGCGCGACCAGCAGCGAGCCGAGCAGGAGGAACAGCGGGTAGGCGATCGCGAACGGCCGCGAGGGGCCTGGCACCCGGATCCAGCGCAGCTCGGGGTGGGGCTCCAGCGAGCAGCTCCAGGCGATGACGGTGACGCGATGGCCCGCCCCCAGGAGCCCGTGGATCAGCTCTGTCAGCTGGCGCTCCATCCCCCCGACCGAGCCGACGTCGTTGGCGACGATCGTCACCTCGGGCAGCTGTCCCCCGCCTCAGCGATCGGCGATCTCCATCAGCGCGCTCGCCAGCCGGTCGGCCATCAGCTGCGCGTTGAAGCGCTCCCGGCAGCGCTTCTGCCCGGCAACGGCGATCGCCGCCCGCCGCTGCGGATCGGCAAGCAGGGCCTCGATCGCGTCGGCGAGCGCCGCGGGCTCGCCGCTGGGGGCGAGCATGCCGGAGACCCCCGACTCGACGATGTCGCGCGGGCCGCCCCGCGCCACCGCGACCACCGGCACCCCGGCCGCCATCGCCTCGATCAGGACGATCCCGAAGGGCTCCTCCTCGGAGGCGTTGACGGCGACGTCCATCAGCTCGACGTAGGGTGCGGCGTCGGGCACCTGGCCGGTCATGGTCACGAAGCCGTCGAGCCCGAGCTCCGGCACCATCCGCTCCAGGCCGGCGGCGTACTCGGGCGAGAGCTCGTAGGCGTCGCCGCCGACGATGAGGCCGTGGACGTCGCGGCCGCGCTCGCGCAGGCCGGCGATTGCGGCCAGGAACCTGTCCTGCCCCTTCCAGGGCTGCAGGCGCCCGACGATGCCGACGACCAGGCGCTCGGGGGGAATCCCCAGCTCCGCCTTGAGCGATCCCGCCTCCGCGCCGCGACCCTCGGCGCCGACCTCGATTCCCGGATTGACGACGAACGAGCGCCGGCGCGGGAAGAGCCTGTCCTGGGCCTCCTGGCCGGCGTTGGACCAGCAGCCGATCGCCCGTGCCGGCAGCAGCGTCGCCCCGCGGTCGACCCAGTGCCCGTGCGGGATCATGTGCTGCCACCAGAGGACCCGCCCCCCCATCCCGGCGAGCGCAGCCGCCGGCCAGCCGTAGAAGTGGGCCTTCGCGCTCCAGTCGAGAAGCAGGTCGGGCCGGTCGCGGCGCAGCCGTGAGGCGAGCTTGCGGACGGTGCCCAGGGTGGCCGCCGGGCGCCGCAGCCTGGCGGCGGGGATCACCCCGGTCGCGATCCCCAGCTCGGCCACCTCGCGCTCGAAGGGCCCCGGGCCGAGGAAGAGGACGGTCGGCTCGATCTGCGCCCGGTCCCAGTGCAGGAGGGCCTGCCAGAGGCCCTCCTCGGCCCCGCCGAGGCGTTCCCCCCAGGGCGCGAGGACGGTGAGTCGAAGCGGCGTCGACATCGGCTCGGCTACACGCCCGACAGCGCGGGAGCGGGCGCCTTGACGACGTCGGGCTGGGAAGGCCGCAGCTGGGCAACCGAGCGGTAGCCGTCGCCCAGCAGCCAGTAGGAGAGCAGCCCGGCGGAGAACCAGAGGTAGGGAGACGACGGCACCGTCGCCGTGGCGACGCCGACGAACCAGGTCACGAAGATCGCGAACAGGGGCGCGGTAACCCCGGTCAGCAGGATCCGCAGTTCGCGGTCGGCGATCCGGCGGATTCTGGTGATGCCCAGGTAGAAGAGCGTCAGGTTGAAGCCGAGCATCACCAGCAGCCCGGGGATCCCCAGTTCGATCAGGAGATAGGTCGGCTCGCTCTCGGCGTCGAGGCCGCCGCCCACGGGCCCGCCGGCGACGCTGCCGGCCGGTCCGCTGCGGCCGAAGCCGGCCCCGAGCGGGTGTTCGACCGCGTAGCGCGGGACTTTGCTCAGAGTCTCGCGGCGGTAGTCGTAGGCGGTGCTGACCGCCTCGCCGGGGCTGCTGATGCTTTCGTAGCGGTCGAAGGCGCCTTTCTCGGCGCCCCCGGTGAGGGCGCCGAGGGTCGCGTAGACGACGACCACGGCCAGGCCCACCGCGAACACGGTTCGCAAGCCGGCGCGGGAGGTGACGGTCAGCCCGGCGAAGGCGAAGACCGCGACGACCGAGCCGAGCACGGCCGTGCGCGAGGCCGAGGTCGCGACCGCCAGCACCGTCCCCGCGGCGAGCAGCGCGGTCAGGATTCGCAGCCCCGGCCGTCGCGACAGCGCCAGCAGCGCCAGCGCCGCCGAGATCGCGATCAGGCCCATGGTGCCGCCAAAACCGGAATCGCCGCCGAGCGCGAAGGGGCGGTTGTGGGATTCGCCTTCGCTGTCGGAGAAGCCCCGCGCCGAGACGCTGTTCTCCCCTTCGCCGTTGATCGCCCGCTGGTACCCCGGCCCCCAGCCGGAGAGCTGTTCTGGCGTGAGATTGGCCTGCACCAGGCTGACCACGCCGTTGACGGCGGCGATCGCCACCAGCAGCAGCAGGAATACCCGGATCCTCTTCCTGCTGCGGACGGCGACGTAGCCGAGGAAGAAGAGCGGCACCCACTCGGCGTGGGGCCGCACCGACGCCAGCGAGTGGCTCAGGGTGCCGTTGGCCGGGTTGGCGATCTGGATCGCGACGACGAGGACCCAGGCGATCACCCACCCCGCCAGCGGCGGCAGCGAGACCGCTTCGCGCCGCACCGCCATCCGGATCAGGGCGCCGGCGGCGATCGCGTAGAGCAGGACGTCGCGCAGCAGGGTTGCGTGCGAGGACCCGGTCCGGAGCTTGAGGTACCCGTCGGCCAGACCGAGATAGAGCATCAGCACCGCGAGGCTCCACTCGTAGCGCTGGTTGAGGAACATCCAGGCCGCGAAGGCGAGCACCGCGAGCACGGCGATGGCGACGAACGGCGTCGCCGAGGGGAACTGGACGGTGATCGCGAGGCCCGCACAGGCCAGCGCGATCGCCGCGGCGGCCGCGCTCAGCGGTTTGAGGAGCTCCCGACCGAGTGCTGCCGGACCGCTAGCCGTAGTAGTAGCCATACGCCCGGGTCCGGTAGGTGCGCGGAGGGATCCCGTTGACGACGACTCCAACTACATGGGTGTTTGCGACACGGTTCAGCTCGCTCAGCATCCGCCGCGCGGACTCGCGCGTGCTGACGCCGAGACGGGTTACCAGCAGGACGCCGTCGACTTCGGAGAGCAGCGGCAGCACGTCCGCCGCGGCGAGGATCGGCGAGGAGTCGATCAGGACCCGGTCATAGACGTCGGTCGCGGCTTTCAGGGTGGGGCGAATGCCGCCGGCGGCGAGGGCGGCGACGAGGTTCCCGTGGTGCGCCCCGGCGGGCACCATCGCCAGGTCGCCGTGGTGCGGCTGGGCCGCGAGCCCGCCCTCGGCCGGAGCGCCGACATAAGCAGGGGCGGCTCCGTTGCCGTTGGCGCCGTTGGAGACGGCCACCGGCTGCACCGCCTGGCCGAAGCTCGCCCGCCCCGCCAGGATGTCGGTCAGGCCCGGGCCGTCCTGGGCGTCGAGCAGGCCGCCGAGGGTGGCCTTGCGGAAATCGGCGTCGAGCACGGCGACGTTGCGGCCGGCCTCGCGGAAGGCGAGGGCGAGATTGCGGGTGATCATCGACTTCCCCTCGCCGGGGGCCGCGCTGACGACGAGGATCGTCCGCATCGGGCGCTCGTGCGAGAGCATGTCGAGGTTCATCTGCAGGCGGTGGAACGGCTCGTGCAGCTGTTTCTCCATTTCGGCGCCGCCGCCGTCGACTGGCGTCGGCGAGTCCACGTTCGGGATCTCGGTCAGGATCGGCAGCTCGTAGATCTCTTCCACGTCCTCGATCCGGTTCACCTTGCGGGTCATGTACTCCAGCCCGAAGGCGCCGGCGATCGCCAGCATCAGGCTGACCACGAGGGCGAAGATCGCGTGCGACATCGGGTCGTGATCGGTCGGGATCGACGACGGAAAGGCGCGTTCGACCACCTTGATCCCGGTGCTGCTCGACTGCGAGCTGACCAGTTCGAGGGTCTGGATGCGTTCTTCCAACGCTTCGCGTTTGGAGAGGGATTCCGGGCCCGTGCCCAGGTTGTTCAGCTGCCGTTCGGCAATCTTCAGCGTCTGCTCCGCTTCGCCGTGGAGCTGGCGCTGCTGGGTCGCGATGAAGGCCGAGGTATAGGCGTTGGCCAGCGCCGCCGCGCCTACCGGCGTGGGCGCGGTGGCGGAGATCACGATGAAGTTGCTTTTTTCGATCGGCTCGGCGCTGACGCTGCCCCCCGCCACCTGGACGTCGGCCTTGCGCAGCCGCTTGGCCGCCTCGCTGGCGACGGTCCTGGTCTGGATCAGCAGGGCGAGGTTGCCGATCGTCGCTTCGGTGTTGGCGGTGGCGTTGGCGCCGAGCAGGATCTGGTCGATCGCCCGCGGCTGCACGAAGAGCTCGGTCGCGGCCGAGTAGGTCTTCGGCTTGCTGTCGTAATAGAGATAGGTGCCGATCGTGACGATCGGGACGACGGTCAGGATCAGCCACCAGCGCTTGAGCACGGGCCGCAGGTAGGCCCGAAGATCCCTCTGTTCCGCGGAATCGTTGATCACGACACAAGCAACGCCCGGGGCAAGCCCGGACTTCCGCGAGAAGCCAAGGCCGGTTTTCGGAGCCGGCCAGGCGCGAAAGGGATGCGGCGCGGGGCGCGTTGTCCAGGTGGGATCCGAGCGCCGGCGGCACCACGGCGCCGGCCCTTGCGAAATGTGCGGAATCTGCGGATCGACCTCGGACCCAGACCGCGTCGCCGTCTCCGCGATGTGCCACGCCCTGCGCCATCGCGGGCCCGATGACGAAGGCTCCTACCTGAGCCCCAGCGGCGACGTCGCCCTCGGCGCCAGGCGCCTCAGCATCATCGACCTCGAGGACGGCAATCAACCCCGTTCGAACGAGGACGGGACGGTCTGGACGGTCTTCAACGGCGAGATCTACAACCACCCGGCCTTCCGCGAGCGGCTCAAGGGCCGGGGCCACACGCTGCGCGGCCACTCCGACACCGAGGTCCTCCCCCACCTCTACGAGGACTACGCGCGAGGACCTCGTCCACGTCCTCGAGGGGATGTTCGCGCTGGCGATCTGGGATTCGCGCCGGGAACGCCTGCTGCTGGCGCGCGACCGCTTCGGCGAGAAGCCGCTCTTCTACGCGCGCCGCGGCGACGGCCTGGTCTTCGCCTCGGAGCTGACCGCGCTGGTGCAGGGGCTGGGGTCCACGCCGGACGTCGACCCGGCGGCCCTCGACGCCTTCTTCGTGCTCGGCTACGTGCCAGGGGCCAGCGGCTCGATCCTCGAGGGGATCCGCCAGGTCCGGCCCGGCCATCTGCTGACCTGGGACCGCGGCTCGCGGCAGATCGAGGAACGGCTCTACTGGAGCCCCCCCGCTCCGGTGACGGAGCTGAAGGAGTCCCCGCGGGAACTCGCGGCGGAGGCCGGGCGCCTGCTGGAACGCTCGATCCGGGGGAGGCTGCTCGCCGACGTCCCGCTCGGCGTCTTCCTCAGCGGCGGGGTCGACTCGACGGTGATCGCGACGATCGCTGCGCAGCAGTCCTCGCAGCCGTTGAAGACGTTCACCGTCGGCTACGAGGGCGGCGACGGCGCCCACGACGAGCGCAAGGCCTCGCGCGAGATGGCGGCGCTGCTCGGCAGCGAACATCGCGACATCGCGATGAGCAAGGGCGAGGCGGCCGCGCGGGTGCCTGCCCTGCTCAGCACCCTCGACCAGCCGCTCGCCGACTCGGCCGTCGTGCCCCTGCACTCGGTTGCCGAGTTCGCGAAGGAGGAGGTCACCGTCGCGATCGGCGGCGAGGGAGCCGACGAGCTCTTCGGCGGCTACCCGCGCTACACCTGGCTCAGCCACGCCCCCAGGGGCGACAACCTGAGCCGGCTGGTGAACGCGGAGATCCGGCGGCGGGTCCCGCGGGCCACGTCCGCCAGCCCGCGGATCCTGCGCGCGCTCGACTTGGCCGTCCCGCGGCCGCTCGCCGAGCGCCACCTCGACTGGGTCACCGCCGGCCGCCGCCACGTCAGGTCGGAGCTCTACGGGCCCCAGTTGCTCGGCGCCCTCGAACGCGATCACGTCCTCGCCGACCTCGAGCGCGACTTCAAGGGCTCGCGGTCCTACTCGGTGTCCGGATCGCTGATGCGCCTCGACCAGCTCCACTGGCTTCCCGACGACGTGCTGGTCAAGGCCGACCGGGCGGGGATGCTGGCCTCGCTGGAGCTGCGCACGCCGTACCTGCAGCGCGAGCTCGCCGAGTTCGCCACCAGCGTCGCCCCCAGCACCCACCTCGCCGGCGGCGGCAAGCAGCTGCTGCGCCTGCTTCTCTCCCAGCTCGTCCCCGACGCTCCCCGGCGCCGCAAGGTGGCCTTCCTGCCGCCGATCGCCGAGTGGCTGCGCGGGCTCGCTCGGCGCCGGTGATGGAGGCCCAGATCTCCCGCGGCTCGCTCTACTCGGAGGGCTGGGTGCGGGGCGACGTGACGACGGCCCTGCTGCGCCGAGCACCGGCGCGGCGACGGCGACCGCAGCCAGGTCCTCTGGCCGCTGCTGGCAGCGGGCCTGTGGCTGGATCGCTACCGGGGCATGGCGCCGCTCTGATGCGAACCCTCGTCCTCACGCCCGACTTCCCGCCGGCCCCCGGCGGCATCCAGCACCTCGTGCACCGGACCGTCAGCCACGCGCCCGGCCTCGAGTGCCGGGTGGTCACCCTCGCCACCGACGGTGCCGCCGAGTTCGACCGGGACGACAGCCTCGACGTCAAGCGGGTCCCGCTGCTGCCCGCGGTGCCGCGGCCGATCTCGACCATGGTCCTGAACGCGGCGGCGGTCTCGCAGGCGGCCACCTTCCGCCCCCAGGTCGTGCTCAGCGCCCACACCGTGATGAGCCCGGGCGCCTCGCTGATCCGCCGGGCTCTCGGCGTGCCGGTCGTCCAGTACTTCCACGGCAAGGAGATCGGCGTCCGGCCCAGGCTCGCCGGCTTCGCCGCGCGCAACGCCGACGCCTGCATCGCGGTCAGCCGCTACACCGGCGACCTGGTGGCGGAGGCCGGCGGCTCGCCGGCGAAGATCCACCTGATCCATCCCGGCGTCGACCTTCCCGAGCGGACCGTCCGCGGCAGAGCCGATCGAACGCCCGACCGTGCTCACGATCGCCCGCATGGAGGACCGCTACAAGGGCCATGACGTGATGGTGCGGGCGATGTCGCTGGTCTCGGCCCGGGTGCCGGGAGCCCAGTGGATCGTGATCGGCGACGGCCCGCTGCGGGCGGCGATCTCCGAGCTCGCCCGCTCGGCCGGGCTGGGCGAAGACGTGATCAGGTTCCTCGGCGCGGTCGGCGACGCGGAGCGCGACGCCTGGCTCGACCGCGCCCACGTCTTCGCGATGCCGAGCCGGATGCCGGCCGGCGGCTACGTCGGCGAGGGCTTCGGGATCGTCTACCTGGAGGCGAACGCGCACGGCTGCCCGGCGGTCGCCGGCGGCGTGGGCGGCGCGCTCGACGCGGTGGTCGACGGCGAGACCGGGCTGCTGGTCGACCCCGAGGACCACATCGCCGTCGGCAACGCCCTGGTCGAGCTGCTCCAAAACCCCTCGCGCTGCCGCGGAGATGGGCGAGGCCGGCGCCCGTCGCGCCGCCGAGTTCGCCTGGCCCCGCACAGCCGAGCGCATCGCCCAGCTGGTCGATCCAGGTGGCATCCGAGCCTCGCCGCGGCTGACGATGCGGGCGCTGTACGTCAACCACACCAGCCGGATCAGCGGGGGCGAGCACTCCCTGATCACCCTGCTGGGGGCCCTCCCGGCCGATGTCGAGCCGACGCTCGCCTGCCCCGAGGGCCCGCTCGCCGAACGCGCGCGCGAGCTGGAGATCGAGGTGATCCCGATCCAGGGCACCGACGGCAGCCTGCGCCTGCATCCCGTACGGACTCCACGGGCGCTGCTCGAGATGGCCCGGGCGGCGCGGCAGGTCCGCCGTGCGGCGCGGGCGGCCGCTGCCGACCTGATCCACGCCAACTCGATCCGGGCCGGCCTGATCGCCGTGGGCGCCGGCGTCCCGCGCGGCCGGCCGACCGTCGTCCACGTCCGCGACTGCCTCCCTCCCGGCGCGGCCTCGGCCCTGACGCTGCGGGCGATCTGCCGCGCCGACGCGCTGGTCGCGAACTCGGTGTACACCCGCTCCAGCCTCGGCGCCGGCGCGGCGGCCCGCGCCGTGGTCGTGCAGAACGCGGTCGAGCTGTCGCGATTCGAGCGGGTCGGACTCTCCCGCGCCGATGCCCGCGCCCGCCTCGGGCTGGGCGGGGACGGCCCGGTGCTGGCGGTGATCGCCCAGATCACGCCGTGGAAGGGGCAGGACGACGCGATCCGCGCCGTGCGCGAGCTGCTCCCGTCCCACCCAGGCCTGCAGCTGCTCCTCGTCGGCTCGGCCAAGTTCGACAGCGCCGCGACCCGCTACGACAACAACGCCTTTCTCGAGAGCCTGCGGCAGGAGGTTGCCAGCCACGGCCTGGCGGACTCGGTCCGCTTCCTCGGCGAGCGCCGGGACGTGCCGGAGATCCTCCGCGCCGTCGACCTCCTGCTCGTCCCCTCCTGGGAGGAGCCCTTCGGGCGCACGATCATCGAGGCGATGGCGTCCGGCGTGCCGGTCGTCGCGACCGAGGTCGGCGGCCCGCCGGAGATCCTCCGCGCCGGCTCGGACCACAGCGGCCTCGTCCTGGCGCCCCGGCGACCGCTGCTCTGGGCGCGGGAGATCGAGCGCCTGCTCGGCGATCCCGCCCGGCTGGCGCAAATGGCCGAGCGCGGCCGCGGCGAGGCCCACCGCCGCTTCGGGGTCGAGCGGCACGTCGCGGCGATCCTCGGGGTCTACGGGAACGTGCTCGACGACGAGGTCGCGGCGGCGGCCTGAAGCGCGCCCTCCGCTCCGCTCGAGCGCTCCACCTCTCTTCGCAGACGCTCTTGGAAGACGGCTTTGGAGAACGTGCGAGCGTGGCGGGCGATCCGCTCGGAGTCGAAGCGGCCGAAATCAGTCGCGGCCAGCTCCCGCCCCATCGCCTCGACGTCTCCGGCGCCGACGAGAATGCCGGTCTCCCCATCGAGCACGGTCTCGAGCGCGCCCCCGGCCGCGAAGGCGACGACCGGCCGGCCGGCCGCCTGGGCCTCGACCGCGGCGATCCCGAACTCCTCGACGTTCGGCAGCACCAGCGCCTGCGCCCGCGAGTAGAGATCGGCCAGGCGGGCGTCGTCGACCCGGCCGAGGAATCGAGCCGTCCCATCCGGCCCGCCGTAGCTCGCCTCGAGGTGCTCGCGTTCGGGGCCCTCCCCCACCACCCAGAGCGCGACCCCGGCCCGCCGCGCCGCCTCGAGGGCCAGATCCACCCGCTTGTGGCGGACCAGCTCGGTGACGACGAGGAAGTACGGCTCGAGCTCGGCCGCGGGGGCGAATCGCTCGACCTCGACCGGCGGGTGGACCACGTTGGCCTCCCGCTCCCAGTAGCGGGCGATGCGCTCCCGGGTGATCTCCGAGTTCGCGACATAGCGGCTGACCTGCCGCGCGGCCCGGCGGTCGGCCTCGCGCGCCTTGCGCAGGGTGCAGTCCAATGCCGGCCTCAACGGCCTTGCCACCTCGCCGAGCGCCCGCTCGCGCTCGAACCAGGCGTAGCGGAAGGGGGTATGGCAGTAACAGACGTGGATCGAGCTCTCGGGCACCTCGACGCCGTGCGCAAAGGCGCTGCTGCTGGAGACCACGAGGTCGTGGCCGTCGAGCCGCAGCGAGCGGATCGCCCGGGGGAAGGCGGGCAGCAGGGACCGGAACCGCCTCTGCCCCACCCCCAGTCGCTGCAGGTAGGAGGTGTGGACCTCGCGGTCGGCGAACCGGCCCTTCGTTCCCTCGGCGTCGTAGAGAAGCGTGTAGATCGGCGCCTCGGGCCAGCACTCCGCGATTGCCGCGAAGGTGCGCTCGGCCCCGCGCATGACGAGGAGGTAGTCGTGGACCAGTGCTACCGACGGAGAGCGCAAGGGGCTCCCTGAACCGGCTACCCGGTCGGGATCGTCAGGATCCCGAGCCCGGCGCCCGACTGCGGATCGAGGATCACCGTCGCCGCCTCGCTCCGCGAGGAGACGCCGAGCTTCGCGAAGGCCGAGGAGAGGTGGCTCTTGACCGTGCTCTCCGCCAGGAACAGCTTGGTGGCGATCTCCGCGTTCGTCAGCCCCATCACCACAAGGCCGAGGATCTGCTTCTCCCGCGGGGTCAGGACCTGGCGGCGAAGTTCCTTGCCGCGCGGCCCGGGAACGCTGACCTGCCCGGCCCGGACGACGTCGATCACCGGCGCCAGCACCGCCTCCACTTCGGCCACGGAGACGAAGCCCCTGACGCCGACGTCGAGCGCCTTGCGCAGGTCGCCGTCTCCGGAGCGCTCGCAGATCAGGATCACCCGGGCCCCTTCGCCGAGGGCGCGGACGCACTTCAGCGCCTCCGCGTCCGCCCGCCGGGCGCCGAGCAGGAAGAGGTCAGGGCTGTGCTCGCGATAAGCCGCGACCGCTTCCTCCCTGCCCTCGTGCCAGAACTCCAGCGGGTGGCCGGCACGCGCCAGCGCCGCGCGGATCTCCGGCTCCGGGAACTCGCTGGGTGCGCATACCCCGATCGTCACCGTCTTCGCCGGCTTGGCTGGGGTGCTGACTGCGGTCGCCATCACCCCAACAACGGCGGCAACCCGGGCTCGCTTTCGCGAGCTACCGGCCCGCTGGCTCTCAGATCACGGTCAGCGGCGCGTAGTCGCCGTCCCCCGAGGGAAGCAGCGGCTCCCCCCGAGCTCGACCCAGGCATGGGCGGCGAACTCGGGCTCGGTGCGGACGCCGATCACCAGCGTGGCGACGGTGTCCCGGCGCTGCAGCAGGGTCAGGTAGACGAGCGAGCGCACCAGACAGCGGGAATCGGTCGGCAGGACCGAGAGCAGCCCCATCACCGCGCCGGCCAACTGGCGGCGGCCCCCCGGCGACAGCGACGCGGGATCGCCCCGCCGCGCCCGGATCCCGGCGACGAGGTCGGGCAGCGCTTGGCTCCTCATCGCCCAGCGGACCCGGCAATAGGCGATCAGGATCTCGGCGGCGAGAAGTAGCTTCGCCCGGGGCGCCAAGGTCAGCTCAACGGCTCGGCCAACTCGATCAGCCCCCGGTCCAGGAGCTCCTGGCAGACGCGGCAGAGATCGCGCTGGATCTGCGCCGGCGGGTGGTCGTACTCGTCCGCCAGGCGGTCGGCGACGGTCCTCACCCGACCGATCTCGTCGAGCAGGACGAGCGTCCTCCCGGCGACGAGGTTGAGGCCGTGGTAGACGCCGACGTCGAGGTCGAGGACGACCGTCTCGGCCGGGAAAGAGCGGTACACGACGTTGTTCGGCACCCGCACCGTGGCGCCCATGAAGCGGACGTCGATCTGGCGGCTCGCATTGGTTGAGTCGGTGGCGCTCACTTATCAGAAACGCCGACGGCGCTCGGGTTCTTGTGCGCCGTGCCCGCCGGCTGGCCCTCCGGCCGGTCCATGTAGGCCGCGGCCTGCAGCGAGAACAGCTCCGCGTAGTGACCCGCGGCGGCCATCAGCTCCTCGTGGCTGCCGTGCTCGGCCACCCGCCCGTCGCGCAGCACGTAGATGCGGTCGGCGGAACGCACGCTGGAGAAGCGATGGGAGACGAGCAGCACCGACCTGCCGCGCCAGAGCTCACGCATCTGCTGGAAGAGCGCGAACTCGGCCTTCGGGTCGAGCGACGCGGTGGGCTCGTCGAGGACGAGGAAGCCACCGCCCCGAAAGAAGGCGCGAGCAAGCGAGAGCCGCTGCCACTGGCCGATCGAGAGATCGTGGCCGTCCTCGAACTGCCGGCCCAGGCGGGTCTCGTAGCCCTGCGGCAGGCCCGAGAGGAAACGGTCGGCGCCGGCCTGCTGGGCGGCGGCGCGGATCGCCTCGAGGGAGGGCTCGCGGTCCACTCGCCCCAGGCCGATGTTGTCCGCCGCGGACAGGTAGTAGTGAAGGAAGTCCTGGAAGATCACCGTGGTCTCGTCCCGGACCGCCTCCTGGTCCAGCTCCCCGCCGTCGGGCCCAGCCCAGGCGATCCGCCCCGCCAGGGGCTCGTAGAGCTGGCAGATCAGCTTGACCAGCGTCGTCTTGCCGGATCCGTTCTCCCCCACCAGCGCCACGACCTCGCCGGGATCGATATGCATCGAGACGCCGTCGAGAACGAGCTCGTCGATCTCGGGGTAGCGGAAGGAGACCCCGTCCAGCCTGACTCCGTTGAACGCCGCCCGCGGCGCGGCGGCTCGCCCGTTCGATGCGGTCCGCTCCTCCCCGTCGGGCGCGGAAGCGGGCTCGGACTCGGACTCGGCCGGCAGGATGTCGAGGAAAGAGTTGTAGTCGTCGACGAACATGCCGGCTTCGACGACCTGCCCGACGCCGGTCACCATCCCGAAGAGCCGAGTCGAGAGCTGCTGCATCGCCGCCCCCGCGGCCAGCGCGGTGGAGACTTCGATCCGGCCGGTGGCGATCAGGTAGGCGAGCGCCGCGAGCGCGATCCCCATGCCGATCGCCGTCGCCACCGCTCCAAGCACAGCGACCCCCAGGCGCTTGCGCAGGAACTCGCGCACGCGGCGCAGGCGCTCCGCCGTCAGCTCGTCGTAGCGAGCGCGGAGGAAGGAGGTGGAGCCGAAGACGCGAATCTCGGTTGCCGCCTCGCGCCGCGTCAGCAGCTCGACCAGGTAGGAGCGCTCGCGGTTTTCGGGCGTCATCCCCCACTCGAAGTGGTAGGCGTGACGGCTGTTGCGGATCGTCGCCAGCAGCCAGGGGATCGCCGAGGCGAGGACCAGCGGCAGTAGCAGCGGTTCCAGAATCAGCAGCGCCACGGCGATGCCGGCGCTGGTCAGGGTGTTCATCGTCACGCTGCTGACGCTGCCCACCATCTGCACCGAGCGCATGATCGCCGACGTCCGCGCCCGTTCCAGCTGGTCGTGGAAGACGTGGTTCTCGAACGCCGCCAGGTTGACCCGGGTGGAGATGCCGATGATCTTGGAAAGCGCGTGCTGGGCGACGATCTCGCCGAGCAGGCGCTGGCTCTGTTCGGCCAGCGCCGTCAGCGCCCCCATCGCGATCATCGCGCCGATCAGGGCGGCAAAGGGCAGGATGATGTCGGACCCGGAGGTGCCCGGCTGGGCGATCCGCAGCAGCTGCTGCAGCACGCGCTGGGCGGCCAGCAGCTGCAGCGTCATCGCCGCGCCGGCCCCCGCCTGCAGCAGGAGCGTCGTCAGCAACTGGCGGCGGCTCGCCTGCCAGGCGATGCGCAGGGCGTCGACCGTGCGCCGCGGCACCTGGCGCCAACCGTTGGAGAGGTTTTCGGGCGAGCGAGCGTCCACCAAGCGGACCGTCTGCCCGATCGCGCCGTCGGATCCAGCCATCTAAGAGGAACGACCGGCTGGGCGCCCTTCTTGCGTCGGGGAGCGCCCGGAAATACGACGCGAGCCGGGACCGTGAGGTCCCGGCTCGCTCCTATCTGCGCAGACTGCTGAAGCTCTGCCTACGTGCAGACAGGACTCGTCGGATTCCGTTCTTCGAGTCCTTCGAGAAGGAAGTCACCGCTGCCCACGCACTTCGCGCCGGTCGACGCCGTTAGCTCGGCGACCGTGCCCAGAGTGACGATCGTGGGGTCGGCGTACTGCTTCTTTGCGTCCTGCTCCATGGTGCCTCCGTCTGGAGTGTTGGAGTAGTGATTCATCATGCCCAGCTAGAGTAGGCGCCCGGATGGCGGGCGAGGACCGGGGAACGTATGGATTTCGTCTAGTCCTTCCGCCCGGCGAAATCGGCCTCCCAAGCCTCTCCCCCGTGCCTGACGACGCCCAGGACGTGGCTCTGGAGTGGCGACACGCGGAGGTCCTGGTCGAGCGCAACCGGCTCGACGCCGATTGCGTGCTGGCGGGGAAAAAGGGGGGCGACTCGCTCGAAGTCCGCCGCGACCCGGCGGCGATTACGTTGGGGTTCGCCGAGCCCGCGACCCCCGAGGCGCTCGTCCACCCCCTGCTGACCGGGCCAATGTCGATCCTCGCCCGCTGGCGCGGCGATCTGACCCTGCACGCCGGCGCCTTCTTCGCCGCCGACCGCGCCTGGGCGGTGATGGGCGAACGGGAAGCCGGCAAGAGCACGGCGCTCGCCCAGCTCGCCGAGCGCGGCTGCCCCCTGCTCGCCGACGATCTGCTGGTCCTCGACGAAGGCGTGGTCCGTGCCGGACCGGCGTGCATCGACCTGCGACCCGACGTCGCCGAGCGGACGCCGGATGCGCGCTTTCTCGGCGAAGTCGGCGATCGCCCCCGCTACCGGCTCTCCGCGCCCGGTGGACCGGCGCGGGCGCGCCTGGCCGGGTTCTTCCTGATGGCCTGGGGCGAGGAGGCGAGCGTCAGCGCCGAGCCGGTGCCGGTCAGCGAGGCGCTTCGCATCGTCTACGAGCAGGAGTACATCGGGCTCCTGGGGCCGGCCGACCCGGCCCGGGTGCTCGATCTGCTCGGCGTCCCGATGTGGCGCATCCGCCGCCCTGCCGATTGGGACTTCACCGAGGAGACCGCGCGGAGGATGCTGGAGATCGCGGCCGGCGCGACGGCCTAGGCGCTCGCCAACCAGGCGGCCTGGATCGGCACCAGCGAGCAGAACTGGGGCCGCGGGAGCAGCCACTCGCGCCGCAGCGCCTCCGGGTCCACCAGCGCCACGTCCACTCCCGCGCCCGACCATTCCTCGGCGAAGCGCCGCATTCGCGGCCCGAAGAAGACCTCGCTGAAGATCGCCTTGCCCGCGCGGCCCGAGACGACGCCGGGGAGAACATCGCCGAAGTGCCGTTCCATCGCCACGGTGCGGCTCCCGAACCCCTCCGGCGGGGCGTCCGCGCAGATCGCGCGGACGTAGGCGGGGTCGAGGAAGGGTTGTGCCAGGTGGACATCGGCGCGCGCCGCCATCGCCGCCGAGGCGCCGTTGACCAGCTCGATGTAGCGGCTGTCCAGGTAGCCCTCGATCTCTGCCCGCCAGTCGCGCTCGATCCGCAGCGAGTCGGCCGCCAGGCCGCGGGCGACCGCTCGCATCGCGGCGGGCTTCAGCCAGGAGAGGCCGAGGCGGCGGCGGCGGAACCACCACTCACCGAGCACGGCGCTCGGCAGCGAGTGCCTGAGGAAGGGGCGGATGTCCTGGCGGCGGGGGAGGGCGCGGCCGCGCCGCAGCAGCGAGAGCCGGTGCCCCGCCCACGAGGTGAACAGCTCGTCGCCGCCGTTTCCGGTCAGCAGGGCGCCCCCCGCCGCCGGCTCGAGCAGGAACTGGAAGGTGTGCAGGTTGGCGGGCCAGTGGGCGCCGTGATGGCGAATCACGTCGGTGGCGACCGGCCCGAGCGCGTCGAGCTCGGCGGTCAGCGCCCGCTTGCTCCAATCTCCGAGCCCGAGGTGGCGGATCGTCAGCTCCTGCCACTCGTCCTCCTCGGTGCGGGGCGCCTCGCCGAAGCGCATCGTGTGCGGCACCGGGTCGTCGAGGCCGTGCTGGCGGGCGACCCGCGTCGCTTCGGCGAGGATCGCCGAGGAGTCGCGACCGCCGGAATAGGCGACCACGCACGGCGGCCGCTGCAGGGCGGCGAGCATGATCCGCTCGAGGACCACCCGCGGCGCCTCCGCCGGATCCTGACGATCGCGCTCGCCGGCGGGCCCGTGGCGCCGACCGTAGATCACGCCCGAGCTGAGCTCCAGGGGGTCGAGCCGAACCTGCTCCGCTGGTGGCGAGGAGCTCGGGGCCGTCAAAGTCCCCGCTGCCCAAGCACGACGGGAACAGTCCGCAGCAGGATCTTGATGTCCAACCAGACGGACCAGTTCGCCCCGTAGAGATAGTCGATCTTGACCATCTCGTCGAGCGGGATGCGGGCGGAGCCGAAGATCTGCCAGAGACCGGTGACCCCGGGCGGCACCAGCAGCCGGTGCCGGTGCAGGCCCTCGATCAGGCAGTCCTCGTCGACGACCAGGGGCCGCGGCCCGACCAGGGACATGTCCCCCTTCAGCACGTTGAGCAGCTGCGGCAGCTCGTCGAGCGAGGTGCGCCTGAGGAAGCCGCCGACCCGAGTGATGCGCGGATCGTCCTCGATCTTGAAGAGGCCGCCACCCGCCTCGTTGCGGTGAGCCAGCGCCTCTTTCTGGGCCTCGGCGTCGGCGACCATGGTGCGGAACTTGTAGATCTGGAAGACCGCGTCGTCGCGCCCGACGCGGGGCTGGCGGAAGAAAACGGACCCGCTGGAGCCGAGCTTGATCGCGATCGCGATCATCGCCATCAACGGCGCCAGCAGGGTCAGGATGAGCGTGGCGGCGGCGACGTCGAAGCTGCGCTTGATCAGCCACGAGGATCGCGACAGGCCGTGGCGACGGACGCCGAGCAGGGTCGCTCCCTCCACTTCGTCGAGCTCGTAAGCCGAGCCAACCACCTCGAACAGCCGCGGCAGCACGCTGATCCTGACGCCGAGCCGCTTGACGACGCGGATCACGTGCAGGAGGCGGAGGTCCGATTCGCCCGTGCCGGGGGCGATCAGGGCACGGTCGATCCCGTGAACCGAGAGCAGGCCCTCGAGTTCGTCGAAACGGCCCAGCAGCGGCATGCCGTTGACGCTGCCGTCCTCGGGGTCGAGGGGGACTCGGCCGACGACCCTGGTGCTGGAGCCGTTGCCGCGCTCCAGCTTCGTGCCGAGCCAGGCGGCCGCCTCGGCGTTGCCGAGGATCACGCAGCGCTCCTCGGCGACCAGCGCCGCCGCGATTCGCCGCGCCAGCTTCCGCGCCAGCAGGAGCGATACGAACAGGAGCCCCCAGAGGACCACCGCCTGCTCGCGGCCGAAGGTCCCGTCGACGATCGCCTCGCCGGCGAGGAACGCCAGCAGCGTGTAGAGAGTCGCCACGGAGAAGATCGCTGGCGCCTCGTCCAGGGTGCGCTTGCGCAGCAGGTGCTCGTCGCGGTCGTAGAGGCCCGCGAGCTTGCAGACCGGGACGATCATCGCGACCGCGAGGATCGTCCCGAGGCCGAGCAGATCGCTGCCCAGGACCCGGATCGTCAATACGAAGGCGGCGGTCGCCGCCACCAGGTCGGCCACGGCGAGGAGGCGGCGGTAGATCGCGTCGCGGGAGAAGGAAGACGCGGTCGCCTGCCCCTCGTCGACGTCGCCGATCTCCCCGCCGTCGCGATCGCTTGTGACCTCGAGCCCGGGCGGCAGTCGCTGCCGGCGAGTCGGGGCGGTGCCGGCCCGCGCGGCCGCCGCCGCGGGGTCAGCGGTGCCTGGCCGCCCCTCCCGGAGCTCTGCAGCTTCTGCGTTGATTGAATCGGGCGCGGACATGGGTCGCCGTAAAAGCAACGCGGCGATACGAGCGTCGCTGGCACAGATGGGTCGAATTTCCACCCATGGGGATCTCCGCGGCCGGCTCCGGCACCCTGGCGGCCGCCCGCAGGCGAAGCGCCACCACCATGATGGGGAGCAGCACCGTCCAGATGAGAAATGCCGTCACGGTCATCGGTCTTTGCCCGGAACCCTTTGGTACCCGAAACTCTCCCGCGTCTATCGGACGGCACCGCCCCGGGCTGTACCCCGGCGCCTAAAACTCATTCGAATCTCCTACCGGAGATCGAGGGGAGGCTCAGAGCAGGGACGGCTCGGCGCTGCGGACCAGCGGCTGTTGCCGTCCCAGCCTCGGCCGACCGACGACCGCGGCCGCCTCGAGATCCGCCAGGTAGGTGAAGACGGCGTGGGCGAGGACCTGGCTCAGCGGAACCTGGTGGCGGCGCGCGTGGCCTTCGAGGGTGGCCTCGATCTCAGGCGGGACGGCGACCTCGAAGGCGCCGGCGGCCCGCTCCGAACGCGTCCCCTCGATGAGGAAGCGCGGCGGACCGATCAGCGCCAGAGAGGACTTGAGCCGGTAGACGTAGTGATGCAGGGCCGCCCGCACGCCCCCTGCAAGATCGGCCCCAGAATGGGCCTCGATGCTCGACAGCGCGAATTTCCCTAGTTCGATCTTCACCGGCGGATCTGACCTGTCTCTCGACGTGCGAGAAACGACCTCCCGCGCCTCGGTTTTTTGTCGATTACCGAAAAGTAGTCCTAACTTGGTCCTGCCTGCAGAAGGGGACCTTGAGCGAGAGGAACTAGATATGGACGAATAGTGGGCATTGACAGATGGGCCAAACGTCCTCATCCTCTTTGCTCCGGCAACCGGTCTCGCCGCAAATTCCGGCGAGATTGGGTTGTGGGGGGTCCGAAAAACAGCAGCGCAGGCATGCGGTGAGCATGCGGGGGAACACCGATGACCAGTACGCCCGACGGCGCAGTACGACCAAACGGGGGCAGCCAGCTCACCCGACGAGCGGTGGCGCGGGCCAAGGCCGGCGATTCGGAGGGCCTGCATTTTCTCTACGTCCGCTACGCCGACGACGTCCTTCGCTATGTCGCCAGCTTCGTCCGCGACCATCACGAGGCCGAGGACATCACCCAGAACGTGTTCGCCAAGCTGATGTCGGCGATCAAGAAATACGAGCACCGGGACGTCCCCTTCGACGCCTGGATCCTGCGTGTGGCCCGAAACGCCGCGCTCGACCACCTGCGCGCCAAACGCGCGATCCCGACCGAGGAGGTGAGGGTCGCCGATACCGGCAGCGCCCAGATGAGCCTAGACCGCGGCCGGGCCCTGCGGCAGGCGCTCGAACAGCTTCCGGACGACCAGCGCGAGGTGCTCGTGCTGAGGCATATCGTCGGCCTCTCGCCGGTGGAGATCGCGGGCACGCTCGACAAGACCGAGAGCTCGGTCCACGGCCTCCATCATCGCGGCCGGCGCTCCCTTCGGGTCAGCCTGGTGGAACTCGGCGCCGCTCCGGTCGTCGCCACCTCGATGGCGTAGTCGCGCCCTGAGCCCCTCCTAGTCGAGAATCCCCGCTTCGCGGGCGGCGACGGCGGTCTGCAGCAGCGTCTCGGCCGCGTCGAAGCGCGGCTCCCAGCCGAGCTCGCGGCGGGCCTTGGCGGTCTCCATCAGCACCGGCGTCCGCAGCGCCGTCGCCCACTCCAGCTGGGGTGAGAGGAAGCTGAGCCGCCTGGCGATGCCGGCGCCGAGGCCGACGGCGGGAGCGGGCAGCGGCGCGGTGTGCCAGCCGAGCGCGCGGGCGAGGTCGCCGATGCCGACGACGCCGTCGCCGGCGAGGTTGTAGGCGCCGGGCTCGCCCCTGCCGGCGATCGCCGCCGCCAGCGCCCGGGCGACGTCGTCATGGTGGACCAGCTGGAGTGGAGCGCCGAGGTCCGGAAGCACCGGCTTCGGCAGCGGCAGGCGACCGAGGCTGCGCCGCAGCGCCGGCAGCGGGTCGCCGAGGCGGGCGCTCTCGACCGTCTTCTCGATCAGCATCGTGGCCCGCGGGCCGGCGACGATGCAGGGCCGGAACACGTAGGCGTCGACCTCGCTGCCGCGAACCAGCTCGTCGAGGGCCGACTCCAGCTCGGCCTTCTGTGCCGAGTAGTAGAAGCTCTCGCTGCCCCGCGCCGGCACCTCCTCAGTCAACGGCTGCGGATTCTCGGGGTGGAAGCCGTAGGCAGCGACCGAGGACGCGTAGACGAGCCGCTCGACCCCCGCCGCAATCGCCGCCTCGAACACGTTGCGACTGCCCTCCAAATTGACCCGCCGAGTCTCCTCCCGCCCCCCGAAGATCGCGAACGCGAGGTGGACCGCTACATCCGCCCCATCGAACAGCGCCGCCAACGACCCCCGATCGAGGATGTCCCCCCGCCGGTAGGAGACCTTCTCCCACCCCTCACTCCCCGGATCGAATGCCCGCCGAGCCATCCCCCGCACCTCCCCCACCGCAGCATCCCGCTCCAACTCCTCCATCAACGGCAGCCCAATCTCCCCAGTGGGGCCGGTAACCGCGACGCTCAACGCCATTCTGGACCTCTCCTAAGCCGCCGGCGTAATCCGGTAAGCGTCAAACACGCTCTCGACGTTCCGCAACCGCGAGATGCACTGCTTCAACTGCTCCGTATCCCCCACCTCGACCACGAACCTGTTCTTCACCATCGGGTGGTTGGTCGTGCAGGAGGCGCCGATGATGTTGATCCCGGCCTCCGAGAAGGTGCGCGAGAGGTCCTCGAGCAGGCGAGTGCGGTCGTAGGCGTCGATCTGCAGCTCGACCCGGTAGGAGGACGCGTTGTCGCCCGCCCAACCGACCTCCACGAAACGCTCCGGCGCCTTTTTCAGCGCCTTCACGTTCTTGCAGTCGGTGCGGTGGATGGTGATCCCCCGCCCCAGGGAGACGTAGCCGGCGATCTCGTCGCCGGGGACCGGCCGGCAGCACTTGGCCAGGCGCACGGCGACGTTGTCGGCGCCCTTGACCGCGATGCCGTAGTTCGAAGCGTCCTTGGTGCGGCGGGCGCGGTCCTCGCGGGAGTCGCTGAGCGCCGCCGGGCGCTCCTCCACCGCCTCGCCCGCCTTCAGGCGCTGCATCAGCTTGTTGGCGGCGGTCTTGGTCGAGACCTTGCCCTGGCCGAGGGCGATGTAGAAGTCGGTGCCTTTTTTGTAGCCCATCTCGCGGAAGACGTCGGCCAGCAGCGCCGAGCCGGCGACCTTCTGCATCGGGATGCCGCGCGTGCGCAGCGCTTCGTCGAGGCCCTCCCGTCCCTTGCGCTCGGCGTCCTCGCGCCGTTCCTCTTTGAAGAAGGCGCGAATCTTGTTGCGGGCGCGGCTGGTTCGCACCAGTTTCAGCCAGTCGCGGGAGGGGCCGCGGTTCTGCTTGGCGGTCAGGACTTCGACGATGTCCCCCGACTTCAGCTGGTAGTGCAGCGGCACGATGTTGCCATTGACCTTGGCGCCGACGGTGCGGTGGCCGACGTCGGTGTGGACGGCGTAGGCGAAGTCGAGCGGGGTCGAGCCGGCGGAGAGGTTCTTCACCTCGCCCTTCGGCGTGAAGACGAAGACCTCGTCCTCGAAGAGGTCGACCCGGAGTGACTCGAGGAACTCGGCCGGGTCCTGTTCGCCCTCCGCCTCGACCAGCTGGCGCAGCCAGGTCATCTTCTCCCGCTTCGGATCGTTGCCGTTGCCCTCTTTGTAGGCGACGTGGGCGGCGATCCCGTACTCGGCGAGCTTGTGCATCTCCTCGGTGCGGATCTGGATCTCCAGGGGCTTGCCCTCGGGCCCGATCACCGTCGTGTGCAGGGCCTGGTACATGTTCGCCTTGGGCATCGCGACGAAGTCCTTGAAGCGCCCGGGCAGCGGCTTCCAGAGCGAGTGGATGACCCCGATCGCGCCGTAGCAGTCCTTCACCGAGCCGACGATCACCCGCATCGCCGTGAGGTCGAAGATCTCGTTGAACTCGCGGCCCTTCTTGGCCATCTTCGTGTAGATCGAGTAGAAGTGCTTGGCGCGGCCGGAGATCTGAGCGTCGATCCCGACCTGCTCGAGCTCCTCGGAGAGGAAGTGGCCGGCGTCGGAGACGTAGCTCTCGCGCTCGTCGCGCTGCTGGGCGACCAGCTGTTTGATTTCGGCGTACTTGCGCGGGTGCAGGGTGGCGAAGGCGAGGTCCTCCAGCTCCCACTTGATCGCGTGGATGCCGAGGCGGTGGGCCAGCGGCGCGTAGATCTCCAGCGTCTCGTGCGACTTCGCCATCTGCTTCTGCTTCGGCAGAGCGCCGAGCGTACGCATGTTGTGGAGGCGGTCGGCCAGCTTGATCAGGATCACCCTGACGTCGGTGGCCATCGCCACCATCATCTTGCGGTAGTTCTCCGCCTGCCGCTCGTCGCGACTCTCGAAGGTCATCCCGGTCAGCTTGGTGACCCCGTCGACGAGCTGGGTGATCTCCTCGCCGAACTCGGCGCGGACATCGTCGAGGCTGGCGCTGGTGTCCTCGACGGTGTCGTGCAGCAGCGCCGCGCAGAGGGTCTCGGTGTCGAGCCGCATCCCGGCGCAGACCTGGGCGACCCCGACCGGGTGGGTGATGAACTCGTCGCCGGAATAGCGCAGCTGATCGGCGTGGCGATCGCAGGCGAAGTCGAAGGCGCGCTCGATCGCGGCGCGATCGAGCGCCGCCACCGCCACCGCGGTGCCGCCGCCCGTGTCTCCGTTGCCGCTCGGCGAGGAGTCGAACTCCTCGATCACGGCGAAGAGATCGGCGAGGAGCTCGCTGCGCTCCAGGGCTATTTGGGTCTTTCGAGGTATTGCTGAACCTCCGAGTGCGCTGCTCTGTAGGCGCGGAACGCGGCTGAGCGCTCCAGATCGGTCTCCTCTGAGGATACGACCCCGACGCGCCCCGCGCCGCCGCTCGGCTCGCCGGCGGCCAAACCCAGCTCGGTCAGGACCCGGAGGCAGCGGGCCGCCGCCTCGGGCGAGAGCGGGTGTTCGCCGGGGCCGCAGAGCACGCCCCGCAGCGCCGATCCGCTCACCTCGCCGGACTCGCGCAGGGCACGAAAGACCTTCGCGACGGTCTTTCGAGAAGCGAGTTGCTCGTCGCAGACCGCGAGCGAGAAGGCGCGCTCGGCGTCCGCCCAGGCGAGGTGTAGGAAGCCGGGCCGCGACCGTGGCGCGGCGCCCGCCTCCGTCCCGGCGCCGTGGGCGACGGCGGCGCGGCGCTCCGCCTCGGCCGTGGGCGGCGGGTCGACCAGGACGACGTGCTCGAAGTGGCGGGCGGCGACGGCCGGTCCCCGCTCCAAGGTCGCGTAGTCGATCAGTGCAAGGCCGCCGTCGCCGCGAGCGATCGCTCCCTCCAGCGCCTCGCCGCCGCAGCGCCCGCAGGCGATCCGGGCGGCGCCGCCGTTGAAACGGGCCAGGCCGGTGGCGCCGGTGGCGAGCGCCGCCCGGCGCGAGGCGTCGGCGCAGACCGCCAGCACGCCGGCGCCGCTGGAGACCAGCTCGGCGATCGCCGCGGTCGCCGAGCCCGGGCCGTCGACGACGACCCGCTCCGAGGGGTCGCCGCCATCCTCGCCGCCGCGCGGAGCGAGGTCGCGTCCCAACTCAGCCTCAAACCGGCGCCACCACTCCTCGTCCTCGCAGCCGCAGGGATGGAGCGGCAGGCGCTCTCCCTCCGCGGCGGCGTCGGCGAGCGGGTAGAGCTCACGCAGGACGACACGGGGCTCGACCGAGCCGTTCCAGTGGTTGACCTCGAGCCGCACCGCGGCGTCGACCGGATCGTCCTCCTCCACCCCCAGGCTGGAGCGGCCGAAGGCGACCCCGAGGGCGCGGTGGGCGCCGCTGTGGAGGCTGAAGCGCGCGTGCTTGCCCTCCCCCATCGTCCGCACGTCGCTGACGTGAGCGGAGGGGACCATCAACCTGACCCCGGGGTTGCCCATCCCGAAGGGCGCGAGCCGGCCCAGCTCCTCGGCCAGGTCGAGGCCGAGGCCGACACCACCGACCATCGCGTCGATCCGCTCGGTTCGGCGCAGGTCCTCAGGCCCCAGCGTCGCGCTCGCGTGCGCCGCGAATGCCTCACGGAACCCCTCGAGGTCCGCTGCCCGCAGCGTCAGGCCGGCCGCGGCGCGGTGGCCGCCGAAACTGACCAGGTGCTCGGAGCAGGCCTGCAGCGCTGCGTGCAGATCGAAGCCGGGGATGCTGCGACCGCTGCCGCGCCCGTTCCCCTCCGCGTCGAGGGAGACGACGACAACCGGCCGGTGGTGGCGCTCGACCAGGCGCGAAGCGACGATCCCGACGACGCCGGGGTGCCAGTCCTCGCCGGCGAGGACCAGGCCCGGCGCCTCGCGCAGGCGCTCGGGCAGCTCGCGGCGGGCGGCCTCGGCCGCGGTGTCGACCTCCCGCTCGGTCGCCCGCCGCTCGGCGTTGGCTCGGCCCAGCTCGGCCGCGATCTCCTCAGCCCGGCCCTCGTCCTCGGTCAGCAGCAGCTCGACCCCGGCATCCGCCCGGTACAGGCGCCCGGCCGCATTGATCCGCGGCGCCAGCCGGAACGCCAGATCCCCCTCGTCCAGCCGCGTCGGCTCGCATTTCGCCGCCGCGATCAACGCCCGGAGACCCACCCGGCGCACCCGCCGCATCTCCGCCAACCCACGCTTCACCAACGCCCGGTTCTCCCCCACCAGCGGCACTACGTCCGCAACCGTCGCCAGCGCGACGAGGTCAAGATCCCGCTCGTCGGTAGAGGCATCAGGGGAGGGGTTCCCAGGCGCGACTTCGCGCGGAGTTCCTGGGAACCCCTCCCCTGACGCCTCCCGCAACGCAGACGCAAGCTTCCAGGCGACGCCGGTCCCGCAAAGCGACGGAAACGGGTAATTGCTCAGCTCCGGATGCAGAATCGGGCAGTCCGGCAGCTCCTCGCCCGCCTGATGGTGATCGGTGACGATCGTCTCGATTCCCAGCTCCCGCGCCAGGCGCACCTCCTCGACCGCGGTCACCCCGCAATCGACGGTTAGCAGCAGCGCCGTGCCCCGCTTCGCCAGCCGCTCGACGTTGGCGGCGCTGAGGCCGTAGCCGTCGCCGAGCCGGTCCGGGATCAGCCAATCGCACTCCGCTCCCAGCTCGCGCAACGTCGAGACCATGATCGTCGTGGCGCAGACGCCGTCGACGTCGAAGTCGCCGTGAACGGTTATCCGCCCGCCGGCGGCGATCGTGGCGCGCAGCTGCGCAACCACCCCCCGCATCGAGTCGAAGGCCCAGGCCGGGTGCGACTCGTCCGCGGCGAGGAAGGCCCGGGCCTGCTCCGGCGTCCGGTAGCCGCGGCGCACCAGGGTTACCGCCACCGGCTCGCTGAGGTCGAGGCCGGCGGCCACCGCGCGCACGTCCGCATATGCATAGGGCTCGGCGGCGAACGCCTTCAGGGTCTCCGGCACACCACCAGGCTAGGAAGCGCCCCGGCGTCAAAATCGCCGCAAAGGTGCCGAAAATGGGGCGGAAAGGGCGCTACTCGGACTGCGCTTCGCCGCGGAGGCCGATCACGTAGATGACGGCGAGGCCAATCGCCGTCCCGGGGACCGCGAGCAGGGCGGTGCCAAGGTCGGTGTCGCCGAGGCTGCGGCCGCTGATCTGCTGCACGATCAGGCCGAAGAGCACCGAGCCGACGACGGCGCCGAGGAAAGCGCCGACGATGCCCTGCCAGAAGTGGTCGGGAATGAAGACGGTGAAGTGCCAGAGGGCGATCCCCATCGTGAACCAGACGAGCAGTGCCATCAGCGCTTCCTCCCGTGTTTGCGGCGAGCCTGGCGGCGCGCCTTGCGCTCGGCGTTGCGCTGGCGGCGCTCGGCCGAAGCGGTGTCGCCCTCGCCGTTGCTGGCCGGATCGGCACCGTTGCCATCCCCGGTCCGCTCCACCGTCGCGACGGCGCCCGCCTGCGGCTGGGCCTCGGGCCGCTCGGCGGTGGCGACGATCTCGGCTTCGCTCTCCTCGTCGCCGCTGAGCTCGGCCATCGCGATGTCGTCGGCGAACGCGGGCACGCTGCCCTCGGCCTGGGCGATGCGAAGGCGGCGGCGCACGAAGCCGGGCTCACGTTCCTTCCAGGCGGTCAGCACCGGCGAGGCGATGAAGATCGACGAATAGGTACCGGAGGCGATCCCGACCAGCATCGCGAAGGCGAAGTCCTGCAGGGTCGCGCCACCGAAGATCAGCAGAGAGGCCACGCCGAGCAAGGTCGTGAAGCTGGTCGCCAGCGAACGCGTCAGCACCTCGCTCATCGAGCGGTTGACGATCTGGGAGAACGCCGCCCGCGGCATCCGTGGCACGTTCTCGCGTATGCGGTCGAAGACGATGATCGTGTCGTAGATCGAGTAGCCCAAAATGGTCAGGAAGGCGGCGACGGTCCCGCTGCTCACCTCTTTTCCCGTCAGCGAGTAGACGCCGGCCGTGATCAGGATGTCGTGAAGGATCGCGATCAGCACCGGCACCGCGAACTTCGGGTCGAAGCGCAGCGCCACGTAGCCGCAGATCACCAGCAGCGAGAAGATCAGCGCTTTCAGGGCACTGTCGGCCACCTGCTGCCCGAAAGTGGGCCCGACGCTGGTGCTGTCGAAGCCGTCTTCGGCGACGCCGTACTGGCTCTCGAGCTCTCTCTGCACCTCTTTGACCCGGTCCGGGCCGAGCTCGCGGGTCTGGATCTGGAAGACGTTCTCCCCGAGCACCGGATCGGAGACCTGCTGGATCTCCTCGCCGGAGATCCCGATCGAGTCGAGGGTGTCGCGCACCCCTTCCTCATCGGTGGGCTCGACCAGAGCCACCTTGACCCGGGTGCCGGACTCGAAGTCGATCCCGAAGTTGAGCTGCTTGGTCGCCAGCGCCAAGCCGCCGACCAGGAGGATCACACCGGAGATCGAGAAGAACCAGCGACTCGCGCCCATGAAGTCGAAGTGCCAGCGCATCCCTTCGCCACCGGCTCCGAGCGCGGCCGGAGAGCGCAGCAGGCGCGAGCGACTCATGCTGCCGAGCAGCGCCTGGGTGAAGACGACCGCGGTCAGCAGGGAGACGATGGTGCCGACGCCGAGGGTGAAGGCGAAGCCTTTGACCCCGGAGGTCGCCAGCACGAAGAGGATGAAGGCGGTCAGCAGGGTGATGACATTGGCGTCGATGATCGTGCTGATCCCGCGTTTGTAGCCAGCGCTGATCGCGCTCGACATCGAGCGTCCCGCCCGCACCTCCTCCTTTATTCGCTCGAAGATGACGATGTTGGAGTCGGCCGCCACCCCGATCGTCAGCACCAGCCCGGCGATGCCCGGCAGGGTCAGGGTGATCGGGATCAGGTTGATTAGGGCGAAGAAGATCGCCCCGTAAGCGATCAGGGCGATCGAGGCGATCAGGCCGAGGAAGCGGTAGTAGAAGACAAGGAAGAGCATCGCCAGGATCAGGCCGATGACGCCGGCCTTGATTCCGGCGTCGAGTGCCTCCGAGCCCAAGGTCGCGGAGACCTGGGTCTGGCTGATCAGTTTGAGGTTGATCGGCAGGGCGCCGATCTGCAGGATCGTCGCCAGGTCCTGAGCCTCTTGGGGACTGGTGAAGCCACCGGAGATCTGGGCGCCCTGGCGGCCGTCGATCCCGTCCGGGTTCGCGGCGAAGTCGATGATCGGCCGCGTTTTGACTTCGTTGTCGAGAATCACCGCGAAGCGGCCCGACAGCGCTTCGGCCTGTTCGCCGGCGACGGGCCCGATCGCCGCCGCCTGGCCGCGCTGGGCGATCCGGCGGGTGACTTCCTGGAAGGCCTCGCGACCATCGTCGGTGAAGCCGAAGCTGACGTTCGGTTCGTTGAATTCGCCGAATTCCTGCTTCGGGTCGGTGATGTCGGTCCCCGACAGCGCCGGATCGTCTTTGAGCGCGTACCAGCCCGGTTTGGCGGTTTTGTCGACCTTGCCGCTTTCGTCGCTGGGGTATTCGGAGACGACGATCGTCCCGGTCGGCACTTCGATCACGAGTCCGTCGCGAGAGCGTTTTTCGCCGGTCGGACTGATGTAGAGGTCCTTTTTGGCCAGCTCGGGGCCCGCGATCAGGTCGTGCGGCGCCTCTTTCTCGAACAGGTAGTAGCGCGGTTTGGAGACCGAGCAGTTTTCACAGTTCTCCACCGTCTCCTGTTCGGAGGCGAGTTTCGCGGCGCCGTAGGCGTCGGGGAAGGCCCCTGAGAAGATCAGCTGTTTGTTCTCGACGCTTTTGGTGTTGCGGCCGGCCTCTTTCCAGCGTTCTTCGGACTGTTTGAGCGGCCCCGCCGGCGGCTGCTGACCGGGGTGCCCGCCGATCGCCCGCTCCGGACCGATCAGGTTCGGCTCCCAGTCGTAGAAGAACAGCTGCGCGGTGGTGCCGACCTGGTCGATTGCCCGCTGCGCGTCGTCGACGTCCGGCAGGCTGACCGTGATCTGGTCGGCGCCCAGGCGCGCGACTTCCGGCTCGGAGACGCCGAACTGATCGATCCGTTCGCGGATGATCTCGATCGCGCGTTCGATGTCCTCGCCGGTGACCTCCTCCACCTGGCCGGTCGGCTGGCCCTGGTAGACCAGCTCGACGCCGCCCTTGAGGTCGAGCCCGAGCTTGGTCGAGGTGTTGGCGATGACCAGGGCCGAGGCGATGACGAGCCCGAGCACGAAGGCAAGGACGAAGAGGTAGCGGCGGCGGTTGCCCATCGCCTAACCCTCCGGAGTGAGCACGAGCAGGAGCCCACCGTCGTCGTCATAGGCGGGAAAGACGTCGGCGACCGCTTTCGCCGGCAGGTCCCCCTCGGCGTTGACGGAGACTCGCTTGCCGAGCGAACGGACCCCCCACTCCAGCGAGGTCTCGATCGGGTCGGCGAGACCGTCGCCGTTGCTGTCGGACGCCTCATCCCCGTCGCCTTTGTCGATCCAATCGAGCCCCAGCACCTCGCGAACGGGGCGGCCGATCACGTCCTCGTCGGTGAGACCGGTCAGCTCGAAACTGCCTTTGCCGGCGTCGATCACGCGTTCCTGCTTGTCACAGACGAAGAAGGCGGCATTGGGAGCCGGATAATAATCGTCGAGTAATTCGAAGACGAATCCAAAGCCGCATTTGGAGCAGCCCTTCGGGCGCGAGCTGAAACCAGCGGTTCGCTCGCCGCTCACCTCCCGGTGTCCGCAATTCGGACAGATGAAAAACGGCATGACCGACAGGCTACAAGCGTGCGCCTAGAAGAGGCTCGCGGCGCCGTCCGGAGCCTGCAGCCCGAGGTGGTCGTAAGCGCGTTCGGTCAGCACCCGGCCGCGCGGGGTGCGCTTCAGCAGGCCCTGTTGGAGCAGATATGGCTCGAGCACGTCCTCGATCGTGTCCTGCTCCTCCCCGATCGCGATCGCCAGCGTCGAGAGGCCGACCGGGCCGCCGGCGAACTTGGTCGCGATGGTGTCCAACAGGGCGCGGTCGCTGCGGTCGAGGCCGCCGGCGTCGACCTCGAGCATCTGCAGGGCGCTGGTCGCAACTGCGACGCCGATCTCGCCGCTGCCCTTGACCTGGGCGAAGTCGCGGACGCGCTTCAGCAGCCTGTTGGCGACCCGCGGCGTGCCGCGCGAGCGCGAGGCGATCGTCTGCGCGCCGGCGGCGTCGATCTCCACCCCGAGGATCTGGGCAGAGCGCTCGATGATCAGCGCCAGGTGCTCTGGGCTGTAGTGCTCGAGCCGATGGGAGACCCCGAACCGGTCGCGCAACGGCGTCGTCAGGAGGCCGGCGCGCGTCGTGGCTCCGACCAGGGTGAAGGGGGGCAGCGGCAGGGTCACCGTGCGCGCGCCCGCGCCCTGGCCCAGCACAACCGGCAGCTCGCCGTCCTCCATCGCCGGGTAGAGCGTCTCCTCCACCGCCCGGCCGAGGCGGTGGATCTCGTCGACGAAGAAGACGCTGCCCGGCTCGAGCGCGGTCAGAAAGGAGGCGACGTCGGCCTTGCGCTCCAGCGCCGGCCCCGCGGTCTGCACCATCGGCACGCCCATCTCGGCGGCGACGATGTGGGCGAGCGAGGTCTTGCCGAGGCCGGGCGGGCCGGCGAGGAGCACGTGGTCGAGCGGCTCGCCGCGGCCGCGGGCGGCCTCGATGAAGATGGAGAGCTGCGCGGTCACCTGCTCCTGGTTGACGAAGTCCGCCAGGGTCGGCGGCCGCAGCGAACGGTCGAGGTCCTCGTCGGGAACGTCGGCGCGAGCGTCGTGCACCCGCACCTCCGCGTCGACCGGGACCGGCTCGTCCTCTATGCCAGGCGTTCTGATGCGCTTGCGCTCGCTCATGCGCGGCTCCGCGCGGCGGCCGCCTTGCGCAGCGCCGCGGCGACCAGCTGCTCGGGGTCGCCGCCGTCGAGGCCGTCGAGCAGCTGCTCGGCCTCCAGCGGCGCGTAGCCGAGGTTGACCAGGCCGTCGCGGGCCAGCGAGCGGGGGTCGCCGCCCTCGGCGGCCGCGCTCGCGACCTCTTCCTCGAGCGCGCCGGCGACCTTCTCCCGCAACTCGACGATGATCCGCTCCGAGGTGCGTTTGCCGATCCCGGGGACCGCCTGAAAGCGCTTGGCGTCGCCCGCCGCGATCGCCCGCAGGAGGACGCGGGCACTGCCGCCCGAAAGCGTCGCGATCGCCACCTTGGGGCCGATGCCACTGACCGAGATCAGCAGGCGGAAGAGGTCGCGCTCCTCCTCGGCGGAGAAGCCGTAGAGAGCGAGCGAGTCGTCACGGGAGATCAGCTCGGCGTGCAGGAAGGTGTCCTGGCCGGCGGCGGGCACCGCTTTCAGCGTCTCCGCCGAGACCGCCAGCCGGTAGCCGACGCCGGCGGCGTCGATAACGACGTGGTCGGCCCGCCGCACCATCACCTCGCCCCGCACCGCGGCGATCATCCGGCGATCCGTTCCGGCGCCGCCTGGGGCGGGCCCTGCGCGGCGACGATCGCCTGGCGATGTCCCGCGCCGCCGCCGTGACAGATCGCCACGGCGAGGGCATCCGCGGCGTGGTCGGGCGAAGGCGGCTCGGGCAGCCCAAGCAGGGTGCCGACCATCCTCTGCACCTGCCGCTTGCCGGCCCCTCCAGAGCCGCAGACCGCCATCTTGATCGCCTGCGGCGTGTAGGCGAAGCACTCGACGCCATGCTGGGCGGCGGCCAGCATGGCCACCCCGCTCGCCTGGCCCACCGCCGTCGCCGAGTGCACGTTTTTGCCGAAGTAGACCGACTCGATCGCCATCGCCCGCGGCTCGTGCCAGGCGATCAGCTCCTCGAGGGCGCGGTGAATCCGCTCGAGGCGCAGCTCCATCGGCATCTCGGCGGTGGTTTCGACCACACCGCCGTCAAGGGCGACCATGTGGTTGCCCTCGACACGCACGATTCCGAAGCCGAGATTGGCTGCGCCGGGGTCCACCCCCATGACTACCTGCATGGGGAGTGATTCTGGGAAGCCGGTCGGATGCCTTCCGACGACCTCAGGCAGCCAGTTTTTCCAGCACGTCCTCGGGGATGTCGAAGTTGGCGAAGACTTCGTCGACGTCATCCTGCTCGTCGAGCGCGTTCAGCAGCTTCAGCAGCCGCTCGGCCTCGCTGCCCTTGACCTCCACGGTGCTTTTCGGTTCCGTCGCCAGGCCGGCCGAGGCGATCTCGACCCCGGAGGACTCCAGCGCCTCGCGCACGGCGCTGAGGTCGCTGGGCTCGGAGAGGATCCGCAGCTGGTCGCCGTCCTCGCGAACGTCCTCGGCGCCGGCGTCGATCGCGACGATCACGTCGTCCTCGCCATAGCGGCTGCCGTCGACGACGATCGCCCCTTTTTTCTCGAAGATCCAGGCCACCGAGCCGGGCTCGCCCAGGCTGCCGCCGTGGCTGGAGAAGGCGAAGCGGATCTCGGCGCTGGCGCGGTTGCGGTTGTCGGTCAGCGCCTCGACCAGGATCGCCACGCCGCCGGGCCCGTAGCCCTCGTAGAGAACCCGCTCGATTGCCGCGCCGTCGGCACCGGCGCCGGTGCCGCGGTCGATCGCCCGCTGGATGTTGTCCTTGGGCATCGAGACGTCGCGCGCCTTCTGGATCGCGGTCGCCAGGGTCGGGTTGTTGTCCGGGTCCCCGCCGCCATCGCGCGCAGCAACGATGATCGCGCGCGCCAGCTTGCTGAACAGCTTGCCCCGTTTGGCGTCGGCGGCGCCCTTCTTGTGTTTGATCGAGGACCACTTCGAATGACCGGACATGTGCCTGTCATTCTATGAAGCGGAGAGATGGCCGCCAACACGCATATCCACCACCCGGCCCGGGCGCTCGCCGCGAGCCTCGTCTTCCTGGCGATGCTGCTGGCCGCTTTCGCACTCTGGACGGCAATCCCGCTGAGCTGGGTCTACATCGCCTCCAAGCTCTCCGAGACCCAGTTCCCCAGCGGCGGGCCCTATGCCGTCGTCGCGATCGGGATCCTCGTCTCGATCCTCTTCGTCGCCTGGCTGATCGGCCGCCTCAACGAGCTCTACGTCCGCATCACCGGCACCAATCGGCTGACGCCGATCCGCCCCGCCTGGCTCAAGAGCATGCGCGACACCGGCGGCCCCCAGAGCTCGGTCACCGTCGTCGAGGCCGTGCTGATGAGCTCGGTGATGCTCGCCGCCCTGGCGCTGACCCTCTGGTTCTTTCTACTGGCGGGCTCACCGCTCCCGAATCAGTAGCGCTTTCATTGCGAAACTTTTACGTTTCGCAGACAGATCATTACATCACGCCCCCTAGGCTGTCATGATGGAGACCGTGAGAGAGGCATGGACCGACGGCCGCCTGGACGATCTCAATCACCGGGTCGATGACGGTTTTGGGGAGATGCGGCAGGAATTTCGCGCGGTGCGGTCTGAAATGGGCGGCATGCGGTCCGGCCTGAGCGGTCAGATCGCCCAGCTTCATCGCACGATCCTGCAGCTCTTCGGCGGCATGATCGCCACCTTCGTCGTTGGCTTCACCGCCATCCTCACCCAACTCTGACGCCGGTTCAGACGATGAACTTGCCGTCTTCCTGCATTATGACGCCATCGACTTCGAGCTTGCCGCCGAGACGGAGGTCGCAGACGAGGTCGGTGTGCACCGCGGACTCGTTGAGGCCGCCGGACTCCGGGTAGCTGGTGCCGACGGCCATGTGAACGGTGCCGCCGATCTTCTCGTCGAGCAGGACCTCGCGGGTGCCGCGGTCGATCCCGTAGTTGGTGCCGATCCCGAGCTCGCCCAGCCGGCGGGCGCCGGGGTCGGTGTCGAGCAGTTTCAGCAGGTACTCCTCGCCGCGCTCGGCGGCGGCGTCGACGACGACGCCGGCCTCGAAGCGCAGGCGCACGCCGGAAACCTCGCGGCCGCCGATCACCGCCGGCAGGTGGAAGCTGACCTCGCCCTCGACCGAGTCCTCGACCGGCCCCGTGAAGAACTCGCCGTCGGGCATGTTGTGGCGACCGTCGCAGGGGATGAACTTGCGGCCGGCGATGCCGAGCTTGATGTCGGTGCCGGGCGCGGTGACCCGCACCTCCTCGTGTCCCTCGATCCACCCCGCCAGGCGCGTCGTCTCTTCCGAGGCCCGCTTCCAGGCGGTCAGCGGATCGCCGTCGTCGGCCAGGCAGGCCCCGTAGTAGAAGTCTTCGTAGTCGGCCAGGCTCATCTCCGCCTCCGAGGCGTAGGCGGAGGTCGGGTAGAGCGTGTAGCACCAGCGGAAGTCGCCCTCGGCGCTGCGTTTCATCGCTCGTGCCATCAGGTCGCCGGTCACCGACTGGCGCAGGGTCTGGCGCTCCGGCGCGACCCCGGACAGCTCGCGGGTGTTGGTGCTGGCGCCGATCGCGATGCGCACGTCGGCGTTGTCGACCATCCACTCGGCAAAGGGCGAGATCCATTCCAGCTGGGCGTCTGAGGCGTGCTTGAAGTAGGCGGCGATCTGGCCGTCGAGGGCGACGTTGAGGACCGGGTGGGCCCCGGCCTTCAGCACCTCCTCGTAGACCGCGAGCAGCAGCGGCGCGGCGGCGTTCTCGCCGTCGATCGAGACGACCTCGCCCTCCTTCACCTCGGTCGAGTAGCCGACCAGGATCCTCGCCAGGCTCTCGGTCCTCGAATCGCTCATTGCGCCGCCTCCTCTTTGGCGCGCTCGCGCGCGCTCGTGATCATCGCCATGAAGATCGCGTGGAAGCGCGGGTCGTCGGTCAGCTCGGGATGGAAGGCCGAGGCCAGAACCGTTCCCTCCCGCACAGCCACCGGATGACCGTCGTAGGCGGCCAGCACCTCCACCCCGGGCCCGTGCGACTCGACCCAGGGGGCGCGAATGAACACCGCGCGCAGCGGCTCGTCGCCGATTCCCTCGACCGCCAGGTCGGTTTCGAAGCTCTGCAGCTGGCGCCCGAAGGCGTTACGGCGGGCCTGGGCGTCGAGGAAGCCGAGGTGCTCGGCGTCACAGACGATCAGGCCGGCGCAGGTCCCGAGGATCGGGCGCCCCGCCTCGTGATGTGCTCGCAGGGCCGGCCCCAGCCCCGCCGACTCGATTCCCCTGACGATCGTCGTGCTCTCGCCGCCGGGGACGACCAAACCGTCGAGCCCCTCCAGGTCGCCGGGGGTGCGGACCTCGATCGGCACCGCTCCGAGCTGGCGCAAGATGTGGGCGTGCGCCTCGAAGCCACCCTGGATAGCTAGGACGCCGACGCGCAGCTCAGGCTCCGCGGTTCTGCAGGAGCGCATCCGCGGCCGCCAGATCGGCGATCTCGAGGCCGGGCATCGCCTCGCCCAAGCCGATCGAAGCCGCGGCCACCCGCTCGGGGTCGTCGAAGTGGGTGGTGGCCTCGACGATCGCGCGGGCGCGGCCGGCGGGGTCGGAGCTCTTGAAGATCCCGGAGCCGACGAAGTTGCCCTCGGCCCCCAGCTGCATCATCAGCGCGGCGTCAGCGGGGGTGGCGATGCCGCCGGCGCAGAAGAGGGGAACCGGTAGACGGCCCACGGTCGCGACCTCACGCACCACCTCGACCGGCGCCTGATTCTCTTTCGCGGCCGCGGCCAGCTCCTCTGGCCGCAGCTGCGCGAGCCGCTTGATCCCAGAGGTGATCTCGCGCATGTGGCGCACCGCCTCGACCACGTTGCCGGTCCCCGCCTCGCCCTTGGAGCGGATCATCGCCGCCCCCTCTCCGAGCCGGCGCAGCGCCTCACCGAGGTTGGTGGCGCCGCAGACGAAGGGGACCTCGAAGGCGAGCTTGTCGATGTGGTTGCGCTCGTCGGCCGGCGTCAGGACCTCCGACTCGTCGATGTAGTCGACCTCGAGCGCCTGCAGGACCTGGGCCTCGGCGAAGTGCCCGATCCGCGCCTTCGCCATCACCGGGATCGTCACCGCCTCCTGGATTCCCTTGATCATCGCCGGATCCGACATGCGGGCGACGCCGCCGTCGCGGCGGATATCCGCCGGCACGCGCTCCAGCGCCATCACCGCGCAGGCCCCGGCCTCCTCCGCGATCTTCGCCTCCTCCGGCGTAACCACATCCATAATCACCCCGCCTTTGAGCATCTCGGCTAGGCCGGTTTTGAGGCGGAAGGTGGCACGCTCGGTCATGGGTTCCATATTACGTGTGCCTGAATGTGCGTGGCGGGGACGGGGGCTGGTGATGCCTGCTCACTCGGTACCTCGTCGAAGTGGAGTGAGGCTGCTGGCGCCCGCAACGCCGTGCTCCTCCTCCGCAAAACGTTCGCAGGCATCACCAGCCCCCGTCTCAATCCTCAGCCAGACACTCGTAAGCGTCTCCAATAGCCGACGCCACAGCTGCTCCTCATGCGGAGTGTCGCCGAGATGCAGCCGTCGTCTCCAGCTTCTTCACCTCGGACCACAGCCAAAATCCCCGGCCTCGTTCCTTCAGCTTCCACAGGACGGGGCGTCTTCGAGAGCGGGCGCTGGCGGGCCCTCCGAACGTTTTGCGGAGGAGGAGCGCAGTGCTGCGGGCGACAGCAGGATTACTTCTATTCGACGAGGTACCGAGTGAGGAGGGCCCGCCAGCGCCCGCCCCCCAACACCCACCGGTCCCTACTTAAGTTTGTAAGCCCGAATCCGGTCTTTATGAGCCGCTTCGTCCCTGGCATACAGCCCGTGGGCCAACGCCTGAACCAACGCCATCAGCGCCGTGTTCGAACGCGCGAATGAGGGGCTGTTGGAGGAGAAGTAGAGGGTCAGCTCGGCATGCTCGCCGACCTCCGACATGGTTGCGTCGGAGATGGCCAGGGTACGGGCGCCGCGGTGCAGGGCGAGCTTCATCGCCCGCAGCAGCAGGGGGTGGGCGCGGCCGGCGGAGAGGGTGATGACCAGCGTGTCCTCGCCGATCCGGCCCAGCCGCTGCAGCGACTCGCCGCCGGTGCTGGCGACGATCTCGGCGCGGATGTCCAGCAGGCTGAGGGTGTGGCGCAGGTAGCTGGCGAAGAAGGCCATCTGGTCGACGCCGACGATGACGATGCGCTGCGCGGTCGCGAGAGCGGCCACCGAGGCGTCCACCTGCTCGGGCGTCAGCTTGCGGGCGGTTTCCTCGAGGTTGGCGTAGTCGGCGCTGAGCGACCCCTCCAGCTCCGAGTGGTCGAAGGAGAAGAGGGCGCCTCCGTTGCTGGCGCCGGCGCCGGCGATCGTCGTCCGATACTCCTCGATCGCCGCCTGCTGAAGCTCGGGGTAGCCCTCGAAGCCGAGAGCTTGGGAGAAGCGCACCACCGTCGAGGACGAGGTGCTCGCTCTCCGGGCCAGCTCCTCGGCGGTGAGGAAGGCCGCCTCGTCGAGATGGTCGACGATGTAGCGGGCGACGTCTTTCTGGGAGCGCGAGAACTCTTCGAAGCGCTCCTGGATGTAGTCGGAAAGGCTCTTGAGCTGGGGGGACTTCGTAGCGGTCTTGGTCACGGCGGTCGATTTCGCCGAACCTCACCCTTTCCCTTCTTGCAACCTCACACTCTTCGGTGCATCGATCCGGCAATCTGGTTGGATTGATGCAGCAATGACCCTGGAACAGGCGCTGCGCCTAACCAATCGCAACATGATCGCCTTCGACCTGCTGCTCGGCAGCGCCGCGATCGCCGCGCCCGCCGCCACCCTCAGGGTGCTCGGACACGACGAGCCCTCGCCCGACGCCAAGCACCTCTTTCGCCGCTGCGGGCCGATCTGGCTGACCTTCGCCGCCGCCCATGCCGTCGCCGAGCGACGCGGCACGGCCGGCGACTGGCAGGCGCTGGCCTGGCTGCGCGGGACCGAGATCGCCACCGACGCCCTCTGGGCCGGCTCGCCGGCGGTCACGAGGCCGGGCGCGAAACTGGGACTGCGGCTGGCGGGGGTCGCCAACGTGGCGATGGCCGCCGGCTTTGCCTGGATGTCGAGGCGATGAGGTGGGTCAGCTCGACGGCCAGCCGAGCATCCGCTGGAGCCTTCGCGGGCTGAACGAAGAGGGCGACGAGACCTGGCTGATCCGCGGCATCGCCCGCAAGCTCTATCACTGCCCGGGCTGCCACGGCGACATCGACGTCGGCGCCGAGCACACGGTCGTCCAGTACGTGCGCCGGCTGGGCGGCACAGACCATCACCACTGGCACCGGCGCTGCGCTGAAGAACTGCTGATCCCCGAGCTCGGCAGCCTGAAGCGGGTGCCCGCCTCGGAGTCGAGTCAGTCCAAGCTCACCTCGCGCGGCAGACATCCCTCCGGCCGCAGGCGCGGTTAGCGTGAGTCTCCGCCGCAGGCTGCTCTCGATCTACGCCCGGATCGGGCGCACCCTGGTATCGAACGCGCCTTCGCTGCTGCTGCTGGCGACCGTCGTCTTCGTTCCCCTGGGGTTGCTCGACGCGCTCACCGCCGACGTCGACGTCGACTCACTCGACCTCACCAGCCTCGTACGAATCGCCGCCGCGCTCGGGGCAGCCGCGCTGCTGACCATGACCAGCCTGCTGGGCGAGGTCTTCTACAGCGGCGCCGTCGCCGTCTCCCTGACCCACCCCGAGCACGAGAAGGCGCCGCCGCTCGCCAGGGTTGCCCGCGAGCTCGACTACCGGCGGCTGATCCTGGTCGACCTCGTCTACGTCGCCTTCGTGGTGATCGGCCTGCTGCTGGCGGTGATCCCCGGCATCCTCGTCTTCGTCTGGTTCGGCCTCTCCGGCCCCGTGGTGGAGATCGAGAAACGCTCCGTGCGCGGCGCGCTCACCCGCAGCCTGCAGCTGGTCCGCGGCAACTTCTGGCTGGTCTTCCTCGTCCTGGCCCCGGTCGAGCTCGTCGGCGACGGCGTCGCCGAGCTCGTCGCCGGCCTCGTCCACGACGGCCTGGGCCACAGCTTCCTGGCGACCTGGCTGGCTGAGTCGGCAGCCAACATCGTCTTCACCCCGGTCTTCGCCGTCGCCGCGGTGCTGCTCACCCTCGAGCTGATCGCCGACAAGGACGGCGACGACCGTCCCCTCCGCCCCGCTCCCGAACCGGCGCCGGTGCCCGCATGATCGAGGCCTCGATCTTCTCCGAGTTCTGGAACGAGCACATCCTCGCCCACAACCGCCAGGGCGTCTTCCTGGTCCTGGTCGGGTTCGTCCTCTCCTTCGCCTTCATCCGCATGAGCACGAGGCTGATGCGCAGCCCCAAGGTGCCGTGGTGGCCGGGCAGCGTGGTCAGCGAGAGCGGCGTCCACCTCCATCACCTGGTCTTCGGCATCGTCACGATGATGATCGCCGGCACGCTCGGCTTCGCCGCGCACGGCGAGAGCCCCTGGGCCGAGATCTGCGCCTTCCTCTTCGGCGTCGGCGCCGGCCTGACGATCGACGAGTTCGCCCTCTGGGTCTACCTCGACGACGTCTACTGGGCGGAGGAGGGCCGCAGCTCGATCGACGCCACGGTGATCGCGGCGGCGATGATGGGGTTGGTCGTGGTCGGCGTCAACCCGTTCGACACCGGCACCGAAGCCGAAGGCATCGCGGCTGTGATCATCTCCGGCCTGCTGCTCTTCTTGATGGTCGCGGTCTCCTTCCTCAAGGGCCGGCGGGTTCACGGCATCATCGGCTTCTTCATCTTCCCGATCGCGCTTTACGGAGCCTGCCGGATCGGCAAGCCGAACTCCGCCTGGGCGCGGCGGCGCTACGGCGAGCGCCGGCCGAAGAAACAGGCCAAGTCCGAACGGCGCTTCCCGCCCGACCGCCGCACCGACCGCTACAAGGACGCTCTCCGCGACATCATCGGCGGCAAGCCGAGCGAGGGGATCGCCGCCGCCCGTGACGAGGCAATCGCGGCGACTCGCGAGGCAACCGCCGAAGTGCGCAAACGGGCCGAGGAGGTAACCCACGCCGCCGACCGCAAGCGCGACGAGTGACTCAGGCGGAGCGGGCGAGCCGGCGTTCCAGGTTGTCTCGAACCTCGGGCCACTCGCGGTCGGTGACGCTGTAATAGGCGGAGTCGCGCTGGCCGACGTCGGGAACGATCATGTGGTTGCGCAGAACGCCCTCGAACTGGGCCGGGAGCGCCGCCATCGCCGCCCGCGAGCGTTCGTTGCGGGCGTCGGTCTTGAGCTCGACGCGGACGCACCCGAGGGTCTCGAACGCGTGGGCGAGCATCAGCAGCTTCTGCTCGACGTTGACGCCGCTGCCCCAGACCGCCGGGTTGAGCCAGGTCCAGCCGACCTCGACCACCCGGTCGGCGGGGCGGACCGCCAGGAAGCGGGTACTGCCGACCAGCGCTTCGCTGCGGCGGTCGCGGGTCGCGAAGACCCCCTCCTCGCCCGCGGACATCGCCGCCAGCGACAACTCCAGCCAGCGGTCGAAGTACTCGCGGCTCTCGCCGATGTGCGCGAGCCACTGCCAGATCCGGGGATCCTGGGCCGCCTGCCAGAGCTCCTCCGCGTGCGCCTCCTCGAGCGGCTCGAGCACGACGAGCGAGCCCTCGAGCCGGATTGCGAGCTGCTCCGTCAGTCCTCCATCGCCTCGATCGCCGCCACCCGTCGCCATCGTGCTCTCCTCTCAGAGATTGCTGTTGCTGCAGGTCTTGAAGCCGACCGCTTCCGAGAGGCGCTGGCGCTCCGGTTCGCTCGCGTTGCGATCCTCCCGCGCCGCCAGGTAGGCAGCTTCGTCTTCCGCCTGCGCCGCCTTCAGCGCATCGCGGTCCCAGCGGCGGACCTCTTCCTGGGAGTCGACGTAGCGCCTGTAGGGCCGCGCCAGCGACGGCGGCGCGGCCAGCTCGTTGAACCGCCTCACCGCCCTGCTCGAGATCCCGACCAGGAGCTGGGAGTAGCCGACGCTGGGTTCGGTCTCCCCGGTCGGGAATTCGTCCCGGTAGTCGAGATACGTCTGGCGGCTGTCTTCGCAGATCGCGTCGCCGCGGGAGATCAGCTCCGCCTTGGTGAGGGTGCTGGGCTTGGGCTTCGGCGCCTGCCTGGGGGTCTCCCGTCGCGCCGTCGTCGCCGTTGCGGCGCCCTCCTTGCCCCCGTCGCCCGAGCCGCCGAGCAGGATCACAGCGACAAGGACCGCAATCGCGGCGAGCAGGCCGCCGCCGAAGAGCAGCCGGCGGCGCCCGGCGGCGCCGGCGCCAGGCGAGGCTTCCGGGCCGAGCCGCCGCGTCGCCTGCGTCGGCTTGCGCTGCGGCGCGCTCGCCGGCTCCGGCGGCACCACCGTCGTGGCCGTCCGGGTCGCCGCGGCGCCGGTTGCCACGGTCCGCTCCGGGATCGCGACGGCGGTCCCGCTGAGCGCCGCCGTCGCCGCACGGCCGAGGTCGCCGGCGGAGGGATAGCGGTCGTCGGGCTGCTTCGACATCGCCCGCACGACGACGTCGTCGAGGTCCATCGAGACCTCCGGCGCGTGGAGCGAGGGCGCCGGCGGGGGGTCGTTGAGATGGGCGTAGAGGCGCGCCGCGTCGCCCTCGCGCGGATAGGGAACCTCGCCGGTCAGCATCTTGAAGAGCAGGCAGCCGAGCGCGTAGACGTCGGCCCGCGCGTCGGCGACGCCGCCGGATATCTGCTCCGGGGCGACGTAGTCGAGAGTGCCGACGAAGCGGCCGGTCTGGGTCAGGCCGGACTCAGTGGTGACGTTGCGGGCGACGCCGAAATCGGTGATGTAGGCGTGCTCGGCGCCCTCCTCGCCGCCGAGCAGGACGTTCGCCGGCTTGACGTCGCGGTGGACCAGGCCGGCGGCGTGAATGGCGTCGAGGCCGTTGGCGACCTGGGCGATCAGGGCGACCGCCGCCGCCGGCTCCAGCCGCCCCTCGCGGACTATCCGCCGGCTCAGGTCCGAGCCGGGCACGAAGCGCATGGCGATGTAGGGGATGCCGCCCTCGGCGCCGGCGGCGTAGATCGGCACCACGTTGGGATGCTCGATCGAGGCGGCGATCCTGGACTCCTCGGCGAAGCGCTGGGCGAACACGTCTTCGGCGGCCGCCTCGGGAGCGATCAGCTTCAGCGCCACGCGGCGGTCGAGGCCCGGCTCGATCGCCAGGTAGAGGATGCCCATGCCACCGCGGCCGAGGCGGCGTTCGATTCTGTAGCCGGCGAAATCGTCGCCCGGCGACAGCTCTGACCAGTCGTGAGGCTCAACCATTGCGCAACCCTAGCCGCCGAATCCGGCGCCTAGACTGCCTCGTGCCGTGTTGCGACGCTCAGCAATCCCTGCCCTCATCGCCGCCCTGGTCCTGCTCGGGGCCGGCTTGGCGCAGGCCGAGCTGAGTCAGACCGGCAACCTGAGGATTTCCTTCGACGGCCGCTTCAGCCCCCGCTCGCTGCCCCGCGACCACCTGGCGCCGATAGCCGTCGACGTCGGCGGCGCGATCAGCTCGCTCGACGGCAGCCACCCGCCCGCGGTCCGGCGGATCGAGATCGGCCTCAACCGCAACGGCAAGCTCACGACCCAGGGCCTGCCGGCGTGCAGCGGTCCCCAACTTCAGTCGACCAGCACCGAAGCCGCCCTCGATCGCTGCGGCCCGTCGCTCGTCGGGCGCGGGCATTTCGCCGCCAACGTCGAGTTTCCGAGCGAGACCACGTTTCCCGCGACCGGCGAGATGCTTGCTTTCTACGGCAGGCAGGGGGGCAAGCCGGCCCTGCTGCTCCATCTCAACGCGACCGCCCCGGTGCGGGTGACCTTTGTGCTGCCGCTGGTGATCTCCTACAAACCCAAGGGCAAGTTCGGGACCGTGCTCTCAGCGATGATTCCGAACCTTGCCGGCGGCCTCGGCTCGGTCACGAAAATCGATCTGAGGATCGGTCGCAACTACACCTACCGCGGTCAGCGGCACAGCTTCCTCAGTGCCAGCTGCCCCGCCCCGGCGGGATTCCCGGGCGCCATCTTCTCCCTTGCCCGGGGCAGCTTCTTCTTCGCCGACGGCCGCAAGCTGGAGACGACGCTCACCCGCACCTGCCGGGTCCGCTAGCACTCAGAGGCCGAGACCGCCGACGCCGCTCTCGTCCCAACCGAGATGGTGGGCAAGCTCGTGGCGCAGGGTCCGCTCGACCTGGCGGGCGAGCAGATCAGGGTCGTGACCGAAGTCGCGCTCGAGCGTGTCGCGGTAGATGACGATCCGGTCCTCGAAGGCTTCGCGCGCCATCCCGTCGCCGAAATACTGGCCGTAGGCGTGCTGCTCGGTGCCGAGATCGGAGACGACGACCGCGACGTTCTCAAGCACCTCCTGGAACTCGTCGGGGAGGGCGTCGATCGCGTCGGCGACCAGCGCTTCAAACCGTCCCTGTTGCGCGTCTTCCGTCACAGGGCCAACGGTAGAGTCATTCACTCTGAGAATCCACCCGGGAGAGAGCTAGATGAGAGAAGCACGGTCAGGCAGTTCCAGGCTCCGCAATTTGAGCGCATTCCTCGCGATCCTCGCGGTCCTCGGCGGCGGCGTCGTCTGGTCCGGCTGCGGCAGCAGCGACGACACCAGTGACAGCACGGCCACCGCCAAGCAGGAAGTCGAAGAAGGCGTGAAGAAGGCCGAAGAAGGCCTTGAAGAAGGCACCGAGGAAGCGCAGAAGGGCCTCGAAGAAGCGAAGAAGCAGATCGAAGACGGCAACGGCAGCGCCAAGAAGGGCATCGAAGAAGGTGCCAAGAAGGCTGAAAAGGGCATCGAAGAAGGCAAGGCCCAGGCCGAAAAGGGCATCGAAGAAGCAAAGAAGCAGGCGGAAAAGTACCTGCCCTAGCCCGGCAGCGGCTTTTGGTCGCCAAAGCATTCGACGCCGCGGGCGGGCGACGCTGCTGGCCACTCTGGGCAGCAGCGATCCCGCTCGCGGTCTGTTTCACGCGAGCGCCGTCGGGCTACGGCTGCGAATTGATCTGAGCAGGCGCCTCCTTGAGGTCCGAACCGGACGTCACCGCAGGCGAAGATGCCCGGAACGCTGGTCTCCAGGAGGTATGGGTCGCGGTCGAGCCCCCAGCGCTCCGCGGCGCGCACGTCGGCGCCCGTAAGGACGAAGCCGCGCGGGTCGAGTGTGATCTCGGGCGGAGCCACCCGGTCTAATCGCCGGATGGCCACCCCATGGTGCACGCTCTACCCGGCCACCACCCAGCCGCCATCCACGTGGATCACCTGACCGGTGATGTACCCGGCCCCGTCCGAAGCCAGGAACAGGACGGTCTCGGCGACCTCCTCCGGCTTGCCGAAACGCTTTAGCGGGTTCATCGCGATTGCCTCGTCGATGTGCTCGGGCGAGACTCCCCACTCGGTCTCCCAGTCGCCTGAGATTGGCCCGGGAGCAAGCGCATTCACGCGGATTTTCGGGGCCAGGTCCCGGGCCAGCGTGGTGGTGAGGCCGCGGATCGCCCCCTTCGCGGTGGAGTAGGTGACGGGAACGAAGTTGATCGCGTTGTCGGGGTTTATCCCATTCCCGTAGGTGCTTGAGAAGTTGACGATGGCACCGCCGCCACCTTCGAGCATCAACGGCCTCACCGCATGACACATCCGCATTGCCCCGATCACATCAACCTGCAGGAGGGCGCTCGCCGCGGCTATGTCCAGTTCACTGAATCTCACCGTGTCCGCCCCGTCGAGGCGGCCGGCGGCGTTGACGAGGACGTCCAACCGACCGTAGCGCTCCACGACGTCGGCGACGAACGCGTCTACCGAGCCCTGATCCGTCACGTCAAGCTGGCCGGAGTGAGCCTGTCCGCCCCGGCCCTCGAGCCCGGCCACGACCTTCGCGGCCTGGGAGCGAGATGAGCGATAGCCGATCGCAACCGAGGCGCCCTCCGAGCCGAAGGCTCTGGCGACAGCTCCACCAAGCGTCCCCCCACCCCCGGTAACCACCGCCACCCTCCCCTCGAAGCGCCGCCCATCATTCCATTGAGCACCCATGCTTCTCCCTCGGTCGGTGGTCTGTGGCTAACGATTAGACCAGAGGGTGGTGTGGGGAACCTGCTTGAACGTGCCGAGGCGTAGCCTCTTCAGGGAACGACCGTGAACAATCCACTCAGCCTGTTGCCCGATATACCATCGGGAGACACCGCGACGACCAGGAGTTTGTAGATACCTGGACTGAGCTTCTTGCCGTTGATTCGCCCGCTGAAGTGAAGGACGTTCCTGCCGACAACGTCGCGGTGGGTGAAGCTGCCCCTCCAACGATGACGCATACAGCTCGCGTCGTCGCGGTTCACGTGCCTCACCGAGGCGCACCTGCCTCTGACCTTGCGTCCCGGTACTTCCTTGAAAACGGACAATTTGGCCTGCGCGGGCTGCGAGTCCGAGTAGGAGAGGACAGTGCCGACCGGGGCGCCTTTGTCTTTGCGGCTGATCGAGGCGCCTCCGTTCGACGCACGGAACCGGGGTGGCGAAATCGCCAGGGAGGAGAGCTGCGGCGCGGTCTGTGGCGCGGTCTGCGTCACGGTCTCAGCCCGATCTTGAGCTGGAAGGCTTGACGGCCCGCAAAGAACCAGGTCGATACTGGCCACAGAGCCCGTCCCACCAGGACTGTCGTCGCTGACGACCAGCTCCCAGGTCCCTTCTGCCTGCTGACCCTCGAGCCAGGAGATATCACCGAGCTCGGGCTGGATGAACACCGGTCGCAGGGAAAAGGGGGGCGATACCGCCGCGAAGGGATCGAAGCGGGCGGTCAGGCGCGTTAGGTTGATTGGGGCAATATCAGTGAAGAGCGGCACCTGGTAGCCACTGGGCGTCCGCAACGTGACGTCAAGGTCGGCAATTTGCGTGTGAGTAAGGTCGAGACCGACTGCAGCGCGGTCAACATGACCCGTGTCGGACACTGCGATGGGAAAGGTGACGGTTCCATTATCCGGAATTGCCCCAGAAGACGGAACGGTCCCGTAGGTTTGACAGCTCGGCCTCACTGCGGGCAGGACAGTCGCCGAGAGCCGGTATGACGCATGGGGCCCCCGTTGGGTCGCATCGGATCCCACGACCGAGGCGTAATAGGTCCCTTTCCTCAGGACGGTGATCTCATAGGCCTCCGAAGGAATCGTCGGCGTCGGCGACTCGGACTCGCCGGGGTCATTGACAACGACAGTCGTATTGTCTTCGTCGCCGAGCGGGCCGAACCCGAGTCGCGCGTTGAAGCCGACTCCGTCGCGCTCTGGATCAAGATCGAGCGAGAGGAAGACGGTGTCGCCCGCGTCCAGCTGCATCGCGAAAATGTCCCTTTCATCGTCTAGGGCGTAAACGCCGGAGACGTACCCGCCCGACAACGGGTTAGCCATCACGGAAGAGGGTCCATTCGGCTCCACCTCGGAGACCGGGGCGCTGGAGCGAAGCTGCAGGTAGACGTCATAGACGCGCAGCTGCCCATCGGGCAATGGATGGCTAACCTCTAGGAAGTAGGTCCCGTCAGCTGGAATTTCTGCGCCAGCGATGTTTGATGAGCTCGCCCCGAACGAGCCATTCTCGAGGTCGACCTCGATCGCGGTGACGCCGTCAGCGCCAAGCAGAGCGAGCCGCGTTTCGCCGTCTTTGCTGCCGAGGGCGCGAGTCATCGTCGTCGCGAAGACCAGATCACCAGCGTTCGCGTCAAAGCGGTAGTAATCGATGTCAGAAACAGGCGAGAGGCCGCCGCGGACCCGCTGCCCGCTCATGATCTGGTTGGCCTCGGCGATGGTCCCGTTGGACTCCTGCTCAAGCGCGGGCACTCCGGGAAGAGAAGTTGGCACGGCCTCAATGGCCTGCGCGGAGGTAGCCGTCACGCCGAGCGAAAGCACCCCGACAAGACCGGCCAGGGCAAACGTGCGCAACTCCCCCTCCCACACCGCACGAGCATACTTGACCATAAATACTCGAACGTACCGAAATGCGGGCTGATCTAGTGGGGCGGGAAGGACTCGAACCTTCGACCGACGGATTATGAGTCCGCTGCTCTAACCAACTGAGCTACCGCCCCGGAGGGGGCGAGGGTAGCGTGCTCGGCGCGGGCTAGGCGCTGAAGAGCTGGGCGAGGGAACGGCCGACGTCCGGGGGCTCTTCCTCGCCCCTGGCGGCGGCGGCGGCGCCCTCCGCCAGAGCCTTGGCGGCGTCGGCGATCTGGTGGGCGCGGCCGCCGCGGATGACGCCGGTGGTCTTCGCTTCGGCAAGGTCGGACTCCATCAGGCCGGCCAGCTCGGCCAGGCGCCGCAGGCCGACGACGGCGGCGGTGCCGCGGAGAGCGTGGGCTTCGGCGCGCATCGTCTCGAAATCGGTCGTCTCGGTGGCGAGGCCCGCGGCGATCACGTCGCAGCGGCGCCGGGCCTCCTCGGCGAAGGAGGCGCGCAGCTCTTCCCTGGAGGCGAGCTCCTCCGGGGTGGGCTCTTTCGCCTTCTCCTTGCCCTTGGCCTTCTTGTCGCTCATTCGGCCACCGCCTTATCGACCGCTTTGGTCAGGAGCTCGAGGCCGAAGGCGCCCTCGACGGCGGAGCTGACCTTGCCCTGGCGGTCGATCGTGAACAGCCACGGCTCGCTGGGCAGGTTGAAGGCCCGGATCTGGGCGCGCACGCCCTTGCCCGGATCGTTGTCGTTGTAGATCTCCATATGGATGAACGCCGCCTTGTCTCCGTCTTCCTGCTTGAGCTGCTCGGCCACGTCGACCACCGGGCCACAGACCCGACTCTGGCAGAACTGAGGGGTCGCAAACAAGAGCACGATCGGTTCCCTGCCGAGAGCATCGGCGTAGTCGACCTTGTTCTGGGTGTCGGGTGGGATGCGGGTGGTGATCTTCGACAGATCGCCGCCCACCTGCTCGGCGGTCGGGGTGTGGATCTTCGGCGCCTGCTCGCCCGGCCGCGGAATCCGAGTGAACTCGCCGACCACCGCGCTTGGCAGCAGCGTCCCTTTGAGTTCGCCGTCCTCCTTGATCAGGGCTGCGACCCGCCACTCGCCGTCGCGGGGGAAGTCGACCTCGGTCGAGTAGACGACGCTGGCCGCATCGGGGTCGCTGCTGGTCGTCTGGGCCCGGAAGGCGGGCAGCGTGGCGAGGCTTTCGATCGCGGCGGGGAAGGGGCCGGCGGCGGGCTGGTCGAGGGCGTCGGCCTCGGCTTTCGCGGCGGCGCCTTTACTGCCCGTCTTCGATCTCGCGCCCGACTCGGGCTTCGGGGTCCGGGCGAAGTAGAGGGCGACTTCGGCATCAGGCACCTGGGTGCGGTCGCGCTCGAAGACGCCGAAGGGGTAGCGATTCTCGCCTTTGTAGAAAGCCATCGCGGCCGGGGAGACGACGAGTTCGGCTGGGCCGTCCGCGGCCTTCAGCAGCTCCCGGAGGCTCCTGCCGTCCGGATTGGGGAACGCGCTCTTCGGCGGCGCTGGCCGGCTCTGGCCGCTCCCACCCGCGGCCGAGGTGGAGTCGGTGGAGCCCGAATCGTCGCCGCAACCGGCCAGCAGCGCCGCGGCACACAGCAGGCAGACGAGGGCCGGGGCCAGGCGGGGGGGGCGCATCGGCGCCATGTTATTCAGACAAGGGCAGGCGCCGGAGTGCCGAACACCCCCTCGATGCGGCCGCTAGGGTGCGCGGCGGCACCGAAACAGGAGGAGAGCGAGATGGCGGAGCGAGCTGCATTGGTTACGGGGGCGTCGAGCGGGATCGGCTTGGCGATCGCCCGGGTGCTGGCCGAAGAGGGTTACGCGCTGACCGTCTCGGCGCGGCGCCCGGAGAAGCTGGAGCAAGCCGCGGCGGGACTGCGCGAGGACGGCTTCGAGGTTCAGACCGTCGCCGCCAACATGACCGAGGAGGACGACGTCCTCGCCGCCTTCGCCGCCCACCGCGCCGCCTACGGTCGCCTCGACACCCTCGTCAACAACGCCGGCGTCGGCATCGGGGCGCCGATGGAGGAAATCCAGACCAAGCACCTCGACATGCAGTTGGCGGTCAATCTGCGAGCCCTGATCCTCGGTACCCGCGAGGGACTGCCGCTGCTGCGCGAGGCCGGCGCCGAGCACGGCAAGGCGCTGATCGTCAACACCGCCTCGATCGCCGGCAAAGGCGGCCAGGCGTGGCTCTCGATCTACGCCGCGACCAAGGCCGCGGTGATCAACTTCACCCAGTCGACCCACCGCGAGGCCGGCGGCGCCGGGATCCAGTGCACCGCCCTGGCTCCGGGCTTCGTCGACACGCCGATGACCGAGTTCGCCAAGGGCCAGGTTCCGGCCGAGGCGATGATCCAGCCCGCCGACCTCGGCGAGGCGGTGCGCTTCCTCCTCCACACGTCGCCCAACTGCCACGTGCCCGAGATTGTCTTCACTCGCCCCGGCGAGGGCCTCGATACCCCGTGACGGCCCCGGACGTCGCCATTCGGCGTCCTCGGTCGCCTAAATGGCGCTGCCATTCAGGCTCCCTGCGTCCTTGACTGGCGACGTCCGGACCTCGTCACTGCGCGTCCTAGTCGCCGCCTTCGGCGATCCCGGCCACGTCTTTCCGGCGATCTCCCTGGGGCGAGCGCTGGCGGGGCGCGGGCACGAGGTCGTGATCGAGACCTGGGAGGAGCGGCGGGCGGCGGTCGAGGGGGCGGGGCTGGGATTCGCCGCCGCCGAGGAATACCGGATGTTTCCCCCGCCGGAGCCGGACTCGCTCGACGGGCAGCACGCCGCCGAGGCGGCGCGGGCGCTGCTGCCGCTGCTCGAGGAGATGCGCCCTCACGTCGTCGTCAGCGACATCCTCACCCTGGCGCCGGCGCTGGCGGCCGAACGGGCGGGGGTGCCGCTGGCGACGCTGATCCCCCACATCTACCCGATCGTCGTGCCCGGCCAGCCCTTCTTCGCGATCGGGATGAAGCCGCCGCGGACGCCGCTGGGGCGGACAATCTGGCGAACGGGCCACCGGGCAATCGACGTCGGCCTCGAGCACGGGCGGCGCGACCTAAACCAGCAGCGCCAGCGGCTCGATCTGCCACCGGTCGAGCACTTCCACGGCGGCATCAGCACCGATCTGGCGCTGGTCGCCACCTATCCCCAGCTCGAGTATCCGCGGCAGTGGCCGGCGGGGGTCGAGGTGACCGGGCCGATGACCTTCGAGCTGCCCCACCCGGAGATCGAGCTGCCGCCGGGAGACCTCCCCCTGGTGCTGGTCGCCCCCAGCACCGCCCACGATTCCGGCAACCACCTGGTCCGCACCGCGCTGAAGGCGCTGGCCGCGGAACCGGTGCGGGTGGTGGCGACGACCAACCGCGTCGTTCCGCAGCGCCCGGTCGAGGTGCCGCCCAACGCCGTCCTCGTCGAGTGGCTCAGCTACAGCCAGCTGATGCCGGCGGCGTCCCTGGTCGTCTCCCACGGCGGTCACGGCACCGTCGCCCGCGCCCTCGGCGCCGGCACCCCGGTCCTGATCTCCCCGATCACCGGCGACATGAGCGAGACCGCGATGCGGGTCGACTGGGCGCGGGCCGGCCTCTCGCTGCCGTGGCGGCTGTGCCGCCCGGCGCCGCTGCGCTGGGCCGCCCGGCGCATCCTCCAGGACCAATCCTTCGCAGCCGGCGCCGAGAGGATCGCCGCCTGGGGACGCGAGAACGACGGCGCCAGGCGCGGCGCCGAGCTGATCGAGCAGCTGGCGCGAGCCAAGGCGCGAGAACGCACCTAGTGAGCTCCGGGGGTGGGACTCGAACCCACAACCCTTCGATTAACAGTCGAATGCTCTGCCGATTGAGCTACCCCGGAACGGCGAGCCCGGGGCGTGCCCGGACCGCTCGGAATTTACCCGACCGGGGCGGGAATCAGCTCTCGACCCGCTGGGTGCGGGCGATGCGCTCGACCAGGGCGGCGCGCTCGCGGCTGAGGGCGGCGCGACGCTCGTAGTCGTCGCGCTCGCCGGCGGCGGCGATCTCGTGCTCGATGCGGCGCTGGTCCAGCAGGAGGAAGTTCAGCTCCATCGCCTCCCGCGAGGCCGGCTCGTCGTGGGCCAGCATCACCAGCTCGGTGATCAGGCCGCTCAGCTCGCCGTCGTCATGGGGGAGGTTCGAGGCGGGGTCGCCCGGGTGCTCCCGCAGCCAGGAGGCGGCACGTAATCCCGTTGGCGAGAGGTGGGAGTCGGTGAGGCGCTCAAGGTAGCTCCCGCCCTCCGCCGGCAGGGCGATGCACATCGCCAGCAGCGCCCGCTCACGGCGCTCGCGCGAGGTCAGCGGCGCGGCCTTGCGCGGCGCCGGCGCCGGGGCGCCGTCACGCGGCGCCGGGGTCTGCTCGGCGCCGCCGCTGGCCGGCCGCGCCGCCACCACCCGGCCCATCACCATCGCCGGCTCGAGGTCGAGCCGCTCGGCCACCTGGCGGACCAGGTCGTCGCGGCTCGCCGTCTCCCCCATCGCGCCGAGGATCGGCGCGACCTCGGTCAGCGCCTGGTCGCGCTCGGCCGGGGAGGCGACGTCGGTGCGGTCGAGCACCAGCCCGACCTGGAAGGCGTTGAGCTCCACGGCGGCGTCGACCAGCGCCCGGAAGCGCTCCTGGCCACCCGGCGCCGCGACCATCTCGGCCGGGTCCTCGCCCGCCGGCATCGCCGCCACCCGCAGCCGCATCCGGCGCCCGGCGGCGACGCGCTGGGCGCGCAGCATCGCCTCCTGGCCGGCCGAGTCGGCGTCGAGCGCCAGCACAACCTCCTCGACCATCCCCGAGAGCGTCGCGACCTGCTCGCCCGTGATCGCCGTGCCCATCACCGCGACCGCCTCCTCCACCCCGGCCTGGTGTAGCGCCAGCACGTCGGTGTAGCCCTCGACCACGACCGCGCGCGTCGCCTTGGCGATCGCCGCCTTCGCCTTGTCGACCCCGTAGAGAAGTTGGCTCTTGTGGAAGAAGTCGGTCTCCGCCGTGTTGACGTACTTGGCCCCCTGGTCGGAGCGCATCGCCCGCCCGCCGAAGCCGAGGGTGCGGCCGCGGCGGTCGCGGATCGGGAACATGATCCGCGAGCGGAAGCGGTCGTACTCGCCGCCGCCCTTGCCGCGTTGGACCAGGCCGACCCCGTGCAGCTCCTGGACGCTGAACCCGGCCCGCTGGCCTCGCACCAGGATCTTGTCCCAGGCGCTGGGCGCGTAGCCAACACCGAAGGCGCGCAGGACCTCCTCGCCGAGGCCGCGCTCGGCGAGGTACTCGCGCGCCTTGCCGGCCTCCTTGGACTCCCAGAGGTAACTGGCGTAGAAGGCCGCGGTCCGCTCCAGCAGCTGCTCCAGGCGCCGCCGGTGCTGGCGCTTGGCCTCCGCCCGCGGGTCCTCCTGCTCGCGCTCCAGCTCGACTCCGTAGCGGTCGGCGAGCAACTCCACCGCCTCGGCGAAGCCCAGACCCTCCTTCTCTTCGACGAACTTGATCACGTCGCCGCCGACCCCGCAGCCGAAGCAGTGGTAGAGCTTTTCCTGGCCGTCGACCGAGAACGAGGGCGTGCGCTCCTCGTGGAAGGGGCAAAGGCCGGTCCAGCGGGCGCCCTGGCGGCGCAGGTCGGTGTGGGCGGAGACGACCTCGACGATGTCCGCCGTCTGCTTCACCCGCTCCAGGCTCTCGGGGGAGATCAGCGCCATCAGAAGCGCGCCTCCTCGGGGATCGTCAGCTCGGTGAACTTGGCGATGCAGAAGCGGTCGGTCATGCCGGCGATGTAGTCGGCGACGCGCTGGCACTCGTCGGCCGCCGGGTCCCAGCGGGGCAGCTCGTCCGGATGCTCGAGATAGTGGTCGAAGAGGCCGCGCATCGTGCGCTCGACCCGTTCGTGCTCGCGCTGGGCCTGCGGTCCCAGGTAGACGCGGTCGAACATGAACTTGCGCAGGCGCAGCATCGCGCCGCCGATCTCCTCGCCCTGGACGATGTCGCCGGCGCCCTCGGAGCGCTCGACGATGTCGCGAGCGAGGGTGTCGATCCGCAGCGAGCCGGTCGGCCCGAGCAGCTCGATCTCGGCCGTAGGCAGGTCCGCCGGGCGCAGGATCCCCGCCCGCAGGGCGTCGTCGATGTCGTGGTTGATGTAGGCGACACGGTCGACCAGCTTGACGATCCTCCCCTCCAGCGTCGCCGGCTTGGTCGGCCCGTTGTGGTTGAGAATGCCGTCGCGGACCTGCTCGGTCAGGTTGAGGCCGTGGCCGTCGCGCTCGAGCACCTCGACCACCCGCAGCGAGTGCTCGTTGTGGCGGAAGCCGCTGCCGCAGCGCTCGCGCAGGGCGGCGTCGAGCGCATCCTCGCCGGCGTGGCCGAAGGGCGGGTGGCCGAGGTCGTGACCGAGCCCGATCGCCTCGGTCAGGTCCTCGTTGAGGCCCAGCGCCCGGGCGACCGTGCGAGCGATCCCGCAGGCCTCCAGCGTGTGGGTCAACCGGGTCCGGTAGTGGTCGCCCTCGGGGGCGACGAAGACCTGGGTCTTGTGCTTGAGGCGGCGAAACGACTTGGAGTGGACGATCCGATCCCGGTCGCGCTGGAACGGCGTCCGCAGCGGGCTGTCCGCCTCCTCCACGACGCGCCGCGCGGGATAGGAGCGCGTCGCATGCTCTGAGAGGAACTCAGCCTCCCAGGCGGATATGCGGCCCTGGAACTCGGCGGTTACTGGCACCCGTCGATCATAAGGAGAGGGGCTTGCAAAGGGGGAGGGAGGGACTCGGCGGAGCAAAAGCGGGGAGGCTCCGCCGAGTCCCTCCCTCCCCCTCTACGCGGCAGCTCTCAGCTGGACGTGGGCGTGGTGCTCCAGAGTCTCGCCGACAGCGCGCTCGACTTGGCGCAGGGCCAGCGGCTCAGCTGAAGGCGCCGCCGCCAGCGGCTGCGCCAGAGCCTCGACCATGAACCGGTGCGCGTCCTCGGAGAGCCCGAAGGCGCCGGCTTCGCAACCGGCACAGACGACTCCTCCGGCGGCGCCGGAGAACCCGGCCAGGTGCTCGGCCTCGCCGCAGCGGGCGCAGGAGGCCAGCTCGGGGGCGAACCCGGCGACCATCGCCAGCTTCAGCCGGAAGGAGAGCGCCACTTCCAGGCCCGCGGCGCCGGGCTGCCCGGGGTCGTCGAGCAGCGCCAGGTAGCGGCTGAGCAGGTTGTAGCCGGGCAGGTTGGGCTCGGCCGAGTCGAGCAGGCGCAGCATCGCGTCGCAGGCTCGGGCGCCGGCGGAGAGCGCGGGGCCGGAGGAGCGCAGGTGCGGATAGCCGTCGATCGTCGCCACATTGGTCACCGTCATCAGGTCGCCGCGGCCTTCGTGCAGGATCAGGTCGAGCCGGAAGAACGGCTCCAGGCGACCGCCGAAGCGGGACTTCGGTTTCCGCGCCCCCTTGGCGATCGCGCCCATGCGCCCCCGGGTCTTGGAGTAGAGGTGGAGGATGCGATCCGCCTCTCCGTAGCGAATGCTGCGCAGGACGATCGCCTCCGTCTTCACCGACTTTCCGGCCACGGAACCAAAGGTGACCGACGGACCGGACGGCGAGCGTCGCCTAGGCGGAGCGCTTCCGGGGCGGGCGGCGCCGTGGCCGTTTGCGCAGCTTCACCTGGCAGCTGGGGCAGAAATAAGTGGAGCGGCCGCCGACGACGATGCGGACGATCTCGCCAGCGCAGGAGGGGCAGGGCTGGCCCTCGCGGGTGTGGACCAGGAACTCGTCCTGCATCGTCCCCTTCTCGCCGCGCCCGTCGCGGTAGTCGTCGATCGAGGAGCCGCCGTGGTCGATGCCGGCTTCCAGCGCGGCGACGACAGCATCGCGCAGCGCCTCCAGGTGCTCAGACTTCATCGAGCCGGCCGGAGAGAGCGGGTGCAGGCGCGCTCGATAGAGGGCCTCGTCGGCGTAGATGTTGCCGATGCCCGCTACCCCGGACTGATCGAGCAGGAACGACTTCAGCGGCGCCGTGCGCCCGGCAGCCATCGCGCCCAGCGCCTCTGCGGTGAACTCGGGGGAGAGCGGCTCGACACCGACCCTCCCCGCGAAGCGGGCCTCGAGATCCACGTCGTCGATCAGAAAAGCCTCGCCGAAGCGGCGCGGATCGGTGAACCAGACCTCACGGCCGTCGTCGAGGACGAAGCGGGCGCGCAGGTGGCGGGCCGAGGTCGAGCGCTCCGCCTCGTAGAGGCGCCGGCCCTCGGAAGGGTCGAGCACGTCCTCGCCCTCGACAAGGACCAGGTTGCCGGTCATCCGCAGGTGCATCACCAGCGTCCGCGCGCCCTCGAGCGCCAGCAGCAGGTACTTGCCCCGCCGCCCCAGCCCTTCGATCGTGCGCCCGCTGACCGCCTTGGCCAGCTCAGCCGCCGGGACCGGCCGCGCCCAGCGCTCGTCGAGCACCTCCAGCGCCTCGATCCGATGCCCTTCCAGCTCCGGCTCGAGCTGGCGGGCAACGGTCTCCACCTCGGGCAGCTCCGGCATCCCGCAGTTCTACTGGATGTGCGGTTGTTCTTTGTCGCCCTGTGGGCGACAAAGAACAACCGCAGCGCACGTCCAGCCCCTCAGTCCTCGCTGGCCCGGGGGTGTGCCTGGAAGTAGACCTCCTTGAGGCGGTCGCCCGAGAGGTGCGTGTACATCTGGGTCGTCGAGATGTCGGCGTGGCCGAGCATCTCCTGCACGGCGCGGAGGTCGCAGCCGCCGGCCAGCAGGTGGGTGGCGAAGCTGTGGCGCAGGGTGTGGGGACTCATGCGGCCGCCGAGGCCGGCCGCGCGAGCGTGGCGCTGGACGATCTTGTAGAGGCCCTGGCGGGTCAGCGGGCCCCCGCGGAAGTTGACGAACAGCTTCGGCTCGTGGCGCTCGCCGATCAGCTTCGAGCGGCCGCCGCGCAGGTAGGCGCCGATCGCCGCGATCGCCTGCCGCCCGAGCGGCACCAGCCGCTCCTTCGAGCCCTTGCCGCGGGCCCGCAGGAAGCCCTCCCGCATGTCGATGTCGGCCAGCTCCAGCCCGATCGTCTCCGAGGCCCGCAGCCCGCAGGCGTACATGACCTCCAGCAGCGCCCGGTCGCGCAGCGTCGTCGGCTCGCTACCGCGCGGCGCCGCGAGCAGCTTCTGCACCTCGGCGTAGTTGAGCACCTGCGGCAGCTTCTTCGCGCGCCGGGGCGCGGTCAGGGCGGCGGTGGGGTCGTCGCCGATCAGCTCGTCGCGCCGCAGGTGCTTGTAGAAGGAGCGCAGGCAGGCGGCCTTGCGGTGGATGGTCGAGGCCGAGCAGGCCGGCCGGCCCTCGCCCGTGGCCAGCTCGGCGAGGAAGTCGGCGACGTCGGCGGGACGGGCCAGCAGCGCGTCCCCTTCATGGGCGGAGAGATATTCGCCGTACTGGAGAAGGTCGGTGCGGTAGGCGTTCAGCGTGTTGCGGGAGAGGCCCCGCTCGAGCTCCAGGTAGGAGAGGAAGTCGAGGACCAGGCCCTCGAAGCGGGCGTCAGCCCCCGGCGAGGCGGGAGCGGGCAGAGCGGCGGGTTTGACAGCGATTGCCATGACGCGAGCTTCTCGGCGACGGAGTGCACACCTCTCGCCGCAACAAGCGGCCCACGCTCGCGACGGGCGGGTTACTCCGCCAGCAGGCGGCCCGCGGCGAGAGGAGCCGCGAAGAAGAGAGGGTCTTCCTCGAGGGAGCGGCCCATGGTGGTGGCCGGCAGACCCGAGTCGGCGTAGCCGTCGAGGTCGGCGGGGGCGGAGCGGAGGCGATGGGGCCCGGGAGCTGCCTCGAGAGCGGCGCGGATCGCGTCCTCTCCGGCCGGGACGGCGACGTCGGCCGGGGCGAGGAGGAGCTCGAGGGCGGTGTAGGTGTGGTGGCTGACGTCGACGTGGCGTTCCCGGGGATCGCTGGAGGAGAGGCGCGGGGAGATCAGGGTCGGGAGTCGCAGCGAGAGGGCGGCATGGGCGTTGTCGAGAGCCGCCATGCCGCCGTGGCCGAACTCGGTGTTGGAGCCGATGATGCCGGGGCCGGGGCCGACCAGGACTGCGTCCCAGCCGAGCCCGGCGGCGGCGTCGAGGGCGCCGACGACACTGAGCGCCTCGTGCTCGCCGCCGTAGGCGGGAGCGGCGGTGACGTGGCCACAGAGCAGGCCCCTCTCGCGCAGCTCGACCATGTCGCGCGAGAGCGAGCCCGGCAGGGCGCCGCCGCCGGTCTGCACGTAGCCGATGCGGATGCCGGGAACGGCCTGGGCGGCGGCCCAGGCCGCCGCGGCGAGGTGGCCGTGGAGCGGCAGGACCAGGACCGAGACCACCGCCCCGGCTTCAGTCGACTCGAGGGACTCGGCCGGCCGCACGGGGTGCTGGAGCGAGGTGTAGTTGAGCTTGATCACGTGATCGCCATCAGCCGGGGCCGTGCCCGCGAGGCCGCGCGTGAGGTTGACGTGGACGACGTCGAAGCCGCCGGAGCCGAGCCCGAGATCGAGCGCGGCGACGTTGACGACCACCTCGTCGCCCTCTTGCATCTCGCCGAGCAGCGCCGTGTCGGCCCAGGCCGCCCGCCGCTCGCCCCCGACCTCGACAGTCAGCGGCTCGGCGCTGACGACGACACCGCGGCGCAGCGCCAGGCGGCCGCTCACGCCTCGTCCGACTCCGCGAGCTCGCCCGACTGCGTGCGCTCCCCCGCATCGCCGCCGTCGCCCGCAGACACCGCGGCGACGATCCCCTCGCAGACCTCGAGCATCTTCTCCAGGCTGGCCGCCGGCACGTGCTCGTCGGCGGTGTGCACCGCGTCGGTCCCGTTCGCCAGCAGGACCGCATCGAAGCCGCCGAGGCGGAAGACGTTGGCGTCGCTGCCGCCCCCGATCGCCGCCCGCACCGGCTCCAGCCCAGCGCTCCGCAGCCCCGCTTCGGCGAGGCCCAGCGCCGGCGAGGAGGGCGGCACCTCGTAGCCGCGGAACAACTCTTCCAGGCGCACGTCGACGTCGCAACCGTGCTCGCTGGCGCCCCAGGCGCAGGCGTCGGAGATCTGCCCCGCCACCTCGGCCGCCCGCCCCGCGTCGAGGCTGCGCGCCTCCGCCTGGATCCAGCAGTGCCCGGGGACGACGTTGCCCGAGGTGCCGCCTTCGATCAGGCCGACGTTGGCGGTCGTCCGCTCGTCCAGCCGCCCCAGCTCCATCCGCGAGATCGCGGCGGCGGCGGCGGCGATCGCGCTGCTGCCGTCCTCGGGCCGGATGCCGGCATGCGCCTCCACCCCCGCGAAGTCGGCGAGGATCTTCTGCTGGGTCGGGGTGGCGACGATCACCTCGCCGACCGGCCCGGCATGGTCGAGGACGAACCCGGTCCGCGAACGCAGGACGGTGGCGTCAAACGCTTTCGCCCCCCGCAGCCCCTGCTCCTCGGCGACGGTCAGGACCAGCTCGATCCCGACCGGCGGCGGCTCGGAGGCGTGGCGCGCGACCAGCTCCAGGAAGACGGAGACGGCGGCCTTGTTGTCGGCGCCGAGGATCGTCTCGCCGCGACTGCGGAAGAAGCCTTCGTCCTCGACGACCTCGATCTGTCCCCGGTGGGGGACGGTGTCGAGGTGAGCGCAGAACATCACCCACTCGTCGCTGCGCCCGGGCAGGCGGGCCAAGAGGTTGCCGGCGCCGGCACCCGCGGGCCCGGCGGCGTCGTCCTCGCTCACCTCCAGCCCCAGCGCCCGCAGCTCGGCGGCGACCGTGTCGGCGACCTCGCGCTCCTCTCCGGTCGGGCTGCGGATCTCGCAGAGACGGACGAACGTCTCGTTGAGGCGGCGCGAGCTCACGCCGCCAAGGCTACGTCAGGCCGAGCGCGAAGCGCCGACGTCGCCGGTCTCGGCGTCCTCGGCCGGCTCCAGCTCCGCCTCCCCAGCCGGCTTCTCGCCGGCGTGGTGGGCGGCGGCGCCGACGAACTCGCGGAACAGCGGCTCGGGGCGGTTGGGCCGGGAGTTGAACTCGGGGTGGTACTGGGAGGCGACGAAGAAGGGGTGGTCGGGCAGCTCGACCATCTCGACCAGGCGCTCGTCCGGCGAGGTGCCGCCGCAGACCAGCCCCTCGTCTTCGAGCCGGCGCCGCAGCTGGTTGTTGACCTCGTAGCGGTGGCGGTGGCGCTTGTAGATGACGGCCTCGCCGAAGATCTCCCGCGCTTTCGTGCCCTCGTGCAGCTTCACCGGGTCGGCGCCGAGCCGCATCGTGCCGCCCATGTCGGAGACCTCCTTCTGCTCCGGCAGCAGGTCGACGACCGGGAACGGCGTCTCCGGATCGAACTCGGCCGAGTTGGCGCCCTCCATGCCGGCCACGCTGCGGGCAAACTCGACCACGGCGATCTGCATCCCGAGGCAGATCCCCAGGTAGGGGATCTTGCGCTCGCGGGCGATCCTCGCCGCCTGCACCTTGCCCTCGATGCCGCGCTCTCCGAAGCCGCCGGGGATGAGGATTCCGTCGCAACCCTCGAGCTTCTCCGGGTCGAGGTTCTCGGAGTCGACCAGCTCGACCTCGACCTCGACGCCGTGGTGGAAGCCGCCGTGCTCGACCGCCTCGATTACCGACTTGTAGGCGTCGGCCAGCTGCACGTACTTGCCGACGACGGCGATTCGCACCTTGCCCTCGGCGGAGTCGGCGCTGCGCACCATCGCCTCCCACTCGGCCAGGTCCGGCGAAGGCGCCTCCATCCCGAAGTGGTCGAGGACGAGGTCGTCGACCCCCTCGGCGCGGAAGACCAGCGGCACCTTGTAGATGTTGTCGACGTCGTGGGCGGAGATGACGGCGTCGACCGGAAGGCTGGCGAAGAGGGCGATCTTGGTGCGGATCTCGCGGTCGAGGCGACCTTCGGAGCGGCAGACCAGCGCGTGCGGCTGGATCCCGATCCGGCGCAGCTCGTTGACCGAGTGCTGGGTCGGCTTCGTCTTCAGCTCGCCCGCGTGGCCGACGTAGGGCACCAGCGTGAGGTGGACGAACATGCAGCGCTTCGGGCCGATGTCGGTGTAGAGCTGGCGGATCGACTCGAGGAAGGGCAGCGACTCGATGTCGCCGACGGTGCCGCCGATCTCGGTGATCACGAAGTCGACCGCCTGCGACTCGGCGACGATCAAGATGCGCTGCTTGATCTCGTTGGTGATGTGCGGGATCACCTGCACGGTGGCGCCGAGGTAGTCGCCGCGGCGCTCGCGCCGGATCACCGAGTTGTAGACCGCGCCGGCCGTGACGTTGGAGGCGCGCGAGGTGTTCTCGTCGGTGAAGCGCTCGTAGTGGCCGAGGTCGAGGTCGGTCTCCGCCCCGTCCTCGGTGACGAAGACCTCGCCGTGCTGGAAGGGGCTCATCGTCCCCGGGTCGACGTTGATGTAGGGGTCGAACTTCTGCAGCTGGACGCGGTAGCCGCGGGAGACGAGCAGGCGCCCGATCGAGGCGGCCGCGATCCCCTTCCCAAGAGCCGAAACCACCCCGCCGGTGACGAAAATGAACCTGGTGTCGCCTTTGTGGGAGGGATTCATGCTCTGCCGAGCGAGTCTAGCCAGCGCAGTGGCGGAACCGAATCGATGGTCGCCGAAATAGATCGCAACTCCCCGTAAATCGTCAACGCGGCGACCGCGGCGAGGGCGATCAAACGCCCGTCGCCGCCGAGAACGGTCAGGAGCCAGACGCCGGCGACGGCTCCGATCAGGTTCGAGCCGGTGTCGCCCAGCATCGCCCGCTCACCCAGGGTCAGCCAGGCGCCGACCAGGATCGGCCCGGCGAAGATGCCGAGCAGCTCGATCGGGGCCAGCGTCCAGGCGCCGAGGCAGAGCCCCGCTCCGAGCAGCGCCAGCCCCTTCTCCGCCCGCCCCGGCCGCAGGTCGAGCAGGTTGCCCAGGTTGGTGGCGAGGATCAACAACGCCACATCGGCGACATAGCGCCAGTCCTCCAGCCCGCGCCCGGAGACCACGTAGGCGGCCAGGGCCAGCGCCCCGATCGCCTTGATCGCCCCGGTCGAGAGGCTGCCCTCGCGCAGCGCCCGCCAGTGACCGCGCCAGCCGCGCGGGGACGTGGCCGCGGCGCCCTGGCCGAGCGCGTCGTCGAGGAAGCCGAGGAAGGCGATCCCCAGCAGGTAGGGCAGCCAGCGGCGGAGGTCGGGGTCGAGCAGGTCGAGGTCGGCGCGGTCGTTGAGGACGGCGAGCGGGGCCAGGGCAACCAGCGCCGCCGTGGCCAGCACCGCCCCCAGTGGGAAGGCGAGCGCCGCACCGCGGTAGTTCTCGCGCACCAGCCCGGCGTCGCGCAGCCCCCGTGCCCCCGCCGGAACCAGCCAGAGCGAGAGCCCGATCGCCAACGGGAACCCGACCCAGTACACCTCAGGGGCCCTGGGTCAGCAGATCCGGCAGCAGGCGGTCGGCGCTGCTCTTGACCCCGAAGCTGCCCTCGGCACCGAGCATCGTGAAGACCAGCGCCAACTGCCCGGCGGTCAGCTCGATGTCGTCGACGCTGGAGAGGTCGTTGCCCTGGAAGAAGGAGATCGAGGAGGGGTCCGCGTCTGAGGTCTCGACCCCCGTCGCCGGCGTTCGCGTCGCCGTGATCCCGCTCAGCAGCCCGCTTTCCAGCGTGCCGGCGGTGGTGCGCTGGACCGGGCCCAGGTCCTGCGGCTGGTTGCGGATGACGACGACCCCGTCGAGGGCGCCGAAGCTGCCGCTGGCGCGCGAGAAGAGGTGGCCGCGCACGACCTCGGGCAGGGTGCCGCCGCGCACCAGCTGGCGGCCGACGCCGACGCCGAGCGCGGTCAGCGTTTCGGGATTGCTCTCGACGTCGGCGAAGCGGGTCTTGGCGAGGTCGCCGGTGAGCCCCTCGAGGTCGACCGGCTCGCGCACCACCCCGACCCCGACCAGCTTGGCCCCGGTCGGCGCCAGCGTCTCCTCGACCACCGCGATGTCCTGGCTGGGCAGGCCCCCGAGGGCGACGATCGCGAGCCGTTTCCCCTCCAGCTGGTCGCGCGTCAGCGCCGGGTAGACACGGTCGGCGAACTCGTTCGCCCGCCCCAGCTCGGCGTTCAGCTCGTCGGCCTTCGAGCGGGCGTCCTGGAGGTTGTTGACGAGACTCGCCTCGAGGTTCTTGCGGGTGCTGGTCAGCGCGTCGCCGCCGAACTCGGCGCCGATCAGGATCCCGATCGCCAGCGCCAGGAACACGGCGATCAACGAAGTTGCGTGGTAGCGCCTGCTGTAACCCATTACGACTTATCGCGCTTCACTCGCGGCGCAGAGAACCAGATATGGATGCTTGCTCGTTCCGCGCTCATTGCGGTCGAAGGCTAGATGGTCGATCTCGCGCCCGCTAGACGCCGAGCCAGATGCGGATCTTCAGCCAGAACAGCTCGAAGATGTCGTTCAGCGCCGGGGAGGTGATGACGAGGATCGTCAACAGGATCAGGAAGGCGAGCACGAAGAGGCCGACAGGGGCCAGGGTCGAGCTGGGGTTGTAAAGCCGGCTCACCCCCTTTGCGTCGACCAGCTTCTCGCCGATCCGCAGCCGGGTGAGGAAGGTCGAGGACATGCCGCCGCGCTTGCGGTCGAGGAACTCGATCAGGTTGAAATGAGCGCCGACGCTGACGATCAGCGTCGCCCCCTTCTCGTAGGCCATCAGCATCGCCACGTCCTCGCTGGTGCCGGCGGCGGGGACGACGGTGTGCGCAAGGCCGGCCTCGACCAGGCGCTCGCGACCCGGGGCGCGCCCGTCGGGGTAGGCGTGGACCACGAGCTCGGCCCCACAGGCGAGCGCCCCGTCGCTGGCGGAGTCCATGTCACCCAGGATCAGGTCGGGCTTCAGCCCCGCTTCCAGCACTCCGTCGGCGCCGCCGTCGACGGCGACGATCAGCGGGCGCACGTCGCGGATGTAGGCGCGCAGCGCCTTCAGGTCGCGGCGGTGGCGGTCGCCGCGGACGACGATGAGCACGTGGCGGTCGCGGAAGGAGGCCCCCGTGGACGGGAACTCGACGCTCCCGGTCAAGAGGTCGGTCTCCTGGCGCACGTGGGCGACGGTGTTTTCGGCGAACTCGGCCAGCGCCTCGTCGATCCGCTCGCGCTGCTGCTCCAGCTGGAGTTCCAGCTGCGGCACGTCGAGGACGCGGCCGCGCAGAACCTCCTGGTCGCCGATCTTCACCGCGGTGCCGTCGATCCGCACCGTGTCGCCGTCTTTGAGCAGCTCGAAGAGCCCGGCGCCGGGGGCGTCGAGGACGCGAATACCCTCACGCGCCAGCATCAGCGGCCCGGCGTTCGGATAGCGGCCATCGGAGGACTCGGAGGCGTTCAGCACCGCCACGACGCCGGCTTCGATCAGCTCCTCGGCGGCGATGCGGTCGATGTTGACGTGGTCGACGACCGCGACGTCGCCGGGACGCAGGCGCTTGACCAGATGCTTGGTCCGCTCCCCCAGGCGGGCGGTGCCCTCGATCGGCGCCTCGGACCGTGGGCCGTTGCGACGCCCGAGCAAGGCAGGAAGGCGACGGCGACTGGTGGTGGCCACCGACCCAGGTTAGGCCACCCAACCGGCGCTCGACAAGCCTGAAGGCCGCCTGACCGGCGCATAGCGGCGTCCTCGGGGCGCTCGTGTGCAGAGCACACTGCGCTTCCTGCGTCCTTGCCCCTCTTGGTCAGGCGGCCTTCAGGAGCTCGCGGGCGTGGCGGGTGGCCGCCTCGTCGGAGCGTTCTCCGCCGAGCATGCGGCGGATCTCGCCGACCACGCCCTCGCCATCGAGGTGCTCCACGGTCGCCACGGTCTGCCCGTCGGCGACCTGCTTCTCGAGCCGGAAATGGGTGTCGGCCAGCGAGGCGACCTGCGGTAGATGGGTGATGCAGACCACCTGGCGCCCGGCTCCCAGCGCCTTCAGCCGCTCTCCGACCACGCGGGCGGTGTTGCCGCCGATGCCGGCGTCGATCTCGTCGAAGACCAGCGTGCCCACGCTCCCGCCCTGGCCGAGCCCGCTCAGCGCCAGCATCACCCGCGAAAGCTCGCCGCCGGAGGCCGCGTCGCGCAGCGGCGCCGCCTCGATCCCGGGGTTGGGGGCGACCCGCAGCTCGACCGTCTCGCGCCCGGCGGCGCCGTAGCCGCCGGGGTGGGGCTCCAGCACGACCGCGAGCGTGGCTCCCGCCATCGAGAGCCTGTCCAGCTCCGCCGCGACCCGCTCCTCCAGCGGCGCCACGGCGGCGATGCGACCGTCGCTCAGCCTCTGGCCCAGATCCCGCCGTCGCACTTCGGCCGCCGCCAGCGCCGCCTCCGCCTCGGCTCCGCGCACCTCGGCTCCCTCCAGCCGGGCGATCTCGGCCCGGCAGCGCTCGGCGTGGGCGAGCACCGTCTCGACGCTGCCCCCGTGCTTTCGCTCCAACCGGTCGATCGCCTCAAGGCGCTCCTCGATCGCCAGCAGCGCCCCGGGGTCGGCCTCCAGGTTCTCGGCGTAGTCGCGCAGCTCCGAGCCGACGTCGCTGAGCTCGACCGTGAGCGCCGCGACCCGCTCGGCGATCGCGTCGAGGCCGGAGTCGAGGCCGGCGGCGCTCTGGAGCAGGGATTCGGCTTGAGCCAGCGCGGCCGCGGCGCCGCCGCCGTCCTCTTCGGCCCCGGCCAGGCCCGCGTGAGCCCCGGCCGCCGCCTCGCGCAGGTCCTCGGCGTTGCGCAGGCGCGCGCGCTCGGCGGCGATCTCGGCCCGCTCCTCGGGATCGGGTGCGACCTCCTCGATCTCGGAAAGCTCGTAGCGGTAGAGGTCGAGATCGCGCTCGCGCGAGCCTTCGGCCTCCCGCAGCTCGGCCAGCTCGGCGGCGAGCGCCCCACACTCGCGGTGCGCCTCGCGATAAAAGCGCCGCGTCTCCAGGTGCTCGGGCCCCGCGAAGCCGTCGAGGATCTCCAGCTGCGCCGAGGCGATGGTCAGCTTGCGGTGCTCGTGCTGGCCGAAGAAGGAGAGCAGGCGCCCGCCCAGCAGCCTCAGGTCGGCCGCCGTCGCGGCGCGGCCGGCGACGAAGGCGCTGGTCCGCCCGGCGGAAGAGACCCGCCGTCCCAACACCACCTCGTCGGCGCCCTCGGGCAGCCTCTCCGCGAGCTCCTCCAGCTCGGGCTCCTCCAGCAACCGCCCCGGCAGGTCGAAGACCCCCTCGACCCAGGCCTCCGCGGCGCCGGGTCGAACGATGTTCCCTTTCGCCTTGCCGCCCATCAGCAGGTCGAGCGAGTGAGCCAGGACGGTCTTCCCCGCCCCGGTCTCCCCCGTGATCGCGTTCAGCCCCGCCCCGAGCCGCAGCTCCGCCCGCTCGATCAGCAGCAGGTTCTCGATCCGGAGCTCGCGCAGCACCAGGTCTGTGTAGCAACGGGGGCGGACCGACTCCGCCCGGATTTCCGCTAGTTGCGGCTCAGCCGGCGGGCTCCGCCGGAGCGCCCTGGGGAACGAAGTCGCGGGAGCGAACCAGGGCGAGCCCGAGGGCGGCGCCGACGAAGGAGAGGATCGCGGCGATCAGGATGATCTCGTTGAAGCCGCTGACAAAGGCGACGTCGGCGGCGTGGACGGCTTTGTCGTGGATCGCCGGGGGCAGAGGCATCTCGGCGACCCCACGGGAGCCGCTCGAGGCGACCACTTCGCCGAGCCCAGCCGGAGCGCGCGGCAGCAGCTCGGCGAGCTTCGAGTCGACCCGCGATTGGAAGACGGCCCCGAGCCCGGCGACGCCGGTGGCGATCCCGACCTGGCGAAAGGTCGTGTTGATGCCCGACCCCATGCCGGATTTCTCCACCGGGACAACGGCGATCGCCGCCTGACCGATGCCCGGGTTGGTGAGGCCGATGCCGGTGCCGGCGACGAGGAAACCGGCCAGCAGGGTCGTCCAGCCCGAGTCGGGCGAGATGCCGTGCATCAGCAGCAGGCCGATCCCGACCACCGCGAGGCCGGTTCCGAGCAGGATGCGGATCGGGATCTTGTTTGAGAGCGCACCGGAGATCGGGGCGACGACGAAGCCGAGGACCGTCAACGGCAGGAAGCGCAGCCCGGCCTCCAGCGGCGAGTAGTCGAGCACCCCCTGCATGTAGATGGTCAGATAGAGGAACATCGCGAACATCCCGGCCGAGAGCCCGAAGGCGACGGCGGAGACGCCGTTGAAGGCCGATTTGCGGAAGAGGGTCAGGTCGAGCATCGGGTGGGCGCTGCGACGCTCGATCACGACAAACGCGGTCAGCAGCACGGCAGCGCCGATCAGGCAGGCGAGGATCAGCGGGCTGCCCCAGCCCTCGGGATTGCCCCGGATCAGGCCGAAGATCAACAGGAAGAGGGCGAGTGAGAAGGTGATCAGCCCGGGCACGTCCACCGGTTCCGGGTCCTTGGCGAAGACGTTGACGATCTTGCGCTCGGTCAGGACCATCGCCGCGATCCCGATCGGGACGTTGACGAAGAAGATCCACTCCCAGCCGAGGCTCTCGGTGATGACCCCGCCGACCAGCGGGCCCACCGCGACCGCGCCGCCGACCGTCGCCCCCCAGACCCCGAACGCCGTCGCCCGATCCTTGCCGTGGAACTCCTGGCCGATCAGCGCCAGCGAGGTGGCGAACATCCCGGCGCCGCCGACGCCCTGCAGCCCACGGGCGAGGTTGAGCAGGGTCGGATCCTCGGCGATGCCGCAGAGGAACGAGGCGAAGGTGAAGATCCCGAACCCGATCGTGAAGACGCGGCGCCGCCCAAGGCGGTCGCCGAGGGAGCCGGCGGTGAGCAGGAAGGCGGCAAGCGTCAGCGAGTAGGCGTCGACGACCCACTGCAGGCTGGAGAGGCTGGCGTTGAGTTCGCGCTGGATGTCGGGCAACGCGACGTTGACGACGGTGACGTCGAGCAGCAGCATGAACGTCGCGATCGAGACCATGACCAGCGTCCACCACTTGCGCTCCATGGCGGGCAACCCTAAAGAACCGCTCACCTCGGCTCAGACGGCTAAGTGGCCGAACTTCTCGCGAATGCGCTGGTAGAAGCTGGTTCCCGGCAGCTGTGCCAGGCGCCCGACCGCTTCGGCGAAACAGACCTCCAGCGCCTCGCCGGCCGGCAGGTCGGTGAAGTGGGTGCCGTCGATCGCGACTTCGACCGGCTCGCGACCGGCGGCGTTGCCGACGTGGAGGACGTCGCCCGGGGCGACGACCAGGGCGCGGGCGGTGAGCGAGTGGGGTGCGATGTAGCTGACCGCGTACCCCTTCACGCCCCAGGCCAGGATCGGGCCCTGGTTGGCGAGGTTGTATCCGGTCGAGCCGACCGGCGTGGCGGCGACGAGGCCGTCGCAGCGGACGTGCCCGACCTCCTCGCCCGAAAGGCGGTAGCTCAGCTCCGCGACCCGGTCGTGCGGCCGGCGGGTCAGGGTGATGTCGTTGAGCCCGATCCCGGAGGCGCCCGTGAGCGCCACCTCGAGCCCGGGCAGGTCGACCGTCTCGATCTCGCCCGCGAGCGCGCGCTGGATTCCCGCGTCGGCTTCCTCCCGCTCCACCGCGGCGAGAAAGCCGACGGTGCCGAAGTTGATCCCAAAGACCGGAACGCCGGTGCCGGCGAAGCGGCGCAACGCGTGCAGGATCGAGCCGTCACCGCCCAGCACCAGGCAGAGGTCGGGGTGCACCCCTTCGCCGGCGACCTCGAGGCCCGCGGCGGCGGCGCCGTGCTTGGCGATCTCGTCCTCGGTGCCGACCAGGCGCCAGCCAGCGTCTTTGGCGACGCGGACGGCGACCGCGACCGCCTCGGTGGCGGCGGGCGGATGCGAGTGGGTGATCAGCGCTGCGGTCTTCACCGGTCCTCCTCCACGGCGGCGAGGATCGCCCCGTCCAGATCAGCCACCGGCGGACCGCCCCCGCACCAGACGAAGGTCTCGCGGTTGCCCTTCGGGCCGGGCAGGCCCGAGGAGGCGACCCCGCGCACCGGCAGGCCGAGCTCGCCAGCCGCCTCGGCGACGACCCGGATCGCCTCGCACCGATCGTCGAGGTCGCGGACGACGCCCCGCCCGACCCGCTTGCGGCCCAGCTCGAACTGCGGCTTGACCATCGCCAGCGCCTCGCCGCCGGGCACGAGGCAACGTGCCACCGCCGGCAGCACCTTGGTCAGCGAGATGAAGGAGACGTCGACGGTGGCCAGCGACGGCGCAAAAGGCAGGTCCGAGGGCAGCATCTCGCGGCCGTTGAGGCGCTCGATCACGGTCACCCGCGGATCTTCGCGCAGGCGCACGTCGATCTGGCCGTAGGCGACGTCGACCGCGGCCACACGCGCCGCGCCGCGCTGCAGCAGGCAGTCGGTGAAACCGCCGGTGGAGGCGCCGACGTCGGCACACTCACGGCCCTGGACGTCGATCGCGAGTGCCTCCAACGCGTTCTCCAGCTTGATGCCCCCGCGCGAGGCGTAGCGCCGCCCCTCGTCGACGATCAGCGTCGCCTCCGGCTCGACCAGCTGGCTCGGCCTCAGAGCCACCGGCCCGTCCCGGCCGACGCGGACTTCCCCGGCACGCACCGCGCCCGCCGCCGCCGTGCGCGATGGAAACAGGCCACGCTCGGCCAAAACCGCGTCTATCCGGGACTTCTTCATGCGGCAACGCTACAGCCGAGGCCCAAATCGAGCGGTTTATCGACCCCTTAAGAGGGTATGCGACCGTCCATTGGGGTGCGTCTCACGACCGATCAGGGTTTTCTGTGATCGGCCTCACACACGAATCGCACGTATGTTCGTACGCTGTTCAAGGATTCAAGTGGAGATGACGATGAAAGAGAGACACCAAAGACTTCTTGGCTGATCCCCGCGTCGTAAATATGGCCCCCGTCGCTTCCCACGATGGGCGCCCACGACAAAACAGGGCTCACCTACCTCCCACGGATCCACATATATAGAGATACATATCTCTCCTCCCTGTAGTAACCCCAGAAGCGCCCCTCCTCCCCGGAGGGGCGTTTTCTGTTGTGAAGGGCTTAGCAGGCCAAAAACGAGGGCCGCGAGAGCGAAAGGCGCCTCCGGCATTGCCGCAAAAGCCCGCCGTGCCACAGTCCGTGCCACAGTCGGCCCGAAATCAGCCGGTCGAGCCGTTGCCGCGCAGGTAGGCGTCCATCCGCCTGCGAACCTCGTCGTGACTGCCCGGCAGCAGGTGCTCGTAGACATTGAAGGTCGTCTGGCTTTCACGTGGCCCATGAACTACTGGATCGCCTTCGGGTTGGCGCCGGAATCAATCAGCAGCGAGGCGAAGGTATGCCGGCACTCATGGAGCGTGATCGGGGGCAGCGGCACTGGCTCACGTGACTCCTTCTCCGCCTTCTCGCGCTCGCGTTTGTTGTGCGCTGACTAGGCCCGCTTTGCCCTGCCGTCTATCGTCGAGGCGTAAAAGGCGATGGCCACGGTGCGCCCAAAAAGCTGCTCCTCTCCACTCCGCCCGGTCCTCGCCAGGAAGTCCCAAAGGAAGGAGCGCAGGACCGCGAGCAGCGACACCGCACGGCGGCCGGCGCGTGACTTCGGCTCGATCACGCCCTCGACCTGATCCCAGCCGCGCTCGACCGAAGCGCGCGGAGCTTGCGCACCTCCCCGAAGCCGCCGAGCGCGACCGCGCCCAACGCACAGCTCACGACATCGCCCGGTTGAGGAGCAGGCGGCGCAGGTTGCCCCGCCTGCCTACGCCATCGCCGAGCTGGGCGAGCGGCCAGCCAGCCCGGCGAAGGGGCACAAGTGGGACCACGCGCTTGCCGTCATCGAGCGCTATCGGGAGGAGGCAGGCATTTCCGACCCTCAGCGGGCTTTCGGACCAAAGGCGGAGGGCGGCGCCAAGCGCGTGCGCCAGGAGCGAGCGGAACGCGAGCTGCGTCGGCGCTGTCGCGGACACAAGCCCAGCGGCGCGAATCGTCCAGAGGCCGCCTGGAGATCGGGCTGTAGGGCCTCGCCCTCGGTCGAGGCCGTGCAGCCGCCGACGGCCCCGTCCCGAGGCGCCCACCCGTCGAGCTAAGTTCAGCAGCCCAACCTGCGCCTCAACCAGTCGTGCGCGTCTGCTCCGAGGTGCCAGTCGTCCGTTCGGGCTTGAACATCGCGCGTCGCTGAACCAGCCAGCGCTCGCGCCATAAGAAAAGGCAGCCGATAAGCACCGACCCGATCGGCACTGCGATGCGAGCCGCCGTGCTGCTGCTCTTGTCGAGCGCAATAGCTACGGCAACGCCGAGCGCACAACCAACAGGGAGGACTATGGCCATGAACTTATCTAGTCCCAACATTTCGCCCTCTGGTCCACCTCCTGGCGGGTAGGGAAGGCGAGGAAGTAGGCGGAAGGTCACCTCAGAGAGCCGTCCGCGCAGCTCGACTTCCTTCGGCTGGCCGGTGGTAAGGACTTGCAACTCGATCATGTCTCCAGGATTGAAGAGCGTTGGGTGTACGAGAACCGAGTCTCCGTCTCTTTCGAGGGGAGGCGCTAGGTCGGAAGGGCGCTGCCCGGTTTGGTTGACCGAAGCCACCCCGTGAGAGCCGGCGAGCTTCAACTTCAAGGGTGTCTCGAAATCCTCGGCATTGATCGCTCTATCGCCGACGTTGACGATGCGGGCAATTATCAGCCAGGGTCGTTGACAGCTTCCCCATCATGGATCAACCCGAGGCTCCCGGCCCAAGCGGCCGGCACAAGTTGGGTCGCAGTCGTCACCACGTATTGAAATTGCGCGTGACCCCGACGATCGCGCCAGGCAATATAGGAAAGGTAAATTGCGACGGCGCCCAGCACCGCACCCACTGCGATTGCTGCAATTTCCACACAAGCGAGCATATCCGCGACCAAGCCTTCGCTTGACGCATGCCACGTCGGCGGCGTCCGGCGTGAGCAGGATTAGCCGATTCGAGACGAGCCGGGTTAGCTGCCCCGCGAGAAAGTTGACGACGGCCAATCGCGGGATCAAGCAGCGCCAGTACAAAAATCGGCGCTACTCGGGTGGATCTGATGCGGCAGGAGGCTCCGGCGGGTTGGAGTCGACCATCCCACTCATCCACCACGCTTCGATCTGTGCCGTCTGAATGCGAATCGTTCCAATCTCATGCGTCACAAAGGCGGGCGGCCCGGAGATCGTCGCTTTCTCAAGCGAGAGCGCGCTGCGGATACCTTCACTTTCGATATCCGCAAAGGCGAGGTCGTCCGACAACTCCTCAAACGGCAGGTCCGCTGGCTCAACTCCCTTTTTCTCGGCGAGGTCGGCGATTGCCTTTCGGTGTTCGTCTTCCTCTTTGTAGGTGATCTGCATGGAGTCGGCAAAGTGAGATTCCATCTTCTTTATCCAGACAGTCGCGGCGGTGTGCTCAGCGGAACCCTCCTCGTACCGCTCGACTGCCTCGGATATCCCCGATGCCAAGGTGGCGTCCATGCGCTTTCCCATGCCGACCGGAGAGAGCAAGGTGCCCGAAATGATCGAGCCGCCGACGACGAAGCTCAGGCCGATCCCGATTGAAAACACCTCGAAGTCACAGACCGTCAGCAGTTTCTGTAGAACCCGGTCGTGGACCGCGCCGGACGCGACTTGCACTGCAAGCAGTTCCTCTGTTTTCGAAAGCGTCATGCGAAAATTTTACAGAACACTCCGGATGCCTATGCGGCTTTACTGCCAAGAGATCCGCTTCCCTCTCGACGGCGACACAGGCGCATCCTAGGCGGCGAATAGCCTGGATCCATGCGGCGGCTTTGGCGCTTCTATTGGAACTCGCTCGGGAGCGAGACGAACGCTTTGGTAACGGCTCTAGCAGGCGTTCTATGGATCGTCTCCCCTTCGGCGGCGATGACTTGGTCTGGTTCCGAGGCCGGGGCGCACATCCGCCTACCTTTCTACGAAATTGCTGCCACGATCATCCCGGTCCTGCTTTTGGCCTACTTCGTTGAGCATGCAGCGATGACGCGATCAATCGCTATCGGAAATTCGATGACTTCGAACCCCGACCAGCGACACGATGGAGAGCGCCTACTCGCGACCGGCCGGGCCTTGGCGGCCCTATTCGCCGCCAGTGCCGCTACTGGTGAGCTTTTCGCGCTGTACGCCGTCGCCCATGGCAAGACGACCACTTTCCTATATGGCGGCACCGTGCTAGCGCTCTGCTTTGCAGGAGTCGCGATTCTCCTCTTTGCGGTGGCTCGAATCGGTCAACCACCTAGGTATTAGCCGCCAGTGTCGCGCCCAGGACGGACAAAGCATTGGCGCGCGCTACAAGCGCATCGCCGCTTGCGTGAAGACACGGTCAGGCGGGCTGCCACAGCTCGATCCGATTGCCCTCGGGATCGGTGACCCAGCCGAATCGACCGACACCCTCCATGTCCTTCGTCTCTTCAGCCACGTCCGCTCCCCTGGTGCGCAGTTGCGCGAGCATCGCGTCCAGGTCGCGGACCCGGAAATTGAGCATGGTCTGCTGGGCGCGGGATCCGAAGTAGTCGGTCTCAGGCTCGAACGTCGCAAACACCGTCGGCCCGGTTTCCTGCCGCCACATGCCGTTCTCATCAGCGTCCAGGCCTAGGCAATCGCGATACCACGCGCCCAGGGCCACCGGGTCGGCGGCCCGCACGAAGTATCCACCGATTCCCAGCACACGCTCCATGTCGCCATCCTGCCAGGCAGGAGCATTTGCCGAGGGTCGGTCCGGATCTAGGGTTTCGCAACTTTGAACTGGCGCGAGCTGCGCCAAGACGCGACATGCTCTGGATGCAGTTCGTCGAAGGTGATCCCCGTCAGGGACCCGTCGAGGCCGAACGTCCCGTTGTAGACGCCCGCCGTACCGTTGTTCCATCCAATGCGCATATGGAACTGGCGGCCTTCCACTTTGCCCTGGGCTTCGTCTTTCTTTGACTCGGTGCCATCGCTTTGGACGGCTTCGACGTCAAGGATGGAGAAGCCGTCTTTCTGTTCCCGCTCGATCGCCAGATCGACGACGAAACCGTTTGACTGGAAAATTTCCCAGTTCCCCCCCACTTTGAAGTCGCCCACTAGTCACCTCCAAGAAATTGAATCTCCGATCAATCGAGCTTGGCGGTGGCCCCGAACCGAAGGCCACCGCCAACTCTCGTCGTCAGCCCAGTTCGACGACCACGGCGCGCAGGGAGGCGGTGGTAGCCGCGCTGCAGCCGGTGTCACCGAACGCCAGGGCAGAGAGCGTCTGCACCTGGCCGGCCTGCTGGAGCCCGATCGCGGTGGCGCTGCTGCCGATCGGTTGCACGTTAAAGGGCGGTGAGCCGCCGGCGCTCGCAAAGATCCCGGCACCGCTCATCGGGACGCCGTTGACCAGGACGGTCACGAAGGGCGAGCACACTTCCCCGCTCGGTCCGCCCGCAAAGGTCGGGGTGCCCTTCAGTTCCACCAGCAGCTCATACGATTTGCCTGCCACCGGAGTGAAGGCTGGAGTGCCGGTCAAGGCCACGGGCGTCCCACCAGTGGGTTCGGTGGTCAAGCCAGGCACCGCCGCCGCCTGGATTTCCGCCACCTGCAAGCCAGCGAGCGTGCCGGCGGCGAGATTGGCCCGGGTCAGGCTCGCTTTCTTCAGCTTGCCCGGCGTGATCGCTTCCTTTTTGATCTTCGCGCCGGTCACCGCGTTGGCCGCGAGATTCTTGGCCTTGACCGCGTTGCTGGCGAGGTTTCTGGACTTCACCGCCTTTGCCGCGATGTTGGTCGACTTGACCGCGTTCTTGCCGAGATTCGTGGCCGCGTATACAACGCCGCCGCTGACCGCCAAGAACAGAGCGATGGTTGCGACAACGTTCGAATAGGTGAACGTCCTGCGCAGCTCCTTCACGTGCAATGCCTCCTTTGTCCGTTGGACGAGACGTCCTCTTTTACTCAAGAGAATCTCGCATGATCATCAGACCCTATGCGCTCAACGCAATTTCACGAAATTTGCACGCAGAACAGCCGCTGGGCGGCAGGAGCCCCGCGCCCCTAGGCTCCTGCGGGTGGCTTATGTCGGCTCCTACGGTTGGCGGCTCCGCCAGGCAGTCGGCAGCGAGATGATCCTCATGCCGGGGGCGATGGTCGCGCTGCTGCAAGACGATCGGAGCGTGCTCCTGACCAGGCGCACCGACGATGGAACGTGGTGCCTCCCGGGGGGAGCGGCGGAGCCCGGGGGGAGCTTCGCTCGAACGGCGATCGATGAGCTGGCCGAGGAGACTGGGCTCGAAGTCGGAGAGCAGGACCTTGTTCCATTCGGCTCACTTTCGGAGGCCGCCGCGCACACGATTCACTATCCCAACGGCGACGTGACCCACTGCTTCGCCCTGCTCTTCTTGGTGAAAAGCTGGAGGGGGGATCCAAGGCCCGACCCCGAGGAGGTCGCGGAGATTGCCTTCGCCGCCCTCGAAGCGCCGCCCACGCCGATTCATGAGCCAACCGCCCAGGCCCTCGACATGCTGCGTGCATTCCTGTCCTCGGGACAGTTCCAACTGCGCTGATGGCGGAGCAGGTGCCCGCGGTCTGCGAGGTGCTCACCGCCATCGAGCAGCGCGATTGGCCCCGACTGGAACGGTTGCTTGACCCGGATGTCCAATGGACGACCGCGATAGAGGAGCATCTATACGGGCCAGCCGAGGTGATCGATCTCCTCGCCGGCGACCCTCCCCCGGCTCCACCGGCATTTCATGAGGTGCGCAACGGGCTGATCGTGCGCTGGATCGATATCCCTGGCTGATCCGAGGCGATTTCGCACGTGATAATCCCCGCATGACGCGCCGGCGGGGACTGATCGCATCGGGAATCGCCGCGCTGGCGCTGCTCCTGGCCATGTCCCCGGCCGACGATCGGATGAAGGAGACCGGCGGGCCCGGAGTGGTCCCGTTCGAGCTCACTGGGGGTCAGGAACGGGCTGACGAGATCCTCGCCGAATGGGGCGAGAGCGGCCAGGACGCCGCTCGCGAGTCGCTCTGGATCGACTTCGGCTTCCTACTCGCCTACGGGACCCTCCTCACTCTCGCCCTGGCCGCGGTACGCGACCTCGCGAGGGACCGAGGTTGGCGACGTCTCGGCGCGCTCGGCGCGGTCGCCGTCTGGTTCGGCGCCCTCGGGGCGGGGTTCGACGCGCTCGAGAACGTCTGCCTGCTACTGACCCTCGCCGGGGCCGGCGCCGCGTTCCCCCTGCTGGCGACGATCTTCGCCGCCTGCAAGTTCATCCTGCTGACGGCGGCAATCGCCTACCTGCTCGCTGGCCTGGCGACGTGGCTGCTCAGCCGCGCTCCCGCTGGGCGGACGTCGTAACGTCCGCCGACTCTTTGAGGGTCTGACGATGCCCGAGGTGCTGCGAGACGTCTTGAAGCCGGATCTTCGGGTCGTGTTCTGCGGAACCGCGCCGGGTACGGCATCGGCCAGGAAGGGGTCCTACTACGCCGGCCCAGGCAACGCGTTCTGGAAGACGCTCCATGCGATCGGCCTGACTCCGGTCCAGCTGGCGCCAGCGGAATTCGAGCGCCTGCCCGAGTTCGGCATCGGCCTAACCGACATCTGCAAGGTGCTCTATGGCTCCGACGAGGAAGTCGGAACGGTCGAGTTCGACGTCGCCGGCCTGCAGCAGAGGATCGCCGCCGTGGAACCGGCCAACCTCGCGTTCAACGGCAAGAACGCGGCTCGTGGCGCCCTCGAGCGCGACGTCGGCTACGGCCCCCAGGCCGAGCGCATCGGCGGCGCGAGGGTCTGGGTCCTGCCGTCCACCTCCGGTGCCGCGCGCAGGTTCTGGCGCATCGAGCCGTGGCAGGAACTGGCGCAAGCTTGCGGTTGACGGCGATTCGCCGGACTGGGTTTGGGCCGGGCGCCCCAGTCGAATGCGCCCGACCCGAACCAACATGAGGGGAGAAGAGCAACACACGCTTCTTCTCCGCGCGTGACCTTAGCGATTCGCGTTTAGAGCGACAGAAGTGTCCGGTGAGATCTTTTTTGCGCTCTGTTACGATATATCGCGTTAGATATCGATAGAAAGGCAGTTCGATGCACCCAAGACACGAATCACGGCATTCGGGCCACCGCAATCGCCATGAGTTCGCCCGCAGCCGCGGATCCCGATACGGGCGCGGACGGGGCGGCCCCCGGGCTCGCCGCGGCGACGTGAAGGCGGCGATCCTGGCTTTGCTGGCCGAGCGGCCGATGCACGGCTACGAGATGATCAAAGAGATCGAGGAGCGGACGCAGGGAAGCTGGACCCCCAGTGCCGGCTCGATCTACCCGACGCTGCAGATGCTCGAGGACGCGGAGCTGATCCGGGGTGAGGAGAGCGACGGCAAGCGCCGCTTCGCCCTGACCGAGACCGGTGTCGCCGAGCAGGAGGAAAGAGCCGGCGAGCAGACGCCGTGGGAGGCGGTACGAGCCGGCGCGGCTCCCGAGGCAATCCATCTGCGCGACTCGGTCCACAAGCTCCATCACTCGATCGGCCAGGTCTTCCACGCCGCCGACGACGGGCAGCAGGCGCGGGTCCGGGAGCTGCTCGACGAGACCCGGCGCAAGATCTACGCGATCCTCGCCGAGGAGAGCTGAGCAAGCGCATGGCGCGCCGCCGGCGCGCCATGCGAACCGACCGCGCTAGCGGCCGGTCGCTTGAAGGTCCATCCCCCAACGGACCCACATATACAGAGAGTCTCTCCTCCCTGTGGCAATCCCCAGAAGCGCGGGCCTGACGACCGTTGCTCCCTCAGCCATCACCGGAGAGACTGGGGCAATCTATTCGATTGAGCCGATTGAATCAATCGTCAAAATTGATTAGGACCAAAAATGGCTCGCTATCCCAAAACCGGCTGCGCGGAAGGGGCCGCGGCGAGAACCCGCGCCGCCACCTCCTCGCCGGTCAGGCCGGCCTCGGCACGCAGCAGCTCCGGCTTGCCGTGGGTGACGTAGCGATCGGGAAGGCCGACCCGCAGCACCCGAGCCCTCTCACCGGGCCCCTCGGCGAAAGCGTCCTCGAGGTGCTCCAGCACCGCCGAGCCGAAGCCGCCGGGCAGCACGTTCTCCTCGATCGTCACCAGGAGATCGTGCTCGCGGGCGAGCCGCTCGGTCAGCTCGGTATCGATCGGCTTGGCGAAACGCGCGTCGGCGACCGTCACGTCGAGGCCGTGCCCGGCGAGAATCGCCGCCGCCTGCTGGGCGACGGAGACGCCGTAGCCATAGCCGAGAAGCACCACCCGCTCGCCCTCGGCCAAGACCTCGCCGCTGCCGATCGGGATCAGCCGTGGCTGCGCCGGCAGCTCCACGCCCTCCCCCGCCCCGCGCGGGTAGCGCAGCGCCGCCGGACCGTCGTGGGCGATGGCCGTGTGCAGCATGTGGACCAGCATCGCCTCGTCGCGCGGCGCCATCACGACGGCGTGCGGGATCGGGCGGAAGTAGGAGACGTCGAAGGCGCCGTGGTGGGTCGGGCCGTCATCGCCGACCAGACCCGCCCTGTCCATCGCGAAGGTGACGTCCAGCTCCTGCAGGCAGACGTCGTGGATGATCTGGTCGTAGGCGCGCTGGAGGAAGGTCGAGTAGATCGCGCAGACCGGCTTGGCCCCCTGCAACGCCAGTCCCGAGGCGAGCAGGACCGCATTCTGCTCGGCGATGCCGACGTCGTAGTACTGCTCGGGCCGCTCGTCGGCCAGCTTCTGCAGGCCGGTTCCCCCCGCCATCGCCGCGGTGATGCCGATGACCCGGCCGTCGCGCTCGGCCTCGGCGACGAGCGCGTCGGCGAAGACCTGGGTGTACTGCGGCGGCGCCCCCGGTGTCGGCGGCTTCTCGAGCATCTCCGGCGCGATCGCATCCGGCGCGTCGGTTTCCGTCACCGGCACCGGTCGGCGGGCCGCTGCCGTCCGTGATTTGGACGTCTGCGGCCCATCGGCCCCGGCGGGCATGCCGTTGACGATCGAGTTGGGCTTGGCAGCGTGCCATTTCTCCATCGACTCGAGGCCGTCCTCTTCGGCGGGGAGGAAGCCCTTGCCCTTGACGGTGTGGATGTGGACGACGACCGGACGTTCGGCCTCGAAAGCCTCGCTCAATGCCTCGCGCAGGGCGTGCACGTCGTGGCCGTCGATCACCCCCATGTAGGCGAGGTCGAGCTCCTCGAAGAAGAGGCCGGGCGCCCAGTAGGCCTTGATCGCCGACTTGATCTCCGGCCCGAGCCGCTCGATCCGCCGGCCGAGGCCGAGCGGCAGCTTGATCAGCCGGTCCTCGACCCCCTCGCGGGCGTGGAAGAGCCGCGGGTTGAGGCGAATCCGGTTGAAGTAGCGCGAGAGGGCGCCGACGTTGGGCGAGATCGACATGCCGTTGTCGTTGAGGACGATCACGACCGGGGTCTGCAGGCCGCCGGCTGCATGCAGGGCCTCGTAGGCGACCCCGCCGGTGAGGGCGCCGTCGCCGATCACGGCGGCGACGCGGCCGTCCTCGCCGATCCCCTTGCGCATCGCCTCCTTCAGGCCGACCGCATAGCCGATCGAGGTCGAGGCGTGGCCGGCGCCCATGATGTCGTGCTCGGACTCGGCGATCGAGCAGAAGGGGGCCAGGCCGTCGTACTGGCGGATCGTCGGCAGCTGGTCGCGGCGACCGGTGAGGATCTTGTGCGGGTAGGACTGGTGGCCGACGTCCCAGAGGACCTTGTCGCGCGGCGATTCGAGCAGGCTGTGCAGGGCGACGGCGAGCTCGCAGGTGCCGAGGTTGGCGCCGAAATGCCCGCCGATCTCGCCGATCGTGTCGATCACGTAGGTGCGCATCTCCTGCGCCACCTGCTGCAGCTGTGCGTCGTCGAGCTCGTGCAGGTCGGCGGGCCCGTCGATTCCGGCCAGCAGCGCCTCGGTGTTGTCGTCTTCGGTGCCCTGGGTGGGGGGCTGTTCGCTCATTCGTTCCTCGTGAAGATGTAGTCGGCCACGCGCCTCAGATCGTCGGTCTCGCCCGCGGCCTGCGCCAGCGCCGCGATCGCTTTGGCGTGGGACTCGGCGGCCAGCTCGCGGGCGCGGTCGAGCCCGAAGAGGCTGACATAGGTGAGTTTGCCATGTCGCACGTCGCTTCCATGTGGCTTGCCAAGCTGCTCGTCGCTCTCGGTGACGTCGAGGATGTCGTCGACGATCTGGAAGAGGACTCCCAGCTCGCCGGCGAAACGGCGATAGGGAATTGTCTCAGGTTCGGCCAGCCCCTCGAGGATCAGCACCACGCCGATGCTGGCGGCGATCAGGCGGCCGGTCTTCAGCGCGTGCAGGGCGCGCAGGCCCTCGGCACCGTCCTCGGCGCCGAGCACGTCGACGTACTGGCCGCCGACCATGCCGTCGACGCCGGTGGCCCCGGCCAACTCCGCCATCGCCGCCAGCACCCGCGCCGGCTCCCCGGGCTGACCGCAGAAGAGGCGGACGGCCTCGGCGAAGAGGCCGTCGCCGGCGAGGATCGCGACGTCCTCGCCGAACCTGACGTGGGAGGTCGGCTGGCCGCGGCGCAGGTCGTCGTCGTCCATTGCCGGCAGGTCGTCGTGGATCAGCGAGTAGGTGTGAACCAGCTCGATCGCCGAGGCAACCGGCAGGAAACCCTCCGGGTCGGCGCCGAGGGCGCGAGCGGTGGCGAGGGCGAGGACCGGTCGCACCCGCTTGCCGCCGGCCAGCAGCGAGTAGCGCATCGCCTCCTCGAGCCCGGCCGTCGCCTCCGCGGCGGAGAAGCGGAGACGGTCGAGGGAGGACTCCACCAGCGAGCGCAGGTCCTCGGGGTAGGTCGGCGCCGGGGCGACGCTCACTCGGCGCTCGCCGCTTCGCGCGCCTGGCGATTGGCCTCCTCGACCGCCTCGGCGGAGAGGTCGGCCGCCTCGGCCGCGAGCTGGGCGGCGCGCTCGTCGGCCGTCCCCTCGCCATCCAGCTCGGCCGAGATCTGACGCAGCCGCTCGGCGATCTCGCGCAGACGGCCACTCACTTGGCCGGCTCCCGCTCACGCACGATGGCGCCGAGGATGCCGTTGATGAACTTGGGCGCGTCGGCGCCGCAGTACTCCTTGGCGATCTCGACCGCCTCGTCGATCGCGACCTCGACCGGGGTCTCCCCCTCTTCGATCTCATACAGCGCAACTCGCATCACGTTGAGGTCCAGCGGTGCGATCCGGTCGATGGTCCAGCCCTTGGCGTATTCGGCGATCGTCTCGTCGAGCTCTTCGCGCTCACCGTCGACCCCTTCGGCCAGCTCGCGGGTGAGCGGTTTCGAGTCGGCGATCAACTCGGCCAGCGGACGGCCGGTGACGTCCCGCTGATAGCTGGCGAAGACGGCGTCACGGCGTTGGTCGGATCGGCGCATCGGTTCATTCTCGCGCTTTTCAGCGCAGGATCTCGACCAGCAGGACCCAGGCGTTGACGATCGCGCCCGTGAGCGCGAAAACGATGCCCCCCGCGATCCAGTACAGGCCGCCGCCAGCCTCGGCGAAGATACTGGCGGCACCGATCAGCAACGGCAGGGTTCCGGCGATCCGCACCGACCAACGACCCCAGAGCCAGGCACGTGGCTCTTTCGTACTCGCACTGTGGATCGTCGGCAGCCGGGCGATCGCGGTGCCGATGGCCAGGCTGACGAACACCAGCTCCAGGCCGAGCGCCGTGTGGCTCTGGCCGGGGATCAGCCCGACCACCGAGACGAGCAGCACGCCGAGCAGCAAGAGGACGGTCTCCAGCGCCCGCTCGGGCAGGCCGCGGAACTTGAGGATGCGCTCGATGTTGATCGAGACGGCGACGAAGACGAGGCCGGCCAGCGCCGCGGAGGCGCCGGCGGTGGCGACGAAGAGGTCGGACCACTCGCTCGGGTCGTAGGCGATCACGCGCCGGTCATCGTAGGCGCAGCAGAGGTCGGCGGCGAGACCCTTAGGCGCGGGAGATGTATTCGCCCGTGCGGGTGTCGACCCGGATCGTCTCGCCCTCGTCGATGAAGAGCGGGACCTGGACGACCACCCCGGACTCCAGCGTCGCCGGCTTGTTGCCGCCACCGGAGGCGGTGTCGCCCTTTAGGCCAGGGTCGGTCTGGGTCACCTTCATCTCAATTGCGCCGGCGACCTGGACGTCGCTGGGCTGCTCGTCGACGAAGAGGATCTCGACTTCGGCATTCGGCAGGACCCACTGCATCGAGTCGCCGAGTGCATCGGTGGGAATCTCGATTTGCTCGTAGTCGCGGCTGTCCATGAAGACCGCCGCCTCGCCCGAGTCGTAGAGGTACTGCATCTTCTTCGATTCGGTGCGGACCGGACGGAACTTCTCCCCCGCTCGGAAGGTTTTGTCGATCACCGAGCCGTCTTCGATCCGGCGCAGTTTGGTCCGCACGAAGGCGCCGCCCTTGCCCGGCTTGACGTGCTGGAATTCGATGATCTTCCAGATCTTCCCGTCGATCTCGATGTGGGTGCCGTTTTTGAATTGGTTGGTGCTGATCAAGGCGACGACAGCCTAGCCTCCGGACCGCGTCGACGCCGCCAAGGCACAATTCCCGGCTTGCCGGCCGACGACTCCCATACCGAGGGCGGCGAACCGCTCCGCTCGATCTTCGCTCGCTTTCTCAGATTTGGCTGCCTGGCCTGGGGCGGGCCGGCGGCGCAGATCGCGATGATCAAGCGCGAGTGCGTCGACGAGCAGGGATGGATCTCCGAGCAGGCCTTCAAGCGCCAGCTCGCCGTCTACCAGATCCTCCCCGGTCCCGAGGCGCACGAGCTCTGCGTCTACTTCGGGCGCCTGCGCGGCGGCAGGCTGGGCGGCTTCCTCGCCGGCCTCGGCTTCATGCTGCCGGGCTTCGTTCTCATGCTCGGCCTCTCGGTCCTCTACGTCGAGCTCGACCTCGCCGGCCACCTGGAAGCCCTCTTCTATGGGCTCACGGCCGCCGTCGGCGCTCTCGTCGCCAGGGCGGTGGTCCGGCTCGGCGGGTCCTTCCTTACCGACGCCCCGCTCGTCCTGATCGCCGTCGCCGGCCTCGCCCTAACCCTGTTCGCGGACGCGAGCTTCGTCCTGATCCTGCTCGGCGGCGGCCTGGCCTACGAGATCTGGCGGAACGCCTCGCGCTGGCTCGGCGGGGCTAGCGCCGTGACGGTCGGGCCCTTCGCCGTCGTGCTCGTCCTGAGCGGCGCGATCACCGTCTCCCTCACCGGCCAGATCTTCCTGGAGGGCCTGAAGGCGGGGCTGCTGACCTTCGGCGGCGCCTTCACGGTCATCCCCTTCCTGCGCGAGAGCGCGGTCGAAGGCCACCACTGGCTGACCGCGAGCCAGTTCAACGACGGCCTCGCGATGGGGGGCGTCCTGCCGGCACCTTTGATCATCTTCTCCACCTTCGTCGGCTACATCGCCGGCGGCCTCACCGGCGCCCTGGCGATCACGCTCGCCATCTTTCTACCCGCCTTCCTCTTCCCGATCTTCCTCCATAGCCAGCTGGTCGCGATCGCCGAAAACCAGCGCCTGCACCAGTTCCTGCTCGGCGTCGCGGCGGGGGTGGTCGGGCTGATCGCGGCGGTGACGGTGGAAATCGTCAGGACCAGCGTGGTCGACGTCTACACCGCGGCCCTCGCTCTCGGCGCCTTCGCGGCGCTGAGCTATTGGCACTCAAAGGTCACGGTCGTCTACGTGATGGCGGTCTGTGGCGCGATCGGGGCGCTCCTGCAGCTGACGATCGTCTGACGGGGAACGATGCGAGGCGAGCGCGGGATCTCACGCTTCGGCGCCGCCGGGCGTTGATATTACGATGGAGCGAGAAGACCTCGAGTTCGATTCGCACGGAGACCGCTGCGCTGCCTGGCTCTACCCGGCGGCCGGCGGCGAGCCGGAGGCGCCGGCGATCGTCATGGCGCATGGGCTGTCCGGGACGCGGCGGGACGGCTTGGGGCCGTTCGCGGAGCGGTTCGCGGCCGCCGGCATCGCGGCGCTGGTCTTCGACCACCGCGGCTTCGGCGACAGCGGCGGCGAACCGGACCTCTTCGAGCCCGCGCGGCAACTCGACGACTGGCGGGCGGCGATCGCCTTTGCACGATCGCTGCCGGGGGTGGATCCGCTGCGGGTGGCGACCTTCGGCTCCTCGATGGGCGCCGGCAACGCGCTCGCGGCCGCGGCGGAGGACCCGCGCGTGGCGGCGGCGATCGGCCAGGTGCCGTTCCTCGACATGGTGCGCCAGGCACACCGCTCCTCGCCGCGCGTCACCGCCCGCATGCTGGTCGCCGCGGCGCGAGGCCGGCATCTCCCGGCGACCGGCCAGCCGCACGATGCGGCCCTCATCAACGCCCCCGGCGGCGAGGCCGGCTGGCGGCATGTGGTCGCGATCGGCGAGGACTCGCGCTGGCGCAACCGCGTCTCCTCGCGCTGGCTGCTCGGCGCCCCCTTCCGTCCCGCTCGCCTGGCCGCGAAGCTGCACTGCCCCTGGCTGGTCTGCGTCGGCGAGGCCGATCGGGTCGCCCGCCCCGGTCCGGCGATCGCCGCCGCTCGGCGGGCGCCGTCGGGCGAGCTGCGCACCTATCCCGGCGTCGATCACTTCGACATCTACGACGGCCCCGAGCACGAGGCGGTCGTCGCCGACGAGGTCGCCTTCCTGCGCCGGCATCTGCTGGCCGGCTAGGCCCTCTCAGGCGGGGGCGAGCCGCAGAACGGCCTGCTCTGGATCCCTGAAGATCTCGCCGCGCACGAAGCGGCCATCGGCCACGTCCCAGATCCAGGCTGCCGGCATGTCACGGATGCCGAGTTCGCGGCTGCGCACGTAGACGCGTCCTCGCACCAGCAGCGAGCCGGCCCGACCCTCGACGACCTTCGGCATGATCTGCAGGTCTTCCCAGGCCTGCTCGACGTCGTTGAGGTAGTCCTGCAGGCCCTCGGGGCCGACGTAAGGGGCGGTGCGGCCGACCACCTCGGCCGTGCCGATTGGGAAGAACCCCATCGACGGAGCGCAGAGCTGGGTGATCGCCTCGACGTCGCGCCGGTTGAAGGCGTCGAAGAGGCGCTCGACGAGCTCCCGATCGTGCTCGGGTGCGAGTTCCCCGTGGGCCGAGGTGGGGCCGATGGCGAGGATCGCGGCATCATCGTCGAGATCGCCGGCGGTGAACTCATAGAGCGCACCCTCCAACTCCAGGGCAGCGAGCGCGGGGCTGACGACGCCGTTCAGCTGGGCGCGCAGGCGCTCCTCTCCGAACCGGCCCTCGGCGCCCAGGGCCTCGGTGATGCCGTCGGTGACGAGGACGAGCTGTTGCCCCTGCCCCACATGCACGTGCTCGATTGCCCAGTTCGCCTCCTCGAAAGCCCCCAGCACCGGCGCCGGGACGGTCGCCTCGACCACCGAGTCGCGATCGATCAGCAGTGGCGGCGGGTGACCGGCGATCGCGAGACGAACCGGCTGCGAAGGGTCTTCGTCGATTGCGAGCGCGGCGACGCTGCAAAGCGAGGGCCCCGACCGCGCCAGCAGTTCGCGATTGAGCGTTTCCAGGGCGACGACGGGATCGCCGGTGAGGGTCCCGGCGGTGCGCAGCGTGTAGCGGGCGTTGGCGGTCACGGATGCCGCCTGAGCGCCGCGGCCGGTGACGTCACCGATCACCACCATCCAGCCGCCGGCGATGCGGAAGGCGTCGTAGAAGTCGCCGCCGATCTCGTTCTCGGCGCCGGCCGGCCGGTACATCGCGGCGACGGACCAGCCCGGGATGTGCGGCAGCGGCGGCGGCAGCAGGCCGCGCTGCAGGGTCGCGGCGATCTCCGCCCGTTCGCGCTCGCTGCGCTCGAGATCGGAGAACAGGCCGGCGTTGTCGAGTGCCAGAGCCACGCGACCGGCGAGGATGCCGGCGAAGTGGGCGTCGTCCGGGCGGAACCGCCGGCCGGAGTGGCTGACGCCGACGGTCAACATCCCGGTCGGTCGCCCCCGGGCTCGCAGCTCGACGGTTACCGACGAGCGCACGCCGAGGGCGAGCAGGAACTCCAGGTCCTCCTCGTCGTCGGCGACATCGCGCAGGTCCGCCTCGGAGACCCGTTCCAGGAAATGCGGCTCCTGCCTGGCCGTCGAGGCGGCGGCGGCCAGGCGCTGCTGAAGCGCCGGCGTGCGTTCGGCGAGCCCCCGTTGAATCGCCTCCGCCTGCGGGCCGTCGACCCGCACCGCCGCGCGGCGAATGCGTTCGCCCTCGAGGACGTCGATCGTGCAGAAGTCGCCGAGCTCCGGCACGAGGATGTCGGCGATCGCCTCGAGCGTCTCCTCCAGCGAGCGGTCGCCGTCGGCGACATGAGCGACGTCGCCGAGAATCTTGAGGCGGCGCCGGGCCTCCCTCGATCTGGCGCGAAACACGGTCACGAGGGCGGCCATCGCCACAAAGGCGATCACTCCGACTGCTATCGCGATCCAGTCCATCGCCCTTTCCCTCGCCCGATTTGGCTACTTAAAAAGAGCGTAACGCGCTCTCCCGCAGCGCGGAAGAGAAGAGCTCAGCTGGTCGGATGACTGTGATCCCCGCCGCCGCCGGTGCTGGTCGTCAGGCTCGCCGCGGCACCGCCGCTGAGGACACGGCGGACCAGGCCCGGCGCCAGGATGCGGGCGACGGCGGCGAGGCCGTAGGGTCGCGGGACGTAGCGCTCCGCCCTGCCGCCCGGGCCGGCTTCGAAGATCGCCTCCGCCACCGTCTCGGGCTTGGAGACCATCCAGCGCGTGATCGCTTTCTCGCGCAGCTCCGTGGCAGGGAAGCCCTCGGTGGCAACGAAGCCGGGCAGGACCATGCCGACGTGGACGCCGTGTGCCCGCTCCTCGGCGTAGAGCGAGTCGGTCCAGCCGATCAGCGCGAACTTGCTGGCCGAGTAGGCGCCGGTGCGCGCCCGCGAGACGCGACCGGCGGTGCTGGCGACGTTGACGATCGCGCTCGGTGCCGCGACGCGCAGCAACGGCAGCAGCGCCTCGGTGAGGCGGACGACCGCGTCGAAGTTGAGCTCCATGTGGCGCTGGACGTTGGCGTAGCCGGTCTCGGCGAACTCGCCGCGCCAGGCGGCGCCGGCGTTGTTGACGAGCAGGTCGAGGCGATCGTGGTTTGCCTCGATGTGAGCGCGAACCCGCTGCGGCGCGTCCTCGGTGGTGAGATCGACCGCGAGGTGGGTCGCCCGGCAGGGCAGCGAGGCGGCCAGCTCACGCAGCAGCTCCTCGCGGCGGGCGACCAGGATCAGCTCGGCGCCGGGCTCGCGCGAGAGCCTGACCGCCGTCGCGGCTCCGATCCCCGTCGATGCCCCGGTAACCAGTGCGACGCCCATCCCGCAAGGCTAATCGACCGGTTCCCAAGGGGCGTGTCTGAGTTTCCCCGCCACATACGGGGGTTAAACTCAGACACCCCGCCGACCAGGCGCAGTTGCAAGGATGCGCCGATGTCGAGCTCCCCCGGATCCCGCGGCTCCCGGCTGAGCGCCGCCCGCCGCGAGGGCGAGCGGGTGACGCCCCTGGAGCTCTTCTTCGACCTCGTCTTCGTCCTCGCGATCACCCAGTGCACGGCGTTAATGGCCCACGATCCGACCTGGCCGGGCCTGGCGCAGGGACTGCTGGTGCTGGGGATCCTCTGGTGGGGATGGGTCGGCTACGCCTGGCTGACCAGCGTCATCGATCCCGAGGAGGGCGCCGTGCGGCTGGTCATCTTCGGGGCGATGGCGGCGCTGCTGATCGTCGCCCTCTGCGTGCCGGAGGCCTTCGGACACCTCGGCCTCACCTTCGCCCTCGCTTTCGGCGTCTTCCGCGTCGCCCACATCGCCCTCTTCATGTTGGCCAGCCCCGACGACGACGCCCTGCGCCACTCCGTCCTCGGCCTCGCCGTCAGCACCGCGATCGCGGTCGTGCTGCTCGCGACCGCCTCGCTCTTCGACGGCCTCGCCCAGGGGGCGCTCTGGGCGCTGGCGATCTTCCTCGACATGGCCGGGCCCTACTTCTTCGGCTCGGAGGGCTGGAAGCTGGTCCCCAGCCACTTCGCCGAGCGCCATGGCCTGATCGTGATCATCGCCCTCGGCGAGTCGATCGTCGCGATCGGGGTCGGCGCCGCCGGTGCCCTCGACCTGGGCATCGGCGTCGTCGCGGTCCTCGGCGTGGCGCTTGCGGCGGCGCTGTGGTGGATCTACTTCGACGTCGTGGCTCTGATCTCGGCCCGCCGACTGGGCGAAGCCGAGGTCGGCAAGGCCCAGAACGAGCTCGCCCGCGACTCCTACTCCTACATGCACCTGCCGCTGGTCGCCGGAATCGTCCTCGTCGCCCTCGGCATGAAGACCGCGATCGCGCACTCCGGCGACCATCTCCATGCGGTCGCCGCCTTCGCGCTGCTGGGCGGGATCGCGGTCTACCTTCTGGGGCTGGTCGCCTTCCGCTATCGCCAGGTCCACACGATCAACCGCCGACGGCTGGGCCTGGCGATCGTCCTCCTGATTCTCGTCCCGGTCGCCACCGCGGTGCCGGCGTTGATCGCTTTGGCGGCTGCCGACGTATTGGTTTGGACGATGATCGCCTACGAGCACCACGGCTACGGCGACGGGCGCGAGCAGCTTCGCCGCGAAGCCGCTGCAGCCCAGGCATGAAGCCGCCTGCCCCCTCGCTACGGACACACGTTCGACTTCGACATACTGCACGATCTTGAACCAGACTCCTTCACTACTCGACAGTCTCCTGCGCGCCGGCGCACCCTCCGGTTACGAGGGCCCGGCCGCCGCGATCTGGCGCGAGGCGGCCTCTTTCGCCGAGCTCAGCAGCGACGGCATCGGCTCCTCGATCGCTCGCGTCGGCGATGCCGCTCCGCTGCTCGCGGTGGTCGGGCACATCGACGAGATCGGCCTGGTCGTCACCCACATCGACGAGAAGGGATTCCTCTGGTTCGCGCCGGTCGGCGGCTGGGACCCGCAGATCCTGGTCGGCCAGCGGGTCGAGATCCGCGGCAAGGACGGGCCCGTCCTGGGGGTCGTGGGCCGCAAGCCGATCCACCTGCTGGAAGCCGACCAGCGCAAGAAGGTGGTCGAGCTGAAGGGTCTTCACATCGACGTCGGCGCCGCCGACCGCGACGAGGCCGCGGAGCTGATCCGGGTCGGCGACCCGGTCGTGATCGCCGCCGAGCCGCTGCCGATGATGGGCGAGCGCCTCGTCTCCCGGGCGATGGACAACCGGCTCGGCGCCTACGTGGCGCTGGAGAGCCTGCGGCGCGCGCACGAGCGCGACGCCGTCGCCGGATCCTTCGCCGCGGTCGCCGCGGTGCAGGAGGAGATCGGGCTCTTCGGCGCCCGCACCGCCGCCTTCGAGGTCCGCCCCGACCTGGCGATCGCCGTCGACGTCACCCACGCCACCGACGCGCCGGGGGTCGACGAGAAGGAGCTGGGCAGCAGTCCGCTCGGCTCCGGCCCGGTGATCGGCCGCGGCTCCACCCTCTCCCCCAAGGTCTTCGAGCTGCTGGTCGAGACCGCCGAGGCGGAGGGCATCGAGTACTCGATCAGCGCCAGCGGCCGCGGCACCAGCACCGACGCCGACGTGCTGCAGATCTCCCGCGCCGGCATCCCCACCGGCCTCGTCTCGATCCCACTCCGCTACATGCACTCCCCGGTCGAGATGGTCGATTTGCGGGATGTGGAGGCGGCGGTCGAGCTGGTGACGGCTTTTGCCGGGCGGTTCACGGGGGATGTGGACCTCAGTCGCTGACCCGCTGGGGACTGAGGTTGGTGTTGGGGCGGGGAGCCGAGGTGGGGTTTCGCTTAACTTTTTTGTGAATCGCCAGCGGCCGTCCGAGTTTCTGCTCCGCCAAAAAAGTACAAGACGCTTCACCCCACCTCGGCTCCCCGCCCACTTCCAGCGTCTGTCTCGGATGGGTCGTGACTTGTTGCTTCTCTAGCTGAGTCGCCAGCTAACGGGTCAATAGCTTCCAAGGGATGGAGCCTCCAGATCCCTGTCTCCTTAGCTGGTGAGGGTTCGGGCCGGGCGGAGGGTCTGGGTAGGGGTGAAGCGTCTTGTACTTTTTCGGCGGCGCTCGTTGTCGGACGGCCCGTGCGCGCCATCGAAAAAGTTAAGCGGAACCCCTACCCAGACCCTCCGCCCTATTCAACGATCTGCAGCTCTTTGGACAGTCCGCTCAGATTCCTACACCCATCCTCGGTAACGACGACCAGGTCCTCGATCCGCACGCCGAACTCCCCGGGCAGGTAGATACCCGGCTCAACCGTGACCACTTCGTTGGGGGCGAGGATGTCGTCGGAGCGCAGTGAGAGGCGGGGGCCCTCGTGGACCTCGAGGCCGACTCCGTGGCCGAGGCCGTGGCCGAAGTGGTCGCCGTGGCCGGCCGCCTCGATCGCCTTGCGGGCAACGGTGTCGACCGCTTCGCCGTTGGCGCCGGCTTCGATCGCGCCGAGCGCGGCCAGCTGCGCCATGCGGACGACCTCGTAGACCTCGCGGGCGCCATCGCCCGGATCGCCGGTGGCGAAGGTCCGGGTCCCGTCCGAGCAGTAGCCGTCCAGCTTCGCGCCCATGTCGAAGACGACCAGCTCGCCGCGGCCGATCTCGCGCTCGCCGGGCTCGGCGTGCGGCAGGGCGGCGTTGGGGCCGGCGGCGACGATCGCCGGAAACGAGGGGTCGGCTCCGAGCTCTCGGATCCGCGCTTCGGCTGCGCGAGCGACCTCGCGCTCGGTGCGCCCGGCGAGTCCGCGCTCCAGGCTCCAGCCCCAGACCTCGTCGGCCAGCTCCGAGGCGGCCCCGATCGTCGCCAGCTCGGACTCGTCCTTGACCCGCCGCAGCTCCTCGACCACACCGCCGGCGGCCACCGGCTCGACTCCGTCGGCCAGCTTCCCTTTGAGCTTCTCCAGATTGCGAACGGGCATCTTGTCGTCTTCGAAGCCGACTCTGCCGGTCAGGTGCCCGGCTATCCCCCCCAGCCAGTCGTCGGTCAGGGTGATCGCCTCCCAGCCGCTCACTTCGCTCGCCGCGCGCTCGGTGTAGCGAAAGTCCGTGAAGAAGAGGCGCATGCCGGGCCCGCACACGCAGGCCCCATTCGAGCCGGTGAAGCCGGTCAGGTAGCGGACGTTGGTCAGGTCGGTGACCAGCATCCGGTCCAGCTCGCGCTTGGCGAGCAGTTGCGCCAGGCGATCGCCGCGCCCGCGCATCAGGCGTCGTCGGCGCCGAGCTCGCGGGCGAGCAGTTGCAGCGCCTCGCGGTAACCGTCGGCTCCCTTGCCGCAGATCTTCGCCAGTACCAGCCCGTCGAAGACCGAGTCGCGGCGCCAGTCGTCGCGGTTCTCGACGTCGGAGAGGTGGACCTCGACCGCGGGCAGGCGAGCGACGTCGAGCGCGTCGGCGATCGCCCGGCTGTAGTGGGTCCAGGCGCCGGCGTTGATCAGCGAAGAGTCGGCGAGGTCCGGCAGCCGGTGCAGGTATTCGACGAACTCGCCCTCGTGGTTGGTCTGGAAGAAGATCGGTTCCAGGCCGAGCTCGTGAGCCCAGTCGCCGATCCGCTGCTCCAGCTCCCGCAGCGAGAGGCCGCCGTAAACCTCCGGGTCGCGGCGCTCGAGGATGTCGAAGTTGACCCCGTGCAGGACGGCGACGCGGTTGCGGGTGAGGGTCATCGCAGCAGCTCCTCCACGGCGCTCCTGACCCTAACGGGGTCAGCCAGCTGGCCGACTTGGGGCTCGCCGGGCTCGGCGAGGAGCACGAAGCCGACTCCCTCGGCGGTGCGCTTCTTGTCGCGCTGGAGGGCGTCCAGGACTGCCTCGACCTCGATCGCTGGGTCGAGCTCGACCGGCAGATCGTGGCGGCGCAGGATCGCTTCGCTCTCGTCGCGGAGGGCCGGGGCGTCGGAGAGGCGCAATGCGGCCAGCAGTCCCAGGCCGACCGCCTCGCCGTGGCGGTAGCGGCCATAACCGCTGGCCGCCTCGATCGCGTGGCCGACGGTGTGGCCGAGGTTGAGCGCGGCGCGCAGGCCGAGGTCGCGCTCGTCGGCGGCGACCACCCCGCACTTGTAGCGCGCGCAGGCGAAGACGACGTCGTCGAGCTTGCCGGGGTCGAGCGCCTCGATCGCGCGCACCCGCTCCCAGAGCGAGCCCCCCGCGAGGAGCCCGGTCTTCAGCACCTCGACGAAGCCGGCGGCGAGCTCGGCCGGCGGCAGGGTCGACAGCACCGTGGTGTCGGCGATGACGGCGGCCGGCAGCTGGTAGGCGCCGGCGTAGTTCTTGCCCTCGGGCAGGTCGACGCCGGTCTTGCCGCCGTAGGCGGAGTCGACCTGGGCGACCAGCGTCGTCGGCACCTGCACCACCGGCACGCCGCGCTGGTAGAGATGGGCGCAGAAGCCGGCGAGATCGCCGACGACGCCGCCGCCCAGGGCGGCCACGTGGTCCTCGCGGGTCATCCCCGCGCCGGCCAGCTCGCGCAGCACCCGCTCGGCCTCGGCCATCGTCTTCGCCCCCTCGCCGGGATCGACCTCGACCTTGGCGGCCAGCGGCGCCAGGAGCTGCCCGTAGCGGGGGCCGACCTCGCGGTCACTGACGCAGAACCGCCGGCCGGCGAGCGGCCACCAGCCGGCCTCGAGCAGCCCGCGCCCGACCAGGACCGGGTACTCGCCGGAGGAGCTGGACGCCCAGAGCATCCTGGTCCCGGCGGGGAGGGCAGTCAGCGCCTGAAGCGCCGGCAGGGCACGCGAGACGACGTCGCGGTCGGCCATCGGCACCACCGCGTCGGCGAGCTCCTCGTAGAAGCCGAGGCGATCCTCCAACAACCGGGCGACGTCCTCGGCGCTGGTCGCGAGCGGGCGGTTGCTGTGAGCGATCCGGCGCCAGGCCTCCCGCGGGTCGACCTGGAGCCAGGCCACGGTGTGACGGCCGAGCGCGGCACGGACCCGCTCGCTGAGGACGCTGCCGCCGCCGAGCGCGATCGCGCCGCCGTCAGCCTGCTCCAGCAGCGCGCCGACGATCTCGGCCTCGCGGGCCCGGAAGCCCTCCTCGCCGTGGCGCTCGAAGGCCTCGGCGATCGAGCTGCCGAGCTCGGCCTCCATCAGCGCGTCGATCTCGGTCGTCTCCAGGCCGGCCGCGCGGGCGGCGGCGAGGGCGGTGCTCTTCCCCGCCCCCATGAAGCCGATGAAGACCAGCGCCGGCCTCACCGGCTCATCCTCTGAAGTCGATGCGCTGCTTGTAGGCGGCGACCGCGGCGAGGACGTCGTCGATGTGGTCGCCGCCGAACTTCTCGCGGTAGCAGCGGGCGAGGGTAAGCGCCACCATCGCCTCGGCGACCACGGCGGCGGCGGGGACGACGGTGGAGTCGGTGCGCTCGCGCAGGGCCTGGGCCGGCTGCTTGGTCTCGGTGTCGACCGAGCGCAGCGGCTTGGTCAGGGTCGAGATCGGCTTGATCGCGGCCCGCACCGAGAGCGGCTGGCCGTTGGTCATCCCGCCCTCGAGGCCGCCGGCGTGGTTGGTCTCGCGCTGGTAGCCGTGCTGCTCGGACCAGAAGATCTCGTCGTGGGCCTCGGAGCCGGGCCGCCCGGCCACGTCCCAGGCTTCCCCGATCGCGACCCCCTTCACCGACTGGATCGAGGCGACCGCGCCGGCGAGGCGGCCGTCGAGGCGATCTTCCCAGGAGATGTGGGAGCCGAGGCCGGGGACGAGGCCGAAGACGCGCACCTCGAAGGTGCCGCCGAGGCTCTCGTTGGCCTTGCGCAGGCGGTTGATCTCGGCCACCATCTCCTTGCTCGCCTCGGGATCGAGGCAGCGGACCGGGTCCTCGTCGACCGCGGCGAAGTCGGCCGGGGCAAGATCCTCCCGCTCGGAGGCTTTGACCGAGGCGATCTGAGTGACGTGGCTGTGGACCTCGACCCCGAGCGCGGTGAGGAAGCCCCGGGCGATCGTGCCGGCGGCGACGCGGGCCGCGGTCTCGCGGGCGCTGGCGCGCTCGAGCACGTTGCGGATGTCGGCGTGGCCGTATTTCTGGGCGCCGACGAGGTCGGCGTGGCCGGGGCGCGGCAGGTGCACCTCGTCGGGCTCGAACCCCTCGACCGGCCAGGGGTTCATCCGCTCCTCCCAGTTGGCGTAGTCGCGGTTGGCGACGAGGATCGCGATCGGGCTGCCCAGCGTCCGCCCGTGGCGCAGGCCGGAGCGGATCTCGGCGGTGTCGGTCTCGATTCGCATCCGCCCGCCGCGACCGTGGCCGAGCTGGCGCCGCGCCATGTCGCGGTCGAGCGCCTCGCGGTCGAGCTCGAGGCCCGCGGGCATGCCCTCGACGATCGCGACGAGCCCTGGCCCGTGCGACTCGCCCGCGGTCGTGAAACGAAACGTCGTCATCGCCCGCCAAGGCTATAGGCGCGCCGTTCGTTCAGTTTGGCCCCCTATGACGGCGCAAATCGATCGAACGGCGCGTTCAGGCGCGGGCGGCCGCTCGCATCGTCTCGAGTGGCGGCTCGCGGCCAGTCCAGATGCGCAGGGACAGCGCCCCCTGCTGGACCAGGACCTCGATCCCGTCGACGACGCGCGCCCCGACGGCCTCGGCGGCGGCCAGCAGCGGCGAGGGGGCATCGCCGTAGACCATGTCGACGACCGTCTGCGCCGAGGCGAATCGCTCGGCGTCCAGCGGCAACTGCGTGAAGGGGTCCTCGCCGCCGAGCCCGGCGGCGCTGGTGTTGACGATCAGCTCGTAGCCACCCTGGTCGGGCTCGGCGACCGGCTTCCCCCCCAGCTCGGCGCAGATCGCCCCCGCGCGCTCGGGGCTGCGGTTCCAGACCTCGACCGCCGCGCCCTCGCGCTCGAGCGCCCAGACCACCGCCCGGGCGGCGCCCCCGGCCCCGAGGACGAGCGCCTGCTGGCCACCGGGGGGAGCCGGCAGCGCCGCCAGAAAGCCGTCGGCGTCGGTGTTGTGGGCCTGGACTTCCCCCGCGGCGAAGACGAGCGTGTTGGCGGCGCCGATCTCCCGCGCCATCTCGCTCGGCGTGTCGGCGATCGCCAGCGCCGACTCCTTGTGGGGGACGGTGACGTTGGCGCCGGCAAAGCCTTCGCCGGCCATCGCGCGCAGCTTCCGCTCGAGCTCTTCCGGGGGGACGTCGAGCGCCTCGTAGCCCCAGTCCCCGTCCAACCCGAGCGCGGCCAGCGCCGCGTTCTGCATCGCGGGCGAGCGCGAATGCGCGACCGGGTGGCCGATGACCGCCAGCCGCACTATTCCCCGCAGCTGGTCGGCTCGTTGCCGCCGTTGGCTTCGCGGGCCGCGTTGTACCTGGCGACGTCGGCTTCGAATTCGGCTTCGTTCTTGGCGAAGGCGAGCTCGCCGCAGGTTTCCGGCTTGTTGACGTAGAAGAGAAAGCCGGTCTTGGCGGGGTGCGCGGCCGCCTCGATCGCCTCGATGCCAGGACTGTTGATCGGCCCCGGAGGCAGGCCGGCGTTGGTGCGGGTGTTGTACGGCGAGTCGACGGCCAGCTCGGATTCGGTCAGCGGCCGTTCGTAGTTGCCGGTGGCAAAGCGGATCGTCGCGTCGATCCCCAGCGGCATGCCTTCGTGCAGGCGGTTGTAGACGACCGAGGCGACCAGCTTGCGCTGGCTCGGCACGCCCGCCTCGCGCTCGATCATCGAGGCGATGATCAGGACGTCGAAGACGGTCAGGTTCTTCGACTTGGCATAGCGCATGTCGACGCCCCCGATCCGCCGCTTGAAGTCCTGCAGCTGCAGCTGGACGAGGTCGGCAGCCGGCGCCCCGGGCTTCATTTCGAAGGTATCCGGGAAGAGGAAGCCCTCGAGGTTCTTGGCCCCCTTGCCGCCGTACTTGGCCGGGTTGAGGAACTTGGAGCGCACCGTCTCCCGCGTGTAGTCGCCGGTGAGACCGTCTTCCTCGACCAGCTGCGCCGCCTGCGAGCGGCTGTAGCCCTCCGGGATGGTGACGGTGGTGACGCGCTTGACCGGCGGCTTGGAGAGGGCCTCGAGGGCGGCGCCGTAGCTCATGCCCTCCGCCAGGGTGTAGTGGCCGGGGTAGAGCTCGGACCGCTTGCCCTCGAGCGTGGCCCGGATCTGGAAGAAGGTGGAGCTGTCGACGACGCCCTTGTCGCCGAGCAGGTCGCCGACTTCGCTGACGCTGGCGCCTTTCGGCACGGTGACCGCGACGCGGCCGGAGCCGTCGCCGTGAAAGGGCTGGAAGAGCGACCAGAGGAACCAGACCACGATCAGGGCCAGCAGGAGGCCGACGATCAGCAGCGGATGGCGACGGGCGCGGCCGAGGACGCTGCCCCCGCCGGAACCGCCCCCGCGCCCACGGCCGGCCCCGGGATCCCGCGTCCGCGGGGGTGGTGGGCCCGCGTCTGGCGGAGGTGCGTCGGGGCGGGCTGCCGGGGTCTCCGGGCCGGGCTGGCTCCAGGCCCTCTGGGCATCGGTCTCGGCCGCCGGGGCCTCGGGGGTCACGCCGACCGGCGCGGCCTCAGCCTGGGGCCGCGCGGTGTCCGCCGCCACCGGGTCGGCTGGCTCGTCCCAGAACTCCTCCTCAGGCGTGCGTGGGGGCGTCGACTCGGCCGCGGCAGCCGGCTCGGGCGGCGGCGCGACGGCCTCCTTCTCCTCCTGCTTCGCCTGGCGCTTACGGCGGCGCTCTTCGCGCTCCAGGCGCCGTTGCTCGCGCTCGCGGGCCGCGGGATCCTCGGGGTTCGCGAACGGGTCGTCGCGCATCCACTCGTCAGTCATCGGCGCGCTCCTCGATCGCGGCCTGGCCGGCGAGGTAGGCCTGCAGCAGGTGGGCGGCGGCGATCGAGTCGCGCGGCGCCGCGGCGCCGGCGCGGCGCGAGGCGTCCGCCATTTTCGTGGTCAGGCGCTCGTCGTAGGTCTCGACCGGGATCGAGAGCATTGCCTCCAGTTCGGTGCAGAAGCTGCGAGCCAGCGCCGCCTGGCTGCCCTCTTCGCCGCTGAGGTGCAGCGGCAGACCGACGACGACCCGCTCCACCCCGTGCTCGGCGACCAGCTCGGCAACGACACGGGCCTCGGGCGGTTCGATCACCGGCAGCGGCGTCGCCAGGGTGCCGCTGGGGTCGGAGAGCGCGCAGCCGATCCGCACGGTGCCGTGGTCAAGGGCAAGGACGCGCATCGGCTAGCCCAGCTCCCGCTCGATTGCGGCGCGGGCCGTGGCCAGCGCCTGGTCGAGCTTGGCCGGCTCGCGGCCGCCTGCCTGGGCCATATCGTCGCGACCGCCGCCGCCACCGCCGACGACCGCGGCGGCCTCGCGAACCAGCTTGGCGGCGGAGAGCCCGCGCCCGACCCCCTCCTCGGAGACGAGAGAGACCAGGGCCACCTTGTCGCCTTCCGCGCCGCCCAGGAGCAGCGCCGAGGCGCCGCCCAGCATCGACTGGACCCGGTTGCCAAGGTCCAACAGCTCCTTCTGGCCGGGCAGCTCCGCCGCCGCGACCACGACCTTGACACCATCGAGCTCGGTCGCCGCGGTGGCGAGTCGCTTCGCTTCCTCGCCCAGCAGCTGGCGCTGGGCCTGCTCGGCGCCGGCGCCGGCCTTGAGCAGCCGCTCGGCCGCTCGCCGCGCCCCGCCCAGCGGGTCCTGCGGGCTGCCGAGCAGCTCACCGGCCTCGCGCAGCTGCGCCTCGCGCTCGCGGAACCAGTCGATCGCGGCGGGCCCGGTGATCGCCTCGATCCGGCGTACGTTGGCGGCGCTCGATCCCTCCGAGGAGATCTTGAAGATGCCGACCTCGGCGGTGTTGGCGACGTGGGTGCCCCCGCAGAGCTCGCGGGAGACGCCGTCGACCTCGACGACCCGCACCCACTCCCCGTATTTCTCGCCGAACAGGGCCATCGCGCCCAGCCTCTCGGCCTCGGCCCGCTCCATGTTCATCCAGCGCACCGGGCGGCTGGCCTTGACCCACCCGTTGACGCGGTCCTCGACCTCGCGCAGCTCCTCGGCGCCGAGCGCCTGGCCGTGGGTGAAGTCGAAGCGCAGCTTGTCGGGGCGAACCGCCGAACCGGCCTGGCGCACGTGGGTGCCGAGCCGCTCCCGCAGGGCGGCGTGCAGGAGGTGGGTTGCGGTGTGGTTGCGCATCGTCGCGTGGCGGGCCTCGCGATCGACGACCGCCTCGACCGGCGTACCCAGAGGGCTTCCCTCGATCTCGATCACCTGGTCTTCGCCGATCCGGTAGACGTCGAGGACCTTCGCCTCCCCGCCCTCCCAGCTCAGCACGCCGGAGTCCGCGACCTGGCCGCCGCCCTCGGCGTAGAAGGGACTCTCCTCGAGCTTGACCAGAGCGCGACCGTCATCGGCCTCGACCGCCGCCAGGCCGGTGCTGGCGGCGAGCGTCTCGTAGCCGACGAAGCGGGTCGGCGGCGCCGCCGCAGCGAAGGCGAGCACCTTCTCGTGGCGATCCTCGGAGCCGTGCGCAGTGGCGGCGCCGGTGCGGGCCCGGCTGCGCTGTTCCTCCATCAGCTCCTCGAAGCCGGCGTCGTCGACCGCAAGCCCCTCGCCGGCGAGCAGCTCCTTGGTCAGGTCGTAGGGGAAGCCGTAGGTGTCGTGCAGCTTGAAGGCGTCGGTGGCGTCGATCCAGGAGGTCTCCGACGTCTTCGCTTCGTCGATCAGGCCCCGCAGCAGCTCGGTGCCGCGCTCGAGCGTGCGGCCGAAGCTCTCCTCCTCGTCCCCGACCCAGCGGGCGATCGTCTCCCGCTCGGCGACGAGCTCCGGATAGGCGTCCCCCATCAGCTCGATCGTGCGTTCGGCGAAGCGCCCCAGCCAGGGCGACTCGAGCCCCAGCGCGTTGCCCTGCTGGATCGCCCGCCGCATGATCCGCCGCAGGATGTAGCCGCGGTCCTCGTTCGAGGGCACGACGCCGTCGGCGATCAGGAAGGCGGCGCCGCGCGCGTGGTCGGCGACGATCCGCATCGCCCGGGTGACCGCCCCGCCCTCCTCGTAGCCGTGGCCGCTCAGCTCCTCGGCGAGGTCGATCAGCGGCCGCACGTGGTCCGTCTCGTAGACCGAGGGGACGTCCTGGAGGATCGCCGCCATCCGGTCGAGGCCCATGCCGGTGTCGATGTTGCGCATCGGCAGCTCGGTCAGGCCGCCGTCCGCGGCGAGGTCGTAGCTCATGAAGACGTGGTTCCAGAACTCGAGGAAGCGGTCGGTGTCGTCGCCGGGACGCTCGTCGTCGGCGCCGAACTCGGGGCCGCGATCGAGGTAGAGCTCCGAGCAGGGCCCACACGGCCCGGTCGGCCCGGCCTGCCAGAAGTTGTCCTCGCGACCGAGCCGGACGATCCGCTCCTCGGGCACGCCGACCCGCCTCCAGATCGCGATCGCCTCCTCGTCGGGGCCCAGGCCGAGCTCCTCGTCGCCGCCGAAGACGGTGACCCAGATCCGCTCCGGGTCCATCCCGAAACCCTGCGTCGAGAGCTCCCAGCCCCAGGGGATCGACTCCTCCTTGAAGTAGTCGCCGAAGCTCCAGTTGCCGAGCATCTCGAAGAAGGTGAGGTGGCGGGCGGTGTTACCGACCTCCTCGATGTCGGTCGTGCGGAAGCATTTCTGCACGTCGGCGAGGCGCGGCGCGGGCGGCTTCTCACGACCGAGGAAGTAGGGCTTGAACGGCTGCATCCCGGCCGTCGTCAGCAGCACCGACGGGTCGTGGGCGGAGGGCACGAGCGAGGCGGACGGAACGACCTTGTGGCCTCGCTCCGCGAAGAAGGAGAGGTAGGTGTCGCGGATCTCGTGCGCCTTCATGTGAGCAAGCCTAAATATCCAGGCGGAGAAAGGGAGTGCGTCCGCGCCGCGGCGACCCGAAGGGTCGGCCTAGGAAGCGATGGTGCCGTGGCCGACGATCGTCTCGCCGGCCATCAGCACGGCGGTCTGGCCTGGAGAGGCCCCGACGAACTCCTCGCCCAGCCGGACCTCCAGGGCGTCGTGACGCCCGGTCCCGGCGGCGCCGATGGAGGCCGGCAGAGCACGGGAGTGGTAGCGCAGGCGGACCGCGTCGACGTGGGCGCCGTCGCGGTGGAGGGTCGCGTCGCGGATCCGCACGCGGCGGGTTTCGAGCTCGGCCCGGGTCCCGACCGTGACCGTGTTGGAGCGGGCGTCGGTGGCGACCACGTAGAGCGGCTCGGGGGCGGAGACGCCGATGCCGCGCCGCTGGCCGACGGTGAAGTTGTGGTGGCCGCGGTGGCGGCCGACCGTGCGGCCGGAACGGTCTAGGACGGCGCCGTCGCTGTCGGCGAGGCCGCCGTGACGGCGCAGGAAGCCGCGCTTGCCCTGGCCGGCGAGAAAGCAGAGGTCCTGGCTCTCCGCCTTGCGCGCGACCGCGAGGCCGTGGCTGGCGGCGATCTCCCGCACCTCGGGCTTGGTCAGCTCGGTCAGCGGAAAGGAGAGCCGCCCGAGCAGCTCCAGCGGCAGCGCCGCCAGCATGTAGCTCTGGTCCTTCGCCTCGTCGGCGGCGGTGGCCAGCAGCATCCCGTCGCCGTCCTCGACGATGCGCGCGTAGTGGCCGGTGACCAGACGGTCGGCGCCGAGCCGCTCGGCGAGGTCGACCATCGCCGCGATTCGCACCTCGCCGTTGCAGAGCACGCAGGGATTGGGGGTGGTGCCCGCGGCGTAGCCGTCGATGAAGCGCCCGACCACGCGGCGGCGAAACTCCTCCTCGAGGTCGAGGGTGAAGTGCGGAATGCCCAGCGAGTGCGCGAGTGCGCGGGCGCCGAGCACCGCCTCCGGCGAGCAGCAGGCCTTGGCGCCGTCGGTCTCCGGGTCGGCCCAGAGCTTGACCGTGACCCCGACCACCTCGGCGCCGCGCTCACGCTCCAGGAGGGCGGCGACGGCGCTGTCGACGCCGCCTGACATGGCGACGGCAACGCGCTCGCCGGCTGCGGGAGCGGGTGCAAGCCGCCGCGAGGAGGCCGCCGCGCTTGCGAGCGCTCGGTGCAGCGCGTCCGTGGAGAGCTGGGCGGCGTGGCGCTTCGCCGCGGTGAGACCGCCAATCGCGGCATCGACGGCGTCGACGTCGATCGCTGCCGCCTCGAGCACGGGCGCCCCGTCGGCCATTCCTCGGCGAGCGCGGCGGTCGCGGCCAGGGTGGCGCCGCATCCCTCGGTGTCGAAGCTGACCGAGGCGATCCGCTCCTCGGCGACAACTAGCGAGATCCGCGATAGATCGCCACAGGCGGCCCCTCCAGCGGCGCCGGTGAAGGCGTCGTCCGCCGCCGGCCCGCGCCGGCTTCCATCGCTCAGGTAATGCTCGAAAAGCTCGCGCTCCATGCCCTACAGGGTAGGAGGCGCCGCCTCGACCCGCAGCAGCTCCCGCAAATCGGCCGCGATCACGCTCCGTTCGCGGTGCAGCTGCAGCCAGGTCACCCGCATCGAGCGCCACCCCTCCGCGAGGAGGATTCGGTCCCGCTGCCGATCGCCCTCGAAGGCGTGATCGGTCCCGTGCACCGCCCGCCCGTCGAGCTCGACGATTAGCCCCTCCGCCGGCCACATGCAGTCAGGTTTCAGCAGCCGCCCACGGATCGGCAGCGTTGCGTTCAGCCGCGGCCGCGGCAGCCCGTGCTCGTCGAGGAACTCGACGAAGAGCTCCTCGATCTGGCTCTGGGCAATCCCGGCGGGCGTCTTCGCCGCGAGCAGCGCCCGCAGGTTGACCACACCCCGCCGGCGCGGATACCGCTCCAGCAGATCCGGCAGCGAGAGCCGGTCGGTGAGCCGCCCCACTTCCGCCTCATGCAGCGCCCGCTCGAGCTGGCGCTTCGTGAGAACCGCCGCGAGGTCGAGCAACGTGCGTGGCACCGACGTGACCGGGAGGCGTCTCTCGACGCCGACCTCGTCGGGCGGGAGCAAGGCCCGATGGGCGATGACTCTGGGGCGCGGCCACGGCTTCGTCGGCCGCGTCACCTCTGGCAGGACAGGCGTGCGCGGCACCACCCCCCAGAGCTGCCCCGCGCTCCGGTGGCTCAATACCGCGCCCGGCCCGGAGGCGAGGACGGCCGCCATCCACCGCGCCTCTATTCCCGACGGCCGGTGCCCAACCGCGTACACGCCCTGGTGAAGGCGAAGCAGGCCGCCGCGACGCAGTCGCACTTCGATCCCGCCTCGGCCCAGGCCGAGCGCGAGCAGCTGCCGGCGTCCCACCACCCCGTACTGCCGCTCCGCGAGCTCCACTATCCGCCGATCGACGAGGTCTGATCCGCTTTCGGCCGCCGGTCGAAGGCAAGGTTTTACGTCTATACGACGGAAAATATGGACCTCGTCCGACACGCAGTGAGACTGTCGGAGCGGTCCGCGCGCTTGGCGCGCGCTTTGCGCCGAAACCGTCGCGGGCAAGACAAAAGAGGCCCCAGCCCGCCGTTGCCGCCTCTGGCTTTGATCCCTTCAAGTGAAGGTGGGTGCCTGCTCCCGACCCCAAAAGGCCTGAAGACCCCGGCTCCCGCGCCGTTTGTGTTGGGTCAAACGGTGAGACGGCTCTCGTACGGGCTCGAGCCTCGGCTCAACCGTACCACCGGCCTACCGGAGCCCGCCAGTCGTCGGGCGGGTCTCAGTCGTCGTCCCAGTCGAGGTTGGAGAGATGCAGCTCCGCCTCGCTCCAGCGGTCGCCGGGCACACGTAGGGCGATGTCGCCGTGGCCGAAGCGGTCGAGCGGCCAGTCGGCCGTGAGGACGGCCTCGATATCGGCCTCGATCAGCGCCTGGTGCCAGGCGCGCGCGGTGCGCAAGTCGGCGAAGTCCCGCACGACCTCCCAGTTGTCGAAGCTGGGATCGTCAACGAAGACGGGCGTCTGTCCGGGGCCGGGAGCCGGGCGCCACCTGCGTGGAAGCCAGTCCCGGAGGCCCATTCCAGTGGCCCGGAAGCTTGCGCTGGTGGATCGCGATCCCGAGGTCTCGCACCTGCACGTCGTCGACCGGGGCCGGAGCGCCGGTCAGCAGGTCGAATCCCGAAGCCGTCTTGGGGAAGGCGATCACGTCGCGGATCGTCTCGGCCCCGGAGAGGCGCTGGACGATGCGGTCGATGCCGTAGGCGATGCCGCCGTGCGGAGGGGCGCCGAAGCGCAGCGCCTCGAGGAGGAAGCCGAAGCGCGCCTCGGCCGTCTCCGCGTCGATGCCGAGCGCGGCGAAGACCTGCTCCTGGACGTCGGCGCGGTTGATGCGGATCGAGCCGCCGCCCAGCTCCTGGCCGTTCCAGACGACGTCGTAGGCCACCGCGCGGGCGTCGCCCGGGTTCTCCGGGTCGAAATCCCCGGCAGGCGCCGTGAAGGGATGGTGCAGGGAGTCCCAACGCTGCTCGCCCTCGTTCCACTCCATCAGCGGCCAGTCGACGATCCAGACTAGGCGGTCCTCGCTCTCGTCGATCAGCCCGAAGCGCTCGGCCAGGTCCAGCCGCATCTGCCCGAGCACCGCGTCGGTCACCGAGCGCTGGTCGGCGACCAGCAGCAGCAGGTCTCCCTCCTCGGCGCCGAGGCGCTGGTTGAGGTCGGCCAGCTCGAACTCGCTGAGGAACTTCGCCGTCGGCGAGCGCCAGCCGTCGCCCTCGCGGAAAGCCCAGACCAGCCCCTTCGCCCCCAACTCCTGGGCGCGGGAGATCAGACCGTCGAGCTCCGAGCGCGGCATCTCGCGGCGGCCGGCATTGATGCCGCGGATCGCGCCGCCGCCGTCCAGCACCGAGCGGAAGACCTTGAACTCGGTCTCGCGCAGGGCGTCGCCGAGGTCGGCCAGCTCCAGCCCAAAGCGCAGGTCGGGTCGGTCGGTGCCGAACCGCCCCATCGCCTCGTCGTAACACATGCGCTGCATCGGCAGCTCGATCTGGGGCCCGCCGGCACGCTCGAAGACGTGGGCGAGAAGCCGCTCGTTGAGGTCGATCACGTCCTCGCCGTCGACGAACGACATCTCGACATCGAGCTGGGTGAACTCGGCCTGTCGGTCGGCCCGGGTCGACTCGTCGCGGAAGCAGCGCGCCACCTGGTAATAGCGCTCGAAGCCCGCCACCATCAGCAGCTGCTTGAACAGCTGCGGGGACTGCGGCAGCGCGTAGAAGGAGCCCTGCTGCTGGCGGCTGGGCACGAGGAAGTCACGCGCGCCCTCGGGGGTGGAGCGGGTCAACACCGGGGTCTCGACGTCGACGAAGCCCTCGGCGTCGAGGAACTCCCGCATCGCCGCGGTCACCCTGTGGCGCAGCATCAGCGCCTCGCGCATCTGCTCGCGGCGCAGATCGAGGTAGCGGTAGCGCAGGCGCGCGTCCTCGCCGACCTCGCCGGAGAAGCCCTCGATCTGGAAGGGAGGGGTCTCGGCGGCGGCGAGCCGCAAGGCGCTCTGCACCTTGAGCTCGACCTCTCCGGTCGGCAGCTCGGGGTTGACGGTCTCCGGCGAGCGCCGCACCACACCTCCCGCGGCCGTGAGCACGTCCTCCGCGCGCAGTTCGTGCGCGAGCTCAAACGACTCGCCCGAGGTATCGGGGTTGAAGACCAGCTGGACGATGCCGGTGCGGTCGCGCAGATCGATGAAGATCAGGCCGCCGTGGTCGCGACGGCGATGGACCCAGCCGGCGACCCGCGCCTCGGAGTCGACCCGGTCCTCGAGCACCTGGCCGCACCAGGTGTCCCGGTAGGAGTTCGGCCTCAGCCCGGGCGCATAGCTCACGATTCCCCTCCCGTCATCTCGTCGACAAGGTTGGCGGGGTCGGCCGGGCGCTGCGTTCCGCTCGCCATGTCACGCAGCTGCGCGGAGCCGTCGGCTTCGAGGATGAGGACGCGGCGGGCGCCGATCCGGTCGGCGTGTTTGAGCTGCCCCTTGAGCCCGCGCCCGCCGAGGTCGACCTCGGCCGAGAGGCCGGCCCGGCGCAGCTCGACGACCAGGGCCATCGCTCGCTGCCGCTGGCCATCGTCGGCGATCGCCACGAAGGCGTCGCGCCCGGCCGATTCCCCCTCCTCGTCCAGGGCAAGCAGGATTCGCTCGATCCCGGCCGCCCAGCCAACCGCTGGCGTCGGCGGCCCGCCGAGCTGCTCGATCAGGCCGTCGTAGCGGCCGCCGCCGCCGATCTCCGACTGGGCGCCGAGCGCGTCGCAGACGAAGGAGAAGATCGTCCGCGTGTAGTAGTCGAGACCGCGGACCAGGGTCGGATCGATCGTGTACTCCACCCCCGAGATGTCCAGATAGGCACGCAGCGCCGCGAAGTGGGCCTCATCCTCCCCCTCGAGGCGCTCGATCATCGTCGGTGCGCTCGCCATCACCCCGCGCGTCCCCTCGTCGTCGGCGTCGAAAGCGCGCAGGGGATTGACCTCGATCCGTTCGCGCACGTCCTCCGAGAGGTCGCCCTCGTTGGCGCGCAGGTGGGCTCGCAGCACCTCCAGGTAGGCGCGCCGCGCCTCCAGCGACCCGAGGCTGCCAAGCCGCAGCTCCACGCCCGGCACGCCCAGCTCACCCAACAGCGTGCTCAGCATCACGATCGCCTCCGCGTCGGCCGCCGGCGAGTCGCTGCCGATGCACTCGATCCCCAACTGATGGAACTGGCGATAGCGGCCCGCCTGCGGGCGCTCGTGACGAAAGAAGGGCCCGAGGTAGGAGAGCTTCACCGGCTGCGCCAGTTTGTGCATCCCGTGCTCGAGATAAGCGCGGCAGATCGGCGCCGTGCCCTCCGGCCGCAGGGTAAGGCTGCGCCCGCCCTTGTCCTCGAAGGTGAACATCTCCTTGCGGACGATGTCGGTGGAGCGGCCGACGCCGCGCTCGAACAGCTCGGTGTCCTCGAAGGCCGGCGTCGCCACCGGCTCGTAGCCGGCGCGGGCGAAGATCTCAGCCGCGGCGCGCTCGATCCGGGCCCGGCCGGCCGCCTGGTCGGGCAGCACGTCGAAGGTCCCGCGGGGCGCCTGGTACTTGCTGGCCATGGTCGCCGCGACCCTATTCGAGCGCCGCCGGCCCTACCGGGCCAGCGAGGCGAGAAACGGGTTGGAGGCGCGCTCGGCTCCCAGCGTCGTGATCCCCATGTGACCGGGATGGACGACGGTCTGGTCGGGATGGGTGTCGAGCAGGCCGCGGATCGACTCCATCAGCGTCGGCCCGTCGCCGCCCGGCAGGTCGACCCGGCCGACCGACCCCTGGAAGAGGACGTCGCCGGAGAAGAGGGCGTCCTCGCCGCGGACCGAGTAGGTGACGTGGCCGGGGCTGTGCCCGGGGGTGAAGATGACGTCGAGCTCGAGCCCCGCCAGCTCCAGGGTCTCGCCGCCGCCGACCGTCTCGTCGGCGTCGTAGCTCTCGTAGGGGCCGAAGCCCGGCCAGGGGACGAAGCGCATGATGTCGGCGAGCAGCGGCACCTCGATCCGCGGGCAGTAGACCGGCGCCCCGGTCGCCGCCGCGACGGGGGCGACGGCACCGATGTGGTCGAAGTGGCAGTGGGTGAGCAGGATCGCCTCGACCTCGCCCATGTCCCCGGCGGCGGCGAGAATCCGCTCCGCCTCCTCCCCCGGATCGACGACCAGGACGCGGTCGGTCCCCTCGCGGCGCAGCAGGAAGCAGTTCTCGGCGATCGAGCCGACGGTGAGCATCTCGACGTCGAGGGCCACTAGTCGCCCCGGGAGCGCATCCGAGCCCGCTCGCGCCGGCGCCACAGGGTCATGTCGATGAAGTAGCCGGCGGGCACGTAGAAGGCGAGCATGAAGGCGCCGAGCGCCAGCGAGACGCCGACCGGCCGTTTGAAGATCAGCATCAGGAGGACGGTGAAGATGACCGCCGCGGCGACGCCGCGGATGATCGAGCTGCGCCAGGTCGGGGGCAGGTCGCCCCGCTGGACCGGTTTGCGTTTCGCTCCGGCGCGGGCTTTCGCCTCGGCGCGGTTGCGGGGACGGGAGCGCGGCTTGCTGTCGATGCGACCGCCCTGGGTGCCGCGGCGCTTGCGTTGGCGCTTCTTCTTGGTTTGGGCCATCGGGTGAATTTAGTCGGTCGCGGTGGCCAAGCGCCGCTCGATCACGTGCCGCTCGGGGTCGAATCCGCGCATCGGCACGTCCGCCGGATAGCCGGCCAGCGCCGCGGCGGGAACCAGTCCCACCAGCTCGGCCTCCAGCGGCCGGGCGCCGAGCGCCGCCGCCAGCTGACGCACCCGCTCCACCACCTCGCCGAGCGGCACCGCGAGCGGGTCGTGAACGTTGGTCGAGATCTGGGACCGGCCGCTGCTCAGCAGCAGCCCGATTGCCCGTACCCCCGGCAGCCCGTCGCCGGACTCGCGCAGGCCGGCGGCGACCGCGCGGGCGAGCTCGAGGTCGCCGCTGTCGAGCTCGACGTTGAAGGCGGCGAGCGGCGGGCGAGCGGTGATGAGAGTCGCCCCGGCGCTGCGGTGGGGCAGGCTCGGGCCGAAGTCCGGCCGCAGCTCCCCGGACTCCATCCGCAGCCAGAGCTCCGCCAGCCCGCCGTTTCGGAAGTAGGCCCGCTCGGCCCGCCCCGGCTCCCGCGCGAGCTCCCCGTAGAGGAAGACCGGGATGCCGAGGCCGGCGATCTGCCCCGCCACGGCGATTGCCTCGGTGCGCGCAGCCTCGCGCTGGGCGGGGTCGAGCCAGACCAGCGGGCAGACGTCGAGGGCGCCGATCGCCGGGTGGGCGCCCCGGTAGCCGTTCATGTCGATCGTCTCCAGCGCCTCCTCGGCCCCGGCGACCAGCGCCTCCGTCAACGGTCCGGGCCCACCCGCAAGGGTGAAGACGGTGCGGTCGTGATCGGCGTCGGAGTGGCGGTCGAGCAGGGAGACGCCGCGGCCGAAGGCCTTGGCCAGGCTCGCCAACCGAGCCGAGTCGGGCCCTGCACAGACGTTGGGAGCGGCCAGCAGCGGCGACATGCGCTGAGGCTAGCCGGATGCCGGACGGCCGGCGCTGCTCAGAGCAGCAGCTCGCCGCCGCTGACGACCGTCTCGCCGTCGATCTCGATGGTCGGCTCGAGCACCACGCAATCGAGATGGACCGGAACCTGGACGGTGCCGCCGATCGCCGCCGAGGCACCGAAGGCGACGTGGCAGGTGCCGAGGATCTTCTCGTCCTCGAGGATGTTGCCGGTCAGCAGCGCCTCTTCGTTGGTGCCGATGCCGAGCTCGGCGACGTTGGTTCCGTCGGGCCCATGGGCGCACAGCAGCTCCATCAGGGCGCCGCCGTCAGAGCCGGTGGTGGCGGTGAGGTGGCCGTCGCGGACCGTCAGCGAGGCCGGCGTGTCGAGCAGGCCGACCCCGGCAATCGAGCCGTCGACGACGAGCGTCCCTTCCGCGGTGCCCTCGATCGGGGCGATGAAGGCCTCGCCGCAGGGCAGGTTGCCGAAGGCGCCGCGGTTGCCGAGTTCACCCGCGTCGACGATCGAGAGCCTGCCCTCGAGGCCGAGCCGCAGGTCGCTGCCGTGAGCGCAGGTGATGCGAGCCTCGCCACCGCCGTTGAGGAAGCCGCTGAGCGCCCAGCCGCGGCGGCGCACCTTGGACAGGTCGCTGGTCATCAGCCGCGTCAACATGTCCTCGGTGACGCCCGGCAGGCTGCCGATGCGGACACCCTCCTCGCTCGCCTTGCGGCGAGCCGCGGTGTGGGAGATCGACTGGACCGTCGGCGCCAGCACCACGTCGGCCTCCGCCATCGCCACCGCGACCACGTCCGGCGGCTCCGCCGCGGGCGATTCGCGCTCGGACATCACCGCCAGCGTCGCGCTGGCGCCATCGCCCTGCGCCTCGATCCGCATCAACGCCCCGATCTCCTCGGTGGCCGGGTTGCAGACCACGAGCACCTCCTCACCGGGGGAGACGCTCATGCACTCGCGGACCACCGTCCGCACCGCCCTGTCGAGCTCGGTGCTCATCCTCCCCACCCTAGCCTTCGCAACACCCGCCGGTGTCTCCTTTTCCCTGCAAGCGTCGCTCGTAGAAAGCCGATTGAAAGAATCTGCCCAACCATTTCGCCAACAGACTACGTCAGGAGTCGTCACCGCGGTGGCGGACCGCCCACACCTCGAACCAGATCAGGCCGCCCAGCAGCGCGGCGAAGGCGATGAAGGGCGGCGCCCAGCCACCCGGCCGGGCCAGCGCCAGGCTGGCGACCGCGAACGCGTCGACGAGCAGCAGGAAGGCAACCAGCACCGGCCGCATCGCTGCCCATCCCGATCCCGGCGTGCGACCCGACCCAGCTGCCATGGAAGCAAGGATCGCAGGCCACCGAGCCGAGCCGCCCCAGCGCTACCATGCCCGTCCCCGCCGGAGTAGCTCAGCTGGTTAGAGCAGCGGAATCATAATCCGCGTGTCGGGGGTTCGAGTCCCTCCTCCGGCATCGTTACCTCCACCCGCGAGCAGCGGTTAGTCTCGCGTTCATGCCGATGGAGGAGGGAACGGAGCGCGCTTCGACGACCGCCCTGGCCGTGCTGTCGGCGGTGGCGGCAGCGGGGAGCGAGCGAGATCCCGAGGTTCGCATCGCCGATCCAATCGCGCCGCGGCTCCTCCGCTGGAACGACGGCAAATACGCGGCGGCGCGGCTGCGGTTTCTCCACCCGCCGATGCGCAGGGCCATGGAGCGCCAAACCCCGGGCGGCTACGGCTACACGATCGCCCGCATGCACCACATGGACTCGATCCTGCGGGCGGAGGTCGCCGCCGGCCTCGACCGTGTGGTGATCCTCGGCGCCGGCTACGACACCCGGGCCCACCGGCTACGCAAAGAACTCGGCGGGGTTCCGGTGTTCGAGGTCGATCATCCGGCGACGCTGCGCGACAAGCGCGAGCGTCTGGCCCGAGTGCCGGAGAGCCTGCTCGGCGAGGCGACCCACGTGGAGGTCGACTTCACCCACCAGAACCTGCTCAAGCGACTCGCGGCCCACGGTCACGCGACGAGCGACCGAACGCTCTTCGTCCTCTCGGGCGTGGCGATGTTCCTGCCCGAGCCGGCGGTTCTTCAGCTCTTCGACCAGGTCGCCGAGCACACGTCGCCCCGAACCTCGTTGCTGTTCGACTACGCCTACGCCGACGTGCTCGAGCACCCCGACCGCTACTACGGAGGCGCCAAGTGGGTGCCCTTCGCCACCGACGCCAGCGAGGAGCCGCGCAGCGGCTTCCCGCCGCAGCGGCTCGGCACGGTGCTCGCCGAACATGGCCTGCGCCTCGACTCCCACATCGATCCCGACCAGCTGACCGAGCGCTACCTGCACCGCTCCGATGGTTCCCTGGTCGCCCCGCCGCTCGGGTTCACCGCGGTCTCTCACGCGTTCGTCGCTCGCCCCCGCTCCGACGGGACCTAGGCCCCGCCCCCGATCGTCCCGGCCGCGTTCCTCAGACCTCCACCATCAAAGTCACCGGCCCGTCGTTGACCAGGGCCACGCCCATGCAGGCGCCGAAGATCCCCTTCTTCGCCCCGGTTCGCGCGCAGAAGCGGTCGTACAGGGGCTCCGCCACCTCGGGTCTGGCGGCAACGACGTAGCTGGGGCGGTTGCCCTTACGGGCGTCGGCATAGAGGGTGAACTGGCTGACGCAGAGGATCTCGCGGTCGCCCAGCGGCTCGTTCATCCTGCCCTCGGCGTCGTCGAAGATGCGCAGGGCGGCGACCTTGTCGGCGAGGCGGTCGGCCTGGGCCTCCCCGTCCCCCACCCCGACTCCGAGCAGAACCAGCATTCCCGGCCCGATCTGGGCGACGCGGTCGCCCTCGACGTCGACGGCGGCCTGGCTGACCCGTTGGACCAGCGCCCGCACCGTCGTCGGCCCTCAGGCCTCGAGCGCCTCGACCAGCGACGAGGCGTCGTAAGCGCCGAAGTGGCGCTTGCCGTTGGCGAAGAAGCTCGGGGTGCCGGTGGCGCCGCTCGCCGCGGCCGAGCTGAGGTCGCGGTCGATGCGCTCGCGGTGGGCGCCGGAGTCGATCTCGGCCGCCATGCGGTCGGCGTCGAGACCGAGCTCGCGACCGACTTCGAGCATCGTCTCGCGCGAGAGCTTGGGTTGAGACTGGAAGAGGGCATCGTGGTACTCCCAGAAGCCGCCCTGGGCGGCGGCGGCCTCGCTGGCCTCGGCCGCCAGCGGCGCCAATGGGTGGCGCTCGGGAATCGGCAGGTGGCGGAAGGCGAAGACGAGGCGCTCGCCGAGCCGCGCCTGAACCCGCCGCAGCACGGACTGGGCCCCGAGGCAGAAGGGGCACTGGAAGTCGCCGAACATCACCAGCTCCAGTGGCCTACCCAGCTCGCCGCGGACGTGATCGACGTCATCGAGCGCGGGTGAAAGCCGTTCGTCCACAGAACTCGATGTTATGTGGTCGTGGAAAACATCGAGTCAATCCTGATCCTGATGCTGGCCGCGGCGCTGCTGGTCCGCATCGCCGAGTTCGGCAAGGTGCCGGCGCCGATCGTGCTCGTGCTCGGCGGCCTCGCGATCGCCTTCGTCCCCGGCCTGCCGACGGTCGAGCTCGACCCCGACGCAATCTTCCTGATCTTCCTGCCGCCGCTCGTCTACGCGGCCGGCTGGCGGGCCTCGCCCCAGGAGCTACGGGCCGTGACGAGGCCGCTGGCCCTGCTCTCGATCGGGCTCGTCTTCCTAACCGCGGCGGTGGTCGCCCTGGTCGCCCACGAGCTGGTCCCCGGCCTGGGCTGGGCGGCGGCGGCCGTGCTGGGAGCGGTGCTCGCGCCGACCGACGCCGTCGCCGCCACCGCCGTCTTCCGCCGCATCGGCGGCCCGGAGCGGGTGCGGCTGCTGGTCGAAGGGGAGTCGATGATCAACGACGGCACGGCGCTGGTGATCTACCGGATCGCCGTCGGGGTGGCGACCGGCGGCGCCTTCAGCTTCGGCGGCGCGGCGCTGGAGTTCGTCGCCGTCTCGGCCGGCGGGATCGCCGTCGGGCTGGTCGTCGGCTTCCTCTCGATCCTGGTCATCCGCCGCCAGACCGATACCGGCCTGGTCATCGTGCTCACCGTGCTCGCCGCCTACGCGGCGTACATCGGCGCCGAGGAGGTGGGGGTCTCCGGGATCCTCGCCGCGGTCGTCGCCGGCCTCTACGGCGGCTACCGCTCGCCGCAGGCGCTCGACGCCGACACCCGGCTCAGCGGCGTCGCCTTCTGGAGGATCTCGGTCTTCGCCCTGGAGATGATCCTCTTCGTCCTGCTCGGCGTGCAGCTGCCGGAGATAGTCGACGCGCTCGAGGCCAGCTCCTCAGGCGTAACTGAGCTGATCGGGCCGATCCTGGCGATCGCCGCCGCCTCGATCCTGCTCCGCATCGGCTTCGTCTTCGCGATGCGATCCGACGCCGGCGAGACGCTGGGCGAGCGCTTCGCGGTCGGCTGGAGCGGCATGCGCGGTGCCGTCTCGCTGGCCGCCGCGCTGGCGATCCCGCTCCAGGTCGGCGACCGCCCCCAGATCATCTTCATCACCTTCGCCCTGATCCTCATCACCCTGGTCGGCCAGGGCCTCTCGCTTCCGTTCGTGATCCACAAGCTGAGGCTCGAGGAGCCACGGCGTTGGAGCGACGAAGAGGCGGTCGCGCGGATGGAGGCGGCGCAGTCGGCGCTCGACCGGCTCGACGAGATGGACGACGAGAAGCGGGCCGACGAGCACCAGCTGAAGCGGCTGCGGGACCTCTACCGGGCGCGCTTCCGGATGTGCCAGGCGGTGCTCGGCGGCGAGGATCCCGAGACCGCGGCGCGCGAGCAGCGGATCGCCGACTACGGCGAGCTGCGGCGCGAGCTGATCGGGATCGAGCGCGAGACCCTGCTCGACCTCCAGGGCGGCGAGCGCCTGCGCCACTCCACGACGCGCCAGATCGAGCGCGACCTCGACCTCGAAGAGGCGCGAATCCGCTCCTAGCCAGGCACGGCTAAGCCGGGGCGAGGAAGTCCCGGGCGCGGTCGGCGACCAGCTCCGGCATCTCGTCGGCGATGAAGTGGCCGCAGTCGGGGACGAGCTCCACCTCCATCGCCGCGGCGTGGCGCTGGTAGCCGGTCAGCATCTCGGGGCGGAGGGCGGGGTCGTCGACGCCGAAGACGAGCCGGGTCGGCACCTCGAGCCGCTGCTCGGCGTAGCGCCCGCGCAGGATCGGCATCAGCTCACGCCAGTTGAAGACCCGGTACATCTGCACCGCCGCCCGCGCCCGCGCCGGCTCAACGAAGCTCTGGCCGAAGATTCGCAGCGTCTCCTCGTCCCAAACGTCGCGCTTCCTGGAACCGCCGACCAGGATGCGGGGGACGAACCCGCCGCGGCGGTGCAGGCGGTAGCCGAGGCCGGGCGCCAGGATCAGCTGCTGGTACCAGAAGCGCCAGGCGTTGCTGATACCCGCCCTGACCGAGATCCAGGGCGGAACGGTGTTGAGGGCGAGGAAGCGCTCGAAGCGCTGGGGCGCCCGCAGGCAGAGCAGGAAGCCGACCCAGCCGCCCCAATCGTGCCCGACCAGCTTCACCTTCTCGATCCCGAGCCGGTCGAGCACGGCGAGCACGTCGGTGGCCAGGTTCTCCTTCTCGTAGCCGTTGCGGGGCGCGTCGGACCAGCCGAAGCCGCGCAGGTCGAGGGCCAGCACGCGGTGGTGGTCGGCCAGCGCCGGCATCAGGTTGCGCCACTCGTACCAATGCTGGGGCCAACCGTGCAGGCAGAGGACGACGTCCTCGCCGCTCCCCGCTTCGGCGACGTGGAAGTCGAGGCCGCGCGCCCGCACGACCCGATGGGAGACGCCGTCGATGCGCGGTGGATCGATCACCGCCACAGGCTAGGCGACGCCGCCCCGGGGGGTCAGTGCGCCGCGGCCGCGGCCGTCTGGCGGAACTCGGTCAGCAACTCGCCCATCGTCTCGACGTTGCAGGCGACCATTTCCGGCCACTGCTTGTCGGGATGGTCCTGCAGGGTCTTGAGGCCGTTGCCGCTGATCACGGCGACGACCGTCTCGTCGGCTCCGACCCGGCCCTCCGCCGCCAGCCTCGCGGTGGCGGCGATGGTGGTTCCTCCGGCGGGCTCGGTCAGCAGGCCCTCGGTGGCGCCGAGCAGGTCGATCGCGGCGAAGATCTCGGCGTCGCTCGCGGTCGCCGCCGAGCCGTCGCGAGAGCGCACCGCGTCGACGACGAGGGCGCCGTCGCCGGGAGCGCCGATCGCCAGCGAGTGGGCGGCGGTGTCCGGGGTCTGCGGCTCGATCTCGCCGCCGTCGAGGATCGCGCTGGCAATCGGCCCGCAGCCGCTGGCCTGGGCGATGTTGATCTTGGTCGCGCCGGTCTCCGCCAGCCCCACCGTCTCCAGCTCCTTGAGCCCCTTGTGGACGCGCGAGGAGAGGGTCCCGCCTGCGGCCGGAATCACGAAATGGTCCGGCGCCTTCCAGCCGAGCTGCTCGACGACCTCGAAGGCCATCGTCTTCGCCCCCTCCGCGTAGAACGGCCGCAGGGTGATGTTGGCGAACTCGATGCCGCTGGCCAGCGAGAGCTCCCGGCAGGCGCGGTTGGCCTGGTCGTAGTTGCCGTCGAGCTGGCAGACCTGGGCGCCCAGCGCCCTGCAGGCCTTGGCCTTGCCCTTCTCCATGTTGCCCGGGTAGAAGATGTAGGCGGTGGCGCCGGCCTTGGCGGCGAGCGCCGCCACCGCGGTGCCGACGTTGCCGGTCGAGACGCAGCCGACCTCGTCCTTGCCCAGCTCCACCAGCCGCGCGATCGCCATGCCGACGACCCGGTCCTTGTAGGAGAGCGTCGGCCGGTTGGTCGAGTCGTCCTTGAGGTAGAGGTTCTTGAGCCCGATCTCGGCGCCGAGGCGGTCGGCGCGGATCAGCGGCGTCTGGCCGGAGAACTCGCCGACCCGCTGCTGGGCGCCGCGGGAGACGATCGGCAGCAGCTCCTCGAAGCGCCAGATGTTGTGCGGCCGCTCGTCCAGCCCCCGCTCGGCGATCAGCGCGGCCGCCCGCTCGTAGTCGTAGTCGATGTCGAGCCCCTCGCCGCAGGCGGGGCACTTGAAGGCGGTGTCGAGCAGCGGCGTGCGGTAGCCGCAGTCGCGGCAGACGAGTTCGGTGGCGCAGGAGCTGGTCCGAGGCCCGGCGGGCCCCCCGAGGTGCGGATCTGCCGCGTCGCTCATGACTCCTCCTTTGCCGCCGGCGAGCGGGCCACACGGGCCCTCGCCTGCGCCGGCGCTCGTCCTGGGTTCGCACGGGTATAACACATGGGCAACCAGCGCTCAACGGTTTCTGCGTAAATATTTGAAGTTCCCCGCACGATTCTCGGCTTCACGGTAGCGAAATGCTCCCCGGCGTCCCGATGGGGAATCTTTCTGTCTGTAGAGTTCCTGTCTTCAGCAACAAAGAATCACAGCGGATGAAACCTCAGGAGCGCTTTGCCGCAAACCTTCGCCAGGCCCGCATCGCGGTGGGTATCTCCCAGGAAGAGCTGGGCTATCGCTGCGAGCTGCACCGAACCGAGATCTCGCTGCTCGAGCGCGCCGGCCGCGAGCCCCGCCTCGGGACCATCGTCAAGCTTGCGGGGGCGCTGGAGACGACGCCGGCCGAGCTTTGCGACGGCATCGCCTGGCGGTCCTCGAAGCGGCGCTTCGACGTCAAGCGACCGCCCCGAGCAGCTAGCTGAGCCGAGCTTTTGCGATGAAGGAAGGCGGGGCCGCGCCGGCGTTGCCGGCGTCACCAGGTCCGTTACCGGTCCTGGTCGCGACTGGTCCTCCTTTGCCACCCCAAGGCGGTTTCCCAGATCGCTGAGAGCCCCGCCCCCTTCACCGGTTTTGATCGCCCGGCCGGACAATTAGTAACACACCCGCGTGTAACAATCAAGTCTGCTTGCCTAATCAAACGGACTTTTGTACGAAGCCCTCAAGCGGTCGGCGCCGAGGCCTCCGGAGTGACCGGAATTGCCGCCGAATCGGGCCAGCGCACCGGTAAAACCGCCCCCTCCTCACGCCCGGATCCGAGCAGCAACTCCTCGGCCGTGTGCGGGGCAAAGGGCGCGAGCGCCTGCGCCAGGAGCACGAGGGCGGCGATCTGCGCCTCGGCGTCGGCGCGGTCCAGCTGGCCGCGCCGCTCCAGCACCCGCTTCTCGAAATCCTGGATCCGCTCGAACAGACGGGTGACGTTGCGAACCGCCTTGTGCATCTGCAGCTGCTCGACGTCGTCGGTGATCCGGGCCAGGCCGTTGTCGCACCATTTGCGCAGGCGGTCGCGCATGAACTCGGTCTCGGCGGCCGCCTCCTCGTCGTGGGGAGCCTGCGCCAGCGCCGCGAAGCGGTCCTGCGAGTAGGTCCAGAGGTTGCGCAGGAAGCGGTTGGCGAAACGCAGCGCCCCGTCACTCCAGTTCAGCGTCTTGGCGGGGCCGGCCGCGTAGAGGACCGCCAGCCTGACGGTGTCGGCGCCGTAGCGCTCGACCAGCTCGTCGGGATCGACGACGTTGCCGAGGTGCTTGCTCATCTTGCGGCCGTCGGCGATCACCATCTCGTGAAAGAGGCAGCCGGCGAACGGCTCGCCGGCGGCGAGGAAGGAGAAGGGCCCAATGTCGCGCAGCGCCTTGGTGACGACGCGCTGGTCGAAGACGAAGCCGCCGCTGTCGCCGCCGGCGACCAGGCGCTCGGCGGGCAGCCACTCCCGCAGGTCCGGGTGATCGAACATCTGCTTCTCGCGAGCCTCGGGCGGAACCGCAGCCGGGACCCAGAGCCAGAGCGCGTCGAAGTGGCAGTCGAGGGTGTCGGTCTCCCGCTTCGCGGCCCGGCCGCAGCGGGGGCACTCGACGTCGACGAAGTCGGGCCGCTCGGCCAGGGGGTTGCCGGTGCCGGTCGGTTTGATGTCGCGCGGCAGCACCACTGGCAGGTCTGCCGCGGGCACCGGCACCGGGCCGCAGGCCTCGCAATGGACGATCGGGATCGGCGTGCCCCAGGAGCGCTGGCGGGAGATCGAGAAGTCGTTGGCGCGGTAGCGCTTGGCCTCGCGCGCGCCCGCGGCTGGGGCGGCCGCCGCGCCGCCGCGGTCGTCTGAGCCCTCCCCGTCCCCATCGGGCTCCTCCCAGGGCGGAACGCGCTCGATCCGCGCCGCGATGCCACGATCGGCCTCGTCGACGTCCGGGATGCCGAGCGCGGCGGTCGGGCCGAAGCGCGCATCGACCAGCGGCGAGACCAGCACCGCCAGCACCGCTCCATCCGGGCCGGCCACCGAGGACCCGGTGTCGAAGACGGGGACCGAGCGGGCGTCCCGGGCGCTCCGGTCCCAGCCACCCGAGCGCATCTGCTCGAGCTCCTCCCGCACCCCGGCGTCGGCGACCCAGGCGTCGATCTCGGGATGGCGCGGCGAGAGCAGCACGAAGCTGGCCAGCCCGACCGCGTCGCGGTGGGGGCTGAAGACGGTGAGGGGGCCGCCGTCGCCCTGCAGGTCGATCTCGACGCCGTCGCTGCGACCGAGGATGTAGCGCTGGGTGGAGAGCGAGAGGTCGTCCCAGTTCTGCAACCGCTCGGTGTTGCGGTCGTTCTCCTCGAGATAGGGAGTGATGCGGAGGAACCAGGTCGGGCGGCGGATCAGGCGGACCTCGCTGTGGCAGCGCCAGCAGCTGCCGTCCTCCACCTGGATCGAGGCCAGCGTCGTCTGGCAGGTATCGCACCAGTCGACGGTCGCGTCGTCGCGGTAGATCAGGTCCGCCTCGAGCAGGGTCAGGAACAGCCATTGCGACCAGCGGTACTGGCGCTCGTCGGAGCTGTAGAAGGCGCGGTCGTAGTCGAAGGAGAAGCCGAGGCGCTTCATCTGCCCCAGCATGCGCTCGCCGCAGCGCTCGACCCAGTCCGCGGGTGGCTCCTGGCGCTCGATCGCCGCCAGCTCGGCCGGCAGCCCGAAGGCGTCGAAGCCGAAGCCGAAGAGCACAGCGTCGCCGCGGGCGCGGCGAAAGCGCGCGTAGGCGTCGCCGATCGCGTAGTCGCGGACGTGCCCCATGTGCAGGTTGCCGGAGGTGAAGGGACTCGACGGCTTGATGTAGGCGCGCGCCTGCCCGGGGGCGGGCCGCGGCGCCTCGTAGTCGCCCCGCTGCTCCCAGACGTCCTGCCTGCCACGCTCGATACGGGCCGCGTCGAAGCCCGGCTTCTGCTCGCTCATCTCACACTCAAGGCTAACTTAGCGGTGTCGCGGCTACGAATCAGGTATTTATTGGCCAATCAGAACGATTCCAGGAACGGCAGCCGGCAAGACCGGCGAGGAGGTTCCCGAAGTGGAAAAGAGCCGAGAAGTGTTGCTGATCGTCTCCGACCCGTGCTACCCGGATGCGGTCGAGCGGGCTTTCGAGGCGGCGGACGAGGCGCCGGACCCCCTCCTGGCGGGGGTCGAAGCCGCGATCGCAATGGCGGAGGAGGATCCACAGGGGGCCCGGGCCGCGCTCTGGCGGCTGCAGACCGACTGGAAGACACTCGAGCGCCTGGCCGACCACGTCGGCGGCGACCCCAATCAGGCGGCGCTGCGAATCGGCGCGGCAATTCATTTCGCCCGCGCCGAGCTCGCCTCTCCGGTACCACCGCTGCGCCGCCTGTTACCTGAAGTGATGGAGTGGCTGGGACGGCCGGAGCAGAGCGCGACCTAGTCCTAAGCGAACGTCCAGAGCTTGTTGCCGAGGAAGTTGAAGGGCATCGCGACCGCGACCGCGATCGCCTGTGCCGGCAGCTCCGCGACGGTCCCGCTGGCGACCAGGGCCTCCAACACCACCAGATTGAGGCCGAGCGAGGCGAGGCTGACGGCGAAGAAGCGGGCCGCCTGGAAGCCGGGGGGCTCGTCGCCGGCACCAAAGGTCCAGTAGCGGTTCCAGAGGAAGTTGCTGGTGACGGCGACGCAGAAGGCGGCGACCGCGGCGATCATGTGGTGGACGTCGAGGCCGCCGGCGAGGATCGCGAAGACGGCCAGGTTGATCAGGTAGCCCGAACCGCCGACGATCCCGAACTTGAGCAGCTCCAGCCAGCTCGCCGGTCGCCGCGCCGCGGCGCCCAGCCGGTCGGCGAATTCCGAGGCGCTCATGGCCTCGCCCTCCTGGCCGGCGCAACCGCCTCGGCCGGCGGCCGCGACCGCGGTCCGTCGATCAGCACGGCATCGTCGCCGAACCCGGTCGGCAGGTCGTGCAGGATGTGGAAGGGGATGCGCACGGGAAACTTGGAGACGTAGGTGTTGAGGGTCAGGCGGTCGGCGCGAACTCGGCTGACCTGGTGGAACGAAGGCGGCAGGTTAATCGGCTTTCCGGTCGCCAGAGGCTTGCGGAGCACGGCGATTTCGTCGATTCCTTCCTCCCCACCGTACATGCGCACCGCTCCGCCCCCCAGGTAGAAGCGGACCGGGTCGGCAGCGAGCTTCCAGGTCACGATCGCCCGCCGTCCGGCACGCGGCGGGCCGAGCTCCTCGGTGACGGCGCGGAAGTCGGGCCGCTGCAGGTTCGGCGTCTGGGTGACGTGGACGTCGAAGGCCAGCCAGTACGCGCAGAGCGCGACGGCGAGCAGGAGGCCGAGCCGCCGGGCGCGGTCGGCGGCGAAACCGACCGCCGCCGCCGCCAGCAGCGGCACCAGGGCCGGCAGCAGGTTGCGCTCGACCACGTAGTCCTTGCCGAGCAGGGCGGCGAGCGCCGTCAACCCGGCGACCCCCAGCCCCAGCACGAGCCCCAGGCCGGCGCCCCGGCGCTCTCGGCGCCCGCCCAGCAGCACGACCAAGAGCAGGGCGGCGCCGACGAGGACGATCGGGACGATCGCGTAACGCTCGCGCGGCGCCTCCGCGATCACGTGGCCGGTTTCGCCGACGAGGAAGGAAACCGCCGTCTCCCAGAAGCGTTCGGGCAGCGGGCTGTTTTCGATCCAGCCGATGTGGGTCGGGTTGTTCTGGGAGCTGGCCAGCGGCAGCAACGCCAGGCCGGCGGCTCCGACCGCGGCGAGCGCCGGCAGGACCGCGCGCCAGCGATCGCGCAGGGCGAGCAGAAGCCAGGCCGCCTCGATCGCGACGGCGAAGACCGCGAAATAGTGGCTGCAGAGCGCGAGCGCCGAGGCAAGAGCCCAGAACGCCAGGTCGGCGCCGCGGCGGCTGTTCAGCGCCCGCACGAAGAACAGCAGCGCGAGCGCCCCGAAGAAGACCAGCAGCGCGTAGGAGCGCGCCTCCTGCGAATACCAGATCAGCATCGGGTTGACCGCGATCAGCGCTGCCAGGACAAGCCCGGCGCGGCGGCTCGCCAGCTGGCGGCCGATCAGGTAGCCGACCGGCACCGTCGCCGCCCCAAACAGCGCCGTCAGCGAGCGCAGGCCGAACTCGTCGGTCCCGAACGCCTTTGCCCACCCCCAGGCCAGCGTGTAGTAGAGGGGCGGGTTGGACTCGCTGGCCTTGACCGAGTGCAGCATGTCGCCGAAGCTGCCGGGAATCACCCGCATCGCGGTGATCACCTCATCGTGGTGGTAGCTCTGCAGGCCGAGGCTGGCGAAGCGCACGGCGAGGCCGAGCAGGGTCAGGCCGGCCAGGCCCCAGAGAACGCCTGCGCGGGCACGCTCGCCGCTCATCGGCCGCAGGCGCTCCTCGGCATCGGCTGCCCCGGCCCGAACGAGGGCGGCGCGGCCGCCGCGGCGGCGCCCCAGCTCCGGTTGGGCCGCTGGCCAAGCTGGAAGGAGAGGGTCGCGCCGCGGGCGAGGGCGCAGTAGGTGGTCCACGGCTTGCCGTAGACGTGGCCGTTGAGGCGCAGCGAGTGGACGTAGGGGCCGCGGCCGCGGCCGACGATCAGCGCCCGGCGCCGGTGCGGGAGGCGGATCTCCGCGCGCTCAAAGAGGGGGCTGGAGAGCGCCAGCACCCCCACTCCCGGAACCTCCGGGTAGAGCCCCAGGGCGCCGAACACGTACCAGGCCGAGAGCGTGCCGAGGTCGTCGTTGCCGGGATAGCCGTCGGGGGAGGTGTCGTAGAGGGTCAGCAGGGCGCGGCGAACCGCCTCCTGGGTGCGGTAGGGCCGCCCCATCCAGTCATAGAGCCAGGGCGTCTGCAGGGTCGGCTCGTTGCCGAGCAGGGCGTGGTCGGTGTGGGTTCCCCCGGCGCCGCCGTTGAGCACACGCAGGAAGCGGTCCAGGCGCGATGCCGCCCGCGCCCGGCCGCCCATCTTCCCGATCAGTCCACCGGGATCGTGCGGCACCATCCAGGTGTACTGCGCCGAGTTGCCCTCGACGAAGCCGCCGCCGCCGAGGTTGTCGTAGGGGGTCGGGAAACGGCCGTCGGCGTAGCGCGGCTCGATCATGCCGCTGGCCGAGTTGTAGAGGCGGCGCCAGTTGGCGGAGCGGCCCATGAACTCGCGGTAGGTGGCCCGGTCGCGGGATCCGGCGGCGAGCTGGGCGATCGCGAAGTCGTCGACGGCGTACTCCAGGGTCGTCGCCGCCGAGCCCCAGACGGCGTCGGGATCGCCGTAGATCGAGTTCGCGTTGCGGGTATTGGTGTCGAGGTCGAAGGGGACGTAGCCAAGCGCCAGATAGCTCGCCAGCCCCTGCCGCTGCAGGTATTCGCCGTTGGCGCTGCGACAGGGTTCGGTCGCCCCCTTGACCATCGCCTCCAGGGCCGCCCGCCGGTCGAAGTCGCCGGCGCCGAAGGCCGCCGCCGAGGCGAGCATCGGGTCGGCCGAGTCGCCCACCATCGTCATGCTCTGGCCATTGGCATAGGACCAGCGCGGCAGGCAACCGCTCTGGTCGGCGTCGGCCAGCAGCGAGCGCATCATCTCGCTGGCCCGTTCGGGCACCAGCAGCGAGAGCAGCTGCACCTGGCTGCGGTAGACGTCCCAGCCGGAGAAGTCGGCGTACTGGGTGCGGCCGCGGGCGCGGTGGATGAGGCCGTCCATACCAGGGTAGGCGCCGCCGACGTCGCTGAAGGTCCGCGGCGCCAGAAAAGCGTGGTAGAGCGCCGTGTAGAAGGTGTCGAGCAGGCGCTTGGGGCCGCCGCTGACGCGGATCCGGCCCAGAATCTGGTTCCAGCGCGTGCGGGCGCGCGAGGCAATCGCGCCGAAGCCGGCACCCCCGTTTTCGGCGGCGAGGTTGGCGCGAGCGCCCGCGACGCTGACGAAGGAGATCCCGACCCGGGCCGTGACGACGCGGTTCCCGCGGGTGTCGAAGCTCGCGTAGGCGCCGGCCTGGGCGCTGGTGCGCGGGTTCACGGCGGGCGCTTCGCTGTCCTCGGCCGCCAGCCCGCCGGGATCGAGCTTCCCATCCCGCCAGGTCCCGAAGGCGTCGAAGCCGCGGTCGAAGACGGCGGCGAAGTAGACCCTGTAGCGAGGGCGCTGGCCGCAGAACAGACCGCTCGAGGCGCTGCCGGAGATCTCCCGGCGCCCGGGGTCGACGGCGATCGCGGCGAAGTCGTTGGGCTGGGCGCTGCCGCCGGCGTCGATCAGGACACTGGCGTGCGGGTTGGCAGGGAACACGAAGCGGGCCATGCCGGTGCGCGTGGTCGCGGTCAGCGCGACGTCGATGCCGGCGCCGCGAACCGGGTTGAGCCGGACCCCGTAGAAGCCCGGCCGGGCGGCCTCCTCGGAATGCGAGAAGCCCGGCTGGAAGCGCCCGTCAAGATCGCCCCCGGGCGCCGCCGGCGAGACGGCGATCGGCTCGGTCGTCGGCAGGAAGGGGAAGTCGCCGTAGAGGGCGCAACCGGCGCCGCTGAGGTGGGTGAGGCTGAAGCCCGAGATGTGATCGTCCCGGTGGTCGTAGCCGCCCGAGTGCGGCGCCGAGGGCGTCGTGTCCGGGCTCCACTGGACCATCCCGAACGGCAGCGCGGCGCCGGGGAAGTTGTGGCCACCGCCGAAGGTCCCCGGCCCCGGCCGGGTGCCGGCGAAGGGGTCAACGCGACCGGCGAGATCGTCCGCCGCGGCAACGGCGGCGGCAGCCGCGAGGCCGAGCAACAACGCCAGGATCACGGCGGCGGCTCGTCTGATGGGGATCTTGGCGTTGGGCGTAATGTTCCCGCTCCGATGCGTGGAAGGACTGCAACCTTGGCAGCGCTGGCGGCGACCGTCGCCGTCGTGGCGCTGGCCCTGATCATCTGGGATGGCTCCGACTCCGAACCCGCGCCGAGCGGCGCGGTGGTGGCGGCGGGACAGCCCAGCGTAGACATCGTCTCCCCTCGCAACGGCGCTCGCCAAACCAGCCACGCCGTCGTCGTCAAGGCGATCGTCCACAACTTCCGATTGGCGCCGCGCCAGTTCGGCGGCGATCCGCAGCTCGGCGAGGGCCATATCCGCTTCAGCCTCAACCGGGTTCCCGACTGCGTCGATCCGGTCAAGCTCCAGCGGGCGATCGACAGCCCGATCGGCAACGGCCGCCTGGTCGGGGCCTCCTTCGACTACCCGCGCTACTCAGGGCCCAACGGGGTGTTGGGCGAGCGGATCGGCAGCTCCGGCAGCTACTCGCCCGGAACGCGGCCGGAGATCTTCTACCGGGGGCTGCCGCCCGGCTTCTACCGCCTGATCCTCAACCTGGCCCAGAACAGCGGTGCGACCACGCCCTTCCACGCCGTCACCAATTTCCAGATCCTGCCCCGGCCCGGTCACGGCCCGAAACCGTGCCCGAAAGGCAAGGTACCCAGCGCCAAGGCCGCCGCCAGGCTGAACTGAGCTGCCGCTTGAGCCCCGCCCAAAGCGGGTGGCGCCCAATACTTCACTTTGTATAGTCGGGTGTGAATGCGCACTTACCGACGACTGATGGGCTTCCTGCGCCCCTACCGGCCCCAGCTCTGGGGCTCGCTGGCCTTCGCCTGGGCGGCGATGGGGATGACGGTGCTGATCCCCTGGCTGATCGGGCGCGCCGTCAACGCGATCGAGAGCGGCGAGAAGGCCGACCTGCTGCCGCTGGCGCTGGCGATCTTCGGCGCCGCGATCCTGCGCCTGGGCCTGACCGTGGTCCGCCGGCTGGTCGCCGGCAAGGTCTCGCTGGCGGTCGAATTCGACCTGCGGCAGATGTTCTACGCCCACCTGCAGCGGCTCGAGCTCGGCTTCTTCGACGGCCAGCAGACCGGCCAGCTGATGTCACGGGCGACGGTCGACCTCGGCGCAATCCGCTTCTTCCTCGGCTACGGGCTGATCTTCATCACCCAGAACCTGCTGACGATCGTCCTCGCCAGCGCCGTGATGTTCGTGATCAGCCCCTGGCTGGCGTTGATCGCGCTGGCCCCGGCGCCGCTCATCGTCTACGTCGCCTCGCGCTACAACCGGGTCTCCCGACCCGCCCAGCAGGAGGTGCAGCAGCGAATCGCCGAGCTGACCGCGGAGGCGGAGGAGAACGTCTCCGGCATTCGCATCGTCAAGGCCTTCGCGCGCGAGGAATACCAGCTGGCGCGCTTCAGCCGCGCCGTCTCCCGCGTCTTCGACCAGAGCATCTACTCGACCCGGCTGCAGGCGTTCTTCTCGCCGCTGATCGGGCTGCTACCACAGATCGGGATTGCCCTGGTGCTGCTGATCGGTGGCCGCGAGGTGATCGCCGGCAACCTCAGCCTCGGCAACTTCACCAGCTTCTACATCTACTTGGTGATGCTGGCCGGACCGCTGCGGATGCTCGGCGTCGCGATGGGGATGGCGCAGCGGGCGATCGCCTCCGGCAACCGGCTGTTCGAAATCCTCGACCGCGAGCCCCGCATCGAGAGCGCCCCGGGGGCGCCGCCGCTGCCCGCCGGCGGCGGCGCGGTCGAGCTGCGCGGCGTCACCCTCGACTACGGGGGCCGACGGGCCGATCTCGTCCAAATGCCGGACGGTTTCGGCCCATCGGCCGAGGGGGTGGCGGCGCTGAGCGACGTGTCGCTCGAGGTCGAGGCCGGCAGGACGGTGGCGCTGGTGGGACCGTCGGGCTCCGGCAAGACCAGCCTGGTGGCGCTGATCGCTCGCCTCTATGACCCCAGCGCGGGCGCGGTCCTCGTCGACGGCGTCGACGTGCGCGAGGTCGAGGTCGATTCGCTGCGGCGGGAGATCGCCTTCGTCGCCGACGACAGCTTCCTCTTCACCGCCAGCGTCGCCGAGAACATCGCCTACGCGAACTCGGCGGCGACGAGCGAGGAGATCGAAGCGGCGGCCCGCCGCGCCCAGGCGGACGGCTTCATCCGCGAGCTGCCCGACGGCTACGAGACCCGCGTCGGCGAGCGCGGCCTGACGCTCTCCGGCGGCCAGCGCCAGCGGGTCGCGATCGCCCGCGCCCTGCTCGCCGACCCGCGGATCCTGATCCTCGACGACGCCACCTCCTCGGTCGACGCGACCACCGAGGCGGCGATCAAATCCGGCCTGCAGGAGGCGATGGCCGGTCGCACGACCTTCATCATCGCCCACCGCCTCTCGACCGTCTCGCTGGCCGACGAGATCGTCGTCATCGACGGCGGCAGGATCGTCGACCGCGGCACCCACGAGGAGCTGATGAAGGGCTGCGGCTTCTACCGCGAGATCGCCGAGCACGGCCTCGCCGACTCGGTCTTCCTGCAGCGCGACCTCGAGCAGCGCGAGGAGATGGCGCGACTGTGAGCGAGCGCAGCCCCGAGCGCGGCGACAACCGGCTGCGCAACATCCTCCTGCTCTTCGCCGCGCTCTGGCGGCTGATCCGCGGCGAGGACCAGCGCGGTCGCAAGGTGCGCTGGCTGGTCGGGCAGCTGCGCCCCTACCGCGGCCGGGTGGCGCTGATGTTCGTCGGCCTGCTGGCGGCGACCGCGGCCGGGCTGGCGCCCCCCTACCTGGCCGGCCAGGCGATCGACGCGGGGATCCAGACCGGCGACGTCGCCGCCCTCGACCTGATCGTCGTCGCCTTCGTCGCCGTCGCGATCCTCTACGCCGCCGCCACCTACCTGCAGACCTACATGGTCGGCTGGGTCGGGACGCGGGTGCTGCAGAACCTGCGCCAGCGCGTCTTCGCCCACCTGCAGTCGATGTCGATCGGCTTCTTCACCCGGCGCAGCCCCGGCGTGCTGATCTCACGCATGACCAACGACATCGAGGCGCTCAACCAGCTCGTCACCGACGGCGTCGTGACGATGTTCTCCAGCACCCTGACCCTGCTCGGCGTGGTCGTGATCCTGCTCTACCTCGACGTGCAGCTGGCCCTGGTCACCTTCCTCACCTTCCCGCTGCTGCTGATCGCCAGCGTCGTCTTCCGCATCGTCTCCCAGGGCACCTACCGGATGACCCGGGAGCGGATCGCGGCGATCACCGGCTACCTGCAGGAGACCCTGAGCGGCGTCCGCGTCGTGCGCAGCTTCGGCCAGGAGCCGCGCCACGTCGACGTGATGACCGACCTCAACGAGCAGAACCGGGCGATCAACATGAAGACGGTCTACCTCAACGCCTCCTACTTCCCGGCGGTCGAACTGCTGGCGGCGCTGGCGACCGCGGTGATCCTCGTCTACGGCGGCTCGCAGGCGATCGACGGGGCGATCCAGATCGGCGTCATCGTCGCCTTCGTCGGCTACCTGACCACCTTCTTCGAACCGATCCAGCAGCTCTCCCAGCTCTACACGACCTACCAGCAGGGGATGGCCGCGCTCGACAAGATCTTCGACCTGCTCGACACCAAGCCCGACATGGTCGACGCGCCGGACGCGATCGACCCCGGCACGCTGCGCGGCGAGATCGAGATGGAGGGCGTCTGGTTCTCCTACAGCGAGGACGACCGAGCCGCCGGCGACGCCTGGGCGATGGAGGACGTCGACCTCCACGTCCCGCCCGGGCAGACCCTGGCCCTGGTCGGCGCCACCGGCGCCGGCAAGTCGACCTTCGCCAAGCTCGTCGCCCGCTTCTACGACCCGCAGAAGGGGCGGGTCCTGGTCGACGGCCACGACCTGCGCGGGGTCCAGCAGCGGGCGCTGCGGCGCCAGCTCGGGATCGTCCCCCAGGAGGGCTTCCTCTTCTCCGGCAGCGTCCGCGAGAACGTCGCCTTCGGGCGCCCCGAGGCGAGCCTGGAGGAGATCGAAGCGGCGATCGCCACGGTCGGCGCGACCGAGTTCGTCGCCGCCCTGCCGGACGGGATCGAGACCGAGGTCGGCGAGCGCGGCGTCCAGCTCTCGGCCGGCCAGCGCCAGCTGGTCGCCTTCGCCCGCGCCCTGCTGGCCGAGCCGCGGATCCTGATCCTCGACGAGGCGACCTCCAACGTCGACGTCCGCACCGAGAAGACGATCGAGAAAGGCCTCGAGCGCCTGCTCCAGGGCCGCACCGCGATCGTCATCGCCCACCGCCTCTCGACGATCCGCCGCGCCGGCAAGATCGTCGTCCTCGAGGGAGGCCGGATCGCCGAGCAGGGGACGCACGACGAGCTGATCGCGGCGGGCGGGCCATACGCCCGCCTCTACGGCGCCTGGACCGAGTCCTCAGCGGCCTGAATCAGCCAGGACCGACGCCGCCGGAGCTGCCGCCGCTCGAGCCGCCGCCTTCTTCCGGGGCAGCTTCTTCGACGCCCCCACCCGCCCCGCCGGTTTCAGGCGCGACTTCTTCCGGCGCCACTTCTTCCGCCGGTGCTTCTTCTTCGAGTTCTTCGGGCGCCGCTTCGACGCCGCCTTCCGCTTCCACTTCGGGCGCGGAGCCGGTCGAGCCGGCGGCGGTCGGGGCGCTGGGGCCTTCGCTGCACTCTTCGAAGCCGTATTCGCCCGCGGCGCTCTGGAACTCTTCGAGCGCGGCGCTCGCGCTGGCCCTCGCTTCTTCGAGGGCGCCGCTTTCTCCGCGTTCGGCGGCCAGTTTCGCTTCCCCCTCCGCCTTCGCGAGATCTTCGGCGGCGGCGATGAAGTCCGGGTACCCGGCGTCCGCATCCGGAGCCCCGAGACCCTTGATGCTTTCGACCATGCCGATGTAGAGGTGGGAGATCCGCACCGCCCGTTCGGTTTCGCCCCCTGGGGACGAGATCGTCTCGGCCGCGCCGACGGCGGCGTTGACCTCGCCGCAGATCGCGTCGCCCTGCGGAGATCAGCTCGGCCTTGCTCAGCGCACCGTCGCTTCGGTGGTGGGCAGGGTCAAGGCGGTCGTGCCACCGTCGTCGTCGCCACCACCGCAGCCGGAGAGCGCCAGGGCGGCCAGCGGAACGGCGATCATCGCGGTCTTGGAGAGTCTCATCGAAATAGCTGCGGCCCAGGGACTCGAACCCCGACTGCCTCTTCCAGAGAGAGGTGTGCTGCCATTACACCAGGCCGCAAAGCGCGGAAGCAAGGATACCCAGCGGGCGGGCGCTTGACGCTCAGGCGCCGATTTGTGAGAGGTCGCTGTCGGCGTCGGCCATCAGCTCACGGGCGGCGCTGACGTCGACGCCGTCGGCGAGCAGGCGCCGCGCCTCGGCCAGGTCTTCGGAGCGGCCGACGCTGAGCGCGCCGGCGACCCGGCCGTCCTTCAGGTACCAGACGGAGAACTCGCCCTGCTCGCGGCTGCCGCGCCAGATCTCCTCGTCCCAGTCCTGGGCGGGGCCGACGTACTCGAGGCTGGCCCAGTCGGCGAGGTCGCTGAAGAAGTAGGGGACGACGTCGTAGTCGGCGTCCTCGCCGAGCATGTTCTTGGCGACGTGGATGCCCTGCTGCATCGCCACGTCCCAGTGCTCGACGTGGATGCGACGGCCGTGGACGACGCTGTCGTAGGAGCAGCAGTCACCGGCGGCGTAGATACCCTCGACCGACGTCCGCAGCTTCGAGTCGCAGACGATCGCCGCCGTCGACCTCGAGCCCGGCGCGCTGGGCGAGCATCGCGTCGGGCCGCACGCCGGCGCCGATGACGACCGCGTCGCACTCGATGCTCAGCCCGCTCTTGGTCAGGACCGCCCTGACCCGCCCGTCGCCCTCGAAGGCCTCCAGCTCCTCGCCGCCGTGGAACCCGACCCCCTTCGCTTCGAGCTGCTCCTGGAACCAGCGCCCGGCGTCGACGCCGAAGGTCCGCGAGAGCGCAACGTCCTCCATCGCCACGATCGAGCATCGCGTCCCCTTCGCGGTCAGCGAGGCGGCGACCTCGGTACCGATGTAGCTGCCGCCGATCAGGACCACGTGCTCGGCCGCCTCGGCCTCGGCGCGGATCGCGTCGGAGTTGCCGAAGGCGCGCAGGTAGTGGATGCCCTCGTTCTCGGCTCCCTCGACGCGGAGGATGTTGACCATCGCCCCGGTGCCGATCAACGCCTTGCCGAAGGCGACCTCCTCGCCGCCCTGGACCTTCACAGTGCGGTTGTCGGTGTCGAGCGACATCACGTTGCGGCCGGTCAGCAGCTCGACCCCGTTCTCCTCGTACCAGGAGGCGGGGTTGACGTAGGCGTCGGCGCGCTCGGCCTCGCCGCGCATGTACTCCTTGGAGAGCGGCGGTCGTTCGTAGGGCGGCTCCGGCTCGCGGCCGACCAGCAGGACCGAGCCCTCGGCGCCGCGCTTGCGCAGCTCCGAAGCGCAGTGGGCGGAGGCCATCCCGCCTCCGATCAGGAGGAAGTCGACCTCGCGGTCAGGCACCGCCGCTGCCGTTGCCTTCGGGTCCGAAGAGAGCCTTCAAGTCGTCCTCTTTACCCGGATCCAGCACGGCCAGAACCTCGTCGCCCTCCTCCAGCACGGTCTCGGCGGTGGGCACGAACCCCTTGCCGGAGCGCAGGACCGAGATCAGCAGGCTGCCCTCCGGCATCTGCAGGTCCCCGACGCGGCGGCCGGTCACGCTCGAGTCCTTGCCGAGCAGCATCTCGATGATCTCCAGTTGCTCCTCCTGCAGGTCGAGCAGGTGGACCAGGCCGTACTCGGGCACCTCGTGCTCGAGCAGGCGCAGGATCAGGTCGGTGGCGGAGACCGACGGTTTGACGCCGAGCAGGTCGAAGTGCTGGCGGTTGCGGGGGTTGTTGACCCGGGCGATGATCTGGCCGACCAGGTACTTCTCCTTGGCGACCTGGCAGATCAGCATGTTGTCCTCGTCGTCGCCGGTGACGGCGATCACCATGTCGGCACGCTGGATCCCGGCCCGCTCCAGCACCCAGAGCTCGGAGGCGTCGCCGTAGGAGACGTTGTGCTCGAGCTCCTGCTCGACCGTGAGGTAGCGGCGCCGGTTGTTCTCGATCAGCGTCACCTCGTGGTCTTTCTCCAGCAGCTCGCGGGCCAGGTTCCAGCCGACCTTGCCCGCTCCGACGACGATGATGTACATCGGCTCTCCAGCCCCCTAAGCGGCTTCCGCCGCGTCGTCGCTGGGGCCGCCGCCTTCGCCGCCCTTGCGGACCGCAGTCTCGAGCATGTCGATCGCGACGCTGGTCGGGCAGACCGTGTTCAGGCCCTGTCGCTGGTACCACTCCGCCCGCAGCGGGTCGAGGACGCGGGCGATCACGGTCGGCACCTCGTAGCGTTTCTGGGCGATCTGGGCGATGATGATGTTGGTGTTGTCGCCGTCGGTGGAGGCGATGAAGGCGCCGGCGTTCTCGATGCCCGCCGCGACCAGCGCCTCGGTCTCGAGGCCGGCGCCGACGGTGAACTGACCGCCGAGGTCCTCCCAGCTCTTCTCCAGCCCGACCTCGAGCCGCGCGTGCGACTCGGGGTCCTCGTCGAGGCACGAGACTTCGTGCCCCTCGCGAAGCATCGCCCGCGCCACCGAGGAGCCGACGCGGCCGCAGCCGACGATCAAGATGAACATGAGCCGGATACTAGTCGCGCGCCGGGCGGCCGACGCACGCGACCTAGGGCGTTTCAGGAGGCGCCGTCAGCAAAACCCGGCAGGGGGCCTTCTTCAGCACGTACTCGGTGGCGGCGCCGATCTCGGCCGGCTTGGCGGCGCCGATGCCGCCGATCATCGCGCCGCCGCGGATCTTCGTCGGCGGCTCGCCGCCGATCACGATCGCCTCCGAGCCGCCGCGGCGCGCCGCCTCGAGGATGCCGGCGCCGACCTTGCGGGCGCGGATCACCTCGGTGGTAACGCCGACGTCCTCGTACTCCTCGCCCACCTCTCGCGCCCGCTCCAGTGCCCGCCGCGCCTCGGCCTCGCGCTCCGGCGCCAGCGGCGCGTCCAGCGGCAGGGTGAGCGGCACTTCGATCACGTATACGAGCTCGAGCCGGGCGTCGTCGTCGCCACCGCCGGACTCGGCCTGCTCGGCCGCGGCCAGGCGACCGGCGGTGGCGACGATGTCGTCGTCCAGCTTGGTGCCGAAGACTGGCACGAGGATGTTGCGGAATTCGACCTCCGGCACCTGCTTGGTCAGGGCGCGCTCGGAGACCGAGACCCGCTTGGTCAGCGTCGTTCCCTCGAAGACCTTGCGGTAGACGACGTAGAAGAGCAGGCCGAAGACCATCCAGCCGGCGCCGACGAGGCGGGCGATGTCGTGGTAGGCGATGACGCTGAGGAAGGCGAGGCCGCTGAGGATCGCGGCGACGATCGCCGGCAGCGGCAGCTCGGCCCCGCGCCAGGAGATCCCGAGCGGGATCTTGAAGGGCCGGCGGCGGTCCGGGTCGCGCACGCGCAAGCGGATGATCGAGAGGTGGGCGATCGTGATCGCCAGGGTCGCGCCGAAGGCGTAGATGCCGGCCAGCAGCTTGACGTTGGTCGGGACGACCAGGCCGAGCGCGATGACGCCGCAGATGGTGATCGCCACGTAGGGCGTTGCGTTGCGCTTCCCCAACTTGCCCAGCCAGCTGGGGATCTGGCGGTTGATCGCGAGGGTGTAGATGTGGCGGGAGACGCCGAGCATCGAGGTGTTGGCCGCCCAGAACAGGACCGGGGCGGCGATCAGCGCGACCATCCAGCGCATCGAGTCGGCCACCCAGCCGGGGTGGAAGGCGGAGACGACGCCGAGCACGGGCTCCTCCACGAAGCGGCCGCCGAGGGCGGTCTCCGGCCCGTTCGGCCCGGCGACGACCGGCACCGCCATCAGCGCGATCGCCGCCATGCCGGCGTAGACGAGCGGCACCGCGATCGCCCCCAGGGAGGCGATCCGCTTGAGGTCGCGGCGGTCGACTTCGATGTCGGGCGCCAAATCGGAGGCGGCCTCGATCCCGGCGTAGGCCAGCATCGCCACCACCGCCGCGTAGACGATGTCCTTGAAGCTGGGGTCGGTGAACAGACTGCAGCTCGGCGGTCAGCCGGTCGGGGTGCATGACGACCAGGGCGCCGACGACGATCACGGCCAGCTGCAGCCCGAGGTCGGCCAGCGCCAGTGCCGCCAGAGCGCCCGAGCGACGGCGGCCGGTGACGTTGAGGATGTTGAGCACGCAGACCGCGGCGATCACCGCGGCGGCGATGCCGATCTCCCAGCCGGGCTGGCCGAAGCTGGCGGAGATCGGCTCAAGGTAGTGGGGAACCGAGAGCGCCGCCAAGGCGATCACGATCAGGTAGTCGATCAGGATCGCCCAGCCGGCGATGAAGGCGATCAGCTCGTTGAAGGCGTGACGGGCGAAGGTCGAGGAGCCGCCGCGCTCGCGGAACATCGCCCCGCCCTCAACGTAGCTGAGCGTGGTCAGGCCAAAGAGCAGGCCCGCGGCGAGGAAGATCAGCGGCGTCAGGCCGAGGCCGCGGTCGGCGACGACGCCGAGCGCGAAGTAGATCGAGAAGCCGACCGCGGAGTAGGCCGCGGCGAACAGCCAGGGCACGCCGAGGCCGCGCTTGAGGAGCGGGTCCGCCTGCCGTCCGGGCGCCGGCTTCCCCGGCCGCGGCGGTTGCCCGTCCGGCCCGCTCATTGCTCCATCCGACTGGCCAGCCACATCCGGCCCACGCCGACGGCCACGAACGCCAGCCCCATCAGAAACCCGACCGAGCCCGGCCCACCGCCGTTGACCAGCGTCACCACCAGCACGGTCACCCCGACCGCTACGAAGGTGAGCGAGAAGGCGCGCACGGCGCCCCGATAGACCCTCTCCCCCGCCGGCCGACTCATCCGCTCGCCTCGACGGCGGCGGCAGTCGGCACGGCGACAGGGTTGCCGGTCGGGTCGGAGACGACGATCACCCGGCAGGGGCGCTCGCTGAGGACGGTCTGAAGGGTCTTGTCGTAGAGCGGCACGCCGGCGCGGTACTGCAGCCCGATCACCAGCGCCGCAGCCTCGATCAGCTCCGCCTCCTCCGAGAGCGAGTAGCCGGCCTGGCCGGGGCGCACCCGGGCGACGTGGCCGGTGACGCGCTGGCCGCCGATCAGCCGCGCCTCCTCGATTTTGCTCTGGGCCGCCGATTCCTGCTCGGGCATCTCGGCGTCCAGAGGCAGATTGGTGGGGACGGTCAACATCGAGTGGACGTGGATCCCGCGGCGGCGCTTGGAGGCGAGCTTGACCGCGGTGGCGACCATTCTCGGGCGAGAACGATTCGTCGTCCTCGAAGCCGACCAGGACGCTGCGATACTCGACCTCCTCCACCCCCAACGGCTCCGGGGTGACGACCTTGACGGTCGCGGTCAGCGGCAGCTTCTGGCTGCGGCGGTAGAGGACGTAGACGAGGATCCCGAAGATCATCCAGCCGCTGCCGACGACGAGCGTGCGCGGGTTGAGCGCCATCACCACGATCCAGGCCGCGAAGGTGCCAAGGCCGCCGAGCACGGCGACCATCGGCAGGTCGAAGCCGAAGGCGCGGATGTTCAGCGGCGCCTTCCAGGAGCGCTCGGCGTCGCCGTGCTTGCGGCGCAACTGGACCAGCGCCACATGCGCGATCGTGAACGAGAGCATCGCCCCGAACGAGTACATCGTCGCCAGGAAGTCGGTCTGCCCCGGCAGCAGGGTGACGATCGCGATCGCGGCGAAGATCAGGATCGCGATGTAAGGCGTGCGGTACTTCGGGTGGACCTGGCGCAATGCCTCCGGCAGCTGCCGGTGCTGGCCCATCGAGTAGGTGAGGCGAGAGACGCCGATCAGGCCGGCGTTGGTGGCGATCAGCAGGATCACCGCCGCCAGCACGCCGACGTAGTAGCGAAGGATTTCAGTGGGCAGGTGCGAGAGCCCGAGGTTCTCGACGATGCCGAGAATCGGGTCATCGGCGAAGGTGCTGCCGAGGGCCGTGCTGAAGTTGCCGGCGGCGTCCTGGGTGACCGGCATCGCCGAGAGGGCGACGATCGGGATCAGCAGGTAGAGCCCGAGCACGGCGGCGACGGTGAGGCCGACGCTGCGGGGGATGGTGCGGGCCGCGTCCTTGGCCTCCTCGGCCATGTTGGAGATCGTCTCGATCCCGGTGTAGGCGATCATCCCGACCGCGATCCCGAGCGCGAAGTCGCTCCAGGTCGGAGCGACGCCGAGGTGGATGTTGTCGACCAGGACCTGGGGGCTGAAGACCAGGACCAGGCCGATCCCGACCAGGACGATCTGGGTGGCGAGGTCGGCGACCGCGAGGACCAGGTTCAATTTCGCCGACTCCTCGGTGCCGCGGATGTTGATCAGGGCGAGGGCGACGATCAGCGCCGCGCCGCCGACGATGTCGCCGGGGCTGCTGCCCAGCCATGGCCAGAAGACGGCCAGGTAGTGGGGCACGAAGAAGGCCGAGATCGCGACCGTGATCGTGTAGTTGAGCATCTGCCCCCAGGCGGCGACGAAGCTGACGAACTCGTTGAAGGCGTGACGGGCGAAACTGGACGAGCCGCCCGCCTCGGGGTACATCACCGTCGCCTCGGCGTACGTGGCGGCGGTCGCGGCGAAGATCAGGCCGGAGATGACGAAGGCGAGCGGGGTCAGGCCGAGCGCGAAGGCGGCGGTGACGCCGAGCGCGTAGTAAATCGAGGAGCCGACGTTGCCGTAGGCCGCCGAGAACAGCGCGCCGACGCCGTGGACGCGGCTCAGCGATTCGTCTCTGGGGATGCGCTGAGCCATCTAGGAGCTGCCGGAAAAGGTCACTCAGACCGAATATACGGACGTTGCCGGTGCTCTCCGCACGTGGTCTCGCGTCAGCTCGGCCGGCGTGGCGCAGCCGCAGAGCGCCAGAGCCAGCTCGAGCTCCTCGCGGAGTAACTCCAGGACCTGCCTGGCGCCATCCGCGCCAGCGGCCGCGAGCCCCCACAGCGGCGCCCGCCCGACGAGCACGGCATCGGCGCCAAGCGCCAGCGCGACCGCCGCGTCGACGCCGCGGCGGATGCCGCCGTCGACCAGCACCGTCGCCCGGCCCTCGACCGCGTCCACCACCTCCGCCAGCGCGTCGCCGCTCGCCAGCGCCCGGTCGAGCTGACGGCCGCCGTGGTTGGAGACGACGACCCCCGCCGCCCCGTGCTCGACCGCCAGCACGGCGTCCTCCGCCGTCAACAGTCCCTTGACCAGCACCGGCAGCCCGCCTTCCGATGCGAGCTCGCCGAGATCGGACCAGGCAAGCGCCGGGTTCATCAGGGCGAAGGTCTCCTCGATGCTCACCGCCCGCTCGACCCCCATCGCCGCGGCGACGCTGGGCACGCCGAGGGCGGCGGGGATCCTGAAACCGGTGCGGCGGTCGCGCTCGCGGTTGCCGCCGGGCGGCGCGTCGACGGTGACGACGATCGCCTCGAAGCCGGAGTCGACCGCCTCCTCCATCAGTGCCGTGGTCACGGCCTCGTCCCTGAAGCAGTAGAGCTGAAACCAGCGCCGCCCCGGCGGCACCGCCGCCGCCAGCTCGCTGGGCCGAGTCGTCGCCAGCGTCGACAGGCACATCGCGGTCCCGGCCTCCGCCGCCGCCCGCGCCATCCCGATCTCCCCCTCGGGATCGACCAGCCGCTGATAGGCGACCGGCGCCACCAGAATCGGCATCGCCAGCGGCCCACCGAGCAACTCGACCTCCGTCGACACCTCCGCCAACCCGGCCAGCACCCGCGGCCGCAGCCGCCACCGCCGCCAGGCCGCCACGTTGTCCCGCAACGTCTCCTCGTCCCCCGCCCCACCCGCGAAGTACCCGAGCACCCCCGCCTCCAGCCTCTCGGCAGCAGCCCGCTCGAAGTCGGCGACGTTGATCAGATCATCGGTCACAACGAGCGCGACCCTAGCCGCTCGGCCTCATAAGGGGGAGAACCGAAGGGACGCCCCGACTTGAGGCCCAGTGCCCTCCACCATCGGTATCGAGTGATCCCTCCAGTCCGCGAATCGAAAGATTTGCCTGGACGAGTCACGCTCTGATGCGAGCGCGGGAACGAGGCATAACCCATGAAGAAGTCGAGACCCTGATCGCACGACGTCACAGTCAGCGGGCGATCAACAGGGGCCGTGCCCGGTGGCGTGTCACGGGGTCGCAGGGCTCGCGAGCAATCGTTGTCGTCTACGACCACCCACTTGGGAATGACGTCCGGGCGGCTCGAGTTGTCAGCGCATGGCGGCGATGACACGTCTCCTTACCCAGCGCTACTCTCGACCAACCGTGCGCGCGCACTACGACCCTGAGGTGGACATCGCTCTCGTCGTCCTGGAGCGGGGCTCGGCGATTAGCGAGGAGCACGCCTGGGGCCTGATCGACCGTAGCCCCGAGGATGACCACCTGATGGGCTTCGAGATCTGGGAGGCAAGCGCCCACCTTCCGCCCGAGCTGATCGCCGCCCTACCTTCACCAGCAAACACCCGCGACACCGCCTAGTTCAGGCAATACCTAGGCGAACAAGCGCCTTTCGATCCTTCCGCCCGTCCACCCAGCGCTCCGGGCGGGAGGGGCCGGGTGCCCCTCCCAGCGGCTTGTACTTTTTCGCCGGCCACCAACCTCGGACGGCCGCAACTCGATCTCGAAAAAGTTGAGCTGGGAGGGGCACCCGGCCCCTCCCGCCCGCAACCTAAAAGTGAACGATCGGAATGATCAGGATCGCGACGATGTTCGCCACCTTGATCATCGGATTAATCGCCGGCCCAGCCGTGTCCTTGTAAGGGTCGCCGACCGTGTCGCCGGTGACCGAGGCGGCGTGGGCCTCGGAGCCCTTGCCGCCGTGGGCGCCGTCCTCGATCAGCTTCTTGGCGTTGTCCCAGGCGCCGCCGCCGGCGGTCATCGAGATCGCCGCGAAGAGGCCGACGACGATGACGCCGATCAGCAGGCCGCCGAGCGCGTCGACGCTGAGCAGACCGACGATGACCGGGATCACGATCGGGATCAGCGACGGAACGATCATCTCTTTCTGCGCCGCGAGGGTGACGATGCTGACCGTTTCGCCGTACTCGGGCTTCTCGGTCCCCTCCATGATCCCGGGGTGCTCGCGGAACTGTTTGCGCACCTGCTCTACCACCTGGCCGCCGGCGCGGCCGACCGCCTCGATCGCCAGCGCTGAGAACAGGTAGACCATCATGCCGCCGATGATCAGCCCGATCAGAACGTCAGGGCTGCTGAGGTTGAAGAGCCCGTTGAGATCGAACCCGGCGGGCGCCTCGTCGGCGAGCTCGCTCTTGAAGGCGGCGAACAGCACCAGCGCGGCCAGGGCCGCGGAGCCGATCGCGTAACCCTTGGTCACGGCCTTGGTCGTGTTGCCGACCGCGTCGAGCGGATCGGTGACGTTGCGGACGTCCTCCGGCAGCTCCGCCATCTCGGCGATGCCGCCGGCGTTGTCGGTGATCGGCCCGAAGGCGTCGAGGGCGACGATCAGGCCACAGAGCGAGAGCTGGGCCATGACGGCGATGCCGATGCCGTAGATGCCCGCCAGCTCGTTGGCGCCGAGGATCGCCAGCGCCAGCACCAGAGCCGGAGCGGCAGTGGCCTGGAAGCCCTGGGCGAGCCCCTGGATGATGTTCGTCGCGTGACCCGTCTCGGAGGCCTGGGCAATCGTCTTGACCGGGCGGAAGCGGGTCGAGGTGTAGTAGTCGGTGATCACGAACAGCAACGCGGTGACGGCGATGCCGATCACGGCGCAGAGCCAGAGATCGGTGACGCTGACCGCATCGGCGGCGGTGCTGGCGAAGCCGAGCCGCAGCGGCTCGCTCATCAGCCAGTCGGTGATCGGGTAGAAGGCCGCGATCGAGATCAGGCCGGAGACGATCATGCCCACGTAGAGCGCGCCCTCGACTTTGTCGGTTTTCGTTTTCACCGAGAGCGCCCCGACGATCGAGGCGATGATCGCGACGCCGCCGATCACCAGCGGGAAGATCGCGACCTCGCGGGCGTAGTCGGTGGTGAAGGTGAGGACGCCGAGCAGCATCACGGCGACCGAGGTGACCGCATAGGTCTCGAAGAGATCGGCGGCCATGCCGGCGCAGTCGCCGACGTTGTCGCCGACGTTGTCGGCGATCACGGCCGGGTTGCGCGGGTCGTCCTCGGGAATCCCGGCCTCGACCTTGCCGACCAGGTCGGCGCCGACGTCGGCGGCCTTGGTGAAGATGCCGCCACCGAGGCGGGCGAAGACGGAGATCAGCGAGCCGCCGAAGCCGAGGCCGATCAGCGCGTCGACGGCCTCCTTGTCGGTGCTGCCGGTGATGACCAGGGCGCCGTAGTAGCCGGCGACGCCGAGCAGCGCCAGGCCGACGACCAGCAGCCCGGTGACCGAGCCGCCCTTGAAGGCGACGTCGAGCGCCGGCGGCACGCCGCCGCGGGCGGCCTCGGCGACGCGCGAGTTGGCGCGCACGGAGACGTTCATCCCGATGAAGCCGGTGGCGCCGGAGAGCACGGCGCCGATCACGAAGCCGAGCGCGGTCTTCCAGTCCTGCAGCAGCAGCAGCACGATCGCCAGCGGCACCGCGACGGCGGCGATGATCGTGTACTGGCGGTTCAGGTAGGCCTGCGCGCCCTCCTGCACGGCGCCGGAAATCTCCTGCATCCGGTCGTTGCCAGGGGACTTGGCAAGTAGGCGCTGGGTGACGATGAGTCCATAGACGACGGCAGCGCCCGCGCATACGAGCGCGACGACAACCCCGTAATCGGTCAAGAAGCTGGTCAAGTTTCGTTCCTCCGGTGGATTTAGCGGCGCGGGAGTCTATAGACGAGCGCGGCGATACCGCCCTGAGACCGCTCTACGCCGGCTCTGCGGCCTGTTCGGCGCCGGCGTAGGTGCGCCTGGTCTCGGCCACGGCGTCGCGGTAGATGTCCTCGATCGCGACCCCGGCCTCGAGCGCCTCGCGCGCCCGCTCGGCGCCGTTTCGCGCCGGCAGCTGGAGATCGATCCCGAGCTGGGCGCGGGCCGGCTCGACCCAGGCGAGGACCGAGTCGAGCGCGGCCCGCGCCTCCACCTCCACCCCGCGCCGGAAGTCGATCAGCTTGCCGCTGAGGCCGTAGCGGATCGCCCGCCAGAGGTTCTCCTCGATCTCGCGGTCGGCGAGCGGCGCCCCGGCGCCCTCGTAGCCGTGCTCGTCGTAGTCGAGCGCCGCCTGGGCGATGCAGGCGGCGATCAGGCCGGCCAGGGCAAAGGACTCGTCGCCGCGGGTCTGGGCGTCGCAGATCCGCACCTCGACGGTGCCGAAGTGGTGATGGGGACGAACGCTCCACCAGAGCTGGGTCGACTCGACGATCGAGCCCGACCCGCTCCAGCGTGCCGACGAAATCCGCGTAGCTGTCCCAGTCGACGAACGGCGAGGGCACGCCGCAGCGCGGGAAGGTGCGGGTGAAGATCTCGGTGCGGACGGTGTGCAGGCCGGTGTCGCGGCGGTCGAGGAAGGGCGAGTTGGCGGAGACCGCGAGCAGCAGCGGCAGCAGCTCCCGCATCCAGTCGCAGACGGCGATCGCCCGGTCGGCGCCGCGCACGCCCATGTGGACGTGCAGTGCTCCAGGTGTTGTTGCGCTGCGCCACCCAGCCGAGTTCCTGGCGCAGCCGGTTGTAGTGGGGGGTGTCGATGATCCGCTGGTCGAGGTAGTTGGCCCAGGGATGGGTGCCGGTGGCGCCGAGCGCCAGGCCCATGCCGCCGACCAGCTCGAACAGCCGCGCCCGCCGCTCGCGCTGCTTCGCCGTCGCCTCGGCGAAGCTCTCCGAGCGGCCCGGAGCGGATCTCCACCTCGGAGGCGATCAGCTCGCCGGCGGCCGACTCGGCCAGCAGCTCGTCGCGCCTGGCAGGCCGCGTAGACGTCCTCGAAGCGGTGCTCCAGCTCCAGCGTGGCCGGGTCGAGGATCGCGAACTCCTCCTCGAGCCCGATCGTGAAGTCGGTGGAGGACTCGAATCTCTCGCGGACGAGGTCGAGATCGAGGGACAAGAGCGTCAGGCCAGGTAGAAGTAGAGCGCGTAGAGCAGGTCGACGGCGGGGCTGGAGGTGTGAACGGTCACCTCCGGCGGCACCTGCAGCAGCTGCTCGGAGTAGTTGAAGATGATCTTGACGCCGGCCTTGACGAGGCGGTCGGCGACCTCCTGGGCGGCGTCGGCCGGTACGGCGAGGACGCCGACGACGATCTCCTCCTCGGCGACGACCGCCTGCCAGGTCGCCGAGGTCGCGCACCGCCAGCTCGCCGATCTGCGTTGCCGACCACGCGCGGGTCGCTGTCGAAGACCGCCACCACCTGGAAGCCGTGGTCGGCGAAGATCGCCGAGCTGGCGATCGCCTGGCCGAGGTTGCCGGCGCCGAAGAGGGCGATGTTGTGCTGGCCGGAGGTGCGGAGGATCTTGCGGATCTCCGCGACCAGCGAGTCGACGTTGTAGCCGACCCCGCGCTTGCCGAACTTGCCGAAGCCGGAGAGGTCGCGGCGGATCTGGGTCGGGTTGATGTGCGTGTACTCGGAGAGCTCCTGCGAGGAGATCGTCTCGCGGCCCATCTTGCGCGCCTGGGTCAGCACCTGCAGGTAGCGCGAGAGCCGCGCGGCGACGCCGAGCGAGAGCCGGTCCCCTTCGACCGGGAACCCCCCCGGCGCCTCGAACTCCTCGATCACCTCGACCATGCCCCCACAGTATCGAGCCTGGCTCGAAGGGCGGCCTCGTCGAGGACGAGCTCGGAGACGACGATCGCCGTCGACCTCGACGACCGGGATCCGCTCGAGGTGGCGGCGCAGCAGCAGCTCGTCGCTCTCGATGTCGATCTCGTGCAGGGCGAAGCGGTAGCCCTCCCCGTGCAGGGCGACGATCGCCGCGATCGCCTCCTCGCAGAGGTGGCAGCCCGGCCGCGAGTAGACGACGACCTCGGTCACGTCGCCGCGGCCGACGGGCGCTCGCCGCGTGGCGAAGGCGTCGTAGCCGAGGTAGTCCGGGTACGCGATGCGCGGGAGCGAAGCGGGCGGCGGAGCCGATCATCGCGGCGTTGTCGGTGCAGAGCTCACGCGGGACCAGCTTCAGCCGCACCCCCTGCTCCTCGCAGAGCGCGCGCGACCGCCTCGCGCAGGGGCCCGTTGGCGGCGACGCCGCCGCCGAGCGCCACCGCCTCCCAGTCGCCCTGCTTCAGCGCCCGCTTCAGTTTCGCGATCAGCTGGCCGACCACGGCCGCCTGGAAGGAGGCGGCGAGGTCGGCGCGGCGCTCCGCCACCCCCTCGTCGCCGAGCTCGCGACAGCGGTAGACGAGCGCCGTCTTGAGGCCGCTGAAGCTGAAGTTGAGGCTGGGGTCGCGGGCCATCGCCACCGGCATCTCGAATGCCTCCGGGTCGCCCTCCGCGGCCAGCTTCTCCAGCGCCGGCCCGCCCGGGATAGCCGAGCCCGAGCAGCCGCGCCGACTTGTCGAAGGCCTCGCCGGCGGCGTCGTCGAGGGTCTGGCCCAGCACCTCGTGGCCCGGCGTGGTCGCGTGACCCCCGCCAGCAGCGTGTGGCCGCCGCTGGCGACCAGGCAGAGGAAGGGCGGCTGCAGCGGCTCCGGCTCGAGGAAGTTGGCGGCGACGTGGCCCTGCAGGTGGTCGACCGGGATCAGCGGCAGCCGCCGCGGCGCCGCGATCGCCTTGGCGGTGCTGACCCCGACCAGCAGCGCGCCGATCAGGCCCGGGCCCGGCGGTGACGGCGACCGCCTCGATCTCGTCCAGGCCGACGCCGGCCTCCTCCAGCGCCGCCTGCGACCACCGGCGCCGCCAGTTCGAGGTGGTGGCGCGAGGCGACCTCGGGAACGACGCCGCCGAAGTGGGCGTGCGCCGCCGCCTGCGAGGAGATCAGGTTCGAGAGGATCCGCGGGCCGTCGAGCACGGCCGCGCAGGTGTCGTCGCAGGAGGTCTCGATCGCGAGGATCAATCCAGCCACATGATCAGCGCGTCCTCGCCGTTGTCGTGGTAGTAGCGAGGGCGGACGCCGGCGGAGCGGAAGCCGAACCGCTCGTACATGCGCGATCGCCTGCTGGTTGGAGACGCGGACCTCGAGCGTGAACGGCAGCACCCCGCGCGCCTCCTCGAAGAGCCGCGGCAGCAGCCGCCCGGCGACGCCGCCGCGGCGCTGCTCGGGGGCGACGGCGATGTTCATCAGGTGCCAGACCTGGTCGTAGCGGGAGCAGATCACGTAGCCGAGCAGCTCGTCGCCGGCGCTGGCCGCGAGGCAGATCCCCGACGGCTTCGAGAGCTCGAGCACGAACATCGCCAGCGACCACGGGGTCGGGAAGGAGCGGCGCTCGATCGCGATCACGGCGGGCAGGTCGCTGTAGGCGAGCCTCCGCACCCGGACCTCCTGGGTCAGGTCACTCGGCTCTCTGTGGAAGAATCTCGCTCACGCCACCGCTCCGCGTCGGGGGGTCTGAGGTAGATCGGGGCGAGCGGGCCCCCGCCTGCCGCCGCCGCCGCGAGAGCGCAGATGTGCCGCGCGGCGACCCGGTGCACGGGGTCGGCGTCGTCCGCTATCCGGACGCCATGCCGGGCCAACTCGTGCCGGAATCGTATCGCCCCCGAGCCGGCGGCCGGCGGCGGCGTCGGCAGCGCCGCGACGCCGCTCGCCCAGCTGCTCGGGCCGGCAGACCAGCGGCTCCCAGATCCGCTCGCCGCTGCCGCGAGTAGAGAGCCGCGAAGACCTCGCCGCGGCGGGCGTCGAGGACGGCGAGGCGCTCGCCGCCGGCAGCCGGCCTCCCGCCATCCCCAGGCCGAGCGCGTCCAGCGTGCAGACGCCGGCCACCGGCAGGCCGAGGCTGGCGCCGAGGCCGCGGGCGGTCGCGATGCCGATCCGCAGGCCGGTGAACGAGCCCGGGCCGAGGCCGACCGCGAGCAGGTCGACCCGCTCCCAGCCGCCGGCGGCGGCGGCGCAGCGCTCGACCTCCTCCAGCAGCGCGGTCGCGTGCCGGGGCCCCCCGTCCGAGGAGGGCCCCAGCAGCGACTCGTGCAGCACCTCGCCGTCGCGCCAGGCGCAGGCGGCGGTGTCGGCGGTCGCGGTGTCGAAGCCGACGACGACCAGCGCAGCGCCGCTTCTAGCTCTTGACCCTGAAGACGAAGGAGCCGACCTTTTTGCCTTCGACGAACCAGGTCACCCGGTGCTTGCCGGGGATGGTCGAGGTGACCTTGTTCACGTAGAGCGTCCCCTGGGTCGCTTCCTGTTTCTGGGCGCAGAGGTTTTTGCCGCTCGGGAACTTGACGCAGACGCTGTAGTTGACGTCGCCTTTGAGGCTTTTGAAGAAGGCGCCCTTTTTGCTGCCCTTGGGGCAGACGTGGGACGGAGTGGCGTTGCGGGAGATCCCGCAGCCGACGTAGTGCTTGTACGCCGCCGCCGCGGCCGTGGCGGGCGCCGCGCTGACCAGCAGCCCGGTGACCACCAACACCGCCGAGAGCGCTTTCAGTCCCTTCATTGGCGTCCTTCCCTTCGTGGATCGAGTTTGTGTGCCGATGCTACAAGTTGTGTTCGCTGTCTCCACGAACACGCCTGCTGTCGGTGCGGAGCTGCGGCTGCGGCTACCAGCTCGATCTCGACGCGGCGCGGCTCTCCCCGCCGCGCGTGCTCGAGCCGGATCTCCAGCGCCGGCCGGCCGAGCCGCTCCACGCCCACCGCCGGCCACTCGACGAAGGCGACGCCGTCGGCGCCGAGGTAGTCGTCGAGCAGGGCCGGGTCCTCGCCCTCGAGGCTCTGCGAGCCGGTAGAGGTCGAGGTGGGAGACCGGCAGGCGGCCGCCGCCGTAGCGCTGGCCGATCGTGAAGGTCGGCGAGGTGACCGGCTCCTCGATCCCGAGCGCCCGGCAGGCGCCGCGGATCAGGGTCGTCTTGCCGGCGCCGACCTCGCCGCTGACGACGACCACGTCGCCGGGCTGCAGGCGCGCGGCGACGCGCGCCCCGAGCGCTTCGGTCTCCGCCGCCGAGCGGCTCTCGACCCGCTCCACCTCAGCCGCTCCTCAACCGAACATGTCGAGCTGGTCGGCCGGCGGCGGGGGCGAGTCGTCGCGCGCCCGGCTTCCGCCGCGGCGATCTCCTCCGCGCTCGGCGTCGGGGCCGGCGCCGGGCCGGCGAGCAGGCCGGGGACCGTGGCGAGGTCGCCGCGCAGCGTCTCCTTCATCGCCGGCGTGCGCAGCGCCGCCGCCGGGTGCAGCAGCGGCAGCAGGAAGACGGTGCGCCCGCCCAGCTCGTGCACCTGCGGCGTGCCGCGCACCTTGGTGATCCCGACCGGGCTGCCGCTGAGCAGCTTGGTGGCGAAGTTGCCGAGCGTGCAGACGACCTTCGGCTCGATCAGCCGCACCTGCTCGAACAGGTACGGCTTGCAGGCCTCGATCTCCAGCGGCTGCGGGTCGCGGTTGCCGGGCGGGCGCGACTTCAGCACGTTGGCGATGAAGACCTGCTCGCGCGAGAGCCCGATCTCTTCCAGCAGCTGGTTCAGCAGCTGCCCGGCGCGGCCGACGAAGGGCAGGCCCTGGCGGTCCTCTTCGGCCCCCGGCGCCTCGCCGACGAACATCAGCTCGGCGTCGGCGTTGCCGGCCCCGAAGACCGTCTTGGTGCGGGTCTCGTGCAGGGGGCATTTGGTGCAGCTTCGAGACCTCTTTGTAGAGCGCGACCAGCTCGCTCGCGGCGCTGCTCGGCGGTGGCCGTCATTTCGCCCTTCTTCGGCGGAGGGCGTGACCTTCTCCCCCGCCGCCCGCTTCTTGCGCGACTCGGCGATCCGGTCCTGGCGCGCGGCTTCGCGCTCCCGCCGCTGCGATTCGTCGGAGCGCACCGCGGCCCCGCGCGGCTGCCGCCCCGGCGGCGAGACGCTCGACAGCAGCCGCCGCGTCCGCGCCGAGCCGCACTCGGGACAGGCGACCGCCCCAGCCCCGGCGGCCACCAGCTCCTCGAAGCGCGCCCCGCACTCCTCGCACTCGAACTCGTAGATCGGCATCGTCGGCGCCAATGGTAGTTCGGCCCCGAGATAGCTTGCTGGTGCTTTCGCCGAGCTAGGCCCGCATCAAGAGGACGTCCTGGAAACGCAGGGTGTTCTCGGCTCCCGACCAAGAGCCATAGTGGATCGGGCGTTCGAGCGTCAGTCCCGCCGCGCTAGCGGCAACCGCCACATCGTCCTCGTCATACGCAACCACCGCCTCTGGGATCTCTTTGTTGTTGACCACACAGCCCTGAAGAACGTGGGCGAAGCTCAGAGCCGGGTCCCAGGACTCCTTTCGGGCCAGGATGTCTTCATTAAGCAAGCAGAAAGTCAGGAACAGCGTGCCCCCTGAGCGGACCACTCGTGCAGCTTCCGACAGGTAGTGCCGCATGTCCTCCGGCAGTAAGTGCGTGAACAGCGACGTGGCCAGGGCGAAGTCGAAGGAGTCGTCGTCGAACGGGAACCGGAAGTCCGCCGCTTTGGTCTTCCCTTCCGGGTTGTAGCGCTTGTTGTAGAGGTCGACGGCCTCGAACTCGAAGTTGGGGTGGCGTGGCGTCACGTTCCTCCCGGCACCACTCGATTGCCTCTGGCGCGATGTCGAAGCCCGCATAGGAGCCTGAACGATCGAGATAGCCGGCCAAGGGCACGGCCATCCTGCCGACTCCGCAGCCCATGTCGAGAACCGCGTCAGAGCGACTTAGACCACCGACATTCACGAAGTGATCCAAGAACGCCTCACCCACCTGCTGGAAATCACCTCCGCCTACATCCCAAAGGCCCTCCGGTGGGACGGGCGGCTCGCTCGGTGCCGATGATCTGAATAGGCCCACCCGCTGCCTCCTCCGGCCGGCTCCTGGACCCAGCGAGCATAACCGCAAGGACGACGCTCAAGTGTTTAAGTCTGTCCTAGTAATCGGGGGGGCTGCGGGCCAGCTCGCGGACAGCCTCAGGGCAGCGGCTCCCAGTCCCAGGCCTTCTGGCGACGCCAGGCTCTCCTGGTCGAGGTAGCGGCGGAACTCGGCGAGCTCGGCGGGCTCGACGCTGTAGACGTGGTCGGGTTCGGGGAAGTGGTGAGCTGCGGACCTCGTCGCCGTACTGCTCCACCGCCGCGACCATCTGCTCGTGGACGTTGGCGTAGCGCTTGACGAATTTCGCCATGTGGCCGGTGGTGATGCCGAGCAGGTCGTGGAAGACGAGCACCTGGCCGGAGGTCGCCGGGCCGGCGCCGATGCCGATCGTCGGGATCTCGAGCTTCTCGACGATCGCTTCGGTGATCGCCGCCGGAACCGCCTCGAAGACGATCGCGAAGCAGCCGACCGACTGCAGCGCCAGCGCGTCCTCGCAGAGCTTGATCGCGCCCTGCGCGGTCTTGCCCTGGGCTTTGTAGCCGCCGAGCGCGGTGGCGGTCTGCGGGGTCAGGCCGACGTGGCCCATCACCGGGATGCCGGAGCGGACGATCGCCCGCGCCCGCTCGACCGAGATCCCGCCGGCCTCGAGCTTGACCACCTGGCAGCCGGTCTCCTTGACCAGGCGCTGGGCGTTCTGGACGGCCAGCTCGTTGCTCGACTCGTAGCTGCCCATCGGCATGTCGCCGACCATCAGCGGCGTCTTCAGGCCGCGGCGCACGGCCTTGCCGAGCACGATCATCTCCTCCATCGAGACCGGCTCGGTGCCGGGGTAGCCGAGCACGACCATCGCCGCCGAGTCGCCGACCAGGACGATGTCGACGCCGGCCTCCTCGGCCACGCGTGGCCGAGGGGTAGTCGTAGGCGGTGACCATCACGATCGGTTCGCCGTTGGCCTTCATCTCGGCCAGGCGCGGCAGGTTGACGGGCTGACGGCCCGGCGGCGGCGGCGCGGTGTGGGAGCGGCCGCCGGAGCTCATGAGAGCAGCACCTCGGGGTGGCTGTCGACGGCGACGGATCGCGTTGTCCTCGTCGACGTGGACGACGACCGGCGAGTAGCGCTCGAGGTCGCTCTCGTCGTAGGCGCCGAAGGAGGCGACGATGATCTTGTGGCCGGGCGCGGTCAGGTGGGCGGCGGCGCCGTTGACCTGCATCGTGCCCGGAGCCGGGCTCGCCGTCGATCACGTAGGTGACGAAGCGGGCGCCGTTGTCGATGTCCCAGACGTGGACCTGCTCGTTGGTGATCAGGTCGGCGCTGGCCATCAGCTCGGTGTCGATCGTGATGCTGCCGATGTAGTCGACGTCGCAGTCGGTCACCGTCGCCCGGTGGATCTTCGACTTCAGCATCTGCCTCTGCATTGGCTCTCCCTGTCGGGTTCGGGTTGCTTCAAGGTCGGATCAAGACGTTGTCGATCAGCCGCGCGCCGCCGACCCGGGCGGCGACGCGCGATCAGCACCGGCCGGCCGTTCAGCTCGGCGACCGGCTCCAAGCTCTCGGCGTCGCGGGCCTCGAGGTACTCGGGCTCGATGCCGGCGCCGGCGCAGCTCGCGGCGGGCCGGCGTCGAGGCCGGCCTGCGAGCGATTCGGCGCGGGCGCCCCGCTCGGCGGCGCGCAGCGCGCGCGAGAGCGCGACCGCGCGCTCGCGCGTCCGCGGCGTCGAGGTAGGCGTTGCGCGAGCTCATCGCCAGGCCGTCGGCCTCGCGCACGGTCGGCAGCACCTCGATCCGCACCGGGAAGTCGAGGTCGCGGACCATGCGCCGGATCACCGCCGCCTGCTGGGCGTCCTTCTGGCCGAAGTAGGCGACGTCGGGCTGGACCGAGTTGAAGAGCTTGGCGACGACGGTGGTGACGCCGCGGAAGTGGCTCGGCGCCGCGCCGCGCGGGATCGCCGTCGAGGACCTCGGTCAGGTTGCCGCCGACCTCGACCGTGGTGGCGAAGCCCTCCGGGTAGACCTCCTCGACCGGCGGCGCGTAGACGAAGTCGACGCCGGCCTCGGCGGCGAGCCGCAGGTCGCGCTCCTCGTCGCGCGGGTAGCGGTCGAGGTCCTCGCCGGGGCCGAACTGGGTCGGGTTGACGAAGAGGCTCATCACGACCACGTCGCACTCGGCGCGGGCGGCGCGCAGCAGCGAGAGGTGGCCCTCGTGCAGGTAGCCCATCGTCGGCACCAGGCCGATCGAGCGGCCCTCGCGGCGCGGCTCGGCGCAAGCGCAGCGCGCAGCTCATCCTTGGCGCGGAGGACGCTCACGGCGCCGTTGCGTGCGGGGGAATCGACGAGTTCGAGGTCAGGTTCATTCGGTCCATGCCCTTCGGGTCACGGCCAGTCGGCGCCGATTATAGGGACTTAGCCGCCGGATTCTGGACTTCGTCACGGAACTCGACCGGCTTGATCACAGCGGTCGCCGGCGCGCCGGCGGCGATCGTGCCGCGGCGGCAGGTCGCGCGGTGACCACCGAGTTGGCGCCGATCACGCAGCGCTCGCCGATCGTGACCCCGCTGGTGACGACGCAGTTGACGCCGAACCAGCAGTTGGAGCCGATCTCGACCGGGCCCTTGCGAGGTGAAGCCCTGCTAGGTGATCGGCGTGTCGGGGTCGTCGAAGCGGTGGTCGGCGTCGCCGACGAAGCAGCCGTTGGCGAACATCGTGTGGTCGCCGATCTCGACCCGCTCGTGGGCGGCGAGCATCGTGTTGCGGTTGAGGAAGCAGCCCGCGCCGATCTCGATCCGCGCCTCGGGCGCCAGCGTCAGCCAGCAGCCCGGCTCGAGCAGCGTGCCTTCGCCGATCCGTCAGCCGCCCCTCGTCGAGCGCCTCCAGCAGCTCGCCCTCGACCGGCTGGCGGATGAAGAAGCCGCCGCGGGCGGCGTGGCGGTCGATCCGCCAGCGCCGCAGCAGGCGCCGGTTGCGCTCGTACCAGCGCCGCTTCGCCCACCAGAGCCGCCAGCCACGCTCGCCGGCCACGGCCCTAGCTTTCCAGACGCGCGGCAGTAGACTGCGCGCGCGTGGCTGAGCTGCGCGGCGGGATCGACCTCGGCGGGACCAAGATCCAGACGGCGATCGTCGACGCCGGCGGCAAGGTGCTGGGCGAAGCGCGGCAGCCGACGCCGACCAGCGGCGGCCCGCAGGACGTCGCCGACGCGATGGCGGCGGCGCTGCGCGAGGCGGCCGAGCAGGCCGGGGTCGAGACCGCGGCGCTGGAGGGCATCGGGGTCGGCTCGCCGGGCGACGCCGACGAGAAGACCGGCGTCGTCTCCGGCGCCCGCAACCTGCCCGGCTGGGAGGGCAGCTTCCCGCTCGGCGAAGACGCTGAAGGAGGCGCTCGGCACCGAGGTGCGGGTCGGCAACGACGTCCAGGTCGCGACCGAGGCCGAGTTCCACCTCGGCGCCGGGCGCGAGTTCCAGAGCCTGATCGGCGTCTTCTGGGGCACCGGCGTCGGCGGCGGCCTCGTCCTCGACGGCAAGCCCTGGCTCGGCCGCGGCGCCGCCGGCGAGATCGGCCACATGGTCGTCAAGCGCGGCGGCGCCAAGTGCCCCTGCGGGCGCAAGGGCTGCATGGAGGCCTACGCCGGCCGCTCGGCGATGGAAGCCGAGGCGCGGCGCCAGCACGAGGAGGGCCACAAGACCGACCTCTTCAAGCTGATGGAGAAGCACGAGAAACCGCGGCTGACCAGCGGCATCTGGGAGCGGGCGCTCGACCACGGCGACCACCTCGCCGAGAAGCTGATCGACCGCGCGATCGAGGCGCTCGGGACCGGGATCGCCTCCGCGGTCAACCTGCTCGACCCCGAAGCGGTGATCATCGGCGGCGGCCTCGGCGTCCGCTTCGGCGAGCGCTTCATGGAGCCGCTGACCAAGGAGATGGGCAAGCACCTCTTCGTCGACGAGCGCCCGCCGGCGGTGCGGGTCGCCTCGCTCGGCGACCTCGGCGGCGCGATCGGCGCCTCGCTCCTCTTCGCCCGCTGAGCGACCTGCTAGACCCGGCCGGCGGCCTGGCGCTGCTGGCGGGCGATCGCGTCGACGAGGACGGCCAGCAGCAGGACGCCGCCGGTGACCATGAACTTGACCGCCGAGGAGAGCGCCAGCAGGTCCATGCCGTTGGAGATCGAGCCGATCACCAGGGCGCCCAGCAGCGCCGTCCAGACCGAGCCGCGGCCGCCGAAGAGGCTGGTGCCGGCGATCACCGGGCCGGCGATCGCCAGCAGCAGCAGTTCGTTGCCGCCCGAGTTCTGGTTGACCGCGAGCAGGCGCGAGGCGGCCATGATGCCGCCGATCGCCGCCATCGTGCCGGCGATCGCGAAGACCGCGACGCGGATGCGGTTGACGCGGATGCCGGCCCGGCGCGCCGCCTCGGCGTTGCCGCCGACGGCGAAGACGTGGCGGCCGAAGCCGGTCCGCTTGACCACGTACTCCATCCCGACGACGAAGGCGAGCAGGATCAGCAGCGCCAGCGGCACGCCGCGGTCGGAGTTGAGGACCGCGACGGCGACGATCGCCACCACCGCGACCAGGCCGAAGCGGAGACCGAGCGCGGCGAGGCTCTCGCTCGGCGAGGCCGGCGGCGACCCGGCGCCGATGGCCGACCGACGAGGACGGCGGCGTAGGTCGCGATCACGATCGCGGCGAAGATCCAGCCGACGGCGTCGGAGTAGAAGGTGTTGGCGAGGCCGGTGATCTTCGGGTCGGTGATGTTGATCGAGCCGGTCGAGCCGAGCACCTGCAAGAGCGCGCCCTGCCAGGCCAGTAAGCCGGCGAGGGTGACGACGAAGGAGGGCACGACGAAGCGGCTGAACAGCGCTCCCTGGAGCAGGCCGATCGCCAGTGCCGACCAGCGACCGCGGCGGCGATCGCCAGGTAGGGGCTCCAGCCGTGTTTGACGTTGAGCACCGCCATCACCGCGGCGGCGAGGCCGCTGACCGCGCCGACCGAGAGGTCGATCTCGCCCAGCAGCAGCACGTAGACGACGCCGACCGAGATCAGGCCCGATCGGCGGTGATCTGCAGCATCAGGTTGGTCAGGTTCTCGGCCGAGAGGAAGCGGTCGTTCTCGAACTGGAAGATCGACCCAGATCAGCGCCAGGCCGAGACGACCCGCAGCGAGGCGAGGTCGCCCTGGACGAAGCGCCGCAGCGTCTCCTTCGGCCGCGGTGCTCGCTCTGCTCGGCGCTCGGCGCGTCGCCGACGGTCGGCGTCGCTCATCGCGCCTCCTCTCTCGCGCCTCGTCGTTCTCGCTTGTCGCCCTCGGAGCCGACGCCGGTGATCGCCGAGACGACGTGCTCCTCGGTCGTCGCTTCGGCCTTGAAGCTCGCCGGCCGGCGCGGCCGAGCCGCAGGACGAAGATGCGGTCGGCGACCTCGAAGACGTCGACCAGGTTGTGGCTGATCACGACGACGCCGAGCCCGCGCTCGCGCAGGCGCCGGATCAGGCTCGAGCACCTGCGCGGTCTGGGCGACGCCGAGCGCCGCGGTCGGCTCGTCGAGCAGCACGACCTTCGGCTCGCCGAGCAGCGAGCGCGCGACCGCGACCTGCTGGCGCTGGCCGCCGGAGAGGGTGCCGACCTCGCTGCGCAGGCTGGGGATCGTCACCGCCAGGTTGGAGAGCAGCTCGCCGGTCTGGTGCTCCATCCGCGCCTCGTCGAGCTGGCGCGAGACCGGCCCGGGCCCGGGCGAGACCTCCTCGCGGCCGAGGAAGAGGTTGGCGACGACGTCGAGGTTGTCGCAGAGGGCGAGGTCCTGGTAGACGGTGGCGATCCCGAGCGCGGTCGCGTCCTGGGGTCGGGAGATCGAGACCTCCTCGCCGTCGAAGCGGATCGTCGCCGTCGTCGGCGGCGTGGATGCCGGCGATCGTCTTCACCAGCGTCGACTTGCCGGCGCCGTTGTCGCCGACCAGGCCGACGACCTCGCCGGCGTGGACGGCGAAGTCGACCCGGTCCAGAGCCTGGACCGGGCCGAATCGCTTGCTGACTCCCTCGAGCTCGAGGAGGGGAGCGCCGGCGCTCATCTCAGCCCGGAGATTCCCGCTTCTTTGCAGGCGGCCGCGTAGGGGCCGGTGCAGAGTTCGGAGGCGCTGACGAATCCGTCTGCGATCACGGTGCTCTTGATGTTGTCTTTGGTCACCGCGACCGGTTCGAGCAGGACCGACGGGCACTTTGGCTCTTGCCGTTGTCGACTTCTTCGGTGACTTTGTCCTGCGGCACTTCTTCGCCTTCGGCCAGGGCGACCGCGATTTCGGCGGCTGATCTTGGCCTGCGGGCGGGATCGCCTTGTAGACGGTCATGTACTGCTGGCCGGCGAGGATCCGCTGCAGCCCGGCGACGGTCGCGTCCTGGCCGGTGACGGGCCGTTCTTCCGGGTCGATGCCGGCGCCTTTCAGCGCCGCGATCGCGCCGCCGCCGGTGTCGTCGTTGGCGGCGTAGATGCCGGCGAAGCCGTCGTTGCCGAGCGCGGTGATCGCCTGCTGCGCCTCGCGCTGGGCGTTTTCGGCGGACCATCCGGGCGTGTCGTACTCCTTCGCGATTTTGACGCCGGCGGCGTCGAACCCTTTGTTGGCGCCTTCCTTGAAGAGCGCGGCGTTGGGGTCGGCCGGGTCGCCGTTGATCATGATGATCGGGCCGCTCGGGCTGCCGTCTTCTTTCAGTTTTTCCGCCAGCGTTTCGGCCTGCAGTTCGCCGACTTGTTCGTTGTCGAAGGAGACGTAGGCGTCGACTTCGCCGTTTTCGATCAGGCGGTCGTAGCTGAGCACCGGGACGTCCTGGGCTTGCGCCTTTTCGGCGATCGCCGCCGCCGATTTCGAGTCCATCGGGTCGAGCGACCAGCACTTCGGCGCCCTGGGTCAGCGCCGCTTCGGCCTGGCTCTGCTGCTTTTGAGGCGTCGCCGCCGGCGTTGCTGTAGAGGACTTCGCAGTCCGGGCAGCTGTTCTTCGACGGCTTTTTCGAAGTCGGGCCGGTCGTTGGTTTCGTAGCGGGGCGTCTCGTTTTCCGGCAGCAGCAGGGCGATCTTGGTGCCACCGCCACCGCTCCTCCATCGCTGCCGCCACACCCGCCGCCACCAGCGACGAGCGCGAGCAGCGCCGCCACCGACGAATCGCGAACTCGCTTCAAGAACGCAGAACGGGACATGAACTCCTCCTTCCTGGTCTGACACTGCCCGTACCCGCTTGCGGGAATTTCATCACCACGGCGACGTCAGCGCAATGAGCAGCGCCGCGAGAGTCGAAGCGAGGCCGGAGTCTAGGCGGCGACCGGCTCGCGCCGCTTGCGCGGCCGCGCTTCGGCTTCGCCGGCTCGACCAGCTCGGCGAGGAAGCGGCCGGTGTAGGAGCCCTCGACCGCGGCGACCTCCTCGGGGGTGCCGGTGGCGACCACCTCTCCCCCCTCTTCGCCGCCCTCGGGGCCGAGGTCGATCAGGCGGTCGGCGGTCTTGATCACGTCGAGGTTGTGCTCGATCACGACCACGGTGTTGCCGGCGTCGACCAGGCGGCCGAGCACGTCGAGCAGGCGCTGGACGTCGGCGAAGTGGAGGCCGGTGGTCGGCTCGTCGAGGATGTAGAGGGTGTCGCCGGTGGCGACTTTGGAGAGCTCGGTCGCGAGCTTGATCCGCTGCGCCTCGCCGCCGGAGAGCGTCGTCGCCGGCTGGCCGAGGCGGATGTAGTCGAGGCCGACGTCGTGCAGGGTGCGCAGGCGGCGGGCGATCTTCGGCACGTTCTCGAAGAACTCGACCGCCTCCTCGACCGACATCTCCAGCACGTCGGCGATGCTCTTGCCCTTGAAGCGGACCTCGAGCGTCTCGCGGTTGTAGCGCTTGCCGTGGCACTGCTCGCAGGGCACGTAGACGTCGGGCAGGAAGTGCATCTCGATCTTGATCTGGCCGTCGCCCTTGCAGACCTCGCAGCGGCCGCCCTTGACGTTGAAGCTGAAGCGGCCGGGCTTGTAGCCGCGCGCCCGCGCCTCCTGGGTCTGGGTGAAGAGCTGGCGGATGTGGTCGAAGACGCCGGTGTAGGTGGCCGGGTTGGAGCGCGGCGTGCGGCCGATCGGCGACTGGTCGATGTTGATGATCTTGTCGATCTGGCTGAGCCCGTCGATGCCGTCGTGGGCGCCGGGGCGCAGCTTCGCCTGGTGCAGGCGGTTGGCGACCGCGTGGTGCAGGGTCTCGTTGACCAGGGTCGACTTGCCCGAGCCGGAGACGCCGGTGACGCAGCAGAAGACGCCGAGCGGGATCGCCACGTCGATGTCCTTGAGGTTGTGTTCGCGGGCGCCGCGGACGAGCAGCGCGCCGCGCGGCTCGCGCCGCTCCTCGGGCACCTCGATCTGGCGCTTGCCGGAGAGGTACTGGCCGGTCAGCGAGGCGGGGTCCTTGGCGACCTTGGCCGGCGTGCCGGCGGCGATCACGTGGCCGCCGTGTTCGCCGGCGCCGGGGCCGAGGTCGACGAGGTGGTCGGCGGCCATCATCGTGCCCTCGTCGTGCTCGACCACGATCACCGTGTTGCCGAG
>CAVXKQ010000013.1:0-58032 GCA_963762325.1 uncultured Solirubrobacterales bacterium | reverse complement strand
TCGTCCACTGGTTCGGCAACTCGCTGGACGGCAGCCTGGCCCGGTTTCCGCTCGATCGAGCGGCCCCGCTATGGCTATTTCGTCGATCATAGCGCCGACGTGATGGGCTCCCTGTTCATCGTCGGCCGGACTCGGGCTGACCGTCCCTATATCCGGCTCGACGTCGCGCTCGTCGCGCTGGCCGGCTATTATATGCTCGCCGCCCATGCCTTCCTGACGGCACGGGTCGCCGACGAGCTCAAGCTGATCCTATGTTTCCGCGGGCCGACCGAACTCCGCGGCTGATGCTGATCGGCTGACCGTCGCGATGTATTTCTTCGGCATTCCGGCCCGCGGTTGGGACCGTTGGGCCGTTTGACGTCTTGATCGGCGCGGTCGGCTGGTGCTCATCCTGCTGTTCATGGTCCAGACGATCATGATGACCCGACGGTTGGCGAAGCAGGGCGAATAGCGCCGCCGCGACTAGCCGTCGCCCCGCGAAAATCCGCCGCTCCGGCCCCGGCATCCCGATCCAATAGCCGAGCTCCGACAGCTCGCTCACCCGCCAGACGCAGAGGTCGGCGGCCTTGCCGGCTTCGATCGAGCCGACCTCATGGGCGAGGCCGAGCGCGCGGGCGGCGTTGATGGTCATGCCGGCGATCGCTTCCTCCGGCGTCAGGCCGAACAGGGTGCAGGCCATGTTCATCACCAGCTGCGGGTTCAGCAGCGGCGAGGTGCCGGGGTTGCAGTCGCTGGCGATGGCGATCGGCACGCCGGCGTCGCGCAGCAGCTGCGACCGGCGGCTTCTTCTTTTCATTGAGCGCATAGAAGGCGCCGGGCAGCAGCACCGCGACCGTCCCGGCCGCGGCCATCGCCCTGGCGCCGGCGGCGTCGAGATGCTCGAGATGATCGGCCGACAGCGCCTTGTAGCTGGCGGCGAGCGCGGCGCCGTTCTGGTTGCTGAGCTGCTCGGCGTGGAGCCGGACCGGCAGGCCGTTGGCGCGGGCGGCGGTGAACACGCGCTCGACCTCCGCCGGGCGTGAAGGCGATGGTTTCGCAGAAGGCGTCGACGCTGGTGGCGAGCCCGGCCCTGGCGACCGCCGGGATCATCTCCTCGGCGATCATCTTGACATAGGCGTCGCGCGCCGGGCCTTCCTTCGCCTCGGGCGGAAGCGCGTGGGCGGCGAGCAAGGTGGTGACGATCCGCACCGGCTCGTCGCGGCCGATGGCGCGGGCGGCGTTGAGCAGGCGGATTTCCGACGCCGTGTCGAGGCCGTAGCCCGACTTGATCTCGATGGTGGTGACCCCGCCGGCCATCAGCGCGTGGAGGCGGCGGCGGGCGGTCTCGCGAAGCTCGTCGGCGCTGGCGGCCTTGGTCGCGGCGACGGTCGAGGCGATGCCGCCGCCGGCCTTGGCGATCTCCTCATAGGTCGCGCCGGCGCGGCGCATCGCATGTTCGTTGGCCCGGGTGCCGCCGAACACCAGATGGGTGTGGCAGTCGACCAGCCCGGGCGTGATCCAGGCGCCGCCGCAGGCGGACGACTTCCTTCGCCCGAAAGCCGGCCAGCTCGGTGCGCTTGCCGACCCGGACGATCTTGCCGTCGTCGATGCCGATCGCGGCATTGGGGAACAGGCCGAGCGGATTGCCGGGCTGCGCGACCATCGTCGCGACATGGCAGTCGGTGATCAGGCGGTCCCACATGATCGCGTGGCAATTGGGCGGCGACGCTGCTAGTCGTCAAGCATGAGCAGCGGCTGGCCCAATCTTTCCGACCTGATCGTCGACAAGGACGCCGACGCGCCGGTCGGGCTGGTCGGCGCGCCGCTCGCTGCCGGATCGGTGACGCCCGGCGGCTGCGACCTGGCGCCGGGCCTGCTGCGCGCGACGCTGCGGCGGATCGGCCGCTATGATGTCGAGACCGGCGCGCGAGCTTGCAGACCCAGATCGCCGACCATGGCGACGTGCCGATCGCCGGGCTCTCAGCATCGAGGAAGCGACGCCGTCGATCGTCGCCGCCTGCAAGGCCAGCGTCGAGCGGCATGAGCTGACGCTGCTGGTCGGCGGCAACAATGCGGTGACCCGGCCGGGCGTCCATGCGGGCTGGGGCTGCGCGCTGGAGAAGGTCGGGCTGATCACGCTCGACGCCCATTTCGACATGCGCGACACGAGCCCGGGCCTCGGCAACGGCAATCCGGTGCGGGCGCTGCGCGAGGACGGGCTGCCGGGCCAGAACATCGCCCAGATCGGGCTGGCGCCGTTCGCCAATTCGGCGCGACATGCACCGCGACGCGATCGACGGCGGGCATCTGGTCGTCACCATCGGCGACGTCCGGCGCGAGGGGATCGACCAGGCGATCGGCCAGGCGCTCGACCATCTGCGCCATTGCGAAGCGCTGGTGGTCGATTGCGACATCGACGTGATCGACCGCGGCCAGTTGCCCGGCGCGCCGGGCGCGCGGCCGGGCGGGATGGCGGCGCATGATTTCTTCACCGCGGTGCGGCTGCTCGCCGCCGAGCCCAGGGTCCGGCTGATCGACCTCACCGAATGGGACCCGCCGCTCGACCCGACCGACCTCAGCGCGCTGACCGCCGCGCGCTGGGTCGCCGAATGCCTGGCCGGCTTCGAGGCACGCACGATCCCTGATCGGGACGCATTGATCGGTTGCAACTCCAGCTAGAAACATTGACTTACGTTAAGTTTGGTTACACCAAATTTAACGCGTGGGGGCGCGCGCCGAATTCCGGCCGAGTCCCCTTGTCGTGCGTGAAGGGGGCAGAGGATGGCGATATCGCGGCTGGGCAGGCGGACGGTTGCCGGGCGTATTGCTTGCGACCAGCGCGCTCATCCTGCCGTCCGCCGCCGTCGCCCAGTCGATCGCGCCGACCCGCGAGGAGTTGACCCGCATCACCGCGCCGCCCGAGGCAGCCGCGGCCGACGCTCAACGTCGTCGGCGGGGTCGAGCGCTCGCCCTGCCCGCTGGCCGATCCGCGCTATGCCGACGTCAAGGTGACGATCAGCGACGTCGCAGTTCAACGGCCTGAAGGGCGCGACGCCCGAGGAGATGCGCGCGGCCTGGGCGCCGTTCGCCGGGACCGAGCAGCCGGTGGCGGTGCTGTGCGAGATCCGCGACGCGGCGGCGACGATCCTGCGCGACAAGGGCTATCTCGCCGCGGTCCAGGTGCCGACCCAGCGGATCGAGAATGGCGTGGTCCGGATGGAGACGCTCTACGCGCGCATCACCACCATCCGCGCGCGCGGCCAGACCGGCGGCGCCGAGGCCAAGCTCGCCGCCTATCTCGAACAAGCTGACCGAGGACGAATATTTCGACCGCAACCGGGCCGAGCGCTATCTGCTGCTGGCCCGCGACCTGCCCGGCTACAATGTCCAGCTGACGCTGAAGCCGGCCGGCACCGGGCCGGGCGAGCTGGTCGGCGAAGTGTCGGTGCTGCACCGGCCCTATTCGCTCGACGCCACCGTCCAGAATCTTGGCGGCGCAGGAGACCGGCCGCTGGGGCGGGCAGCTCCGCGGCCAGGCTTTCGGCCTGACCGGGCTGGGCGACGTCACCAGCCTTGTCCTTTTATTCGACGTCCGACTTCAAGGAGCAGAAGATCCTCAAGTCGCGCACAGCTTCCGGCCCGGGATCGGAAGGGCTGACCATCGACGGCCAGTTCACCTATGCCTGGACCAAGCCCGACATCGGCGGCGAACGACGCGTGCCCGACCTCAAGGCCAAGACCCTGTTCTGGACGATCGACGCGCGCTATCCGATCATCCGCCGCCAATCGTCGAACCTGTGGGGCGGCGGTCGGCTTCGACTTCGTCGACCAGAAGGTCGATTTCTTCGGGCCGCTGACCCGCGACAAGTTGCGGGTGCTGTGGCTGCGCGCCGACTGGGACGCGATCGACCTGACCTCGCGCCGGCCGGGCTGGCGCGCCAGCCTTCGCCGAGCTGCGCCAGCGGCCTCGACATTTTCGACGCCACCGACGGCTGCGACGGCGTGTGCCCGCCGAGCCGCGCTCGACGGCGACGCCACCGCCACCGTGCTCCGCGCCGGCGGCGAGCGGCGAGCTGGCGCTGGGCCGCGATTTCGCGCATCGCGGTCAGCCCGCGCGCTGCAATATGCGTTCGACGCGCTGCTGTCGTTCGAGGAATTCACGGCCGGCAACTACACCGTCGGCCGCGGCTACGACCCGGCGACGCTGAGCGGCGACAGCGGCGTCGGGCCTGACCGCCGAGCTGCGCGGGCCGCGGCTCGATGCCGCTCAAGCAATCCAAGCTGACCGTGCAGCCCTATGTGTTCGGCGACGCCGCCTGGGTGTGGAACAAGAATGACGGCGTCGGCGCCGACCATCTGACGTCGGCCGGCGGCGGCGTCCGCGCCGAGCTGGCCGACCGCTTCCGCCTCGACGGGACGGTCGCCGTGCCGCTGGAAAAGACCGGATTCGAAAATCGCAAGGGAGACGTCCGCCTGCTGGTCACGCTGACCAGCCGGATCCTTCCCTGAGTAGGCCCTGGAGGTCATGATGACGCGTAGACCTGTCTGTGCCGAGCCAAGGTTTCGAGCCTGGCGCTCGCCGTCGCGCTGGCCGCCGGCCCGTCGCCCGCCGCGGCGCAGAGCTTCCAGGGCACGTCGACCGTCAGCGTCGGCGCGTCGGTCGATCAGTCGAAGGCCGCGGCACGACCAACGTCACGGTCACACAGCAGCAAGCGGTGATCAACTGGACCGCGACACAACGCGTCGGTCGGGCGGCGCGATCATTTTCCAGCCGGACGGGACCACCGCGACCTTCACACGCCTGGTCGAGCGATTTCGCGGTGCTCAACCGGATCACGTCGCGGAACCAGCGGCATCGCCGATCTCATGAGCGGCACGATCAATTCGCTGGTCGGCGAGCCAGATCGGCGGAACCGTCTTCTTCTATAGCCCGGCGGCATTCGTCATCGGCCAGAACGCAGTGATCAACGTCGGCTCGCTCGGCCTCACCGACCTCGCCGATCACCGATCGACGGCCAAGGCAATTGGATCACCGATTTCGGCACGCGATCCACAGGTCGACTTCGGCCAGGCGCCCAATCCGCGCAGCTTCGATCCGCACCGACGCCGGATCGACGGATCGATCAACGCCAACGGCGCGGGCAGCTATGTCGCGCTGGTCGCGCCGCGGATCGAGCATCGGCGGCACCATCCGCACCGACACCGCCGCGGCGCTGGTCGCGGCCGAAGCGGCGACGATCACCTTCTCGCCCGACGGGCTGTTCGACATCCAGGTCGACGTCGGCACCGACGACGCCAACGGCGTCGTCGTCGACGGCGGCACCATCGCCCGCAACAGCGCGGCACCGACGGCGCCGGCAATCACCATGCCTATCTGGTCGCGGTGGCGAAGAACGACGCGGTGACCATGCTGATCGCCAACGGCGGCTCGATCGGCTTCGACACCGCCACCTCGGCGGCGGTCGAGGACAATATCGTCGTCCTGTCCGGCGGGCGCGACGTCAACGGCGGGACGCCGCTCGTCCCGACCGGCAACGACCAGGTCAACCTCACCATCGACAGTTCGACTTCACGACCGACACCTATGCCGACATCAGCGGCGGCGCGGACATCCGCACCAGCAGCGGCAACACCAGCTGGGACAGCGGCAGCTTCGACGACCGACCAACCTGACCTTGTTCGCCGGCGACGACAGCATCATCACCGCGATCAACGGCAACGCGCTGACCATCGGCGGGACGCTGTTCGCCAACGCCGACGCGTTCGGCAGCTTCGCCAGCCCCAGCGTCACCGGCAACCTGCTGCGGCTGACGGCCAACGGCACGGGTTCGACCCTGACGGTCGGCGGCGACGTGTTCCTGTCGGCGGCGGCCATGCCAGCGACGACGGCGAAGGCATCGACGCCGGCGACGCGATCGGCGGAACGGTCATCGTCCAGACCGGCAGCGGGAGCTCGATCGACATCGCCGGCGATCTCGACATCAACGTCGACGGCTATGGCGGCGACGCGTCCTTCAGTGCGACGCAGCGGCGACGGCACCGGCGGCACCGCCCACATCCTGGCCAACGGCGGCAGCGGCAGCTCGCTGACCGTCGGCGGACCGGTCAACGTCTCCGCCAACGGCACAGGGCGGAAGTCGACGGTCGAATGCTCGTCGTGCCACATCACCGGCGGCAACGGGACCGGCGGCACCATCCTGCTGCAGGCGCTGGTCGGCAGCGGCAACCAGCTCAATCTCGACGGCGACGTCGACGCTTGACGCGCGACGGCGACGGCGGCGCGGGCGACGTCGCCGGCGGCGACGGCCAGCGGCGGCAACGTCCAGCTGACCAGCGGCGACGGCGGGGCGATCACCATCGGCCGGCGACCTGCCGGTCGACGCCTACCGCCAACGGCGGCTTCGGCTTCGACAATGGCGCGACCGGCGGACTGGGCGGATCGGCCACCGGCGGCAATATCTTCATCACCTTCAGCGGCGCGGCCAGCACGATCGACCTTCATCGGACCAGCACGTTCTCGGCCAACGCCTTCGGCGGCAACGGCGTGTTCGGCGGCGACGCGCACCGGCGGCTTCGTCAACGTCCAGGCGAGCAGCAACGGCACGCTGACCAGCGGCTTCCTCGGCGGATCGGCCAACGGTAGCGGCGGCAACGGCTTCACCGGCGGCACCGGCAACCGGCGGCCGCGCCTGGGTCCAGTCGATCACGGGCGGCGACATCGTCGCGGATTCGCTGTCGCTCGGCGCCAACGGCCAGGGCGGCAGCGGCGAGCGACGCGCGCCGGCGATAGCGGCGCGATCGGCGGCGACGGCACCGGCGGCCATGTCATCGCCAGCGCCGACAATGCGGATCGACCCTGACCGTGGACGAATATGCTCGACCTCGAGGCGCTCGGCCAGGGCGGCTTTGGCGAAACCGCTGCGAGCATCGGCGGCAACGGCCAGGGCGGACAAGCCGACATTTTCGCCGACGACAATGGCCTTTGTCGACCTGAACGGCTTCGTTTCGGCGCGACGCCACCGGCCGCGGCGGCAATTATTTCAGCGACAGCTCGACCGGCGGCGACGGCACCGGCGGGCTCGTCTTCTTCCAGGCCAGCGACGGCGCGACGCTCGATGCCGCGCTCGAGGTCCAGCTCGACGCCGACGGCATCGGCGGCTTCTCCTTCGGCGATTGCAATTTCTGCGGCGGAACCGGCGGCGACGGCACCGGCGGCACGGTCACCGATCCAGGCGTTCGGCGATGCCCCGGCGGCGGTGACGGTCCAGGGCGAAGTCAACGCCTCGGCGATCGGCTTCGGCAGCGCCGGGCTTCGCCGGTCCGGGTGGCGACGGGCAGGGCGGCACGGTCAAGCTGGCCGTGCAGGGCGGCGCCACCGTCCATCTGTTCGACAATCTGTTCCTCAACGCCTCGGGCCAGGGCGGCTGGCAGACCGATGGCGGCGTCGCCGGCAACGGCACCGGCGGCCTGGTCGATGCCTTCATCGGCGCCTCCGGCGGAACGCTGGACGTCGACGGGTTCGCCGAGTTCGACGCCATCGGCTTTGGCGGCACGACCGAAGGAAGCGACGGCACCGCCGGCGACGGCAACGGCGGGATCGCGCGGTTCCTCGCCCTTGGCGGAACCGCCGACTTCGCACAGCGACCTGGTCGTCGACGCGATCGGGCCATGGCGGCAGCGCCGGGACCGAGGGCTTCAGCGGCACCGGCGGCGACGGGACCGGCAACATCGCGCGGATCGCACGCGCTCGGCGGCGACATCCACATCGGCGGCAGCGCCAGCGTCAGCGCCTCGGGCCTCGGCGGCGCGGGAACGACCGGCGGCAGCGGCAGCGGCGGCGGCGATTTCTTCGCCAATGTCGGCGGCGCGCATATCGTCGCCCAGAACGGCGACGATCGTCATCGACGGCGCCGCGATCGCCATGTCCGACGGGTTCGGCGCCGACGGCTCCGACGGCGGCAACGGCGGCGACGGCAGCGGCGGATGGGCCTCGATCCACGCCGACAACGGCAATGTCCGGGCCAGCTCGATCAGCGTCCAGGGGGTCGAGGCGGCGGCCTTCGTCAGCGCGATCGGCGTCGGCGGCAACGGCGGCGACGGCCTCAACGGGCTCGACGGCGAAGGCTCGGGCAGCAACGGCGACAACGGCACCGATGGCGGCAATGGCGGCAGCGGCACCGGCGGCATCGCCGCGATTACCCCGTCGGCCGGCAACGGCACGCTCAACATCAACTTCGCCTCGATCGACGCCAGCGGCACCGGCGGCAACGGCGGAGCCGGCGGCAATGGCGGGGCCGGCGGCAACGGCGACGGCACGCCGGGCGGCGATGGCGGCAACGGCGGCAGTGGCGGAAGCGGCGGCGCGGCGGTCGGCGGCATCGCCGTGATCGGCAACGAGGCCGGCAGCGCGGCAGGCGATCGGAAGCAATGCCGGCGAGGGCAATTTCGGCTCCGTCGTGGTCGAAGCCAGCGCCACCGGCGGCAATGGCGGCGCCGGCGGGCTCGGCGGCCAGGCCGGTTCCGGCACGCCCGCGGGCGCCGGCGGAGCGGACGGGCTCGGCGGCAACGGCGGCGATGCCGAAGGCGGCAGGGCGCTGCTCCAGGTTCGCGGCGGCACGGTCACCGCGAACGACATCCAGCTGACCGCCAACGCCACCGGCGGCGACGGCGCCGGCGGCGGCGGCCGGCGGCAATGCCGAAAGCGACGAGGTAATGGTGCTGGTCACCAACCGCCCCGGCGACACCGCGCTGCGCGGCCAGCTCGACGTCGGCACCACCGCGAAGAGGTTGATCGTCGCCTGCACGAGGATCAGCGAGGTGAGGCCGGCGACCAGCAGCCGGCCGTAGGTGTCCTTCGCCTTCTGGGCGACTTTGAAGCCGGCGTAACCGAACATCGCGAAGAGGCCGACGACGCCGACGATTCCGATCAGGCCGAGCTCCTCGCCGATCACCGCGGAGATCATGTCGGTGTGGGCCTCGGGCAGGTAAAAGGCCTTTTGGACGCCGTTGCCGATGCCGACGCCGAAGATGCCGCCGGAGCCGAGCGCGATTTTCGCCTGCGCGGCCTGGAAGCCGGCGCCGCTGGCGTCGGCGCCCGGATTGAGGAATCCGGTCAGGCGGGCCATGCGGTAGGGCTCGACCACCGCCAGCAGCAGGGCGAGGAAGCCGACGGCGGCGGCGATCAGGGCGAGGTCGCGCGGGCGGGCGCCGGCGGCGATCAGGGTCGCGCCGACGGCGAAGGCGAGGACCATGGTCGTCCCCATGTCGGGCTCGAGCATGATCAGGGCGCAGGCGCCGGCGACGACGAGAAGGTACGGCATGAAGCCTTCGATCGAGCGCGCCCGTTTCGGCTTGCGCGCCAGCAGGTCGGCGCCGTAGAGGACCAGCGCCACCTTCGCCAGCTCGGAGGGCTGGATCTGCAGGAAGCCGGAGCCGATCCAGCGGCTGGCGCCGTTGACGGTGACGCCGGCGACGAGGACGGCGCAGAGGAGGAAGAAGGCGATGCCGAGGATCGCCGGCGTCGCCTTGCGGACGAGGCCCAGGCCATGGCGCGCGGTCAGGTGCATGATCACCAGGCCGACGAGGCCGAACATCAGCGTCCGCTTCAGATAGAAGGCGCTGTCGGAGAGGCCGCCGTCGCTGAGGACTTTGGTGGTCGAGCTGGCGGAGAAGACCATCACCGCGCCCAGCGCCAGCAGGCAGAGGGTCGCGGTCAGCAGCATGCTGTACTCGGCGGGGACCGCGGCAGCGCGCGAGCGTCTTTTGGCGCCCTTCCTCGCCTTCCCCTTGGCCGGCCTGCCGAGACGGCCGAGGGCGATCGGGAACGCGCTCACCGCAAGCCCTCGACGATCGCGCGGAAGCGCTCGCCGCGGCGCTCGAAGTTCTCGAAGGCGTCGAAGCTGGCGCAGGCGGGCGAGAGCAGGACCACCTCGCCGGGCGCCGCGGCAGCGGCTGCACGGCGCACCGCCTGCTCGAGGTCGGCGCAGCGGTGCAGCTCGACGCCGGCGGCGAGCGCGGGCGCCAGCTCCTCCGCGAGGCGATCGGCGCTGGCGCCCGTGAGGTAGCAGGCGGCGCAGCAATCGCGGATCGGATCCAGCAGCGGCGCGAACGGCTCCCCCTTCTCGCTACCGCCGAGAATGACGTGGACTCCCCCCTCGAAGGCGCGCAGGCCGACGATGGCGGAGGCGACGTTGGTCGCCTTGGAGTCGTTGACGAAGCGGACGCCGTCGATCTCGGCCACCGGCTCGAGCCGGTGCGGGACGCCGGCGAAGCTGCGCAGCCCCTCGCGCACCGCCTCGCGGTCGAGGCCCATCGAGAGCGCCGCGGCGGCGGCGGCCATCGCATTGGCGACGTTGTGCTCGCCGAACAGTCCCAGCTCCTCGACCGCCAGCAGCGGCGCCCCGTCGTAGAAGATCGTCCCCCCGGCCAGGGCCACCTCGCAGTCGGGACCGGCGCCGACGCAGAAGGCGACGCGGCGGGCGCAGCCGCCGAGGTCGACCCCCGCCAGCTCCGGCTCGTCGGCGTTGTAGACGGCGAGGTCGTCGTTGCCCTGGTTGGCGAAGATCCGCAGCTTCGCCGCCAGGTAGGACTCGAGGTCGCGGTGGCGGTCGAGGTGATCCGGGGCGAGGTTGAGGAAGACCGCGCACTCGGGCGCGAACAGGCTCGTGTCCTCGAGCTGGAAGCTGGAGCACTCGCAGACGACGGTCGCGTCGTCCGCCACCTCGCCAACCAGCTCCGAGAGCGGCGTGCCGACGTTGCCGCCGACCGCGACCGGCTCACCGGCCGAGCGATAGACGTGCCCCAGCAGCTCGACCGTCGTCGTCTTCCCGTTCGTCCCGGTCACCCCGACGAACCGGTTCGGCAGCGCCCGCCAGGCCAGCTCCAGCTCCCCCAGGACCTCGATCCCCCGCTCCAGAGCCGCCGCGATCACCGCCGCCCCCCGAGGAACCCCCGGGCTCTTGACGACCGTCCGCGTGCCCTCCAGCTGAGCCAATCCATCCGTATCCAAAAACACTTCGACGCCGGCCTCCCGAAGCCTTCCCGCCCCCTCTGGACTCCCCGAATCGACCCCTCGGACCGTCACTCCACGCGAGGCGAGCAGCCGCGCGGCAGCCTGCCCCGAGCGGGCCATCCCCACCACCAGGACAGGTCCTTGGGGAAATTCGGGTCGCGGTTTCCCGAGCGGAAGCGAGCTCACGCCCTTATCTTCGTTCCCGGGCCCCGCGACCCTGTGCGGATCGCGGGGCGGGAGCGGAACCGCCTCGAACCTAGGCGGGGTGCTTGTAGTAGGTGAGGTGGGCCATCTTCAGCTCAGGCATCACCATCAGGACCCGGCACACCTCGTTGTGGTGGAAGGGGACGTGGTGGTTGACCAGGTTGCTGATGACGTGCCAGTCGTAGTCGATGCCCTCGATCTCCTCGACGAGCACCGCCAGCGGCTCGCGCAGCAGCCGCTCGAAGTACTCCGATTCGCTCTTCGCCTCGCCCCAGTAGAGACTCCAGTCCTCCTCCTCGATCTCCCTACAGACGTCGTCGAGCTTTATCCACTCACCGCGTTCTGCCATGTCGCCTCCCAGCTAGGTTGATTGACTAATCAGATCAACCTAGTTACGTACCCGAGAGTAGGCAACACCCGTCGGCTAAGGCCCAATCGACTGCTGGTACAGGGTGAACCCGATCCCCGAGCAAACCGCGGCGATGATCCAGAAGCGGAGCATGATCTTGGTCTCCGACCAGGCCATCATCTCGAAGTGATGGTGCAGCGGCGCCATCAGCAGGACGCGGCGGCGAAAGGTCTTGAAAGCGAAGACCTGGAGCAGGACCGAGAGCGCCTCGATCACGAAGATGCCGCCGATGATGATCAGCAGCACCTCGGTCTGGGTCATCACAGCGAGGGCCCCGATCGCCCCGCCTAAGCCGAGTGAGCCGGTGTCCCCCATGAAGATCGAGGCGGGGAAGGCGTTGAACCAGAGGAAGCCGACGCAGGCGCCGACCAGGCAGGCCGAGAGCAGAGCCAGGTTCTGCTGCTCGTTGGCGACGAAGGCGATCGCCGTGTAGGCGAGCAGGACGATCGCGCAGGCGCCGGCGGCGAGGCCGTCGAGGCCGTCGGTGAGATTGACGCCGTTGGAGGTGCCGGCGATGACGAGGAAGACGAGGACGAAGTAGAGGACCGGGCCGAGGTCGATGCTGGCGTCGCCGATGCGGAAGTAGAGGATTGGCTCGAGGCCGACCTCGTGGCGGGCGACCCACCAGAGACCGAGCGCGAGGATCAGCTGGCCGAGCAACTTCCAGCGACCCGCCGAAACCGAGCGAGCGGCGTTTGACGATCTTGATGTAGTCGTCGGAGAAGCCGAGCGCCGCGCAGCCCATGGCGACGCCGAAGACGGCCAGGCTCTGCGGGTCGCGGTCGGAGAGGACGAGGAAGGGGACGCAGATCGAGGCGAAGACGATCAGCCCGCCCATCGTCGGCGTGCCGGCCTTGGCGTGGTGCTCCTGCGGCCCGTCCTCGCGGATGTTCTGCCCGAACTCGCGCACCCGCAGGTACTCGATGAACTTGGGGCCGAGGAAGATGCAGATCAGCATCGCCGCCATCCCAGCTATCAGCACTTCGCCCATCAGGCGAGCTCCAACAGCGCCGGCAGCGCCTCGGCGACGGCCTCCAGGCCGGCGGAGCGCGAGCCCTTGACCAGCACCGCGTCGCCCGGCGCCAGCCGCGCCGCCAGCAGCTCCGCCGCCTCGGCCGGGTCCGCGACCAGCTCGTCGGGGTCGTAGTCGCGCGCCGGCAGGCCGACGCCGAGCACCAGGTCGATTCCCGCGGCGCGGGCGTGCTCGCCGACCTCCTGGTGGTAGCCGGGGGCGCCGGCGCCGAGCTCCCCCATCTCGCCCAGCACCGCCACCGTGCGCGGCGCGCCGAGGGTCGCGAGGTGGTCGAGAGCCGCTCGCATCGACACCGGGTTGGCGTTGTAGCAGTCGTTCACGAGGACGATCCCGTCGCCGAGCTCGATGCGCTCGCCACGGAAGCGGGAGAATCCTATGTCCGCCGCCCGGTCGGCCATTTCCGCCAGCGGCGCGTCCAGCGCCACGCCGGCCGCGATCGCCGCCAGCGCGTTGGTCAGGTTGTGCGCCTCGGCGAAGGGAAAGTGGAAGCGCTGCTCGCCGGCGGGCGTGCGAACCAGCGCCTCGGTCACGTCGTCGACGACCTTCGTCTCGGTCGCCTCGACGTCGCCACCGGGGCCGAAGCGCAGCAGGCGCGGCGCCCGCTGCAGGTGCGGCTCCAGCTCTCCCGCCTCAACCGGCACGATCGCGACGCCCGCTGCCGGGAGGAAGTCCAGCACCTCGGCCTTGGCGGCCGCGATCGCCGCAACCGAGCCCAGTAACTCGACGTGGACCGGGCCGACGTTGGTGACCACCGCCACCTCGGGCTCGGCGATCGCGGCGAGTTCGGCGATCTGACCGGGGCCGCGCATCGCCATCTCGAGCACCAGCACGTCGGCGCCCGCCGGCGCTTCGAGCACGGTCAGCGGCAGTCCGATCTCGGTATTGAGGTTCTCGCGGTTGGCGTGGACGCTGCCGGGCAGCAGCGTTCGGGCGATGTCCTTGACCGAGGTCTTGCCGACCGAGCCGGTGACTCCGACCACCAGGCGCGCCCAGCGCCCGGCGCCAGGCTTGCGCCAGGGAGTGCATCGCGGCCAGCGGATCGCGAGCGGCGAAAACCCAAGCGCCACCCGCGGGAGCGGAAGCGCCAGCACGCTCGAAGCCCTGGGCGTGGTCGGGCCCGACGACCACGCCCCAGGCGCCCGCTTCGATCGCCGCGGCGGCGAACTCGCCGCCGTCGCGATTGGCGCCGCGGAGGCCGAAGAAGAGGTCGCCGGGACCGCTCCCGCCGGAATCGATCGTCGCTCCTGCGCGGAGAGCCGGGCACGCCCTCGACGATGACTTCGGCCCCCAGCGCCACCGCGATCTCCTCTGCCGTCAGCTTCACGCCGGGCTGCCCAGCTTCCGCAGCTCCTCTCGGGCCACCTCGCGGTCGTCGAAGGGGATCTTGCGCCCGCCCTCGAACTCCTGGCCCTGCTCGTGTCCCTTGCCGGCGATGACGACGGTGTCGCCGCGCCCGGCGCGGCCAAGCGCCAGGGCGATCGCGGCGCGGCGATCGACCTCGACCTCGACCTCCGCGCCACTGCCGGTCCCGGCGACCACTTCCGCGACGATCGCCTCGGGCTCGCTCGGAGCGGGGGTTGTCGGAGGTGACGATCGCCAGGTCGGCGAGTTCCGCCCCAGCCCGTCCCATCTTCGGCCGCTTGTCGCGATCGCGGTCGCCACCGGCGCCGAAGACGGCGATCAGCCGCCCCTCGGTCGAGCCGGCGCGCCGCCCGCAGCACGTTCTCCAGCGAGTCGGGCGTGTGCGCGTAGTCGACCAGCACCGCGAACCCCTGCCCCTCGTCGATCGGCTCGAAGCGCCCCGGCGCCCGCGCCGCCCGCGCCAGCCCCGCCGCCGCCGTCACGCCGTCGACCCCAAACGCCTCCGCCGCCGCAAACGCCCCCAACGCATTCGCCACGTTGAAATGCCCCGGCAACCCCATCCCCACCCCCACCTCGCCGCCGACGGGCCGATAAGTCGACTCAGGGTCGACTTTTCGGCCCGTCGGCCCGCGGACCACGGTGAATTTGGCGCCGCTGGCGTCGAAGGCGACGTCCTGGGCCGTGTAGTCGGCTTCGGCGCCCTCGGCGGAGAAGGTGAGGCACTCGAATTCCTCGCTCAGGCGGGCGCCATATTTGTCGTCGACGTTGACGATCGCCGTCCCCGGCCCCGCCTCGAACAGCTTGCGCTTGGCGAGGAAGTAGTCCTCCATGTCGGCGTGGAAGTCGAGGTGGTCCTGGGTGAGGTTGGTGAACAGCGCCACCCGCAAGTGGATCGCATCGGCCCGGTGCAATGACATCGCGTGCGAGGACACCTCCATCGCGCAAGCCCGGTCCCCCGCCGCCAGCATCCGTCGGAAGGTCGCCTGCAGGTCGATCGCCTCCGGCGTGGTCCGCTCCACCTCCTCCTCGACCCCGCCGACGACCTGCTTCACCGTCCCCAGCAAACCCGTCTGAATCCCCGCCGCCTCGAGGATCTCCCTGATCAAGAACGCGGTGGTCGTCTTCCCATTGGTCCCCGTCACCCCCACGACCCGCAACTCCTCGGTCGGATCCCCATAGAACCGCGCCGCCACCGGCGCCATGGCCGCCCGCGCGTCCGCCACCACAACCTGCGCCACATCGACCTCCAGCTCCCGCTCCACCACCAGCGCCACCGCCCCAGCCTCCACCACCCGCGCCGCAAACTCGTGCCCGTCCCTCTTCTCCCCAACCACACAGAAGAACAGCGCCCCGGGCCCAGCCTTCCGACTGTCGTAAGCCAGCTCAGCCACCTCAACCGAGGGGCTCCCGGCGATTCGGGCCCCCTCAACCGCGGCAGCAACCTCGTCCAGCCTCATCGCGACCGGATTCTAAGAAGGGAGTCGGGTGCCCCTCCCCCGGAGGCTCCCGGACCAGCATCCCGAAGCCCGGCAAGCGATCTGCTGCGCAACGGCCTCCGGGGGAGGGGCACCCGACTCCCTCCCGCCCTATTCGGGCGCGACCCCTAGATATGGCAGCGCAAACCCCGCGATCGAGCCAAAAGCGGGTCCCGCCACCGACCCCCCGTAGTAATCCCCCTGCGGCTGGTCCACGATCACCGCCGCCAGCAGCTTCGGATCGTCCGCCGGCGCGAACCCAATGAAGGAAGCGACGAATTTCGTCTCCGAGTAAGTCCCGTTTTCCGCCACCTCCGCGGTGCCGGTCTTGCCGGCCAGCGTGTACCCGGGAACGCTGACCTCCGACGCCGTGCCGCCAGGCGCCAGCACTCCCTCGAGCATTTCCCGCACCTGCGCCGCCACCTCGGGTTCGACCACGCGCCGCCCCTTCGGCTCTTCGACCTCCTCCTCGCCGATCCGCTCGATCAGCTGCGGTTGCCTGAGCACGCCGTCGTCGGCGATCGCCGCGTAGCCGGCCATCATCTGCATCGGCGTCACCGAGAGACCCTGGCCGATCGGCAGGTTGCCCATCGTCGAACCGGAATACTCCTCGAGCTCGGGCACGATCCCCTGCTCCTCGGCCGGGAACTGAACCCCGGTCGGACGGCCGAAGCCGAAGCGGTCGATCCAGCGGCTGAATTTCTCGGCGCCGATCTCGAGCCCGATCGTCACCGCGCCCACGTTGGAGGAATGGGCGAGGATCGTGGCGACGCTCATCGTTTCGGTACCGCGCGGGTGCGAATCTTCGATCACGCGGTCGGCCACCTGGATCGTCGGCGCCAGCGTGAATTCGGAGGCCGGCGTGACCCGTTTTTCCTCCAGGGCCGCGGCGACGGTGAAGGCCTTGAAGGTCGAGCCGGGCTCGTAGGTGAAACCGGTCGCCTTGTTGATCAGATCCTCGTTATTGGCGCTGGAGAGGTCGCTGGGATCGACCGGGGGCCAGTTGGCCATCGCCAGGACCTCGGAGCTGCGCGGATCCATCACGATCGCCGTCGCCCCTTTCGGCGCGTAGGTTTCGCCGACTTCGGCCAGCACCTGCTCCGCCTTCTGCTGGATCAGCGGGTCGAGCGTCGAGCTGGATGTCATCGCCGTCGCTCGTGTCCGTCACCGTTTCCAGCCGGATCGGATCGCCGAGCGCGTCCTTGACGATGCGGCGCTCGCCGTCCTCGCCGCCGAGGATCTCTTCCTCCCCCGCCTCGAGCCCGGTCAGCCCCTGGTTTTCGGAGCCGACGGCGCCGACCACTTGCCCGGCCATCTCCCCCTGCGGGTAGATGCGGCGGCTGTCGGGCAGCTGCGTCGATCCCTTCCAGCTCCAGCCGTTCGACCCGGCCGGCGGCTTCGAGACTGACTTTGTGGGCGACGTAGGAGAAGCCGGAGTCGGCGGTGAGGCTTTCCAGCACCTCGCTCTTGTCGAGATCGAGGATCGGCGCCAGCCGCTCTGCTGCCCGCGCCGGGTTCTTCACCTGGTAGGGGGTGGCGAAGATCGTCGCCGCGTCCTCGGAGGTGGCGAGCTCGTTGCCGCGGCGGTCGAGCAGGCTGCCGCGCAGACCCGGCGCCGTCACGGTCTCGGTCTGCTGGTAGATCGCCTCCGAGGCGAGCTGGGCACCCTGCACGCCCTGCAGCCAGAAGGCACGGCCGACGATGACGAGGAAGCAGAGGAGGAAGCCGGCGAAGAGGAGGCCGATCCGGCGCTCGATCAAGCGCATCGGCGCCCCCGCCTACCCTGCGGCGGCGGCGAGGCGCTGCGCCGCCACGGCGACGTCGTCGGCGCCGGCGTCGGTGAAGTGGATCTCGTCGCTCGACGGCATCGCCAGGCCGAGCGCTCCGGCGGCGTTACGCATCGCGCCGGTCCCGTACAGGCGCGCGTCGCGCCCGCCGAGGATCGAGTTCTCCTGGTCGAGGACGGTGATCTGCGCGTCGATCCTGCCGGACGACGCGGCGAAGCTGAGGGTGACGACGTTGAGGGCGACGATGCCGGCCAGCAGCGCGCCGAGCAGCGCGATCCAGGCGCGGCCGCGGGTCAGACGCACGACCAGCCCGGAGTCCGGAATCTGGCCGACGGCGACGGCGGTGCGGCCGGCGAGCGGGATCAGCTGACCGCCGACGGCCCGTTTCGTTTTCGGCTTGGCGCGGCGAGGGGCGCGCGCCGGCGCCTTGCGCGCGGGCGCTGGCGCCGCCACCGCGCGACCCTTGGGGGCCGGCCGAGAACGCGGGCGGCGGGCGGGCGCCGCCCTTTTCTGCGGCGCGGGACGAGCCGGCGCGGCTTTTCTCCGCGGCGGAGTCGTCCGCGAGGGCGCCGGGGCCGGCGCGGTGCGGCGAGCGGGGGCGGCGACGGCCATCAGCCGGTCTCCCCGGGCGGCGCCGCCGCGGCGATCTTGAGCGCGACCCGCAGGTGAGCCGAGCGCGAGCGCGGGTTGGCCTCGACCTCCGCCGGCCCGGGTGAGACGGCGCGGCGGGTCAGCAGCTCGGCCTCGGGCTCGTGGCCGCAGACGCAGACCGGCAGCTCCGGCGGGCAGACACAGCCGCGCGCCCTCCCTGCCAGGAACTGCTTCACGGGCCGGTCCTCGAGCGAGTGGAAGGAGATCGCGCCGAAGCGCCCGCCGACCGGGAGCAGCTCCCAGGCCAACGGCAGCGCCTCGTTCAGCGAATCGAGCTCGCCGTTGACGGCGATCCGGATCGCCTGGAAGCTGCGCTTGGCGGGGTGGCCGCCGCCGAACTGGGCGGCCGTCGGCATCCCGGCTTTGATCGCGGCGACGAGGTCGGAGGTGGTGCGCAACGGCCGGCGGCGAACGATCTCACGGGCGATGCCGCCCGCGTAGCGCTCCTCGCCGAAGTGCCGCAGCACCTGCGCTATCCGCGACTCCGGCCACTCGTTGACGAGGTCGGCGGCGTCGAACTGCTGGCGCGTGTCCATCCGCATGTCGAGCGGCGCGTCATAGGAATAGGAGAAGCCCCGCTCCCACGAATCCACCTGCAGCGACGACATTCCGAGGTCTACATAAACCATCTCTGGGCGTAAGCCTTCGCCGTGCAGTGCCCGCAGACCTGCCGCGAAGTCGGCGCCGATGAAGCGAGTGCGACAGGGCGCCTCGGCGGCAAACTCGGCGAAACGGCCCTCGGCGGCCGGGTCGCGGTCGATCGCGATCAGCGTCCCCGTCTCCCCCAGCAGCGCGGCGACGCGCCGAGCGTGACCGCCGCCGCCGAAGGTGCAGTCGACCGCCGTCTCCCCGGGCTCGGGCGCGAGCAGCGACACCAGCTCCGGCGCGAGCACCGGCTCGTGCGTCATCGCTTCGATCTCGAGACCGACGGGCCGATTTCCCACGATATGGGTGGGATTTCGGCCCATCGGCGGGCGGTTGTAGTGGGCGGCGGTGCGGGCGGCATGGAGTCTCATGATCACGCCTGGCCGGCGCCGGCCAGGCCCTCGGCGATCTCGGGGGCGGCGGCGTCGAGCTCCTGCTCCTGCTTGGCCCAGGCGTCGGCGTTCCAGATCTCCAGGTACTCGCCGGCGCCGATCACGACGCAGTTGCCGTCGAGGCCGGCGTGCTCGATCAACGGCCTGGGGACGCGGATGCGGCCGGCGGAGTCGAGCTTCTCGTCGAAGGAGCCGCCGTGGAAGCGGCGGCGCAGGCTGGCGGGCGTCGCGCCCGAAGGGGCTGTGCGGCGAGAGGAAGCGGTCGGAGAGCTGCTCGAACTCGGCGGTGGTGTGCACCCAGACGCAGGGGTCGAAGCCCTTGGAGAGAACGATGCCGTCGGAGAGCGAGGCGCGGAACCGCGAGGGAACCGTGAGTCGATCCTTGGAATCGAGGCTGTGCTCGTAGAGACCCCGAAAAGCCACGGCGGCGAGTCCTTTCTGAGCGGGGAGGCCGGAAAGAGTTGGGACCGGAGTGATGAGGTGGGAGGAGCCTCACCACCCCGGTCCTGGGCTTCAACTCGAGCGCCACAATAACCCACACTCCCCCACTTTGCAACACGACCTTCCATTGCAAGCCCGTTTGCATCGGGGCCTGCGCGGTAGGTTCCCGTCCGTGGCTACGTCCGAGCCAGCACACCCAGCGGCGGCAACCGCTCCCGACGACGCCGACGACCTGCGCGGTTTCCACTTCCGGCGGCTGCTGCGCAGCACGCTGGTGCTGGTCCTGATCGCGATCGTCACCGTCGCGGCCGGGATCGCCGCCGCCGTCTTCGTCGGCCCTGCGGTCGGCGGCATCGCCGCCCTCGCGACTTTCCTGCTCGCGCTGCTGGTCGTCTTCGCGATCGCCGACTCCCACGCCGAGGAGGCCTTCTTCCAGGTCTACGCCGAGCAGCACGGGCTCGAACTCGGCGGCCGGGCGCCGCTGCCGCGGACGACGCCGCTACTGCGCAAGGGCGACGACCGCTACGCCGAGCGCACCCTCTCCGGCCCCTTTGCCGACGACGTCGAAGGCATCCTCGCTCTCTATACGTACGAGGAGGAGTCGACCGACAGCAAGGGCAACCGTCAGACCAACTACTACCGCTACACGGTCGGCCTCGTGCCGGTCCCGGAGTGCGCCGGCTTCGTGCCGGAGCTCTACTGCCAGCGCAAGTTCGGGCTGCGGGCCTTGGAGAAGTTCGAGGACGCCTTCCGCACCAGGAAAGAGCGGGTCGAGCTGGAAAGCGAGGCGCTCGACGAGAAGTACGAGATCTTCGCCGGCAAGGAACAGGACGCCAACCGGCTGCGCCAGCTCTTCGCCCCCACCTTCATCGTCTGGCTGAACGAGTCGGCGCCGCAGAAGTTCGCCTTCGAGCTGGTCGACGGCACGCTCTGCTGCTACGTCAGCGGCCACAAGAAGAACGCCGAGGACCTGCGGGAGATCAGCCTCGCCAGCGCCGCCGTGACGCAGCGCCTGCGCGAGGAGTCGCTCGAGTAGCCGCCCGAGAGGCGGGAGGGCGGGAGCGAGGCTAGAACCCGGCGAGCAGAGTGCCGGCGTTGGCGATCAGGGCGGCGGCGATCATCAGCAGGACCGAGGGAACGAGGACCAGGGCGACGACGAGCTGGATCTTCGGGGCGGCGCGGGCGGCCCGATCCTCGACGGCGCGGCGGCTGTCGCGGCGCAGGGCGCTCGCCTGGCGGCGCAGCTGGTCGGCCAGCGGCGAGCCGAAGCGGCGCGAGCGCTCGATCGCGGCGACGAGCCTCGCCAGCTCGCTCCCCGGCACGCGAGCACGCAGCGACCGCAGCGCCGCTGAGACCGGCACTCCGCAGGAGAGCTCGGCGACCGTCAGTCGCAGCTCCTCGGCCAGCGGCCCCTCCCCCGCCCTGGCGAGCTGCTCGAGGCCGGCCGCCGGCCCGCGGCCCGAACCTGCGCTGACCGCGAGCAGATCGAGCGCGTCGGGCAACGCCGCCAGCAGCCGCCGCTGGCGCAGGCGGGCCTGACGCTCGAGCAGCGCGTCAGGGGCGAGGAAGCCGGCGGCCGGCATCGCGATCGCGACCAACAGCGCGGTCCTGCCGGGCGCCGCCGGCGCAGCGGCCAGGCCGACGAGGCCACCGCAGGCGCCGGCGGCGAGCTTGGCGGCCAGCACGGCCGGCAATGGCGCCCTCGCCTCCAGGCCGGAGCGTCGCAGTCGCTGCGGAAGCCCGAGCCGCAGCGCGGCCCGGGCCGAGCGGGCGCTGAGCCCGAAGGGAAGCGGCGGCGCGGCCTGAGCGGTCCGGCCGGAGAGCAGCTCGCGGGCGGCGGCGAAAGCGAACAGGACCGCGAGCGCGGCCAGCAGCCCAGCGAGGCTCACCCGACCACCCGCGAGAGCCGCTTGATCGCGACGAAGCCGGCGACCTGGAGCGCGGCAGCGAGCGCCAGCAGCACGGCGGATGGCGGCGAGCCGAGCAGCCTGGCGATGAAGCCGGGCTGGATCAGCTCGGCGAAGAGAGCGCCGCCGCTCGGCATCGCCACCACAAGCAGGCCCGTGAAGCGAGCCTGGGCGGTGGCCGAATGCGCGTCCTCGGCGACGCGGTCGCGCTCCGCGGCGCCGGCGGCGAAACGGCGCAGCAGTCCGGCCAGGTCGCCACCGGCGAGCCGCTGGCTGAGCAGGGCGGCGGCAAAGGCGTCGACCCGCTGCGAGCGCATTCGCCGTCGCCAGCCCTCGACCGTCGCGGCCGTCGCCGCGCCGAGGTCGAGCTCGGCCCCGAGTCGCGCCAGCTCGGAGGCGGGTGGACCGTCGAGCGACGTCGCCGCCGCCGGAAGCGAGGCGCGCAGCGAGCGGCCGGCGCTGAGCGAGTCGGCGATCGCGATCGCGACTTCCGGCAGCGAGCGCTCGACCGCGACCCGGTAGCGCCGCCTGCGGCTGGAGATCGCCCAGGCCGCCGCGGCGGGGCCGCCGATCGAGAGCGGCAGAGCCAGGGCCGGGCCGGCGAGGAACCAGCCGGCGAGGATCGCGGCGCCCGTTCCGAGCGCGGCGAGCCGGCGGCGCTCCACCGTCGAAGGCGCATAGCCCTCCCGCCCGGCCCGCCGCAGCGGCTCGAGCGCCAGGCGCAGCCAGCGCGCCGCCGCCGGGCTGGCGAGCAACGCCTCCCGCGCCGCCAGGGCGAGCAGCCCGCCGGCTGCCGCTCCGGCAAGGGCCGGCAGCAGTCCCAGCCCGTCGCTCATGCGGTAGCCGCGACTTCCAGGGTGCGGACGGCCGTCGTTCCCGCCGCGCGCACGACTTCGGCGATCTCGGTGACGACGCGGGCGCCGTCCGCTTGCCGCTCGAGGTGGACGACGAGATCGATGCCGCGCTGAACCTGCTCCGCCACCGCCGCGTGCGGCAGCCCGACCCCAGCCATCAGCGCCAGCGTCTGCAAGCGGCTCAGCGCATCGGCCGGCGAGTTCGCGTGCACGGTCGAAAGCGCGCCGTCGTGTCCGGTGTTGAGCGCGGTGAGCAGGTCGAGCGCCTCCGGCCCCCTGACCTCGCCGATCACGATCCGGTCGGGGCGCATCCGCAGCGCGTTGCGCAGCAGGTCGCGGATCGTCACCTCGCCGCGGCCCTCGACGCCGGCCGGGCGGCTCTCCAGCCGCACCACGTGCGGCTGCTGCAGCCGCAGCTCGGCCGCGTCCTCGATCGTCACCACGCGCTCGCGCGGCCCGATGAAGCTGGAGAGAGCGTTGAGCAGAGTCGTCTTGCCGCGAACCGGTGCCGCCGCTGACGAGGATGCTGCGGCGCTCCGCGACGGCGCTCTCCAGCGACTGCCGCTGCGCGTCGGTCAGAGTGCCGAGCGCGACCAGCTCGTCCGGCCCGGGCCGGCGGGCGCCGAAGCGGCGGATCGAGACCAGCGGCCCGTCGATCGCCAGCGGCGGAATCACGACGTTGACCCGGGAGCCGTCGGCGAGCCGGGCGTCGACCATCGGGCTGAGCTCGTCCACGCGCCGACCCAGCGGCGCCAGGATGCGCTCGATCGCGTTGCGCAGCTCCTCCTCGTCGGCGAAGGCGACGTCGGTGGCCTCGAGGCGACCGCGGCGCTCGACATAGACGACGCCAGGCCCGTTGACCATCACCTCCTCCACCGAGGGGTCGGCGAGCAGCGCCTCCAGCGGCCCGAGGCCGACGCTGTCGCGGACGATCCGGGCGGCGATCTCCTCGCGATCGCCGGCGCCGAGCAGCACCGCCTCCTCGTCGACCAGCTCCCGCACCGCGGCGCGCAGATCGTCGTCTCCGACTTGCCCCCGCGCCGCCTCGGCGCGCCGCCGCTCGACCAAACGGCCTCGCAGCTTCCTCGCCAGCTCGGCGACGTTGTTCTCGCGAGCGCCCATCGCTCAACCCCGGGGCAGCAAGGTCATCCTGCGAGCGAAGCTCTCGGCGGCGATCAGCCGCAGCGCCTGGCCTCGCGTCAGACCAAGCGTGGCGGCGGCGACGCCTTCCGCGGCAGCCCCGTCGGCGCCCGGACCCAGCGCCAGCAGCGGCGCCGCGGCGGCGGCGACGTAGGTGCGGCCGGCGCCGGCGCCGGACGGTTCCGCCGTCACCACCACGTCGACCCGGCCACCGACCGGCTGGGCGCCGGCGACCAGCAGCGCCTCGGCGCCGCTGACCGCGATCTCGACCGGGTGGCGCCCACGCCCGAGGCCAAGGGATCCGCCTGGATTTGCCCGCGGCGGCCGCAGTTGCGACGCCAGCAGGTAGGACCCGGCTGGGATCGTCGCCGGCCGGCGCCAGGCCGATCGCCTCGGCGGGATCTGCCAGGGCGCCCGGCGGCACGAACCTGGCCGGGATCCGGCGCGGCTCCAGCGCCGCAGCCTGGCGCGGATCGATCTCCCGCCCCGGCCGCAGATCCTCACGGACGACGAGCACGGGCCGCAGCGTCCCGTAGCCGCGAGCGACGCTGGCCCCGTAGCCGTCGGCGATCGCGGCCGCGATCGCGGCGGTCAGCAGCGCCGCCAGCAGAAACGCGAGGGCGCGGCCGCGCCGGCCCATCAGGCCGCCCCAGCCAAGGGCAGCTCGAGGACGGCCTCTGTGCCGTGGGCGGAGGAGCGAAGCCGAAAATCGCCGCCGTGGTCGGTGACGATGCGCCGTACGACGCGCAGCCCGTGGCCGCGGCGCCGGCGGCCGGTGAGCCGGGCGATCAGCTCCGCCGGACTCTCGCGTCGCGACTCTGGGCGCGACCCCCGGCCCGAGTCGAGAACCGAGAGGCAGAGGCGGCCGGCGCCGGCCCGCGCCGCGACGACGATTTCCGGACCGCCATGCTCGATCGCGTTGACGACCAGGTTGTCGATCGCCTGCGCGATTTCCCCGCGGTCGCCTTCGACCGTGCTCGCGCCGGCCAACCAGCGCAGCGTCAACGAGCCGCCGGCGAGCGCCGCACGAGCCTGCCAGCGCTTGACGGCGGACTCGAGCAGCGGCCGAGCCGCCAGCGGCGCCCGCATCGGCGCGGCGCCCTCCGCCATTGACCTCACGCTCCAATCGCTCCAGCGCGGTGGCGGCCATCTGCACGCGAGCCCTGGATCGCCGACACTTCCTGCGGGCGCCGCCGGCGCCACGAGCGCCAGCGCCTGCAGCGGTCGCCGCAGCTCGTGCACCGCTTCGTTGAGAGCGCTGCGCCGACGTCCGGCGTACAGGCTTTGGACCAGGCCGGCCACGGCCAGGGAGACGCCGAGCGGCCAGGCGGTGACGACCTGCGCCAGCTCCAGCTTCATCGCGCCTTCCCCACAGCTCGCATGGCTGGCTAAGGACGCAAGCCCGCCATCTCTCCCCCTGCGAGGCGGGAAATTGCGCACCCGCCATCCCAAAGCGGTCTCGGCCAGGCGCCTCGAGGCAGCGGGTGCGCATGGATTAGACCACTCAGACGTTGAAACAGGTTCAGATGTTCCGTCGATCGATGTCGGATACCGCTCAAATTTTTTCGCCATGGAAAAGCTTCTTGGCCGCGGAAACAGCGGAGCGTTTTGGAATACTTGTTTACAAACCGGGATGGAAACCATCCCTGCCACCCCAATCCGGCCCCCGGCCGTCAATGATCGGAGCACTTCCCCATGGCTCAGACCCGAACGTCCCCTGAGGGCATAACCCAGCAACTGGCCAAGGCCCTTGCCCATCCACTGCGGGTGAGGATCCTCACCTCGCTGCACAAAGGCGTCTCCAGCCCCAACCAGCTTTCGCAGGAACTTGGCGAGCCGCTCGGCAATGTCAGCTACCACGTCAAAACGCTGCTCGAGTACGACTGCGTCGAACTGGTGAAAACGGAGCCGCGCCGCGGCGCCGTCGAGCACTTCTACCGCGCCACCGAGCGCACCTTCTTCAACGACAGCGACTGGGAGAAGATTCCCTCGTCGGCTCGCAAGGGAATAACCGGCAGCGTGCTGGAGACGGTTGGCCACGACGCCACGGAGGCGCTGATCGCCGGCACCATCGAGGCCCGCACCGACTCTCATGTGAGCCGCACTCCGCTGACGCTCGACAATCAGGGCTGGTCCGACATCACCGCCCTGCTTGCGGCCACGCTGGAGAAGGCGCTCGAGATCCAGGAGGAGGCGGCGACCCGCCTCGGCGGCGAGGAGGCCGACACGATCGCCACCAGGCTGGCGATCCTCCACTTCGAGGCGCCGTCGGCGAAGGGCAAGTAAGCGAACTGAACAGCGACCCGGGGCTCAGCCGTCGAGCAAGCGGTAGCCGATGCCCCAGCAGTTGACGATGTAGCGGCTGTGCTCCGGGTCGAGTTTGCGTCTCAGGCGCGAGGCATGCGAATCGAGTGTCCTCGTCTTGTTGGGGCTGCTGTATCCCCAGACGTCCCGCAACAGCTCCTCCTTGGTGAAGACCCGGGTGGGATCGCCGGCGAGGACCCGCAGCAGGGTGAACTCCTTCTTCGCCAGGAACACCTCCCGCTCGCCGACCATGACCTTGCGGCGCAGCGGGTCGACCATCAGCTCGCCGACCCTGATCGGCCCGTCGCGACGGCTGTCGCGACGGCGCAGCACGGCGCCGATCCGCGCTCGCAGCTCCTCGACCGAGAAGGGCTTGGTGATGTAGTCGTCGGCGCCGGCGGTGAGGCCGCGGACACGATCGGCCTGGGCGCCCCGCCCGGTGAGGACGATCACCGGCAGCTGCGGATCGAAACGCGACTCGACCCCGTCGGCTTCGCGGATCTCGCGCAGCACGTCGAGACCGGAGGCGTCGGGCAGAGACAGATCGAGGAGGAGCAGGTCCGGATGGTTGTAGCGACACAGGCGCAGCGCGTCGGAGGCGCTCGGGGCGGGCAGCACGCCGAAGCGATCAGCCATGAGGTGATCGCAGAGAAGCTCCAGCGTGACCGCGTCGTCCTCGCAGACGACGACCCTGGCCAGCTCTTGTCTCTGCGGCAGCATGTCCGCCTAAGCCCCGGGCGCCGCCGGACTCTCCCCCCCGCCCGCGGGAATCTCCAAGACGGAGATCGCATCGCGGCGCCAGAGCAGGCGGCGCGGCGGCACGCCGAGGCGGCACGCGAGCGGCCGGTCATGGCGGTCGAGGAAGAACACGTCGAGGTCGAAGCGCATGCCGAAGGTGTGGACGCTGGCGCAGCGTGGGATCAGCAAGCCGGGGCCTGCCTCCTCCGCGTCGAGGCCGGCGAGGCCGAGCAGGCGGCTGTGAAAGCCGGTCGCGACCGGGACGGCGCGGCCGCAGACGCGGCGGCGGGGAAGCCGACAAAGCCGGGGGGCGCTCACGCAGCGACAAGGCGCCAGGCCGCGCCGGCTCTCCCCCGCCCGCGAGTCGCTGGAGCGCGATCGCCCGTCGGTGCAAACGGCCGTTCAGGCGCCGGCCTGGGCAGGCACGCGCGTACGATGATCGGCAAGATCATGAACCTGTTCCCGCTGGGCTTGCGGGTTCAGCTGGGCTTCAACTCATGGATAAGAAGACGACCCGCAGAGGGAATTACGAGTCTGGTTCGGATTACGTGCTCGAGTACGGCGAGCTTCGCTTCGCCTTCAACGAGGGCGACTTCGGGCAGCGGGTGGAGCAGGCCGCGGTCAAGCTCGGCTTCGTCCACCAGGGCCTGAGCCAGGAGGAGCTCGACGACCTTCTCGACCTCGCGGTCAGCGGCGAGATCGCCGAGCCCAGCTCGCGACTCGGCGAGCACATCAACGAGAACTGGGAGGACCTGGTCGGTCCCGCCAACCGCAGCCTCGTCCACTGGATCCGCCGCCTCGTCTTCCGCGGCGCCTGGCTCGACCAGCGGGTCAAGGAGGGTGAGCTCGACGTCGTCTTCGACGAGCGCACCCAGACCTTCGGCTACGTCCAGCCGGATCGCACGTCCGACCTGATCGAGCTCTCCAAAGAGCCGAGCTGGCGGCGTATCGCTTACCGGCGGTAGGCGGGCCGGGGTCCGGGCAGGGCCTTCACTTAACTTTTTCGAGGGGCGGTTGCGGCCGTCCGAGATTGCGGTGGCGAAAAAGTACAAGGCGTTTCGGCCCTGCCCGGACCCCGGCTCACGAGCGGGGGCGGCGATACGACGCCGAAGCTCTTCAGGTGGAAGAGGGGGACGGTTAGTTGGAGGGGGGGCGCTCTAGGGCGGCGACCACGGTGAGGGTGCCGGCGCCGGTGGTGGCGCGGCCGGCGTCGAAGAATTGCTTGGCTGCCTCGGGGTCCTCGTAGGCGGCGGCGAGGCGGGTCAGGGAATCGACGAGGAGGATGACGTCGTCGCCGGCGCTGGCGCGGGTGCTGGCCTGGGCGAGGGCGTCGCTGGCGTGGCGGGCCTGGCCGGCGGCGACGATCTCCGCCTGCGGCGCCTCGCGGCGCCAGTCGGCCAGCTCCTCGGGGCTGGGATCGATCAGGAGCGCGACCGGGTCGGGGCCATTGGCGGCGCCGCCGAGGTCGGCGGCGATCCCGCGCAGCAGCGCCGTGCAGCCCTCGCGGCTCTCGGCGCAGAGCAGCGCCTGGCGGCCTGCCGGCGGCAGCAGCAGCTCCTGCAGGGTCAAGCCCTGCTTGCCGCGGCGGCCGAAGCGGCGGCGACGGCGGCGACGGGGACGCGTCGGCGGCTCGGCGGAAGCGGCGGGAGTCGAAGGAGCGGCAGCTGCCGGCTGCGGCCGGGCGGGTGGTGGCGGCGGCGCGGGCTCTGGCTCTGGCTCGCGCTCAGGGGCTCGCTCGGGCGTCGCTCGCGGCTCGCGGCGCCGGCGCGGGGGCCGGTCCTCGCCGCCCGAGTCGCCACGACCGCCTGAATCGCCCCTTGCGCCGGAGCGACGGCGACGGCGCGCCGGTTTCTCGCGCTGCTCGTCTCCCCCGTTCGCGGACGACTGGCCACGCGGCGCGGAATCGCCGTCGGCCAGCTTCCCGACCAGCTCGCCCCGCGGCAGCATCCGGAAGCGCTCGATCCCGGCCTCGGCGGCGAGCGCGTGCAGCTCGGCGAGGCTCTTTTTCTCCAGCTCGGCCTTGGTCATCGAAGCGGCAGGTTATTCAACCGGCGACGGCGGCGGGGTCGATGCCCTCCAGGGCGGCCGCCTCGGGCCAGGCCTCGGCCTCCTGCTTGACCTGGCGCCGCGACCAGCCCAGCTCCGATCCCAGCACCTCGGCGACCGGGCGCACGGCAGCCGCCCCGCGCAGCTGCGGCGCCGCGAGCAGACCGAGCCGGGTGCGGCGCAGCAGCACGTCGGCGACGCAGCGGGCCTGCTCGCGGCGGGCCGCGATCGCCACCTCGGCCAGCAGGTCGGGGCGGCCGGGGACGATCGGCCCGGCCAGCTTCGGGTCCTTCCAGGCGAGATCGAGGACGGCGCGGGCGGCGTGGCCGTAGCGGAAGGCGAGCTGGGAGACCGCCTCCTCCCCCACGCCCTCGGGCGCCTCCAGGTCCTCGGGGCGGGCCTCCATCCCGAGCGGGATCTCCGCCGTGTGGCAGGGCGCCTCGCGGCCCTCGCGCTCGACCAGGCGGTCGACCGTCTGCTTCGCCATCCGCCGCCAGGTGGTGAGCTTGCCGCCGGTGATCGTCAGCATCCCCGAGGAGGTCTCGTACAGCTCGGCCTTGCGCGAGATGTCGACCGACTTCTTCGGGTCGCCGGTGGAGATCAGCGGCCGCACCCCGGCGTAGGCGCCGACCAGGTCGGACTGCCCGAGCGAGACGCCGAAGAACTCGTTGACGGCGTCGAGCAGGTACTCGACGTCGTCGGCGCCGGGCCGCGGATGGGCGATGTCTCCCTCGAAGTCGTTGTCGGTGGTGCCGATCAGGGTGCGCCCGTACCAGGGCAGCGAGAAGATCATCCGGCCCGCTCCCGCCGGCACGATGCAGGCGGCGCGGCCCATCGGCAGGTCGGCCTGGTCGAGCAGCAGGTGGGTGCCGCGGCTGGGCGCGATCCGCGGCACGTCCTCCTCGCCGAGGATCTCCGCCGAGCGGATGCGGTCGGCGAAGACTCCGGTCGCGTTGACGACGTGGTCGGCCTCGACCTCGATCCGCTCGCCCGATTCCGCCTCGACGAAGGCGACGCCGGTGGCGCGGCCATCGGCCGCCAGCACCTCGGTCACCTCGGCGCCGTTCAGCATCACCGCGCCGAAGCGCTCCGCCTCGCCGAGGATGGTCAGGGTCAGGCGCACGTCGTCGGTCTGGCAGTCGTAGAACATGTAGGCGTCGTTGGGTTCGCGGGCGGCCAGCGCCGGGACCAGCTCCAGCACCTCGTCGCGGCCGATCGTGCGGTGGCGGTCCGGCGACCAGTAGAAGTCCTCGTCCTCTTCCTTGGAGGTGCGCATCTCCCGGCGGCTGCGACCGACCCGGGTCGTCGCCATCACGTCGTACATGTTCAGCCCGAGACCGAGTTTGCGGTCGCGCCGCTCCTCGCCCAGCGCCGGGACCAGGAACGGGGTCGGGTAGACGAGGTGAGGCGCGAGCTGGACCATCAGCTGGCGCTCCAGCAGCGCCTCGCGGACCAGGCCGAGGTCGAAGTTCTGCAGGTAGCGGAGGCCGCCGTGGACCATCTTCGAGGAGCGGCTGGAGGTGCCGACCGCGTAGTCGCCGCGCTCCAGCAGGGCGACCGAGTAGCCGCGCGAGGCGGCGTCGAGGGCGACGCCGGCGCCGGTGATGCCGCCGCCGATGACGACGACCTCGAAGCGCTGGCCGGCGATCGCCTCGATCGCTGCGGCGCGGGGAAGCATCAGTCGAGGAAGACGGTGGTTGGGGCCTCGGCCGAGCGCGGCGGCGCCGGCTTCTCCTGGCGCGGGTGGCCGAGGTGCAGCAGGCCGACGAAGCGCTCGCTGTGCGGCAGGCCGACGGCGGCGCGACCCTCCTCCCCGCGCAGCAGCCCCGGCGTGCGCCAGTAGCCGGCGAGGCCGCGGGCGTGGGCGGCGAGCAGGACGATGTAGGAGGCGACGGCGGTCGCGTGCAGGTCCTCCTCGTTCTGGACCGGGTCGTCGCCCAGCACGGCGGAGACGACGACCAGGGTCGGGCAGCGGTCGAGCTTGGCGGCGCCCTCGGGCCCGGCCGCCTCCTTCAGCCGCACCAGCGCCTGCGGGCCGACGACGCGGAAGCGCCAGGGAACGGTGAGGTTGTGGTTGGGCGCCCAGCTCGCCAGCTCCAGCAGCTCTTCCAGCTGCTCGCGGGGAAGCGGCTCGGGGCCGAAGGCCTTGTGGGTGCGGCGGGTGCGTATCGCCGTCTCGACGTCCATGCGCCGAGGGTATAGCGGCGGCCGTGCCTGGGTTTCGCTAGGCGCTACTAGAGGCCGTAGCGCCAGCGCATCCAGGCGCGGCGGCCGCCGAGGGTGGCGGCGAAGAGCAGGGCGCCGGCGGCCAGACCCAGGAGGACCGCGCCGGTCGTGCTGGACTCCGAGGCGGCGTCCGCGGGCTCCGCCGACGTCTCAGTCACGGGAGCTCCGGACCCCTCCCTCTCTTGCCCCCCGGGGAGGAGCGGATTGGCTGACGCCCCGGGGGCTGGCTGGCCCGGGGGTCGCAAAGCCTTCGGGAGGGGTCCGGCGCCCCCGCCTCGGGGGGCGGCTGGCGAGGCGGAGGAGACGCCGGGGGTCGGGGGCACGCTGGTCGCGGGCGCCACCGAGCTGGAGCTGCTGCCGGAGGTGGAGCTGAGGCCGCCGCTTGCGGCTTTGCTCTGATTTGGCTTGGGTTCGCGTGGGGGCGGGGCGATCGGGAGGGATTTGCCGGCGACGGCCACCAGGACCTGCGCGGTGACCCAGACCGGGGTCTGGTCGCTGGACTTGGAGTAGCGGTAGTGGCCGTCGGCCTGCTGGCGGGCGGCGAGGTAGTCGAGGGCGCTGGCGCCGCCGCGGCGGAAGGAGGCCGGGTCGCCGCCGGCGGCGAGGATGCCCTGGATCGCCCAGGCGGTCGACTGGGTGTTGACAGCGCCGTTGCCGCCGAGCGGAAAGCCGCCGCCGGGGCGCTGCGCCTGGCGCAGGTAGGAGAGGCCGCGGCGGACCGCTTTCGAGTCGGGCGCGAGCGCCTGCATCACCGCGCCGGTCCCGTCGGCGGTGCTCGGCGAGCCGGGCACGTCGCCCCAGCCGCCGTCGTCGTTCTGGACCTTGCGCAGCCAGGAGAGCGAAGGGTCGAGGCCGCCGGTTGCGCCGGCGCTGCGCAGGGCGATCACCGCGTAGGCGGTCGAGCCCGGCCAGCCTTCGTAGGAGCCGTTGTCGCGGCGCTTGGCGAGCAGGCGGGTGACGAGGTTGGCGCCGCCGAAGTCGCGCGGGTCGGCGCCGGCCGCCTCGAGGGCGATGATCGTGCGGGCGAGGTCGCCGGGGCTGCTCAGCTCGTCGAGGTTGCGGCGCAGGAAGTCGACCGGGGTGTGGCCGCCGCGGGAGACGTCGAGCGGGTTGCGGCCCGCGGCCTCCAGCCCCAGCATCGCCCAGCCGGTCATCTCCGCGCCGGAGTCGTCGTCGGGAGAGGCGCCGAAGCCGCCGTCGCGGTTCTGCGCCTCGAGCAGCCAGGCGGTCGCGCGGGTCGCCTCGGAGGCCTCGGCGCGGGGCGGCGCCAGGGCGCCGAGGGCGAGGGCGACGAGGAGCAGCGCCGCGACGCTGCCGCCGCGCAGGATCGGAGCGGGGCGGCCCGGGGGCGATGACCGCCGGGGTCCTTCTTCTTCCCCCTGCCCCACTCGAAGCGCTCGCGGAAGCGGATCAGCATCCGCACCATCGCCGGGCCGGCGAGCAGCGCGAAGGCGACGTTGCCGACGGCGTGGGCAGCGTCGAACGGGATCGCGCGCGCCTCCAGCACGCCGAAGCGCTCCAGCGAGAGGTCCCCTCCGTAGGTCGCCATCAGGGAGAAGTTCAGCAGAGCGCCGTAGAGCGATGCCGGCGAGGCCGCAGGCGGCGGCGAGGCTGAGGCGGCCGGCGTTGCGCCCGCCGAGCGCCAGCGCCGCGCCGAGGATGCCGCACAGCCCCCAGCCCGCCATCTGCCACGGCGTCCACGGCCCCTGGCCGAACCAGAAGTTGGAGACGAGCGCGGCGAGGGCGCCGACGGCGAAGCCGGGCGCCGGGCCGAGCGCGTAGCCGGCGAAGATGACGATGTCGGTCGTCGGCTTGACGTTGGGGAAGGCGGCGAAGGCGATGCGGCCGGCGATCGCCAGCGCCGCCAGCGCCGCGACCAGGGCGACGACCTGCGACGGCGGCCGCGAGCGCTCGTACCAGGCGAAGCCGCCGAGGAGGACGGCGCCGAGGATCAGGAAGCTGGCCAGCTGCCAGCTCATCCGCCCTCCCCGGTTTCGGCCAGCAGCGCCGCGCCCTGCTCGGGCGTGATCACGCCGGGCAGGTCGAGGACGCGGGCGACCTCGGTGGCGAAGTACCAGCCGCCGGAGAGGACCTCGCCGGCGGGGCCGTCGGCGATCACGACGCCGTCGCCGAGCAGGACGACGCGCTCGGCGAAGGCGGCGGCGAACTCGACGTCGTGGGTGGCGACGACGACGCCGGCGCCGCGCTCTGCCAGGCGCTCGATCAGGCTCGACGAGGTCGTCCTTGCGGGCGCGGTCCATGCCGCGGGTCGGCTCGTCGAGGGCGACCAGGCCGGGCAGCTCGTCGCCTTCCATCCGGCCGGCGAGCGCGATCGCCAGCGCCAGCCGCTGGCGCTCGCCGCCGGAGAGGTCGCGCGGGTCGGCGTCGACGGCGTGCTCGAGGCCGACCACGCCGCAGGGCGGCGGGCCCGGCCTCGCCGGGGAGCTCGTCGCCGACCCGCTCGCGGACCAGGTAGTCGCTCGGGTTCTGGGTCAGCAGCGCGATGCCGCTCGGGGCTGCGATCTTGCCGCGGACCGGGTCGATCAGGCCGGCGGCGGCCTTCAGCAGGGTGCTCTTGCCGGCGCCGTTGCGGCCCATCAGGGCGACCCGTTCGCCCTGGCCCAGGCTCAGGTCGATGCCGCGCAGGACGTCGCGGGGCTCGTCGTCCCTCGGTCAGCTCGACCCAGAGGGCCTTTGCTTGGAGGGCGGGGGCGGAGCCGGGGGTCCGACCCCCTCCTCGCTCAACTTGCTCGGGTGGGGCGTCGGTGGCCGTCCGAGGTTCGGGCGACCGAGAAGTACAAGCCGTTCGGAGGGGGTCGGACCCCCGGCTTCGGACCGGTCCTCGGCTTCGAGGGTGGTGCGCGCGGCGCGGACGCCGACGGGCAGGGGCTCGATGCCGGCGAGGGAGAAGAGCCGGGCGGCCGGGGTCTCCAGGGCCGGGTCGGAGCCTTGGGCCCAGGCGAGGAAGTCGGCCGGGGCGCCGTCGAAGGCGATGGCGCCCGAGGCCATGGCGACCACGCGGTCGGCGGCGGCGAGGCAGCGCTCGAGGCGGTGTTCGGCCAGAGGACGGCCACCCCCCACTCCTCGTTGAGCCGGCGCAGCAGCCAGATCAGCTCGTCGCCGGCTACGGGGTCGAGCTGGGAGGTGGGCTCGTCGAGGAGGACCAGCCGCGGGCGGGTGACCAGGGCCGCCGCGAGGGCCACGCGCTGGAGCTCGCCGCCGGAGAGGGTGTCGACGGTGCGGTCGAGCAGGTGCGGGATCGCCAGGGCCAGCGCGACCTCCTCGACCGCGCGGGCGCGGGACGCCGGCGAGTCGCCGCGCATCTCCAGCGGCAGCTCGATCTCGGCGGCGACGGTGGTCGAGACGACCTGGGTCTCGGGGTCCTGGGCGACGTAGCCGACCGCGGCGGCGAGCTCGCCCGGGCCGGTGGCGATCGCGTCGATGCCGGCCGACGTCGACGCTGCCCTCGATCTCGCCGCCGTGGAAGTGCGGGACGAGGCCGCAGGCGGCTCGGAGCAGGGTCGACTTGCCGCAGGCGGAGCGGCCGGCGAGGAGGACGAACTCGCCGGGGGCGATCTCGAGCGAGACGTCGGCGAGGGCGGGGCCGGAGGCGCGCGGGTAGGCGTAGCGTCAGCGCCCTCGACCGCGAGGGCGGGCGCGGCGCCGCGGCGGATCGCGCAGCTCAGACATGGCGGCGCCCCGGCTGCGGCGCGCGGACGAGACCGCTGAGGACGAGCAGGGCCGAGAGCGGCGACAGGGCCGAGGGCGCGAGGCCGATCTCGATCGTCGGGTAGGCGTGGAAGTCGTCGGCGCCGAGGAGCTTGGCGGCGATCGCGGCGGCCAGCACCGCAGCCGCGGCGAGGTAGAAGCGGCGGTCGAAGCGCGAGCGGCCGCGCGCCTCGCCGAGATCCGCCAGCGGCGGCGCGGCGGTTCGAGGCTGTAGCCGCGCAGCTCGAGGGTCGCGGCGACGTCGACGGCGCGGTCGAGCGAGCCGGCGAGCAGGCGGCGGGCCAGCGGGGCGCGGCCGACCTCGGCGGCGCCGGGCCCGCGCAGGCGGGCCGCGTCGCGCAGCCGGGCGGCGTCGGCGGCGGCGACCGGGACCAGGCGGGAGACCAGGGTCGCGGTGAGGGCCGAGCGGCCGGCGAGCGGGCGCAGGGCGCGCAGCACCCGGTCGGGGTCGACGCAGGCCGAGTAGACGGCGAAGGCGACCATCGACGACGACGGCGCGCAGGCCGAAGACGGCGCCGGCGGCGATCGCCTCGGCGGTGACGTCGACCTGGCCGAGCAGCGGCCAGTCGCCGAGCCGCGCCAGCACCGTCTCGCCGCGGTTGACGACGAGGGCGTTGACGACGACGATCAGCAGCGCCAGGGCGAGGCCCATCCGCAGCGCCGCCCGCACCGCCCGGCGGGCGCCGGCGAGGAGGCCGGCGATCACCACCGCGGCGCCGGCGGCGAGCAGGACCAGCGGGTTCGAGTAGAGGAAGGCGACGGCCACCAGCGCGCCGAGGTAGGCGACCGCGGCGCCCGGCGAGGCCGCCTGCAGCGGCCGCGGCCGCGGCGTGTAGGCGAACGGCGATCTCATCGCGCCCCCGCCAGCGGCAGCGGCGTCTCCTTGCCGTCCTCGCTCGCCACCGCGTAATGGTCGCGCAGCTCGCCGCGTCGAGCAAGTCGGCGGCGGCGCGCACGGCGGCTGCCGTCCCGCCGGTCACCACCCAGACCGGCGGCGCTTCGTAGCGCCGCGTCGCCGCGACCAGGCCGGCGCCGGGGCCGAGCTCGCGGCTCGCCTCGCCGCTCTGGTCGAGGCCGACCAGGGCGTAGCCGCCCGGCCGCCGCTCGAAGTCGGCGAAGACGCCGCTGTCGGCCGGGCCGTCCTCGATCGGCGCCGCCGCCGGGTCGGCGCGCAGCCGCGCCCAGGGGCCGACGAGGACCCGGATCGCGCGCGGCGGCGAGCCGGCCGCGACCGCGACTCCGGCCCCGCGCAGCGCCGCGCGAACCCGCGCGCAGGCCCCTCCCCCGCCCTCGCACTCGACCGCCACCGGGTGGCGCTCGCCTTCGTAGCCGTCGACGAAGGGCGCGGGCCAGGAGCCGACCACGGCCGGCACGCGGTTGGTCGCCGAGCCAGTCGCGGTAGTCCCACCAGATCCGCTCGCCGCCGTCGCAGCGCGTAGTCGGCGGCGCCGATCGGCGACTCGACCCCGTTGACGTAGAAGAACCAGTCGTGGGGATGGCCGTCGCGCTCGGCCTCCTCCACCCCGTCGATCGACTGCACGAAGCCGCCGCCGTAGCGGGTGGAGATCTCGGCGCTGCCTTCCAGCACCCGCATCACCGTGTCGGACTCGTCCGCCTCCGGCGAGCGCTGCAGCACCGGCACGGCGCCGAAGTCCCGCGTCACCGTCAGCTCGACCGTGCCGACGCCGGCGCCGGCGCCGAGGCCGCAGCCGGCGGTCGCGAGCGCTGCCAAGAGCAGCGCCGTCGCGACCGCCGTGCCGCGGCGCCGGCTCACCTCACTCGCCGGCCGGGCAGACGATGCCCATGCAGACCGTCTGCAGGGCGAGGGAATGTCCTTGCCGTGCGTGGCCTGCAACGCCGCCGGCGCGGTCAGCGTCACCGTGGCCTTGCCGTCGGCCCCGGTCGGGCCGCTGGCGCCGGTCACGGTGGCGCCGGCGACCGGCTTGCGCTTGCCTTTTTCGTCGTAGGAGAAGACCTGCACCTCGAACGGCATGCCGCCGAGCGCGCTGTCGGGCGCCTCCAGCGCCAGCTCGTTCGGGTACGGGAACGAGGAGGCGTAGCTCCAAAGCACTTCGTCGCCGGGCTTCAGCTTGACCGCGTCGCCGCCGACCGTGGCGCCCTTGTGGTTGACCTTCAGGTACCAGGACGCTTTGCCGGAGACGACGTTGCCGCCGATGCCGCAGATGCCGAGGCCGAAGTCGAAGGCGTCGGTGATCAGCAGCGGCCGCAGCGAGCCGGTCGACTTGGCCGCCTGGCCGAGCAGGCCCATCGCCGTCGCGCCTTTGACCGTCACCGATTTGCCGCTGCCGGCGTTCCCGGCGCCGAAGCAGTTGGCCTGCTTGCTGGTCTTGATCGTGGTCGTGCTCGTGCTCAGCATCTGTTCGGTCAGGATCTTGCCGCCCTTGCCGACGACGCGAAGGTCGGCGGGGACGCCCTTGGCCACCGCGCCTGCGGTCAGCGACAGGGACAGGATCAGAGCCAGCGCGCACGCAGCGGCCAGCCGGAACGGGATGAGTCTTGGCATTAAGCCACCCTTTCCTCGAGGGTTGTCATGGCTGGCCGGGGACAGGTCTCCTGGCTTCCGGGGTGGGTCGGCCGCACCTTCCCGGGGACTCTGTGTCGTCCCCAGTGGCTGACGCGCTTGGCGCCCGCGACTTCCTTGACCCGGTCACAGTGGCGGGACCGCGCCGGTATCGCACCGGACTTCCCTTGACCACCGACCGTATTTACGCGAGCGAGTCTATCCGTCTTCCGGGCGGCCGGATTTTCGTCCAAGGGCAGTGCGGGCGTGACTAGGCTGCCGCCACTTCATCTGCCCCCGGCCGCTGCCGGGGTGCTGTTAAATCAATCGACCTGGGGGGAATTTCATGAGCAGGGGACTCCGCCGGCAGGCGCCGGCGCTGGTGGTCGCATGCGTGGCGCTGGTCGCGGCGCTGGGTGGGACCGTGTACGCGGCGAAGAAGATCGACGGCAAGGCGATCAGGGTGAAGTCGCTGCCGGGCAACCGGCTGGCGCCGGCCTCCGTGCCGGGCAACCGGCTGAAGCCGGGGACGATCCCGGGCGACCGGCTGGCGCCCGGGGCGATCAATGGGGCCCAGATCGACGCCGCGACGATCGGCCAGGTGGCGAGCGCCGTCCACGCCGACTCCGCCGACAGCGCCCACGACGCCCAGACCGCGCTGCACGCGGTCGACGCCCTCGACGCGACCAGGGTCAACGGCCACACCGCCGGCTGCCAGCCGTTGGAGCGCTACTTCGCCGGCGCCTGCTGGCAGACAAAATTCAACGACGCAGCGGTGACGGCGACCTCGGCGGCGCTCACCTGCGCGAACCAGGGCGGGGCGTTGCCTGATGCCCTGGCGCTGGCCGCCTTTTCGCAACAGCCGGGGATCGCGCTGGCAGTGGGTGACGAGTGGACAAGCGACCTGACGAACATCTCAGGACCGGGCCTTTATGCAGTGTTGACCGTGTCTATGGCTGGTGTCGTCAGCTCAGATCTCTCCACCAACACCAGGAAATACCGCTGCGTGATTCCGCTCGTCAGCTGACGGCGCGCCCCGGCCCGGCCGACGGAGCCGCTTTCAGGCGTCGAGCAGGCGCCGGTAGAAGCGGTAGTCGCGCCGGTCCGGGCGCAGGTTCGAGGCCAGCGCCAGGTGGTGGCGGGCGCGTCGCTTCTGGCCGGTCTTGCTGAGGGCGCGACCGAGGCAGAAGTGGGCGTAGTCGTTTACGGGATGGGACTCGACCACCGCCTCGAACTCGGCCGCGGCGGGGGCGAAGCGGCCGGCGCGGAAGTAGGCGCGGCCGAGCGCCTCGCGCACCGAGGTCTTCTCCGGCGCCCGCCGCGCCGCCTCGGCCAGGGGCTCGGCGGCGTCGACGAAGTCGCCGTCTTCGAGCAGCTCGATCCCACGCCTGTACAGCGTGTAGGTCGCCTCGGCGTCGGCCGGCGAAGACATCGAATAAGTGTAGGAGGCGGCGGGACCGGCCTCGGGGCTTGGACCTACCGGACGCCGCGGTCTAGGCAATCCGCATCCGCCGCAAAAAGTGCGTAAACGCAGGCCAAAAGTAGCGGCCTGCTACGGTTGTCTGGTCGGGTTTGGCCCACTTGCCGCCCGAGAGGTTCCGTTTCCTCTGTGCGCTTTTGGCGTTTTGGGGCTGCTGGATCTCCCTGAATCGCACATATAAGGAGCACATACCTTTGAAGTCATTTGCCGATCTCGGCATCTCTAACCCTGTGGTGGGCGCGCTCGCGAAGCGCGATATCCACAAGCCCTTCCCGGTCCAGCAGCTCGTCGTCAGCGACGCGCTCGACGGCCACGACCTGCTGGTCCAATCGCCGACCGGCTCGGGCAAGACGCTCGCCTTCGGCATCCCGATCGTCGACTGCATCGAGCCCGGCGAGGGCCTCTCGGCCCTCGTCCTGGCGCCGACCCGGGAGCTGGCGAGCCAGATCGTCGACGAGCTCGACTCGATCGCCCGCGCCCGCAACCTCCGCATCGCCGCCGTCTACGGCGGCGTCGGCTTCGGTCCGCAGAGCAATGCCGCCCGCCGCGCCGACATCGTCGTCGCCACCCCGGGCCGGCTCGAGGACCTGCTCAGCCGCAACACGATCTCGCTCGACCGCGTCCAGATCCTCGTCCTCGACGAGGCCGACCGCATGCTCGACATGGGCTTCAAACCGGCGGTCAGCCGCATCGTCGCCCAGACCCCAGGGGATCGTCAGACCCTCTTCTTCTCGGCCACGCTGGAGGGGGCGACCGGCAAGCTCGCCGCCGCCTACACCCGCCAGGCCCGGCGCCACACCCAGGAGCCGACCGAGCACAGGGAGCGGGACATCGAGCACAGTTTCGTCCACGTCGAGTCCCAGGGCGCCAAGCTCGACCACCTCACGGTGCAGCTGCAGGACGCCGAGCGCGGCCGCACGCTCGTCTTCGTCCGCACCAAGCGCGGCGCCGACCGCCTGGTGAAGCGGCTGCGCAGCCGCGAGCTGGACGCCGTCGCGATGCACGGCGACAAGAGCCAGGGTCAGCGCGAACGCGCGCTGGCACGGTTCGAGAAGGGCGATGTCGACACCCTGATCGCCACCGACGTCGCCGCCCGCGGCATCGACGTCGCTGACGTCACCCACGTGATCAACTTCGACGCCCCCGGCGACCAGGACGCCTACACGCACCGGATCGGCCGCACCGGCCGCGCCGGCGCCCGCGGCGCCGGGATCAGCTTCGTGCTCGAGGACCAGGTCGGGGAGATGCGGCGGATCGCCCGCGACCTCGGGCTCAGCCGCGAGTTCGACCTGAACCGCCCCGGCCGGAGCGGGGAGACGGCGACGGCGTCGACCGCCGCCACTCGCCCCCCGACCAGCAACGGGAACGGCAGCCCCTCCGCCGCCCAGAAGCGGCGGCGACGGCGACGGCGCAACCAGGCAAAGGCCCCGGCATGAGCAGCGCAACCGCAACCGCAACCGCCAAGAAGTGGACCTGCGACCGCTGCGGCGTCGCGATCGGCCGCATGGACGGCAGCCGCGTTCCCTTCCCAGAGGCCTGGGAACGCGACCGCGAGGGCACCTTCTGCCTCGGCTGCCGCCGCGACCGCGCCGCCCAGGCGGCGCTGGAGTCGGCGGGCGAGGACAGCTCGATCGAAGTCCGAGCCAAACTCCGCCGCGCCGCCCTGATCGAGTTCGAGGTCAGCCGCCGCCCAGACCACAACGACGGCGCGATCGCCAAAGCCTGCCGCTCCTCGGTCTCCGCCGTAGCGGCGGCCCGGCAGCGCCTGAAGCTGCCGGCGCCGGACCCCAGCCGCAGGTAGACGGCCCCCGCGCCGCCCGGATCAGCTCGCCTCGGACTCCGCGTCGGAGGCCGGCGATTCGAAGCTGAGGATGGAGACCGTGGCGCGCAGGGTCAGGACGTCTTGCTCCGCCTGGCGACCGGCGCTCCGGGCCTGAATCTCGATCACTTCCTCCAGCGTGTCGGCCAGCAGGCTGGCGATCTCCTGCCAGCCCTGCTCGTCAACAGTGACCGGGGTGCAGCTGAGGTGCCGATCCTCGCGGGCGTCGAAGGTGCCGGCCTCCAGTGCCGTCAGCGAAGCATCGTTCTGCATTTTCAGGCCGGCGATCGAGACGCCGCTCTTGGCGTCCGCGGTGAGCCTGGCCCAATTCTCAGCGCTGAGGAACGAGCGGGTGACGCCGCGATAGAAGTGCTCGGTCGCGCCCCGGCGCTTGACTTCCTTGACCAGCTCGATGCAGCCGAACTCCTGCAGCTTGTTGACGTGGTAGCTGACGTTGCCGACCGGCTTGTCGAACTGCCGGGCCAGCTCCATCGGGCTGGTGACCCGTTCGTTGAAGATCGCCAGCGCTCGGGCGCGCAGCGGGTGGCTCAGCGCCTTGACCAGGTTGCCCTCCAAGATTTCCTTGTGGGGGCCTTTGGGCTTCGTGCCTCGCTTCGCCTGTTTCTGCGCCACTGTAGATCTCCTTCAAATAGTCGTTTCCGAGGGGAGCATTCGACTGTATTGCATGCAAACCCATCGTGCGAGCGGAAAATGCGGCCATTTGCGCGGCTTTTTTCACTAGTGAAATAAGTTCCACTATTGTCTGACCGCCGTCTGCGGCACCTTGGACAGGGGCACGGCGGACGCCCTTTCAGAACAAGGAAAGGGGGTGACGAAGTGGCAATCCAGAAGACGGAGCGCGTGGTCCCAGTGCTGTCGATCACCAAGCTCGGCTAGCGACGCTGGACCAAGCGGATGGACCGGCAACGGGCCATCCGCCATAAACCGCTTCCGCTCTCAAGCTCGACGGCTTGGATGCAGCGGCGGCTTTGAATAGACGGTCGCGGCGCCCGTGGGGGCCGCTCGCTGGCTGTAGGGTCGCCAGGTAAAGCAACGCAAGAGTCGCTGGACGCGTCAGCTCGGCGCCCCGGGAGGGATTCATCGTGAACATCCTCGCTGTCCTTCCACTGTCCTTCGTGATGGTGGCGGGCCCACAAATCATCAGTTCGTTCTTTTTTGCCACCAGCGAAGAGTGGCGGACGGATTCCGCGGCTTATGTGCTCGGAGGGGCGATCTCGCTCCTCACCGTCGTAACGATCGCCTTCTTCGTGGCCCAAGGCATCTCGAGCGGCGGCTCCCCGAGCGAATCGGGGTCTCGCACGCTCGACTTCGTCATCGTTGCCCTGCTGCTCCTCGCGATGGCCCATGTGTCCCGCGGGAGGAAGCAGTCCGAACCTCCCAAGTGGATGGGCAAGCTGCAGACGGCGACCCCCAGGTTCACCTTCATCCTGGGCTTGCTCCTCCTGGGTATCTTCCCCAGCGACCTCATCACCTCAATCGCGGTCGGCGCCCACCTGGCGAATCACGGTGAACCGTGGTGGCACGTCCTCCCCTTCGTGGTTCTTGCCCTTCTCCTGCTCGCGCTGCCGGCCCTCGCCGTCTTGGGGTTGGGCCAAAGGGCAAGGACCCTGCTGCCGAAAATCCGCAACTGGATGGACGAGAACTCATGGATCGTCAGCGAGGTCGTTCTCGTGTTCTTCATCGCAATAGTCCTCAGTGGCTAGCGCGGTGGCAGCCCCCGGAACGAGGACCCACTATCCGAGTACCCGAGGGCCACCGCTGCGGTGCAGAGCGATCGATGGGCAGGAAACAAGGTGACGGGGGTTCTGGCGGCGGCTCTGCCGAGGCCCCTAGTTTCTCCTGGAATGGAGAAACTAGGGGCTCGTGGGAAGTTCCCGTTCACCACAGTTGATAGGTGAGGTGCCGTTACGACCTACAGCGTTTAATCGCGGAATCCGGGGTTGTTCGCCTTGCGGATGCAAGCTGCAAGTTTCTGTGGGTTGTGTTTGAAGCGGTCGCGGCAGATGGCGACCGCATTGCGAGGAACTACGTTGATTCGTCCGAAGTAATGAGTCCCGGAAAACCAGATCGCTCCGTCAGAGCCTGCCGTGAGGTCGAGATGCTGGTAGCCGGTAATCCCTTTGTGAATCTCGGTCACGACCCCTTGCGGCGTGATCCGGCCAATCGGACTACTCCCATTGAACTTGGACGAAAACTCCGTGAACCAGAGATTCCGGTCTGGACCCACCGTGATCCTGGTCGGTTTTCCGGTGATTCCGCGCGTGAACTTGGTGACGACGCCTTTCGGCGTAATCCGACCGATCGCGCCAGGCGGACCTTGTTCAGCGAACCAGATATTCCCGTCCGGACCGGCGGTTATGCCAAGTGGTTCACCGAGGCCTTTTTCGAACCGGGTCATGACCCCGTCCGGCGTAATGCGGACGATTGCGCCTGAATCGGTAAACCAGACGTTGCCGTCAGCACCTCCCGCAAGAAACAACGGTTCGTTACTGGCTCCCACTGGAAACTCAGTCACGGCCCCCTGCGGCGTAATCCGCGCGACCAGACTGATTCCCCCGGAGGATTTGGGTCCCTCGGTGAACCAGAGATTGCCGTCCGGACCGGCGGTGATGTGGTCTGGAGAACCCGTGATCCCGGCCGGGAACATGGTGATGGTCCCGGTCGGTGCGATCCGACCAATCGCTGGTGGAATGAGCGAGGTAAACCAGAGATTCCCGTCCGGACCGGCCGTGATGTCACGGGCCCAAGCAAGTCCGGGAAACGTTTTCACGGCTCCGGTCGGCGTAATTAGACCGCCTTCTTTGTTGTACCTGGCGAACCAGACGTTGCCATCCGGACCAGTGGTGACGTTCTCGATCAGGCCCGTGATCCCGATGCCGACTTTCGTCACAGAAAACTTCGGGGCGACTACGGCACTGGCGGATGCCGGCAACGAGCTCGCGACGAGAAGCAAGCTGAACCCGACCAAAATATTGAGGCGTTTAACCATCAGTTCGTCTCCTTCGGTGCGGCGGATTGTGGGTTGGCGCCGCCGGTTTCGGGTTCCGGCTTCGACTTGCTCGGCGGCTTTGATGCTTCGGGGACACTGCCAGCGCCGTCGATTGGGTGTCGGTCGACGAAGAGCCACAGACCGCGATCGCAAGGACGCATACCACCGCTATCACTCCCCTAACAGCCGCATCATCAAGCTGCTATCCAACCATGAATCGCCCCCGTTGGTCGATGATCGCCCGAACAAGGGGTAGAAGCCTTGAGTTTGGCGCGGACCTTTGTGCCCTCGAATCAAATAGCTAGCCCAGTTTCCTCGCTCGTCTGGCCGATGCTTTCAGTGCTGTAGACGGTCGGATTCGTCACATAAAGGGGTCCACTTTCCCCGCTCGGCGCACTGTTAAGTAGATGGCACCACGATTCCGCCGAACGCATTGCGCTTGAAAGTTGCCGGATTTGGCTGGCTCGTTCGACAGGTAGGTAGATGACGAGCTTGTCGAGAGCCTATTTGCGCCCGCCCGGCCTTGCCAATCGCCCTGACCCCGATTGGCAAGGTGGGGCAGCGCCCGTTCCGCATTGTGGTGCGAAATCCATGCCCCTCCCCCGCGCCCGAGTCTCTACCACCATGTTCGGCGCTCGGTGATGGCTCGTCGTTCTTCCTCTGGCACCGGGCGCCGTGCTGGGGCGCGTTCCTCGGCGGGGAACCCCTCGCTCTCTGATCTCGACCATCGCATCCTCGACCTGCTCTCCTCTCTCCGGGTTCTGACCCTTCCTCAGCTCGCCACTATCTCGCCCGAGATCCCCTCACGTACCTTGCGCTATCGAACCGCCCGCCTCGCCAAGCATGGCTTCGTCGGGCGCACTCGGCCATACCGCGAACGCGGCTCAGCGCCGCATCACCTGTGGCCGACGCGCAAGGGCGAGGCGATAGCCAAAGGCGAAGCGCCGCCGCGCGGCGGCGAGCGGCGCGAGCCAAACCCGCTGTTCCTCGCTCACGCCGCTGGCCTTAGCGAGCTGTACGTGGTGCTGAAGACCGGGCTGCCCGAGGGCACCCGGCTCGCCGCCTTCAACCGCGAGGCCGTCGCCCGCGAGACGTTCACCACCTACGCCCGCGAGAGCGAGCGATTGCCCCCGACGCCTGTATCGAGGTCGCCGAGGCTGACGGCCGGAGGCTGTTCGGCTTCGTCGAGCTGGACCTCGGCAGCGCTGGTGTCAAGCGCGTTCGGGGAGGCGACGAATCTAAGTGACATGGGAGAGGCGGGTGATCCGGCTCTCTCCGATAAGGCCATACCGCTACGGGGATTCGAACCCCGGTTTCCGGACTGAGAATCCGGCGTCCTAGTCCCCTAGACGATAGCGGCGAGGGACGGGCATTTTAGCGATCCGGGGCGGCGGGGGAGTCGGCCGGCGGGGAGTCGGCGGATTTGCCGCAAGCGGTAGATTGGCTGCTCCCCGCGGCTGTGGCGGAACTGGTAGACGCGCACGGTTCAGGTCCGTGTGGAGGAAACTCCGTGGAGGTTCGACTCCTCTCAGCCGCATCTGGCGCAGGTCAGCGCCGCTGGCTCGGGCGAGGCGCGAGCCTGAAGAGGACGGACACGGATGCCGTTTCCGGGGAACCGCCGCTCGGCCTGTAGGTCACGGCGACCCTGGCCCGCAGCTTGTGCTTCTGCTCCAGGATCCCACGGGCGACGCGAGTTGGCCGCAGGAGGATCTTCACCGTGCCGGCCGCGCGGGCCCTGACCGTGGCCGGCTTGATCGGCTTCGCGGCCTTTTTGGCCTTGCTCGCCACGACGGAGGCCGAAGCGCCTTGGCCTTTGGCCGTCAGCAGCCCGGGGCCGGGGACCTGCGCCGACAGAGCCACCGTCCCGTTCTTGCGATTCGCCTTCGCTTTACCGAGCCGGAATCGGTTCGAACCGGTGGGCGGGCCCGGTTTTGGCGGCGGGCCGGGAGTGATCGAGACCGCGTCGACACCCGCGGCGAGGACCTCCTCGTGCGCCACGACCGCGATGCGCAGGCGCACCGTCTGGCCGGCGAAAGCGCTGAGATCGGCGGTCAGCTGGGTCGGCTGCAACTTCGTGGCGCCCCCGGGCTGCGTCCGGAACAGCGTCAGCAGGACGTCGGCAGGATCGATCGATTCGATCGGGGAACCCGAACGCATCACGTCGATGCGGAACTGCTGGTTGGCCTGCCCTGCCAGTTTTTCGTCGTCGACCGAGAGGGTGTCCGGGATCGGAACCGCGAGTGGCTCGTAGGAGTCGTAATAGGCGAGCAGGCCGAGCCAGTGGCTGGCGCCGGCCTCGAGCGCGACTTCCTGGGAGAGGATCAGCGTGTCGGGGTTGATCTGATCGGCGATCGCCGCAAAGGTCCCCTGCGGAGGTGGCTGGATCGGCTGGCCGGGCGGTCTTTTTTTGACGATCGGCTCGCTGGCGCCTTTATAGGCGAACCAGTTGCCGGCTTGCGTCGCCCGGTGGACGTTCCACCCTTCCAGGGTCCCGCTCTCGAAGTCGCCGTTGACGACGGTCGCCGCCGTGGCGCCACCTGGCGCCGACAGCCCCGCCCAGCCAAGAACGACGAGCGCGAACAAAGCCGAACGCCAGCCACCCGGCAGTCTCATCCCCTAACTCTCCTTTATTAAAAGAGATCCGAAAAGCGAAGGCTACCGCTGACTCAGGCAGGCTGCTTGACGACGGAGCCAGCGCGAGCGGCGTTGGCCGCGATCTCCTCGAGGAACGTCGGCCAGAGCGCCCGGGGCAGGTCATGCCCCATGCCGTCGATCATCCTCAGGCGGGCGCCGGGAATGGCTTTGGCGGTGGCGCGGCCGCCGGAGGGATTGACGAGGACGTCGTTCTTGCCGTGGATCACGAGGGCGGGGATCTCGAGCTTGCGCAGACCGGGAGTGCGGTCGCCGGAGGCGGTGATCGCGTGCAGTTGGCGCGCGACGCCGGCCTGGCTGTGACCGCGATCGAACGAGCGGCCGGCGATCTGTCGTACCCGCTCCTCTTCGAAGGGGTAGCCGGGCGACCCAATCACCCTGAAGGTCTTGACGACGCGCTCGATCGCGGCCTCGCGCTCGTGCGGCGGTTTGCCGAGCAGGAGGCCGAACGTCCTGTAGCTGGGGTGGCCGACGCGGCGGCTGCCGGTGGTCGACAGCATCGAGGTCAGGGAGCGGACGCGGTCGGGGCGCTCGATCGCCGCCGTCTGGGCGATCATCCCGCCCATCGAAGCGCCGGCGAGGTGGGCGGACTCGATCCCGAGGTGGTCCATCAGGCCGAAGGTGTCCTCCGCCATGTCGCGCAGCAGGTACGGCGCGGTGGCCCGGCGGCCGACCATCATGTCGAGGACGTTGGGCACGCCGGCGGAGCGGATCTTGGTCGAGCGGCCGATGTCGCGGTTGTCGAAGCGGACGACGCGGAAGCCACGCTCGGCCAGCATCCCGCAGAGCTCCTCGTCCCAGGCGATCATCTGCGTCGCCAGTCCCATCACCAACAGCAGCGGCGCCCCGTCGGGGTCGCCCAGCTCCTGGTAGCAGAGCTCGATCCCATTGACGGGCGCGATCTGTTCGTCGCCGAAGGCGTGCATCTGGCAAGTCTATTTGCCCGACTGGCCGCGCAGCCAAACCACGGTTGAAGTAGAAACAACGGATGCGGACCGCGATCGTCTCCGACCTCCACCTCGGCGCGAGCACCGGCGAGGACGTGCTGCGCGAGCCGGCGCTGCGGCGGGCGCTGCTGGAGGAGATCGGCGACGCCGACCGCGTCGTTCTGCTCGGCGACGCGGTCGAGCTGCGCGACCTGCCGCTCGGTATTGCCCTCGCCGCCGCCCGTCCCTTCTTCGAGGAGCTGGGCGAGGCGCTGAGCGGGCGTGAAGCGATCCTCGTGCCCGGTAACCACGACCACCGCTTCGCCGAGCCGCTGCTCGACGAGCTCTCGCTCGCCGGCCCGGCGCGACTCGGCCTCGAGCACCTCTACGACCCCTCCCCCGGGCCAACCGGCCAGCTCGACGCCTGGCTCGGCGGCGCCCGCCTGCAACTCGCCTACCCCGGCATCTGGCTGCGCGAGGACGTCTACGCCACCCACGGCCACTACATGGACCCGCACCTCTCGCTGCCGCGCGCCGAGTGCCTCGCCGCCGCGATCGTGATGCGCTTTTCCGGCCCAGTGCCCGACCCAGCCGAGCCGGCCGACTATGAGCGCGTATTGCGCCCCATATATGGACTGGGCTGGGGCATCGCGCAGGTCCGCCCCACCGGCCTGACCGAATCGCGCGGCCGGCCTTCGGAGGCGGCCTGGCGTCGCCTCTCGGGCAGCGAAGGGAAGACCGGCCGCGGCCGTCAGCTGGCCGGCGCCGCGCTGCGCGCCGCCTTCCCGGTCGCGATCCAGGGAGTCAACCGCCTGCTACGCGCCGACTTCCAGGCCGACATCTCGGCCGAGGCGATCTTCCGCAGCGGCGTCACAGCGGCGACGGAGATGGCGGCGCGGCTGGGAGTCGACGGCGCTCACGTGATCACCGGCCACAGCCACCGCGGCGGGCCCACGGACGGGGAAGCGGAATGGGAGCTGGCGGGCGGCGGCCGTCTGCACAACACCGGCAACTGGATCTTCGCCTCCGTCTTCCACCACCCGGGGCGGCCACCCGGGCCCTACTGGCCGGGGACCGTCACCTGGCTCGAGGACGACGCCGCGCCGCGCCGCGTCCGCCTGCTGGCGGAGCGCTCGCACGACGAGCTCAGCGAGCTGGTCCGCCGCGGTCGCTCGAGCTAGGAGCTGGCCAGCCAGTCGGCGACGATCGCGCCAATCTCCTCGCCGGCGTCCTCCTGGAGGAAGTGCGAGGCGTCCGCGATCGCGCGGGGGGCCGGCAGGTTGAGCTGGCTGGAGACGCGCTCGCCGACCGAGAACGGCAGGACGGGGTCGGAGTCGGCCCAGAGGACCAGCGCCGGGCGGTCGTCCTCGCGCAGGCCGTCGGCGACGCGTTTGCCCTCGACGGCGCCGGGCGCGTCGGGCTCGGTCGGCAGGATCAGCGGGAAGGCGCGGGCGCCGGCCTTCGAGGCGCCATCTATATAAGGGGCTTCGTAAGCGCCGATCACCTCGTCGCCGGGGTCGTTCTTGCAGCCGCCGCGGACCAGCATCCCGATCGGCACGTCCTCGTTGTCGCGGACGAACTCGCGAAAGGCGAGCCAGGCATCGCTCATGCGCTGGTGGCCGGTGAAGGGGCCGGTCTCCATGATCACGATCCGCGAGATGCGGTCGGGGTGCTCGACCGCCAGCCGCAGCCCGATCGGCCCGCCCCAGTCGTGGACGACCGCGGTCGCGTCGCGCAGGTCGAGTTCCTCCAGCAGCGCCGTCATCAGCTCGACGTGGCGGTCGTAGGTGTACCAACCGATCTCGGTGGGCTTGTCGGAGCGGCCGAAGCCGGCGTAGTCGGGGGCGATGCAGCGGTAGCCGGCGTCGCGCACCGGCGGGATCACCTTGCGCCAGAGAAACGACCAGGTCGGCTCGCCGTGGAAGAAGACGACCGGCTTCCCCTCTCCCTCGTCGAGGTGGGCGAGGCGGAGGCCGTCGACCTCGCGGTAGCTCGACTCGAACGGATAATCCGGCAGCCCCTCGAGCAACTCGTCCGGCGTACGCACTGCGTCTATGGCCATGGTCTCCCCTCTCCCTCTCGCGCTTTTGGGCCGCATAGCGGCGAAAAGCGCCGATAGATCGCCGCGGCGAGTCTATTCCGGCCAATCCAGATAGGGATTCCCTACTTTGTTTATCGACTTTGTGCTAGCCTGGCGCCCACATTTAGAAGTAAGTCAGTCAAAAAAGGAAGGAAACCTTTGATGCGGAACGCTCGCAGTACCCGGCGGCGCAGCGCGAGAGCCGGCCTCCCGGTCGCGCTTCTCGCCCTGCTGATCACGATCTTCGCCGCCGGCTGCGGTGGCAGCGACGATGACGCCACCGGCTCGTCCGGCGGCGGCAAGCTCGACGTCGTCGGCTACTCCACCCCGGAGGCCGTCTACGAGGAAGCGCTCGAGCCCGGCTTCGAGGCCACCGCGGACGGAGAGGGCGTCAGCTTCAGCAACTCCTTCGGCGCCTCCGGCGACCAGAGCCGTGCCGTCGAGGCGGGTCAGCCCGCATCGGTCGTCCACTTCGCCCAGGGCGGCGACATGATCCGGCTGGTCGAATCCGGCCAGGTCGCGCCCGATTGGGACAAGCAGAAATACGACGGCATCGCCCAGGACTCGGTCGTGGTCATGACCGTCCGCAAGGGCAACCCCGAGGGGCTCGAGTCGCTCGACGACCTGCTGACCAAAGACGTCGAGATCGTCACCCCCAACCCGTTCAGCTCCGGAGCGGCGCGCTGGAACATCATGGCGATCTACGGCTCGCAGCTGCACGAGGGCAAATCCCCCCAGCAGGCGCTCGACGCGGTCAAGACCGTGCTCGACAAGACGGTGGTGCAGCCGGGCAGCGCCCGCGACGCGCTCGCCGCCTTCACTCAGGGCGAGGGCGACGTCCTGCTCGGCTACGAGAACGAGGCGATCAAGGCTCAGGAGGAGGGCGAGGACGTCGACTACGTGATCCCGCCCAGCACGATCCTGATCGAGACCCCGATCGCGGTCACCAAAGACGCGCCCGAGGCCGCGCAGAAATTCCTCGACTACGTCTGGTCGGACGCCGGCCAGGAACTCTGGGCCGAGAACGGCTACCGGCCGGTCAACCCGAAACTGGTCGACGCGAAACAGTTCCCGACCCCTGAGGACCTGTTCACGATCGACGAGTTCGGCGGGTGGGAAAAAGTCAACGATGAGTTCTTCGACGACGAAACCGGCTCCGTGGCCGAGATCGAGGAAGAACTGGGAGTCTCGACGAGCGGCTGATGGACGCGCACCCGGCAAGCGTTCCTCCAGTACCAGCGGCACCCCGGGCAGGCATCCGCCTGCCCGGGCTCAGCACCGGCCTCGGCCGCGGCATGGTCGTCCTCTACCTGTCGCTGATGGTGATGCTGCCGCTGGCGGCGGTGGTCGCCAAATCGACGGAGGGCGGCTTCGATGCCTTCTGGAACTCCGTCACCGGTCCCCAGTCGTTGGCGGCGCTGAAACTGACGGTGGTGTGTTCGCTGATCGTCGTCGCAATTAACGCCGTCTTCGGCACGATCATCGCCTGGGTTCTGGTCCGCGACGACTTCCGCGGCAAGGGGGCCGTCAACGCCCTGATCGATCTCCCCTTCGCGCTGCCGACGATCGTCGCCGGCCTCACCCTGCTGACCCTCTACGGGTCCGAAAGTCCCCTCGGGCTCAACATCGCCTTTACCCGGGTCGCGATCGTGGTCGCGCTCTGCTTCATCACCCTCCCCTTCGTCACCCGCGCAGTGCAACCGCTGCTGATGGAGATGGATCGCGAGATGGAGGAGGCGGCAACCTCGCTCGGGGCAGGCGGCCTCACCGTCTTTCGGCGGATCGTTTTCCCCAACCTGCTGCCGGGCATCGTTGCGGGCGCATTGCTGGCCTTCGCGCGGGCGCTGGGCGAGTACGGCTCGCTGATTCTCATCTCGGGCAGCCATCCCTTCGAGACCGAGGTCTCCTCGGTCTTCATCCGCACCCAGATTGAGACCGGCAACATCGTCGGCGCCTCGGCGGTCTCGGTCGTGCTGCTGACGATCTCGCTGGCGCTGCTGGTGCTCGTCAGTCTCTTTGCCCGTTCCGGCAGCCACGGCGAGAAACGTGGGATCGTCGCCCGTATCTTCAAGCGAGGGTTCGACCGCGCCGGGGGGACGTTCGGCCGATGAACTCCACCAAGCCTGCCAAGTGGGGCCTCCGCACCCTCGCCTTCGGCTACCTCGGCCTGCTGCTGCTCGCCCCCGTGGGGATGATCTTCTACAAGACCTTCGAGCATGGCCTCGGGCCGCCGATCGAAGCGATGACGACGCCCGACGCGATCCACGCGATCTGGCTGACGCTGCTGATGGTGGCAGTGGCGGTGCCGTTGAACACCCTTTTCGGGATTGGCTGCGCGCTGCTGCTGGTCCGCCACAAGTGGAAGGGCAATGCGATCCTCGACGGAATCATCAACCTCCCCTTCGCGATCTCCCCAATCGTCGTCGGCCTCGCGCTCTTCCTGCTCTACGGCAACGACGGCTGGTTCGGGCCGACCCTGTCCGAATGGGGCATCCAGGTGCTTTTCGCGACGCCAGGGATGATCCTTGCCAGTGTCTTCGTCTCGCTGCCGTTCGTGGTCCGCGAGGTGGTGCCGGTGCTGCAGGAGATCGGCACCGAGCAGGAGCAAGCGGCCTCAACCCTCGGCGCCAACGGCTGGCAGACCTTCTGGCGGATCACCCTGCCGGCAATCCGCTGGGGCGTCGCCTATGGCGTCGTCCTCACCACCGCCCGGGTGCTGGGCGAGTTCGGCGCGGTGACGATCGTCTCCGGCTCGATCTCCGGCAAGACGGAAACCTTGCCGCTCTTCGTCGCCAAGGCTTTCGAGCAGTTCAACGAGGAAGCGGCCTACGCGGGCGCGATCGTCCTCGCCCTGCTCGCCCTGACCACGCTGTTGCTGATGAGCATCGGCGGCCGCAAGGCGAAGGCCAGCACCGGCCGGTCCCCGGTCGCCGCCGAGGTGGCGGTCTCAACGTCAACCACGAAGGAGGGTTCCTGATGGGAATCGCAGTCGAGGGAGCGCGCAAGCGCTTCGGTGACTTTCAGGCTCTAGACGACGTATCGATCGACGTCCCCGATGGCTCGCTGACGGCCCTGCTCGGGCCGAGCGGCAGCGGCAAGTCGACGCTGCTGCGGGCGATCGCCGGGCTCGAGGAGCTCGACGCCGGCCAGGTCGTGATCAACGGCCAGGACGCGACGACGAAACCGGCGCAGAAGCGCGAGGTCGGCTTCGTCTTCCAGCACTACGCCGCCTTCAAGCACATGACCGTGTTCGGGAACGTCGCCTTCGGCCTCAAGATCCGCAAGTGGGACAAGGCGAAGACCAGCGACCGCGTGCACGAGCTGCTGCGCCTGGTCCAGCTCGACGGGCTGGCGGAGCGCTACCCCGACCAGCTCTCCGGCGGCCAGCGTCAGCGGATGGCGCTGGCGCGGGCGTTGGCGGTGGAACCGCAGGTGCTGCTGCTCGACGAGCCCTTCGGCGCTCTCGACGCCAAGGTGCGCAAGGACCTGCGTACCTGGCTGCGGCGGCTGCACGACGAGATGCACGTGACGACGATCTTCGTCACCCACGACCAGGAGGAGGCGATGGACGTCGCCGAGCAGCTGGTGGTGATGAACGAGGGCCGGGTCGAGCAGTCGGGGACCGCCGACGAGCTGTATGAGCACCCGGCCAACGAGTTCGTGATGAGCTTCGTCGGCGAGGTCAACCGGCTCGGCGAGAGCTTCGTGCGGCCGCACGACATGGAGGTCGTGCTCGAGGCCGACGAGCGGACCGAGGAGGCGATGGTGCAGCGGATCGTCGCCCTCGGCTTCGAGATCCGGGTCGAGCTCGTGCTCGCCGATGGGACCGAGGTCTGGGCCCAGCTGACCCGCAACGAGCTGCAGCGACTGGAGCTGCGGGAGGGCCAGATCGCCTACCTGCGCCCGGTCCAGGCAAAGAGCTTCAACGGTTCGTCCGCGTCCCATTCCCCCGGGGCCTCGACTCCCCGGGGGCCTACGGACGAGGGCGACGCAGAAATACCTGCAGCCGTTTGAAGGGCGACAGGGCGGGGCGCACTTTTTGCCGGGTTGCGCCCCGCCCCATCTCGCCGTCACTTTAAGGCGGTCGGCTCGACACGACACCGCCGCCGCGATCAAGAGCGGCGTTCGTCCTTTGTCGGCCCATGCCCGACAAAGGACGAACGCCGACTTCGGCTTTCTTGCTATTCTTGAGTTAGATACTCAACAAAGTACGGAAAGGAGCAGAAGATGAGCAAGCGAGTGCAGAACACCACCTTCACGTCCCGAGGCCGGATTGCCGGCCTGGTCAGGGATGAGAGCCCGGCCGGCACCGGCCAGAACCGCACCAGCCGGGTCGCCAACCGCGACTCCGTCCAGTCGGCTGCCGACGAGGCGCTCTTTTACCGCGCCCGTCTGATCCTCGGAGACGCCCTTCCCCGCCCCAGTCGCTGAGGTCGGAACTGAGCGAGAGTTCGAAGGCGGCCAAAGGGCATTTCTGCCACGCTGAGCGGATGAATGGACCCGAATTGGGTGGGGAGCCGATCACCGCGGCGGGGATCGAGGACTTGCGGGCCGAGCTCGAGCAGCTGGAAGGGCCGGCGCGCCAGAAAATGGCGGCGCGGATCAAGGTCGCGCGCGAGGAGGGCGACCTCAAGGAGAACGCCGAGTACCACACCGCCAAAGAGGACCAGGCCCATCTGGAGACGCGGATCAAGCGCCTGCAAGAGCGGCTGCGCAAGGCCGTCGTCGTCGAGGTCGACGCCAACAGCGATTCCTTCGCCTTCGGCCGCAGCGCCGAAGTCCTCGACGAGGCGAGCGGCAAGACCAACGTCTGGACCCTGGTCGGCTCGACCGAGGCGGACCTGGCTCAGGGCCGCCTCTCTGCCGAGTCGCCGATCGGCAAAGCCCTGATCGACGCTCAGATGGGAGCCACGGTCAAGGTCGAGACGCCCCGCGGAGTCAAAGCCTTCAAGGTCCTGAAGCTCGTCTCCTGAGCTGGGCTCAGGCGGGGGACTCGAAGCCGAGCAGCCCGAAGGTGGCGTGGATCCGCGCCTTCGTCCTCCGGCCCTCGCTTTCTTCTCCGATCTCGGTCAGGCGCCTACGGGTTTCATCGAGCAGCCCGTTCGCTTCCTTCCAGCCTTCGCTGTCGAGATCGAGGCTGAAGGAGGAAAAGTGCGCTTGGTCCACGCCGCGGTAGTAGTGCTCGGTGGCGCCGCGACGCTGAGCCGTGTCGACCAGCTCGACGCAGCCAAGATTCTGCAGCTCCTTGACGTGGTAGCTGACTTTCCCGACCTGCTCGCTGAGCTCGCCGGCGATTTCTTTTGGGCTGGCGACGCGCTGATTGAGAATCGTCAGGGCCTGGGCACGCAGCGGGTGGCTCAGGGCCTTGATCAGTGTCTGGTCGGCGACACCACTCGTGTCTTGGCCAAAGGAATCTCGCATGTCTGTCTCTTTCCGGAGTAATGAGGGGGAATACGACTACCCCGAGACTATTACGAACGAACGTTAAGTAACCGTGAAGGGAGAGCGAGGTTCTTCCCTCCGAGGTAGCGGCGCGGCTGCGTCGCCGCCATCGCCTATCTTCACCGAGAAGGTCCTTGTCCAACGGACGAAAGGGTTACTCATGAACGCGGAATCGACGCTCAGCGGCTGGTGGGTGTTCGCCGGCATCCTGCTGCTCGTGGCCGGACTGCTGAACATCATCTGGGGCATCGCCGCCATCGGCGACTCGAAGTTCTTCACCGAGAACGCGACCTACATCCTCAGCGGGCTTCACACCTGGGGCTGGATCACGCTGATCGTCGGCGTGCTCGAGCTCGTGGCCGCCTTCTCCCTCTGGTCGGGGGGCGAATTCGGACGCTGGTTCGGCATCTTCATCGCCGCCCTCAACGCGATCGCCGCGCTGCTCTCGATCGGCGCCTATCCGTTCTGGTCGCTGGCGGTCTTCGCGCTCGCGATCATCATCATCTACAAGCTCTCCGAGGGGCCCGAGGGGCGCCCGCTCTAAACAGGATCCGACGTCGCGGCCACCGGGGCGGCGGGCGGCGGTCGCGACCAGGGCGCCGGCTCAGGCCGGCGCTCGTCGTAGACGACGTCAGCGTCGGCGAGGCGGTCAGCCAGGCCGCGGCGCCGCTCGCCGAAGACGATGCCGAGAAAGCCGAGGCCGAAGGTGATGACCGAGAGGCCGAGGCCAAGCAGGCGCCGGATGCAGCGACCGAGCGGCAGCCGGCCCTGGCTGAGCCGGATGCCGACGAAGCGCATGCCCGGGGTCTGCCCCGCGAGCGACCAGAAGGCCGTCAGGTAGACGCCGCCGAGCGCCAGCCAGGCGGTGGAGCCGACGACGATCGCGAAGCTCGAGGCGTCGCCGCCGTCGCCGAAGGCGTTGGCGACGAGCGTCGCGACAGCGACGATCGCGGTGAAGGAGAGGTTTACGAACACTCCGTCGATCGCCATCGCCAGGGCGCGGCTGACCGCGCCGGCGTGGTCGCTGGCGACCGCGCGGCGGCGCCGGAAGACGAGCCGGCGCGCGATCCGCTCGAAGCGGTCGTCGAGGCGCCGCGCCAGCTTGCCGATCGTGCGCCCGACGTCCTCGAGCAGACCGGCGCCCTGGGCGCTGATCGCGGCGCGCACCTCCGGCGCCTCGGCGATCCGCTCGACCAACTGCTGCGTCTGCTCGCTGGCCAACAGCCGCCGCCAGACCTCGTCGACCAGCTCGCTGTCCATCGCCTCCAGCAGCGCCTTCTTGACCGCCTCGCTCTCGAGCGCGCCCTGCACCGCCTCCTCGACGATCGGCCCCTGCAGGACCCGCGCCATCGCCCGCTCCACCGCCTCGCTCTCCACCGCGGCGACGATCGCCTCCTCCGCCGCCGCTTCGACGGCGCGATCGATCCCGGTCGCCTTGCCGACGCCGCGGACGCTGCGGACGCCGACACCCAAGATGCGGGCGGAGAGCGGCAGCTGACCGTTCCGACTCGCGTCGCCGGCGCTTAAAGATGGCGGAGTGGAGCCGTTCTCCATCTGTAGCGAGCCTATACCTGGACCGCCGGTCCGGCTACCCCGGAACCCCACATCAGGCCTTCAAGCGCTCGAGCAGGCGGTCGATCAGCTCCGCCTGGGCGGCGAGGATCTTCTGCCGCGCCTGTTCCGGGTCGAACCACGCGGCCCGGTCGACCTCGGGAAACTCGCGCTGCTTGCCGCTGCGGGGCGGCCACTCGATCTCGAACACGTTGCTGCGCAGCCCAGCGGGATCGAAGTCTCCCTCGGCGGCCCAGGCCTCGACCACCTTTCCTGACTTCTGTCGCACCGTGCCGAGGTCGACGAGCGCCTCGAGCTCGATCTTCGGCGCCGGCCCGAGCTCCTCCGCCAGCTCGCGCAGGGCGCACGCGCGCGCCGCCTCGCCAGGTTCGCATTCCCCCTTCGGGATCGTCCAGGCGCCGAGGTCTCGTTTCGCCCAGTACGGGCCGCCGGGATGAACCAGCAGCAGTTGCAACTCGCCCGCGACAGTGCGATAGAGGAGGATTCCGGCGCTGTACCTGGCCGCCACAGCCGCACGGTACCCACCGCGCGGCCGTGGCGCCCCTGGCTAGCGCTCAGCCGCCGAGGCGGAAGGCGACGATCGCCGGTTTCTGCCCTTCGGAGGTGGCGAGACCGGCGGGCGCGATCATCGTGTCGCCGGAGATCGAGACGCCGGTGTTGATTCCGACCGGCAGCGAGGCCGACCAGGCTTCGTTGCCGCTGTCCACTTCGAAGGCGTGAACGGTGCCTTCGAAGGCGGTCGCGAAGACCAGGTCGTTGACCACCGTCGGCGCTCCGTAGGCCGGCGAGGAGAATTCCTGTTCCCACTGGATCGCGCCGCTTGCCGCGTCGATCGCGACGAGTTCGCCTTTCGATTCCCCGCCGCTTTCTCCCAGGCCTTCGGTGGAGGAGATCGAGCCCGGCTGATTGACGACCGGCACGAAGATGCTCGTGCCGTCGGTCGCCATCGGCGCGATCACGCCGCCGAGGATGCCGGGATAGAGGACGCCTTCTTTGATCTTCGAGACTTCGTTCCGCATCGCGAGCAGGCCGTCGTTGTCGTGGCCGTTGTGGGTCCCGACCGGGCGCTTCCAGACCGGCTTGCCGGTTTTCGCATCCAGCGCGACGACGATGCCCGACTTGCCCGCGCCGACCGCCAGCTCCCTGCCACCGGCCTCGAGCAGGAGCGGCGGGTCCTGGAAATCCCAGTCGTAGATGTCGTGGGGAGTCTGCTGGTAGTACCAATTCATCTTGCCCGTCTTGGCGTCCATTTTGATCATCGAGTTCGTGTAGAGATTCGGACCCGGACGGCTTGACCCCCACGGTTCTTCGCCGGTGCCCGGGAACGGGGCCGGGTTGCCGGTGCCGAAGTAGATATTGCCCTTGCCGTCGAACGACGGTGGCTGCCAGAGACCGCCGCCAGAGTTCACTTTGGGATTGCCCCAAAGGCCCTTTGGAACCGTGTCGAAGTGCCATTTTTTCTGCCCGGATTTGGCGTCGAGCGCCCAGAGGGTTCCAGCCCCACCGCCGGGATAAAGTTCGGTCGCGGTCAGCGGCACGGTCGAGACATAGACGAGCCCATCGCTGTAGCCGGGAGCCATGTCGACCCCTTCGCCCGCAGGTTTGACGGTCAGCGGCGTCGACCACATCTCTTTACCGGTTTTCTGGTCGAGCGCAAAAGCTTCCTTTCCGGTGGCGCCGAAGACGAGATTCTCGGCCACCACGACGCCGTTGGGTCCCTGGCTCAGTTCTTCGTAGTTCTTCGTCCACAGGACTTCACCGGACTCGAGATCGATCGCCTGCACGTCGGACTCCAGGTCCTGGGAATAGATGACGCCGCCGGCGATGACCGGTAGGGAGGCGTGAGCGCCGAAAGAGCCCTGCGCGGTCAGGGGGAGCGACCAGGCTTCTTCCAGTTCGGCGACGTTGGAGCTGTCGATCGAGCCTTTGGCGTTGCGGCTGTTGGCCGCATCGACGCCGGGGTAACCCGAGCCTTCGAGCGTTGGCTCGGCGCCAGCCGAGGAGGAGTCGCCGCCACATCCCGCGAGCGCCGCGGCCAGCACGACGATCACGAGGCCCAGCGCGACAGCCATGGCCTTCCGAACTTTCTCCAGACTCACTTCGACCCCCTCAATTGGTTTGAAATACCCGCCAGTTACTCAATTGATAAAGACTTATATTGCAAACCCTGGCTCTCGCCAAATTCCCGCTCAGGGGA
>CAVXKQ010000012.1:0-44657 GCA_963762325.1 uncultured Solirubrobacterales bacterium | reverse complement strand
ATCTCAAACTCGCGAAAACCGCTTGAAACCGAGTCCTACGTAGGAGGCGGCATCCCTCCCTCCCGTGCTCGCGTATCGCGTCGCCGGAGGCCTAGCCGACCACGATCGCGGTCGCGCCTTTGCGTCCCTCGACCTTCAGCCGGTAGTGCCCGGGCGGGAGGGTGCCGAGCTGGATGCGGCCGTGGCGGGCGGTGCCTTGACTGACCGCCTGGCCGCCGCGCATGAGACGCCAGCGGAGACGGACCGCGGAGGCGGTTGCGTCCTGCGTAACCGTGCAGGTGACCTTGGGTTTTTTGGCGCCCTTGACCTTGCAGGTGACCTTGGCGGCGGGCCCTGCCTGCCCTGAGGGCCCTGGGGCCCGGCGGCCCCGTCGCTGCCCTTGGCGCCGTTGGAGCCGGCCGCGCCGGTTCCGCCCTGCGGTCCGCTCGGGCCCGTGGTTCCGTCCTTGAGGAAGACGGCCGTGACTTCGGTTTCACCGTCGATGGTCACCGTGCAGGTATTGGCGCTGGTTTTTTTGCAGCCGAGCCAGCCGGCGAAGACGTGGCCGGGGGCGGGGCTGGCGGTGAGGGTGACGGGACCGGCCAATTCGGCGGTGCAGCTTTCATCCGCCTGGCAGGAGATACCGGACGGGTTGCTCTCCACTCCGCCCGCGCCGGTGACGTTGACGGTTAGGGGCGAAGGAGGGGCGTAGACGAGGACCTCGTTGGTTTCCTTGTCGACGAGGTAGACGCGGTGGCGGGAGCCGTCGACGGCGACGCCATCGATGTTCTGACCGGGGAGCGCGACGCTGGCGACCGGGTTGCCGGAGGAGTCCCACTGGCGCAGCTCTGGGTGGAATGGAGAGGGCTCGTATGCCGTGGCAAAGAGAGAGCCGGCAGCGGGATCGACGGCAACGTCAGACGTCCATGCCCCGGGTTCGGTCTGCAGCTTCACGCAGGAAGGTGCCGTCGGCTTCGTATTCGCTGAGCGGTGCGACGGCATCGGTGGCAACGATGGCGCCGGTGGCGAGAAAGGCGAACCTGATGGCGACGATGCCTTCGAGGGTGATCGTCGCGCCGGTCTTTTCGCCGGTGGCGGTGTCGAGCTCGACCAGGTTTGCGTCGGGGCGGTCGAGGATCCAGAGCCCACCGGACGGGTCGAAGGCGACGTCCCGGATCCTGGTGCCGCCGATTCCGGGTTTTTCCCAAAGGAGCGAGCCGGCCGGATCGTAGGCGTAGGCATCGCCTCCTTTGTCGCCGACATAGAGGTTGCCGGAGCCATCGACGGCGATGCCCGGCCCAGAGGATCCGCTGAAGTCGAAGGAGCCGTTGGCGATCTGGGAGTCGTAGGAGCCGTCGGAATGGAAGCGGTTGACGACGTTGTGTTCGGCATCGGCAACGTAGACGTCGCCGGTGGTTTCGTCGATGGCGACGCTCTGCGGCCCAAAGGTCGTGGCGCCGTTGCAGGCGTTGCCGGCTTCGCAGGCGAATTCGTCGATCTGGATGAACGCGGCGGCGGAGGCACCGGCGGCGAGGATGCCGAGGGCGCAGAGCGCTCCCAGGATGGATGGGATGAAGCCGGTCAGTCGGCGACGTCTCACTAGCTCTCTCCTTGATGTCCATGCCGTCGGATTCAGAGCCGGTTATTCGGCGTCCCCCGAGGCTTCCCCGTGCGTACCGCTACAGCGTAGCATCAGGCTGGATACGGCGAATCGGGGCAGATTGAAGCGGCTCGACCCTCATCTGGGTCCGATTCGATGGTGCTCGCACTACGGTTCAGGCGTGGAGGAAGCGAACCCCTCCGAGGGAAATGTAAGGAAACGGCCGCGACTGACGCCCGAGGCGATCACCGAGGCGGGGATCCGGCTGGCCGACGCCGAGGGTCTCGAGGCGGTCTCGATCAGGCGCGTCGCCGCTGAGCTCGACGCGAGGGCGATGAGCCTCTACGACCATTTCGCGAGTAAGCAGGACCTGCTGGCGTCGATGGCCGACGTGGGGGTCGGGGAGATGCTGGCGCCCCAACCGTTGCCGAGCGACTGGCGCGAGGCGGTCGCGGTCTCGGCGCGAAGGATGTATGCCGCTTACGCCCGCCATCCCTGGATGCTCGCTGTCGCCACCGAACGGGCCCGTCCGGGGGTCAACGGGGTCAGGCTCGCCAAGCAGATGGCACGGGCGCTCGCGACTCTGCCGCTCGAGCACGGGGACGTCTGGCAGGTGCAGGGGATCGTCAACGACTACGTCATCGGCTACTCGTTCCGAGCCGTCGGGACTGTGAATCCGGAGGACATGGAAGCGGCAATCGCCACCAGCGACGTGGTCGAGTCGCCCGAGCTCGCCGCCCTCCCCGACAACCTCCGCACCCGCTCCTCGATCGAGCGCTTCGAGCTTGGCCTGCAAACCGTGCTCGACGGCATCGAACAGCGTTTTCTCGACCCGTGACGGCCGACCTCTCCACTGCTTAGGTCAGGGGTCTAAGCTCCGATTTGTGAAAGTGACCAGAGCGCTTCGGCTTCGGTTCGGTGGATCATCCCGCTGGGCGCTGATCGGCGCGACGCTCGCGCTGGCAATCGCGGTGCTCATGCCGGCGAGGGCGGACGCCTTTGGCACCTTCGCCAACGGTGTGCTCACGGTCGGTGGCGGCGAGGGAAAAATCGTCCCTCGCTGCGCGAGCGACGGCGAGATCACCGTCAGCGGCGTTTCTGTCGACGACGGGCCTGCCTACTGCCGCGACCTGAGGCGAATCGAGGCTTCTTCGTCCATATCCACCCTCTTCGACTTCTCGCAGCTGCCCGACGACCTCGGTGGCGGCCAGGGGCCGATCGAGATCCACGCAATCGCGGTGGTGAGTGACCCAACCGAATATTCCGACGACAAGTTCATCGGGGCTCCGGGTCACATCAACATCTTCGACGGTGGGCTCGGCTCCGACTCCATCACCGGCGGCAACCTCAACGACATGTTGAGCGGCGGTGCGGACAGCGACAAGATCGACGGCGGCCGCGGAGACGACATTCTCCGCGGCGGTCCTGCGGCGGACAAGCTGCTCGGCGGGCCCGGCCGCGACATCCTGAAGGGCGGCAGCGGGAGCGACAAGCTGGTCGGCGGCCCCGGTGGGGACATAGAGAAGCAGTAGTCAGCTGGGTCAAGACGCCGGGAGGTAGGTGAGGAGGACCACCCGGAGTCGAACCGCTTCACATCGTCGAGCTCCATCCGGATGGTTCCCCCGTCGCCGAGCACGTGGACGTTTCCCCCACCCCTCGGGCTCGGCAAATTGGTCCGGGTCTCGGTCGGTGATCTTCAGGGAGAAGCTACCGAATTTTGAGGTGCCGATTAGTCCGGGGCGAGCGTGTTTGACCACTTGGAAAATTTGCGCGTGCGCCCCGGTGCTGGATACGGTCGGTGCGCCGTGGAGAGCGGGGGATGAGGGTGAATGATGCACAAAATTGAGAGCAGTAAGGCATGGGCCGAGTGATGGAGCGATCGGTGACGCAGAACTCGGGCATTGAAGCGGGGTGCGTCCGCCCTTCGGCCAACTGCGGCAGCAATTCCGGGGGGCCGGCGGACGCGATCCGCGCCGAGCTTGCGGACAGGTTGCGGGGTCGTTGTCACGAAATCGAGAAGACGGTCCTGGCCCGAGTACGACGCCTGGCCGACCCGATCAACGGGTTGGACTCCGTGCACTCGGGAGGCTTGGGATGCGCTGTCGCTGGAGCAGTCTGCTACGGCATCGAAGGAATCGAAAAAGGGGCCGACTGGCCAGTGCTGATTCCCCCCTCGACCGCTAGGCAGGCACGCCGCGCGGCTCAGGATGGAGTGAGCCTGGACGTTGTGCTGCGCCGCTATGCGGCGGGCAACAAGGCCCTGGAGGAGTTCATTGTGGCGGAGGCCGAGGGTGTCCCGAGCGGGGTGCTCTGCGAGATCCTTAGCGACCAGGCGCCGCGCATCGACCGCCTGCTGGAGTTCGTCGCCGGCGAATACAAAGAGGAATACGAGCAGACGCGGCGCCTCCCCTCGCGGCGCAGGGCCGACCGCATCGTCCGTCTACTGCAGAGCGACGGGCCGGCCTGTCCGAACGACCTCGACTACAACTTCGACGACTGGCACGTCGGTCTCATCCTCATGGGCGCTGGTGCGGAGCTGGCCGCGCGAACCTGCGCCGAGCGCCTCGGCTACCGCCTGCTGCAGGCGCCCCGTGACAGCGAGACCACCTGGGGCTGGTTGAGCAGCGGCACCCAGCCGGTCGCGGGGAAGCTGGCGGCGTTCCTGGGCGAGACCATGCCGGCGCAGGTCTCGGCGGCGATCGGCGAGCCTCGGCTCGGCCTGGAAGGCTGGCGCCTCAGCCATCGCGAAGCGCAGATGGCCCTGCGAGTGATGCTGTGTAGTCGGCAGCGGGTGGTGCGCGGCCGGGACGTGATTCTGCACGTCGCGGTGATGAAGGACGACACCTTTGCGCGATCGCTTGTGGACGCCTATCTGGTCCCGCTGAAAAGGCACGCCAACGCCCGCAAACTGCTGGAGGCGTTGCGGGCGTATCTGGCCACCGGCGGCAACGCGGCGGCCGCGGCGGCATCGATCGGAGTCGCCCGCCACACCGTCCAGCGGCGGATCCGAACGGTCGAGGAAACGCTCGGCCGGCCTTTTCACAGCTGTTTCGCCGAGCTCCACATCGCGCTGCAGATCGAAGAACTCGAGGCCGCGCGCGGCGCCTAAGCGGACCGCCGACCGATCAATCAGAATTTCTACCCGAAACTGAGTGTCCGTCGATCTCACGGTGCGACGCGGTCCCGGGCATCGACCACATGGATCGCGGCGCTGCCTCGACGCCCTGATTGGATGGTCGGGCGGAGGACGGTGGTGGCGGACAATGAACACTCGGCGGTCTTGTGGGGATCACCACACCCCAGGTTCGCGTGGGGTGTGTGGGGGCCGCAGAGGTGATCGCCTCGACGGTGACGGCGAGCACCCCGTTGCCGCGCCCGGCCGGTCCGCGTGATCTCAAGCGTGTGTCCTGGGTCCCCCTCGGCGAGCTGGGCCTGCGTGAGTGGGCTGAGGTGGGACGGCGCATCGGCTCGGTGGGCAGGAACATTCAGTGGCTCTTGGGTGACTGGATCGCCTACGGCAACGAGAAGTTCGGCGAGCGCTACGCGCGCGCGTCGAAGATCAGCGGGTACGACAGGCAGACCCTGATGAACATGGTTTACGTCGCCACCCATTTCCCGGCATCCCGACGTCGGGAGAACCTCTCGTGGAGTCACCATGAGGCTCTTGCGGCGCTGGAGTCCGAGGAGCAGGAACGCTGGCTCGACCAAGCTGTTCAGCATCGATGGTCGGTATTCGATCTTCGCACGATGTTGCGGGTGTCGAGAAAGGAAAGCCGCGAGCTGGCCGTCGGCGGAGGCGCTGAAAAGGAGGACGACGGGGCCGGGCGGATGATGATGTGCCCCCGCTGTGGCGAGGAGATCTCGGTCGACTAGTAACACCACATCGGCAGCCACGAGCAGCCCGAGTCGCGCTCCGGATCGACTCCCATCTCCTCCGAGAGGGCGCTGAGGTGGGCGTCGATCGCCCGCCGGTCAGATCGACCCCGCGCGGTTCGCTGGTCGTCCCGGAGGAGAACTGGATGAACATCGTCTCGTTCTCCGGCGCCGTCAGGCGTGAATTGAACGATGGCCGCCGTCGCCGTACCGTCGGTCGGGGAGCTACGGAAGATGATCCTCAAAGCGCGCAGCTGGGGTGAGACAAGGCAGGAGGGTGTCCTCTGCATCCACGGCGTCGGCCAGCACGGGGGAATCTTCGCGGGCCTCGGCGAGCACCTCGCCGAGCGCGGGTACGCGGTCACCGCCGTCGACCTGCGCGGCCACGGCGACTCGGGCCGCGAGCCGCCCTGGAACGTCGAGCGCCACCTGCAGGACCTGCTCGAGACTCTCGACGCCCGCGGGATCCGCCGCGCCGCGCTGGTCGGCCACAGCTTCGGCGGCCGGGTCGCGGCAGCGCTCGCCACCACTGCCGGCGAGCGGATCGGGTGCCTGGCCCTGCTCGAGCCCTGTCTCCAGACCCCCCCTGACCGGGCGCTGCAGGGGGCTGAAATGGATCGGCTCGACTGGAGCTTCGCGACCCCCGAGGGCGCGGTCAACGCGCTGCTCGGCCGCCACGATGCGGCGGCGACCCCGCGCGAAGTGGCCGAGAGCTATGTCCGCGAGGACGTCTGCCAGGGCCCCGACGGGCGCTACCGCTTCCGTTTCTGTCCCGGCGCCGCGGTCACCGCCTGGAGTGAGATGGCGCTGCCGGCGCCGCCGATCGCGCCGGTGCCGACGCTGATCGTCCGCACCGAAGTCTCGCTGGTAAGCCTCGGGGTTGAACAGCGCTACCGCGACGAGCTCGGCGCCAGGCTGACGGTGGCGACGGTTCCGAACGGACACAACGTCCTCTGGGAGAGCCCGGCGGAGACGATCGCCACGGTCAGCCGCTTTCTCGAGAGCGGCGCCGAGGCCGCCGGCGGAGCCTCAGGCGAGGGGCCGGTGACGGGCTACCTCGAGGGCTCGGGAGCGTTCGGGCCGCTGGCCTGAAGATGGAGGCCGGCGCGTCGGCCGGCGGGCGGAATTTGCCTCTCCCGGCGGCAGTCACTTCAATGCTCCGCGATCAGGAATCGAGTGGGGGAGTGGAATGGCACCAAAGGCGAGAACGACGGAGCCGGAGCGCGTTGCGGAGGCCCTGCGGGAATCGCTGAAGACGTCTGAGAGCTTGCGGCGGGAGAACGAGCGGCTGCGCTCGCGCCAGAGCGAGCCGATCGCGATCGTCGGCATGAGCTGCCGCTTCCCGGGCGGGGTGCGGAGCCCGCGGGAGCTCTGGGAGCTGATCGCTGCCGAGGGCGACGCGGTCTGCGAGTTCCCCACCGATCGTGGCTGGCCGCTGGAGACCCTCTTCCATCCCGACCCGGAGCATCCGCGCACGGTCTACGCCCACGAGGGCGGCTTCATGCGCGAGCCCTACATGTTCGACGCCCCGTTCTTCTCGATCGGTCCGCGCGAGGCGCTGGCGATGGACCCCCAGCAACGGGTCCTGCTCGAAACCGCCTGGGAGGCGTTCGAGAGCGCCGGCATTGATCCGGATGGCCTGCGTGGCAGCGCCACCGGCGTCTTCACTGGGGTCGCGGCGGCCAACTACGGCCTCTACTTCGACACGCCGGAGGAGCTCGAGGGCCACCTCCTGACCGGGACGACGACCAGCGTCGCCTCGGGCCGGATCGCCTACACCTTCGGGCTCGAGGGGCCGACGATCTCGATCGATACCGCCTGCTCGTCCTCCTTGGTCGCCCTCCACCTCGCCTGCCAGGCGCTGCGCCAGGGCGAATGCAGTCTCGCGCTCGCCGGCGGGGCGACGATCTACGCGACGCCGGAGCTCTTCATCTCCTTCTCCCGCCAGCGCGGCCTCGCGGAGGATGGACGCTGCAAGTCGTTCGCGGCCAGCGCCGACGGCGTTGGCTGGGCCGAGGGCGCGGCGCTGGTGACGCTGGAGCGGCTCTCCGATGCGCAAGCGAAGGGGCACCGGGTGCTAGCTCTAGTTCGCGGAACCGCCGTCAACCAGGACGGCGCCAGCAATGGGCTCAGCGCCCCCAGCGGGCCCGCCCAGGAACGGGTGATTCGCGACGCGCTGGCCAACGCCGGCCTGACCGCGGCGGACGTGGAAGTGGTCGAGGCGCATGGTACGGGGACCGCGCTCGGCGATCCGATCGAGGGTCAGGCCCTGCTCGCCACCTACGGACAGGACCGCCGCGACGGCCCGGTCAAGCTCGGCTCGGTCAAGTCCAACATCGGCCACACCGTCTGCGCGGCTGGAGCTGGGGGGATCATCAAGATGATCCTGGCGATGCGCGAGGGGCTGCTGCCGCGCAGCCTGCACCTCGATGAGCCGACGCCTCACGTCGACTGGTCGAAGGGCGATGTGAGGCTGTTGAGTGAGGCCGAGCCTTGGCCGCGCGGGGAGGGCCCGCGGCGGGCGGCGGTCTCCTCGTTCGGGATCAGCGGCACCAACTCGCATGCGATCCTCGAAGAAGCGCCGGCCGAGCTCGCCGGCTCCGCCGTGTCCGACCGCGAGAGTGGGATCGGGCCGCTGCCGTTCCTGGTCTCGGCGAAGAGCGAAGAGGCGCTGAAAGCGCAGGCCCAGCGCCTGCACACGCACCTGCAGGAAAACCCGGAGATCGACCAAGCGGACCTCGCCTTCACGCTGGCACGCGGACGCGCTCAGCTCGAGTACCGGGCCGTGGGCGTGGCCGGCGACCGCGACGAGCTACTGCGGGCGCTCGATGTGATCCGGATCGGCGCTCCCAGCGGCAGCATCGTGCGCGACACCGTCGGGGAGGGCAAAACCGCATTCCTCTTTACCGGTCAGGGGGCGCAGCGGGCAGGCATGGGGCAGGGCCTCTACGAGGGCTTCCCGGCCTTTGCCGCCGCCCTCGACGAGGTCTGCGCCGAGCTCGACTCCCAGCTGCCGCGGCAGCTGAAGGAGGTGATGTTCGCCGCCGAGGGCACGCCCGAGGCGGAGCTGCTCGACGCGACCGAGTTCGCGCAGCCGGCGTTGTTCGCGCTCGAGGTCGCGCTCTTCCGGCTGCTCGAGGGCCTGGGGGTAACGGCCGACGTGCTGGTCGGCCACTCGATCGGCGAGCTCTCGGCCGCCCACGTAGCCGGCGTCCTCTCGCTATCCGACGCGGCGACGCTGGTCGCCGCGCGGGGGCGCCTGATGGGGGCGCTGCCCGCAGGTGGCGCGATGCTGGCGGTCGAGGCCTCCGAGGAGGAGGTCGCGATGGCGATCGAGGAGTTCGAGGGCGAGCTCGCGATCGCCGGCCTCAACGCACCGCAGGCGAGTGTCGTCTCCGGCTCGACGGCGGAGATCGAGCGCTTCGGGGAGGTCTGGAAGGAGCGCGGCCGCCGCACCAACCGCCTCCGCGTCAGCCATGCTTTTCACTCGCCGCTGATGGAGCCGATGCTGGAGGAGTTCGGCGAGATCGCGGCGGGCCTCAAGTTCGGGCCGGCGCGGATCCCGATCGTCTCCAACGTCAGCGGCGAGCTCGCCGGGGAGGAACTCTCCCAGCCCGACTACTGGGTCCGTCATGTCCGCTCCGCGGTCCGCTACGCCGACGGCGTCGCCGCCCTCGGGCGGGTCGGGGTGACGCGCTTTCTCGAGCTCGGACCCGACGGGATCCTGGCGGCGACGACCCAGCAGTCGCTCGCCCCCGAGGTCGCCCCCGACGTCCTCGTGGTGCCGACTCTGCGCGCCAAGGATGAAGACGAGCCCGTGTCCTTCATGACCTTCCTCGGTGCCCTCCACGCTCACGGCATCGCGATCGACTGGGAAGTCTTCCTCGCGCCGCACGAGCCGCGCCTGGTCGAGCTCCCGACCTACGCCTTCCAGCGCGAGCGCTACTGGCTCGAGGACCCGGGCACGGTCGGCGACGTCGCCCTCGTCGGCCAGGCGCCGACCGAGCACCAGCTGCTCGGCGCCGCGGTGCGCCGCGCCGACGACGATGGTTGGATCCTCACCGGCCGGATCTCGCTGAAGCAACAGCCGTGGCTCGCCGACCACGCGGTGATGGGGTTGGTGCTGCTGCCCGGCACCGGCTTCGTCGAGCTGGCGCTGGCGGCCGGCCGGCAGGTCGGCGCCGAGCTGATCGAGGAGTTGGCCTTCGAGGCGCCACTGATCCTCGCCGAGGACGCCGCGGTCCAGCTCCAGGTGGTGGTCGACGAGCGCGAAGAGGATGGGACCCGCCGGGTCGCGATCTACTCGCGTCCGCAGGACGACGGCGACACCGCCTGGGTGCGCCACGCCAGCGGCTCCCTTTCCTCGGCTCCGGCGGAAGAGGACGCAGAGGGTGTGGAGGCGCTGTCGGAGTGGCCCCCAGAGGAGGCGGAGCCGGTCGACATCGAGTTTCTCTACGACCGTCTGGCCGGGGCCGGCTACGACTATGGGCCCGCCTTCCAGGGGCTGCACGCCATCTGGCACCGTGGCGAGGAGCTGTTCGCCGAAGTCGCCCTCGACGACCAGCAGGCGCGGGAAGCCGAGCGCTTTGGTGTCCACCCGGCGCTGTTCGACTCGGCCCTGCATGCGGCACTGCACGCCGCCCTCACCGAGGAGGAGGGGAAGCTGATGGTGCCCTTCTCGGTTCGTGGGGTGCGGTTGCGGAACCGGGGTGCGGCGGCGCTGCGGATCCGCCTCACCCGCTCCGAGGACGATGCCCTGCGGCTCGAGGCCTGTGACCACGACGGCGCCTCGGTGCTGAGCGTCGAGGGCCTGGTCGCGCGGCCGATCGACATCGACGCCCTGCGCGGCGGCGAGACGGTTCACAGCTCTCTTTACAAGGTCAACTGGGTGATTCTGGCGGCGCCGGCGCCGGCCGAGGGGCCCGCCCGCCTGGCCCTGGTCGGCGACATCGAGCTGTCCGGCGCCGAGCAGCGCTACGGCGACCTCGACGCGCTCGTGGCCGCGGTCGAGGGCGGCGAGCCGGCGCCCGACTTCGTCCTCGTCGCGGTCGACACCGCCACCGGGGACGATCCCGCGACGGCTGTCCACACCGTGGTCCGCGAGACCCTGGCAAGGGTTCAGGCCATGGTCGGGCAGAAGGCTCTTGCCGACGCCCGCCTCGTGTTCGTCACCCGGGGAGCGCTGAAGGCGGTCGAGGGCGAGGCGCCGGAGCCGGCGCAGGCCGCGGCCCTGGGCCTACTGCGCAGCGCCCAGTCCGAGTACCTGGGGCGAATCGTGCTGCTCGACCTCGATCCTGCCGCGAGCGGCGCCGAGCCCGACGTGCAGGGCCTGCTTGCCGCTGGGGAGCCGCAGCTCGCCGTCCGCCAGCGGTCGGTCTACGCCCCGCGGCTGGCGAGCGTTGAGGCCAGCTCCTTCCTCACCCCGCCCGAGGGAGAGGAGGCCTGGAAGCTGGAGAGGGGCGAGCAGGGGACGCTGGACAGCCTCTCCCTGGTCCCCAACCCGAAAATGGCCGAGCCGCTCGAAGGCAGGCAGGTGCGGGTCGCGCTCCACGCCGCCGGCCTCAACTTCCGCGACGTCCTGATCTCGCTCGGCACCTATCCCGGGGTCGCGGTGATCGGCGGCGAGGGGGCCGGGATCGTCACCGAGGTCGGCCCCGCGGCCGAGAACCTGGCGGTCGGCGACCGCGTGATGGGGATGATCGGCGACGCCTTCGGCCCGGTCTCGGTGGTCGACGAGCGCTGGCTGATCAGGATGCCGGACGACTGGATGTTCGCGCGCGCCGCCTCGGTCCCGCTTGTCTTCCTCACTGCCTTCTATGGGCTCGTCGATCTCGCCAAGCTGCAGCCCGGCGAGCGGGTCTTGATCCACGCCGGCGCCGGCGGCGTCGGTACGGCGGCGATCCAGATCGCCAGGCACCTTGGCGCCGAGGTCTTCGCGACCGCCAGCCCCCGCAAGTGGGAGGCGCTGAGGGAGATGGGGATCGACGAGGATCACATCGCCTCCTCCCGCGACCTCGAGTTCCGCGAGAAGCTGCTGTCAGCGAGCGACGGCGAGGGCGTCGATGTCGTCCTCAACGCGCTCACCGGCGACTTCATCGACGCCTCGCTCGAGCTGCTGCCGCGGGGCGGGCGGTTCATGGAGATGGGGAAGGCCGACGTCCGCGACGCCGACACGATCGCCGCCGATCACGCCGGCGTCGTCTACCACGCCTTCGACCTGCAGGACGCGGGGATCTCCCGCGTCGGAGAGATCCTCGAGGAGCTGATCGGTCTCTTCGAAGTGGGCATTTTGGCCCCGCCCCCGATCGTGACCTGGGACGTGCGGCGCGGGCGCGAGGCGTTCCGCTACCTGCGCGACGGGCGCAACGTCGGCAAGGTGGTGCTGACGATCCCGCGTCCGCCCGACCCCGAAGGCACGACCCTGATCACCGGCGGGACCGGGGCGCTGGGCGGGCTGGTGGCCCGGCACCTGGCGGCGCAGGGCGCCCGCCGCCTGATGCTGCTGAGCCGCGGTGGTCCCGACTCCGAGAGCGCCAGGCGCCTGCGAGCAGAGCTCACGGAGGCGGGCTGCGAGGCACGGATCGTCGCCTGTGACGCCGCCGACCGTGGCCAGCTCGAAGCGGCGCTCGCGACCATCCCGGCGGAGCATCCGCTGACCGCCGTGATCCACGCCGCCGGCGTCGTCGACGACGCCGCGATCGAGTCGCTCGACGACCAGCGTGTCGACCGAGTGCTGGCGCCGAAGGTGGATGCCGCGCTCCACCTGCACGAGCTGACCAAGGACCTTGACCTGAAGCGGTTCGTCCTCTTCTCCTCGGCGGCGGCGACGCTCGGCAATCCCGGCCAGGGCAACTACGCGGCGGCGAACTCGTTCCTCGACGCGCTCGCCCAGCGGCGCCAGAGTGAAGGCCTGGCTGGCCAGTCGCTGGCCTGGGGCCTCTGGCTCCTGGAGGACAGCTCCGGGATGGGGGGTGGCCTCGACGAGGCGGCGCTGGCTCGGCTCGGACGGCTGGGGATCATCCCGATCGCCGACGAGGAGGGCCTGCAGTTGCTCGATGCCGCGGCGGAGATCGACGAGGCGGTGCCGGTGCCGGTCCACCTCGACCACTCTGCCCTGCGAACCCTCGCCCAGGCGGGGATTCTGCCGCCGCTGCTGCGGCAGCTGGTGCGGGCGCCGGTGCGCCGTAAGCGCGCCGGCGCCCGCTCGCTTGTGCGGCAGCTGGCCAGCCTTCCGGAAGAGAAGTGGGGCGAGGTCGTGCTGGAGACCGTGCGCGGCGAGGTCGCGGCGGTGCTCGGTTACGACTCGCCCGAGGCGATCGACACCGAGGTTGCCTTCAAGGACCTCGGCTTCGACTCGCTGGCGGCGGTCGAGCTCTACAACCGCCTCTGCCAGCTGACCGGGACGAGGCTGCCGACGACGCTCGGTTTCGACCACCCGACTCCGCTCGCCGTCTCCGAATACATCTGCGAGAAGATGGGTGGCGAGGAGAAGGAGGGGACCGAGGACGGCGAGAGCGAGCGGTCCGAGGCCGAGCCCGTCGAGGTCGGCTAGGAGGGCCCGACCCTAGGAGACTTCCTCGAGCTCGTCCCGCTGGCGCCGGCTGAGCTCGACCAGGCTGGCGAGGTCGAGTTCGTCGATCGCCTCCTCGTCCGGGCTTGGGCCGGTGGGCCCGGTTGCGGGCTCCTCCTCGCCGTCGAGCTCGAGCAGCAACTTGCGGGCAACGTCCCGCGGCGTCGGGTAGTCGAAGGCGACGGTCGTGCTGAGGTCGAGTCCGCTCACCTCGATCAGCCGGTTGCGCAGGTCGACCGCCTTCGGCGAGTCGAAGCCGAGGTCCTTGAAGGGGCGGCCAGGGTCGATATCGGTCGCCGAGCCGAGGTCGACCGCCCGCGCCACCTCAGCGCGGACGAGGTCGAGGACGACGGCCTCCCGTTCGATCTCGGGTACGTCGGCGAGCAGCGCCGCGAGAATGGCTCCGTCGCCGGTCGGGCCGCGCCGCGCCGGCCAGAACTCGGCCGGGATCAGCGGCTCCTCGCCGCAGATCGCCTCCCAGTCGACGTCGACCCCGCTGACGAAGAGTTCCGCCAGCGCCCGCAGCGGGTAGCCGCGGTCGGCCTGATCGAGGGCCCCGACGACGGTCGCGTCGGCGCCCGCGTCGGCGATCGTTTCGCCGAGCACCTCGGCGAGGACGCGGCGCGGGCCGACCTCGACCAGCACGTTGTAGCCGTCGGCGAGGAGGGCGCGCAGCGCCGGCTCGAAGTAGACCGGCTGGCTCAAATTGCTGCTCCAGTAGAGCGCGTCGAGCCCGGTCTGGTCGACCTTGCGGCCGACGACCCCCGAGTAGAACGGGACCGTGCCGGATCGCGGCGAGATCGAAGGCAGCTCCTCCGCGAACCACTGGTGGACCACCGTCATGGCTGGCGAGTGCCCCGGCGCCGAGATCCCGATCGGCCGCCCCGCGACGCCGTCTGCGGCAAGCGCCGCGAGCAGCTCTTCGACCGCTCCCTTCTCACCTGAGACCGAGGTCCACCCCGGGGCGTTGAGGGCCGAGATCCAGAGGCGGCCGCGCCAGGGCGCGATCCGCTCCTCGAGCTCGGCCGTCGGCAGCGCGATCAAGCCCATCTCTCCCTGGTTCTCGAAGCGCATAGCCGAGCGGCCCCAGGTGTTGGTCACCCGCGCTCCTTCCTCCAGGGTCAGCGCGCCGCTGATCACGGCGGCGGGAACCTCGCCGAGACTGTGGCCGAGAACCGCTTCGGGCCGCACTCCGAGCGTTTCCCAGAGCCGCGCCAGCGAGGTGCAGATGGCGAACAGGGCGTGCTGGCTGACGTCGAGGCGGTAGAGGCTGGGGGTCCCGGGGCGTCCATGCAGGACGTCGTCGAGGCACCAATCCGCGAATGGGGTCTGCGCCGCTTCGCAATCGCGCATCTGCTGGCGGAAGGCGGGTGAGGCGGCGAGCAGGTCGGTCGCCATCCCCTCGAACTCGGCGCGCAGGGGAGGGAAGACGAAGGCGACCCGGACCGGGTCGCGGGCTTCGCCGCTGATCAGGTCGTCGCCGCGGCGCCCCGCCACGAGGTCGTCGAGGCCGCGCCGGAGGTCCTCGCCGCTGCCGCCGAGCAGCACCGCGCGGTGAGCCTGCGGCGCCGCCTCGGCGGCCAGGGCGGAAGAGATCGCGGCGAGCTCGGGAGCGGGCGTCTCGTCGAGGCGCCTCCGGAGCTTTAGCGCCTGCCTCCGCAGCTCCCCCGCGCTGGCAGCGACCAGGACCCAGGGAGCTGAAAGATGATTCGTCCTCTGCTGCATCCGGTGTCCTTTTCGCGCCGCCGGACGCGACGATACGGAGCCCGCGGCGGTGACCCAAATCAAGGCCGGTGTCAGTGTTCCAAGTGACACATCTGCGGCTCCCAAAGGTGCCACATAGAGACAAGGACCGATGGTGGCCACTGCGAAAATCGTGGTGTGGCGACGTCGGCAGAGGTGGCGGTGATCCCAACTGAGTCGCCGTCCGTCATCTCCCGACTGCGGGAGAACCCGAGCGGCGCCCCGGCCATGCCGGCGCCATGCCCCATCACCTGATCACCAGCGCGCTGCCCCCGGGGGGCGGGGTTGGGGATCTCGGCACTCTCGCGGGCTCCCTGTTGCCAGCCGACGTCTACTGCCGCTTCCTGCGCGCGCAGGCCGAGGAGGTGCTCTTCGTCTGCGCGGGTGGCGAGTGCGCTCGCACGCCCGTGGAGGATGAGGTGGCTGCCCGGATCGGCCTCTCCTTCGACGCCTTCGGCCACGGAGCCTCGCCGCAGAGCGTGCAGCAGGTCCAGTATTTCGTGCGGCGGCTGGAGCAGGAGGGCTTCGTTGAGGCGCGCTCGACCCGGCAGCTCTTCTCGCCGGCCGAGGACCGCCTGCTCGTCGACCGCCTCCTGATCGGGACCTGCCCACACTGCGACTACGACGGTGCCCACGGCGATCAATGCGGCCGCTGCGACCGCCTGCTCGAGCCGGCCGAGCTGATCAGCCCGCGGGCGGTGGCGTCGGGCAGCGACGAGGTCCAGACGCGCGAGGGGCTCCATCTCTTCCTGCGCCAGTCGAGGCTGGCCGGGGAGCTGGGTTCCTGGATCGAGTCGCGCTCGGGCTGGTCCCGCTTGGCGCGCTCGATCAGCGCGCGCTGGCTCGAGGAGGGGATCGGGGACTGGGTCATCACCCGGGAGCTCGAGCACGGCGTGTCGGTCGACCGGACCGGCTTCGAGGGCGTCGTCTACAGCGCCCGGTTTGAGGCGCCGATCGCCTACATCGGCGCTACCCACGCGTGGGCGCAGGCCGGTGGCGAACCCGGGGCCTGGCGCCGCTGGTGGCGTGCCAGCGACGAAGTCCGGCAGGTGCAGTTCATGGGCCGGGGCGAGGTTCCGCTTCACACGGTGTGCTTCCCCTGCATCCTGATCGGCTCGCGCGAGGCCTGGAAGCTGGCGGACGTGATCAAGGCGTTCGACCAGCTCACCTACTACGGCGGTGCCCCCCCGGGTGGCAAGGGTGCCGGCCTGCTCACCGAGACCGCGCACGAGCTGCCCGCGGACTGCTGGCGCTACTTCCTGCTCGCCACCGCGCCGGAAGCGGGAGAGGAGAGTTTCTCCTGGGAGGCCCTGGCCGCCACGGTCAACACCGTGTTGGTCGCCGGCGTCGACGGCTTCGTCGACCGCTGCCTCGGGTTCACCCGACAACGGTTCGGAGCGGAGGTCCCCGACGGTGGAGCTCCCGGGCGCGAGGAGCGGGAGCTCGTCGCCCTCGTCGACGCGAGGGTCGAGGCGCTGGCCGAACGCCTCGCGGGCCTCGAGTTCCGCCAGGCGGCCGCCGAGCTGGGCCGCGCCTGGGGGCTGGGGGCGCGATACCTCGCGCGTAAACGGCCCTGGGACCTGCCGCGAGCCGAGGCTGCCCTGACCGCACGCGTCGGTCTCAACCTGGTGGCGCTGCTGGCACGGGTGAGCGCGCCGATGATGCCGTTCACCGCCGAGCTGCTGCTCGACGCGCTCGCCGTGCCGGCGAAGAAGCGGGGCTGGCCGCCTCGCTTCGACCTCGGAACGCTTGCAGCCGGACACGCGTTCGGTGAGCCGCCGCCGCTGTTCGACCGGATCGCGGAGGCGCAGGTCAGTGGCTGGCGGGAGCGCTTCGGTCCCGCTCGGGCCGCCCTGTCGGTCGGGCGAACTTGATTGGCGAGGTGCGGCCGAGAACAATCGCCGCGTCGTGCGCCGACCGATTTCCCCCTCCCTCCTACTGGTGTTTCTCGCATCGGTGCTGGGCGCCAACGGCGCCCAGGGGGCGGCGGCGGACGGCGCTTGCGACAACGCCGGCGTGCGCGCCGCGACGGCGAGCGAGGCCCTGCCGGATTGCCGCGCCTACGAGCGAGTGACGCCGGCCGACAAGGGCGGCGCCGACGTGACCGGGACCGTTCCTTTTGCCCGGGCGGCCCTCGATGGCGCCGCCGCCACCTACCTCAGCGGCGTCAGCCGCAGCGCCCTGCGCGAATACTCGCCCCTGCTCGCGCTGAGGGGGGCGGGTGGCTGGTCGAGCGGCAACCTGCTGCCGGCTCCCCCCGGCGATCAGTTCGCCGAACCGCTTGGCCTCACCCCCGACCTGAGGACGACGCTGGTGCTGCGCGAAGAGTCGAACAGAAGCCCTGCTGCCGAGTTGCTCCTGCGTTCGGCGGCCGGGGAGGAGCGCACCCTCGTGCCGCTCACCAACGGCCTCGCGCCTCAGTTCGTGGGCGCCTCGGCGGACGGCTCCTTCGTGGTCTTCGAATCGCCGGCGGCGCTGCCTAGGGCCGGGGCCGCGCTGACCGGCCTACCCAACCTCTACGCCTGGGACCGTGCGAGCGGCGCGGTGCGCCTGATCGGGGTCCTCAACGACGGCGCCCCGCCGCCGGAAGGCGCGATCGGCGGGCAGTACGACTGGGTGCGGGGGGTGGCGGGTCTCGAAAGCGGCGGAGCCGCACGCAGTTACTACACCCAGGATCAGCACGCAGTCTCCCACGACGGCGCCGCCATCTTCTTCACCGGCGCCGGAACCGGCCATCTGTACCTGCGCCGCAACCCCCGTGCGGCGCAGAGCCCGCTCGACTCCGCCGGGCGCTGCACGGACGTGGCTCTGGCCTGCACCGTGATGGTCTCGGCGTCGCGCAAGAGCGGCGACCCGGAGCCCGAAGGGTCAGGACCGGCCGCCTTCCTGGGCGCCGGCGCCGACGGCGTCGTCACCTACTTCGCCTCTTCGGCCGAGCTCACCGACGATGCCAACACCGGTCCCGATCCACCCTCTCCGAGCATCGTCCGCGCCGCCGCCGGGGGGACTCCCGGGAGTGTCGAGCCCAGTTTCCTTCCTGTCAGGGCCACCGGCCTCGCCGTCGACGGCTCCCACATCTACTGGGCGGACCCGCTACGCGGGTCGATCGGCCGCGCTCGGCTCGACGGCACCGAGGTCGAAGACGACTTCCTCGCGGGGCTCGTCGCTCCGCGCTGGGTGGCGGTGGACGGCCAGTACGTTTACTGGTCGAACTTCAGCGGCGGGGGCACGATCGGCCGCGCCCGGCTCGACCGGGGTGCCCCGCCGGAACCCGATTTCATCTCCGGAGTCGGCAAGCCGCAGGGGGTCGCGGTCGACGCCACCAAGATCTACTGGGCCAACGGCGCACCCAACGGGATCGGCCGCGCCAACATCGACGGCAGCGCGATCGAACCGGCCTTCCATCCGCTGAGCCGGGTCGAAGTCCCCCGGGGCATCGCCGTCGACGGCGCGCACATCTACTGGACGGAGAACGAACCGGGCGGCTTCGTCAGCCGCTCCGATCTCGACGGAACGAACGAAATCTTCCGCTTCATCGACCCCACGGCCGAACTGCGCGGGCTCGCGCTCGATGGCCAGCACGTCTACTGGGTGGCCGCCGGCAGCGGCACGGTCGGCCGCTTCAACCTCGATCTCGATGAACCTCAGCCCCAGATCTTCACGGGGGTGGGCCGCGCCACCGGTCTCGCCGTCGACGGCTCCCACCTCTACTGGGCGACCGAGAAAGCCGCCAAGCCCGGCAGCGACCTCTACCGCTACGACGCCGGCGCCGACAGCCTGACCGACCTCAGCGTCGATCCTGGCGACCCCAACGGTGCTGAAGTGCAGGGCCTGCTGGGGACCTCCGAAGACGGCGCTTACGCCTACTTCGTGGCGAACGGGGTGCTCGCGGCGGGGGCCAACGCGATCGGAGAAACGGCGCTGCCGGGAACCTGCAAAGGACCGCCGGAAGCGGCGATTGGCAGCTGCAACCTCTACGTATCCCACGGCGGTGCGGTCGAGTTCGTCGCCCGCCTGCAGGCCGATGGCGAACTGGCGGTCAGCGACGCCGCGAACTGGGCGCCGGCCGCGAGCGTTTCGGGATCGGTTGGCTTTCAGCCCACCGCCCGGGTCTCCGCCGACGGTCGCACCCTGCTCTTCCGCTCGCGTCGCCAGCTCGACGCCCATCCCACCGAAGGCGTGCCGCAGCTGTATCGCTACCGGGTCGGCGAGCCAGGGCCGGTTTGCGTTTCCTGCAGCCCCGACGCCACGCTGCCGGCCGGCGCTCCGACCTTAGGCACGGTTTCGCCCCCGTTCCGGCTGAACCTGCGGCCGGCGAGCGCCCTGATCCGCAACCTCTCGGCCGACGGCGATCGGGTCTTCTTCGAGTCGGCCGGCGCGCTCGTCCCCGCCGACCGCAACGGTGTCGCTGGTTGTCCACAGGTGGGGTTGTCCGGGGCGCGGTTCCCCGCCTGCCAGGACGTCTACGAGTGGGAGGCGGCGGGTGCCGGCTCGTGTCCCCAGGCGGTCGCGGACGGCGGTTGCCTCTACCTGCTCTCCGGCGGCGCCTCCGATCGCCCGGCCTTCTTCGCTGACGCCTCCGCGAACGGCGGGGATGCTCTGATCTTCACGGCGGCGCCGCTGCTCAGCGGTGATTTGGACGAACTGGTCGACGTCTACGACGCCCGGGTGGGCGGCGGTATCGCGGAAGCGCCGGTCGAAAGCTGCGACGGTGAAGCGTGCCGCCCGTCGCGCGAAAGCGTCCCAGGACTGCCACCGCCGCCCACCGCCGCGCTGGGGCCGTCGCGCCGCATCCGTCCCTGTCGCCGGCCCCACCGCTCCCGCGGGCATCGAAGTTCGCGGGAGAAGCGACGCGCGAGCCACCGCCGCTGCGGCGGCAAGCGCCCGCCCGCGCGGACGAGGTAAGGGGGCGGATGACTCCCGGCGAGAAAATCAATGTGGACGGTCCGTGTGGTTCTGCGGGGTGCTCGGCTCCCTAGCTGCCGTCTGGCAGGCGGACTGCACCGCCGGCGCGGCCGGCCGCGCCGACAGGAGAAAGGACCAGTTCCAGCGCCCCATCAGCTTCATCAGCGCGGGGACGAGGAGGAGGCGGATCACGGTCGCGTCGAAGAAGACGCCGGACACCAGTCCGACCCCGAACTGGCGCAGGGAGGCGACCCGGCTTACCGCGAAGCCACCGAAGATGGCCAGCATCACTAGTGCCGAAGCGGTGATCACGGTGCCGACCAGGCGCAGCCCGGTCCTCACGGCCCGCTCGTTGTCGCCGGATCGCAGCCACTCCTCGCGCATCCGGGTGACCATGAAGATCTCGTAGTCGGTCGAGATCCCGAACAGGGCGGCGAAGAGGAGGACCGGCACCCAGGCCACGATGCGTTCGGGCTCGGGCGGGCTCAGCGGGCCCGCCCAGCCGAACTGGAAGACCATGACCAGCACCCCGCAGGCGGCGGCAACCGAGAGGGCGCTCATCAGGATCGCCTTCAGGGGCAGGATCGTCGAGCGCAGCAGCACGGTGAGCAGCACAAACATGAGGATGCCGATCACCGCGAGCAGGATCGGAACGCTCGCTTCCACCGTGCGCACGAAGTCGAAGTCGGCGGCGGCGGGGCCGCCGACCCAAGCCTCCTCGCTGAGCCCGGCACGCGGGATGTAGTCCGCGCGCAGGCGCTCGACCAGCGCCTCCGCTCCAGGGGAGCCGCTGCTGTAGGCGCCGCTGATCCTGATCCGGCCGAAGCGGGTGTCGGGGTCGAGCAGACCGAGCCGCACCGCCAGGGCGCAGGAGCGGGCTTCAACCGGAGCCTGTACGGCTCGGACCGCGTTGTCGCCGACCAGCTGGCGCAGCAGCCGCCTTTCGGCCGCGACGGCGCAGGAGTGGCGGCCCGCACCGGCGCGGGCGCGGTCGATCACCACCTCGTATAGGGCAGGGGCGGTCGCCGCCGGGCGGTCGCCCCGTGCCGGTAGCTCGGCGCGGCGGCTGAGCTCGTCGCTTCCCCCCGTCAGCTCCAGCGCCGTTGCGGGCAGGGCGACCGCCAGCATCAGGGCGCCGGCGGCGAGGGCGATCGTCCCCGCGCGGCGCATGACGAAGTCGACCAGGCGCTCCGCGGGCGATGGGCCCTCCGTCCTGCGCCACCGGCGCGGGCGCAGGGGCTGACTTTCGAGGCGCGGCGAGAGGACCTGCAGCAGTGCGGGGAGCAGGGTGACCGCGGCGATGACCGAGACCACGGGGATGGCCACGGTGGCGAGGCCGAGGCCGCTGAAGAAGGGGATCGGGACGAAAGCGAGGGGCACCAGGCCGGCGACGACGACCGCGCCGGAGATGGTCAGCGCGCGGCCGGCGGTCCGCGCGGTCGTGGGCAGCGCCGCGGCGGAGCCTTCCTTCCCGAGCTCCTCACGGTAGCGCGCGACATAGAGCATCGAGTAGTCGACGGAAAGCGCGATCCCGACCAGCGTGACCACGTTGGTCGCGTAGATCGGGATGGAGACGAACAGCGTCTGGAGCCAGATCACGCCCATCGCCACCGAGATCGTTCCCAGGCCGAAGAGCAGCGGGATCGCCGCGGCCGGCAGCGAGCCGAAGAAGACCAGGAGGATCGCCGCCGTCACCGGAAGCGCAATGAGCTCGGCCCGGTGGAGGTCGCTGGCGATGGTCGCGCTGAGTTCCTTGGATATGACCGGGAGCCCCGTCACCTTCGTTCGGGTCCCGGGTGGGTGGCCGATCGCGTCTTCCACCGCGGCCGTGCGCTCCTCCGCCTCGCGGGCGGTGAGCTCGGTCGCCAGCCCGACGTAGCTCACTTCCGGGCTGAGGCTGCGCAGAGGCGAGGGCCGTCCGTGGATCACCCGCGCCGCTCGCGCCACCGCGGCCTCCACTGTGGTCACGAAGCGGGCCGAGTCCCACCGCGCGGCCGGCGCCTCGAAGAGCACGATGAACGAGCCTCGCGCCGACTCTCCGAAGTCCTCGCGCAGCACGTTGGCCGCGACCTGCGACTGCGAGTTGGGGATTTCGACCGAGCCGCTGAGGCGGGGGTTGAGGTGGGCCCAGGCGAACATTCCCGCGGCAGCCGCCGCCGCCCAGATCGCGAGAACGGCGACGACCCCTCCGCGCCGTGCGCCGACACCTCGGATCGTGCTGCTCGTGGGAGCGTCGCCGATGATCCGGTGACGAATACCAGGGGGAGGTGTGAGGGGGAAATCGTGCTCTAGGCCGTCTCGGCACGGGTCCCTGGATTTGTCTGTGGCGAACCACCGTGCCTACCCTGGGCGGCGATGGCAACTGTGTGGATGCTTGGGCATGAAGTAGTGCGGAGGGGACGTCGTATCTCGCTGCTGCTGGTCCTGTCGATCGGCCTCTTCGGAGCCCTCGCGGCCCGCGCCGGCGCGATCGGGCTCATCCCTGGAAGCTTCAGTTACAAGCTCCACGAGTCCGTCCCGATTCGCACGGTCAACGAAGGACTCCCACCCTTCCGGCGAGCCCCCGACGCCGGCGCCCTGTTTGCGGCGCCGTTCTCCGCGCAGGCAGGTGAGCACGTGGACCTGACCGTGACGTCGGGGCTCCAAGTCAGCGATACCCGCGGGGTGCTCGAAGGCACCGAGATCCCGGAGGACGTCGTCGCCGAACTGCCGCCGGGGCCGCTTGTCGAGCTCGGCGATACCCCCGCCTGCACCCGGGCGCAGTTCCTTGCGTCGGTCGCTGAAAGCTCCGGGGGCTGCCCCGCCGCGAGCCAGGTCGGGATCGCAAACGCGCTCTTCGGGGACGTGCTGCCCAGCCGTTCGATCCCTCTCTACAAGCTCGCCGCCGCGCACGGCCACCTGATCACGCTCGGGATTCCCTACGAACTGATCTCCCAGCGCGTCGGCGTGCAGATGAACCTCGACCTGCGCACCGACGGCGACTATGGGCTGACTCTCTCCTCGCGCCAGATCAGCCTGAACGAGTTCGTTCCGGCCCCCTTCCTAACCATCTGGGGGGATCCGGCGGCGCCGGGCCACGATTTCGAACGATGGGACCCGCGGGCGCTGGAATGGGGAGCATCCCTTCCCGGGCCCCGGGTACCGGTGATCGCCAACGCGGCCGACTGCGAAGCCGGCACCCGCGAAGCGCGGGCGCGCCTGCGCTACTGGAGCGCACCCGAAACCTGGCTGCCCGAAGACCCTGAAGACCCGGCCTACCGCTCCTTCGCGCCGGCGCCAGAAGGCTGCGGACGACTCGCCTTCGCGCCCGAAGCCGAGCTCACGCCGAGCGCAGGAGGGAGCACTGAGCCGGCTGGAGTCGACCTGAGCCTGCGGCTGCCGCGCGACCTCGACCCCGAAGGGCTTGAAGCCCCACCGCTCGAGGCGGCGACGCTGACCCTGCCCGCCGGGATGTCCATCAACCCCGCCGTCGCCGACGGGCTCGCCGGTTGCGCCCCCGCGCAGATCGGCTTCGAGGCGGTGGGCGTTCCGGGTGTTCCCGTCCGCTTCGCCGCTGGCAAAGCAGCCTGCCCGGCGGCGGCGAAGATCGGAGAGGGGACGGTGGAGACGCCACTGACGGAGCGGCCGCTCGCGGGCGACATCTACCTTGCCACGCCCTTCCGCAACCCGTTCCACTCGCTGCTGGCGCTCTACCTGGTCTTCTCGGGGCCCGGCTTCACCGCGAAGCTGGCGGTCGAGGTCGAAGTCGACCCGGGCAGCGGCAGGCTGACGGCGAAGCTCGATTCGCTGCCGCCGCTTCCGGTCACCGCGGCGCAGCTCCACCTCGATGGCGGCCCGCGCGGCCCGCTGGCGCCGCCGCCTGGTTGCGGTGGGGGCTCGTTCGACCTCTCGCTCACCCCCTGGTCGGCCCCGGCATCCGGGGCGCCGACGCTGATCGCCCGTCGCTATACCTACTCCCACGCCTGTGACGCGGCTCCGTCGGCGAGTCTGGCGGCGGGGTCGGCTGACGCCACCGCGGGCAGCCGTTCCCCCTTCATCCTGCACCTGCGCGGCAGCGAACTCGGGGCTTTCTCGATGTCCCTGCCGCCCGGTCTCGCCCCTGGGCTGCGGGGCGTCGACCGCTGCGGCGAGGGCGAGGTCGCGCGCGCCGAGGCGCGGAAGGCCCCCGGCGGCGGGGCGGCCGAGCGGGGCGACCCTTCCTGCCCTTCGAGTTCGCGGGTCGGCTCGCTGGTGGTCGCGGTCGGCTCGGGCCCGGCGCCGCTGACCGTCGCCGGCGGGCTCTATCTAGCGGGTCCTTACGCAGGCGCCCCCTTCAGCCTGGTCGCGATCACCCCGGCCCTCGCCGGCGGGTCGGCGGCCGATCCCCTCTTCGACCTTGGGACGGTGGTCGACCGGGTCGCCCTCGACGTCGACCCTCGCAGCGGGGCGCTCAGCGCCCGGGTCGGGTCGCTGTCGCGGTCGATCGACGGCATCCCGCTGCGGGTCGGCGGCATCGACGCCGTGCTTGACCGGCCCGGCTTCATGCGCAACCCGACCCGCTGCGCCGACATGGCCATCACGGTGCGGCTGGAGGGGACCGCGGCGCCGCCGGCGGACAGCGGCTTTCGCGTCCACGGCTGTTCCGGCCTGCGGTTCAAGCCGCGACTGCGGGCTGTGCTCGGGCGCGGCAAGCGTCCGCCGCTGCGCCTCGCGCTGCAGGCGAAGCCGGGCGAAGCCGCGGTCGCCGCCGCCCACCTCCTCATTCCCGGCACCGCTCTCACCGGCCCGGACGGGCGGCGCAGCCGGATCGGACGCGCGACCGCCTGGAGCGAGCTCCTCGAGCGCCGCCTCACGGGCCCGGTGTTCCTGCGCACCCGTCCCGGCGGCCCCCCCGAGCTGGTCCTTGCGCTGGGCCCGGCAGGGGAGCTGGAGATCGCCGGTAGGGCGCGGCGGCGCCCCGGCGGAGTTGGGATCGACCTCCTGCGGCTTCCCGACGTCGAGCTGACGACGCTCGTCGTCCGTCTCCAGGGAGGGCGGCATGGCCTTCTCGCCGGCACTGCCGATATCTGCGGTCGCAGGGAATTCGCAACTTCCCGCCTCGTCGCCTACCACGGAGCGGTGCGATCGAGGCGCGACCCCGTTCTGGATCGCTGTCCTGCTCTTCGTCACCCGGGATCCGCTCGGAAAACCGTCAAGGAAACGGAGGAATGATGCTCGCAATATTGAGGAAATGCTTCGGCCCGGCGGTGATCCTCGCTGCCGTGATGGCAGTCCTCGGGATCAGCGGAGTGGGGTTCGCCGGCAATGGCTCGGTCGCGCAGGTCAGCGCGACCGGCGACAACTCTGGCTCCCCCCATCGCCCGGCGCGGCGGGGCCCGAGAGGGCCGCGGGGTCCGGCTGGCCCAACTGGCCCGGCCGGCCTGGCCGGCCCGACGGGCGCGGGAGACCCGGGCCCGGCGGGGCCGCGGGGTCCCGAGGGCAGCCCCTGGACCGCGGGAGGGACGCTTCCCTCCGGCCGCGCGGAGTCGGGTACGTGGCTCGCTGCGGCCGCTGGCAAAGAAGTCGAAGGCTCGCCTGGAGAAAAGCAGGGCGGCAGTTCGATCTCGTTCGTGATCCCGACCGTCGCTCCGCCGACGGTCCATCTGATCGCGAAAGGGCAGGAAGGGAAAGAACACGCGGCCGAATGTCCGGGCAGCATCAATCTCCCGCTCGCCGCCAAAGGCAATCTCTGCGTCTACACGGTTGAGGACCAAGGGCTGACCCTGGAGAAAACGTTCGCCTCGACCGCCGGCGCCGTGCTCACCTTCAAAGGCCTGGCCGGGGCGGCGTCGGCCGGGGTCTGGGCCCTTACCGCTCGCTAGCCCGATGGGAAGTCGGACCGGCAAAACGATCATCGCGGCAGCGCACCGGCTCTGGCCGGCGGCCCTGCTCTGCGGGGCGACGCTGGCGCTGAGTGGCTGCGGGTCGGCGGTGAGCAGCATCGCCGACGGCGCCGTGGCCCCGCCGGCTCCGCCCACGGCGCAGACCTGCGGAATCGACAGTGCCCTGCGGCGGGGACCCTCCGCCGCGGGGCACGGGAGGCGGAAGCCGATGCCCCCCGGCGTCTACCGCTATCGGACCCGGGGCTATTCCGGGGTTCCCGACGAAGCGGTCCGGGCGCGCAGCCTGCCGGGCACCACGGAGCTGATCGCGACGCGGTCGCGACGCTTCGGAGACCTCGTTTGCTTCCGTCTGCAGAAGCGCTACTCGCCCGACCTTGCCAACACCGAGACCTACGTGATCCGCGGTGACGAACTGTTTCTGGTGGGGCTTCGGGTCGACGTGCTCGGGCAGTCGCAGGAAGTGCGCCCGGCGCCGGCCGTCCTCTTCGGCAATGGCACGGGAACGCGCTGGTCGGGCCAGTTCAATGGCAAGACCAGCGGCTCCTACGACGTCACCGCGCTCGGCGAACGGTCCTACCGGCTCGGAGGTAGGCGGCTGCGGGTAACCGGCCTGCGGTCGACGGTCTCCTACCGGGGTGAGGTCAGCGGGGCGCAGACGATGACCGCCTGGGTCTCGCTGGGGCGACGCCTGGTCGTCGCCGAAAAGGTCGTTCTGCGGGAGCGGCTGGGAGTGAGCGATCTGCGCCTGCGCCTGCGTCGCCAGCTCATCTCCGTCGACCCGAGTGGGACGGTCCGGCGGTGAGCGGAGGCGACCTCGCCGCGCACCCCCGGCACGGCCGCGAAGCCGATCGGGCGGTCGCGATCGCCCTCGCGGCACTGGTCGTGCTGCTGTTGCTGGTCGGGAACGCGCAGCTGTGGCGGCTGGCGGATCAGGGTGGGTCGGCGCGCACCGCTTCGGGCGCGGCCGGGCAGTCCGGCTCTCAGCTGCCGCCGCCGACGACGGGGACCAGCAACAAGGTGCTGGAAAAGCAGATGCGGCGGCTCTCGGCGGACATGGCGGCTCCTCTCAACGGGCTCGGCGGTAAGTTGGCGGGCCTGGAGGGAGTCGGTGGCGCTCAGCGCGAGGTCGCTCGGCAGATCGCGGCGATGGGCGACTCGATTCGTAGCTTCGGTGGCGTGCGTGGCGAAATTGGCCAGATGTCAAACGGCCTCGGAACGATGGTCGCGAACACTGGGGCGATGACCAGCGGCCTGAGGGCGACCGGGCGAGACATGCGGGCGACCAGCGCGGGCATGGCCGGGCTGCTGAAGGTGATGAAGCGGGTCGAAGGTGGCATCGCGGCGACCGGCGCCTCCTCGCGCGAAGCGAGCGAAGGCATCGCGGGAATGCGAGATGCCACCGCCGCGTTGGGGGCGTCAATCGCCGCCACCGCGGCCAACGGCAAGGAAATGACGGCGGCGATTACGACCTTGAACGAGAACATGACGGCCTTGTTGCAGCTCTTCTGCGTCGCCTTCAACGGCAGCGCCCCGCAGTGCGCCGCCGAAGAAGCATCGGCCACGGCGGCGCCCACCCCCGAACCCAAGGCCAGCTGGGTCAGGACGCCGGGAGATAGGTGAGGAGGACCACTCCGGAGTCGAACCGCTTCACTTTGCCGAGCTCCATCCGGACGGTTCCCCTGTCGCCGAGCACGTGGACGTTGCCCTCACCCCAGACGAGTGGGTTCAGGTAGATCTCGTACTCGTCGACCAGGCCCTGCTCGGCGAGGGCGTACGCGAACTCGCCGCTGCCGTGCATGAACAGATCGCCGTCGACCTCGCCCTTCAGCTTCGGGATCGAGTCCTCGAGCTCCCCCTCGAGCAGGGTCGCGTTCCACTTGAGATCGCCGGACAGGCTGTTGGACCCGACGTGCTTCGGCATCGCGTTGACCATGTCCGCCCACTTGCCTGCCCGGCTCGGCCAATATCCCGCCAGCCCCTCGTAGGTCTTGCGGCCCAGCACCAGCCCGTTGGATCTCGCCTGACGTTCGAACGAGTAGTCGCCGTGGTCTCCGTCCGCCTGCACCCACTCGCCGACCGGGTCTATGACGCCATCGATGGTGGCCTGTGCGGTCGCGATCAGCTTTCCCATCTCGGTTCTCCTTTGGTCACGGAATCTCCCTCTGAGCTCTCTCTACCCAGGCGACGAATGGGGAAGCGCGGATTCGAGAGCGGGGTCTGGAGCGTGGCTACGATGACCGGCTTGGCCGTCCCCCATCTACATGAGCGCTTTCCGGCGCTGGCCGAGACCCTTCCCCATCTCGTGCTGTCCGAGCGCCCGACGCCGGTTCGCAAGCTGGCCGGCCTTGGTGTCTGGGTGAAGGAAGACGGCGCCTTCGGCGCGGGCGGCTGGGGCGGCAACAAGGTGCGCAAGCTCGAGTGGCTGATCCCCGATGCCCGCCGCCGCGGCCGCCGCTCGATCCTCACCTTTGGCGGCCTCGGTACGAACTGGGGGCTCGCGACCGCGCTCTACGCCCGCGAACACGGCCTCGAGACCGCGCTCGCGCTTGTCGACCAGCCGATCGACGCCCACGTCAGCGCTCAGCTCGCCCGGCTCGACGCCTCGGGCGCGCGCATCTACCGGACCCACACGAAGCCGCGCACCGTGGCGGCGTTGCCGTGGCTGCTCGCCCGCAACGCCCGCGGCGGTCGACCGCCCTACGTGCTGCCGGCCGGCGGCTCCTCGCCGGTGGGAGCGCTTGGCTATGTCGAGGCGGCGCTGGAGATCGCCGCGCAGGTCGAGGACGGCTCGCTGCCTGAGCCGGCGCATATCGTCGTCGCGGTTGGAACCGGCGGTACCGCGGCCGGCCTGGCCCTCGGTCTCCAGCTGGCTGGCCTGCGCACCCGCGTCGTCGGGGCGGTGGTCAACGACCAGCTTCGCCTCGACGCACCCGTTTTCGCCCGCCTTGCGCGGCGCACCGCCAAGCTGCTGGAGCGCCGTGGCGCTGGCCTCGGCCGGCTTCGGCTCGAGCCCCGCATGCTCGACCTGACCCGCGACCAGATCGGAGTGGGTTACGGCCACCGCACCGAGGCCGCCACGCGCGCCGCCGCCCTCGCCGCCGAGGACCGGCTCTCGCTCGATCCCGTCTACACCGCGAAGGCGATGGCCGGGCTGTTGGCGCTGCGCGCGGAGGGCCGCCTCGGCGACCCGGTGCTGTTCGTGCATACCGACGGCCCGCGTTAGCTGCGGCAGCGTCCGCTGCTCGGGCGCTTCTCGCGCTTCAGGCCTCGCCCTCGGCCACCAGGCTCGCGGCGGTTTCGGCGAATGCGGTGGCGCTGACCTCGGGATCGATCTGCGCCAGCAGGTCGAGATTGTCCCAGCGGCCGATCGCGTCGATCGCCCGCTCGCCTCGCAGCTTGAAGCGGCCGATCCCGGTCCAGCTGAGCGCCTGGCCGGCGAGGGTGCCGCGCATCGCGTACTCGATGAAGACCACGTCGCCCCTGGCCGCCCAATTCGCCACCTCGAGCCGAATGTCCGGCATGAGCGCCTTGATCGCGCGCACGTAGTCGGGCTCTTCGGCGCCTCGGATCGGGTTCGCCATGCCCGAGTGATGGATCGTCGCCTCGGGGTCGATCGCCTCCTCCAGGCGATCGGCGTCGAAACTTGGCCAGACCTCCATGTAGTGCCCCATGAACCGCTCGGCATTCGTCATCTTGCTCCCCGGTCGTTTCCTCCTGCAGAGAACGCCGGAGCGGCAGAGAACGTGAGATCCGCTTTTGCTGCGTGGTCCTTGCGACGTGGCACGATCTCGCAGGTGACCGGCGGACCAGCCGCGGTGAAGCACCTCCGCGACCTCGCGTGGCTGCGCAGAGTCCGCGACCGGATCGACAGGGAGTACGCGCGGCCGCTGGACGTCGAGGGGCTCGCCCGCGGCGCGCACATGTCGGCCGGGCACCTCAGCCGCCAGTTCCGGCTCGCCTATGGCGAGTCGCCGTACGCCTATCTGATGACGCGGCGAATCGAGCGGGCGAAGGCGCTGCTGCGCCGCGGCGACCTCTCGGTGACCGAGGTCTGCATGGCGGTCGGGTGCACGTCGCTCGGCTCGTTCAGCGCCCGCTTCACCGAGCTGGTGGGCGAGACGCCGACGGTCTACCGGGCCCGTGACCACAGTGGGCTCGCGAGCCTGCCGGGCTGCGTCGCCAGGGACGTCACCCGTCCCAGCCGCGAGTCGAGCAGGATCGAAGAAACGCCCGCGGCGCCGGCTCCCTAGCCTTGCGGGCATGAACCTCACTCTCTCCCAATGCTTCGTCCTGGTCCATGACCCCGACCTCGCGCTGGACTTCTACCGCGACACGCTCGGCCTCGAGCTGCGCAACGACGTCGCCAAAGGGGATTTCCGCTGGATCACCGTCGGCGCCGCCTCCCAGCCCGGCGTCGCGATCGTCCTCACGAACTACCTGAACGGCAGCTCCGCCGACAACGACGCGGTCGCCGGCCTGATCGCCAAGGGCGCCCTCAACGGCGTCCATTTCCACAGCGACGACCTCGACGCCAGCTTCGAGCAGGTGAGCGCCGCCGGCGCCGAGGTCGTGCAGGAGCCGACCGACCAGCCATGGGGAACGCGGGACTTCGCCGTGCGCGACCCGTCCGGCAACCTGGTTCGCATCGACCAGCCACCCGCCGCGTAGATCCCGATCGGATCAGGTTGGGCGACGCCGATATGGCCAAGAAGAAGAGCGCGAAATCGCCGGCGCCGCGGGCTGCCGACAGCCACGACCTGATCCGCGTGCACGGCGCGCGGGTGAACAACCTCAAGGACGTCAGCGTCGAGATCCCGAAGCGCCGGCTGACCGCGTTCACCGGCATCTCCGGCTCGGGCAAGAGCTCGCTGGTGTTCGGCACGATCGCCGCCGAGTCGCAGCGGCTGATCAACGAGACCTACAGCGCCTTCGTGCAGGGCTTCATGCCGACGCTGGCACGGCCCGAGGTCGACGTGCTCGACGGGCTGACGACCGCGATCATCGTCGACCAGGAGCGGATGGGTTCCGACCCCCGCTCCACGGTCGGCACCGTCACCGACGCCAACGCGATGCTGCGCATCCTCTTCAGCCGGCTCGGCAAGCCGCAGATCGGCTCACCCCAGGCGTTTTCCTTCAACGTCGCCTCGGTGGCGGCGTCCGGGATGCTCAAGAAAGGCGACGGGAAAGCCGAGCGGGTGAACTTCTCCCGCACCGGCGGCATGTGTCCGAGCTGCGAGGGCCGGGGCGAGGTCACCGACTTCGACCTGTCGGCGCTCTACGACGACAGCAAGTCGCTCAACGAGGGCGCGCTGACGATCCCGGGATACAGCATGAAGGGCTGGCAGGGGCGCATCCTGAGGGGCTGCGGCTACTTCGACCCGGACAAGCCGATCAAAAAATTCACCAAGGTGGAACTGGGCGACCTGCTCCACAAGGAGCCGACCAAAATCAAGGTCGAGGGAATCAACCTGACCTACGCGGGCCTGATTCCGACGATCCAGAGGTCTTTCCTCGCCAAGGACCGGGAGGGGATGCAGCCGCACATCCGGGCCTTCGTCGACCAGGCGGTCGTCTTCACCACCTGCCCCGAGTGCGACGGCACCAGGCTCAGCGAGGCTGCCCGGTCGTCGAAGATCAAGAAGATCAACATCGCCGACGCTTGCGCGATGCAGATCAGCGACCTGGCCGGGTGGGTCCGTGACCTCGACGAGCCGTCGGTGGCGCCGCTGCTGGACGTGCTGGGGGAGACGCTCGACTCGTTCGTGGAGATCGGGCTCGGCTACCTCTCGCTCGAGCGGCCCTCGGGCACGCTCTCGGGCGGCGAGGCGCAGCGGGTCAAGATGATCCGCCAGCTTGGGTCGTCGCTGACCGACGTCACCTACGTCTTCGACGAGCCGACTATCGGGCTGCATCCGCACGACATCCAGCGGATGAACAACCTGCTGCTGCAACTACGCGACAAGGGCAACACCGTGCTGGTCGTCGAGCACAAGCCCGAGGCGATCGCGATCGCAGACCACGTCGTCGACCTCGGCCCGCGCGCGGGCGCCGAGGGTGGGGAGGTGGTGTTCGAGGGCACCGTCGAGGGCCTGCGGGGCAGCGACACGCTGACCGGGCGGCACCTGGACGACCGCGCCTCGCCGAAGCCCTCGACGCGGACGTCCTCGGAGGCGCTGGAGGTGCGAGGCGCCGCCACCAACAACCTTCAGGATGTCGACGTCGACATCCCGCTCGGCGTGCTGGTCGTCGTCACCGGGGTGGCGGGCTCGGGCAAGAGCTCGCTGATCGCCGGCTCGGTTTCCGGGCGGGACGGGGTGGTGACGGTCGACCAGGCCGCGATCCGGGGCTCGCGGCGCAGCAACCCGGCGACGTACACCAAGCTGCTCGACCCGATCCGCAAAGCGTTCGCGAAGGCCAATGGCGTCAAACCGGCGCTGTTCAGCGCCAACTCCGAGGGCGCCTGCCCCAATTGCAACGGCGCCGGTGTCATCTACACCGACCTGGCGATGATGGCCGGGGTCGCCACCACCTGCGAGGAGTGCGAGGGGAAGCGGTTCCAGGCGGAGGTGCTCGAGTACGAGTTCGGAGGCAAGGACATCAGCGAGGTGCTGGCGATGTCGGTGACCGAGGCCGAGGAGTTCTTCGGCGACGGCGAGGCAGGGATCCCGGTGGCTCACAAGATCCTGCAGCGGCTCGACGAAGTCGGGCTCGGCTACCTCGGCATCGGCCAGCCGCTCACCACGCTGTCCGGGGGCGAGCGGCAACGGCTCAAGCTGGCCACCCAGATGGCCGGGAAGGGCGACGTCTACGTCCTCGACGAGCCGACCACCGGCCTTCACCTCGCCGACGTCGAGCAGCTGCTCGGCCTGCTCGACCGGCTGGTCGACTCCGGCAAGTCGGTCGTCGTCATCGAGCACCACCAGGCGGTGATGGCGCACGCCGACTGGATCGTCGACCTCGGCCCCGGCGCCGGCCACGACGGCGGCCGGATCGTCTTCGAGGGCACGCCCGCCGACCTCGTCGCTGCCCGCTCCACCCTCACCGGCGAGCACCTCGCGGCCTACGTCGGCGCCTGAGCGACAAAAAATTCACGGGGCGTGTCGATTTCGCCGGGGCTCGTTCGACGTAGGAGTAGAAACCATCCCAACCACCACGAGGAGGCAGCGACATGCGTTTCATGGTTTTCGTTCCCGGCAGTCCCGAGTCCGAGGCTGGGGAGATGCCCAGCACGGCGCTTCTGGAAGAGATGACGAAGTACAACGAAGAGCTCGTCAAGGCGGGCGTCATGCTGGCCGGCGACGGCCTGCAGCCGACGTCCAAGGGGGCCAGGATCCGGTTCGACGGCGCTGAGCGCACCGTCATCGACGGCCCGTTCACCGAGGCCAAGGAGATCGTCGCCGGCTACTGGATCTGGGAGTGCGCGTCACGCGACGAGGCGGTCGAGTGGCTGAAGCGGGCGCCGTTCGACGGCGGCACGGAGATCGAGCTGCGGCCGATCTTCGAGCTCGACGACTTCGGCGACGAGCTCACGCCGGAGCTGCGCGAGGCCAGTGAGCGGATGGAACAGCAGGTCAAGCCGCAGGACTAGGCGGTGGAGGCGTCGGCGACCAATCGCGCGATCGACGCCATCTGGCGGATCGAGTCGGCCCGGCTGATCGCCGGGCTGACTCGCGTCGTCGGCGACGTGACCGTTGCCGAGGACCTGGCCCAGGATGCGCTCGTCGCCGCGCTGGAGCAGTGGCCCGAGTCGGGCATCCCCGCCAGCCCGGGCGCCTGGCTGATGACGACCGCCAAGCACCGGGGCATCGACGGGCTGCGCCGCCGCGCCACGCTCGCGCGCAAGACGGAGCTGATCGGGCGTGAGCTGGAGATCCTCCAGCAGCTTGACCAGCCCGACCTCACCGCACGGGTCGAGGGGGTGGAGGACGACGTCCTGCGCCTCGTCTTCATGACCTGCCACCCGGTCCTCTCCCAGGACGCGCGGGTGGCGCTGACGCTGCGCCTGCTCGGCGGCCTCTCGACGCCGGAGATCGCCCGCGCCTTCCTCGTCTCCGAGGGCACCGTCGCGCAGCGCATCGTTCGCGCCAAGCGCACGCTGGCGGAGGCCCGCGTGCCGTTCGAGGTCCCCGGCCGCGACGAGCTGGCCGACCGCCTGGCGGCGGTGCTGGAGGTGATCTACCTGGTCTTCAACGAGGGCTACGCCGCGACCGCCGGCGAGCACTGGGTGCGGCCGGCGCTGTGCGACGACGCCCTGCGCCTGGGGCGGATCCTCGCCGGGCTGATGCCACGCGAGCCCGAGGTCCACGGTCTGCTGGCGCTGATGGAGCTGCAGGCCTCGCGCCTGCGGGCGCGGGTCGGGCCGTACGGGGAGCCGGTGCTGCTCGCCGATCAGGACCGCGCCCGCTGGGACCAGCTGCTGGTGCAGCGCGGCCTGGCCGGGGTGCGGCGCGCCGAGGAGCTGAGCCGCGGCCTCGGCCCGTACACGCTGCAGGCCGCGATCGCCGCCTGCCACGCGCGGTCCGCCAGCCTCGAGGAGACCGAGTGGGCGCGGGTCGTCGCGCTGTACGACGGCCTGGCGGCGCTGACCGGCTCCCCGGTGGTCGAGCTTAACCGCGCGGTCGCGGTGGCGATGGCGTTCGGCCCGGAGGCCGGGCTGGAGCTGGTCGACTCGCTCGCCGAGGAGCGGGCGCTGCGCGACTACCACCTGCTGCCCAGCGTGCGCGGCGACCTCCTCTTCCGCCTCGGGCGGACGGCCGAGGCGCGCGGGGAGTTCGAACGAGCCGCCGACCTCTGCGGCAACGATCGCGAGCGCGAGCTGCTGCTCTCTCGCGCGCTTGCCTGCGACACCTGAGGCCGCGGCGCTCAGCCGTTGCGACCGGAGCTGGACCAGCGCCGCCGGGACCAGACGAGGGCCGCCGCCCCGCACACCAGGGCCATCGCCCTGCTGCCGCCGACCACATTGCCGAGCTCGACTCCGAAGCCGACGCAGGTCGCTTCCCACAGCGTCCGGGCGATCCAGTCGTCGTCCGTCTCCTTGGTGCCGGAGACCGGGGCGGGGTGGGCGGGTCCGGTCCGCGTGTAGGTCAGGACCGGGCGTTCAACGAGCAGGTCCTCGTCGGTGAACAGTCGGCCGAGCTCCATCGAGCCGATGCCGTTGCCGTCTCCCGAAGTCGTGATGTGCACCAGGCGCACTCCGTCAGAGTCAAAGCGGGGCAACGGCATGGTAAGAGCGTAGCGCCGGGCCCGCCGCTGGCCGCTCCCAGGCGTGTGACGCATAGGTTAGGCGGGTGACGACCGAATTCGCGCAGATCGAGGCCGCGCCGGCAGCCGGTCTGCGGCTGCCGCGTTGGCCGCTGCTGCGGCGCTGCGCGCTCGCCGCCTACTTTGTCGCGCTGCTGCTTTGGAGCGGGCGCTACGGGGTCCCGGTCCAGCGGGAGCTGGTGATCGCCTGGACCTGCGGCGCCCTCGCCTGCGCCTCGCTGGGACGGCCGCGCCGGCAGATCCTGCAGCTGCTCCTCGACTGGCTGCCGATCGTGGCCGTCTTCTGCGCCTACGACTTCACCCGCGGCGCGGCGGACTCGCTCGGGATCGGCGTCAACGCCCACCCGATGATCGACTTCGACCGGGCCCTCTTCCTCGGCCAGGCACCGACCGAATGGCTGCAGGCACGGCTCTACTCGCCCGGCGTCGTCGACGGGTGGGACGTCGCCTTCACCCTTGTCTACACCTCGTACTTCATCGTTCCCTTCGCGCTCGCCGGCGTCCTCTGGGCGCGCGACCGGCTTGCCTTCCTGCGCTTCGCCAAGCGGCTGGTCTCGCTGGCGCTGGCCGGCCTCGCCACCTACATCGTCTTCCCCGCCGCGCCGCCCTGGATGGCGGCGGAGATGGGCCTGCTCGAAGGGGTCCATCGCACAACCTCGGAGGGCTGGGGAGTGCTCGGGGTCGGCACGGCCGGACTCTTCTCCGAGGGCCAGGCGAACGTCAACCTGGTCGCCGCCGTCCCCTCGCTGCACGCCGCTTTCACCGCGCTGGTGGCGATGTTCCTCTGGGGGCGCGTCCGCCCGGGGCTGCGACCGCTGCTGGCGCTCTACCCGCTGGCGATGGGGCTGACGCTGATCGCGACCGGCGAGCACTACTTCTTCGACGTCCTGCTCGGCTGGCTCTACGCCGGGGCCGTGATGGCCGCCTGGAGCCGGTGGGAACGGCGCCGGGAACGAACGGCCGCGTAGGAGCGCTCAGCGCGGTTTCGTCTCGCGATTGCGGGGAAGAGGAGGGCGGTGGAGGCGCGCGAGAACAGTCGCGGGACCATCTTTCCTTCCCTTGCCCTCGTGCTCTTTTTGAGCTCTGTCGCGTTCGGCTCGCTCGCGGGGCCCGCGCAGGCCCAGGGCCCTTCGCACCTCGCCGCCGGCGAATTCGAGGGCGCTCTCTGCCCGCCGTCCTCAGTCAGGGGCGGCACGACGCTGAAAGCGGCGTTCGCGGGTGACTCGGAGACCAGTCGCACCGCGGCCTATGGACGGCGGGTGCTGATTGCGGGCCACGTGGCGGATGCCCAGGGGAACGCGATAGCCGGGGCGTCGATCTGCATTGAAGAGCGCATCGGCGTCTTCGGCCTCGGCTACCGGCTCGCCGGTGTCGCTACCTCGAACGTGGACGGCGACTGGTTCTTCAAGCTGCACAGCGGTCCGTCACGATCGATCAGGGCCGTGTACAGCGACGGTGCGGCGTCGGCCGCGACCTATCTCGATCTCGCCGTTCGCGCCTTCGCGAAGCTCCATCTGAGCCGGCATCGCAGCCCGATCGGCCGCCTCGTCTACTTCTCCGGACGGATCCCGGGACCGTTTGCGGGAGGCCGGATCGTGCTGATCAGGGCAACCGTCCCCGGCGCGAGGCGGAAATACCTCGTGAGGCGGGCGCGGACCGATGCGTTTGGGCGCTTTCGCGCCGCCTACGCCTTCACCCCAATCTCCGTGTCGGCGAAATTCGTCTTCTGGGCCGTCGTGCCGCAGCAGAACGGCTACCCGTACGTACTCGGCCAATCGGCGGGTCACTACATTCGCGTCAGCCCGTAGCCCCGGTCGCCGGGCTCCCTGGCGTGGTCAGGAGGCCCAACCTAGGGAGCTGCCGGCAGCATCGAGAGCAGGTGCAGCAGCAGGATGCACAGGCTCAGCGCCGCGCCGACCAGACGGGCCCAGGCCAGGGCCATCTCGCGGCGGCGCTGGGAGCGACGGTCGCGGAGGGCTTCGCGTTTTGTCTCCACGGCGAAGTCCGCCGGCGATGAGATTTTCGAGACCCGGTTCACGCGAGTGCCTAGGGGAGGGGCCGTCCGGCGAGATAGGCGCGGCCGGCGTCGGTGATTTCCCAGACGCCACGGTGAGAGGTGTCGCTCAGCAAGCCCCGCTCCTTCATCCGCAGGCGGGCGAACCTGGCGCGGTTGCGCCAGCGAATTTCACCTGACTTCAACCGCTGAAAATCGCGGGGCTTCAACAGGTCCTTCATACGCTCCTCGAGGGCGTCGACGACGTCGTTCGAGGGCGCGGCTCCGCCCTCCTTCTCAAGCAGTTCGAGAATCGGGATCCAATACCCGTGGACCGGCAGGACCGAGCCCGGGGCCGCGCGGGAGGGCAGCTCTTCCCTGGAATCGGCAGGTGGGGCACCCGAGCCCTCCGCCTGCTCGAGCAGGCGTGCGATCACGTCTTCGGGGCTGTCTTCGAAGGAAGTCACCCTTCTTAGCAGCCGTTGGTAGATTGGATCTGAAAGTCGAATATTGGGCATGGCAGGGACAATAACAGATTTCACAAATTGTAATCAAGTACTTGTCTAAGGAGGATGAACATGTCGAAGCTGAAGTTCGAAATTTCGGTCTCTGTCGACGGCTACGTCGCCGGTCCCAACCAGAGTGAGGAGAATCCGCTGGGGGAAGGCGGCGAGGACCTGCACGAGTGGGTGGTCAAGCTGTCGGCCTGGCGCGAGGCGCACGGCCGCGAGGGCGGCGAGGTCAATCCCAGCAGCGCGATCGTCGAGGAAGCGATGGACAACGTCGGCGCGGTGCTGATGGGCCGCAACATGTTCGGCGGCGGGCTGGGTCCGTGGGGTGAGGATCCCTGGAACGGCTGGTGGGGCGAGAACCCGCCCTTCCATGTGCCGACCTTCGTCCTCACCCACCACGCGCGTGAGCCGCTGGAGTTGAAGGGGGGGACGACTTTCCACTTCGTCACCGACGGCATCGAGTCGGCGCTGAGCCAGGCGCAGGAGGCCGCCGGCGGCAAGGACGTCAAGCTCAGCGGTGGCGCTGAGGCGGCGCAGCAGTACCTCGCGGCGGGGCTGATCGACGAGATGCAGCTGAACGTGGTGCCGCTCCTGCTGGGCGGCGGCGAGCGCCTTTTCGAGAACGTGGGCCGCGACCTCGCGCTGGAGCAGGACCGCGTGGTGCACACGCCCGAGGTGGTCCACGTCAGGTACCTGGTCTCGGCGGGTCAGCGCTCGGGCGAGCGCCGCTGAGAGCGCAGAAGCGCGGGGTAGCGCCGCTTCCGCCTCAGCGAGGCTCGAGCAGCCCGGCGACGGCTTGGGCCAGGCGCCGCCCGCTCGCGGTCAGCGCGTACTCGCTGTGGGGCGGGCGGCCGGCGACCAGGGTGCGCTCGACGATGCCCGCCGCCTCCAGCTGCTCCAGCCGCTCCGAGAGCGTGGTCGGCGAGACGCCCGGCAGTGACTGGCGGAACTCGTTGAAGCGGGAGGCGCCGCTGGAGCAGGCGTAGATCGTCGCCATCGTCCAGCGGCGCTCGAGCAGGCCGGCCGCCGCCCGCAGCTCGGGCGGCACCGGCGAGCAGCTACGACATCGCGGCGACATCGGCACCCTTCTCGGCCGGCTCCAGCGCGTGCTCGAGGACCTCCCCGACGCTCATCACCGGGTGGAAGGCCATCGCCTCCCGCACCTCCTCCGGGACCTCGTCGAGGTCGCCGCGGTTGCGCCACGGCAGGATCACCTCGGTCAGCCCCGCCGCGTGGGCGGCGAGCACCTTCTGCTTCAGCCCGCCGATCGGCAGCACCCGGCCCTGCAGGGTGACCTCGCCGGTCATCCCGACCGTGTGCTTCACCGGCCGGCCGCTCAGCAGCGAGACCAGCGCCGTGGTCATCGCCGTGCCGGCGCTGGGGCCGTCCTTGGGGATCGCCCCGGCCGGCACGTGCAGGTGGAACTCGCGGTCGAAGCGGCTGGGGTCGATCCCCAGCTCCTCGCTGTGGGAGCGCACGTAGGAGAGGGCGATCCGCGCCGACTCCTTCATCACGTCGCCCAACTGCCCGGTCAGGACCAGGCCCTTGTCGCCCTCCATCGCGGTGGCCTCGATGAAGAGGACGTCACCGCCGGCGCCGGTGACGGCGAGGCCGGTGGAGACGCCGGGGATCGCCGTGCGCTCGACCGACTCCTGGAAGAAGCGCTGATGGCCGAGGGCGTCGTGGACGGCGTCGGCGTCGATCGCGATCGGCTGCTCGGACTCGCCGGAGGCGATCCGCGTCGCCGCGCCCCGCATCAGCTTGCCGAGCTCGCGCTCGAGCTGGCGCACGCCCGCCTCGCGGGTGTACTCGGTGACGACGCCGCGCAGGATCTCGTCGCTGACCTCGACCTCCTCGGTCTCGAGCCCGTTTCGCTCGAGCTGCCGCGGCAGCAGGTAGCCGCGGGCGATCGCCAGCTTCTCGGCGGTCGTGTAGCCGTCGAAGGCGATGACCTCCATCCGGTCCAGCAGCGGCGCCGGGATCGTGTCGGTGAGGTTCGCGGTGGCGAGGAAGACGACCTCGGAGAGATCGACCTCGACGTCGAGGTAGTGGTCCCGGAACGAGTGGTTCTGGGCCGGGTCCAGCACCTCGAGCAGGGCCGCCGAGGGGTCGCCGCGCCAGTCGGCGCCGACCTTGTCGACCTCGTCGAGCAGGATCACCGGGTTCATCGTCTTGGCGTCGCGCAGGGCGCGGACGATCCGCCCCGGCAGGGCGCCGATGTAGGTGCGGCGGTGGCCGCGGATCTCGGCCTCGTCGTGCAGGCCGCCGAGCGAGATGCGGACGAACTCGCGCCCCAGGGCGCGGGCGACCGACTCGCCGATCGAGGTCTTGCCGGTCCCGGGCGGACCGACCAGGGTCAGGATCGCGCCGTTGGCGCGGCTGTCCTCCTCGCCCTTGCCCCGCTCCTGGCGCAGCTTGCGGACGGCGATGAACTCGGTGATCCGCCGCTTCACATCCTCGAGCCCGGCGTGGTCGGCGTCGAGCACCTCGCGCGTGTGGACGGGGTCGAGCTTCTCCTCGGAGCGCTTGGACCAAGGCACCGCGATCAGCCAGTCGAGGTAGCTGCGGATCATCGAGGACTCGGGTGACTGCTCGCCCTGGCGCTCGAGCCGGCGCAGCTCCTTCTCGGCCTGCTCGGCCACCGCCTCCGGCATCCCGGCCTCGGCGATCTTGCGCTCGTACTCCTCGATCAGGTTGCCCTCGTCCTCGCCCAGCTCCTTGCGGATCGACTCCATCTGTTTGCGCAGGAAGTAGTCGCGCTGCTGCTTTTGGGCGCCGGACTCGACGTCGTCGCGGATCCTGCTGCGGACCTGCAGCTCGGCCAGGCGCTCGCGCTGCAGCTCGACCGCGACCTGAAGCCGCTCGGTGACGTCGAGGGTGTCGAGCAGGCGCAGCTTCTGCTCCTCGGAGAATTCTGGGCTGAGGCCGGCCGTGTCGGCGAGCGCCCCCGGCTCCTGGACGGAGCGCAGGAAGGCGGCGATGCGGCCGTCGTCGCCGCGCAGCTCGAGGATCTCCTCGACCACGGCCCGGTACTCACGGGCCAGCTCGCGGGTCTGCTCGTCGTCCGGGTGGCCGTCGTGGAACTCCTGCACCTCGATGTGCAGGGTCTCGGGGTCGTCCTCGCCGGCGACGGCGGCGCCGGCCAGCCCACGGTGCAGGCCGAGCACGGTCGCGACCGGGTTGCCGCGGCGCGAGTGGCCGCTCTCGAGCACCTCGGCGACGACTCCGACGCGGGCGAACTCGCCGTCGGCGCGGGGAAGTAGGAAGACGCGATCCTCACCGCCGACGTCGATCGGCAGCGTGGCGGTGACGGTGGGGAAGACGATCGCCTCGTCGAGCGGAATCAGGAGGTAAGCCATGACCAGGTCCACTTTCTGTAGTTAGTCTGTGAACAGGATAGCGGGAGCGCTCACCCGGCTTGCCAGCCTGACCGGCGGGGTAGGGTGTCCCCATGGACCCCGAGCGCGCACGTCAGCTCCTCGCCGCCGAGCGGGAGCAGGTTGAAAAGGAGATCGCCGCCACCGAACGCGGCGGTCCGGAAGAGGGCGACGAACGCAGGGAACCGGGCGACCATGATTCCGAGGCGCTCTACCAGGACGAGTTCGACGCTGGGCGTGCCCAGAAGCTGAAAGAGCGCCTGGAGGCCGTTGAGCGCGCCGAGGCGCGGCTGGCCGAGGGCACCTACGGCCTCTCGGTGCGCAGCGGCGAGCCGATTCCCGACGGCCGGCTCGAGGTCAACCCGACCGCCGAGCTGACGGTGGACGAGCAGGACCCCAGCACCCGCTCCGCCTAGCTGGATCGGCCGTCGGCCGGGTCAGCGCGAGATTCAGGCCTCGACGTCGGTAGCGGCGCCGATCGGCAGCCAGCGAACGCCGTCGCGGAACTCCTGCGGCGCTGCGGCGAATTCGCGCTCGATCGCCTCGCGGCCCTGGCGGAAGTGCTTCCAGCCCTCGTAGTGGATCGGGATCACGGTCCGGGGCCGGATCAGCCCGCACAGCTCGACCGCCTGGTGGGCGGTCATCGTGTAGTGGAGGGGACCCGAGATCGGGAAGCGCACGCCGCCGAGGTGCAGCAGCGCCGTGCCCACCTGGAGGCGGGAGACTTCCCGCACGCCCTCGTAGAGAACGGTGTCGCCGGAGATCCAGAGCACGCCGTGCTCCTGGCCCTCCCAGCTGAGGGCGAAGCCGATGACGTCGCCGACGATCGGCCGGCTCAGCGGCGGGCCGTGGCGGCAGGGCGTGGCGGTGACCTCGATCGCCGGCTTGCCGGGCGCCTCGAGCGTGGTCGTCGCCCAGGCCTCGAGGCCGCGGGCGTTGCCGCCCAGCCGCTTGGCGCCGGCGACGGTGGTGAGGACGGCGCCGGCCGTGGGCAGCAGCGCCCGTCCGGCGGGGTCGAGGTTGTCGTCGTGGTGATCGTGGCTGAGCAGCACGGCGTCGATCGGGCCGATGTCGGCGGCGGCGATCGCCGGGCCGGCGAGCTTCTGGGAGCCGGTGCCCCAGCCGAACTTGTAGTCCCGGCCGGCCGGGTCGAAGGTCGGGTCGGTCAGCAGCCGCCAGCCGCCGACCTCGATCAGGACGGTCGGGCCGCCGACGTGGGTGAGGCGGAAGCTCATCGCGGGCGCCACCGGTTCAGCCGAGCAGTTTGGCCTTTTGGGCGGCGAACTCCTCCTCGGTGAGGATGCCCTGGGCTTTGAGCTCGCCGAGCTCCTTGAGCTGGTCGATCACCGAGCCCTCGCCGCCGGCCGGAGCGGCAGGGGCGGGCGGGGCTTCCGGCGCCGGCGCATAGGCCTGCTGCTCTTGGGCTTCCTGCTGTGCCCAGCGCTGGCCTTGGCGCCGGGAGACACGGTTGCTGACGCTGGTCGCGGTGCCGGCGATGACGGCGGTACGGGCGACGCCTCTGAGTAGTCCTGGCATGGCGGTCTCCTTCTCTACGCCTCGTCCGCTTCGAGGGCGGCGAGGACGGCTTGGACGGGGATGCGGCCGCTGGCGACCAGCTGGCCGCCGGAGGCGCGGACGGCGCGGGCGAAGGGCGCGGCCCAGGTGTTCTCGAAGACCAGCAGGGCGGCGGAGGTGCCGGGCTCCAGTGCCGCGCCGGCCTCGGCGACGTCGTCGTCGGAGAGCAGCCCGGAGGAGGCGCCCTCGAAGACCGCCAGCTCGGTCACCTCGCCGCCGAGGTCGGCGATCTCCAGCCCGCTGATCGAGCCGTCCTCGCCCTTGGCGATGAAGGCGAGGTCGAGGATGCGGATCAGGCCGCGGTCGACCAGCTCGATCAGGTGCGGCGCCACCTCGCCGTTGGGTTGGCGGCCGGGCCACTCGACCAGGAGGTAGTCGATCGGTCCCATTTCATTCAAGTCGTCGCCGTTCAAGCTGGATCCTTTCCATGGACAAACTCTCCGATCTGGCGCACCCTAGCGCGCCGATGCGCGCATATAGGCTCGGGTCGCGTCGACCGGCGCCGCGATCAACGATCTGAGTGAGGAATGCGATGAACAAGCCCCACAGCGCCCACGAGGAAGCGATGCTCTACGGAAACCGCTTCCTCACCGAAGACGCGCCGTCCGGCAACTTCCCTGTCTGCGGCATGTCCTCGCTGGACGGGATGCGCCTGGTCGCCGAGGAACTGGCGCTCGAGGGCGACCCAAACCGCAACCTGGCCACCTTCGTCACCACCTGGATGGAGCCGGAGGCGCAGCGGCTGATCGCCGACAACCTCTACCGCAACTTCATCGACCACGCCGAGTACCCGATCTCGGCTGAGATCGAGCAACGCTGCATCCGCATGCTCGCCGACCTCTTCAACGCCCCCGGCGAGACCACCGGCGCCCGCACCCAGGGCTCCTCGGAGGCGATCATGCTCGGCGCCCTCTCGCTGAAGTGGAAATGGAAGGAGCGCCGCGAAGCCGCCGGCAAGTCCGTCGACAGGCCGAACCTGATCTTCGGCGGCGACGTGCACGTGGTCTGGGACAAGTTCTGCCGCTACTTCGACGTCGAGCCGAAGATCGTGCCGCTGCAGGAAGGCAAGTACACGATCGGGCCCGAAGACGTGGAGCCGCTGATCGACGAGAACACGATCGGCGTCGCCGCCGTGCTCGGCACCACCTTCACCGGCCACGCCGACGACATCGTCGGCATCGACAAGCTCCTGGTTGAGCTCAAGAACGAGAAGGGGCTCGACGTCCCGCTCCATATCGACGGCGCCAGCGGCGGCTTCGTCTGGCCCTTCCTCTACCCCGACTCCGAGTGGGACTTCCGGCTCGAGCAGGTGCGCTCGATCAACGTCTCCGGGCACAAGTTCGGGCTCGTCTACCCGGGCGTCGGCTGGCTCGTCTTCCGCGAGGAGAGCGACCTGGCGGAGGATCTCGTCTTCTACGAGAACTACTTGGGGAAGACGGACGCGACCTTCACGCTCAACTTCTCCACCGGCGCCTCGATGGTGCTGGCCCAGTACTACAACTTCGTCCGCTACGGGCGCGAGGGCTACGCCTACATCATGAAGGCGATGCAGAAGAACGCCGCGGCGCTGGCGCAGAAGCTCGAGGCGACCGGCAACTTCGAGCTGATCGGCGCCGACCGGGAGCAGCTGCCTCTGGTCGCCTTCAAGCTCGCCGGGGAGAAGAACTACGACGAGCTCGACCTCTCCTGGCAGCTCTCGGCCGAGCGCGGCTGGATGCTCCCCGCCTACACGATGCCTCCCAACGCCGAAGACGTGAAGGTGCTGCGGGCGCTGGTCAAGCAGACGCTCAGCCGCGAGCAGATCGACCGCCTCGCCGACGACATCGCCGAGGCCTGCGCGACGCTGGAGAAGAAGGGTGGCGCCCACGCCTCCGAGCGCAAGAAAATGAAGGTCAGCCCGGGTTACTGAGGCGCGGCGTCGCGCTCCGGCGCGGCGCCGGAGCGCGACGGCCACCAGGTGCGCTCGCCGAGCCGGTAGGCGATCGCCGGGATCAGGAGGGCGCGGACGACGAAGGTGTCGAGCAGGACGCCGATCGCGACCGTGACGCCGATCTGGACCAGCTCCTCCAGCGGCAACAGGGCCAGGGTCGCGAAGGTGCCGGCGAGGACCAGGCCGGCGCCGGTGACGACGCCGCCGGTGTTGACGAGAGCGGCCAAGACACCCTCGCGAGTGCCGCGGGTGGCTGCTTCCTCCCGCGCCCGCGTCATCAGGAAGATGTTGTAGTCGACCCCGAGCGCGACCAGGAAGAGAAACGAGAGCAGGACGAGGTTGAAGGCCAGCCCCTCGCTGCCGAGCGTGGTGAAGGCGAAGGTGCAGAGGCCGAGCGTGGCCGCGAAGGAGGCGACCACGTCGGGTGTTCGACATCAACGACGACGACCCCGCGGTGGCGGTGGTGGTGGCCGGCGGG
>CAVXKQ010000011.1:0-71871 GCA_963762325.1 uncultured Solirubrobacterales bacterium | reverse complement strand
TACCGGCCGGCGGGCAGATTTCCCACGGCAGGGGTGGGATTTCGGCCCATCGGCGTCAGGGTTCGATGCGGGTGATCGCACCTTCGCCGTTGTCGGCCACCCAGACCGCGGTCTCGCCGACGGCGACGGCGCCCGGTTCGGAGCCGACCCGGATCGGGGCGCCGCTGCGCTCGCCGCTCTCGAGGTCGATCCGGGTGACCGCGTCCTCGGCGGCGCTGGCGACCCAGACGGTGCTGGTGCCGGCGTCGATCCCGCCGGGGCGGCCGCCGACCTCGATCGGGTCTCCGAGCACGGCGTGGATCGAGGGATCGACCTTGGAGACGGTGTCGCCGCGGCTGTTGGCGACCCAGACCAGACCGCCGGCGACGGTGACGCCGGCGGGGCCGCGACCGACCGGGATCGGGGCGTCGACGCGGAGGCTGTCGAGGTCGATGCGGCGCACGTTGCCGGTCGAGGCGCTGCTTACCCAGAGCCCGCCGGCCCCGACCGCGAGCCGCAGGGGGGCAGCCAGCGGCGGCAGCGCGCGGCGGTAGATCCGCCCTCCATCGGCGTTGACGGCGGTGACCCCGGCTCCCTTTTCGTCCGCGATCCAGACGCGGCCGCCGCCGAGCGCGATCGGGCCGGGGGCGCCGCCGACCTCAATCTCCTGGAGGACGTGGCCATGGTCGGGATCGAGGCGCAGCAGCGTCCCCCGCCGAGGATCGGTCACCCACAACCAGTGACCGCCGATCGCGATCCCCGAAGGGTCGGCGCCTTGCAGAACGCCTGCCAGACCTTCTTGCCGCTGACCGGGTCGAGCCTGGTCACGGTGCCGTCGGCTGCGCTGGTTACCCAGACCCCGTACGTACTCGCCGAAACCCGCAGTGGCGCCTCGCCGATCGGGATCGGCGCGGAGACGTCGATGCCGTCGCCCCCGAGCAGGGAGAGGACAAGCAGAGCCATGGCGACGACGAGCGCCAACCCGGCGGCGGCTCCCGCCAAGGCGCGCCCACGAGGCAGTCGGTAGCGGCCCCGTCGCCCCCTGCCGGCACGATCCTCTCCGGCGCCGATCGGCACGGTCGCGCGCTCGCGCGGTCCCGCCCCGCCTTGCTCCGCTGGGGCGCCCGGCTCCGAGAGCACCCGCGTTCTCGCCATGCCCGCCCCCTCGCGCTCGCGGGCGGCGGCGATCAGCGCCCCGGCGCTCGGGTAGCGGTCGGCCGGGATCCTTGGCGACGGCACGCTCGATCACGGCGTCGAGGCCGGCCGGCATCTCCGGCTCGCTCTCGGCGTCCTGGCGGGCAAAGGGGGCGATCCCGGTCAGCGCCTCGAAGAGGACGCAGCCGAGCGAGTAGATGTCGGCGGCGGGGCCGACGTCCCTCCCCCGCCACTGCTCCGGCGACATGTACTCGGCGGTCCCAACCACCGAGGCGCCGCTCTGGACGCCGCTGTCGCCGAGCGCCTTGGCGAGGCCGAAGTCGGAGAGGAAGGCGCGGTCGTCTTCGACCAGCACGTTGTGCGGCTTGACGTCGCGATGGACGATGCCGGCGGCATGGGCGGCGTCGAGCGCTTCCCCCACCTGGCCGAGCAGGGCGATCGCCCGGACCGGCGCCAGCGGCCCCTCGCGATCGATCAGCTTGCGCAGGTCGCCGCCGGCGACCAGCCGCATCGCCACGATCAGCTCGCCGTCGACCTCGCGCGAGTCATAGACCGGCACCACCGCCGGGTGGTCGAGGCTGGCGGCGAGCCGCGACTCGCGCAGGAAGCGGTCGCGAAACCCCTCGCGGTCGGCCAGCTCGCGGGCGATCACCTTCAGCGCCACCGGGCGTTCCAGGCCCAGGTGGGTAGCCCGGTAGACCACGCCCATGCCGCCCCGCGCGATCAGCGCGTCGAGGCGGTACCCCGCAAGAGTGGAGCCGATGGCGAGTTCTGCCACCGGCTCCTTATACGGGCTGGGTCGGATTCCGGGGGTTTGGGCATCTCCCCCGGAATCCGTCGTTCCCTCAGCGAACGGGCTGCCAGGAGATGACCGGCCCGATCGTGGTGCCGTCGCCTTCGGTCAGGTCGACCCCTTCGGCGAGGTCGCGCTGGCGACCGTTGGCGACGTCTATTGCGACCAGCTGCTCGCGTTCGTCGGCGGCGACGAAGGCGGCGACGCGGCGGCCGTCGGAGGAGAAGACGCCGTTGGTCTCCGAGCCGTCCGGCAGCTGGCAGAGCTTGCGCGCCTTGCTCGGGCCGATGCGCTTCACCCACAGCCCCTGGTCGCGACGGAACAGCAGCGTGTGCCCGTTGCTGGTGACGTCTTCGACGTAGGCCGAGCCGACGCCGCGCACCTGCGGTTTCACCTTGGTGCCGTTGGCCAACATCGTGTAGACGTCGGCGTAGGCGGCCGGCGTGTCGCTGCTGTCGCCGCGGCTGAAGAGGATGCCGCCGGCGAAGTAGCGCGGCTCGAACTCGTCGACGCCACCGGTCCTGGTCAGCCGCGCCAACCTGGCGCCGCTCGGGCGAACCGAGAAGACGTCGTCGTTGGCGCCATTGGTGCGGACGAAGGCGATCGCCCGGCCGTCGGCCGAGAAGTCGGCGTCATGGTCGTCGGCGCCGCCGCTGGTCAGCGGATGCAGGCCGCCGCCGTGGGAGCGAACGGTGTAGAGGTCGGCCGGGGCTCCCGCCGCGGTACGGCGCTCGAAGGCGACGAGCCGCCCGTCAGGGGAGACCACCGGCTTCGAGTCGAGCGCCGAGCCGCTGGTGAGTTGGCGCAGCCCGGAGCCGTCGGCGCGGACCGAGAAGAGATGGCCGCCGCGGACGAAGGCGATCGAGGTGCCGTCGGGCGAGAAGGCCGGTTCGGTGTCGGTCGGGTCTTCGGTCAGCTGGTTGAGACGCCCGTCGCGCACCGCGAAGAGGCCGCCCTCGACGATCGTTTTCGTTTCCGTTTTCGGCGCTTCGCCGGCTTTCGGCGTTTCGCCTTCGACTTTTTTCGTTTCGGTTTGCTGGGTGATGCGGGAGAAGACAACCGCCCCGGACGACGGCGCCGCGCCGGCGCTCGCCGGCAGAGTGAGGACGAGGAGTGCGAACAGTGCGATTGCTGCGTTTCGAATGCCCATGATCGATTCCTTTCGGTGGAGTGAAAGTTGCCCCACCCATGCTGGGCGCCGCACCCGCACCCGCCAACGCCACCCCCGCCCCCCACCGAGCCACGTCTGTCCCGGTCCGAGACAGCGCACAGCGCACAGCGGGGGCCGATTTGTCGAGCCTGAGGCGACAAATCGGCCCATCGGCCGGCCGTCAGCGGTCGAGGCCGAGCTCGATCACGCGGGCGGCGATCTGGCGGGGGCGATCGCGGCCGGCGTCGCCGGGCACTCCGAGCTTGGCGGCGAGCGCGTCGAGGCGGCGCTGGGCGGTGCGCTCGCTCACCTGCAGCGACTCGGCGATCTCGGCCCGGGTGGCGGGGCGGCCGGCAAAGGCACCCTCGCTGCGGTAGGGCGCAGTCAGCGCCGTCGCGGTCGCCCGCTCCTCGGCGCTCAGCGCCACCGTGGGGCCGTCGCTCGGCAGCGTCGCCCCGACCGGCGTCGCCGGCCCTACCGCGACTTCAAGCCGGTGGCCGCCGACGATCAGCGTGTCGCCGTTGCGCAGCCGCCGCGGCCGGTCCAGCGGCTCGCCGTTGAGGGCGGTGCCGTTGCGACTGTCGAGGTCGGTCGCCATCAGCACCTCTCCGCGCCGCTCGATCTCGAGGTGGTTCCAGGAGACCGCCTCGTCGTCGAGCCGCACGTCCGCCTCCGGCGAGCGCCCAACGATCGTCACCTCGCCCTCGAGCGCCACCGACCGCGGCGCCGCCCCACCACTCGAAACCCACAAGCGCGCATCCACCCACGCGACTATAGGTCGATGGGCCGATAAGTCGCCCTATACGCGACATATCGGCCCATCGACCCCCGTGATCGGATGCGCGGGGTGAGCGGGGCGGCGATCGACCCCACGGTTAGAGTGCGCCGCGTGAGCGGGGCGGAGATGGAGAAGCGGGTTGCGGCCGAGGCCGCGGCGGAGCTGGCTGAGGACGGGATGACGGTCGGCCTCGGCACTGGCTCGACCGTCGCCCACCTGCTGCCGGCGCTCGCCCGCCGCGGCCTCGCCGGCATCCGCTGCGTCGCCACCTCGGTCGCGACCGAGAAGCAGGCGCGCGAGCTCGGCATCCCGGTCGAGGAGTTCAGCGCCCTGCGACGCCTCGACATCGCCATCGACGGCACCGACGAGGTCGACCCCGACGGCTGGCTGATCAAGGGCGGTGGCGCCGCCCATCTGCGCGAGAAGATCGTCGCCGCGGCGGCCGAGCGCTTCGTCGTCATCGCCGACTCGAGCAAGCCGGTCGACGCCCTGCGCGGGCCGGTGCCGCTGGAGCTCTTTTCCTTCGGCCTTGCCTCCACCCTGGCCCGGCTCGGCGACGAGGTCGAGCTGCGCGACGTCCCCCCCAGCCCCGACGGCGGCACGATCGCCGACTACCGCGGCGCCATCGCCGACCCGGCCGAGCTGGCCGCCCGGCTCGAGGCCGACCCCGGCGTCGCCGCCCACGGCCTCTTCCCGCCGGCACTCGTGCACGACGTCTTCATCGCCCGCGGCGAAGAGGTCGAGCACATCCGCCTGCGCGGCTGAGCTTCCCAACGGCTCCGTGGCGGCCGGGCTTGAAGCCGCGGCCCCGTGATGAAAAGGTGCCCGGCATGAGCGACCTGAGCGGACTCCAGATCGACGGCCATCTCGCCGTGCCCAGCGACCCCGATTGGGACCAAGCGCGACTGGCCTGGAACCTCGCGGTCGACCAGCAGCCGGAGGCTGTGGTCTTCGCCGAGAGCGCGTCCGACGTCGCCGCGACGGTCGGCTTCGCCGCCGCCAACGGCCTCAAGGTCGCCGCGCAGGGAACCGGCCACGGGGCGGGGCCGTTGCCACCGCTCGACGGCACGATCCTGCTCAAGACCGAGCGCATGCGTGGAGTCGAGATCGACCCGGAGGAGCGCACCGCCCGGGTCGAGGCCGGGGTGCTCTCGCTGGAGCTGGCCGAGGCGGCCGGTGAGCACGGGCTCACCTCCCTGCCCGGCTCCTCGCCCGACGTCGGCGTCATCGGCTACACGCTCGGCGGCGGCCTCAGCTGGTTCGGTCGCCAGTATGGGTTCGCCTGCAACAGCGTCGCCGGGATCGACGTCGTCACCGCCGCCGGCGAACAGCTCAGCGTCACCGCCAGCGACGACCCCGACCTCTTCTGGGCGCTGCGCGGCGGGGGCGGCGGCTACGCCGTGGTCACCGCCCTGCACCTCTCGCTACTGCCGATCGCCGAGGTCTACGGTGGCATCCTCATCTTCCCCGCCGAGCTCGGCGCCGACGCCTTCCGCGCCTACCGCGACTGGGCCGCGACCGCGCCGGAGGAGATCACCTCGGTCGCCCGTCTGCTGCGGCCGCCGCCGATCCCAGACGTGCCGGAGCCGCTGCGCGGCGTGCCGCTGATCACGATCGACGCCTGCTTTACCGGCGACGCCGCGGCCGGCGACGAGCTGATCGCGCCGCTGCGCGCAATCGGCGAGCCGATCATGGACACCTTCGGCCCGATGCCAACCGCCGGCCTCTGCCGCATCCACATGGATCCCGAGCAGCCCGTCCCCGGCCTCACCACCCAGGCCCCGATCGCGGAGCTGACCGACGAGGCGATCGAGGCCTTCGTCGCCAACGGCCCCGGGCCGGAGACCGGCTCGACCCTGCTGCTGGCGGAGCTGCGCCACCTCGGCGGCGCCCTGGCCCGCCGCAGCGAGAGCGCCGGCGCCCTCGACAAGCTCGACTTCCCCTTCGTGATGGAGGCGGTCGGCGCCCTGATGGCCCCCGACGCCGGCGAGACCGTGCCCCGCGACCTGAAGCGGCTCGACGACGCCCTGGCCCCCTTCCGGGCCGCGGGCGGCTACTACAACTTCATCGACTCGCCCTGCGACGTCGACGCAATCCTCCCGGCCGAGACCTGCTCGCGCCTGGCGGACGTCAAGCGCACCTGGGACCCCGAGGGCACAATCGTCGCCAATCACGCGGTCGCGCTCGGCGAGTCCTCCTAACCCGGCGCCGCAGAACGAGCTAAGCCGACTCGCGCGCCGCATCGACCGCGGCGGCGAACGCCTCGGCCTCGGCCTGCCGCTCAAGCGGGACCCAGATGTTGGTGACGAGGCCGCCGAACCCGAGCCGCACCCGCTGCTCGTCGGCGCCGAAGAGCTTGCGCTTGTCGTCGCGCTCGATCTTCGCCGGGCTCAGGCTGGCCAGCGGCACCCGGTCCTGCTCCGACCCCCAGCGCAGGATCTGCAGGTTGCTCCCGTCGAGCGCCAGCGCCCGGTCGTCGAGGCCCTCGAGGGTCTGCATCGGCGCCAGCCTAGCGCTCTGTCCTGCATTTCTGCGCCGATGGAGGCATCCCCACCGGGATCTCAAATTATAGTGGTACTATTTACCCACTATGGCATTCATAGTTGCCACCAAGAGGGGCACCTTCGAAATACGGGAGTCCCGCAGCACGCCCACGGGGCCACGGAGCCGCACGCTTGCGACCTTCCGAGAGCTGACCGATGAGGCCATCGCAAAGGCGCAGGAAAAAGCCACAAAGCCACCGAGCGCGGGCGAGCTGCGCGAGGCGGCGCAGAGAGCCGGAGCGCCCATTGCCTCCCCACCCGTCGATCGTGCGGCACGAGAGCTTCTCGGCCGCTTGGCGAAAGGAGAGCGACCGGACCCGATGCTGAGGCGCCTGCTCCTCGACGCACTCGCGAACGAGGATCGCAGCGACCGCCCGACCGACCCCACCGCAGCCGTTTCCGACGCCGCGAGGTCGGTCAGCGAATGGGTCGGTGCGACCCCAGCCGAAAGAGGCGCGGCGCTGGAGGATCTGCTGCTGCTGGCCGATGCCCTGCCGCTGCGCCGGCGAGCGGACACGATCGACTTCCCACGGCTGAAGGCAGCCTGAAGTGACCGCGGCCGGACCCGTCTCCCCGCACCGGTCCGACTCGGAACCTCCCCTCCCCGAGAAGGTCGTCGCGATCCACCGGCAACTCGACGCGGCCAAGGTCCCGCACGCGATCGGCGGCGCCCTCGCCCTTGCCTACTACGCCGAGCCCCGCGCCACCGTCGACATCGACGTCAACGTCTTCGTCGCCACCGACCGCTGGCCGCAGGTGCGCGACGCCCTCGCTCCGCTCGGGGTCGACGTCGGCCTTGACCTCGCCGTTCTCGAACGAGACGGGCAGGTGCGGCTGTGGTGGGGGCGCAACGCGGTCGACCTCTTCTTCTCCAATGACGAGTTCCACGAGAAGATGCGGCGCGGCGCCCGTCGGGTTCCATTCGGAGGGACCACGCTTTCGATCCTCTCTCCCGAGCACCTGGCCGTCTGCAAGGCGATGTTCGATCGCCCCAAGGACTGGCTCGACATCGAGCAGATGCTCATCGCCACGGACCCCATAGACCTGGCGGAGATCGAACGGCTCCTGGAGCGCATGGTCGGTGCCGCCGATCCCCGAATCGGGAAGCTCGGGGAGGTCAAAGCCCGACTGTCGCTTGACGACCCGGCCCGCTAGGAGCCCTGGGGCGCCGCGGCCTCGTCGGCGACCACGATCATGTTCTCGTTCCGCACCCGCCCTGCGGGGATCGAGGGATCGGCGGCAAGCAGCTTTTCTAACGGCTCCCGCTTCTCGGCGCCGGTGACAAGCCAGAGGATCTGGCGGGCGGAGTCGATCCCCGGGTAGGTGAGAGTCATGCGGCGGTGGCCCTGGTACTCGCCGCCGGTCAGGGCGACGCGGCGGTCGTTCACCTCCAGCACCGGGTCGCCGGGGACGAGGGAGGCGGTGTGGCCGTCGGGCCCCAACCCGAGGTGGACCAGGTCGAGGCACTCCGGCAGCGAGGATTCGTACTCACGGGCTGCCGCCTCGAGGTCGCGCTGGGTGACCGGCATCGGCCGCAGCGCCGCCTGGTGGTCCATCGAGAGCCCGAGCACCATGTGGGTGAGGTTGCGGTCCTCGCTGCCCGGCGAGGCGACCCGCTCGTCGACCTGGAACAGCTCGGTCCCACTCCACGGCATCTGCTCGAGTTCGCCGAGGATCGCCAGCATCGCCCAGGGCGAGCGGCCGCCGCTCAGCGCCATCCCGAACGGGCCGCGCGCCGCGGCCGCGGCCTCCCCCGCCTCGGCGATCAGCTCGGCGGCGCGCCGTGCCGCCGCCTTCTCGTCGGCGACGACCTCGAGCCTGGGCGCCATCCGGCTAGCTCGTCTTCTCGTCGTGGCCGCCGAACTGTTTGCGCATCGCCGAGAGCACTTTGTCGGCGAAGTCGTCGTTGCCGCGCGAGGCGAAGCGCTCATAGAGGGCCGAGGTAAGGACGGGCGCTGGCACCCCCTCGTCGATCGCCGCGATCGAGGTCCAGCGCCCCTCGCCGGAGTCGGAGACGCGGCCGGCGAAGTCGGAGAGGTCGGGAGATTCCTGCATCGAGGCCGCGGTCAGGTCGAGCAGCCAGGAGCCGATCACGGAGCCGCGCCGCCAGACCTCGGTCACCTCGGGCAGGTCGAGGTCGTACTGGTAGTACTCGGGCTGCTCGAGCGGCGCCGTCTCGGCGTCGGCCTCGCGCTGGACCTTGCCGGCGTTGGCGTTCTTGAGGATGTTGAGCCCCTCGGCGTAGGCCGCCATCACCCCGTACTCGATCCCGTTGTGGACCATCTTCACGAAGTGCCCAGCGCCGTTGGGGCCGCAGTGCAGGTAGCCGTTCTCCGACGGGGAGACCTCGCCGCTGCGCCCCGGCGTGCGCTCCGCCTGCTCGACCCCCGGCGCCAGCGAGGCGAAGATCGGATCGAGCCGCTCGACCGCCCGGTCGGGCCCGCCGATCATCAGGCAGTAGCCGCGGTCGAGGCCGAAGACGCCGCCGCTGGTGCCGCAGTCGACGTAGTCGAGGCCCTGCTCCCCCACCTTGGCGGCGCGGCGGATGTCGTCGCGGTAGTAGGAGTTGCCGCCGTCGACGATCGCGTCGCCGGACTCGAGCACGGCGGCGACCGCATCCACGGTCTGCTCGGTGATCTCGCCGGCCGGGACCATCACCCAGACCGAGCGCGGCGCGCTCAGCTTCGCCGCCAGGTCCTCGAGCGAAGAGGCGCCCCCGGCCCCCTCGCCGGCCAGCGTCGCGACCGCCTCGGGGTTGACGTCGTAGGCGACGATCTTGTGGCCGTCCCGCATCAGGCGGCGAGCCATGTTGGCGCCCATGCGTCCAAGACCGACGATCCCGAGTTCCATCAAAACCTCCACTGGTAGGCGCTGCCGAGCTGGGGGCGGTTGCCGCTTGTAGCCCTGTGGGCGACAAGAAGCAACCGGGTTGCGAATCCTAGGCGCTGGGGCGGCGAGCGATAGCCTCAGCGGCCGAATGGGCAAGGCCGTCGCACACCACGCCGATTCCGCCGCCGGGGTGCTGGCGATCTTCGGCATCAGCGGCGACCTGGCGAAGAAAATGACCTTCCGGGCGCTCTACCGACTCGAGGCTCGCGGCAAGCTCGAGTGCCCGATCGTCGGCGTCGCGATCGACGAGTGGGACGACGAGCAGCTGCGCCGGCACGCGAGGGACTCGATCGTCGCCACCGTCAGCGATCCCGACGAGGACGTCCTCGCGCGGCTCGCCGCCCGCCTCACCTACGTACAGGGCGACTACGCCGACGCCGCCACCTTCGAGCGCGTCAAGGCAGCGCTGGGCGACGCCCAGAACCCGGTCTTCTACCTCGAGATTCCGCCCTCTCTGTTCGCCACTGTCGTCGCCGGCCTCGGCCAGGCGGGGCTGGCCGAGAACGCCCACGTGGTGATCGAGAAGCCGTTCGGCCACGATCTCGAATCGGCACGGGCCCTCAACGCCGAACTCTGCACGGTGCTGAACGAGGACCAGATCCTGCGGATCGACCATTACCTCGGCAAGGAGCCGGTGATGGACATCACCTACCTGCGCTTCGTCAACTCGATCCTGGAGCCGGTCTGGAACCGCGAGCACGTCTCCCACGTGCAGATGACGATCGCCGAGAACTTCGGGGTCGACGATCGCGGCCGCTTCTACGACGCGGTCGGGGCGATGCGCGACGTGATCCAGAACCACGCCCTGCAGGTGCTGGCGCTGGTCGGGATGGGGCCGCCGACCGGCAACCACCACGACTCGATCCGCGACAAGAAGCTCGAATTCTTCAAGGCGATGCGGGCCGCCGACCCGAAGCGCTACGTGCGCGGCCAGTACGACGGCTTCCTCGAGGTCAAGGACGTCGCCCCCGACTCGACGACCGAGACCTTCGCCGCGGTGGAGCTCGAGGTGGACAACTGGCGCTGGAGCGGCGTTCCCTTCTTCATCCGCGCCGGCAAGTGCATGCCGGCCAAGGCGAGCGAGGTGACGGTCGTCTTCAAGCGGCCGCCGAGCCTCGGGATCGGCCACGGCCGCACGCCGGAACCGAACCAGATGACGATCCGGATCGAGCCCACGCCCGGCTCGCGGATGCGCCTCTACGCGAAGAAGGCCGGCGAGGAGGCGTTCGAGCCGGCCGACCTCGAGGTCCTGTTCGAGAAGACGCCGGGCGAGGAGCCCGAGCCCTACGAGCGCCTGCTCGGCGACGCGATCGACGGCATCCACACCCTCTTCACCCGCCAGGACGCGATCGAGGAGACCTGGCGCGTGGTCCAGCCCCTGCTCGACGAACCGGGGCCGGCCCTTCCCTACGCCCCCGGCACCTGGGGCCCGGACGCAGCCAAGGACCTGACTCGCGGCATAGCGCAGTGGTCGGACCCTTGGCTGCCCAATACCTAGCGGCCTGCTAGGTTTTGGCTGCCCTTATTAGGGGCGCCTAAGCATGATTCCCACCTTCGTAATCACCCTGCGAGAGGGCGTCGAGGCCTCTCTGATCGTCGGCATCATCGCCGCCTTCCTGGTCAAGGAGGGACGGCGCGACGCCATGCAGCAGATGTGGATCGGCGTCGCGATCGCGATCGCCGTCTGCACCGCCGTCGGCGTCGGCCTCGACCTGATCGGCGAACAGCTGCCGCAGAAGGAGCAGGAGGGTCTGGAGACGATCATCGGCGTCGTCGCCGTCGCCGCGGTCACCTACATGATCGTCTGGATGCGGCGTCACGCGCGCAGCATCAAAGGCACGCTGGAGGGCGAGGCGGCCTCGGCGCTGGCCACCGGCTCCACCTTCGCCCTGGTCGGGATGGCCTTCCTCGCGGTCCTGCGCGAGGGCTTCGAGACCTCGGTCTTCCTACTCGCCGCCTTCCAGGACTCGACCGACACCACCGCCGCCGGCGCCGGCGCCGTGCTCGGGCTGATCGCCGCGATCGCGATCGGGCTCGGGCTCTACCGCGGCGGCGTCCGCATCAACCTCACCCGCTTCTTCCGCTTCACCGGCCTGATCCTCGTCTTCGTCGCCGCGGGACTACTCGCCTCCGCCGCCCACACCGGCCACGAGGCGGGTTGGATCAACAGCTTCCAGAGCCAGGCGCTCGACCTCACCTGGCTGGTCCAGCCGGGCACGGTCAGCGGCGCGCTGCTGACCGGGATGCTGGGCCTGCAGCCGACCCCGACCCAGATCGAGGTCGCGGTCTACCTGCTCTACGCGGTGCCGATGACCCTCTACGTGCTCTGGCCGGACCGCCTGCGACGGCGCCGCGCGAGCGGCAGCGTCGCCACCGCCCAGGGCCAGGGCGCACCGGCCCAGAACCCGGCCTAGCGCAGCCACCGATGAGCCCGATAACCCGCCGCAGCCTGCTCAGGTCCGCCGGCATCGGCGCGGCCGGGATCGGCCTCGCCGGCAGCGGCTACCTGGTCGGCCAGGAGTCGGCCGAGGCCAGCGGCGACGGCACCGGCAGCGTCCCCTTCTACGGCGCCCACCAGGCCGGGATCGACACCCCCGCCCAGGACCGGCTCTTCTTCGCCTCCTTCGACCTGCAGACCGAAAACCCGGTTGAGCTGCGCGAGCTGATGCGGGAGTGGACGCAGGCTGCGGCGGAAATGACCGCCGGCGAGATGATCGGCGACGTCAACGACCTCGAGCCGGCGCCGCCCGACGACACCGGCGAGACGGTCGGCCACCTCCCTTCCAACCTCACCGTCACCTTCGGCTTCGGCCCGAGCCTGTTCGAGAAGCGCGGCCTGGGCTTGGCGGCGAAGCGGCCGGCGGCGCTGCGCGAGATCCCACCGCTCCCCGCCGACGAGCTCAACCCCGGCGAAAGCGGCGGCGACATCTGCGTCCAGGCCTGCTCCGACGACCCCCAGGTCGCCTTCCACGCGGTCCGCAACCTGGCGCGGATCGGCCGCGGCACGGTGGCGATGCGCTGGTCCCAGCTCGGCTTCGGCCGCACCGCCAGCACCAGCCGCGCGCAGGACACCCCGCGCAACCTGATGGGCTTCAAAGACGGCACCGTCAACATCAAGGCCGAGGACACCGACGCCATGGACCGCTTCGTCTGGGTCGGCGGCGAAGGCCCGGCCTGGATGCGCGGCGGCAGCTACCTGGTCACCCGCCGCATCCGCATGCTGCTGGAGATCTGGGACCGCTCCCCGCTCGAAGACCAGGAGCAGACGATCGGCCGCGCCAAGTACAGCGGTGCCCCGCTCGGGGGCCACGACGAGTTCGAGCCGCTACCGCTCGACGAGAAGCAGGCCAGCGGGCTGCCGACGATCCCGGTCGACGCCCACGTCCGCCTCGCCTCCGCCCAGTTCAACGACGGCGAGCGCATCCTGCGCCGCGGCTACTCCTTCACCGACGGCGTCGACGAGAGCCTCGGCGAGCTCGAAGCCGGCCTCTTCTTCATCGCCTTCCAGCGCGACCCGGAGAAGCAGTTCGTCGCGATCCAGCGCCGGCTCGGCTCGACGGACGCGCTCAACGAGTACATCAAGCACGTCGGCAGCGCCGTCTTCGCCGTCCCCCCGGGCGCGCGCAAGGGCGGCTACGTCGGCGAAACGCTGCTCGGCTGAGCGCCACACCCCTCTCGACACGCCTGCGCCAGCCTATTCCGACTCCATTCGTCGGTTTTTTATAGGGTGCCCTAAATAGGGTCACCTAACTTCTCTCACCGAGTCGCAAAAAGGAGCATTTCCCCGATGAATCGTTCCCTCGTCCGAGCCCTGTCGATCGCCCTTGCGGTCGGCCTGCTGGCCCTCTTCGCCGCCGCCTGCGGCTCCAGCGAAGACGCCCCCGCGGGCGCCAAGAAGATGACCTTCAAACTGACCGACGCCGGCTGTGAGCCGCACGACGCCAAAGCGCCCGCCGGCCCGATCAACTTCGAAGTCGAAAACGCCGGCACCGCGAAGGTGACCGAGATGGAGATCATGGACGGGGAAACGATCCTCGGCGAGAAGGAGAACCTCTCCGACGGCCTCTCCGGCAGCTTCGCGCTGACCCTGGAGAAAGGCGAATACGTCATCTACTGCCCGGGCGGGGACGACGAGCGCGGCACCCTGACCGTCAGCGGCGAGCTCAAGGCGAGCAACAGCCCCGAGGTCGAAGCGGCGGTCGAGCAGTACCGCGAATACCTCGAGCGGAACACCGACGAGCTGGTCGCGGAAACCAGGCCGTTCGTCGCCGCGGTCGTCGCCGGCAACGTCGCCAAGGCGAAATTGCTCTACCCCGCCGCCCGCATCCCCTACGAGCGGATCGAGCCGGTGGCCGAGTCCTTCGGCGACCTCGACCCCCGCATCGACGCCCGCGAGAACGACGTGCCGCCGAGCGAATGGAGCGGCTTCCACGTGATCGAGAAGGCGCTCTGGGAAGAAGGCACCGCCAAGGGCATGGCCCCGGTCGCCAAGCAGCTCGAAGCCGACGTCGAAGAACTGGCGAAGAAAGTCGAAACCGTCGAGCTGCAGGCGGTGCAGATCGCCAACGGCGCCAACGAGCTGCTCGGCGAGGTCTCGGCCTCGAAGATCACCGGCGAGGAGGAGCGCTACTCGCACATCGACCTGGTCGACTTCAAGGCCAACGTCGAAGGCTCCGAGGCGGCCTTCGAAGCGGTCGAGCCGCTGCTCAGCAAGAGAGATCCGGAGCTGGCCAAGGAAATCGAAGCCGACTTCGAGAAGGTCTACGCGGCGCTGAAGCCGTACGAAACGGCCGGCGGGTTCGTCTCCTATGAAGAGCTGACCAAGGCCGACACGCGCAAGCTGGCGCAGGCGATCGATACGTTGGCGGAGAAGCTGTCGCAGGTTCCGGCGGTCATCGTTTCCGGCGAACAGAGTTAGGGACGGAGGCCCCGGCCGGGCGGGGCCTGTCGCCGGTGGAGAGGCCTGCGGGCGGGCACGGGGTGTCCGTTCTCGGCCTCTCCACCGGCGCCACCCACCCGGAGGGACGTCCGCGAACTCCAGCGGAGAGCCCCAGCCGGCCGCAAACTCCGGCGAGGGCGGGCGCGACGCGCCGGTCGGGTGCGTAGCCTGGGCGGGTGACTGTCGCGACTGGAGATAGGGCTGATCAGCTGCTCGGGGAGCTCGGGTTCGAGCACTGGCGCCCTGGGCAGAAGGAGGCGGTGGAAGCGGCCCTCGAAGGGCGCGATTCGTTGATCGTGATGCCTACGGGTGGGGGTAAGAGCCTCTGCTATCAGCTGCCGGGGCTTGCTACTGAGGACCTGACGATCGTGGTCTCCCCGCTGATCGCGTTGATGCGGGATCAGTGGACGCGGTTGACGGCGGCGGGGCATCCCGTGGCGATGATCTCCTCGAACATGGATGCGGAGGCGGCGCGGCGGGCGATTGGGCAGGTGCGGAGCGGCGAGGCGCGGATCGTCTACTGCTCGCCGGAGCGCTTCGGGTCCAACGTCTTCCTCGATGCGCTGGCGCAGCGGCGGATCGACCTGATCGCGGTCGACGAGGCCCACTGCGTCTCGGAGTGGGGGCACGACTTCCGGCCCGACTACCTGCGGCTGCCGCAGATCGCCGACCGGCTCGGGCGGCCGACGGTGATGGCCTGCACGGCGACCGCGACCAAGATGGTGGCGGCGGAGATCGCCACCCGCTTCGGGATGCGCGAGCCGCTGCAGGTGCGCTCCGGCTTCGACCGCCCCAACCTCTCCTTCGACGTTGTGCCGCTTGAAGGCACCGGCTCCAAGGCGCGGCGCCAGGCGTTGCTCGAGGCCGGCCTGGCCGACCCGGCCAACCGGCCGGCGATCGTCTACTGCGGCACCCGCAAGGACACCGACGAGGTGGCGGCGACGCTGCGCGAAGCCGGCCAGGCCGTGCTCCCGTACCACGCCGGGATGGAAGCCGAGCAGCGGACCTCGGTTCAGCAGCGCTTCATGAGCGGCGACGTCGACGTGATCGTCGCCACCAACGCCTTCGGCATGGGGGTCGACAAAGCTGACGTGCGCTCGGTCTGGCACATGGCGATCCCGACCAGCGTCGAGGCCTACTACCAGGAGGCCGGCCGCGCCGGCCGCGACGGGCTGCCGGCTCGCGCCGTGCTGCTGGCGATGAAGATGGACCTCGGGCGCCTGGTTCGCTTCAACGAACAGCGCGCCGGCGACCCCGAGCTGGCGATCGCCCACGAGCGCGGCTGGCGCGCCTACCACGCGATCAAATCGTTCATCTACTCCGATCGCTGCCGCCGCCGCTCGCTGCTTGACCACTTCGGCGACCGCCTCGCCGGCGCGCCGCTGGAGCGCTGCTGCGACTTCTGCGAGCCGGAGAGCTGGCTGCCCGACCCGGCGACGATCGCGGTGCGGCGGACCAAGAAGGCAAGTGGCTCCGCCGCCCCGCCGCCCGATCTCTCCCCCGCCGACGAGCCCCTCTTCGAGGCGCTCAAGGCGTGGCGCCTCACGGCCGCCGCCGGCAAGCCCGCCTACACGGTCGCCAACAACCGCACCCTCAGCGCGATCGCCGCGATCCGCCCCGCCGACGCCGATGCCCTGATCGAGATCAGCGGCGTCGGCCCCAGCTTCATCTCCAAGTTCGCCCCCGAAGTCCTGGCGATCGTCGCCGAGGACTCCGGGGCACTCGCCGCTTAGCCGCGCGCGCGCCGCGACGTCAGGCCCTGCAGCACAACCTCGATCGGGGAGCGGTGGCTATGCCCGTTGGTCGTCTCGCGGGCGCGCCGCACCTCCAGTGCCACTTCGCCGATCTGCGCGCCGACGTCGCCGGCCTTCCTCGCCGCCTTCGCCAGGTCCTTGGAGCTGATCTGCCCAAGGCCGCTCTTGCGGTGAGATTGACGGGCGCCGAGCGCGAGGCCACCCGCTCCGGCGGCGAGGGCCGCGCCCCCTGCCATCAGCGGCACCTTGGCCTTGCTGACCGCGTGGCCCACCGTGCCACCGGCGTTCTTGGCGGTCTCCTCGACCGTTTCCAACGCGGCTTTCGGCTTGCTCGTTGGCGCTTCACGCGACGAGCTTTTCGACCTCGATCTGCTTGCCGTCCGCGAGCTCGAAGGGCGCGCTTTCGGTTTGCGCGATGAACTCGTGCGTCTCGGTTTCCCCGTCGCATTCGATTTGGCGCTGCTCGATTTCGCTTTCGCTTTTTTTGGACCGGTTTTGGTCTCAGCCATTTTCTCTCTCCTTCTTCTGGGGGGTCCCCGCCCCTATTCGTTGAGCTCGCGCTCGCGGGCGCTGGCCCGCTCGTCGTCGAGCTCGGCCTCGACCTGGGCCCGCTTCGCCCGCTCCTCGGCGATCGCGGCCTCGGTCCGGCTCTCATCCGCCCGCTCCCGGTGGTGGCGAACGTCGTCGTGCTTGGCCTCAGATTGAGCGGCGCCCAATTCGCGACGCTGGCTGGACCGCCGGGCCGCCGATACGAGCAACACGATGACGATCAGGGCGACGACGACTATGGCGATGACTGCAAGCGTCGACATCTCTCCTCCTAGGTGGCTTACAAAGACTTTCTGCCCCAATAGCGCGGGCTGAAACCTTTGGCAGGCCGCCGCCGGCACCCCCCGGCCGCTCGACGCGGTACGCCGAGCGGCGGATTGCCGATCACTCTCCCTGGCTAGCTCTTGGCCCGAGTTCGGCGGATGGCAGCTCGGCGGCGAGCATACGCGCGATCTCGCGTGTTGTGAAGGTCATGGGCGTACCCAGTCGAAAAGGACGCGGATGACCCGTGGACACAAGGTCCGGGGCGCCGCCTGCACGCTGGCCGCCCTTGTCACGCTGGCACTCGCCTTCGCCGCGCCGGCCGGCGCCGGGCTGCTCGAACCGCCCGGCAAGAAGGTCTGGTTCGGCGTCTCCGACACCGGCGACCCGGCCCAGTTCGGCGAATTCAGCACCGCGGTCAGCAAGCACCCCGCGGTGATCGAGTCCTTCCGCACCTGGGGCAGCGACTTCCCCGACTCGATCCGCCGCTGGCAGACGGCGCGGGCAAGGCCGGTGATCCACATCACCACCGCCGACAACAACGACGGGCACGAGATCATCAGCCCGCGCTCGATCGCGCAGGGGGCCGGCGACGAATATCTGATCCGCCTCAACCGGCTCTTCGCCGAGAAGAAGATGCGCGCCTACGTGCGGCCGTTGGGCGAGCCCAACCGCTGCCTCAACGTCTACGCCTCCTACGACTGCGGCGGCGGCGCCCGCGACTCCGCCCACACGCCGCGCTGGTACAAGCTCGCCTTCCGCCGCATCTACGTGATCGTCCACGGCGGCGCCAAGGCGGCGCAGATCGACGAGCGCCTGGACGAAGCCGGCCTGCCGCCGCTGGCCGCGAGCGTCGGCGGCCTGCCGAAGGCGCCGGTGGCGATCGTCTGGAGCCCGCTGCCCTCGGGCTCGCCGACCGTGCCGCAGAACCGGCCCCGCCACTTCTGGCCCGGCTCGCGCTGGGTCGACTGGGCCGGCACCGATTTCTACGCCTCCTACCCGGAATGGAAGTCGCTCAGCGGCCTCTACAACCGCTACGCCGCCAAGAAGCCATTCGCGCTGACCGAGTGGGGCCTCGAAGCCGGCGACGATCCGGCCTTCGTCAGCAAGCTGTTCGCCTGGGTGCAGAAGCACCCGCGCTGCAAGATGCTCGTCTACTACCAGGACTTCGGCAGCACCAGCAGCTACCGGATCCAGAACTACTCGGCCAGCCTCGAAGTCCTCAAGGCCCGCCTGCATTCCGGCGCTTTCCCGCCTTACGCGCCGGGTGCGCCTCGCCTACCGCCGCCGCCCCCCGGTGGGGTCGCAGCGCGGTGATGCTCGAGTAGCCGGTCAGGAAGATCCGGCGCCCGTCGGAGATGACCGGCGAGTAGGTGCCCTTCGGGTAGCGGAAGACGCGGCGCCCGCTCCTCATCATGAAACCGCTGGTCGTCTTGTTGGTGAACTCGGCGACGTAGACGATGTCGCCGACCGCCGACAGCGAGCCGACCACCTGCCCCCCGGCCGAGCGGCTCCAGCGCACGCCGCCGTCCTTGGCGTCGAGGGCGTAGACGTTGCCGTCGAAGGAGCCGATGAAGACGGTCGGCGGGCTGTGCTGGGTGTTGGCGACGGTCGGGCCGGAGTAGGCGTAGCCGCCGGTCGAGTAGGTCCAGGCGAGGGTGCCGTCGCTGGTGTCGAAGCTGTAGACGCGGCCGTCGTTGTTGCCAGCGTAGACGCGGCCGTAGGCGATGGCGGGGGTCGAGTAGAAGGCGCCGGAGGCCCCGAAGCCGGGGCCGAGCGAGCCGCTCTGCCAGATCAGCTTTCCGCTCTTTGCGTCGACCGCGTTCATGTAGCCGCCGTAGTCGCCGACGAAGATCTTGCCGCCGAAATAGGCGGGAGCCGACTTGATCGGCCCGCCCAGCGGAGTCGCCCAGCGCACGTCGCCGCTGACCGTGCTGAGCGCGTAGAGGTTGCCGTCCTCGCAGCCGAAGTAGGCGGTGCGGTCGATCACCACGGGTGAGGACTCCGCCCTCCCCGGCAATGATCTCTTCCAGATCGTCCTGCCGGTCTTGGCGTCGAGCTTGACGATGTGGCCAGGGACCAGGTTGACGATGTAGAGGCGATGGCGGTAATAGGTCGGCGAGGAGGCGTTGAGGCGGCCGATCCGCCGTTCCCAGAGGACCTTGCCGGTGTCGGCGTCGAGGGCGATCGCGTAGCCGCTGTTGTTGACCAGGTAGAGCTTGCCGCCGACGTAGATCGGCGGGAACTCCAGCAGCGGCCGGTTCGTGTAACGCCAGAGTTTGTCGAACGGAGGCTTGATCCCGTTGACCGGCAGGTAGCGGGTGCGGGCCGGGTTGAGGCCGAACATCGGCCAGTTGACCGTCTTTGCCCGCTTCGGCTTGGGCGGCTTCTGCGGTTTGAAGATCGCGTCCGGGTTGTGGACGTCGGCGGGCCGCTTCAGCAGCTCGTAGCCGACGGCGCCGGCGCTGAAGATGAGCGCGAAGGCGAGGATCCCGATCGCCAGCCAGCGGTTCTGGTGCAGCAGGCGATCTGCGTCGCGCAGCAGTGGTGCGTCGCGCCAGCGGCGGGCCTCGGGCCCGCCCTCAACCATTCGCCGCGCGCCGCTCGGACTCCTTGGCGACGCCGCCGAGCAGCTGCCTGATGCCCACCTTGACCCCGGCGACCACCAGCGCGCCGGCGAGCGGCACGGTCGGCGTGGTCCGGACCGCGTAGACGACCCTGGTGCCGGCGCCGCTCGGGGTCAGCTCGACGGTGCCGACGTGATCGCGCACGGGCAACCCGGAGAGCAGCTTGTAGGAGAAGCGGAAGGCCGGCTCATAGGCGATGACCTCCTCGCGCAGCGGCGGTCCGACCGCGCTCAAGACGCGGATCGCCCCCACCCCGTTCGGTGCCGGCTCCCCCTCCCGCTCCAGCACCGCCTTGCGCAGCGTCGTGATCTTGGCGTACCCGCGATGATCGGTCAGCACCTCGAACACCGTCTCGGGCGGTGCCGCCACCTCTTTCTCGTAAGTGAAGCTAGCCACGGTCGCGAAGGGTATAGGGGTCGGGCACCGACTCCCTACGCCATCCTCCATCTCTGGGGGTCGCTTCCCTGCACCGAGACAACCTCGCCGCCGAGCGCCAGGTGGTCGAGGCAGGAGAGGACGATCTGCAGGACCCAGGCGCTGGCCGGGGTGTCGAGGTTCTCGGGACCGACGATGTCGGCGACCACCTGGAAGGCCGGCTTCTCGCCTCCGCCCAGCGACTCTCGTACCTTGCCGAGCAGCCCCTCGACCTGGCGCCGCGCCTCGGCGATCTTCGCCTCCGGGTCGCGGAAGGGGCGCCCGTGCCCGGGCAGGCAGAGTTCGGTCTCCAGCGGCTCGACCTCGCTCAGGCTGGAGAGGAACTCGCCGACCGGGTCGGGGGTGTGGCCGTGGTCGAAGAAGAGGACGGTGCGGCCGAGCAGGTGGTCGCCGGAGATCATCAGCTTGTGCTCGGGCTGGTGCAGGACGACGTGGGAGGGCGCGTGGCCGGGCGTCTCGTAGACGGCCCAGGCGCCGAGGCCGGTCTCGACCTCGACCCCGGGGACGAGGTCGAGGTCGGGCACCTGGATCGCGTCGATGCCGGTTTCCTCGTCGCCGCTGCGGGACTCGCGGTAGCGCTCCAGGGCCGCCACCGGGACGCCGCTCTGGCGGGCCACCTCGAGCCGGTGCTCGAGCGCCGCCGCCGGGTCGTCGGCGAGCAGCCGCACGTGCTCCCAGGCCGGGTGCATCCAGAGCTGGCAGCCGGCCGCCTCGACGATCGAGGAGGCGAGGCCGTAGTGGTCGATGTGGGAGTGGGTGCAGACCAGCAGCCCGATGTCCTCGACCCCGTAGCCCGCCTGGGCCAGCGCCAGGTCGAGCTGGCGCAACCGTCCCTTGCCGCCCATCCCGGTGTCGAAGAGCACGATCCCGTCCCCGGTCTCGATCGCCCAGGCATTGCCGTGCGGCACCCCCGGCCAGGGCAGCGGCAACCGCAGCCGCCAAACCCCCGGCAGCACCTTCTCCGTCCGCGCCGCATTAGCCCGTGCCTCCCCAGCCATCCCGGCATCCTCTCAAGCGCCGCCGATTCCCCGCCGGCCGATGGGCCGATAAGTCGCCTCTGGCTCGACCTATCGGCCCATCGGCCGGCGGTTAGGGGCGCTCGAACTCCTGCATGAGGCCGGCGACGGCGAAGCAGAGGGCGCCGGTGAGGGTGCCCCAGTTGGCGATCCCGATCGCGACCATGTCGCCGCTGGCGCGGACCAGGGAGGCGACGGCGGAGACCATGAAGAGGAGCGAGCCGAGCTGGTTGACGGCGACGATCCGCCAGCCAAGCTCGCGCGGGCGCCAGCAGGGCAGCCAGGTGCCGGAGATCTCGACCATCGCCAAGTGGCCGGAGACGAGGAAGAGGGCGCAGCCGACCATGTCCGGCGACCAGACCAGGCGGTCGTACTGCGCCGGGCTGAGGTCGCCGATGAAAGAGTCGACCAGGTTGATCGCGAAGACCAGGGTGCCGACGAAGAGGACGACGGTGCTGAGCCACTCCGGCCTTCCCGGCTCGACCGACCACCAGCGCCAGCCGCCCTCCCGCGGTCCATTGACGATCTGCAAGACCGCGGCGTAGCCACCGGTGCTGAAGAAGACCCCGCCGACCAGGTAGACGCCGGCCGCGAGCCGCGGCCCGCCGACGTCCCCCTGCGCCAGCCCCGCCCCGATCGCGAACAGCGACCCGCCGACAACGAACGCCGTCGCCGAGATGGCATTGACCGCCCGGCTCCGCACCGACACCCGCCGCCTGCCGGTGGGCCGATAAGTCGAGCCAGTGGCGACATTTCGGCCCATCGGCCGCCCAGGGTATGGGCTAGGGGGTGACGAAGGTGGTGGGGTCGGGGCCGATGCGCTCGCCCGTCTCGAGGCGGGCGATCACGGCCATGTCGTCCTCGCTCAGCTCGAAGTCGAAGACGTCGATGTTCTCGCGGATCCGCTCCGGCGTCACGGATTTCGGGATGACGACGTTTCCGAGCTGCAGGTGCCAGCGCAGGATCGTCTGCGCCGCCGTCCTCTCGTGGTGAGCGGCGATCGTCTCGATCGTGTCGTCGTCGAGCAGCTCGCCCTGGGCCAACGGGCTCCAGGCCTCGGTGGCGACGCCGTGATCGGCGTGCCAGGCGCGCAGCTCGGCCTGCTGAAGGCGCGGATGCAGCTCGATCTGGTTCATCGTCGGCAGCCTCTCCGCCTCGCTCGCCAGCCGCTCGAGGTCCTCGACGCGGAAGTTGGAGACGCCGATCGAGCGGGCGCGGCCTTCCTCCTGGATCCGTTCGAAGGCGCGCCAGGTGTCGAGGTAGCGATCCTCGCTCGGCACCGGCCAGTGGATCAGGTAGAGGTCGACGTGCTCCATTCCCAACCGCTCCAGGCTCTTGTCGAAGGCGGCCAACGTCGAGTCGTAACCCTGCGCGGAGTTCCAGAGCTTGGTGGTGACGAAGACCTCGTCGCGAGCCAGGCCGGCAGCGGCGATTGCCGCGCCCACTCCCGCCTCGTTGCGGTAGGCGCCGGCGGTGTCGATGTGGCGATAGCCGACCGCGAGCGCCTCTTCGACCACCCCCTGGGTGTCCTCGGGCGGCACCTGGAAGACGCCGAAGCCGAGCTGTGGAATCTCCACGCCGTCGTGCAGGGCGACGTTGGGGATGGACGTCACGTCGGTCATCGATTCGCTCCGTTTCGTCGGGTCTCGAGCTTCCCGAGTACCCGTGGCGCGACGCTCTACGCGCGCGTCAGCTGGTGGCGAGGCCGATAGCCAGCAGCGGGAAGGCCAGCATCACCCCGAGGAAGGCGCCCATCGCGGCACCGCTGGCCAGGCTCGCCGTGCGCGAGCGCGCACCGGAGACGACGCCGACGAGAAAGATGAAGCCGGCGATTCCGAGACCGATCCAGAAGACGGGGGGCATGCGGCGGCGACAATACCGAACCACCGGGCCAATGGGCCTATTTGTCGCCCTATAGGCGACTTATCGGCCCATCGGCGGGAGGAATCGGGCGGGCGGCATCAAACGCACCCGCATGAGCGAAAACGGCGGCACCAACAGCAAGCTGATCCTGGCGGCGATGATCTTCGCGGTCTCGATGACCTTCATCGATCAGACCATCGTCGCGATCGCCATCCCCAGCATCCAGGAAGACCTCTCGCTCTCCTCCACCGGGGTGCAATGGATCATCAACGGCTACCTGCTCTCGCTCTCGGCCCTGTTCGCCTTCGGCGGACGGCTTGCCGACATCGCCGGCCATCGCCGCATGGTCACGATCGGCGTCGTCGTCTTCGCCACCGCCTCCGCCCTCTGCGGGGCGACCCCGACCGGCTCCGCCGACGAGGCCTGGCTGATCGTCTTCCGCATCATCCAAGGAGCCGGCGCCGCGATCATGTTCCCCGCCGCGCTGGCGATCGTCCTCAACGCCTTCCCGCTGCGCGAGCGCGGCCGCGCGATGGCGATCTTCTTCGCCATCGCCGGCGGCCTCACCTCGGTTGGCCCGATCGCCGGCGGCTACCTGACCGAGTGGACCTGGCGGGCGATCTTCTGGGTCAACATCCCGGTCGCGATCATCGCCCTGATCCTCACCGCGAAAGCGAAGCCAGACAACAAGAAGCACCCGGCCCCGCTCGACTACCGCGGCACCCTGCTGATCACCGGCGGCATGGGCCTGGCCGTGCTCGGCCTGCAGCAGTCGAGCGTCTGGGGCTGGGGCGGCGCCGCCACCTGGCTCTGCATCGCCGCCGGCCTGGCGCTGATCGGCTTCTTCATCACCTACGAGCTCAGGGTCGCCAACCCCCTGCTGCGGATCCGGATCTTCCAGGACCGCGCCTTCGCGGTCGACAACGCCGTCCTCTTCCTGCTGATGATCGCCTTCGTGCCGCTGTTCTTCTTCGCCAGCATGTACGCGCAGATCTCGCTCGGCGAAAGCGCCTCGGAAACCGGCCTCTACCTGCTGATCTTCTTCGCCGGCTTCGCCCTCGCCTCGCAGCGCGGCGGCAACATCCTCGACCGGGTCGGGGCGCGACCGGCGATGGTCTCGGGCTGCGCCGTCGCCGCGGGCGGCTTCTTCCTCTGGGGCCATTCGCTGACCGACCTCTCGGTCGGCGACCAGTGGCCGTTCATAGTCGTGGCCGGGATCGGCGTCGGCCTGGTCCTCAGCCCGGCCAACACCGACGCCCTCAACCGGGTCGCGAAGAGCCGCTACGGCGAGGCGACCGGGATCACCCAGACGGTGCGCAACTTCGGCGCCAGCCTCGGCCTCGCCGTGCTCGGCAGCATCCTCATCCTCGAGAACAAGTCGAACCTGGAGGCCAGCCTCAGCGCCAAGGGCGTCTCCAAGGAGGTCTCCGACCAGGTCGCCGCCTGTGTCAGCCAGGGCGGCGAAGCGAGCTGCGAAAGCGTCGCCCAGAGCGCCGGGGCCGGTGCCGCCAAGCTCTTCTCCACCGTCCCCCAGGACTTCGCCCTCGCCTCGCGCACCGTCTTCTACGGGATGGCGGCGGCAATGGCCGTTGCCTTCGTCGTCGCCCTGGTCGCGATGCCGGCCGGCAAAGTCGAAGAGCAGGTCGAGGAGGACGACGAAGCACCGGTGGCCGGCGCCGCCTGACGCTGGTACGTTGGCCGGGCTTTGATGGCCTGGCCACGCCGCTTGTTTCTGGGGCTCGCGACGATCGCGCTGTTCTGCCTGCCCGCCGCCGCCCCGGCCGCGCCGGTCAACACGAAGGACACCGTGCTGACCGCGAGCTCTAACGAAGCCGCGGCACGACAGCTCGCCAAGCGGTATGCGCCGATCACGATGCTGCGCGAACAGCAGGACCCGCCCTGCGAAAAGACCGCCGAGCAGTACCAGCCGACCAGCGTCGGCACCGTGCTCGGCAACCCCACCGTCACCCTCACCCACGACGACCTCCAGACCGGCAAGCTGGAGAAGGTCAAGCGGGCGCCAACCGCGGCCGACATCGCCGGCCTCCCCGACGGCTACTACCTCGACCTCGAAGGCGAGGCGCTGGGCGAAACCTGCGTCTACTCCAAAGCCTTCGAGAAGCTGATCGAGGAAGGCAGGGCGCCGGCGGTCACCTACGCCCACATCGCCCGCGAACCGAACCACGCCGGCTTCGTCCTGCAGTACTGGTTCTTCTGGTACTTCAACCAGTTCAACGACCTGCACGAGGGCGACTGGGAGGGAATGCAGCTCAGCTTCGAAGCGGAAACGACCGAGGAGGCGCTCGGCGACGAACCGCACGAGATCATCGTCTTCCAGCACGCCGGCGGCGAGCGTGCCAGCTGGAACGACGCGAAGGTGCAGAAGGAGGGCACCCACCCGATCGTCTACCCGGCCGCCGGCTCGCACGCGACCTTCTACGACTCCGCCGTCTACATCCAGAACGGCCAGCACGGCTCCGGCGTCGGCTGCGACAACACGACCGAACCACTGCGGGAGCTGAAGCCGCGGCCGGTGCTGCTGCCCGAAACGGCGTCCGAACAGGGGCCGTTCAGGTGGCTCAGCTACGACGGGCGCTGGGGCGAAAAGGAAAAGGGCTTCAACAACGGGCCGACCGGGCCGACGACCAAGACCGTCTGGAGGGAACCGTTCGCCTGGATGGCCGAGCAGCGCACCACCAGCCCGCGCCTGCCGGGCGGCTCGATCGCCGGGCCGCAGATCACCGGTGCCTTCTGCGGCGCCGTCGCCTCCGTCTCGGACTTCATCAACCTCGAGGCGAAGTCACGCACCATGGCGATCCTGACGCTGGTCGGCCTGGTCGTCCTGATCGTCCTCTTCGTCGGCCTCACCCGCTGGCGCCCGGTCGACCTCACCGAGCTGCGGGCCGAGCGCGCCTTCGGCCAGCTGATCCGGACGGCACGCCAGCTCTACGGCCGCCACTGGCGGCTCCTGGTCACGATCGCCCTGGCGGGGCTGGTGATAGTCGCCGGCACCAACCTGCTCTCCGACGTGCTCGCCAGCAGCAGCTCCGCCGACCGTGCCGCCGGTCGCTCGGGAGTCAACCTGGCGCTCGCCGACCTGGTCGCGGCGTTCGCCTACCCGGCCGCGCTGGCGGTGGTCGCGGCGATCGTGGTGATCTTCATGCGGCTGCTGGTCGAATCGCAGACGGCCAGCTTCGGTGCCTGCTGGCGTGGCATGAGGGAGCGCTTCTCGAGGATCGTCGGCGCCCTGCTGCTCGCCATCCTCGGGATCTTCCTGCTGGCGATCACGGTCATCGGCCTCCCCTTCGCCATCTGGAAGCTGGTCGGCTGGTCCTTCGTCGGACACGAAGTCCTGTTCACCGACAAGTCGCTGCGAGAGTCCTTCCGCGGCAGCTCCGACCTCGTCCGCGGCCGCTGGTGGCGCGCGGTCCGCGTCGTCGTCTTCCTCAGCGCGCTCCTCCTCGTCGCCGGGCCGGTGCTGACCCTGGGGCTGATCTTCACCCCCCTGCCGTTCCTCGCCATCAACCTGCTCGGGGCGCTGATCTTCGCGCTCCTGATCCCCTACGCGGCGATCGGGCAGACGCTGCTCTACTTCGACCTCCAGGCCCGTGCCGAGGGGGCGCCGGCGAAGCCGCGCCGCTCCTGGCGTCCCTGGCGCCCCCATCAGTTCGGCCGCCGCCTCCCCGAACCGGCCCCCCAGCCCGCCGGCAGCGGGTAGGTTTCCCGGCGTGAAGCTGCTCGCCTTCAGCGACCTGCACCGGGATCTCGAGCAGGGCGCGAGGCTGGTTGAGATGGCGGCCGCGGCCGACGTCGTTATCGGCGCCGGCGACTTCGCCTCGGTCCACGAGGGCCTGGAGGAGACCATCGCGGCGCTGGCGGCGATCGAGAAGCCGACCGTGCTCGTCCCCGGCAACAACGAGACCGTCGACGCCCTGCGCGATGCGGCCGCCGGCTGGACCGCCGCCACCGTGCTGCACGGCGAAGGCATAACCGTCGCCGACACCTCGTTCTTCGGCCTCGGCGCCGGCATCCCCGTCACCCCCTGGGAATGGAGCTTCGACCTCGACGACGAAACGGCGACCGAGATGCTGGCCTCGTGCCCCGAGGGCGCGGTGCTCGTCCTCCACTCCCCTCCGCGCGGGCACTGCGACGCCAGCGCCGACGGGACCGAGTTCGGCAGTCCGGCATTGCTGCGGGCAATCGAGGAGAAGCGCCCGCGCTTGGCCGTCTGCGGTCACATCCACGAGTCCTGGGGCTGCGAGAGCCGGGTCGGCGAGACGCCGATCCACAACCTCGGCCCGCGCGGCACCTGGATCGAGATCTAAGCCCGGTGGAATCGAGCGCCCCCAAGCGTGCCGGGCTCGTCCTCGGGACGCTGATCCTGGTCGCCGGCGTCGCCAACCTCAACCTCGCCGTCGCCAACGTCGCCCTGCCGGACATCGGCAAGGCCTTCGACGCCGGTCAGACGATGGTCGACCTGATCGCCGTCGGCTACTCGCTCGGGCTCGCCGCCTCGGTCCTCTACCTCGGCGCGGTCGGCGACCGCTACGGGCGCAAGACGCTGCTCCTGCTCGGCATGGCGCTGACGGTCCCCTTCGCGGTCCTCGCCGCCCTCGCCCCCACCGCGGAGGTGCTCTTCCTCGCCCGCGTGCTCGGCGGCGTCGCCGCCGGCATGGCCTACCCGACGACGCTGGCGCTGATCACGGCGCTGTGGTCTGGGCAGGAGCGGACCAAGGCGATCGCACTCTGGTCGGCGCTCGGCGGCGGTGTCTCGGCGCTCGGACCGCTGGTCGCCGGGGCGCTGCTGGAGGGGTTCGAGTGGGGCTCGGTCTTCATCATCAGCGCCCCGCTGGCGGCGATCGCCCTCTTCTTCGCCTGGAAGCTGATCCCCGCCCACGTCAACGAGACGACCGAGCCGGTCGACCACCTCGGCGGCATCCTCTCGATCGCGATGGTGGCGACGCTGGTGCTGGCGATCAACCTCGCCCCCGAACCCGGCAAGGGCACGACCGCGCTCGTCCTCGGGATCGTCGCCGTGGCGGCGGCGGGGGCGTTCGTGCTGCGCCAGCGCCGGGTCAGGATCCCGCTCTACGACCTCAAGATCGCCGGCCGGGCGACCTTCTGGGTCGCCGCCCTGGCCGGGATCATCGTCTTCGGCTCGCTGATGGGGGCGATGTTCATCGGCCAGCAGTTCGTCCAAAACGTGCTCGACTACTCGACCCTGCAGGCCGGCCTGGCGATCCTCCCGGGAGCGCTGGGGATGATCGTCGTTGCCCCGCGCTCGGCCAGGCTGGTTGCCTCGCACGGCTCGCGCTTCACCCTGCTGGTCGGCTTCGTCTTCTGCCTGCTGGCGTTCCTCGAGATGCTGCTGTTCTGGGACGAGGGCGTCGCCTACTGGGTGGTCGGGCTCGGCTACCTGTTTATGGGGGTGGGCGTCGGCTTCGCCGGCACCCCCGCTTCGCGCTCTCTGACCGGCTCGGTGCCGGTGAAGCGGGCGGGCATGGCGTCCGGAACCGCGGACCTGCAGCGCGATCTTGGCGGCGCGATCATGCAGTCGATCTTCGGCGCCCTCCTGACCGCCGGCTACGCCGCCAGCTTCAGCTCTCAGATCGCCAGCTCGCCGCAGTCTGAAAAGGTCAGCGAGCAGGTCCAGAACGAGCTGACCAAGTCCTTCGCCAGCGCCGCCGGCACCGCCGAGCAGTACCCCCAGTACGCGCCGCAGATCGTCGCCGCGGCACGCAACTCGTTCCTCGACGGCGGCGACTGGACCTACGCGGCGGGGATGATCGCGGTCGCCCTCGGCATCGCCGTCGTCTTCTTCCTCTTCCCCAAGCGCGACGAGGAGCAGGGCCTGCTCGAGCGCTTTCACAACGAAGACGCGGCGCCCGAAGCAAGCCCTGCCTAGCGCACGAGATGAAGGTCGTGGCCCTATCGGGGCCACGATCCTTCAGGGATAATCCGGCGATGGCCTATCGACTGCTCAGGTCGACCGACGCGTTCTGGCGCCCGTCGAACCAGATGAAGACTGAGAACACGGACCTCGCCAAGCAGCTCGGAGCGAGCACGATGGGAGCGCGGCTCTGGCGCCTGGCCCCGGGGCAGGCCTCGACCAAGCATCGCCACCCCGAACAGGAGGAGCTCTACGTCCTGCTGGAGGGCAGCGGCCGGGTGCGGATCGACGACGAGGGGCCACTCGACCTGGAGCCGATGGACACGCTGCTGGTCGATCCCGGCTCGGTGCGCCAGCTCTTCAACGACACCGACGCCGACCAGCTCTGGCTCGTCGTCGGGGCGCCGCGGGAAGCGATCTCAAGCACCCTGGAGATGAGCGAGGAGCAGCTGCGGACGATGTACCCGGACGGGCCGAAAGCGCTGCCGCCCGAGCTGGGCTGAGCCGACCTCAGGTAACCGCGGCGGCGATCGCCTCAACCGCTTGGCGCAGCTCGCGCTGGCTCGGGAGGCCGTAGCCGAGCACCAGGCTCGGCGGCTGGCGGTGTACCCGGGTGAAGGTCCCGAGGCCGTGGAGGTGAACTCCCGCCTCCCTGGTGGCCGCCACCACCGCATCCTCGTCGGCGCCGGGCGGCAGCTCGAGGACGACGTGCAGGCCGGCGGCGATGCCACGCACGCGGGCGCCCGGCAGCGCCGCGGCAAGGGCGTCGAGCAACGTCGAGCGCTTGGCCCGATAGCGCTGGCGGGCGGCGCGGACGTGGCGGTCGAAGGCGCCGGTGGCGATCAGATCGGCCAGCGCCCACTCGTCGATGCGCGGGCCCCCGCCGTCGGCCATCGTGCGGGCGGTGATCGCCGGCGGCACCAGCTCGGCCGGGAGCAGCAGCCAGCCGAGGCGCAGGGCCGGGGCCAGGGTCTTGGAGACGGTGCCGGCGAGGACGACCACGTCGGGCGCCAGCCCCTGCAGGGTGCCGGCCGGGCCGCGGTCGTAGCGCAGCTCGGCGTCGTAGTCGTCCTCCAACACGAGCGCGCCGTGCTCGCGGGCCCAGGAGACGAGCCGCCGGCGCCTGCTCGGCGCCATCACGGCTCCGAGTGGCAGTGCGTGCGCGGGCGTCACCACAACCGCGTCGGGATCAGCGGCGGCCACGGCGTCGACGTCGATGCCGTCATCGTCGATCGGCACCGGCACCACCTCGAGCCGCTCCGCTTCGATCGTCCAGCCGGAGACGGGGTAGCCGGGGTCCTCGACTGCGACCCGCACGCCGCCGTGCGCCCGGACCAGCTGACAGAAGACCCGCAGGCCCTGCTGGTAGCCGGCCGTGGCAACGAGGCGCTCCGGGGCGGCAGCGGCCGCCCGCACCCGGCCGAGGTGCTCGGCCAGCGCCATCCGCAGCTCGGTGGCGCCGGCGAACTCGCCGTAGCTGAGGCGCGCGTCGGGCAGCCCCGCCAGGGCCCGGCGCAACGAGCGCGCCCAGGCGCGGCGCGGAAACAGGGAGAGATCGGGGGCGCCGGGAAACAGGTCGATGCCCTCGACCGGAACTGGAACCGGGGCCGGAACGGAGGCCGTCCCACCCGCGACCGGCTGCCCGGCGTCGGCGGGCGGGGCGACGCGGGTGCCGGAGCCCCGGCGCGCGACCACGTAACCCTCGGCGGCCAGCTGCTCGTAGGTCTCGACGACGAGCCGCCGCGAGACTCCCAGCTCGGCGGCCAGAGCGCGCGAGGACGGCAGGCGTGCGTCGGGCTGGAGGCGACCGGCCCGGATCGCCTCGCGCAGGCCGGCCTCGAGCTGGGCCCGCCGCGGCCTCCCCGGATCCCACCGCGGCAGCATCAGCTGCGGTGAAGCGGTACCCAAAGTGGACCCCGATTTCGTCACTGAATTGGACCTTACCGTGACTCCACATCGCCACTAGTGTGCCTCGCCCCACAGTCATCAGAGGAGGCAGACGATGTCCAGGATCGAGCCACGCCAGGGAGCCTTTGCCCGCCTCGTAGGTCGCGGCAGCCGCGTGGCCTACGGCCGCGAGATGCGCTCCGCCGGCGTTTACGCCCAGCACCCACGCCTGATGCTCGACTACATGCGCTTCAATCGTGCCGCCGAACGGGGCAAGCGGGTGCCGAAGGGGCTGAGTGAGTTGGCCGTGGTGAAGGCCGCGACCATCGTCGGCTGCGAGTTCTGCATGGACATCGGCTCCGAGTTCGCCCGTCGCTCGGGCCTCAGCGACGAGCAGCTGCTGGCCCTGCACGAAGCGCACGAGTCCGGGCTGTTCAGCGACGACGAGCTGCTCGTGATCGACCTGGCGACCGGGATGAGCCGGACGCCGGGAGCGGTCGGCGACGAGCTGATGGCGAGGGTGCGCGAGCGCTTCGGGGTCAAGGGCACGCTCGAGCTCGTCCACCTGATCGCCTGGGAGAACGCCCGGGCCCGGATCAACGTCGCCCTCGACATCGGCCCCGAGGGGTTCTGCGAGGGCAGGGCCTGCGCGATCCCGGACCGCGGTCTGGTCGCGGCCGCGCAAGCCTGAGCAACCGCCCCTCTAGATTGAGGGGGTGCAGGCCGAGCCCTCTAACGGGATCGCTTTCGAAAGCCCGGCCGGGCGCTGGCTGCTCGTCACCGCCGTCGCCGGATCGGGGATGGCCTTCCTCGACGGCACCGTCGTCAACGTCGCCCTGCCGGACATCGGCCGCGACTTCGGCGCCAGCACCAGCGCCCTGCAGTGGATCCTCAACGGCTACCTGCTGACCCTGGCCTCGCTGATCCTGCTCGGCGGCTCGCTCGGCGACCGCTACGGACGGCGGCGCGTCTTCGTCCTCGGCGTCTGGCTCTTCACCGCCGCCTCGCTGCTCTGCGCGGTGGCGCCGAGCGCGGAGCTGCTGATCTTCGCCCGGCTGATCCAGGGGATCGGCGGGGCGCTGCTGACCCCCGGCAGCCTGGCCCTGATCGAGGCCAGCTTCCGCCCCGGCGACCGCGCCCGCGCGATCGGTGCCTGGTCTGGGCTGGGGGGCGTGGCGGCGGCCCTGGGGCCGCTGCTCGGCGGCTATCTGATCGGCGCCATCTCCTGGCGGGCGATCTTCGTCATCAACCTGCCAATCGGGATCTTCGTCGCCTGGGCCGCGACCCGTCACGTGCCGGAGAGCCGCGACCCGATGGCGACCGGGCGCCTCGACCTCGGCGGCGCCGTCCTGGCGGCGCTCGGCCTCGCCGGCACCACCTACGCGCTGATCGAGGCGCCCGGCCAGGGCGCCTCGCCGGCGGTGCTGGTGACCGCGATCGGCGGCCTGCTGGCGCTGATCGCCTTCTTCGCCGGCGAGCGCCGCAGCGCCAACCCGATGCTGCCGTTGGAGATCTTCCGCTCGCGCCAGTTCAGCGCCGCCAATGCGGTCACCTTCGTCGTCTACGCGGCGCTCGGCGGCGTCTTCTTCCTGCTCGTCTCCTTCCTGCAGATCTCGCTCGGCTACACCCCGATCGAGGCCGGCGCCGCCTCGCTGCCGGTGACGCTGCTGATGCTGGCGCTTTCGGCCCGCTCCGGAGCGATGGCCCAGCGCATCGGCGCCCGCCTGCCGCTCACGGTCGGGCCGCTGATAATCGCGCTCGGCCTGCTCTGGATGTCCCAGATCGAACCCGGCGACAGCTACCTGGCGAGCATCCTGCCGCCGGTGATCGTCTTCGGCCTCGGGCTCACCCTTGTGGTCGCTCCCGTCACCGCGACCGTCCTCGCCGCCGCCGACAGCCGCCACTCCGGGGTCGCCTCGGGGGTCAACAACGCCGTCGCCCGCGTCGCCGGGCTGCTGGCGGTCGCCGTCCTACCGGTGCTCGCGGGGCTCACCGGGGACAGCTTCTACGACCCGGTCAAGATGACCGATGGCTTTCACATGGGAATGGTCGTCTGCGCCGCCCTGGCCGCCGCCGGTGGCATTCTCGCCTGGTTCACGATCAGCGCCGACGTCCTCCACGCCGAGGCCGAGCCGGGCGGCGATACGCCCGAGCGCCTGGCGGAGGACTTCAGCTGCGGGGTAGGAGCGCCGCCGTTGCGACCGGGGCGCGAGGCGAAGTGCGAGCCGGAGCCCACCGCCGCGGCGACTCGAAGCTAGCTGAGGAGAAACCCGAAGACAGCAGTGGCGTAGCCGGCGAGCATCAGCCGCCAAAGCCATTCGAAGCGTGAGGTAATCCGCTCCTCGAACCTCTCCAGGCGGGCATCGAACGTGTCGAAGCGGGCTTCAACCTTGTCGAAGCGTGCGGCGAAAGCACCAAGGCAAGCCGGGGACAATTGTCCCGGCTTGCCTCACTTCACCTGACCGAGCGTCTACTTCAGCCTTCCGGTGTAAATGTCTGAGCGCCGACGACGTTCGACGTCCCTTTCATCACGGCGGTATTTGTGCCTTCATAGCTAGCCGCACCGCCGTTGACACGGAGCAAGCCACCGTTGGTGAATGGATCGAACGTGACGTGGCTGTGTTTGGTTGTGTTAGCGACACCGAGCACGGCGCCGGTTACTTTTGCCGTCGTCGTCGGAATTGGGCATTCACCGGTTTTCAGAATTTTGAATTCGGCAAAGATTTCCGCAGCCGAAACGACCGGTCGGAATTCGATGTTGTGTTCCGAGGTCACGTTCGACCGCAGTTCGTTCGTCGCGATTGTGCCTTTGACGTTGGGGGTTCCGGTAATGCTTTCGACTTCGCATTTTTTCGTTGTATCGGACTGCAGCGAAGCGTGGCATTTTTTGTAGTCGATGAGAATTTTCCTGCCCTCAATTGTATGTTTGCCGGCTGATAGTTCCACGTTCGTTACGTGTCCGGTTATCGAAGTTTCTTCACATGTAACCTCAACGTTGACGAACGCTATGAATCCTTTCAGAACCGCTTTGCCGACGCCTGAGCCGGTGACTTCTGTTGTCGTGCCAACCGGCAGCGCTTTTGTTTCGAAGTTACTGGCTTCCACTTTTGGTGTTTCGCAAGCGGAGGTTTGGTATTTCCCGGTTCCGGCCGTAACTCCTTCGCATGTCACCGCTGTCAGTTCCGCTGCAGAGGCGCTCGCTGCTGCGAACGCGCAGAGCGACAGCGCGCAGACCGCGAGGGCTCCGAGAATGGATCTACGACGCATCATCTCATTGACTCCTTTGGGTTGTTGTCTGCCGGCAACGAGGTGTCCGAATCCCTCAGATAGCCGCTCGCCGACTCCCTGACGGCACTTTCGGCCGCCCTCTGATCACAGTGCAACGGCCCAAGTAGTCAGTCAAGGGATTCGAGACAAAGTTTTCTATCTCTGCCTCGTATCCACGACTAGCGCGCGGCGAAGCACCAAAGGCAAGCCGGGGACAATTGTCCCGGCTTGCCTCACTTTCACCTGGTCGAGCGTTACTTCAGCCTTCCGGTGTAAATGTCTGAACGCCGACGAGGTTCGACGTCCCTTTCATCACGGCGTATTTGTGCCTTTATATCTAGCGCACTGCCGTTGATACGGAGCAAGCCGCCGTTGGTGAATGGATCGAACGTGACGTGGCTGTGTTTGGTTGTGTTCGCGACACCGAGCACGGAGCCGTTGACTTTCACCGTCAGGTTACACCCGGGCATTCGACTCCGGTTTTGAGAGCTTTGAATTCGGCAATGACTCCCCGCTCCGGTAATCGGTTCAAATTTGATGTTGTGTTCGGTAGTAGTCGTCGATTGCAGCTCGTTCGTCGCCACTGTACCTTCGACGAAGCTGGATCAGAGGACGGCGGCGACGGCGCTGGCGGCGGTCTGCCTTAGCAGCTCGACCCCGATCGCGCGGGAGACCGCGGCTTCGCGCCGCTCCATCTCGTGCACCCGCGGGACCCGTGGCGGCGCCTCGGCGAGGGCCGAACCCCGCGAAGAGGCGCTGGACGTCGTCGCGCCGGACCCGTAGGCCAGGCAACCCAGCACGCCCCGGGCGATCAGCCGCGCCCGCAGTTCGGCTCCGGCTTCGATCGGGTGCAGGTTGTCGGCCTGCATCAGCTCCGGGTGGCGGGCGACGGCGCCGGCCCAGTCGGGCGTCTGCGTCCCGGGGCGAGAGGCCGCGAATTCGGCCACGGTCCGGTTCTTGCCGGTGTCGTCGACGCCACCCGGGTGGAGGCCGTGGATCGTCGGCACTACCAGGCAGCGGTCGCCGACGACCGCCGCGACCTTTGCCAGGTTGCCGGCGAGGATCTCTGGATAGCTGGGGTTGTCGTTGGTCCCCGCGTCGAAGACGATCACCCGCTGCGATGGGTCGTAGCTCTCTTCGAACAGCTCGAGGATTTGGTAGCTGTTGTAGCCGCCGACCGCGTTGACCGTCAGCGGCACTCCCGGCAGGAACTTGGAGAGGTGGGGAGAGGTCAGCTCCTCGAGGCTGTCGCCGACGACGAGGACGCCGGCGGACGGCGCCGCCTGGGCGGCCGGCGCCGGCGCCAGGAGCGCCACCGCCACGATCGCGATCGCCACCCCCGCAAACCGCTTGATCGTCGGCATCGACCGGATTTCTACACTACGCGCGGATGCCGCCCGCCCCGCCAGCCAGCCGTCCCGCCGCTCTGCTCGGGTGCCTGCTGGTCGCGGCCACCGCGCTGCTCCTGCCCGGCTGCGGGAACGACGGCGGCGCGACCGCGGAGACCGCCGCCCGGGGCGGACCCAAGGCCGTGGCCGGGACGAAGGCACGCGCTCCCGCGGCGCGGTGCCCGACCCGGGTCGGCGGCTTCGTCAGCTCGCTCGACGGCCTGCGTCGCCAGCTCGCCGTCGGCCTCAGCTACGAACAGTACGCAGCCAGAGTGAGGGATCTGCGGAGCGACTACGAGGAAATCCCCTTCGAGCATCTGGCGATCGACTGCCTCGCGACGAGCGGCACCCCCGCCGAGAACGCCTTCAACGAGTACATCGACGCGACCAACGATTGGGGCGCGTGCCTCGCCGACGCCGCCTGCTCCACCACCTCGATCGAACCGGTCCTGCAGCGAAGCTGGCGTGCGGCGTCGAGCTTCCTCTCCGAAGCTCGGTAGAGGGCGCCCCGCCGAGCGCCCGGCTCAGCCCCGCGTCTGACAGGGGTTGAGGAAGGTGCCTTTCAGCTGCGTCCCGTCGCTGAAGCCGAAATGGCCGATGGCCTGGAGGCGACCATCGGGGCAGCGCGCGTTGATGTAGCTGTGCTTCACGCCTTTGTAAGTCCATTTGCGACCGATGCGGATCGAGCCGGAGATGGGGACGCCGGCCCCGTTGGCGATTTTGGGGACCTCAGCGTGGACGCGGTAGCCGTAGCGGCCGTTGTGAATCGTTTCGATCCTGACCGGGACGACGAAGGCGACCGCGACGGGGACCGTCGTGTAGAAGTGCGCGAAGACGGTCGGGTCTCCCCCCTTCGGGGGCCCGTTGAAGATCGTGATCGGCGAGGAGACGGGGATCGGCGCCTGTTCGGGGAATTTGACGACCGCCTCGCCAAAGCCCTTGCCGACGATCGCACCCGGGCACCGCTTGCGGGCGTCGGCCACCGTCGTCGCCTGCAGTTTGGCCGAGGTGCAGATCGGCAGCCCTTCGGTCTGGACCGATCCGTGCTTGTCGAATTCGAATTCGATCGTTTTGATGATCGGCGGCAGGGAGCCGTCGACGGTGTCCAGTCGACCCTTACCGAAGATCGTGATCGGCGCGTCGACGTTCTTAGGCAGCGCCGTCGGCGCGAAGCCGCCTTCGCCGATGACGAGGAGGTTCCCGGCCTGGAGGCGGATCTTGGTGCTGCCGCCAAGCGCGCTGCCGGCGGCGGCAAGGATCGCCACGGCCGCCAAGGCGACTACGAGCGCCCGAATCTTTCCCCGACCCATATAAACAGTCTAGTCCCTGCCGCCAGGATTATGTGGTCGGATTACTCGCTTGTTCTTCAGCGGTCGTTCAGCGGCCCGCCCGCTTCGAGCGCTTCGAACGGGTCGGCTTGGCGGCGTCCTGGAGGGTGCGTTCCCCTGCTTTCTCGGTCGCCTCCCCCATCGCGATCTGGAACATCGCCAGGACCGCGTCGGAGGCCAACGGACGCATCCGGTCGAGGGCCTCGCGCACCTTCGCCCAGTCCTCTTCGGGGCGGCCGGCGCGGTCGAACGGCTCCCATATCTCCTTCACGAAGAGGTCGACGAAGGTGCGGGCGGCGGCGTCCGCCTGGCGGCGCAGCTTGTCGGCGGTGTCGAGCGTGGCCTCGGGGCTGACGCCGAGCTCGACCAGGGAGCCGCCGGCGCGCTGCAGGCGCGGGCTGATCGCCTCGATCTTTCCTTCGGGCAGCTCACGCATGATGCCGAGCTTCTCGCCACGGCGGACCAGCTTCGGGTCCAGCTCCTTGGCTCCCCAGATCTGCGCCAGCTCGCCCGCCTCGAAGATTTCCGGCGTCTCGTCCTCGAACGGCGCCCGCACGGCGCGGGCGAAGTCGACGATCTCCGGGGAAGATCCCTCGGTGCTCTCGAGCACGCGGCGAATCGCCTCCAGGTTCAGGCCCTCCGCCTGCATTTCCCGGGTCAGCTCGATGCGAGCGACGTGCTCCTCGTTGTAGTAGCCGGTGCGCCCGTGCACCTCGGGCGGCGGCAGCAGGCCGCGGGTCTGGTGGGCGCGGATGTTGCGGACGGTCATGCCCGTGCGCCGCGCCAGCTCGCCGATCGTCATCTTGCCGGCGGGCGCCTTCGGGCGTTTGGGCCGCGGGCTCATCCGGCCATGGTAAGCGGGAAACGCTGACCGTTCATCTTTTCTCCTGCATCCGAACAGAGAAAGGCGATCGCCTCGGCGACGTGCTCGGCGGGGGTGAAGGTCGGAAACTCCTCGCCGGGGCTCTCCTCGCGCATGCGCGGCGTCAACAGTGCGTCGATGACGACGATGTTGGCGGTGGCGCCGCCTGGGTCGAAGCCGTCGGCGAGGGCGAGGGTCCAGGCCTCGGCCGCCGCCTTCGCCGCGGAGTAGGCGGCGTTGGAGTTGGTCGGCGACTGCGCCTGCTTGGCGGAGACGAGGACGAAGCGGCCGTGCTCGCTCGCCGCCAGCTGATCGTGGAAGGCGCGCGTCGTGTGCTGGACGGTGCGGACGAGCAGGTCATGGAGGAGGTCCCAGTCGGAGAGCGGGGCCTCGTGCAGCGGCTGCCCGCCCCGCCAGCCGCCGACCAGGTGGAGGAGGCCGTCGACCCGGCCGAAGCGCTCGACCAGCGCCTCGCACCAGCCCCGCACCGCGTCCTCGTCGAGCAGGTCGACCGCGTGCCCGTCCCAGCGCTCGGGCGGAATCCCAAGCTCGGTCGCAAGCGCGTCGAGCCGGCCGGCGTCGCGATCGGTCCCCGCCACCGTCGCCCCGCCCGCCGCCAGCCGGGCCGCCACGAGCGGGCCGAGCCCACCGCCGACCCCGGCGATGGCCACAACGCGGCCGTCGAGCTCACTCATATGGGGGAGACAGGATTCGAACCTGTGTAGGCATAGCCAACGCGTTTACAGCGCGTCTCCTTTAACCACTCGGACACTCCCCCGGGGTGGTTCTCGCGGGCGATTCTAGAGGGAGCCCGCGCGGCGGCGCTACCGCGGAGCGACGCCGAGACGCTCGGCCATCTGCTCGTTGAAGCGAGTCAGGGCCGAGAGCGGGCGCATGAAGACGGTCAGCTCGGCGACCCTGCCGTCCTCGTCGAGCTCGAGGAAGTCGATGCCCTCCAGCTCGCGGTCCCCGACCTTGGCCCGGAAGCGCAGGCAAACCGTGCCCTCGCCGACCAGCTCGTCGACGTAGGTGAGGTCCTCGAGGGTGGCGGCGACATGGGTGAGGACCTGGCCGACGACGTCGCGGCCCTCGAAGCCGCGAAAGAGGATCGGGCTGTGCAGGACGACGTCCTCACGCAACGTCTCCGTCATCAGCTCGACGTCCTTCGCTTCGGCGGCGACGCGAAAGGGATGCGGCTCAGCCATCGCGCTCACTCTAGAGGTTGTGGGTCGAGTTTCTGTCGGTATGCGACAGAAACTCGACCCGGCTGGGATACTCGGGCCGTGCCAAGCGACCACTTCTACGCCCGTATCTCGAATTCCCTCGGCGCCACCGGGCTGCGCTGGACCGGGAAGCTCAACATCCCGCTCTACCGGCTCAGCGGCGGCCGCATCGGCGGCAAGGTGGGGCGGGCGCCGGTCCTTCTCCTCACCACCACCGGTCGCAAATCGGGCGCGCCGCGCACCGCACCGGTCGTCTACCTGGCCGACGGCGACAGCGTCAGCCTGATCAACACCAACGCCGGCAACGCCAAGACCCCGGCCTGGTCGTTCAACCTCAGGGCCAACCCCGAGGCCGAGGTCGAGATCGGCCGCACGCGGCGCCCTGTCCGCGCCCGCATCGCCGCGGGCGCCGAGCACGACGAACTCTGGCGCAAGCACAACGAACAGTACGCCGGCTTCGACGACTACAAGGCGAAGCTGGACCGCGAGCCCTCGATCTTCATCCTCGAGCCCCGCTGAAGCAGGCTAGCTTGCTTCGCGGAGCATCTGCGCCTCGGGGAGGCGCTGCAACTTCTTCAAGGTGTTGTTCTCGATCTGGCGGATCCGCTCGCGGGTGACGCCGAAGGTCCGGCCCACTTCCTCGAGGGTCAGCGGCTCGCCGCCGGCCAGGCCGTAGCGAAGTTCGATCACCTGGCGCTCACGCTCGGGGAGCGCCCGCAGCGCCTTCTGCACGCCCTCCTTCTGCAGGTGCTCGCTCGCTTCCTCGAAGGGCTCCAGCACCGCGTCGTCGGCGACGAAGTCGCCGAGCTCCGATTCGTCCTCGTCTCCGACCGGTTTCTCCAGCGAGACCGGCAGCTGGGAGACGCGCAGGATGTCGCGCACGTCGGCGACCGGCCAGCGCAGCTCCTCGGCGATCTCCGCCGGCTCCGGCTCGCGCCCGAGTTTTTGGACCAGCTGGCGCTCGACGTGGGCGACCCGGTTCAGCTTCTCGACCATGTGGACGGGGATGCGGATCGTCCGCGCCTTGTCGGCGATCGCCCGGGTCACCGCCTGGCGGATCCACCAGGTCGCGTAGGTGGAGAACTTGTAGCCGCGGCGGTAATCGAACTTCTCCACGGCGCGGATCAGTCCCAGCGAGCCCTCCTGGATCAGGTCGAGGAAGCTGAGGCCCCGGCCCAGATAGCCTTTGGCGATCGAGACGACCAGGCGCAGGTTGGCCTCGACCATCTGCCGCTTGGCCAGCATGTCCCCACGCTCTATCCGTTGCGCCAGCTCCACCTCCTGCGTCGCGGTCAGCAGCTCGACCCGGCCGATCGAGCGCAGGTAGAGGCGCAGCGAGTCGAGGCTCGGCTCGACGGTCAGATCGAGCTCTTCCTTTTTCGACTGCCCGCTGGAGTCGCCGCCGCCGCGCTGCTCCTTGTAGGCGCTGACCCCGTCCTCGGCGATCACGTCGACGCCGTGCTCGACCAGATGGGCGTGGAGGCCGGAGACCTGCTCCTTGGTTATCTCCACCTCCTCCAGGGTAGAAGCGATCTGCTCGAAGGTGAGATAGCCGCGCTCGCGGCCCAGGGCAACGAGCCCGCGCAGCTCCTCGATCTCGGCGATCGGGGTCTGCTCGTCGTCGCGCTCGATGACGTCGGTCACCGTCTCCAACGGTTCGATGCTCACTGCAACTCTCTCCCCCATTCCCATGAGGCCGGCCTGAAGGCTCCGGCCGCCGAAGTATAGGCAGAAGTTCTCCATCGTTCCCCGATCGCTTACTCTTCATAAGTCGATGGCGAGCCAGCCGACCACCCCAGCCGCCCCTGACGTCCAGGCCTCGCTGCCGGCGACGCAGGTCAGCCTCTCCCGCGTCGGCGTGACCGGGGTCGAGAAGGTGATCCGGGTCAAGGCGGACGGCACCGAGAACCTCTTCTACGCGGAGTTCGAATGCTTCGTGGACCTCAACCCGCGGCAGGCCGGCGTGCACATGTCGCGCTTCGAGGAGATCGTCGGCGAGGCGATCGACGAGGTGGTGTTGGGCGAGGCCTTCAAGGCCGAGGTGCTGGCCGCCCACGTCGCCCAGCGGGTGCGGGAGCTCCAGGGAGGGCTGCGGGCCGAGGTCTCGGTCACCGCCCGTTACCCGGAGACGGTGACCACCCCCGAGAGCGGCAAGAGCACCCAGGAGATCTACGTCCTCTACGGCACCGCGGTCGACTCCGAGCGCGGGACGCGGACGCTGACCGGCGTCCAGGCGCAGGGAATGACCGCCTGCCCCTGCGCCCAGGAGATGGTCGCTGGGCTCTCCCGGGAACGGCTCGCCGCCGAGGGGTTCAGCGCCGAGGAGATCGAGCGCGTCGTCGACGTCGTCCCGATCGCCACTCACAACCAGCGCGGCATCGGCACCCTCCATATCGGCTGCCCCGAGGGCGGCCCGGCCTGGATCGACGCGCCGGAGCTGCTGCGGATCGTCGAGAGTTCGATGAGCTCGGAGATCTACGAGCTGATGAAGCGCCCGGACGAGATGTCGGTCGTCGTCAAGGCCCACGAAAATCCGCGCTTCGTCGAGGACTGCGTGCGGGAGATGGTGCGCCAGGTGGTCGAGGGCTATCCCGACCTGCCGGACGCCGCCTTCGTGATGGCGCGCCAGGAGAACCTGGAGACGATCCACCGCCACAACGTGGTCGCCGAGCGCTACGGCACCCTCGGCGAGCTGCGAGCCGAGCTGGCCAGCGGCGAGCACTCGGGGCGGCACCTGAACAAGCGTGAGTGGCTGGAGGAGGTCGGGTGACCCTCTCCCGGAGGCCGTCGCGCAGCTGACCGAACTCCCAGGGCCCGACGCGTCCGTCCAGGAGCCTCCGGGAGAGGGTCACCCGACCTCCTCCGACCGGCCCCCTATGCGGCCGTCTTTGCCTTCGCGCTTGCCCGCTCTTTTTGCTGTTCCTCGATGCGGCGCCTGAGGCCGAAGAAGTAGTCCGCGCCGCTGACGACGGTAATGATTAGAGCTGCGTAGACGAGGAGGTCGACTCCGAGCGGCGCGGGGTCGGTGACGATCAGGGCGATCACGGCGGCGATCTGCAGACCCGTCTTCAGCTTGCCGAGCCAGCTGGCGGCGATCACGATGCCGCGCTCGTTGGCGACCGTGCGCAGGATCGTGACGGCGACCTCGCGGGCGATGATCACCATCGCCACCCAGGCTTCGAGCCGGTTCAGCGAGACCAGCGAGACCAGAGCGCCGATGATCAGCAGCTTGTCGGCAAGCGGGTCCATCAGCTTGCCGAAGTTGGTAACGGAGTTGCGGGAGCGGGCAAAGTAGCCGTCGAGCCCGTCGGTCAGCGCCGCCAGCGCGAAGACAACCGCCGCCAGCGCATCGCCGTTAGGCGTCTCCCCCAGCAAAGCCACCACCACCACCGGCACCGCCAAGATGCGCAACAACGTCAGCGCATTCGGCAGGTTCAGCGGAAACATGCCCTCAGTCTGGTCGATGGGCCGATTTGTCGTCCAGGGGGCGACTTATCGGCCCGTCGGCGGCGAGCTTCGCGTCGCGCTTGGCGAAGTACTCCTCGCCCTCGATGCTGATGTGGGGGACGATCCGATCCATCCAGCCGGGCAGCCACCAGGCGCGCTTGCCGAGCAGGACCATCACCGCCGGGACGAGCAGGCAGCGGACCAGGGTGGAATCGATCGCGATCGCCACGGCCAGGCCGACGCCGAACTCCTTCACCACCGGGTCGCCGTTGAGGACGAAGCTGGTGAAGACGCAGACCATGATCGCCGCCGCCGAGGTGATCACGCGGCCGGTGTTGGCCAGGCCTTCGACCACGGCGCGGCGCTCGTCGCCGTACTTGGTGAAGTGCTCCCGCATCTGCGTCAGCAGGAAGACCTCGTAGTCCATCGAGAGCCCGAAGAGGATCGCGAACATCAGCAGCGGCACGAAGCTGACGATCGGGATCGAGTGGTCGAGCCCGATCAGCGAGGAGCCCCAACCCAGCTGGAAGACGGCGGTCACCACGCCGTAGGCCGCCGCGACCGAGAGCAGGTTCATCGCCGCCGCCTTGATCGGCACCAGCAGGGAGCGGAAGGCGATCAGCAGGACGAAGAAGCTGAGGGCGACGACGATCGCGATCATCAGCGGCAGCTTTTCGGCGATCTGGCTGCCGAGGTCGATGTAGCCGGCGGTCTGCCCCCCGACGTAGGAACTGGCTTCGGTCCCCTTCAGCGCGGCGGGGATCGTCGTGTCGCGCAGTTCTTCGACCAGGTCGACGGTCTCGTCCGCCCACGGCTCCGATTTCGAGAGCACGGTGAAGACCGCCACCGTCCCCTTCTTGTCGAGCGTCGGTTCGCTCACTGCTTCGACGTCGCCGGCGGCGCCCACCGCTTTCTCCAGCCCGGGCAGCACTTTCTGCGCTTCCGGCGGCGAGCTGAATTCGGAGGCGACCAGCAAAGGCCCGTTGACCCCGGGCCCGAAGCCCTTGTTGAGGCTGTCGTAGGCCTGGCGTGAGGTCGTGTCCTTGGGCAGGGCGCTGATGTCGTTCTGGCCCAGCTCGAGCTGGAAGATCGGCAGCGCCAGCACCACCAGCACGATCAGGGCGACGATCGCCGAGCGCCAGGGCCGGCCGGCGACGCGCTCCGCCCAGCGCCGCCAGCCGTGCGGCTCGGAGTCCTCCGGCTTGCCCTTGCCCCGCCTGATGCTGAGCGAGTCGATCCGCGGCCCCAGCGCGCCGAGCATCGCCGGCAGCAGCGTCGCCGCCGCGCAGACGGCGACGACAACCGCGACCGCGGCGGTGAAACCGAGGGTGCTGACCAGCGGGATCCCGGCAAAGGCGAGCGAGCAGAGCGCGATCACGACCGTGAAGCCGGCGAAGACCACGGCGCCGCCGGCGGTCGCGGTGGCGCGGGCGATCGACTCCCGCAGCTCCATCCCGTCCGCCAGCTGGAGTTTGTGGCGGGTGACGATGAACAGCGCGTAGTCGATCCCGACCCCGAGCCCGATCATCGTCGCCAGCGTCGAGGCGACTCCCGGCACCTGCAGCACGTGCTCGAGCATGCGGATGATCGAGAGCGCGCAGGCGAGGCCGATCAGGGCCGAGACGATCGGCAGCATCATCGCCGTCGCGGTGCCGAAGGCGAAGAGCAGGATGATCACCGCGGCGGTCAGCCCGATCGCCTCGCTGACCTCGGTCGATGGCTTGGAGAGCTGCTGGCCGACGTAGCTGCCGACGGCGGTCTCGAGGCCGGCGGCGCGGGCGGGCCGGGCGGCGTCGAGGATCCGCTGCGCCTCCTCTTCGTCGATTTCGCCAGGACCGATGCCGAGGACGACCGGGATGTAGCCGACCTGTCGGTTCTGGCTGAGGAAGTTGGCCCCCTGCGGGCTGAGCGGACTGGTCGCCGAGTTGACGTCGTGCAGCGCTTCCAGGTTCCTGGCGGTTTCGGCGACGGCGGCGCTGTACTTCGGGTCGGTCAGCTTCGCGCCCTTGGGCGCTTCCAGCACCAGCGGGTTGCTGCCGTAAGCCTGTTCGGGCAGGTTGTCTTCCAGCAGTTCGGTCGCGATCGTCGAATCGGTCCCCGGCAGCGTCAGGTTTTCGCTGGTCTTGCTGCCGCCGGCCTGGCCGACAAGGACGAGGGCGATCGCGAGGATCAGCCAGGCGCCGATCACGGGCCAGTGGTGACGGGAGCAGAAGCGACCGATCGCGTAGAGGGGCCCCGTCATCGGCTCATCTTCTCCAATGGGGCGGCCGTCGTGCCGTCCTCGAACGCCCCTGGGATCGATTCGCCCGGGTCCGCCCCCAGGGCCCGCCGCAGCAGAACCAGGTGCTGGGCCTGGTTGGCGGCGATCGAGCCGAGCAGCGAGCGAGGCCACGGTGCGGTGAGATGGGAAATCGCCCGCAGGTCGTTGGCCACGGAGACGCTTTCGACTTCATAGAGGAAGGCGAGGGCGTCGGCCTGGGTTTTCAGGCCCTCGCCTTCGATCTCTTCTTCCTCCGGCTCGGCCTCTTCGCCGAGTCCACGGAGCGCTTTGACGATCGCGTCGACGTGTTCCTGTTCCTGCGCGCGGAATTCGCGGGCGCTGGCGAGGGCGGTCCCGCGGAGCAGCGGCAGCGTCCGCTCGTAGGCGCGGATCGCCGCCAGCTCGCGAGCGAGAACGTTGTTGAGGGTTTCGGCGTCGGCGACCTTGTCGGGGACGGCGGTGGTCGTGCCACCCCCGCCGCACCCCGCAACGACCAGCGCCAAAACAACAACAAGACCCCCAGTAAGGCGCCGACGGGCCGAAAGCGTCCACATACGGGACGAAATCGGCCCGTCGGCCGGAGAGTTCGTGATTGGGTTCCTTGCCATGGAGGGAGGGAGCAGCCTATGAGCACGGGCAGCGGCGAGGCGCTCGCTGCGCTGGCGGCAGAGGTCCACGGCTGCCGACGTTGCCCGCGGCTGGTCGCCTGGCGGGAGGCCAGCGCCGCCGATCCCCCCAAGCGATACCGGGGCCAGAGCTACTGGGCGAAACCGCTTGACGGCTTCGGCGATCCCGAGGCGCGCCTGGCGATCGTCGGCCTGGCGCCGGCCGCGCACGGCGGCAACCGCACCGGCCGCATGTTCACCGGCGACCGCTCGGGCGAGTGGCTGTACGCGGCGCTGCACCGCGCCGGCTATGCGAGCCGGGCCGAGTCCGAGTGCCGCGGCGACTCGCTGCGCCTGCGCGACGCCTACATCACCGCCGTCAACCGCTGCCCGCCGCCCGCCAACAAGCCGACGCCCGCGGAGCGCGACAACTGCCTTCCCTACCTCGAGCGGGAGCTGGAGCTGCTGGAGCGCAGCCGGGTCATCGTCGCCCTCGGCTCCTTCGCCTGGGGCGGCGTCCTGCGCACGGCCCAGGCGCTCGGCGGCGAGGTCCCGCGTCCCAAGCCACGCTTCGGCCACGGCGCCGAAGCCGACCTCGGCCGCTGGCGGCTGCTCGGCTGCTTCCACCCGAGCCAGCAGAACACCTTCACGGGCCGGCTGACCGTGCCGATGATCGACGCCGTCTTTGCCCGGGCGAGGGAGCTGGCGGGCTAGGAGGGATCCGGCAGCGGGTTCGGACGGTGGTTGCCGGACGTCGGAGTCTCATAGGCCATCGCCGCGACGGAGACCCGGAAACCCGCCTCGCCGGCCTTCGTCAGGCGCTCGGCGCTGAGCGCCTGGATCTCGAGAACCCGCTCGAGGAGCTCCCTCAGGGAGGCGCTGGCTTCCTGCCAGCCCGCCTCGTCGAGGATCATCGGCGTCCAGGTGAGGTGGCTGTCCGGACGGGAATCGAAGGTGCCGGCGCTGAGAGCGATGCCGGCGTCCTTGACCAGATCCTGCAGCAGGGTCGCGGTGAGGCTGGGACGGATCGATGCCGGCAGGCGGGCCCAGGCCTCGTCGTCGATCAGGAGGCGGATTGTGGCCCGGTAGAAGTGCTCGACGGCGCCGCGCCGAGACGCCGTGTCCACCAGCTCGATGCACTCGCACTTCTTCAGCACGTTGACGTGATAGCTGACGTGCCCGACGCTCTGGCCGAGCTCCTGGGCGATTTCGTTGGGACTGGCGATCCGTTCGTTGAGGATCGCCAGCGCTTGCGCGCGAACCGGGTTGCCGAGGGCCTTGATCACCGCCTGGTCGACGACCTCCCGGCTGCGGGTGGGCGACTGACAGCGCTTGCTCTTGCGATCGGGGGGCACGGAGATCCTCCAATTTGTTGGAGCCTGACCGTTTCACCCTATCGGCACTAGTAGGCAATTTTTACGACGATTGCAGGGATTTTACGAAAACCAGATCTACCTTAGGAACTGTTTCCACTGCTAGATTGGTCTAAAGCAATAGATCCACAGCCGTGGCTACGCCGCGCCGAGGCAAGGGGAACCTCAGTGAAGCTCGACAACTCAGCAGCCGTCATTCCGGTGTTCTCGATCAACAAGCACGGTTAATTCGTGCTCCGACCTCGAATCAAGCGCACGACCGAGCCGGTCGGGTCTCCCGACGGGGACGTCTACCTGATGCGGCCCAGCGCCGACAACGACATCCGCATCGAGAAGCCGAACGAGGAGCAGCGGCGGCTCCTGGAGGCGCTCGACGGGGAGCACACGCTGGAGCAGCTGCACGAGGAATTCGGCGAAGAGGAAGTCGGGGACCTCATCTCCCAGCTGCAGGAGCTGGAAGTCGTCGAGGACGCGGCGGACGACGACCTCGTCCCGCCGGCGGAGCTGGCGCGCTTCGATCGCCAGCTCCGCTACTTCAGCGACATCGGCGGCGAGCTGACGCCGTCGGAGTGCCAAAGCCGCCTGCGCGAGGCGAAGGTGGCCGTGCTGGGAGTCGGCGGGCTCGGCGGCTGGGCCGCCTGGTCGCTGGCCTGCTGCGGCGTCGGCGAGATGTGGCTGATCGACGGCGACCGGGTCGAGGCCAGCAACCTCAACCGCCAGATCCTCTACACCGAGGCCGACATCGGGCTGCTGAAGGTGGAGGCGGCGACGGCGCGCCTGCGCGCCTTCAACTCGCAGATGCGGGTGACTTCGACGGCGCGGCGGCTGGAGAGCCAGGCGGAGATCGCCGAGTTCATCGCCGGCTCCGACGTCGTCATCGACGCGGCCGACTGGCCGGCTCACGACATTGAGCGCTGGTGCAACTCCGCCTGCTTCGAGGCGGGCATCCCCTACATAACGATGAGCCATTTCCCGCCGATCGCCCGCGTGGGACCGCTATACGTGCCGGGCAGGACCGGCTGCTACGCCTGCCAGGAGACGGCCTACCGGCGGCAGTACCCGCTCTTCGACGTGGCGGTGGAGCAGCGCCGGGCCAAACCCTCGCCGGCGGCCACGCTGGGGCCGGCCTGCGGCCTGATCGGCGGCCAGGTCGGGTTGGACCTGATGCACCTGCTGACCGGCCTGGCCGAGCCCTCGACGCTCGGCGTCGCCCACATCATCGACCTGCGGACGATGGAAGTGGAGCGTGAGCCGGTGGTGCCGGAGCCGGGCTGCCCCGTCTGCGGCGACATGCAGCCAGCGGCCGAGCCGGTCAAGGAGGCCGTGGAGGGGTAGGCCCGCGGTCAGCCCGAGGCGCGGGCGAAGCGCGGAGCGGGGTCGAAGAAGAGGGCGAGCCACATCAGGGAAGCGATCCCTGGGGCGAGGAATGCGACCGGGATCGAGGCCAGGAAGACCGCCGCGATGTAGAGGGAGCGGTAGCGCTGTTCATGGTGGGTGGCGGCGTCGATCGCAGTGAGCCCGGCGCGGCGGGCGTCGGCCGCCATCCACATCCCGGTCAGGACCACGCCGCTCAGGTTCGCCGCGTAGAGGATGACCGCGGCCGTCTCGCCCCCGTGATCGCCGAGCACCTCGCTGCTGAAGGGGATGAGGACGATCCAGGCGAGGTAGAAGATGTTGAGCGCGAGCAGCCGGTTGTCGAAGCCGATCACTTCGCTGAAGAAGCGGTGGTGGACGACCCAGAAGCGCCCGATCACCGCGAAGCTGAGCCCGTAGGCGAGCAGGTCCTGCCGCTGCCCCCAGAGCGCCGAGCTGAGGCTCTCGTCCTGCAGATGGTCGGGGATGTTGATCGCCAGGACCAGTAGCGTGATCGCGATCGCGAAGACGCCGTCGCTGAAGGCGACGATCCGCGAGAACTCGATCTCGTTCCCCTCCCGCCGCTTCGTCTTCCTCTCCTTGGCCACGCTGGGATCATCGCCAGCGGCCGCGACGGAACGCGAACCGATCCCTCCTAGCGAGCTTCGACGGAGCCCGATAACTTGCTCGAACGATGAGATCGGCAGTAATACTGGCCGTCGTCGTCTTCGCACTCGCGGCCGCCTCGCCGGCCGCCGCCGGCGCCCTCTACAGCGTGCCGAAGAACCCGCCGCCGGAGACGAACGCGGTTGACTTCACGAACTCGCTGAACAAGGGGGCCCCGGGCGTTCCCGCGGCGCTGAGCCACACCCCCGAGCTGTCCCCGCGGCAAGTGGAAGCCCGGGCGCGGCTCTTGGAACGGGGGGTCGTGATCCGGGCCCAGCCCGCCCGTGAGCCGGACCGTCGAACCGAGATCCTGCCCCCAGTGGGCGCGGCCTCGTTTCCGGGCAGGGAGCCGCTGCTCGCCGCCTTTCTCGCGGCGGGCGCACTGGCGCTGGCGGGATTGGCGCTGGCCGCCAAGCGTCGCCAGCACGGGGACGGACTCAGAAGCGCAGGATGACCAGCTGCGTGCTCTCGTAGACGGGGATGCCGTGGGTCGGCACGGCCGGCCGGCGACCGTTCTCGTCGTCGCAGAGCGGGTCGATCAGGGCGTAGCGCACCCCGTAGCGCCGGGCGAGCGCCGGCGAGCGCCGGTCCCCGCGCAGGATCCGGCGGGCGATCGCCGAGGGCCCGGCGTCGGCGGCGGCGAGGTTGTTGGAGGGATCGAGTCCGGCGAGGACGCGGTGGCGCAGCAACCACGGCGCGATGAAGCTCCAGCAGCGGTCGGCGGCGACGACGTCGTGCGGCGCCAGCCGGCCGGCGAGGAGCTCGAGGCCGCGTTCGCTGGCGGTGTCCAGGAACGAGTAGTAGTCGCGGGCCCCGCCGACGCGGTCGTAGGAGAGCGTCGAGACCCAGGCCACCGTCAGGATCGTCACTACCGCGGCCACCGGTACGAGCCGCCGCGGGATGCCGGTCCAGCCGATCCCGACCAGCGCGGCGATCGGCAGCGGCAGGAAGTAGACGATGCGGTTGTAGTCGGTGGGGAAGTGCACGACCCAGGAGAAGCCGACGAGGAGCAGGGCGGCGAGAAAGGCAACCGGGACGTAGCTGGCGGGGTCGGTGCGCAGCCGCCGGCGCGAGAGGATCGCGATCAGCGCCAGCGCCACGGCGGCGATCACCGGCCAGGTCAGATTGTGGACGACCAGGTCGACGATGACGCCGGTGATCTTCGTGGGAAGGTACGCCTCGTAGCCCTGGACCCCGCCGATCGCGTCGGCCTGCCGCAACAGGTAGAGCGCGACCCCCCAGCCGAGGACCGCCGCCGCCAGCAACGTCTGCGCGGCGAACCGAGCGGTGAGGCGGGCGTCGCGGGCGAGGCAGAGAGCGAGGAGCACAACCAGGGCGACCGCGACGATCAGGAAGGAGAGCCGGTGCCCCGCGGCCAGGGCTACCAGGAACAACGCCAGAAATCCGCTCCACCGCCAGGAGTCATTACCGCGCAGGACCATCCCAACGGCGAGCAGGATCAGCGGGATGTACATGATCGCGTAGGTGTTCGCCAGCCCGTGCCAGGTGAGCATGTTGAGGCTGAGCGAGGCGACCGCCGCGACGGCGGCGGCGACGAGTCCGGCGACGTCGCCGAACAGGGTGCGCACGAAGACGAAGGCGGTGACGATCCCGAGCACGGCGAAGACCCAGATCCCGTGGTAGAGCAGACCGGGGCCGTGGCCGGAGACGGTCAGGTAGGCGCCGTAGAGGGACGGCACGCCGGGATCCTCGGCGAAGGGGGTGTCGCCGAACATCCACAAGGGGTTGTCGAGCAGCAGCTCTCGGTGCTGAGCGATTTCGGTCGAGTAGAGGAGGTAGTGGGCCCAGTCGGTGCCGGGGACCGGGCTGCCGCCGATCGCCCGCGCCTCGAGCCCGACGGCGAGGAGCAGCACCGCGGCGAGCAGAAGCGCCACCTCTGGCGCCCCCCGGAGCCGGGCCGCGGGCGCGGGCGAGGCGATCGCCCGCGCCGCGACAAGCGCGAGGGCGCAGACGACGATGAGCAGAGCGTAGATCGCGCCCGGGCTGAGGGCGAGCCCGAGCGTGGAGGCGGTGATCAGCAGGATCGAGCTGCTGGCGAAGCCGAGCGGCGCCGCCAGCAGCCAGCCGATCGGCGCCGCGCGAAGCTCCGGCGGCAGGAGGGGGATCAGCGCGAACCCCGGCGCGACCAGGACGAGGATGGCGACGGCGGAGGGCGTCTCGCCGGAGGCCAGCCGCAGCAGCGCGGCCCCGAGGACGAAGGCGAGGGCGGCCAGGGCGGCCGCGGACTCGGCGCCCATAGACGACGGGCCCAGGCGCCTCCGCATGCCTTTCATCGTGCGCAGTATCAACAATTTGCGACTCCCTCGACGCGCGGACGACCGGCGTCGGGCGACCTATAATCCCCGCGATGCGGATCGCCTCAGGTGCCGGCAGGATTGCGATCCTCGCTGCCGCTTTCGCCGCTCTCCTGCTCGCCGTCCCGGCCGCGCCGGCAGCGCCGATCCCGGCGAGCTTCTGGGGGGTCAATCCGGTCACGGTCCCGACCGACGCCCAGGTCGAGCGGATCGCCGCGGGCGGCGTCGGCAGCATCCGGGTCCCGCTCGACTGGTCCCAGGTCCAGCCCAGTGCCGGCGCCGAGCCTCAGTGGGACGCCTTCGACCAGCTCGTCGAGGGACCGGCCCACCAGCGCATGCAGACGCTGCCGGTGATCTGGGGCTCGCCGCAGTGGGTGGCCCGGAGCCCGCGTGTCCTGCCGGTGGGCGGCGCGCAACTGACGGCCTGGCGAGAGTTCCTGCGCGCCGCGGTCGCGCGCTACGGCCCCGGCGGGGCCTACTGGACCGAACACGCGCCCGGCTCCGCCGACCCGGTCCCATACAACCCGATCCGCATCTGGCAGATCTGGAACGAGCCGAACTTCTTCTACTTCGCCGATCCGGTCTCGCCGGCGGCGTACGCGAAGCTGGTCAAAGCCTCCCGCGCGGCTCTCTCCTCCGTCGACCCGCGCGCCGACCTTCTGCTCGCCGGCATGTTCGGCACGCCCGCACAGCGGCCGCCCCGCGCCTACAGCGCTGTCTCCTTCCTCGCTGCGCTCTACCGGCACAAGGGGATAGCGCGCAGCTTCGACGGCGTCGCCCTCCACCCCTACTCGCGCAACGCCGACGAAGTGCCAGCGCAGATCGAAGACCTGCGGGCGACGATGAAGGCGAACGGGGACGCCTCCACCGGACTGTGGATAACCGAGCTGAGCTGGGGCTCGGCGGCCCGCGGCCCGTTCCAGAAGGGCCTCAAAGGCCAGGGGCAAGAGCTCGCACGGGCCTTCTCGATGCTCCGCGACGGGCGCAGCCGCTGGCGCCTCAAGGGCATCCACTGGTACTCGCTCACCGACGACGCCGGCCCCGCCGCCTGCAACTTCTGCGCCGCCGCCGGGCTCTTCACCGCCGGCTTCCAGCCCAAGCCCGCCTGGTACCGATTCACGGCCTTCGCCGGCGGACGCTGAGCGGGAGCGCCGGATGAGGATCGCGCTGATCTACGACCGCATCTACCCGGAGAACATCGGCGGGCTCGAGCGCTACTACGACGGGCTCGCGCGCGGGCTCGCGCGCTCCAACGAGGTGACCTACCTCACGAAGGGGGTCGAGGGCGACGCTTCGCCGCCGGCGAGTCCCCGCCCCTACCGCGTCGTCGCCGTGGCTCCGCCGAGCGCCTACTACTCGGCGCAGGGAAGCCGGCGGATCTGGCCGGCGCTGCGCTTCGGGATCGGCATCTACGGCCACATGCTCAGGCACGGGAGCTCCTACGACATCATCCACTGCGCCTCGTTCCCGTTCTTCTCGGTGATCGCCGCCCGCCTCGCCTTCGCCCTCCGCCGCCGCCGTCCCAAGCTGGTCGTCGACTGGCTCGAGGTCTGGACCCGGGACTACTGGATCGAGTATTCGGGGGCCATCTCGGGGCGCATCGGCTTCGCGATCCAGCAGCTCTGCATGAGGGCCCCGGACCGCGGCCTCACCTACTCGAGAGTCCACCGCTCCCGGCTGGGAGCCCACCGCCGGCCGGTGCTGCAGCTGACCGGCCTCGCGACCGATGCGCCCGCCCCGGTGGCCTCTGCCTCGGAGCGCCGGGGCGAGGACCCCACCGTCGTCTTCGCCGGCCGCCACATCGCCGAGAAGCAGGCCGCCCTGATCCCCGAGGTGATCGATCGGGCCCGCCGCTCCAGCGACTCGATCCGCTGCACGATCATCGGCGACGGCCCCGAGCGGGGGGCCGTCGCCAGGGCGATCGAGGAGCGTCAGCTCGGCTCGGTGGTGCGGCTGCCGGGGTTCGTCTCCGACCAGGAGCTGAACGAGTCGCTGCGCGATGCGGCCTGCCTGCTGCTGCCGTCGCTGCGGGAGGGGTACGGGCTGATCGTGATCGAGGCCGCCGCCTACGGCACGCCGTGCGTCACCGTCGACGCCCCCGACAACGCGGCGAAGGAGCTGATCGTGGCGGGAGTGAACGGCTACGTCGTCGAGGACTGCAGCGCACAGGGCATCGCCGACGCCGTGCTCAGGGTCGTCGCGGCGGGCGCCGAGCTGCGCGAGTCGACCCAGCGGTGGTACCGGGACACCTGGGACGCGCTGAGCGTCGAGAGCTCGGTCCGCGAGGTCGACAGCCTCTACAGAGAGCTCGTGCCGCGGTAGGTCGACGCGGGCCTGAAGGCGCTGGGCGGCGCCTAGACCGCCCGCCGCCCGCCCAGCGAGAGGACCGAGAGGAAGAAGCTCGAGAGCAGGGTCTGGAAGCCCAGCGCGGTCAGGGTGACCCCAGGAACAACCAGCCTCATGGTGCTCGTGTAGTCGAGCGAGCCGAAGTCCTGCAACCGCCATTCGTTGACGGCGAGCAACAGCAGCAGCAATCCCGCCCCGATCGCCGTCGCGCTGGCGACGATGCCGCGCTCCAGCGTGAGGACCCGCTGGAAGCGCTCGTACCAGCGGCTGGGCGGTATCAGGCCCTGGCTGACGCCGAAGGCCTGGGTGAACACGGCGAAGACCACGGACTGGTAGCCGCAGATGATCGCCAGGCTGCCGAAGAGCAGCGTGTGGGCGGAGAAGCCGACACCGAGGACGCGAAACTCCGGCATCCCCAGCACGTAGGCGAGCAGGCCAAGCAGGATCATCGCCAGCCCGGGGATCAGGAACAGCCAGCGCGGGCAGTAGAGCAGGTACAGGCGGAGGGTCCGCCAGCCGTCGTGAAAGGTGCGCAGGTGCGGCTTGCGGGAGCGGCCGTCGGGATGGAGCGTGATCGGGACCTCGGCGATTCGGGCAGGACGCAGACCCGACTTGAGGACCATCTCGGTCGCGAACTCCATGCCCGTACAGCGCTGGTCCAAGCGCTCGTAGTGTTCCCGGGTGAAGCCGCGGAGGCCGCAGTAGACGTCGTTGACCGGGACCCGAAACCAGGACCGCATAATCCACGAGAGCATCGGATTGCCCCATCGGTGCAAAGTGGGCATCGCCCCCGGCAGGATGCTCCCCCCACCGCGCTTGAGCCGGCACCCCTGGACTAGGTCGTTGCCTTCCCTCAGCTTCTCCACGAAGTTTGGCAACTCGCGGAAGTCGTAGCTGTCGTCGGCATCGCCCATGACGACGAAGCGGCCCCTGGACACCGCGATGCCGGCTATCAGCGCGTTGCCATACCCGGGAGCCTCCACCTCGACGACCTGCGCGCCATGGGCCGCGGCGATCTCCTTGGAACCGTCGGAGCTGCCGTTGTCGGCGACGACGATCTCGGCGGTGATCCCGAGCTCGGCGATCGCCGAGCTCGCCTTGTCGATGCAAACGCCGAGCGTCTCGGCCTCGTTCAGGCACGGGATAACGACGGACAGCTCCACCGCGACGGGGGGCGCATCCCCACCTCCCGTCTGCCGATCCCGCCCCACCGGCGTCTGCGTCGGACCGGTCTGGATGGACAGAGATTGTGGGCCAGCGTCAATAGAGAAAAGTCTAATCACTCGACCCGGGTGAAGTAACGTCGCGCGCGCCGCATGTCGGAGCCGTACGCGACTGCGGCCCCCGACTTCGCCGCTCTACAATCCGCGCGTTGCCGGCGTAGCTCAGTTGGTAGAGCACTTCATTCGTAATGAAGGGGTCCCCGGTTCAAGTCCGGGCGTCGGCTCTAGAAGAGATCTCACGGACTAGGCTGCCCGAGCCAGCGCTTGCTCAAGATCGGCACGGAGATCTTCGGGATCCTCGATCCCGACGCTGAGTCGAATCAAACCACCGGAAACAACGTCAATTTCCCAGCGGGCTTTCCTTTCCGCCGAGGTATGCACGCCACCGAAACTTGATGCCTCAATGACTAGCTCACACGCAGCGAGAAAGCGCCGGGCACGATCCGGTTCCCCCAGGTCAAAGCAGACGATCGTCCCGAAATTTGTCATCTGCCGCGCTGCCAGTGCATGCGAGGGATCGGTGGACAGGCCTGGGTAACGAACCGAGGCAAGGTCCGCGCGGTCGGCGAGCATCTCAGCCAAGGACGCAGCGGTTGCACATTGCCGGTCAAGACGCACCTTGAGCGTTGCGAGAGACCGGTGAGCGAGCCAGGCCTCAAAGGGGCCGACAATAGATCCGCTCTCCCTTCTCCACCTCTCGATGCGCTCTATCCAAGTGTCATCGCGAGAGGTGAATGATCCGAGGATTAGGTCGTTGTGCCCAGTGAGATGCTTGGAACCGCTTAAAAGCGAACCGTGCGCGCCGAGTTCGAGCGGACGCTGACCCAGCGGGGTGGCAACCGTGTTGTCAACAACAAAGCGCGCCCCTGCCGCTCGGGCGGCCTCGGCCACCGCTTCGATGTCAACAAGATCCAGACCTGGGTTCGATGGGGTCTCCAGCAGCACAACCCCCGCCCCCGGAAGGGCCGCGATCACGTCTTCGGTATTGGTTGACACCTTGCGCACTTCAATACCCACATCAGCCAACCAGCTGCCCATCAGACGTGCGGCAGGATAGCCATCGCGAGGCACAACTATCGCTTTATCCTTCTCTAGATCTGCCATCAGCACCGCCGAGATGGCCGCCGAGCCAGATGGGAAAATCAGCGTACGCGCGTCACGGTCCTCAAGTTCGCTGAGCGCTGTCTCAAGGTTCGTCCAAGTTGGATTCCCATATCGGCCATAGACGTAATCTGCGGCCTCTAAAGGTCTGTCACCCTGGACATGAAACGGCGCGGCAAACGTCGGCCCAGCGAGAAACGGAGTGCCTTGAGAGTGGGCAGCGAGGCCACCATGAACAGTAATGGTGCCGTCGCGAAGCGGGGATCGTTCCTCACCGGTCTTTCGATCCATTGTTACCTACGCTATTCCACCCGGCGCGATGGAGGGGTCCCCCAGTTCAAGTCCGGGGCGTCGGCTCTCCTGGTGCTCGCCTTCAGCTCGATCGCCTCGGCGTAGGCGCCGTGGCGGGTGCTCGACGGCTGCAGCGTGACTACTCCATAGGCCTCGGCCATCGCCGACGCAAGTGCCGTCTTGAAGGTGCGGCCGTGCCAGGCGTGGGCCTCGGCGGCGCGGCCGACGTGGAGGTGGGTTAGCTCGTGGAGCAGGGTCTCGAGGACGTCGCCGGGCCGAATCCCCGGGTAGGCCGTCACCGAGAGGCGGAACTCGCTCGGGACGGCGAAGCCGAGGCGATTGGGGCGACCGCGGGACCTCCTGACCTTGAGCTCGGGTGCCCGTGCCGGGAGTGGGCCGGTGGCGAACGTCTCCAAGCGCCTCAGCCTCTCCATCTCCTCGTCTAAGGCGATTTCGGCGACGACGTAGTAGGACCGAGGGCGGGCAGGCGCCGGCGAAGCCCGGCGGGCGGTCCGCCGCCGGCGAAGGAAGTTGGACGCCATCGGGCGGAGTCTTCTACAGCTGGCAGCGGGGGCACCAGTAGGTGGTGCGGTTGGCGTCGCCCTGGCCACGGGAGGCGATTGGGCCACGGCAGATCGGGCAGGGGCGGCGCGCTCGGTAGACGGCGTAGGTGTGACGGCCGCTGGCGACCGCCTCCAGCATCTGCTCACGGGCGGTGCGGAGGACGGCGCCCAGGTCCTCATCGCTGAGATCCCCCAGCGGGCGCCAGGGGTCGACGCGGGCGGCGAAGCAGGCCTCGCTCTTGAAGATGTTGCCGATCCCGGCGACGAGCGTCTGGTCGAGCAAGGCGTCGCCGAGGGTGCGGGTCGGATCGGTGCGCATCGCCTGGATGACGGCGTCCGGGTCGAACTCCGGCGCAAGCAGGTCTGGGCCGAGGCGGGCGAGCTGGGGATCGCGGGAGAGGCGCGCAGTTGCAATCACCCGCAGGGTCGGGCCGCCGAACTGAACGGCTTCTCCGGCCGCGCTCGCCAGCACCGCCCAAGCCGCGCGGCGGGGCTTGCGCCAAGGCGCCCTCCGGGGGTAGACGTGCCAGGAGCCGTTCATACCCATGTGGCTGTGCAGCGCCAGGTCGCCGAAGCGCAGCAGCAGGTTCTTGCCGTGGGAATCGACGCGCTCGAGGCGGCGGCCGTCGAGCCGCTCGATGCCGGCGGCGCGTCCGCGCGGGTTGGGCGCGGAGGCGGTGACGGTCTCGCCGCCGAGAGCGGCGTCGATGCGTCGGGCGGCGCGCAGAATCGTGTCCCCCTCTGCCATCGGCCCATCATGACCGGGACGAGACAGCGGCTAGATTTAGGCGATGCCGCGCCGACGAGAAACCGACCCGCGCGGACGTCAGGTGGCATTAGCGCTCGGCGGGGCGCGGGCGGGGCTCGGAGTCGGCGCTCTCTTCCTAACCGGTCCGACGCTGAAGGCGCTGCTTTTCGGGGAAACGGATGGCGTCGGTCGAGCGCTGACCAAGCTCGCCGGTGGCCGCGACCTGGCACTGGGGCTGATGACGCTGGCCGCCCGCGACGACGAGGCCCTGTTGCGGACGCTGACGCTGGCCGCTGCGATCCTCGATGCGGCCGATGCCTTCTCGCTCGGCCTCGCCGCGCGAGAAGGCGACACCCGCCTCGCCGGGCTCGTCGGCGTCGCCTCCGGCGGCGCTGCCGCGCTGGTCGGCGCTTGGGCCTGGCGCCGCCTCGGGGACTCCTGACGCGACGCCGATGAGCGAGGCGGCCTACGACCGGATCGGCGTCGGCTACCGCCAGGTGCGGCGGCCCGACCCGCGGATCGCGGCGCGGATCGAAGCGGCGCTCGGCGACGCTCGCACCGTTCTCAACGTCGGCGCCGGCACCGGCTCCTACGAGCCCAGCGACCGCGACGTCACCGCGGTCGAGCCCTCGCGGGTGATGATCGACCAGCGCCCGCCGGGAGCCGCCCCGGTCGTCCAGGCCAACGCCGAAACGCTGCCCTTCGCCGACGACGACTTCGACGCCGCAATGGCGATCGTCACCATCCACCACTGGGCCGAGGTAGCGGCCGGACTGGCGGAGATGGCTCGGGTGGCACGGCGGGTCGTCGTCCTCACCTTCGACCCGGCGCCGATGTCGCAGCTGTGGCTGGTTCGCGACTACTTTCCCAGCACGCTTGACATACACGGCGAGGCGATGCCGCCGATCGTGGAGCTGGCGGCGATGCTCGGCCCGAGCGCCAGGATCGAGCCGGTGCCGATCCCCCGCGGCTGCGAGGACGGCTTCTTCTGCGCGCTCTGGGACCGGCCGGAGATGCACCTCGACCCGGAAGTGCGCCGGGCCAGCTCGGTCTGGCACCTGGCGCCCGTCGAGGAGACCGAGCGCGGCCTCGCCGCCCTGCGAGCGGATCTCGAGACCGGTGCCTGGGACGAGCGCCACGGGCACCTGCGCACAGCGGCGGAGCTGGACGTCGGCCTGCGGCTGATAGTCGCGGGGGCGCCGTAGGCTCAGAGGTGAGTGGCGATGAGGCTGCAGAGAACGGCGAAGCCGGCGAGGATCCCGGTCGTCAGGCCGATTGCCCCGAATGCGACCAACCGCTGGATCGAGTCGAGCCGCTGATCCATCCGTTCGAATCGGGCATCAATCTTGTCGAAGCGAGCGTCGACCTTGTCGAAGCCCTCGACCATTTCGGAGCGGAGTTCCCGCACGTCCTTGTCGACCCGGTCGAACCCTCGATCCATTCGGTTCGCCAGGTCGTCGAGCCGGTCATCGGTCCACGCTTCCCTCATCGCCTCCATGATGACAGCGTAGACAACAAGTTGCGTCCGATGGGTGCCTAAATGCAACGATTGTGTGCCAATGTCACGCAGCCCCGGGGGAGCAGCGGGCTTCGATCAGACGTTGCCGTTCGAGCCCGCGCCGGCCGTCTCCGGCTGGAACTCGTGCGAGTCGATCACGCGGTCGATCAGCCCGTACTCGACCGCGTCCGGCGGCTGGAAGAATTTGTCGCGTTCCATGTCGTTCTTGATCTGCTCGCGCGACTGGCCCGTGTGCTTGACGTAGATCCCGTCGAGGCGCTCGCGCAGCTCGAGGATCTCTTTGGCGTGGATCTCGATGTCGCTCGACTGCCCTTCGAAGCCGCCGCTCGGCTGGTGGATGAGGATGCGGCTGTTGGGAAGCGCCATCCGCTTGCCCTCGGCACCGCCGGTGAGGATCAGTGAGCCGGCCGACATCGCGATCCCGTAACAGATGGTCTGCACGTCGGGTTTGATGAACTGCATCGTGTCGTAGATCGCCAGGCCCGCGTAGGCGGAGCCGCCCGGCGAGTTGATGTAGAGGCTGACGTCCTTGTCCGGGTCCTCGGACTCGAGGTGCAGCAGCTGGGCGATGATCAGGTTCGCCAGGTCCTCCGTCACCTGTTCCCCGAGGAAGACGATCCGCTGCGCCAGCAGGCGGCTGTAGATGTCGAATGAGCGCTCGCCGCGAGCGGTCTGCTCGACGACCATCGGTACCAGCGGCATAGGGCCTCCGTTTCGGGGATTGACTGCGCCCCTGACCTTATCCAGGACGGTCCGTCGGCGGGCAGCAGCGAAGGTCAGGAGAGGCGCCAGCCACCTATTCCTTCACCCGGCAGCTCTTCACAACGCTGACCCCGATCTTGCCGTCCTCGCCGAAGTCGAAGTCGGCCAGGGCCAGCGGGAAGGAAGCCGTCGGCGTCCCTTTCGGGGTCGGGCAGTTGGCGTTGAAGTAGGAGAGTTCCTTGCCCTTGTAGTCGTATTTGCGCCGCAGGGTGAGCTTGATGCGGTCGAGGTAGCCCCAGTCGCCGAGAGCTTGAGGCAGAGAGGCTTTGAGTTCGGTCCCGAAGGCGCCGCCGTCGATCTTTGCGATCGAGAAGGTGATGACGAAGGAGGAAGCAAACGGGATCGTCGTGAAGATGTGGGCGAAGAGGACGGGGCGGCCGTTCTTTCTGCCGTTGAAGACCAGGAGCCGTCCTCGGGTCGGATAGGGCCGCTGGTCCTCGAGCACGATCTCCGCCCAAAAGCGCCCGGAGCCGACCAGGGCGTCGGCGCAGTTGTTCAGCGCCCTTTCAGTTGAGCCCGGCTGGATCTCCGGCAAGCGGCAGACCGGCAGGCCCTTGGACTGCAGCAGGCCGTGGCGGTTGACTTTGACGCTCATCCGCTGCAGCTGGGGCGGCAGACCGCCCGAGGCCGAGTCGACGTGGCCGGAGACGAAGACGGCGATCGGGGCGGGGGTGGTTCTAGGGAGCTTGTAGGGGAGGATCTGGCTCAGCAGGGTGATGCGCAGATCGCCGCGTTGGATCGTCGCCGCGTGGGCGATCGTGGCAAGGAAAGAGAGGGCCAGGGCTATCGCCCCGGCCCTGGCCAGACGTCTTCTCATCGTGTGCCTAAGCGCTAACGAGCGCGCTTGCTCTTCTTCTTGGCCTTCTTGACCTTGCAGGGCGGCTTCACGATCGGGTTGGTGTCATAGACCTTGCCGTTTTGGCCGGTGAAGTGGGAGATCGCCCGGTTGGTCGATTTGCAGAGGTTGACCGAGTTGACCAGCAGTCCCTTCTTGCCGCCCTGCATTTCCAGGGTGAAGCGGGTCACTGGAGCGTCTGGGACCGACTCGAAGGTGTTGCGGATCCGACCGCCTTTGACCGAGTCGATGCGACCGGCCAGGGCGATGTTGATTTTGCCGGAGTTGAGTGCCGCGACCAGGTCGGGCAGGTTGTGGCTCGATGAGCGCAGGAAGACCGGGCCCTGCAGCGGCTCATCCAGGAGCGGCGTCACCGCTTTGGCGTAGCCGTAGATCGAGGCCGCCGGGCATTTTTCTCCTGGTGCGATCCCCGCTTTGAACTGCACCCTGGTACAGATCGTTTTGATGTGGCTCTGTTCGAGGAACTCCGAATGGGGCAGGGTGACCTGGGCTTTGCCGATGTTGGCATCGCCTTTGCGGGCGGTCAGCACCGCTTTGAGGGCGGGGGTGCCGCCGCGTTTGGTCGCGCCTTTGAGGCTGAGCTCCAGTTTCGGTGCGAAGCCCAGGGAGGCGCAGCTTGCCGCCTGGAACGGTGAGGTCACCGTGACCGGCTGATCGTCGGCGTCAGAGCCGAAGTTCAGGCCCGAGCCGAGGACCGTGGAGGCGGTCGAGGTCCGTGAGCAGTTGGTCGGATTCAGCGCGAATTCGGGCTTGTCGACGTAGACGCGGATATCCCTCGCGTGGACCGGGACCCCCTGGATGATGTGGGGGATCGCGTCTGAGCCGGTGGCGTCGACGAAGACTTCGGCCGTTTCGGGGTCGATTTTCAGCGCCGAGCGGATCACCACGGTGCCGAGGTCGAAAGGTCCGACTCTCGCCGCGGTGATCGCGGCGATCGACATCGCGCTGCCGTTGTAGGGGCCGGCCAGGTAGAGCTTGCCGGGGGCGTAGGTGAGGCCTGGGCCGACTCCGGCGCCGACCAGGGTCCTGCCAATTTCAGAGGCCAGCGGGCAGGAGGGGCTGTTGAGCTCTTCCTGGCCGCCGTGGGGGCCGGTGCGGGCTTTGGCGACGGCGATCGCCGCGTCAGAGCAGAACGGCACTCCCGCCAGCTTGCCGGTCACGCCCGGGGGCAGCTTGATCGAGAAGTGGGTGAACTCCTGTTCGCCGTCGTTGCGCGTGAGGCGCAGGTTGAAGGGCGAGTAGGCGCCGGCGGCGTTGTTGATCGAGCCGGCTTCAAGCCCAGGGTGGAAGGGCGGGGTGCCGCCACTCGGGCACGGGGTGCTGTTGGCGCCCGAGATCACCTGGAAGGCGGAGTTGGTGGTGATCGTTTCCGAGCCCGACCAGGGGGTCAGTTCGGCTTTGACGTTGTAGGTGCCGCAGGCGGGTGGGCTCGCCAGCGGGCTTCTCGCACCCTCGCGGAAGTGGAGTTTGAAGTGGCTGTAGGGGAGCTGAGGGAGATTGTCGGCGATCGTGGTGACCTGGCCCGTCACTGGGTTGGTCTCCACTTTCAGCGGCTGCTTCAGCATGATTCCCAGCGTCGGGTTCTTGATCACTATGTAGAGGGCTATGAGGCTGCCGAAGGGGTTTTCGAAGGGGGCGGCCTGGTAGAGGGCGCCTTTGACCGGTTCATCGACCAGGGGGCTTTCAACCTCGACGCTGCCGAGCTTGGCCGCTTCCGGGCAGCCCTGGTTGCTGAGCGTTTCCGCCGCCAGCTGGGCCTCGGTGCAGACGTTCAGGCCTTCGGCCACCGAGGGGTTGACACTGAACCCCTCGGGCAGGGTGACGACGGTCTTCCTGATGTCGGACTGGGCCAAACCGGTGACCGAGGTCAGGCCTTCGTCATCGACGTCGAGCGAGAAGTCAAGGCCGGTCGGGCTCGAGGCCGCTTTGGTCGTCGGCTGCGCTTTGATCGTCGGTTTGAAGCCCAGCTGCGAGCAGCCGGTGAAGCCTTCGGGGTCCGGCGGTTCGGAGTTGTTGTGGGTGATCGCGCTGCCCGAGACGAAAGCGCCGGGGTTCTCCCAGGCGTCGGTGGAGTAGCTGGTGGTGGCGGGGCCGGTGCAGCTGCGCGGCAGGGTCAGGAAGGGTTTGCCGATGTCGCTGGCGGGGCAGTTGCCGCCGGGGACAAATTCTTTGAAGTTGGTCGGGGTTTGGGAGCCACAGGCGCCCCGCAAGCTGTCGTGGCGAGGATCGCCCGGCACCCCCCAGAGCTGGAACACCGAGCCGAAGATCTTCGACGTCTGGGCCACGTTGACCAGCGAGGCGTCGAGATTGTATTCGGGGGCCTGTTTGACACCGATGTTGATCGTCACCGATACCGTGGCGACGTTGAAGCCGAGCTTCGTCGCCACCCCCGGCGGCGGCACCAGGTTGTAGACGGCGTTCTGGAACCAAGTGTTCTCATTTCCGAGCCGGACGGCGGTCACCCCCACCGCAGTCTGGTCCGGGCAGCCGCTGGTGTTGAAGCCCACTTTCAGGAAGTCGGCGTTGGAGCAGCGCGGCATCGCCGTCGCGTCGCCGACCAGGCCCGCCACCTGCTCGATCAAGAGGTCTTTGATTTCGCCGTCGACGAAACCGTGACTGTTGATCGAGAGCTCGGTCGTCATCGCGAACGGGTGCGAGCCCGCCTGCGTAGCCGGCGTGCCGTTGGCGTTGGTGAACGTGACGTCGAACTTGCTGAAGCCGTAGTCGGCCATCGCCGGCGCCGCGGTGGCCATCAGGCCGACCGTCGCGCAGACGCTGATCAGGAGCGTCGCTGCGCCACGGCGCAGGCGACGGGGGCTCTTGGGCTTGGAATTCATCGTCTTGGCTCCCTTGCTCTTCATCTGCATCAGCCGTTGCGGCGGGTCGAGTTGTTGGCGGCGTGGCGCTTGGCCTTGCCGCCCTTCTTCTTTGCCTTCTTCTTGTGCTTGTTCTTCTTTTTGTGCTTCTTTGACTTCTTCTTCTTGGCCGCCGCCTCGTTCAAGTTCCCCGGGCCGTTGTAGGCGGCGGAGGCGGGGGTTGGGTCATTCGGCGGGGTCGGAGCGCCCTGGCAGGCTTCGCCTTCACAGATCGCCGGCCGTCCCGGGGGCTGGGGGAAGCCGCCCTCCACCCGCGCGTCGTACATGTCAATCAGGCCCGGGTCTTGCGGCAGGAGGCTGGAGCCGGTGGTGAAGAAGACGTCCTTGCCGTCGGCGGAGGCGTCGATGAATTCCGACACCGTCGGGCTCTGGCCGCTTGAGATCAGGCTGACGCAGCCGCCGTTTTGCTCGCTGTAGGTGGTGGTGGCGGTGGTGCAGTCGCCGGTTCCCGGCAGCTCCCACTGGTAGACGTCCATGGTGCCATTGGTGTCGCCCGGAACCAGGGCGTCGAAGGCGTTGAAGAAGACGCGGCTGCCGTCATCGGTCAGCGCCCGCTGGGCGAGCAGGTGATGTTCCCAACCGGGAATCCAGGCGGCGGCCCAGGTGTTGGTTTTTTCGCTCGATTCGGAGGTCTCGAAGGATTTCTGCATCACCTGTCCCACCGGCCGGGCGCCGCTGGGGTTGCAGGAGACGCAGCGCAGCTCACCGCCGGCTTCATAGAGGTAGACCTCGTGGTCGGCTTCGCCACTGATCGCGTCGGTGTTGTCATAGCCGGCGACCTCTTCGGCCAGGGCTTTGCTCTTCGACATGAAGAGCAGGTGGCTGCCGTCGGGGCTGATCCTGGTGCCGCGTGACTGGGGCACGAACGAGACCATCGAGGTGGGGCCCCCATCCACGTCAGCCACGGTGACCGTGGCGACAAAGGTGTTCACCGCCCCCTGACGCAGGTAGAGGTTCTGCTCCCCCGCGGTGGCGCCCGCTGCCAGGTCTTCTTTGGAGACGAAGTAGACGCGGGAGGCGTCTTTGCTGCCGCCGAGGGCGCCCAGTGATTCATCGGCGATCAGGGTCGCGGTGCGACTGGGAACATCGTATTCGTAGAGTTCGAAGTTTCCAGCAACCCGGGCGATCCTGAACAGAACCTTCGAGCCATCAGCGCTGGCGAGTTGGAACAGCGCCCTATTGCCATCCGGCGCCGACAGGGAGATGGGGATCGTGCAGGCCTTGTCGGGTTCGGTGCAATCGCTCCAGGCAGAGAGATTTGCGCTCTTGTTAGCGGTTGCGGGCGCCGACAGCGTCAGCGAGCCGGGGCCGACCGCGGTGATCGTCGCTCCCTGGGGAAAGCCTTCGAAGATGACCAGGCCACCGGCATCGTAAGGGATACCGTCAGTCTCGATGACGATTTTCTGGCCGACGGCGAAGGCGCCGTTGGCGGTGTCGACTTCCGTAACTTCGTTGGAGCCGGCGGTCAGTTTGCCGCTGCCGTTGGCGCTGCCGAGCGCCTGCGCGCTTTGGGGCTGGTCCGGATTGAGGCGAAGGTAGAGCACGCCGGTGGATTCAAAGAAGAGCTGGCTACTTCGAGAGGACCAAAAAGCGCGCGAGCCATCCGCCGAAAGCGCGTTTCCGCCGCTGTTACCTGGATCGGCGCGGCCGTCGGGCAGGACGCTGACCAGATGCAGGCCCCCGTCGACCGAGGCATAGGTCTGGGATATTTTTTTGGTGGTCGGGAAGGCATCGGGCGTCATCGCCGCCTTCGTTTCGAAGAGCACGTCGCTGTAGTCGCTGGAGTGACCCTGGGGCCAGAAGAGGTATTCGTAGCCGAACGATCCGCCTGGGCGGGCTGCGGGTTCCTCATTGGTCAGCGCTTCATAGCTTTCGGTCAGGTTGTCGCGCCTGTAGTAGTTCGGCATTTCCTCCACCGCGTCTGAGGTCAGCGGCGAGATACGGGCGTCCTGCATCCAGGCTTCGGAGAGATCGGGGGTGAAGAGGGTGAAGGCGGGGTCCAGCGGCCAGCTGAGAATGGCCGGTTCTTCGACCGTGGGGCCGCCGGGCGCGTTCAGCGAATGCGTCGACCAGCCACCGGCGCCGCGGGTCGCCAGGTACTGGTTGGCGTTGCGGCCGGCGATCGTGTCGCCGAAGGGCGTGCCGGAGGTGTAGGTCAGTTTGTTGCCGTCGAAGGCAGCCTGGTCGAAGGCCGCCCGACCGATGAATTCCTGGCCACCGAAGCCGCGGAAGGCGGCGATGTCACCGCCGTTTTTGTCGACCGGGGAGACCATTCTCATAGGCGCGGCAGTCGGGCAGGGTCGCCGCCGAGCCGGTGCGGAAGGCCTGGTTGGGGCAGCTGGTGTTGACGGCGAGCGAGCCGTGGGTGTGGAATTTCTGCTCATTGCCAAGGGTCGTGCCGGTGCCCGGAAATGCCGGATCGTCGTTGGTGGCGACGACGCGCCAGTGGTAGGCGGTGCCGGGCGTCAGCCCTTCGAGAGTGAAGGTGAGGGCGTGGTCGGTGCCGTCGGCGCCGACGCCGCGCTCGTTGGTGGAGTGTTCGTAGGGCTGACCGGCTTTGCCGTACTCAAGGTGGTAGGTGGTCGGGAAGTTGCGGGGATTGACCTTGAAGATCAGGGTCGCTTCGGTGCGCGAGGCGGTTTGCACCGCCTCTTCGCTGATCAGCGGCGGCGCTGGCGTGAAGAAGACTTTGTCTTCGCCTTCATTGGCGCCGTTGACGTTGGCGGCGACGATGCGGAAGTGATAGGTCGTACCGCCAGTAAGGCCGCTGATGTCAGCGTGGACAGGGACCGGGGCGTTGCCTTCGCCGATCTGCGCTGAGCTCTCCGCGCAGAGCGTGGTGTGGTCGTAGGGTCCGCTCGTTTCGCCCCATTCGAAGACGCAGCTTTCGACTTCGAGCTCCCGCGGATCAACGGTGGCGTTGAGCGTGGCGCTGGTTCCGGTCAGGTTCGAGGTCGTGCCCGTGTTTACGGTCGGGACTATGGGCGCCGGCCCGAAGACTTCGACTTTGCCGTCTGCGCTATTGCTGACGTAGAGGAGATCTTTGGCGCTGTTGACCGCGATCCCACCGATGTTGCTCGGGTGCGCTTCGGTCAGCTTCTGCGCGCCCGAGGCTCCGGAGACGTCGTACTCGGCCAGTTCGCTTCCCCGGCCGACGAAGATGTGCCCGTTGACCGGGTCAACCGTATGGGTAGTGATGAAGGATGGAAAGTACTGGTAATCGATCGCTCCGGTGGTGGCGTTGAGTTTGTAACCGCCTCCTTCCCCCGGGGCCACAAAGATCGAGCCCGCGGTCGGGCCGGCGCCAGCGGCGAGGACATAGGGTTCGATCAAAGACGTAAAGGTGGTTACGAGGTCGCCACTATCGGGCGGATTGGCAGAGGGGTCGTATTTATTGACGCCGCCGATGGCATCGCTTATGTAGAGGTTGCCGCTCGGATCCACGGCGACACCGCCTACTTCCAAGTTGTTGATCTGGCCGAGGTAATGGCCGTCTTCGGCGAAGATTTGGACGGTGCGACCCTCGGGCTGGGCGACGTAGATGTTGCCGTCGGTTATCTCGCCGCTTTCGTCGATGGCGACACCGCCGTTGCTGGCACTCAGGAAAAGGAGCGCGCCTTGCGGAGTCGCGTCGCAGGAAGCGGATTCTTCGGCGCAGGGTTTTTCACCGGGCCCTTTTTTGCCGTCGATGATGTTGGTGCCCAGGGCGGAGAAGTTGACCGGATTGCCTTCTTCGTCGAAGCGGGAAAGACCTCCGTAGACGCTTTCGGGAAGGTTGCTAGCGACGATGAGGTCGCCGGCATCCTGATCGAAGGCCAGCAAAAGTGGGGCCCCAAACTCCTGTTCTTCGGCGCTGCCGAAGTTTTCGACGAACGGCCGCGTGGTCACCGCGCCCGCCGGAGCGGCGGCGAAGGCCAAGAGCGCGAGCGCCGCGACGAGCGCCGCCGGGAAAGCGAGACGAGCGCCTTTGGGCGCACCACTCCCTTTGGCCTCGCCGGAGACACCACGGGTCGCGAAGGCTCCACGGAAGAAGCGGCCCAGGCCGGTGGCCTGGCGCTCGGTCGATCCCGCGGACGGTGCCTTCGCGTGAGTTCTCACGTAACTGTCTCCTTGTCCCTGAGCCCCTCTGCCTGCCGCTCCCTTAGCGGCTCCCGCGAGGCTCCGTTGTCCCTGTTTGTTCCGGTTCCCACTCCCTGTGGAAACGCGGTCGGGCAACCGTAAACGCTTACTTTCATAAAGTCAAGGAGCTGTTTTTTAGAAAGAAAGAAAACGGCGCACGGCCGCGTCGCCGCACTCGGGCGGCCACTTTCGAGAGTTGCGCTGGCGCCAGCGCTTCAGCGTCGGGGGAGGGACTGCCGCAGGCTCAGCGAGAGGCCGGTGAGGTGGGCGTACTCGCTTCGCCGCCGCTGAACTTGTAGCCCACGCCCCGCACGGTCACCACGAGCTCCGGCTTCTGAGGGTCGCGCTCGACCTTCTGGCGCAGGTTGGAGATGTGGACGTCGCAGGCGCGCTCGTCGCCGTCGAACTCGGTCTGCCAGAGCTCCTCCATGATCTGGGCGCGGGCGAAAACCTCGCCGGGGCGGCCGACGAGGAGCCGCAGGAGCTGGAACTCCGAGCGGGTGAGGTTGACGGGGATGCCGCGCACGGTGGCGACGTGGCGGACCAGGTCGATCGAGACTGGGCCGGACTCGATCTTGACCGCCTGCGCCAGGGGCGAGCGGTCGAGCTCACGCCGCCGCAGCTGGGCGTGGACGCGGCCGAGCAGCTCGCGGACCGAGAACGGCTTGGTGACGTAGTCGTCGGCACCGACCTCGAGCCCGACCACCTTGTCGACCTCTGCGTCCTTGGCGGTGAGGACGATGATCGGCACGGCGCTGCGGGAGCGGACGTCGCGGCAGATCTCGAGGCCGCTCGGGCCCGGCATCATGATGTCGAGGATCAGCAGGTCGTAGGTGATGCCGTTGCCGAGCAGCTCGGCAACCTCGTCGCCGTCGGCGGCGCCGGTGACCTCGAATCCCTCCTGCGCCAGCGCGTAGCCGACCGAGTCGCGGACCGAGGGCTCGTCGTCGGCGATCAGGATGCGGCCGCTGCTCATCTGCGCTCTCTATACATGGTCAGGCCACCGGGGTCGGGCTCGGTTGGGGCACGGGGAGGCGGACCCAGAAGGTGCTGCCCTCCCCCTCGACGGACTCGGCGCCGATCCGGCCGCCCATCACGTCGACCATGCGGCGGGCGATCGCCAGGCCGAGGCCGAAGCCCTCCTGCTTGCGCGACTCGCTGCGCCGGTAGAAGCGCTCGAAGACGCGCTCGATCTCCTCCATGGGGATCCCGGTGCCGGTATCGATTACCTCCAAGATGACCTCCCCCTCCCCGTCGTGGCGGCCGCGAACGGTAACGGTCCCCGGGGGTGGCGTGTTCTTGAAGGCGTTGGTCAACAGGCCGATCATCACCTGGCGCAGCAGGGTGGGGTCGCCGGTCGCCGCCAGATCCGGCTCGACCTCGACGTGGAGGGCGATGTGCGGGGGAGTCACGACCGCGGCGACGACGTCGCGGATCGCCACCGCCACGTCGACCACCTCGCTTTCCGCCGCCCCGCGCGACTCGACCCGGGCCAGGGTCAGCAGCGACTGGGTCAGGCGGCTCATGCGGTCGGCGTCGTCGGCGAGGCGGGAGAGGAAGTGGTCGCGGTCGCGCGGCTCGTTCTTGGCGCCGCCCTGGAGCACCTCGATCGCGCCGGAGATCCCGGCCAGCGGGTTGCGCAGCTCGTGGGCCGCGTTGGAGACGAAGTCCGCTTCGGCCAGCTCGCGCCGCAGCTCGTCGGTGCGGTCGCGCAGGACCGCCAGCACGGCGCGCTCGTCGGGCAGCGAGCGCGAGGTCATCGCGTAGGCGCGGTCGCCGATCCGCAGCGCCGGATGGGCGGAGAAGCCGAGCTCGGAAGCGCGGTGGACCTGCGAGCGCACCACCTCCGGCGGGGCGCCCCCGTCGTCGAGCAGGCGCGAGGCGGCGCTGTTGGAGAAGCGGACCGAGCCGTCGAAGTCGACCACCATCACCGCGTCGGTGAGGCCGTCGAAGATCGCCGCCAGCTTGTTGCGATCGGCGGTGAGGACGCCGAAGCTCTCCTTCAGCGAAGCCCGCATCGAGTCGAGAGCACGGGCAAGGTCGCCGATCTCATCCGGCCCGGAGACGGCGAGCGGGGCGTCGAAGGAGCCCCCGGCCATCTCACCCGCGGCGCGGGCGAGACGCACCACTCGGTGGGAGATAGCCACGGCGATCAGGAAGCCGGCGAGGACGCCGATCAGAACCGAGCCGACGAGGGCCTTGCGGTCGTCGCCAAAGAGGTAGACGGCGGCGGCGGTGATCAGGCTGACCGCGGCGAAGGCGCCGGTCAGCCAAAGGCGCATGCCGATCCGAGGGCCGGGGCGAGGCTGGACCGGCATCTGGGTGTCCAAGCTCATGAAGGTTTACTAACACAAACCATTCACGGGTCAAAGCCACAGGCAGGCGGACGGGCGCTTCGTGGAAGAATCCCCGTGTGCGAACGCTCGTCTTCATCCCGGCCTGGAACGAGGAGGCCTCGGTCGCCGCGGTCGTCGCGGACGTCCGCGAGCACCTCGCCGGGGCCGACATCCTCGTCGTCGACGACGGCTCGACCGACGCCACCAGCGCCCGGGCCCGCGAGCTGGGCGTCCTCGTCGCCACCCTCCCCTTCAACCAGGGCCTCGGGGCGGCCTTGCAGACCGGGTACCTCTACGCGCTGCGGGAGGGCTACGACTTCTGCGCCCACCTCGATGCCGATGGCCAGCACCCGCCGGTCGAAGTGGCACGGCTGCTGGCCGAGGTCCAGGCCGGCCACGCCGACCTGGTGATCGGCTCGCGCTATCAGGACCCCGACGCGGAGGCCAAGAGCGACGACTACAAGGCGACCTTCTCACGCAGGATCGGGATCGGCGTCTTCCGCTTCTTCCTCACCCTGGCGACGCGCCAGCGCTTCACCGACACCACCAGCGGCATGCGGGCGGCGAACCGGCGGGTGATGGCGTTGTTCAGCGAGAACTACTCGCCCGACTTCGCCGAGATCGAGTCGCTGCAGCTGGCGGTGCGCCAGGGCCTGCGGGTCGAGGAGCTGCCGGTGCGGATGCTGGAGCGGGCGGGCGGGCGCTCCTTCCTGACCCCGTTGCGCTCGTCCTTCTTCATCTTCAAGGGCCTCGTGGTGCTGCTGGTCGGCCAGTTCCGGCCGCGCCGAGTGGAGACCGAGCGATGAGCTGGCTGACGCTCGCCGCCGAGGCAAGCAAGGTCCACCTCACCTCGCAGACGCGGATCGTCGCCGCCGTGATCGCGATCCTCTTCATGCTGCTGATCCTCGACCTGATCCGCCGCGACCGCCTGCAGGAGCGCTACAGCGTGATCTGGTTCGTCGCCGGCCTCGGCATGCTCGCCGGCGCCGCCTTCCCCGGGCTGCTCGAGTTCGCCGCCGACGCGATGGGCGTGCGGGATACCAACGTCGCCCTCTTCTCGATCGTCCTTCTGCTGCTGCTGGGACTGGCGCTCAACTTCAGCGTGATCATGTCCCGCCAGGCGGCGCAGATAACCCGCCTCGCCCAGGAGCGGGCGCTGGAGAAGGTGCGGCAGCAGACGGCTGAAGAACACAGCAACGGCGCCCCCCGCACCGAGCGCGAGCGGGCTTAGATCACTGCGCGCAAGCCAGTTCTCGCTCGAGCCTGAAGAAAAGCGCCTCCAGGGCCAGCTCCTCGGAGACGTTGAGGTCGAGGCTGCGGCGCGTCTCCTGAACCGCCTCGGCGCCACGGCGAGCACGTGCCGGCTCGAGGCCCGAGGCCTGGGAGCGCAGCCGCTCGAGGCGGTCGCGATTGAAGACGACGTCCTCGGCCCCCGCGGCGAGCGCGGCAAGGTCGCGCAGCCAGACGGCGCAGAGCTCGAGCGCGAGATCGAGGATCTCGGTGCGGCGGCGGCGGCCGGCCCGTTTGGACTCCTCGGAGATGTCGCGGACGGTGCGCTTGAGGCCGCTTTTGGCTTCCTCCTCGAGCACCTCGCGAGTGGTCGCTTCGACCTCCTCCCCGGCGGCCTCGGCACGATCGAGCAGGCGCTTCCAGGGCGCGGCGGCGACCTCGCCGTCGAGGGCCGCGGAGACACAGCGCTCGACGTCCTCCCGCACCTCGCGCCCCCGCAGCCCGAGCAGCAGCCGAGCGCGCTCGAGGTCCCCGGCGGCAAGCCGGGCCGCCGCCGCAACCTCCTCTTCCGGGGGCCGATGGGCCGATAAGTCGCCCTGGGCTCGACTTATCGGCCCATCGGCCAGGAGTTGGGCTTCGAGGACCTCGGAGGAGAGGGGGGCGAAGTCGACTGGGTGGCAGCGGGAGGTGATCGTCTCCAGCAGCGCCTCCGGTTCGGAGGTGAGGAGGATGAGGTGGACGAAGTTGGGGGGCTCCTCGAGGGTCTTCAGGAGCGCGTTTTGGCTCTCGTCGCGCATCGCCTCCGCCGCCTCGACGACGAAGACGCGCTTGCCGCCTTCGAAGGGGCGGTAGGCGGCGGCGCGGATCACTCGCTCGCGAACCTCCTCGACCAGGTGCTGTGCCCCGCGCGGGGCGAGCCAGACGAGATCCGGGTGCGGCGAAGGATCGAGCAGCGCGCGGCGGCGCGCGTCATCGGGATCCTCGGCTGCAGACGCCAGGATCTCCGCCGCAAAAGCCCGCGCCGCCGCCCGCTTGCCGGCTCCCCTGGGCCCACGGAAGAGGTACGCGTGCGAGGGCTGGCCGGCGAGCGCCGCCTTCAATGCCACCCGCGCCCGCCCCTGGTGCTCAGTGGCGCTTTCGAGCACGGCCATCATCGCGGCGCGGTTGTCGTTTGTCGCCCAGAGGGCGACAAAAAGCAACCGCGGGTCATTGCCCTCGCCCTTGCACGGCCTCCATCACCCTGGCGTGCACCTCTTCGACGCTGCCGCTGGCGTCGATCACGACCACCCGGTCGCTGGCGATGATC
>CAVXKQ010000010.1:0-113727 GCA_963762325.1 uncultured Solirubrobacterales bacterium | reverse complement strand
GTGGGCTTCCAGGTAGGCACAGCACGACTTCCAGGTAGGAGGGCACCACCTGGGCCACCGCCACCCCCCTCGTGTCGAGGAACCGCGGCACGTCCAGGATCGCTTCCTGCTCCACTGATCAGGGTGCGTCCCTGCTGCACTAGAGCGCGGTGAGCAGTTGCCACAGCGAGATGTCGAAAACACGCCCGCGGGCGATCCGGCCACGGGCTGGCCCCGCACCGATGCCCAGGTCGTCGACTTGGCGTACAGGTGGTTGAGCATGCCGGCGTGTTCGCACATCGCGCCCTTGGGCTCGCCGGTGGAGCCGGAGGTGAAGTAGATGTAGGCCAGCTGATCCGCGCCGACGGCGATGCCCAGATCGGTCTCGGGGTGGTCTTCGCCATCGGCCTGGGCGATCAACAGGCACTCGATGGCCGGACTCCAACGCGGCATCCAGCAGGCGCTGGTGCTGCCGGCTTCGCCACCACCACAGCACAGTCGGCCCGGGTCAGGGTGGCCGCGATACGCCCGGCGGGGAAATGCGGCTCGATCGGCAAATAGACCCCGCCGGCCTTGAAGATGGCCAAGACCGCGGCCAGCCAGTCCAGGTTGCGCTCGGTGACCACCGCGACCACCTCCTCGCGGCCCAGGCCGCGGGCCAGCAGCGCCCGGGCCAGCCGGTTGGCCCGGGCGTTGAGCTCGCCAGAGGCTCCGATGGCGAGCTCAACGCCCGGGCCAACCGGCTGGCCCGCGCCCTGCTGGCCCGCGGGCTGCGCCGCGAGGGCGTCGTCGCGGTGGTCACCGAGCGCAACCTGGACTGGATGGCCGCGGTGCTCGGCGATCTTCAAGGCCGGCGGCGTCTACCTGCCCATCGAGCCGCACTTCCCGGCCGACCGCATCGCGACCACGCTGTCCCGGGCCGAGTGCCGGCTGGTGCTGACCGAACCCGGCAGCACCAGCACGCTCGACCAGGCCCTGCGATCGCTGCCCGGAGATCCAGCGCTGTTCGTCGACGCGGCCTACGCCGAAGACCACGCCGACGGTGATCTCGGCATCGCGGTCGACCGCGGACCAGCTCGCCTACATCTACTTCACCTCCGGCTCCACCGGCGAGCCCAAGGGCGCGATGTGCGAGCACGCCGGCATGCTCAACCACCTCTACGCCAAGATCGACGACCTGGGATCGGCGAGGGCCAGGTGGTCGCCCAGACCGCGCCGCAGTGCTTCGACATCTCGCTGTGGCAACTGGTCTCCGCGCTGCTGGTCGGCGGCCGGACCCTGCTGGTCGAGCAGGAGGTGATCCTGGACGTCGAGCGGTTCGTCGACACGATCGCCGACGGCCGGGTCGGCGTGCTGCAGGTGGTGCCGTCCTACCTCGAAGTCGTGCTGTCCTACCTGGAGCAGCACCCCCGCGCGCTGCCGGACCTGCGCTGCGTGTCGGTCACCGGCGAGGCGCTGAAGAACGAGCTCGTCGCAGCGCTGGTTCGCCGCCCAGCCCGGCGATCAAGCTGGTCAACGCCTACGGGCTGACCGAGACCTCCGACGACACCAACCACGAGGTCATGGACCGGGCACCCGACGACCGGGTCCCGCTCGGCCGGCGCGGTGAACAACGTGCACGTCTACGTCGTCGACGAGCACCTGGCCCCGGTGCCGCTGGGCGCCCCCGGGGTGATCGTCTTCTCCGGGGTCTGCGTCGGCCGCGGCTACGTCAACGACCCCGAGCGCACCCGGCAGGCCTTCCTGACCGATCCGCACCGCCCGGGCCAGCGGCTCTACCGCGGCGGCGACTACGGCCGCTGGCAGCCCGACGGCAAGCTGGAGTTCCTCGGCCGCCGGGACGCCCAGGTCAAGATCCGCGGGCTTCCGGATCGAGATCGGCGAGATCGAGAACACCCTGCTGCGGGTGCCCGGGGTCGCGCGACGGCGCGGTGGTGGTCGCCGAGCGGGCCGACCGGAGCAGGCATCTGGTGGCCTTCTACTCCGGCCCGCAGCCGCTCGAGGCCGAGCTGCTGCGCGAGCGGCTGGCCGCGTCGCTGCCCGAGTACATGGTCCCGGCGGCCTTCCACTGGCGGGAAAGCCTGCCGCTGACCGCCAACAGCAAGATCGACACGAAGGCGCTGACCGCGCTGGCCGGCGAGCTCGGAGCCGGTCGAGGAGCGGCTACCGGGCCGCCGACCACGCCGACCGAGCAGCGGCTGGCGGCCGCCTGGGCGAAGGTGCTCGGCATCCCGCGCGACCAGATCGGCCGCCAGGACCACTTCTTCGACCGCGGCGGCACCTCGCTGTCGGCGGTGAAGCTGGCGATCGCCCTGGACCGCGCGGTGTCGCTCAAGGACATCACCCGCCACCCGGTCCTGGCCGACCTGGCCCGCCTGTCGACGACCGGTCCCCGCGACCGGCCCGCCGAGCTGCTGGCCTCTTCCTGAGCGCACACCGAAAGGAATGCATCGATGTCGTCCTCATCCCCGGCGTCACTGCTCGACGTGGACCTGCAGCCCGGCAAACCCCCCGATGCTGCGCAGCCGACGCCCCGGCGACGCGCCGGGCTGGGCGGCCGAGCACCGGGACGCGCTGCGCGCCGCTGGTCGCCGAGCACGGCTCGGTCCTGGTCCGCGGCCTCGGGCTGCGCGACGCGGCCGAGGTCGGCGCCGTCTTCGCGGCACCTGGCCGGCGGCGCTGATGACCGAGACGGAGGCCTTCGCGCCCCGCCAGACCTACGCCGACGGGCGTGTACTCCTCGACGAAGTGGCCGGCCGAACCAGCCGATGTGCATGCACCACGAGCTGAGCTACACCCTCGAGTCCCCCGGCCTGATGCTGTTCGCCTGCCTGACCGCGCCGACCACCGGCGGGGCCACCGCGGTGGCCGACGCGCCGACCGTGCTCGACGCGCTGCCCGCCGAGCTGGTCGAGCGGTTCGAGCGCGAGGGCTGGCTGCTCACCCGCAACTACAACGACGAGATCGGGGCGTCGCTCGCCGAGGCGTTCGGCACCGACGACCGCGCGCGCCGTCGAGGGCTACTGCCGGGCCAACGCCATCGAGTTCGAGTGGCAGCCCGACGGCGGGCTGCGCACCCGGCAGCGCCGCAGCCGCCGTGGTGCGCCACCCGGTCACCGGCCGGCGCTGCTGGTTCAACCAGATCGCCTTCCTCAACGAGTGGACGCTGGACCCGGAGGTCCGCGAGTACCTGGTCGACGTCTACGGCGCCGACGGGCTGCCGTTCAACACCCGCTTCGGCAACGGCGACCCGATCGGCGAGGACGTCGTCGCGCTGCTCAACGAGGTCTACGAGGCCAACACCGCACGCGAGCCGTGGCAGGCCGGCGACCTGATGCTGGTCGACAACATCCGCACCGCGCACAGCCGGGAGCCCTTCACCGGGACCGCGCGAGGTGCTCGTCGCGATGGCCGAGCCCGGTGCGCCTGGCCGAGTGCCCGGACCGAGTGCGCCGATGAGCCCCGTCGCGTCCAGCGCAACGGAGCCGGCCGATGTCCGGAGCCGCCCGCCGTGCCGCCGTTCGCGGTGATCTCCGGCGCCCAGGTCCAGCACGCGCTGCACGGCCGCGAGAAGCAGATCGTGGAGCTGGTCGAGGCCACCTACCGGCTGCACGGCGCCGGTGACTCGGTGAACCCGCCGTCCTACTTCCTGCGCTTCCCCGACCGCCCGACCGCCCGGATCATCGCGCTGCCCGCCTCGATCGGCGGGCAGGTCCGGGTCGACGGCCTGAAGTGGATCTCCAGCTTCCCGGACAACGTGGCCGCCGGCATCCCGCGGGCCTCGGCGGTGCTGATCCTCAACGACCACGACACCGGCTACCCGTTCGCCTGCCTGGAAAGCTCGATCATCAGCGCCACCCGCACCGCCGCGTCGGCCGCGCTGGCCGCCGACCGGCTCAGCCGCGGCCGGGCACGCCCGACCCGGGTCGGGTTCTTCGGCACCGGCCTGATCGCCCGCTACATCCACACCTTCCTGGCCGGCACCGGCTGGTCGTTCGACGAGATCGGCGTGCACGACCTGTCCGCCGACAGCGCCGCCGGCTTCCGCGGCTACCTGGAGCAGTCCGGCACCGGCGGCCGGATCACCGTGCACGACAGCGCCGAGCAGCTGATCCGCTCCAGCGACCTGGTCGTCTTCGCCACCGTCGCCGGCCAGCCGCACGTCACCGAGCCGTCCTGGTTCGACCACAACCCGCTGGTGCTGCACGTGTCCCTGCGCGACCTCGCCCCGGAGATCCTGCTCGCCTCGACCAACATCGTCGACGACGTCGAGCACTGCCTGAAGGCCGACACCTCGCCGCACCTGGCCGAACAGCTCACCGGCAACCGGGACTTCCTGGCCGGCACCCTGGACGACGTGATGGCCGGGCGGGTGACGCGTGCCGGCCGACCGGCCGGTGGTGTTCTCGCCCTTCGGGCTCGGGGTGCTCGACCTCGCGGTCGGCAAGTACGTCTACGACGAGGTGGCCCGCTCCGGCGAGCTGCACGTCATCGACGACTTCTTCCACGAACTGCCACCGCTACGGATAAACCAGCCACGCAACCTCCAACAGCCGATGAGCGGGCCACCACCGTGCCTTGTCATGGGCGCGCGGTCTCGGAAAGTCGCCTTCCCGGTACTCACCGGCCGGCCGGACATCTGTCCTGGCGTGCTTCTGGAACTCCGCTCGCGCGCAGTCCGACACGGCGGATCACGCGTGGCGCGGTCAGACACCGGACGGCGGATCCAGGAGACCGTACCGCCCGGCGAGACCGGCGGCTTCGGTGCGGTTGGCCGCTCCGATCTTGTTCAGCAGCACGGCCACCATGCGCTTGGCCGTGCGCTCGGAGACGAGCATCCGGCGCGCGATGTCGGCGGTCTCGAGGCCCTGGGCGACCAGGACCCACAGGCGCAGTTCCTGACGGCCGAGCTTGTCCACGAGGTCCGCCGGTGGCTGCCGGGAGGCGGCGAGCAGCGCGTCGAGCATCTCCGGGTGGAGCACCCGCAGGCCCCGCGCCACCGTCAGCAGCGGGTTGACGAGCGCCTCCGGGTCGGCGGACTTGGCCAGGGTAGGCGTCGGCCCCGGCACGCAGGGCACGTTCGCCCAGTTCGAGGTCGTCCGTCCCGGTGAGCGCGACCACCCTCGTGGACGGGCATCGCCTCTTCACGGCGCGGATGACGTCCACGCCGCCGATCGGCGGCATCGCGAGGTCGATCAGCGCGACGTCCACGGCCGTCGCCGCGATACATGCGAGACGGCCTCCTCAGGACGGGTGCTGTGGCCCACGACCTCGATGACATCTCCGGCCTGCGCGGACAGCAGCAACGAGAGCCCCTCGACGAACAGGCCGTGGTCGTCGACGAGGAAGACACGCAGCCGGTCCGCCACGTCCTTTAGTTTCCCCACTGCATCCTGCCGTCTCGCGCTCACCGGGTGACCGTCGCCGGCCTCGCCGGCCGCCGCGGGTGGGCCGGTAGGTGGTAGGACGGGGACATGTCCGCGGACACGCCCGAGCTCCTGGGCCTCGCCGCCGTCGCACGCCTGGTCACGATCGTGCGGGTCGCCGTCGTGGCCTCCGTCGCGGTGCTGCTGCTCTACGGCTCCCCGCCGGTGCGCTCCACCCGGCTCTCGCGTGGACGCTCACCGCCATCGCCGTCCTATACGCGATGGCGGTGGTGCGGTGGGTGGACTGGGAGTTGCGCGGCACGCGGCAGGCCGCGCTGATCAGCTCACCGACGCCACTCTGGCCACGCTGTCGTGGCGGCCACGGGCGCGGCCGGAGCCCCATGGTCGCGATCCTGTTCCTCGTCGTGGTCGGGACGTCCATCCATCTCGACATCCGGCCGGCCATGTTCCTCACCACGGCGGTGGCCGGCGGATGTTCGCCGTGGCGATGTTCGTGGAGCCGGTCCAGCCCTTGAGGCAGCGGCTGGAGTTCCCGATGTGGTGGAGCCTCTGCCTGCTGTCGCCGGGATCCTCGCCGCGGGACTGGGCAGTTCTCGCGGTGCGGCAGTGGGGAGGCCGTCCTGGCGGCCCGAGCCGAGGCGCTCGCCGAGCGGAACACGGCCGAGCAGGAACGCGACCTGCGGGAGCGGCTGCTCGCTTCCCACCAGGCGCAGCAGGACGGGCTGCGGATCATCCTCCACGAGTTCCGGACGCCGGTCGAGTCCCTGCGTGCCCTCGCCAGGAGCCTGGTCCGGGGCGGCGCCGACACCGACGAGACGCAGCGTACGACCGCCACGCTGGTGGAGAGTCATGCGGAGCACCTGACGAGATGCTCGACGGTCTCGCGGACGTGGCCCGGACGGAGGGCTCACCGCTGGGGGGCCCGGCGCCGTTCCGTGGACCTCGAATCCTTCCTCGTCGCCGCCGCGGATGCCGCGGGTCTCGCGCCCGCCACGGTTGCGCCTCGCGGTGCACCCCGAGGGCGCCACGCTCGTACTCGACGTCGCCCGGCTGCGACGGGTCGTCACCAACCTGGCCGACAACGCCATCCGTCACGCCGACTCCGGCCCGGTCGACATCAGCGCGCACGTGGAGGGACAGACGCTGTCCGTCTCGGTGGCCGACCGCGGTCCCGGCCTGGCACCCGAGCAGTTGCAGCAGGTCACGCAGAAGTACGTCTCTCTCGGGGACTCCCGGGGAACCGTGGGGCTGGGCCTGTGGATCGTGGAACAGCTCGTCCGCGCGCTGGGCGGAGAGCTGTACTTCCACTCCCGTCGGGGCGGAGGGCTCCGGGTCGACCTCACGATCCCGCTGTAGGCGATCGTCTCGCGGCGCACGGTCCCGCCGCGTCCGGCCGCGTGATGGCCCACCCGGGCCAGATCTGGCCCCCGGGCCGCTGAGGCTCAGGCGGTCGCGCCGTAGATTCGGGCCCTGCCGGGGTGGCTTCCCCCGGACGTGTGGGCGCACGATCGACACAGCACGACCGGTCGTGCCCATCACGTGTGCCGGCGGTCGTGCCCGAATGCCCGACGCCGAGGCGACGAGAGCGGGAGACCGACGTGAGCACAACGGACACGGGTACCGCTGGTACCCATCTGGACCACCAACCGGTCGGGACCGGTGAGCGTGAAGTGATCGCCGTGGTCAACCCGGCCACCGGCAAGCAGATCGGAACCGTCCCGGACCTGGGTGCCGACGAGGTCCGCGCGATCGTGGAACGGGCCCGGCAGGCGCAGCCGGCCTGGCAGGAGCTCGGCTTCGAGGGCCGGGGCCGGATCTTGCGGCGCATGCAGCGCTGGATCTTGGACAACACCGACCCGCTGATCGCGGCTCTGCGGGAGGAGACCGGGAAGGTCTTCGAGGATGCCGCGCTGGAGGTGGCCTACCTCGGCGCCATGTTCGGGTTCTGGGCCAAGAAGGCGCCGAAGTATCTGGCCGACGAGAAGGTCTACTCCTCCAACCCGTTCGTGCTGGGCAAGAGTCTGCGGGTGCGCTACGTACCTCGCGGCGTGATCGGCGTGATCTCACCCTGGAACTTCCCGCTGATCCTCGGCCTGGACGACGCCGTCCCCGCCCTGGCGGCCGGCAACACCGTGGTCGTCAAGCCCTCGGAGGTCACTCCGCTGTCGATCGGGACCATCGCCGCCGGGCTGGCCGAGTGCGGCTGCCCGAGGGCGTCCTGCAGATCGCCACCGGCCGGGGCGCCACCGGCGCGGCACTCATCGACGAGGCGGACGCGATCGCCTTCACCGGGTCGTCCGCCACGGGCAGGAAGGTGCTCGAACGCGCGGCGCAGACGCTCACGCCGGTCCTGACCGAGCTGGGCGGCAAGGATCCGATGATCGTCCTGGCCGACGCCAACCTGGACCGGGCGGCCAACATGGCGCGTCTTGGGGTCGATGATGAACAGCGGCCAGATCTGCCTGTCGACCGAGCGGGTCTACGTCGAGGCCCCGGTCTACGACGACTTCGTCACCCGGTCGTGGACAAGGTACGCGCCCTGCGCCAGGACGCCTCCGGCGGGCCCGGCACCGCCGAGGTGGGCGCGATCACCTTCCCGAAACAACTGGAGACCATCGAGCGCCACGTACGCGACGCGGTCGACAAGGGAGCCCGGATCCTGACCGGCGGGCGCCGCCGGGAGGGCGAGGGCGACTTCTACGAGCCGACCGTGCTGGTCGACGTCGACCACACGATGGACTGCATGCGCGAGGAGACCTTCGGCCCGACCCTGCCGATCATGAAGGTCGCCGACGCCGACGAGGCCGTCCGCCTGGCCAACGACACCGTGTACGGGCTCGGCGCCACCGTCTGCACCAAGGATGTGAAGCGAGGCAAGGAGATCGCCGGCCGGATGCACGCCGGGACGGTCTCGGTCAACGACATCTTCGCCCACTACTTCGCGCTCGGCCTGCCGATGGGCGGCCTGAAATCCTCCGGTGTGGGGTTCGGCCGCCACGGCGCCGACGGGATCCGCATGTTCTGCGAGCGTCAAGGCATCCTGGCCGCTCGCTGGAACCTCAATCGCGACCTGCACTGGTATCCCTTCAACGCTCGTCAGTCCACGGCGCTGCTGCGCTCTGTCCGCCTTCTCTACGGTTCCGGACGCCGGAAGTGAGGACCCCCTTGAGGCCCGCGAAGAAGTCCAACGTCTACGACGACATCGTGATCGGTGCCGGGTCGGCCGGCTGCGCGGTGGCCGCCCGGCTGAGCGAGGACCCGGACCGGCAGGTGCTGCTGATCGAGGCCGGGGGCTCCAACCGCCGTCTGGACGTGAAGATCCCGGCGGCGTTCCCGGCGCAGTTCCACTCGAAGGTGGACTGGGACTATTTCTGCGAGCCGGAGGAGGGGCTGGCCGGCCGCAGCATGTACGAGCCGCGAGCCAAGATGCTCGGCGGCTGTTCCTCGATGAACGCGATGCTCTACATCCGCGGCAACCGGCTCGACTACGACAGCTGGGTGGAGCAGGGCGCCAAGGGCTGGTCGTACGAGGAGGTCCTGCCCTACTTCAAGAAGTCCGAGCACAACGAGCAGATCCAGGACGCCTACCACGGCACCGGCGGGCCGCTGAACGTCACCGTCATCCCCACCCGTGACCCGTTGTCCGACCTGTTCGTCGAAGCTGCCCAGGCCGCCGGCCTCGCGCGCAACTCCGATGTCAACGGCGAGGACCAGGAGGGGGTCTGCTTCCCGCAGGTCACGCAGCAGCGCGGCATGCGCTGGGATACGGCCACGGCCTTCCTGCACCCCGCGCGCAAGCGCCCCAACCTCACGGTGCTCACCGGCGCGCTGGTGCACCGGGTGCTGCTCAAGGGCGGGCAGGCGGTCGGGGTGGAGTTCACACGTCACCGCCGTGTGCAGACCGTGTTCGCCCAGGGCGAGGTGGTCGTCAGCGCCGGGGCCTTCGGCAGCGTGGAGATCCTGCAGCGCTCCGGGATCGGGCCGGCCGACCATCTGCGTACGGTGGGCGTCAAGCCGCTGGTCGACCTGCCCGCGGTCGGGCGCAACCTGATGGAACATCCCCTGTTCGGCGTCTACAACGAGTTGGCCGGGGGCGCGGTCGGGCTGTTCGACGCCGCCGGGCCGTTCGACCTGCCGGCCCCGCGCTACCTGGCCGAGTGGCTGCGCCACCGGCGGGGCAAGCTGTCCAGTAACGTCGCGGAGGGCCTCGGCCACTGGCGCAGCGATCCCGCACTGCCGGCCCCGGACATGCAGCTCTTGTTCGCCCCCGCGTTCTTCTACCAGGACGCGACGATCAAGCACCCGGTCCCGGCGATGACGATCGGCGCCTCCTACATCGCCCCCCGCAGCCGGGGAAGCGTCATGATCCGCTCGGCCGACCCGCGCGAGAAGGCCGCCGTGCGGCTGAACTTCTTCAGCGAGCCCGGCGAGATGGACGCCTGCGTGCGGGCGATCGAGATGGCCCGTGAGATCGCGGCGGCCGCGCCGATGCGCCAGTACGTCGGCGCCGAGTTCAAGCCCGGACCGCAGACGGCGAGCCGGTCGGAGATCGAGAACTACATCCGCAGCGAGTGCCAGCACACCTACCACCCCTCGTGCACCGTGCGCATGGGGACACCGGAGGAGGGGGCGCTCGACCCTGCGCTGCGGGTCTACGGTGTCGAGGGACTGCGGGTGGCCGACACGTCGGTCTTCCCGACCATCCCGCGCGGCAACACGAACGCACCCGCGATCATGGTCGGGGAGCGCTGCGCCGACTTCATGCGGGAGGCGGGCCGGGCCTGAGGTACACCGTGGAGGAAACCGGCGCCGGCCGGGAATCAGCACCGCCGTGACGACTCTCTTCGAGCGGACGTGGCATCGCATCGTGCCGCTCGACAACCCGGCCGGCGTCATCTACGGAACGGTCATCACCGCGAGCCTCATCGCCGGACAGTCCGATGAACCGATCGGGGTGATCATCGCCTCCGTGGTGGTGACCCTGGTCGTGTTCTGGCTGGCGCACGTGTACGCCGATGTGCTCGCCCACGATGCCGACGGGCGGCGGCCCTCTCCATGCGGAGAGTCCTGCACGCCATGGGCAGCGAATGGCCGATCGTGGAGGCGGCATTCGCACCGCTGGCGGTGCTGCTGATCGCATACGCGTTCGACGCGAAGGCGGACCGGGCGGTCTCGTTCGCGCTCTGGTTCACGGTGGTCCTGCTCATCGGCTGGGGGCTCCTCGCGGGCCGCAGGCGAGGCCTCACCGGTGCCCCGCTGCTGGCCGCAGGGGTCCTCGCGGGACTCTTCGGAATCGTGATCTCGCTGCTGGAGGCCGTGCTGCACTGAGAACCCTTTTCACGCTGCGGTGGCGGGCAGGCCGTCACGCACCACGGGGTGGCAGCCGTCACCGGACGGCTGCCACCCCGCGAAAATCAGGGCGGGAACGACGCGGGACCGCTCATCCCAGCAGCGACACGTCGCGCACCGCGCCCTTGTCGGCGCTCGGGTCGCCATCGCCGCGTACGCGCGCAGCGCCGCCGAGACCTTGCGCTCGCGGTTCTTCGGGGCGTAGACGCCTCTCCAGCGCCGCTCGCGGCGGGCGGCCAGCTCGTCGCTCGGCAGACCAGGAGTTCGATCGATGCGGTCCGGGATGTCGATGCGGATGCGGTCGCCGTCCTCGACGAGGGCGATGGTGCCGCCGGCGGCCGCCTCCGGGGAGGCGTGGCCGATGGACAGGCCCGACGTGCCGCCGGAGAAGCGGCCGTCGGTGACCAGCGCGCAGGCCTTGCCGAGGCCGCGGCCCTTGAGGAAGGAGGTCGGGTAGAGCATCTCCTGCATGCCGGGGCCGCCCTTGGGGCCCTCGTAGCGGATGACGACGACGTCGCCCTCCTTGACCTGCTTGTTGAGGATCTTCTCGACGGCCTCCTCCTGCGACTCGCAGACGACCGCCGGGCCCTCGAAGGTCCAGATCGACTCGTCGACGCCGGCCGTCTTCACGACGCAGCCGTCGACGGCGAGGTTGCCCTTGAGGACCGCCAGGCCGCCGTCCTTGGAGTAGGCGTGCTCGACGTCGCGGATGCAGCCGCCGGCGGCGTCCACGTCCAGGGCCTCCCAGCGCTCGCGACTGGGAGAAGGCCTCGGCGGAGCGGACGCAGCCGGGCGCCGCGTGCCACAGCTCCACGGCCTCCGGCGACGGGGAGCCGCCGCGGACGTCCCAGGTCTTCAGCCAGTCCGCCAGCGACGGGGCTGTGGACGCGTGTGCACGTCCTCGTTGAGCAGGCCCGGCGCGGTGCAGCTCGCCGAGGATGGCGGGGATGCCGCCGGCCCGGTGCACGTCCTCCATGTAGTACGTGCGGTCCGTGGCGACGTTCGGGCGCGACCTTCGCCAGGCACGGCACCCGGCGCGAGACCGCGTTGATCTCGTCGAGGCCGAAGTCGACGCCCGGCCTCCTGGGCGGCGGCCAGCAGGTGCAGGATCGTGTTGGTCGAGCCGCCCATGGCGATGTCGAGGGCCATGGCGTTCTCGAAGGCCGCGCGGGTGGCGATGTTGCGCGGCAGGACCGTCTCGTCGTCCTGCTCGTAGTAGCGCCGGGTGATGTCCACGACCGTGCGGCCGGCGTCCTCGTACAGCGCCTTGCGGGCGGTGTGGGTGGCCAGGACCGAGCCGTTGCCGGGCAGGGAGAGGCCGATGGCCTCGGTCAGGCAGTTCATCGAGTTGGCGGTGAACATGCCGGAACAGGAGCCGCAGGTCGGGCAGGCGTTCTCCTCGATGCGGAGGATGTCCTCGTCGGAGACCTTGTCGTTCGACGGCGTCGGACGATCGCGTCGATCAGGTCGAGCTTGCGGACCGTGCCGTCGACGAGGGTCGCGCCTGGCCGGCCTCCATCGGGCCGCCGGAGACGAAGACCGTGGGGATGTTCAGCCGCAGCGCGGCCATCAGCATGCCCGGGGTGATCTTGTCGCAGTTGGAGATGCAGATCAGGGCGTCGGCGCAGTGCGCCTCGACCATGTACTCGACCGAGTCCGCGATCAGGTCGCGGGAGGGCAGGGAGTAGAGCATGCCGCCGTGGCCCATCGCGATGCCGTCGTCGACGGCGATCGTGTTGAACTCGCGCGGGATGCCGCCGGCCGCGTGGATCGCCTCGGAGACGATCCGGCCGACCGGCTGCAGGTGGGTGTGGCCGGGCACGAACTCGGTGAAGCTGTTGGCGACCGCGATGATCGGCTTGCCGATGTCCGCGCCCGGTACGCCGGAGGCGCGCATAAGGGCGCGGGCGCCCGCCATGTTGCGGCCGTGGGTGACTGTGCGGGACCTCAGCTCGGGCATCGTCGCTCGCTCCTTCGAAGACGGCGTCAGCAGAGGTCGGAGACTTCTGACTGCTACGAGCGTACGCCGGTCATCCAGGGGCGGGACGGCGCGTCCGGAATGCGGGACGCCCGTCTCGTGCGATCGGAGCCGCTTCGGATCGGTCAGCCACGCGCTCACGGCTCGGTCAGGTGTCGCTGGACGACGGGGCCACCCGCGCGATGATCTGCTCCAGGTCCGCCGAGGCCAGCGGCTCCACCTTGATCACGTAGCGCAGCATCGCGATGCCCACGAGCTGCGCGGCCGCCAGCTCGGCGCGCAGCTCGGCGTCCGGCACGTCCAGCTCGCCGCGATGCGGCGCAGCAGCTGGCGCGGCGACCAGCCGCCGGAAGACGGCGGCCGCGGTCTCGTTGGTCACCGCGGAGCGGACGATCGCCAGCAGCGGCTCGCGGGTGGCCGGGTTCTCCCAGACGCCGAAGAAGAAGCGGGCCAGCCGCTCCCCGACGCCGTCCAGCGGGCCCTCCGCGATGGCCGTCGGGGCGCTCAGCGCGGGCGCGAAGGCCACCTCGATGGCCGCCTCGAAGACCTGCTCCTTGGTGCCGAAGTAGTGGTGGACCAGCGCCGGGTCGACCCCGGCGGCCTTGGCGATGCCGCGCACGGACGTCTTGTCGTAGCCCCGCTCGGAGAACTCCTCGCGGGCCGCGCCAGGATCCGGTCGCGGGCGTCCGCGGCCGTCGTGCGCGGCGGGCGCTACGGCGGCGGGCGGCCGCGCCGGGGCCGCGGCCCGCCGGGGCGCCGGCCGGTCATCGCCGCGGCACCCTCACCGGCCGAGGCCAGGTGCAGGCGGGTGAAGGCCAGCGCCTCGGCGAGGTCGGCCTCGCGTCTCGGCGGCGGACATCGCGCGGCGGGTGTTGACCTCGATGACGACATGCCCGTCGAAGCCGGTCAGGGCGAGCCGCTCCAGCAGCTCGGCGCAGGGCTGGGTGCCGCGGCCGGGCACCAGGTGCTCGTCCTTGGCGGAGCCGTTGCCGTCGGCGAGGTGGACGTGGCCGAGCCGGTCGCCCATCCGGTCGACCATCTCCATGGCGTCGGTGCGGGCGGTCGCGGTGTGCGAGAGGTCGATCGTGAAGTGCCGGTAGTCGTCCTTGGTCGACGTCCCAGTCCGGGGCGTACGCGAGCATCTCGCGGTCGCGGTAGCGCCAGGGGTACATGTTCTCGACGGCGAACCGTACGTCCGTCTCGTCCGCCATCCGCCAGATGCCCGCGACGAAGTCCCGGGCGTACTGCCGCGCTGCCAGCGGAACGGCGGGTGCACGACGACCGTGCTCGGCGCCGAGCTTCTCCGCCGCCGCCGGGCGCGCTGGAGCTTGACCCAGGGGTCGGTGGACCAGACCCGCTGGGTGATCAGCAGGCAGGGCGCGTGGACGGCGAGGATCGGGATCCCGTGGTAGTCGGAGAGCCGGCGCAGGGCGTCGATGTCCTGGCTGACCGGGTCGGTCCAGACCATGACCTCGACGCCGTCGTAGCCGAGGCGCGCGGCGATCTCGAAGGCGGTCGCCGTCGACTCCGGGTAGACCGAGGCCGTCGACAGGGCGACCTTCGCATCCGGGACGCGCGACCGGACTTCCCGGGACCGAGGTACGGGTCGCTCTGCTGTGGCACTCCCGTCAGCCAGCCTAGAAGGCCCTCCCATCAGAACGGCCGAGAGTACCGTCGTCTTCCGACGGCGGGCTCGGCCTTGCCTCCCGCAAGATCCGTTAGGGTTCCCGCTGGACGTGCGGTCGAGGTCAGGGCCTGGCCTTCGTGGGGCGTCAGCCGAGCGAGACGCCGCCAGGTCCGAGGGCGGAGGAGTCACGATTCCGATCGGACCTCACAGCGACGCCGATCGCAAACCGGCCCGTTCGGACCTTCGCGTGGCCAGCGACGGGGTGCGTGGTGTTCGCGATCACTCATCACGAGTGGTACGCACGTACCACGTCCGGTCTGCGCGATGGCTCCGGGTGCCGCCGGGTCGCGCGGGACGAGCCGCACGGTGCCGGACACGGACCCGGACGGCCCCGGGCGTCAGGTCGCAGCCTCGGTCGCCACGCGTGCCACGTCGCCGTCCGGCTCGCCGCCGCCGGACAGTGCGGGCGGCACGGCGGTCTCCAGCTTGCCGACCGGCCATCTGGTCCAGCCGCGCAGGATCACGCCCTCCCGCAGCGCCCACGGGCAGATCTCCAGCTCGTCCGACGCCGAACAGGTCCATCGCCGCCTCGGCGACCAGCGCGCCCGCCAGCAGCTGGCGGGCCCGGCCCTCGGAGACGCCCGGCAGCTCCGCCGCGCTCGGCCGCTGGTCATCGCGGCGAGCCTCGGCACCCACTCCTCCAGGTGACTCGCGGCTCAGCTCGCGCTGCACGTACAGGCCCTCGGCGGAGCGGGCGGCGCCCGCGATCCGGGCCAGCTGCCTGAAGGTCTTGGACGTGGCCGACCACGTGGTCGGGCGTGCCGAAGCGGGCTGAACTCGCCGACCGTGCGGGCGATCTCGGCGCGCACGTGGCGGCGCAGCGCCCGCACGTCCGTCCGCGTCGGGCGGGTCGCCGGGCAGCCAGCCCGCGGTCAGCCGGCCCGCGCCCAGCGGCAGCGAGACCGCCGCGTCCGGCTCCTCGTCGATGCCGTAGGCGATCTCCAGCGAGCCGCCGCCGATGTCGAGGACCAGCAGCCTGCCCGGCCGACCAGCCGAACCAGCGGCGGGCGGCGAGGAAGGTGAGCCGGGCCTCGTCCTCGCCGGTGAGCACCTGCAGCTCGACGCCGGTCTCGTCCCGGACCCGGGCCAGGACCTCCTCGCGCGTTGCGCGGCCTCGCGGACCGCGGAGGTGGCGAACGGCAGCACGTCCTCGACGCCCTTGTCCTCGGCGGCCTGCAGCGCCTCCTGCGACGACCGCGACCAGCCGGTCGACGCCCGTCGCGGGACGATCGCGCCGTCCGTCGTCGAGCAGCTCGGCCAGGCGCAGCTCCGCCTTGTGCGAATACGCGGGCAGCGGGCGCGCGCCGGGGTGCGCGTCCACCACCAGCAGATGCACCGTGTTCGAACCCACGTCGAGGACACCGAGTCTCATGGACGCGAACGCTACTGCGCGCTGGCGCACGCTGGCGCTCCGTGCCAAAGGCTCACGTCGGCGGCGCACGACGGCAACGTCCACCGACGGGATCGCGCCGCGGACGAAGCCGGCGGAGCCGCCGGCGACTACGCTGGACGACGTGGCCGACGAGAAGGGCCTCGACTTCGCCCGCGCGTGGGTGGAGTTCCCCGACCCGGCCGACGACGAGCAGGTCTTCCGCTGCGACCTGACCTGGCTGACCTCGCGCTGGACCTGCATCTTCGGCAGCGGCTGCCAGGGCATCCAGGCCGGGCCGCGCGGACGACGGCTGCTGCACGCTGGGCGCGCACTTCTCCGACGAGGACGACGAGAAGCGGGTCGCCGCGGCACGTCGCGCGGCTCACGCCGGACGTCGTGGCAGCACCACGCACGAGGGCACGCGCGGACGGCTGGGTCTCCGAGGACGACGAGGACGGCGAGCGGCAGACCCGGGCCGTCGACGGCGCCTGCATCTTCCAGAACCGGCCGGGCTTCGCGGGCGGCGCGGGCTGCTCGCTGCACATCCTGGCGCTGCGGGAGGGCCGCGAGCCGCTGGAGACCAAGCCGGACGTGTGCTGGCAGCTGCCGATCCGGCGGACGTACGACTGGATCGACCGGCCCGACGACACGCGCGTGCTCCTGGTCGTCGATCGGCGAGTACGACCGCCGCGGCTGGGGTCCGGGCGGCCACGACCTGCACTGGTGGTGCACGTCGGCGACCTCGGCGCACGGCGCGCGGCGAGCCGGTGTACGTGTCCTACCGCCGCCGAGCTGACCGAGCTGATGGGCAAGGAGGGCTACGCCGAACTGGTGCGGCACTGCGAGGCCCGGGAGCGAAGCATGCATCCGGTGCCCCTCACCCTGCCGACCCGATGCCGGGGCTGCCGGGCTTAGGACCCTGCCAAAACGGCTTCTTCAAACAGTCCGGCATGGCCGATGAATCCATTTGGCAGGGGTTCTGATCGAGGCGCCGTGGCGCCCGGGTCAGGAGACGGGAGGCTTCGGTGCGGGCGAAGCGGTCCGGCCGGAGGCCGAGCCGGAAGGCGAGCCGGACGGCGCGGACGACGGCTGGGAGGACGGGACCGACGGCGCGCGGCGAGCCAGGCCGGTCGACCGTAGGGCCGCGCATCCCGCCGGGCCCCCGCCGGGGACCGGCGACGGTGTTCCCCCTGACGGTGACGACCGAGCCTGCCGGCTGGAACCTGATCGCGGCCTTCCACGGCCCGTCCGGAACGGAGTCCCGATCCACGGTGACCGTCACGCGCTCGTCGGCGCCCGGTGCGAGCGTGCCGGAGGACTTGCTCAAGCGCACATGCCCCGCAGAGCTGACCGCGGTCCAGGTCACCGGCATGCCACCGGAGTTGAACAACCGGATCTCGACCTCACCACGCCGGCCCGAGCGGCTCATGGCCTGCACGTCAAACGATCCGGGTGCCGGAGACGGAGCAGGCGGGCCGCCGGTGCCGGACGGGCGGGGGCCCGGACCGGCGCTGGGGTTGTTGCCGTTCCCGGACGTGGCACCGGTCGTGGTTCCGGCAGGCAGGACAGCGGGGCGTTCCTTGCGGACCGTGCCGGCTGCACGGACGGCACGATGACGATCTCCGGACCGGACTGGACGGCGAACGCACCGGCCGAGCCGGTCGCGTCCTCCGGCTCGGCCGGCACCGCCTGCCGCACCGCGGCCTGCGACGACGGTGCGCCCGGATCTGCCGCCCGAGTCCGATCGGTCTGCCAGCCGGCGCCGAGCACGGACGCGGTCCCGGCGAAGGCCAGCACGGCCGCCACCGCGCGAACCCCACGGCCGTCCGGCGCGCGCGTCCGGCCGGAGCGGCACAGGGCCGGTGGGCCAGGCTGGAGTCGACCGGGAAACCATCGGCGCCGAAGACGACGTCGTGGGCTACCTGTAGCTCGCGATCGTCGGGGCCGGGACTCTCCAGGTCGCCGAGGATCCACTCCCGCAAGGCTCGGGACGCAGGTATCAGCGGCAACAGTCCCGGCGATGCCGGGCGTCCTGCCGTACGCATGCAAATCGACCGGCACGGGACGCAGCGCTCTGAGTGGTCCAGGAGCGCCTGACGCGAGGTTGCAGGTGAGGCTCTTGGCCTTCACGAGCATCAGGGCCCGCTCGGTGCATCCGGCGGGCCCGGCCTTCATGAGCGCGACCGCGGCCTGGGAACGTTCCAGCTCCTGCCAGGCTCGGGCGAGCAGGCTCTGGACGTCGGTCTCGGACCGGCCGAGGACCGCGGCGAGGCCGCGGGCGGACAGTCCGTGCCGCACGGTCAGCTCCAGCGCCTCCCGGACATCCGGGCCGAGGACCCCGGCTTCGGGCCAGATCAGCAGCTGCAGCTCGGCCCGGCGCGAGATTGCCTCCAAGGCTGACAGCGACGCCTCGCCGGAGCCCTCCTGCGTCGCGCTCGGCGTCGTGCCCGGCGTCGTGCCCGGCGTCGTGCCCGGCACACCCGGCGTCTGACCCGGCGGGCGGGAGGCGAGGTCTGGCGCTCCGGCGAGATGCCTGCGGCATTCGAGACGGGTGAGGCGTAGAGCCACGGCTGCATCATGTCGACGTCGCGCAACCGGCCGACGTGCCGGTCGGCGAGGACGAAGACCGCCCGCAGCACTTCGGCTGTGACCTGATGGTCGCCGAGCAGGGACAGGCAGTACGTGTGAAGGCCGTCGGCGTAGCCGTCGTAGGCGGCGGAACGCCCCACGCGTCGCCGACCAACGCGGCCGAGGCACTTCGCTTGTCGCTCACGGCCGTGACCGTAGGTCGTTCGACCGTTCGTGTGACACGTCTTCAGCTGCCAATAAGCCTTTCGGGTTACATACGCCCCGCCCGGAACGGCACAGGCCCTCCAGACCTGGAGCCGGGCCATGCGCGCCGCTTCGGGCCGGCCGTGGGAGGTGCGGCGATGCGTCCGCGGCCGGGGCCGCCGGTGCGCTAGTCCTCGCGCTTGGCTTTCCGCTCGGTCTGCTCGGCAGCCTTCTCGGCGGCTTGCTGAGCTGTTTTCTCGGCTGTCTTCTCCGCGGTCTTCTCCACGGCTTCCTGGATGACGTCTCTGAGCAGCATGGTGTCGCGCAGGCGTTGCCAGCCGCGCAGCAACGGCATGTGCGGCAAACCTGTGGTCACGATCTCGTCCGTCTGCCCGGCAATCTTGACGACGATGTCGACGGTCTGGTCCACATAGGTGAGGAGGCTGAAGATGACGAGGACGAGTTCGAGAACGATGCGCGTCACCACGACGATTCCGAGGAAAATCGCCGGAGTGAGCAGGAAGAGCCAGAGAACTCCCCTGGTCCACGAAGTCAGGAATGCATCAACGGTGAAGAAAGCGCAGAAGAGAACAGCCAGGACCATCACCAGACCGTAGACCGTCGGCATCATGCGCGTGGTGATGATCGTGCGGAACTGCATATCGAACAGACCCTCGAAGATATTCTTGGCCTCGCCGCCCTGCAGAGCCGGTGTGATCACATCGGGCGGTATCTCATCGCCAGGCTTGGGCTGCTCGCTCATGTGATCTTCTTCCGACGGGATCGTCCTCGCGTGCTCACCTGTCGTCTTCGTTCCGGTATCGGAATGTGATCGACGTTCAATACCGGCGAAGCCACACGTCGTTCAGGATCGTAGTCCGGCCGCAACAGGCCGGCCACCGCCGCGGGTCACCGCCACGGAGCGGGAGGGCGGCGGTCGGATGACCAGGGAACATGCGGGTCCGCAAGGACGGACTCGTCCCATCGGCGCAGTTCGGCCAGGCACGCGCCGGTTCATCCCGCCCATGGGCGCGGATGAACCGGCAAGAGCCGCCCCTCCACCTCCGAGCGCGTCGCGCGTGGCAAGAGAGGCGAAGGCTCCGACTCCACAGGGAGCGGATGCCATCCGGCGCGCCGGGACATGCGGGACGGATACGGGACGGAATCCTTCGGATACGAAAGGTCATCACCGTATGGACCTCAGCATCCCCGCCCCGCTATTCCGGCGGTGACATCCGCACTTGCCGGCTTACCGCCCGCAAGACGGATCGGGAACAATCCTTCCGCCACGAGGCCCGTTCCACGGGGCACGGACTCGGTTCCCGCCGAAACCTGCCGCACCCCGCGCGCAGGGCGGCTAGAACAGGATTGTCGCCAAGGGTCCGAAGTGCCGCATTCGGCTCATCCCTCCTGTAGTGGTCCCAGGGCCCATATGAGAGGATCTGGCCGAACGGATGCCCTCTGGAACCTGGAGCCGAGCAAGGCCTGAGCAACCTGCATCGTCCCAGCTCACCCAGAGGGCACAGCTACGTAGGCCCCCGATCCCGCCGCGCCCCGGCGGAGCGGGGCGCGGCCGCCGCAGCCGTCCGTACGCCCACGGATCAGGAGACCACGCTCGACGAGGCTTAAGGGGACGTATATGTCTGATGTCCTGGCCATCAGAGGCTTTGCAGAAATCGCCGCCGATTTCCAGCGTCAACTGGCCGATCTACCTCTCGATGCCCATCGTCGCCGCGATCATCGGCTACACCACGAAAATCGTCGCCATCGAGATGATGTTCCGCCCGATCGAATTCGTCGGCATCAAACTCGGGCCCATCCCCCTGGGCTGGCAGGGCATCATCCCGCGCAAAGCGGCGAAGATGGCCAGCATCGCCGTCGACACCATGACCAGCAAACTGATCGACCCGAGGGAGATCTTCGGCCGGCTCGACCCCGACCGCGTCGCGCAAGAGACTCGAAGGACCCCTGCTGCACTCCGTCGACGACATCGCACGCGAAGTCGCGGCGCACTACCAGCCCGGGCTGTGGGAATCCATGCCCGAGATGGCACGCAAGATGATCATCCGGCGCATCCAGGACGAGGCGCCGCAGATCGTCGGCCGCCCTCATGAACGACATCCAGGACAACATCGACCAGGTCTTCGACCTCAAGGACATGGTCGTCACCAACCTGATCCGCGACAAGCCGCTGCTCAACCGGATCTTCCGCGAGATCGGCCACAAGGAGTTCCGCTTCATCGCCCGCTCCGGCATCTACTTCGGCTTCCTCATCGGCCTGCGTGCAGATGGTCACCTGGGCGATCTTCCACAACCCGATCATCATGCCGATCTTCGGTCTGTTCATCGGCTGGTTCACCGACTGGCTGGCCCTGAAGATGATCTTCAACCCGAAGCACCCGACGCGTTACCTGGGCCTGGTCGAGTGGCAGGGGCTGTTCCTGCAAGCGGCGCAAGGAGGTCGCCGCCCACTACGGCGCCTGATCGCCGAGGAGATCCTCACCCCGTCGCACATGTTCGAGGCCCTGCTGCGCGGGCCCGCTGTCCGACCGGCTGTTCCTCGATGGTCCAGCGGCACGTGCAGCGGGTGATCGACGAGCAGGCGGGCCTCGCCAAGCCGCTCGTGGTCTTCGCCGTGGGCAGCACGCAAGTACCAGGAGATGAAGCGCGTCGTCGCCGAGCAGGTCATGGAGCAGCTGCCCGGAGACGATGCAGCACATGCGAGGACTACGCGGCCGACGCGATGGACGTCCGCAACACCGCCATCACCAAGATGCAGGAGCTGAACGAGGAGGAGTTCGAGGAGCTGCTCCGCCCGGCCTTCGAGGAGGACGAGTGGATCCTGATCGCGGTCGGCGCCGCCCTCGGCTTCCTCGTCGGTGAGATGCAGGTGCAGATCGTCCACTTCCTCGGCAAACCCGTCCCTGGCTTCCCGGAGCAGTGAGGCACCGTCGAACCCCCGGTCGCCATGGGCGGGTGACCGGCTTCGCCGCCTGATCTCCAAGCGCTCGGTCCGGGTCACCTGATCCCAAGGGCCGACCCGCGACAGGCACAGAGATCGATCCGCCGCCGGATCGCATCGCCTGGCGATGCCCCGGTGGAACGGGATCACCTCTCGTGCCGTCGCGGGTCGGCCCTTGGCATCTCTCCGGCCCCGTCCTGCCGACAGGCAGCGCCTGTCGCAGACGGTGCCTGTCGGAGCCATGCTCTAGCGTGCGGGGCATGGCCAAGACCTCCAGCCGAGAGCGCCCCTCATACCGCTGCACCGAGTGCGGCTAGCAGACGGCAAATGGCTCGGCCGCTGCCCCGAGTGCCAGGCCTGGGGCACGGTCGAGGAGTACGGCGGGGCCCGGCTGCGCACCGTGACGGCCGGTCCGGTGTCGCCACCCGCGCTGCCCATCGGCCAGGTCGACGGCGAGGCCGCCGGGCGCGCCCCACCGGCGTGGACGAGCTGGACCGCGTGCTCGGCGGCGGCCTGGTCCCCGGCGCGGTGGTGCTGCTGGCCGGCGAGCCCGGCGTCGGCAAGTCGACGCTGCTGCTGGACGTGGCCGGCCGTCGCGCGACGCGACGCACCGCACGCTGTACGTCACCGGCGAGGAGTCGGCCAGCCAGGTCCGGCTGCGCGCCGACCGCATCGGCGCGATCGACGACCACCTGTACCTGGCCGCCGAGACCGACCTGGCCGCCGTCCTCGGCCACCTGGACGCGGTCAAGCCGTCGCTGCTGATCCTGGACTCCGTGCAGACCGTGGCCTCCCCCGAGATCGACGGCGCGCCCGGCGGCATGGCCCAGGTCCGCGAGGTGGCCGGCGCCCTGATCCGGGTCTCCAAGGAGCGCGGCATGTCCACCCTCGCTCGTCGGCCATGTCACCAAGGACGGCGCGATCGCCGGGCCCCGCCTGCTGGAGCACCTCGTCGACGTCGTCCTGCAGTTCGAGGGCGACCGGCACGCCCGCCTGCGCCTGGTCCGCGGCGTCAAGAACCGCTACGGCGCCACCGACGAGGTCGGCTGCTTCGAACTGCACGACGAGGGCATCACCGGCCTCGCCGACCCGAGCGGGCTTGTTCCTGACCCGCCGCGCCGAGCCGGTGCCGGGCACCTGCCTGACCGTCACCCTGGAGGGCCGCCGCCCGCTGGTCGCCGAGGTCCAGGCGCTGAGTCGACTCCAGATCCCCTCCCGCCGCGCCGCACCACCTCCGGCCTGGAGACCTCCCGGGTCTCGATGATGCTCGCCGTGCTGGAACAGCGCGGCCGGATCAGCGCTCGGCGCGGCGCGACATCTACTCGCGCGACGGTCGGCGGGGTGAAGCTCACCGAGCCCGCCGCCGACCTGGCGGTCGCGCTCGCCGCTGGCCAGCGCCGCCAGCGACACCCCGCTGCCCAAGAACCTGGTCGCGATCGGCGAAGTCGGGCCTCGCGGGCGAGGTCAGACGGGTCACCGGCGTCCAGCGCCGGCTCACCGAGGCGCACCGCCTGGGCTTCACCCACGCCCTCGTACCGCCGGACCCCGGCAAGATCCCGGACGGATGCAGGTGACCGGAAGTTCGCGGACATCAGGGAGACGCTCTGAACGCGCCGGTGTCCGAGCGCAGACACGCCGCCGGTAGACTTTGCGCTGGTCTCGCCAGGACGCACGGAGGAGTGCAGTGGCAGCAACGACCGGGCCGCAGCCGGACAAGGCCGCGAATCCGGAGCGCTGCTGATGCGCGCCACGCTGAGCGCCGTCGCGCCCGGCACCGCCCTGCGCGACGGCCTGGAGCGGATCCTCCGCGGCAACACCGGCGGTCTGATCGTGCTGGGCTTCGACAAGACCGTCGAGGCCATGTGCACCGGCGGTTTCGTGCTGGACGTCGAGTTCGCCGCGACCCGGCTGCGCGAGCTGTGCAAGCTGGACGGCGCGCTGATCCTGGATCACGGACTGCACCAAGATCCTGCGGGCCGGCGTCCAGCTGGTGCCGGACCCCTCGATCCCCACGGAGGAGACCGGCACCCGGCACCGCACCGCCGACCGGGTGAGCAAGCAGGCCGGCTTCCCGGTCATCTCGGTCAGCCAGTCGATGCGGCTGATCGCCCTGTACGTGGACGGCCAGCGCCGCGTCCTGGAGGACTCGGCCGCGATCCTGTCCCGCGCCAACCAGGCGCTGGCGACCCTGGAGCGCTACAAGCTCCGCCTCGACGAGGTCGCGGGCACGCTGTCCGCGCTGGAGATCGAGGACCTGGTGACGGTCCGCGACGTCACCGCGGTGGCCCAGCGCCTGGAGATGGTCCGCCGCATCGCCACGCGAGATCGCCGAGTACGTGGTCGAGCTGGGCACGGACGGCCGCCTGCTCGCCCTCCAGCTGGACGAGCTGATCGCCGGGCGTGGAGCCGGAGCGCGAGCTGGTCGTCCGCGACTACGTGCCCGAGCCGACCGCCAAGCGCTCCCGCACGGTCGACGAGGCGCTCGCGCGAGCTGGACGCGCTCAGCCACGCCGAGCTGCTCGAACTCGCCCACGGTGGCCCGCGCGTTGGGCTACACCGGCTCGCCCGAGACGCTGGACTCGGCGGTCTCCCCGCGCGGCTTCCGCCTGCTGGCGAAGGTGCCCCGGCTGCCCGGCACGATCATCGACCGCCTGGTGGAGCACTTCGGCGGCCTGCAGAAGCTGCTCGCCGCGAGCGTCGACGACCTCCAGACGGTCGACGGCGTCGGCGAGGCCCGGGCCCGCAGCGTCCGCGAGGGCCTGTCCCGGCTGGCGGAGTCGTCGATCCTGGAGCGGTACGTCTGAAGCACTGACGCCCGCGCGTGCAGCTCCGGCGCCGGCTCGAGTCCGAGCCTGAAGGCGATACGATCCCGGAGCAGCAGCCAGCGACGGTCGCGGAGACCTTGTAGTAACCCGGCCTTGACCGCGGGCTGGCCGGACAGGGCACTGCGGGCGGGAACGCATGCGCTGCCCAGATCATAGGCTCGGCTCGATGGACTGGTCTGGGCCGGAGCTGGACGACCGCTGCGCGCCACCGGTCAGGCAGTCGGTGGAGGACCAGACACGGTCGTCCCCGGACTTCACGGTCCAGACGAGGGATCGAGGACCCAGATCGACGCTGCAGGCGGCCTGCCCCTTGTTCTGGACACAGCAGGTGAACTTGGGCCGGGCGCCTGCCGGATAGGCCGCCTTGTCGGCGCGACCGTCAGGCGCACGTCAGCGGGCTTGCACGCAGGCATCCTTGGCCTGCCCCGGGCGCCCCAGGCGCCGGCGACCGCCGCCAGCTTCGTCGTGCCCCGCGGGCACAGCCAGCCCGGGAAGGCCGGCGCATCCTGGACGCCGGCACCGAGGGCGGCGGATGGAGCCGGCCGCCGGGGCCGCCGGAACACCGGAGATGACCGGACCGGAGGTAGGGCCGGGGGTCGGGGTGATGGAGGCGGCCGGGCGTCGGTGCGGCCCGCCCTGCTGACGCAGAGCCGGCCGCGGGCTGCCGTCGCCTCCCGGAAGACACCGCAGCCCCACGCCATGAGCAATACGGCAAGGACCACGCGCCCAAGGCGACCATCCGCCGACGCCAGTAGACGCGACGACGCGTAGGGCCCGACTGGATGGCGCAGCGAATCCACGCCGCAACTCTATAGTCCAATGGGGGACCACGTGTAACCCGGCCGTGGGAGCAACACGACCGTGGGACGATCAGTGCCATGCGGACCGCCTCCCCCGCCCGTCCCACCGGCCGATCTCACCGACCGTCGTCGGCCGGTGATCGGCTGGTACGCGCACGCACGCCCGCGACCTGCCCTGGCGCCGCCCCGGAGGCCGGCCCGTGGGGGTCATGGTCAGCGAGTTCATGCTCCAGCAGACCCCGGTGAGCCGTGTGCTGCCGGTCTACGAGCAGTGGCTGGCGCCGCTGGCCGACGCCCGGCCGACCTCGCCGCCGAGGCGCCGGGCGAGGCGGTCCGCGCCTGGGGACGGCTCGGCTACCCGCGCCGGGCGCTGCGGCTGCACGCGGCGGCCGTGCGCGATCGGAACGGCACGGCGGCGAGGTACCGGCGGACCACGGGCAGCTGCTGGCGCTGCCCGGCATCGGCGAGTACACGGCCGCCGCGGTCGCCTCCTTCGCGTTACGGCCAGCGGCACGCCGTGCTGGACACCAACGTCCGCCGGGTCCTCGCCCGCGCGGTCGACCGGCGTGCGAGTACCCGCCGCCGCCACCACGGCCGGCCGAGCGCGAACTGGCCGCGCGCGCTGCTGCCCGAGGACGACGAGCCGGCGGCCCGCTGGGCGGTCGCGGTCGATGGAGCTGGGCGCGCTGGTCTGCACGGCGAAGCGCCCGCGTGCGCGCGCTGCCCGATCGCCGCCCGGTGCGCCTGGCGGCTGCCGGGCAGCCCGCCGCACGACGGACCGCCGCGCCGCGGCCAGACGCTACGCCGGCACCGACCGGCAGGTGCGCGGGAGGCTGCTGGCCGTGCTGCGGGAGGCGACGGGCCCGGTGCCGCAGGCGGCGCTGGACGCGGTGTGGCACGAGCCGGTGCAGCGGGCCCGGGCGCTGGACGGCCTGGTCGCCGACGGGCTGGTCGAGCCCCTGGAGCAGAGGGGTGTACCGCCTCCCGGTCAACCGACCGGGCTAACCGCCGCGAATGCCAACCCGCCGGGTCTGCTGCCCGTCCCTGAGATTCGGCAGGGGCACCGCACGCGTGCGCAGTCGACCGCTGACAGCGGCATCGGTGACCCGTTCCACGCGGCGCACGGACCGAATCCGGGGAAGCAATGAGCGTTCTGACAGCAGGCTCACTTCTGGCGAAGGCTGCGGGTCCGGTGGCGGGGGCACTCGTCCGCAGGGCGCGACCATGCCGCACGGCGCGGGACTGGTCGATCGTCCGGTCCGGCTGGACTCCCGCGTCAAGGTCTGGGAGCGCAAACGGACCCTCGACGAGGACGACGTGCAGAAGCTGGCGGCGACGCTGGACACGCGGCTGGACCGGCTCTTCGCCGAGGAGTTCGGCGACCTGCCGGACGACGAGCGCGCGGCGGTCGTCCGCACGGTCGCGGCGGCGTTCGGCGCTCTCGCACCGGTCGACGCGGCCTGCTCTTCGAGACCGACTTCGATCCGCAGCGCTTGGAGGCGCTGTTGCGCGAGCAGCGCCCCGGTGCGATGCGGCACGGCCGGGCCGGCCCGGGGCGGCGCTCCACGACCGGATCGCTCGCCCTGTGCTGCGTACCATGTGCTGGAGTTCGCCACCAGCCGCGCCGAAGTTCGAGCGCCGTGCCCTGGTCGAGCTGGTACGGCGCTCGGAGAGCTGGGCCGCGCCCGTCACGCGAGGTCACGCAGCGTCTGCCCGCCGCCGCGAGCGGGATGCCCATGCAGACTTCGAGCGTCGTACGCCCAGACGCGTGCCGGCAGCTGGATCGCTTGCACCTGTTCGGGGTCACACTCACCGCGGCGAGACGCAGCTATCCGCTGAGCACCGCCTACCTGAGCCTGTCGGTGGCCGGCGCCGAACCACGGGGTCCCTCCGGTGCCGACCCGGTCACCGCACCGTCTGAGCCGGTTCGCCGACGGACGCGGTGCGGTCCGCGCACGGCCAACCGGGCCACGGGTGGCCCGAGTGGAGCAGGCGCTGGACGGCAAGGACCGCATCCTGATCCGTGGCGGCGCCGGAAGCGGCAAGACGACGCTGCTGCACTGGCTCGCGGTGACGGCATTCGGCGCCGGCTCCGGACAGGGTCGGGCCGGCCGGACGGTCTCGTGCCCGTTCTTCCTGCCGCTGCGCCGGTACGCCGGCGACGGCGACCTGCCGCGCGCCGGAGCAGTTCCTCAGCCGGCGCGGGTCGCACCTCGCGGGCGAGATGCCGAGGGCTGGGTGCACACGCCTGCTGCGGGAAGGCCGGGCACTCGTCCTCGTCGACGGGGTGGACGAGCTGCCCGCGGCCGAGCGCCCAGCGGACCCGCGGCTGGCTGCGCGAGCTGGTCACCGACTTCCCGCGGGCGCGGTACGTGGTCACCTCCCGCCCGCCGGCCGTCGACGAGGAGCTGGCTGGCCCTGGAGGGTTTCGACCCTGGAGCTGCAGCCGATGAGCCGCGGCGACGTGCGGTCCTTCATCCGGCACTGGCACGACGCGGCCCGCGAGGAGCTGCGACGAGGAGAGCAGGCCGGCTGAACGCGTTACGAGCAGGCTGCTGGTCGAGGCTGTGGCGACGCCAGCGGCAACTCGGCCGGCTCGCCACCAACCCGCTGCTGTGCGCCCTGATGTGCGCCCTCAACCGGGATCGGCGCATGCAACTGCCGCAGGACCGCATGGAGCTGTACGAGGTGGCGCTGGAGATGCTGCTGGTCCGACGGGACCGCGAACGCGAGATCCCCGCGCCGACGGCGGCGCTGTCCCGACCTAGACCCAGCTCACGCTGCTGCTGCAGAACCTGGCCTACTGGCTGATCCGCAACGGCCTGACCGACGCCGGACCGCGACCCGGTGCGTCGAGCAGATCGGGCCGGTACCTCGGCTCATGCCGCAGGTCGCGGCGGAGCCGGAGTCGGTCTTCGGCCACCTGCTGCTACCGCACCGGGCTGCTGCGCGAGCCGGTCGCAGGGCCGGGTCGACTTCGTCCACCGCACCTTCCAGGACTATCTGGCGGCGCAGGCCGCGGTCGAGGCCGGGACATCGGGCGCTGCTGATCCAGCGCGCCCACGACGACCAGTGGCACGACGTCGTCGTCGATGGCCGTGGGCCACGCCCGCCCCGGCGAGCGGACCGAGCTGCTGACGCGGCGCTGCTCGACCGCGGCACACGAGACCCGCGTCCGCCACGGCTGCACCTGCTGGCGCTGGCGTGCCTGGCCAACGCCGCCGAGCTGGACCCGGAGCTGTACGGCAGGAGTGCGCGAGTGCGCCGCCGACCTGCTGCCGCCCCGCGGCATGGAGGACGCCGAAGGCCTGGCCACGGCCGGCGAGTTCGTCCTCGACCTGCTGCCCGGACCCGACGGGCTGTCCGCCGCAGGCCGCGGCGGCCACGGTACGCACCGCGGCGCTCGATCGGCGGCGAGCGCGCGCTGCACGTGCTCGCCCGCTTCGGCGGCGACGAGCCGCGCGGCGGTACACGACGAGCTGCTGCGCGCCTGGCCGCGCTTCGACCCGCGAGGAGTACGCCCGGGTCGGTGCTCGCCGCGCACCCTCCCGTTCGACACTGTCCCAGATCCATGTGACCGACCAGATCGCTGCTCGCCGAGTCTGCGCCACCTGTGGCAGGTCCACTAGCGTGCGCTGCCGAGGGCGACCTACCCGATCTCAGCTCACCGGCCGACGATCCGGGGCCTGCGGGAACTCACATCGCCCGGACAACCAGCGCCGTCGCCGATCTGGCGCCGCTGGCCGGCTGCACCCTGCTGAACGAGCTCTTCCTGCTCGACTGCCCGCGGGTCCGGGACCTGCTCCGCGCTCGGCACCGTGCCCGCGCTGCGCCACCTGGGTCTGGACCGGTGGCCCGATGCGGCGGACCGGCGGGTGCTCGGCCGCTGGCTGCCCCGGCCGACGACCTGACGCTGCTGCGGACCACGATCCGCGGACTTCGCCCCACTCGCCGAGGTCCCCGGCCTCGTCCACGCTGGAGCTGGTGGACTGCGATGCTGCCCGCGGACCTCTCCTCGCTCCACCGGTCTCGGGCTGCGCCGCTGGCGAGGTCTGTACTGCCACGGACTCTGGGCAAGCCGCTGCCCAAGCTCGATCTGACGCCGTTGGCCGGTCTGGACTGGCCCTCCACGTCACCGTACGGGGCATACCGCGTGTGCAACACCAGACACCGCGATCCGAACCGGTTCGACCTCCGGCGCGCGACGCAGAGACGTCAAGGGCGGCCCGTACGCCGGACCGACCGCACCCGCGGCGGCCGCCGGGGACGTCCGTGACGAGATCGGCGAACGACGACCTTCCAAGCGAAAGGGCCGCCCCGGATCTCTCCGGGGCGGCCCTTTGTCGTGCGGTTCGGTGCCGGTCAGCTCTTGGTCAGGTCCGGCCCGACCGGTGGCCTTGACCGTCGGCAGGGACGTCGGGAAGCGGCGACTTCATCCTCGCCGCGGAAGGTGAACTTCCCGTCTCCGCGTCCTCGCCCTCGACGTCGACCACGACGATCTGGCCGGGGCGCAGCTCGCCGAAGAGGATCTTCTCCGACAGGGCGTCCTCGATCTCGCGCTGGATCGTGCGGCGCAGCGGCCGGGCGCCCAGCACCGGGTCGTAGCCCCGCTTGGCGAGCAGCTCCTTGGCCGCCGGCGTGAGCTCGATGCCCATGTCCTTGTCCTTCAGCCGCTCGTCCACCTTGGCGATCATCAGGTCGACGATCTGGATGATCTCGTCCTCGGTCAGCTGGTGGAAGACGACGATGTCGTCGACGCGGTTGAGGAACTCCGGCCGGAAGTGCTGCTTGAGCTCGTCCTGGACCTTGTTCTTCATCCGCTCGTAGTTGGTCTTCGTGTCGCCCGTGGCCGCGAAGCCGAGGTTGATGCCCTTGGAGATGTCCCGGGTGCCGAGGTTCGTCGTCATGATGATGACGGTGTTCTTGAAGTCGACCACCCGGCCCTGGGAGTCGGTCAGGCGACCGTCCTCCAGGATCTGCAGCAGCGAGTTGAAGATGTCCGGGTGGGCCTTCTCGACCTCGTCGAACAGGACCACGGAGAACGGCTTGCGGCGCACCTTCTCGGTGAGCTGGCCGCCCTCCTCGTACCCGACGTAGCCGGGCGGGGAGCCGAACAGCCGCGAGACGGTGTGCTTCTCGGAGAACTCGCGACATGTCCAGCGGAGATCAGCGAGTCCTCGTCGCCGAACAGGAACTCGGCGAGCGTCTTGGACAGCTCGGTCTTACCGACGCCGGACGGGCCGGCGAAGATGAACGAACCACCGGGGCGCTTCGGGTCCTTGAGGCCGGCCCGGGTACGCCGGATCGCCTGGGACAGCGCCTTGATGGCGTGCTCCTGGCCGATGACCCGCTTGTGCAGCTCGTCCTCCATGCGGAGCAGGCGCGAGGACTCCTCCTCGGTGAGCTTGAACACCGGGATGCCGGTCGCGGTGGCGAGGACCTCGGCGATGAGCTCCTCGTCGACCTCGGCGACGACGTCCATGTCGCCGGCCTTCCACTCCTTCTCCCGCTTGGCCTTCTCGGCCGAGCGAGCTGCTTCTCCTTGTCGCGCAGCGACGGCGGCCTTCTCGAAGTCCTGCGCGTCGATCGCGGACTCCTTGTCCCGGCGGACGTTGGCGATCTTCTCGTCGAACTCGCGCAGGTCCGGCGGCGCGGTCATGCGGCGGATGCGCATGCGCGAGCCGGCCTCGTCGATGAGGTCGATCGCCTTGTCCGGCAGGAACCGGTCGCTGATGTAGCGGTCGGCCAGCGTCGCCGCGGCCACCAGCGCGCCGTCGGTGATCGAGACCCGGTGGTGCGCCTCGTACCGGTCGCGCAGGCCCTTGAGGATCTCGATCGTGTGCGCCAGCGACGGCTCGGCGACCTGGATCGGCTGGAAGCGGCGCTCCAGCGCGGCGTCCTTCTCCAGGTGCTTGCGGTACTCGTCCAGCGTGGTCGCGCCGATGGTCTGCAGCTCGCCACGGGCCAGCATCGGCTTGAGGATGCTCGCCGCGTCGATCGCGCCCTCGGCGGCACCCGCGCCGACCAGCGTGTGCAGCTCGTCGATGAACAGGATGATGTCGCCGCGGGTGCGGATCTCCTTGAGCACCTTCTTCAGGCGCTCCTCGAAGTCACCGCGGTAGCGGGAGCCGGCGACCAGCGCGCCGAGGTCGAGGGTGTAGAGCTGCTTGTCCTTGAGCGTCTCCGGCACCTCGCCCTTGACGATCTCCTGGGCCAGGCCCTCGACGACGGCGGTCTTGCCGACGCCGGGCTCGCCGATCAGCACCGGGTTGTTCTTGGTCCGGCGGGACAGGACCTGCATGACCCGCTCGATCTCCTTCTCGCGCCCGATGACCGGGTCGAGCTTGCCCTCGCGCGCGGCCTGGGTGAGGTTGCGGCCGAACTGGTCGAGCACCAGCGAGGTCGACGGGCGTGCCCTCCGGCCGGCGCCGCCGGCGGCGGCGGGCTCCTTGCCCTGGTAGCCGGAGAGCAGCTGGATGACCTGCTGGCGGACCCGGTTGAGGTCGGCGCCGAGCTTGACCAGCACCTGGGCGGCGACGCCCTCGCCCTCGCGGATGAGGCCGAGCAGGATGTGCTCGGTGCCGATGTAGTTGTGGCCGAGCTGCAGCGCCTCGCGCAGCGACAGCTCGAGGACCTTCTTGGCGCGCGGGGTGAAGGGGATGTGCCCGGACGGCGCCTGCTGGCCCTGGCCGATGATCTCCTCGACCTGCTGGCGGACGGCCTCCAGCGAGATGCCGAGGCTCTCCAGCGCCTTGGCGGCGACGCCCTCACCCTCGTGGATCAGGCCGAGCAGGATGTGCTCGGTGCCGATGTAGTTGTGGTTGAGCATCCGGGCCTCTTCCTGGGCCAGGACGACAACCCGCCGCGCGCGGTCGGTGAACCTCTCGAACATCGTTATCGCTCCTCACAGAGCGGTCAGGCAGATCGGGGACTGTCCCCTCCCTGTCCTTCCGCATGCTAGCCCCGCACGCGGGGACCGCTCACTTCTTCCGTCGGCGACGGGGCGGATCGCGTTACCGCACCGAGCCGATAAAGGAACCAACCAGATGGTGCGAGACCATGTTCCCGCAGACCAGCGACACAGGCCGATTGCCCGTACGCCAAGAGCGAACGGGGTCGTTCAACCAGAAGCCCCCGAGACTGCACCGAACGTCGATCTCCCCTCCACATAGAGTTTTATACCCACTCGGATACGTTCCGTATCCGACAGGACCGGGTGCCGGGGAGAATCGGGCACCGCGACGGTCTGCGAGGGGCAGGAACCGGAAGAGCGGATCCGGAGAGAGTGGCCGCAGGTCGGCCTGCCGATTTCATTCCATCACGTTACGTGACCGCTGCTCACTCAGCGCAGTTGAAGGACTGTGAACACGACGACGTCCATCGTCCGCCCTCGGCGTGCCCATGTCACGCCCCGCCGACTTGTCGACGAGGCACTGTGGTACGCCCGTGGTCAGCGCTGGGCCGTCGTGCCGCTGTGGCTGCCTCAGCATAACTGGGAGGACCACGCCACCACCGAACCGGCGGTGATCCGTGGCTGGTGGACCCGGGATCCGGTGGCCCCCGTGGTCCTGCCCACCGGCCGGGACTTCGACGTGCTCGACGTCCCGGAAGAGGCCGGACTTGTCGCGCTGGGGCGGCTGCAGCGGCGTGGGGTTCCCATCGGCCCCGTCGCGGTCACCGATGGTGGTCGGCTCTGGTTTTTCGTCGAAGCCGGCGCACGCGAGGAACTGCCCGCCCAGCTCGAGTGGCTCGACTGGGCGGGCATCACTCTCGATCTTCACGTCCACGGGAAAGGCGACTACGTGCTGGCTCCGCGGCGCACCGGTTGCCGAACCGGTGACGGCGCGGCCTGGATCTGCCCGCCCAGGGCGGTGGACCCGTCCGGGGACGCAATCTCCGAGACCCTGCCCGAAGCCCTGCCCCTCCTTGACACGCTCGCCCATGCCGTCTTCGCGACCGCCCTGACATCCGTTCAGCGACGCGCAGCCGCCACGAGCTGACTGCTCACGCCGGGTTACGGCAGTCGACTGCGTCCACCGACGCGGCCCGCGGAACCGGATGCGGCCATCTGCCGGTCCCACGGGATCATGCATGCCTGCGGCCCCGTGGATGGTCCTGACAGCGATCATTGTCAGGACCATCCACCGGGCCGTACGCCGTGGAGAGCGGCGCCCTTGCCCGAGCCGTCGACCGATCGTTCCGATGGAGCTTCAGTCCCCACCGGAACGACATGCCAACTAGGCGTTTGCCTTCTCGTACGCCTCGAGGACGTTCTTGGGCACGCGACCGCGCTCACTCACCTCGAGGCCCTGCTCCTTCGCCCACGCCCGGACCTTGGCGGTCTCCGGGGCACCAGCCGGTCGGGCCTGACGAGCACCGCGCCCACGGCCGGTGCTCGCCGCAGCCCGACCGCTCACCCGGCGAGCAGCGTCGACGAACGGGGCGAGGGCACCGCGCAGCTTCTCCGCATTCGCGGAGTTGAGATCGATCTCGTAGGACACGCCGTCGAGTGCGAACTGCACCGACTCATCGGCGTCGCCGCCCGACAGGTCGTCGACGAGAATGACCTGAACCTTCTGAGCCACCGGTTTCCCTTTCATCGGAAACGGATTCCTAGGAAAAGGAAACAGCCTTCGGTGGAAAAATTCAAACGGAGAGCCACACAGAACACTCGATGGGGCAATGGGATTACCTGCCGTCAGTGAACGGGCACAGGTTCCACTCGCCTCTGATCCACCAAGTCGGGGCGGATCGGCGCGGTCCGGGGAGGGCTAGCCCTGATACCGCAGGACAACGGCGCGCGCGAAGCGCGGGGCGAAACAGCCACCCGATTTACTTCGACCGGCCGCAGGGCCGTCCAGTAGGAACTCCCGCCCACACGCACGCGAGGTTCACCGCACAGCGCCGCCGCCGCTTCCGAATCCGCTTTCGATGATCGCTCGGGCGGGCCTATCGCTTACGACCGTACAGGCGAGCACGGTGCGGTCGGTCGCTCCGGCGGCGGCTTCGCCGACGAATGGCCGCACGGCATGGGCTGTGGCATCGGGCCGCGGGCACCCCAGCAGAGGGCATCCCGGCGGACGTGAGGCATTCACCAGGGCAGGCGGCCCGGACGGAGTACTACGGTCCGGGCCGTTGTGCCGGCGTACGGCCCCGGGCAGGCCGGCGGAGCCGGCAGCAACGGCCGGCCGCGAAGCCCGCCAGTAGCCGCGGAATGGAACATAACGGCATAGAACATCAGGGAAGACGCAGATCGTTCCAATGGCCAAACGGGGCTGTGAGGCGGCTCTCGGAGGTCAGAGGTGGAGCAGCATGCGCGTGTTGCCCAGTGTGTTAGGTTTCACCCGGTCCAGGTCGAGAAACTCGGCGACACCTTGCCGTCGATCCCGGGCTTGCGCAGATCCATGTCGATCAGGATCGTGGAGTGGCCGGCCAGGGCCATCGCCATCGCCAGGTTGATCGAGGACGTGGTCTTGCCGTCGCCCGTCGAGCCGCTGGTGAACATCACCACCTGGCCCTTGCTCTCGCGCTGCAGCTGCGTCAGCAGGGTTCGGAACGGCTCTCGGATCGGCGGCGGCATCAGCCAGCCGTTGTCGTCCGAGGAGGACCTGGCGCTGCGCGGCAGCAGTGGGACCCGGGCGAGGATCGGCAGGGGGTAGAGGTGCGTCGCCTCGTCCTCGTCGCGCACCTTGCGGGCGGTCATCTCGAGCAGGACGGCGGCTGCGGTGCCGATCGCCAGACCGGCCAGGAGCGCCAGCGCGATCACGAGTGCCGCGCTGGGCCCGACCGGCGAGTCCGAGGGGATCGCGGGCTGGGCCAGGGCGAGGGTCGGATCGCCCCGCTGGGCCAGCGCTTCGAGCTGGCCGATGCGGCCTTCCGTAGCGGGGCTGGCCGGGGCGGCTTCCAGGCGTTCGAGTTCGGTTTTGATCTGGGTGAGCAGCGTCGTGCGGCGGATGTCCAGCGCGGCCTCGGCGAAGGCATTTGCGGTCAGGGACGCTTTTTTGGGGCTGTCCGCGGTGGCGGTGATGTCGAGGACGTTGCTTTCGCCCTCCGGATTCACGGCTATGGAGTCGAGGATCTGGTTGCCGCTGCGGGCGTCGTCGAGGCGCTCGGCCGCCAGGTCCCCGGCTTCACGGGATTCGAGCAGGGCAGCGGCGGTCTGGACGGTCCTGGTGGGATCGCCCGAGTCGCGGAGGATCCCGAACCCGAGAAAGCTCTGATTGTCCTGGGATAGGGGATTGACCAGGATCTGGGCGGTGGCCGAGTATTCCTTGGTCCCGGCCGAGACCCAGATGGCGCTGGCGCCGACGGTCGCGATGACGACCAGGGCGAAGACGATGCGGTGGGCGTGAATGGCCCGCAGGTAGGGGGCCAGGGCTCCCTCGCCCGATTGAGGGCGGGAATTGGCGATGGGGGATGAGGAGGCCACGGGGTCTAGGGGGAGGGGCGGGGCGAATCTGATCGGAGCGTCGCGGCAATAGTATTCCGCTCGTTCGGCGTCGGTCCTGCCTGGGCGCGCAGGTTCCCGTATTACCCCTGCTCAGGCGCGATTGAAAGCCCTTTCGCGCATGGCCGGTTGTACGGTTGTAATCCGCTGGCCAATTTGCGTATCCTGCTCGGGTGATGCACTTAAGGAAGCTAAGGAGAATGCAGAAGATGAAATTGAGAACCGGCATAGTCGCCGCGGTTGCCTGCTTGATGCTCGTTCTGCCCGGTACGGCGCTTGCGCAGAGCCCCACCGCCGACGCGTACAGCGGACTGGCCGGTCAGCAGCAGCAGGGTGGCGGCGGTTCGCCCACCACTACCCCGACCACCACGACGACTGGGACCACCGAGGCGGTCACCAGCGAAGTCGCGGCGGCCCCCGTTGCTGAAACCACCACCAGCCCCAGCTCCAGCGGCAGCCTGCCGTTCACGGGGTTCGAGGTGGGAGTGATTGCACTCATCGGTATGGCCCTTCTCGGTGGTGGCGTCGTCCTCTACCGGATGAGCCGTCGCACCGCACCGCAGGTCTAGTCGACTCGGGAAACAGAACGCGGTAGTGCACGACTTGGGTATCTCCAGCCCGCGGCCGGTTACGGCCGCGGGCAGCAGTGCTTCGAGCGGCGCTTGGTGACCGGGGATCAGCGGGCCGACGGTCCGATAGCGATCAGCGTCCTGGTCCCGGTGCTGAACGAGGAGCTGCATATACGCGAGGCGGTCGCTCGCATGCAGTCCCAGGACCTCGAGGAGGGATTCGAGCTGATCTTCCTCGACGGCCGCTCCAGCGACCGAACCCGGGAGATCCTCGAAGAGCTGGCGCGAGAGGACCCGCGCATCCGGGTCTTCGACAACCCCGAGCGCCGCACCCCCCAGGCGCTCAACATCGGCCTGCGGGAGGCGCGGGGGAAGTTGATCGCGCGGATGGACGCCCACTCCTACTACCCGTCGTGCTATCTCTCGGCGGGAGCGAGTCGCCTGGCGCGGGGCGACGTCGACTGGGTCAGTGGCCCGCAGCTTGCGGCGGGCGTGGACAAGTGGTCCCGACGTGTAGCCCTCGCTCTCAGCTCCCCGCTGGGAACCGGCGGGGCCGCCTTCCGGCGGCGCATGACCGAAGAGGTCGAGGTCGACAGCGGCTTCACCGGGCTCTGGACGCGCGAGTGCCTCGATCGCTATGAGGGCTGGGACGAGCGCTGGCCGGTGGACCAGGACTACGAGCTGGCGGCGCGGATGCGAGCGGACGGACACAAGATCGTCTGCATCCCCGAAATGGCCGCCGAGTACATCCCCCGCAACAGCCTCAAACGGCTCTTCAAGCAGTACTGGACCTACGGCTATTACAGGGTCAAGACCAGCGTCGCGCACCCCCGCAGCATGCGGCGATCCCACGTCCTGGCGCCCGGCCTCGCCCTGACCGCGGTCTTCAGCGCGATCACGCCGAAGCCGATCCGGTCGCTGGCCAGGTTGGGGTTGGGGATCTACCTCCTCGCCGTCGCCTACGCGAGCCTGGACGTCGCCGCGCCCGGCCGGCGACGCGACGCCGCGAGCCTGCCGCTCGTCTTCGCCTGCATGCACGTCGCGGCCGGGTTCGGCTTCCTGGCCGGCTGCATCCGCTTCGGCCCGCCGCTGGCGGCCTTCGCGTCACTGCGGCGATAGACGTGCGCTTCGTCGCCTACGACGATCAGATCTTCGAGGAGCGGGACGGCTCCGTCTGGACCGAGCGCACCTTCCCCCTCTTCATCGCCGAGGTCGGCGCCCATCTCGACCACCTCGTCCTGGTCGGGAGGGTGTCCACCGATGGGGCGGAGGCGAACTTTCGCCTGCCAGACGGGACGGACTTCATCGCCCTGCCGTTCTACGACTCGCTGGTCGACCTCGGCTCGGTGCTGCGAGGGTTTCTCGGCGCCGCCAGGGTCTTCTGGCGCAGCCTCGACGATGCTGACGGCGCCTGGGTCCTGGGGCCGCACCCGCTCGGCCTGCTGTTCGCGCTGTTGACGGTCGCGCGGCGCAAACGGCTCGTCCTCGGGGTCCGCCAGGAACTCACCTCCTACGTGCGCCGCCGCCATCCGAACCGGCGCTTGGTTCAGCTCGCCGCGATTCTGCTCGAGGCCTGTTGGCGGGGTCTCGCCCGGGCCAACGCGGCCGTTGTGGTGGGCCCCGCCCTGAGGGAGCAGTACCGCCACGCGAGGAGGTTGCACGAGCTGCACGTCTCGATGATGCGCGCTTCCCAGATCGTCGGGCCCGAGGTGGTAGCGCGCAAGCGCTACGACGGGGCCCTGACGATCCTCAGCGTCGGCCGCCTCGACGAGGAGAAGAACCCGTTGATGCTGGCCGACGTGCTCGCGGCGTTGCGACGCTCGGGCAAGCCATGGCACCTCGTGGTCTGCGGCACCGGATCCTGCGAAGCGGCGCTCGCCGAGCGGCTCGCCGAGCTGGGCGTCGCCGACGCCGCCGAGCTGCGTGGATACGTGCCACTCGGCTCCGGGCTCCGCGAGCTCTACCTGGAGGCGCAGGCCTTCCTCCACGTCTCCTGGACCGAGGGGGTTCCGCAGGTCCTGTTCGAGGCCTTCGCGAGCCGGCTCCCCGTGGTCGCCACCGACGTCGGCGGGGTCGGCGCCGCGGCGGGAACCGGTGAGGCGATCCTGATTCCACCCGGCGACCCTGGGGCGGCGGTGGAGGCCCTGGAAGCGATCGCCGACGATCCGGAGCTGCGCGAGCGCCTGACCGAGCGGGGCGCGGCACAGGCCGAGCGCCACTCGATGGAGGCCGAGGCCGAGGCCGCCGCCGCCTTTCTAACCGCGTGAGCGGATCTGACCCACGGCCTGGCGCAGCCGCCCGACGAAGAAGGTGGCGTCGGACGGTCTCGGCACCAGGTCGATGACGCGACCGCCGAGCGCGCGGGCGAAGATGATCGTGATCGCCAGGCCGCCGAGCGAGTAGGCGACGCTAGAGGCGATCGAGGCGCCGAGGCCCCCATGCGCCGGGATCAGCCAGATATCGAGGCCGACGATGACGATGAAGGCGATACCCACCGCGCCGGTCTCCAGCAGGGGGCGGCGCTGCGCGGTGAGGGCGCTCCCGAGCATCTTCAGGGCGGCGATGCCGAAGGCGCCCAGCGCGAGGATCCGCAGGTAGCGGGTGGACTCGGCGAATTCCTCGCCGAAGATGGTCGTGCAGAGGAACGGTGCCAGCAGCAGCAGGCCGCAGACGCAGGCGAGCGAAAGCAGCATCGCGATCCGGAAGGCGGCCGCCGCGTCGCGCCTTGCCTCAGCCGTGGTCGCCCGGGTCAGGTCGGGACGTTGGGCCGCGGTCAGGGCCGAGGGGACGAAGAACGCCGCCTCGGCCCAGGAGACGGCGACGCTGTACAGGCCGAGCTCGTAGGAGCCCGAGATGCTTCCCAGGATCCACTGGTCGAGGCGATAGTTGCCGAGCATCATCAGCCGCCCCCCCTGGGCCTTCACGCCGAACCCGAGCTGGCGCTTGGCGAGGGCGAAGCTGGGACGGCCGAACCCTTCCAGCCGCCTTCTGATGAAGCGGGCGATGACCAGGAAGGCGAGCGCCTGGCCGAGGATCCAGGTTCCGACCGCGAGGCCGACCGAGAGGTGGCCGGTCAGGGCGAGACCGCCGTTGACAGCCAGGTTGACGAACGGCGGCAGCGCGTAGGCGGCGTTGAGGGTGACGAAGCCGTAGGCCGACTCGACCAGGTGGACCAGGAAGAAGTTGGCGATCAGCAGCGGGACGGCGAGCAGGATCATCGCCCGCAGCGCCGTCGGGGCGTCGCCGCCGACCGCCGGGATCAGGGTGAAGACCGCGGTCATGACGATGCCGGCGGTGGTGCCGAGGACCAGCGCCAGCAGGAGTGAGTTGGTGCTCAGGGTCGGGGCTCGCTTCGGGTCTTCGCTGGCGAAGTTGACGTTGGCCTGGTCGACGCCAATCGACGCCGCCTGGGTGATGATGAAGGCCATCGTGGTGAGGAAGGCGACGTCGCCGCGGCCGGTCGCGCCGAGCGAGCGCGCGACCACGAAGACGTTGAGGAGCGAGAGGGCCGAGGCGACCAGCAGGGTGCCGTAGGTGAGCACCGAGGAGGACAGCAGGGAGGGCCTGCCCCCGATCTCCTCCTCCTCGATCGGCGAGTGGGGCGGGGGGGCTGGGTTGCTCAAAGGCGTAGCAGCGATCGGAGCCGGCGAACCGTCGCGGACGTCTTCAGGCCGAGCTTGAATCGGCCCTGCTTGTGGTAGACGCCGACCCTGGGAAGCAGCATCGGGTTGTGGTCGCGTGTCCACCTGGAGGGCATCGCCACCCCGAGCTCGTAGCCAGCGCGGCTGGCGGCGGCGGCGACCCTCTCGTCGGTGTCTCCGTAGGGGTAGGCGACGGTCAGGCAGGGTGTGCCGAGCTGCTCTTCGATCGTCTTCCGCGAAACCCCGAATTCGCGGTCCAACTCGTCCTCGGAGAGCTCGGTGAGGTGGGGGTGCACGTGGGAGTGGGAGCCGATCTCCCAGCCGCGCTCGGCCAGCGAGCGGACCTGGTCCCAGTCGATCGGCTTCAGCTCGTCCTCGTGTGGCCCGCCCATCCAGCGGTCGATTCCCGGCCAGGCCATCGGCTCGGCCTGCCCGATGTAGCTGGTCGGCACGAAGAGGGTGGCGGCGATCCCGAGCCGATCGAGAATCGGCGCGGCGTGGGTCAGCGTGGATATGTAGGCGTCGTCGAAGGTCACCACCAGGGCCCGGTCGGGTCGGTCCGGCGACTGACTCTCGGTGAGGGTCATCGGCTCGTAGCCCGCCTCGAGCTTGTGGCGAAGCAGCTCCTCGAAGTCGGCCGGGGTGACCGACATCGCCGCCGGCCAGTCGGTGCTGACGGCGTGGTAGCAGAGGATGAGGGTGTCGCGGCGGACCCCGAGGCGTGAGCGGCTCAGCCTGCGGCGAACGCTGCCGATGGCGAGGGAGAGCGCGGGGCCGGGTTTGCGCACCGAGTACGAAAGACGACGCCGGGCGGCCCCGGAGAGGAACGGCGCCGAGGCGACCAGCGGCAGCGAGAGGCGAACCGACAACGGCGCGGTCGAGCGGCGCCAGTTGCGCCGCCGGGCTGCGAAGAGGGCGGCGTGGCGTTCGGCGAAACGGGCGTAGATCGTCTCGTGCTGCTGGGCGGCGCTGGCCCAGAGGCGCTGGCCGTGCACCCGGTAGAGCAGGCACAACACCGGTACCCGCATCCCCTGACAGCCGGCTTCGGCGAGTTTCATCCAGAGGTCCCAGTCCTCGTATTCGCCCCGCTGGCCCCAGCCCCCGACGGCGTTCAGCGCCTCGCGGCGGAAGAGGGCCGCGTAGGAGAGCGGGTTGATGTAGGTGATCAGCCACGGGTCGAGGCTGGGGGAGCTCTTCTGGGTGATCTCGACGTCGCCGAAGGTGCGACCGTCCCCCCAGCACGCGGTCAGCTCGGGATTGCTGTCGAGGCAGTCGGCAAGGAGGTTGAGGCAGTTCGGGGCGAGCAGGTCGTCGGCGTCGAGAGGGAACACATATGGGGCCTCGGTCGCGGCGAGCCCGGTCATCCGCGCGGCGGAGGGTCCCTGGTTCTCCTGGTGGATCACCTTGCGGCCCGCCTGTTCGAGCTGCTCGAGCGTGGCGAGCGTGGCGGGGTCGGAGGAGCCGTCGTCGACGACGACGAGTTCGCACCCCCCCTGGGCATCGACGCTCTCGATCGCTTCGAGCAGCGTGGCGCCGTCGTTGTAGCACGGGATCAGCACTGCGATCCGCGGCTGCTGGCTGGAGGAAGGGGAGGTGGTCATGCTGCGGGCGGCGCGGCGGGAGAGAGGGGCGAGGAAGGATATCGCGGGCAAAAGCGGCGGCCGCGCGCGGGCAGGTCGCGCTTCCGCGCGGGTCCAGGGCTAAACTTGTCCGCTTGACGTCGCTGGTCGAATCGTGGACGCGGCCGGTCGATTCGCGATCGCTGACGATTGCGCTCGGCGCCATCCTCACCGCGGCGCTGGTGGGCATCGTGCTCGCCATCCAGCTGCCGCTGGGGGTCGCGCTGCTGCTCGGCCTCTCCTACGGGCTGATCTGCCTCTACGCGCCCGTCTGGTCGATGGTCGCCTTCGTGCCGTTGGTCTTCCTCGAGGCGGTGCCGGCTCTGAACGCGGGCGGCAAGGCGGCGGGGCTGTTGGTCACGGCCGCCTGGATCGGGGCCGTGGTCTCGGGCCGGCTCGACGTCGGACCGCTGATCCGCCGCCATCGGCGACTGTTCGAGTGCCTGGTCGCGCTGCTCGTCTGGCTCCTGCTGAGCGCCGTTTGGGCGGATGATCCCGGCGCCGTGCTCGGCGACATCTGGCGCTGGGTCGCCGTGGCCCTGCTGTTCACGGTTGTTGCCACCTGGGCTGCCGACAGGCAGGTGCTGATTTGGGTCTGCGTCGCCCTGGTGGTCGGGGCGGTGCTCTCCGTGATGGTCGGCATGGCGACCGGCATGCAGGAGACCGCGAGTGCCGGGGTCGCCGATCCGCGGCTCTCGGGCGGCGTCGGCGACCCGAACTTCCTCGCTGCCGGGCTGATCCCGGGGATGGTGCTGGCGGCGGGGCTGATGGTGGTGTTCAAGAACGCGCTGGCGCGGCTGAGCCTGTTCTTCGCGATCGCCATCTGCGGCTACGGGATCGCGGCCAGCCAGTCGCGTGGTGGGTTCCTGGCTCTGATCTTCGTTTTCGTCGCCGCCCTGCTGGTCTTCCGCCGTCGCCGGATCTATGTAACGGTCGCCTGCCTGGGGCTGGTCGCCCTGGGCGCCGTGTACTTCACGATCACGCCGGCGGCCTGGGAACGGATCTCCAACATCGACAACGGCGGCAGCGGCCGCAACGGCCTCTGGACGGTGGCCTGGCAGGTCTCCGAAGACAACCCCGTCGCCGGCGTCGGGCTGAACAACTACCAGTCGGTCGCCAAGGACTACGCGCGGGAGTCGGGGCCGCTGGCGGACGTCCGCAAGATCGCCGAGCAGCCCAACGTGGTCCACAACACCTACCTCCAGGCTCTGGCGGAGACCGGGATCGTGGGGCTGGTGCTGCTGATCGGGATCGGGGGTGGCTCGTGCTATGCGGGCTGGCGTGCGGGTAGGCGTTTCGAAGCGATCGGCGACACCCAGATGGAGGCCCTGGCCCAGGCCACGCTGGTCGCCACGATCGGGATGGCGGCGGCGGTCTTCTTCGTCTCCGCGGGGGTCGACAAGAGGCTTTGGATCCTGTTTGCCCTCGGGCCGGCGACGCTGGCTATCGCCAGCCGCGCGGAAGAGCGCTACCGGACCCCGTAGGCGCCGGGGTCCGACTTCGCGCCCTGCACCCGGCCGCGGCCGGAGGCTTTGACGTTGCTGATGGTGACGAACTTAGGGTCTTGAACGATCGTCCCCGAGACCGCCACGCCAGAGCCGTAGACGTTGTGGCCGTTGTTCCAGAGCAGGTTGTTGCGGGCGACGTTGCCGGTTCCGGTCAGTTCGTAGCCGCGAATGCCGTACTGGGCGTTTTCGGCGATCACGTTGTCGAGCAGCTGGTTGCCGGCCGCCTGCTCGGCGATGATGACGCCGCCGCGGTCGTTGCCGACGATCGTGTTGTGGCTGACCAGGACGCCGGTGGCCTCCGGGTAGAGCTGGATGCCGTAGGCGACGTTGTTTTCGATCACGTTGTTGGAGATTTCGCCGTCGCCGCTGCACCAGTAGATCCCGTGGTCGAGGTTCGCGCCCGTGCTGACCTCGCCGTTGTCGTGGACGTAATTGGAGACGAGGCGGATATCGGAGGCCTGGTCGACGAAGACGCCAGCGTGCCAGGCGTTGTCCCGAACCTCGCTGCGCGAGAGTTCGACGTCGCTGCCGTACATGATCGAGAGCTGGACCTCCTCGCCACCGGGGTTGCTCGAGGAGGTGGGCTGGACCTTGCCGGTCGGCCCGTCGAAGACCAGCGAGTCGAAGTGCAGGTGGCTGCCGGTGATCCGGACGTAGCCGCGGAACACGGCGCGGCTCGCGCCCGGCGCCGAGGTGAACGTGATCGGCGCCGCCGTGGTGCCGCTGCGGCCGAAGTCGGTCCTGGTGCCCGGGGCGCCGTAGGTGCCGGGAAGGAAGACGACGACGTCGCCGGGGGCGGCGCTCGCGGCCGCCTTGGCCGCGGTGCGCCAGGGCGCCCCTTCGGTCCCCGGGTTGGAGTCGCTGCCGGCCGTGGCGGACACGTAGCGAGCGTTGGCGGGGATGGGGATTTCGCTGCCCGGGTTTGGAGCCGGGCTGGTCGGCGGCGTCGTTTCGGGCTTCTTGGGGGGCTCCGCCGGCTTCCCGGGGGCCTTGGGAGCGCTCGTCGTCGGCACCTCCTTGGCGGGGCCGTGGCTGCGGATCGTCGCGCCCGAGGCGAAGGGGGCCGGCTGCGGGTCCGAGGTCTCGGCCTTGGTCCAGATCCGCAGCCGCAGCGCCTGCCGGGCGACGCCGCGCTCGCCGTGGGGGAGAGACAGGCGTACGCGTCCGTCGCGAAGGTCGTTGCGCAGCGACTCGCTGTTCAGGTCATGGGACTTTCCCGCGACGAGGAGACGGGCTCGCTGGACGCTGTCGGGGTCGATTCCCCGCGGTTCGAAGCGGGCGCCGGCGGCCGCGACCGAGGTGGCGGGGAACGATCGCATCGCGGCGCTCGCCTCGGGGGTGACGATGGAGAGAGCCAGGGCCTGGGCTACGGCGGCGGCCAGAACCGCGATGATGACGAGCTGTAGGCGAGACGACATCGAACTCTCCCTGGGAAGCGAGGAGGCGCGGCCCGGGGCGAGTGGTTCTGCCGGTGCGCGCCTTGTGACTGTTCCCTGGGTGTCTCGGTGCCGCAGCCGTCGGCTCTAAGCCGTCGGCGCTTTTCTGGACAGTTGTTGGACCGCTCAGAACGGCTATCGGCGAAGCCGATTGGAGAAGCGTTCGCTCGTTTCGGCGCGGATCTGCGCCTCGACGGTGAGGGGGTCGAGGCGACGGCCTCTGTTCAGCGCCGCCAGGCTCTCCTGGACCAGCGGATCGGTCGGGTTGAGGCGGCGCGCCGCGCGCATCTGGGCGACGGCCTCGGCGCGGTCGCCGCCGCTCGACGCGATCAGGGCCAGCTCGAAGTGGGGGTACCAGTTGTCTTCCTTGTCCGCCGCGTGCTCGAAGGCGGTTCGGGCGCGCCCCTCTTCGCTCAGGGCGATCGCTATTTCTCCCCGCGTCAGTTCCGGTTGCGAGCTGAGCGGATTGAAGTAGGTGGCCCGATCGAGGTCGTTGTAGGCGGCCTCGCGGTCTGCGGTCCACGACTGTTCGGCGTACTCGGTGTAGCGAATGGCGAGATAGGCGGGGATCAGGCCGATCAGCGCCACGCCGCAGACGACGACCCCCGTCACCAGGGCAAGGGCCTGGCGGCGAGCGGGGCCCGGGGGCGGCGGCGCCGCGAGTCGTCCCGCCAGGAAGAGGAAGCCAACGGCAGGTCCCAGGATCGCCGGGAACTCCTCCACCCAGTCGACCGAGGAGTGGGCGAAGACAAGCGCCGAGGCCGCGAGCGCCCCGGCCGCCAAGAGCTGGGCTGTGGGCTGGAGGTCGCGCCGCCGCCGGGCGACCGCGACGCCCGCGGCCAGCAGCGCCGAGACCAGCAACAGGAGCCCGACGATCCCGGTCTCGCCAAGCACTCTCAGCCAGAGGTTGTGGGCGTAGCGGGAGTGCTTTTCCTCGTGCCGGTGGATCGCGTAGGCGTCCTGGAAGTTGCCGGCGCCGATGCCGATCAACGGCTCTTCCTCGGCGCTGTCGAGGGCGACTCGCCAGTAGTCGTGGCGCTGCGGGTCGCCAGTGGACACCAACCGCACTTCCGCTTGGGCGGAATCGTCTTCGCCGGCGATGAACATCTGCCAGCGGTCGCTCGCCTCGCTGCCCAGTCTGCCCCCGAACACGGCAGTGAGAACCACCAGCGCGCCGAGGCCCGCGGCGAGCGCCGGGACCCGATATCGCCTCACGGTCGCGGCGCCGAGGAGCTCCGGGCGGCGGCGTTCCAGCGCGACGAGCAGCCAGCCGAGCGCGAACGCCAGCGCCAGGGCGAGCGCGATTCCGCGGACCGCGTCGTCGAGGGCCGCGGGGACGTCGCCGCCGTGCGAGGCGGTCGTGTACACGTCGAGGATCGGGCCGACCGTCGCGGCGGCCACGGCCGCGACGACCAGCACGCGGACGGTCGCCCAGCCGCGCGCGGCGGAGAAGGCCAGGAACAGCGGGGCGCTGATCGCGAGGCCGATGAGTATGCCCCGGGATTGCGGCAGCAGGGCGAGCTCGACCTGCGCCACCGCGATCCCGAACAGGATCGCGCGCAGCCAGGCCGGGGCGCTGCGGCGGGCCGAGAGAGCGAGCGCCGGCCAGACCGCGAGCCCGGCGAAGGCGGCGCTGGCGCCGGCGTACCCGAGCGGTTCGGCGAAGCGTTCCTCGATGAAGCTGCCGGATGGGTCCGCTGCCCCGGCGGCCGAGAGCAGCGTCGTCAGGCAGATGACGAAGACGCCGACGGAGAAGAACCCGAGCAGCCACGTCGCCAGGCGCTCGCTCCAGGGCGTCACCGCGAAGATGAACGCCGTGGCGAGGGCGAGGACGAGCTTGTTGGTCGCTTCGAGCGCGTGGCCGCCGGCATCCGCCCAGAGGATCGAGGCCGCCGACCAGGCGACGAACGCGGTCAGCAGCGCCAGGGAGGCACGGGTGCCGCCGATCGGCAGCCGCCAGCCGGCAGCGAGCAGCAGCGGGCAGATGACCACGGCGACGATCGCCGCCGGGTACCAGGAGTCGGCGAAGTAAGCTCCAGAGAAGGTGGACGAGAGCAGCCAGAACGCGACCACGAGAGCGCTGGGCGCGAGCAGCGCGAATTCGCGCAGCGAGCCGCTGCCGTCGGTCACGGCGGCCTTCGCCGCGGTCGAGTGGGGTGGCGCTTCGTTCAGCATGGGGGGATGCGACGTCGCTGCAGGGGTTCCCCTGGAGAACCCCTTTCCCTCTAAATCACCGGCCCGAGTCTAAGCAGTGGCACGGCGCCAGGTCCGACCCCCCGGGGCGATGCAGAGTGCCGCCTGGAAGGCCGAGCCGGTCGAGGACTGCGCCGAGACTAGATCTCGCTGGCAGGAGCTCGCCACGGCGTCCAGGAGCCTCTTCGCGACGCCCGAGTGGTTCGACGTCTGGTGGACGCACTTCGGAGCGGGCGCCGAGCCCCGTCTCTACGCGATCCGCGACTCGCTGGGAGAGATCGTCGCCCTGGCGCCGATGGCCCAGGGCCGCGTCGGCCCGGCCAAGGTGCTGCGGTTCGCCGGCCACGGCCCCGCCGACGCGTTGGGCCCGGTGGGCTCCCCGGAGAACCTCGGGCCGGCCCTCGCGGCGCTGGTCGGCCATGACGGAGGCGCCGGCACGCTGCTCGCCGAGCGGATCCCCGTCGAGGGGCTCGATCTCGAGGACTTCGTCGTCCTGCAATGCGAGCCGAGCCCGGTGATCGACCTCAGCTCGGGGTGGGAGGCCTATCTCGCCTCGCGCAGCTCGAACCTGCGCTCGCAGATGGGGAGGAAGGAGCGCAAGCTGCAGCGGGAGAGCAAGCTCGAGTACCGGCTGTCGGACGCCGCGCACCTCGACGCCGATATGGACACGCTGTTCCGCCTGCACGAGGCGCGCTGGGGCGAGGAGGGCTCGGGCGCCGTCGCCGACGCCCGCGGCGAGTTCCACCGCGACTTCGCCAGGGTTGCCCTGGAGCGGGGCTGGCTGCGCCTGTGGGTGGCCGAGGTAGAAGGCGGCCAGCCGATCGCGGCCTGGTACGGCTTCCGCTACGGCGGCCAGGAGTGGTACTACCAGTCGGGTCGCGATCCCGCCTGGGACCGGACCTCGATCGGCCTGGTGCTGCTGGCGCAGACGATGCGCTCGGCCGCCGAGGACGGCATCGGCACCTACCGGCTGTTGCGCGGCGGCGAGCAGTACAAGGACCGGTTCGCGACCGGCGACGAGCCGGTCGTCACGATGGCGACCTCCCGGTCCGGCGCCGGCCGGGTTGCCCTGCGCCTGGTGAGGACCGCCTCCGGTTGGGGCTTCGCCCGCCGTCTGATGGGCCGGCTGCGGGGTTGAGCTGGGGCCCGCCGGCGCCGGCGGGCAGGGCATCTCGGGGCGGCCTCAGTGCGCCTCGTCGGAGGCGTGCGCCGGCGGGCGCGACTCCTCCGCGAGCGAGGTGATCTCGAGCTGGCCGTGGGCGGCCTCCTCGAGCACCTCGGTCGCCTCCTGCGCCGAGCGCGCGTAGAGCTCGACCAGGAGGTGGACGACGATCTGCTCGTCCTCGTGCTTGTGGAAGCGGACGTGGGTGAAGAACTCGCGCACGCCGGCGTCGCCGAAGGCGCCGTAGGTGAGGAACTCGATCGCCTCGGGGCCCGAGCAGGTCTCGACCCGGTCCTGGGAGACGGTGACGGTGCAGGAGGCGACCCAGGGGGTGCCGGCCACCATTCGCTGCCAGCGGTCTTCGATCGGCACCACGCGATCGTCCTGGAAGGTCAGGTGGGGCTGGTCGTGCATGCAGTCGAGGCACTGCACGACCGATTCCTGCACCTCGTCGATGCCTTCGGCGAGTGCCCCGGTATCGGGATCGACGCGGCGGATCGCGTCGTAGTGGATCTGGATCTCGAGGCTCTCCGACCAGCAGCGATAGCAGCGCAGCCAGGCCGGCCGGTCCCCGTTCAACTCGGTCATTCCTGCATTGTCGCGCGGCTGCGCCATCGGCGCGATTCGGGTGCGGCTCAGGCCGCGGCGCCGGTGCCGGCGCGGGCGCCGATCAGCTCGACGATCTCGGCCATGATCTTGTTGATGTCGAAGTCCTTGGGCGTGTAGACGCCGGCGACCCCGGCCTCGCGCAGCCGCTGCACGTCGGCCGCGGGAATGATGCCGCCGACCACGACCGGCACGTCGACGCCCTCGTCCTGGAGCAGGCGCACCACCTCGGGGATCAGCTCCAGATGGGAGCCGGAGAGGATCGAGAGCCCGACCACGTCGACGTCCTCCTGCAGGGCGGACTCGGCGATCTCGGCCGGGGTCAGGCGGATGCCCTGGTAGATCACCTCCATACCGACGTCGCGGGCGCGCAGGGCGATCTGCTCGGAGCCGTTGGAGTGGCCGTCCAGCCCGGGCTTGCCGACCAGGATCTTGATCCGGTGGCCGATCCGCTCCGAGGTCTCATCGACCTTGACGCGAATCGCGTCGAGCTGGTCGCGGGCGGCCGGGGGGGCGGCGCCGCTGACGCCGGTTGGGCCGCGGTAGGCGCCGAAGGACTCGCGCAGGACCTCGGCCCACTCGCCGGTGGTCGCCCCGGCCTGGGCGGCGGCGATGGTTGCGGGCATCACGTTCTGGCCGTCGTCGGCCGCCACCTTGGCGAGCTCGGCGAGGGCGGCGTCGACCGCGGCCTGGTCGCGATCTGCCTTCCACTGTTCGAGCGCCTCGATCCGTTCACGCTCGACCTCGGGGTCGGGCGTGAGGATGCCGCCGTCGGCGCCGGCGGTCAGCGGCGAGTCCTCGCTCTCGGTGAAGCTGTTCTGGCCGACCACCTTCTGCTCGCCACTCTCGATGCGGGCAACGCGCTCGCGGTGGGACTCGACCAGGCGCGCCTTCATGTATGGGACCGCCTTGACGGCGCCGCCGTGCTCCTCGACCACCGCCATCTCGGCCCGGGCGCCCGCGCTCAGCTCCTCGACCAGCCCGTCCATGACCACCGAGCCGGTGAAGATGTCGGGGTACTCCAGCAGGTCGGTCTCGTTGGCCAGGACCTGTTGGATCCGCAGGCTCCACTGCTGATCCCAGGGTCGGGGCAGGCCCATCGCCTCGTTCCAGGCCGGCAGCTGCAGCGCCCGGGCGCGGGCATCGCGGCTCAGCGTCACCGCCAGCGCCTCGAGCACGATGCGCTGGATGTTGTTCTCCGGCTGGGCCTCGGTCAGGCCGAGGCTGTTGACCTGGACGCCGTAGCGGAAGCGCAGCATCTTCTCGTCGGTCACCCCGTAGCGCTCGCGGCCGATCTCGTTCCAGAGCGCCCCCATCGCGCGCAGCTTGGCGATCTCCTCGACCAGGCGGATGCCGGCGTTGACGAAGAAGGAGATGCGGCCGAAGACCTTGGGGAAGTCCTCGTCGGCGACCTGACCGCGTGATTTGACCTCGTCGAGGACGGCGATCCCGGTCGAGAGCGCGTAGGCGATCTCCTGCACCGGCGTCGCCCCGGCCTCCTGCAGGTGGTAGCTGCAGATGTTGGTCGGGTTCCAACTCGGCACCTCGTTGACGCTGAAGGCGACCATGTCGGCGATCAGCCGCATCGAGGGCTCCGGCGGGAAGGCGTAGGTGCCGCGCGAAAGGTACTCCTTGATGATGTCGTTCTGGGTGGTGCCGGTGAGCTCGGCGCGGTCGACGCCGTTCTCCTCGGCGACCGTCACGTAGAGCCCGAGCAGCCAGGCGGCGGTGGCGTTGATCGTCATCGAGGTGTTCATCGCGTCGAGCGGGATCCCGTCGAGCAGCTGGTGCATGTCGCCCTTGTGGGCGATCGAGACGCCGACCTTGCCGACCTCGCCACGGGCGAGGACGTGGTCGGGGTCATAGCCGGTCTGGGTGGGGAGGTCGAAGGCGACGGAGAGGCCGGTCTGGCCCTTCGCCAGGTTGCCGCGGTACAGCTCGTTGGAGCGGCGGGCGTCGGAGTGGCCGGCGTAGGTGCGCATCACCCAGGGGCGGTCGGGCTCGGGGAGTCGGTGCTCGCTCATGCTCCAATCTTATTTGGCGCCGCCCGAAATACACCGTTCAGCGGTCGCCGGCCCGCATCTTTCTCGCCGGCCTGTGTTTAGGCTGCGACCGATGAGAATGCGATTCGCAGCCGTTTTCGCCGTTGCCCTGACCGCCTCGCTGCTTGCCGCGGCGTCGGTCGGCGCGGCGATGATCGGCATCTACCGCAACGGAATGGAAACGACGGCGCAGCGCGCTCAGCTGATCAAGCTGGCCGGCGCCAGCTGCGCCCGGGGCGGCTCCGAGGGGGCCCTGAGGATCGCGATCGGCAAACGCACCGACGCCTGTTCCTACCGGACGCCGGTGCTCGGCGAGAACCTCGAGATATCCGCCACCGAGCGCCTGCTGAGCGGTACCCCCACCGCGCTTCAGCGGAAGGCTTATCTGGCGCTGGAGCTGCGGGCGGGTGCCGGCGCCAAGTACCAGCTGCTGGCCTTCCCGCTGCAGCGCAAGGTGCAGCTGGTCAAGGTCACCTCCGCCGGCAGCGAGTACCTGGCGATCGAGAAGGACGTCAAAGGTCTGATGGGAGTCAACAAAGCCAATGCCCTGCGGCTGCGGGCGATCAAGGCCAAACCGGGGCAGGCCCTGCTCTCCGCCTACGTCGGCGGCACCCTCGTGACGGAGGCGACCGACGAAACCGCCGGCGAACTCAGCGGTCGCGCCACCGCGGTCGCGATCGGCGCCATCAAGGGCGCCAACGGGGTCGTCGGCAGCGTCGACGACGTCGTCGTTCGCGTCCCCAGCCCCTTCTAGCTTCCGCTCAGGGTCGGGGCGGCGGTTCGGCCGCTTGCGAGGCGGCCGGCGCGACCTGCGCCTGGGCGGCGGGCTTGCCGGTGTCGACGCCCTTGATCCGCGGCGCGTCGATCGAGCCTTCGCTGCCGAGGAAGACGAAGGCGGAGACGATGCCGATGCCGAGCACGATGCCGAGCACGATGCCAAGCACGAGGTCGAAGCGGCGCCGGTTCGGTTGCGACGGCGGGGTCGGCGCTGTGGTTTCGGTGGTGGGGGAGGCCGGCATCAGCGCTCAGTCTCCAGCCGGTGGCCCCGCGCCCACCTGGCGGGCGAAGACGATGTAGCGCTCGGCGGCGCTGTAGAGGGGGTTGCAGGCGCTCAGAACGAGGCGGTTGTAGCCAACCTTCCTGACCACGCCGACGTCGGAGGGGTCGACGATCGCGGTCTTCTCGACCCGGTAGCGGATCGTCCCGTAGGGCATCTCCAGGGTGATCGGGTCGCCGGCCTTCATCGAGTCGATGTGGCGGAACGGGGCCAGGTAGGTGGTGCGATGGCCGGCGATGCCGACCGTCCCCCGCTCGCCCGGCATCGGCGTTTCGGGGTAGTGCCCGGGGCCCTTCTCGAGGCTGACGCTGTCGGTGCCCTCGACGAAGACCGTGTCGAGGCCGTCCATGTCGGGAGCGACGATCCTGCCGATCGCGTCGCCGGCGCTGACCTGGCGAGCGAAGCGCTCCGCCAGGATCGAGAGTCGTAACTTGGGCTCTTTCACCCGGGCCACCGCGCGGCGATCGGCGGGCAGCGGGTAGCTCGCTTCGAGGTCGTTGAGTTGGCTGGCAGCTTCGCTCTGCTTGATCGAGCCGTAGATCGAGGAGATCGGCTCCTTGTAGGCGACCGTGACCCCGGCGTCGGCGAGGACGACGAGCCCGGCGGTGATCAGCACGATCGAGAGGATGTGGCCGAAACGTCGCATGCGCCTAAGTCTGGCAGCGCCGGTGGTCGCACGGGCCTCCGCGCGCCCCGCCCGACTGCTTGACTGAGCGGCAAAAAAAAATAGAGTTGTCAGGCTTGCTGTTTCTAAGAGGCGAAAGAGGGGGGACTGGGGTGAAGGCGAAGAGACTTGCGGTGGCCGCGGTGGGGTCGGTCATCTTTCTGCTGTGGGGCTTGCCCGCACTGGCCGCCAGCCCTCAGCCGGGATCCTTCTCGGGGGACACGTCGCAGCCCGAAGGCGCCGTCACGTTCACGGTGCCCGCCAGCGGTCGTGCGGTGCTCGACTTCGAGGCGAGGGTGGCGGCGACCTGCGAAAAGGCGGGCGTGCCCACCGGGGGTGGCTTCGTCAAACTGACCCCGGCGCCGAGTATCTCGATCGTCGCCGGCGAGTTCAGCTTCTCCGGTGAATTCTTGCTCGGCACCGCATCGCAGCCGGTTGGGCACGGAAATGGGGAAGTGCGCGGCAGCTTCGTCTCCGATCAAGTCGTCTCGGGAAGCATGCGCTTTCCGTGGGACGTCACCAGCGGTGTGCTCACTGGTTATCACTGCGATACCGGTTTGGTCACCTTTCGGGCCAAGGCGCTCGCGCCGCTCCCCGGTGGCTCCTCGCGAAGCGAATGCGTCGTGCCTGTTTTGAAGGGCCGGGAGCTGAAAGCGGCCAAGCGCGTCATTCTCCGCTCCGGCTGCGGCGTCGGCAAGGTCTTGCACCGGCGATCCGGCCGGGTCGCCGCGGGCCGGGTCATGGGCCAACGGCCCCATCCCGGAACCCGGCGTGGGGTAGCGGCGCCGGTCAAGGTCATCGTCAGCAGGGGGCCGTCGCACCGGCGTTGAACCGCAAGTCGCATAATCCGGGTCGATGTCGACCAGCACCATCGAGCGACCCCGCAGCGCCGGTCCCGGGTCGGGACTGGGTGGCGACTGGCGGGTGATCGTCCGCAACGACAGCCACAACACCTTCGAACACGTGGCGGCGACGCTGGCCAAGGTGCTGCCGGGGGTGAGCCTGGATCAGGGCCACCGGCTCGCCGACCAGATCCACAACAGCGGCCAGGCGATCGTCTGGTCCGGGCCGCGGGAGCCGGCCGAGCACTACTGGGAGCAGCTCGAGCTGGCGGGGTTGACGATGGCGCCGCTGGAGCGGGCCTAGATCGAGTGCCGACTACTCGGCGAGAACCAGCGCGTGCCAGGTGGGGAGCAGCGGCAGGTCGTATAGGTCGATGACGGCCGCGCGGGCCTTCTCGACCTCGTCCGAGAACCAGTAGCGCTCGAAGTCCGAGCGCCGCTCCCAGATTGAGGTCTGCTGGAAGGACAGAGGATCGTCGATCGCGCGGGTCAGCGACCAGCTCTTGGCCCCGTAGGCGGGCATCTTCGCCGCCGTCGGTTCCCAGAGGTCGAGCCAGCGGTCGGCCCGGAACGGCGCGATGTGCCAGTCGAGCCTGCAGACCTCCGCCATCAGATGCCCCTTTCCAGTCGCGCTTGAAGTTCGCTCATGCCCCGACCTCAGCCCGGATCGCGCCGGGGCCGTCCTCGGCCTTGCCGTCCTCCTCGGACTCGGCCCCGACCAGGATCGAGATCTTGCCGAGGTGCTTGTTTTCGTGCAGCAGCTGGTGGGCGCCGGGGACGCCGTCGAAGTCCATCGTCTGCCAGAGCACGGGGCGGACCTTGCCCTCGGCCATCAACTGGTTGGCGCGCATGCACTCGTATGCGTTGGCGAAGTGGGAGCCGATGATCTGCTTCTGGCGCATCCATAGGTAGCGCACGTCGAAGTCGAGCTGGAAGCCGGAGGTGGCGCCGCAGATGACGACTTTGCCGAACGGCTTGACGGTGTAGACCGAGGTCGGGAAGGTCGCCTGGCCGACATGCTCGAAGACGATGTCGGGGGCGTCGCCGAGGATCTCTTTAACCCGCTTGGCGAAGCCGCGCGAGGCCTTGAAGCGCTCCTTGTCGGCGGCCTTGTCAACGAGGTTCTCAGGCGTCCGCATCATCTCGCCGAACTCGCCGCGGTTGATGTAGTCGACGGCGCCGAGCTGCTTGACCAGCTCGCCCTTCTCGTCGGAGGAGACGATGCCGACCGCGTTGGCGCCCGCCGCTTTGCAGAGCTGCACGGCGAACACGCCGAGGCCGCCGGCGGCGCCCCAGATGAGGACGTTGTGGCCCGGCTGCAGCTTGCACTGGTCGATCAGCATCCGGTAGGCGGTGAAGTAGGTGAGGCCGTAGGAGGAGGCCTCGGCCCAGCTCATGTTCTGGGGGCGGGGGAGGAGCTGCTGCGCCTGCACCTTGGTGAACTGGGCGAACGAGCCCCAGGTCGTCTCATAGCCCCAGATCTTCTGGCTCGGCGCGGCAAGCGGGTCGAGCCCGTGGACCTCGACGTCCTCGTAGGAGGCCTGGTTGCAGTGGACGACCACCTCATCGCCGGGCTTCCAGCGGGTGACGCCCTCGCCGACCTTCCAGACGATCCCGGAGGCGTCGGAGCCACCGATGTGGTGGCCGTACTCGGGGTGGTCGCCGTAGGGGAAGACCGAGACCGGCTCGCCGAGGGACGCCCAGACGTTGTTGAAGTTGACGCCGGCCGCCATCACGCGGACGATCACCTCGAAGGCGCCGGGCTCGGGGACCTCGATCTGCTCGAGCTGGAAGGCGTCCTTGGGCTCGCCCTGGCGCTCCTCGCGTATCACCCACGCCGCCATCGTCTCCGGCAGAGTTCCGGGCTCCACGTCCAGCTTCGAGATCGCACTGCTGTCCACTGCCAAGAGAGTCCTCCGCGAATCGTTGGGTCGGGCAGCGAATCCTAGTTAAGAGCCCTGCCCCCCGGCGCTACGACGCCTCGCGCAGCTCCGGCGCGGAGATCTCCCTGACGGTGATCTCCACCGGTTCCGGCGGCTCGATCTGCTTGCCGGGCGCGACGCCGAGATCCTCGACTTTGCGCAGCTGGGGCAGCAGCCGTCCCTCCATCGAGCCGACGGCGGAGTTGTAGGATTTGGTGGCCGAGTCGAGGCGCTTACCGACGGCGTCGAAGTCGCCGAGGAACTTGCTGAAGCGGGCGTGCAGGGTGCCGGCCGCGTCGGCGATCTCGGCCGCCTCGGCGACCATCCGCTCCTGGCGCCAGCCCAGCTCCATCGTGCGCAGGAGGCCGATCAGCGAAGTCGGGCTGACCAGCAGCACGTTGCGCTCGAGGGCGTAGTCGAAGAGCTCGGGGTCGGCGCCGAAGGCGGCATGCAGGGCCGGCTCGTTGGGGATGAAGCAAATCACCAGGTCGGGCATCTCGCCGGCCTTGAACTGGCCCTGGTAATCCTTGGAGCTGAGCGCCCGCACGTGCTCGCGGGCCTGGCGGGCGTGGCGCTCGAGGTGGACCCGGCGCTCGCCGTCGACCTCCGACTCCTGGGCGTCGAGGAAGGCGTCCAGCGGCACCTTCGAGTCGGCGACGAAGCTGCGACCCTCGGGCAGCAGGAAGAGCGCGTCGGGGCGCAGCCGGCCGTCTTCGGTGCGCAGCGTCTCCTGCAGCTCGAAGTCGACGTGCTCGGTCATGCCGGCGATCTCGACGCAGCGGCGCAGCTGCAGCTCGCCCCACTGGCCGCGCGTCTGCGGCTGGCGCAGGGCCTTCTTCAGGCCGGCCGTCTCGGAGTTGAGGTTGCCGACGGTCTGGCCCATCTGCTCCAGCAGGGTGCGGGTCTGCAGGTCGGTCTCGCCGCGGCGGCGCACCTCCGCCTCGATCTTCTCCTGCCCTTTGGCGATCCTCTCCGCCAGGCCTTTGATCTCGGCCTGGCGCTTGTCGAGCGCCGCCTCGGCGGTCTTGGCGTCGAGCTTGCGCGCCTCGTCGTTGGCCTGCAGCAGGCCGGGCAGCGAGTCGGCGACCGCCCGCGCGGCGGCCTCCTGCACGGCGGCGGCGAAATCGGGCTGCTCGACGGGCCCCTCGCGCCGGGAGACGAGCAGGTAGACCAGGCCCGCGGCGAGCAGGGCGACGGCGATTGCGAGCACAACAGTCACAACCGTCAACGATGACGGACGCCCCAGACGCTCCTCTGCCTTACGGCAGCAGGACGTCGTTCTCGGAGGAGGCCCGGTAGGGGCCGACGACCAGCTTGCCGGGGCGGGCGCCGGGGACGCCGGCGGCGGCGATCGAGTAGGTGCCGGTCGGGAGCTCGGTCTGCAGGGTGCCCGGGCTGGTCGCGGGGATCGGGCCGGAGCTGGCGTCGCGGGGGCCGCGCAGCTCGAGCCTGGAGTCGGAGCGGGTCTGGTTGGCGACGACGATCGCGACCGGGAGCGGGGCCTTGGTGGGGATCGGCGGCTGGGCGTGATTCTGGTTCTGGGGGATCTGCTGGGTGCGGGCGGGGCCGACCCCGATCCGCACCGGCTGCACCGTGATCGCGTCGTCGGTGATCGTGACGCTGACGTGGAGCGCCACCTGCGGGCGGGGGTCGTTGGGGTGGCTCTGGGCGCCGCAGCCGGCGACCGCGAGCGCCAAGGCGCCGATCGCACCGGCAACAGCGGCTCTGGCTCTCCCACGACCCATCGCGGCGGAATCTAACCGAAGGGCAAGTCGACCACGCGGGCCGTAACCCCATCTTCACCTACGGCGAGCTCGGCCCCGGGCTCCGCCTCGCGGCGCAGGATCGCCAGCCCGATCGGGCCGAGGGCAGGGGAGACGGCGGCGCTGCCGAGCCTGCCGACCTCCTTTTCGCCGAGCCGCAGCGCCGCGCCGGGCTCGGCGGGGCCGCTCAGCCGCAGGCCCCGCAGGTGGCGGTTGGGCCTGCCCTTGTAGTGAAGCCGGGCGACCGTCTCTTGGCCGATGTAGCAGCCCTTGGTGAAGCTGACGGCGGCCTCGACGATCGCCGCCTCGGCCGGCATCGTCTCCGTCCCCATCTCCGCTCCGAAGCGGGGAACCCCCGACTCGACGCGGAGGATCTCGACTGCCTCGGGGGATACCGCGACGGCGCCGGCCGCGAGCAGCGCCTCGCGCAGCCGCTCGGCATCGGCGCCGGCGACGATCAGGTCGAGGCCGTCGCGCGTTCCCGCCACCAGACAGTCGACGCCGCCGACGCGAGCCGCTTCGCAGGCGTTCTCCGGCAGCGCCGCGGTGCCGGCTACCTCGACGCTGCGGGGCCCGATCAGGGAGAGGATCGCCCGCTCGGCGCTGACGTCGGCCACTTCGACGTCGCGGCCGATCGAGTACATCTCGAGGTGGCGGCGGGCGGCGGCGAGCGCCTCCGGCTCGGTATCGAGCCAGATCTCGTCGGCGGCGGGGCGCAGCACCCGCACGTCGGCCTGCATGTGCCCCTTGCGGTCGAGCAGGGCGGCGTACTGGCCCTCGCCGGGCTCCAGCCCCTCGACGTCGTTGGTCAGCTGCCCTTGCAGGTACTCAGCCCCGTCGGGCCCGCTGACCAGCAGCTTGCCCCGCTCGGAGCGGTCGAGCAGCCCGCATTCCTCGCGCAGCTGCCGGTACTGGGCATCCAGCTCGATCTGGGTCTCGATGCTCATTGGAACAATTCTACGAGTGCCTCTGCCCGGCTACGCGGTTGCTTTTTGTCGCCCTCTGGGCGACATGCAACAACCGCACTTGGATTTAGATACATCGAAAACATCTTTTAGATGTGTCAAAATCAGCGGTCGATGGATTCTTCGCCGAACCAGAGCGGGATCAGTCGCCGGCGTCTGCTCGGCGGCGCGGCGGCAGCGGCAGCTCCGGTGGCAATCGGGCTCAGCGGCCTTCTGAGGGGTCAGGGCCCGGGCGCTGAGAGCGCGGTCGCAAGCGCCCCGCCGGCAAGCGGCCACGCCGGCCACGGCGACTTCCCGCACGCCACCTTCGCCGCCGGCGCCACGGTCGACCACCGCGCCAACGGCTTCAACCCGACCGAGGTCCTGCGTGACTTCGACTACGGCAAGACCCGGCGCCTGGCCAGCGGCCGCGTCCTGCGCGAGTGGGAGATCGTCGCCCACGACAAGGAGATCGAAGTCGCGCCGGGGGTCAAGTACGAGGCCTGGACCTACAACGGCCGCGTCCCCGGGCCGACCCTGCGGGCGCGCGAGGGCGAGCGCCTGCGGATCCGCTTCGTCAACGCCTCTCAGCACCCCCACACGATGCACTTCCACGGCGTCCACCGGGCGGCGATGGACGGCATGCCCGGGATCGGCGAGCTCGGCGGCGGCGGTCAGGTCGAGCCGGGCGAGAGCTTCGACTATGAGTTCGACGCCGCGCCCTTCGGCCTGCACCTCTACCACTGCCACGTCGCGCCGCTCGCGGCCCACATCGCCCGCGGCCTCTACGGCGCCTTCGTCATCGACCCCAAGCGGGGACGCCCCGAGGCCGACGAGATGGTGATGGTGATGAACGGCTTCGACACCAACTTCGACCTCGCCAACGAGGTCTACGCCGTCAACACCGTCGGCTTCCATTACGTCAACGAGCCGATTCGGGTCGAGCGCGGCCGCCGCGTCCGCGTCTACCTCGTCAACGCGCTCGAGTACGACCCGCTCAACTCCTTCCACGTCCACGGCAACTTCTTCCAGCACTACCCAACCGGAACCTCGCTGCAGCCCAGCGAGTACACCGACACGGTGATCCAGGGACAGGGCCAGCGGAGCGTCCTCGAGCTCGAGTTCCCCTTCGACGGCGACTACATGTTCCACGCTCACGTCAGCGAGTTCGCCGAGCTGGGCTGGACCGGGTTCTTCCGCGTCGGCGACCCGTCGCGGATGAGCGCCGTCGCGGCCGCGGCCGCCTATTGCGAGCTGCCCTGGGGCGAGAAGGAGAAGGCCTGATGGAGGCCGGGACCCGGGTCGAGCCCGGCGCCGGGGGCGGCCTGCCGACCTGGGCGCTGGGGGCGATTCCGCTGGCCCTGATCGCGATCGCGATCGGCGGCTTCGCGCTGCTCGGCGGCCCCGGGCTCGGCGAGCGCAGCGGGCCGCCGGTGGAGGAGGTCGCAGTCGAGCGCACGGTGCTGCATCCCGGCCAGATCGAGCTGACCCTGCGCAATGACGGGCCCGACCCGGTCGCGGTCGCCCAGGTCGCCGTCAACGACGCCTACGCTCCATTCGTCGCCGAAGGGGGAAACGAGATCGACCGCCTCGCCTCCACCACGCTGCGGGTCTCCTACCCGTGGATCGAGGGCGAGGCCTACGAGATCTTCGTCCTCACCTCGACCGGCGGCACGATCGACGCGACGATCCCGGTCGCCGCCGAAACGCCGCAGGCGGACCTCGACTTCTACGGCCTGATGGCGCTGCTGGGGATCTACGTCGGCGTCATCCCGGTCAGCCTGGGGATGCTCTGGCTGCCCTTCCTCGGCCGCCTCGGGCGGCGCTGGATGGGCACCCTGATCGCCTTCACGGTTGGCCTGCTCGCCTTTCTCGCGATCGACGCCGCCCTCGAGGGCCTGGAGATCGCGGCCGAGGCCCCGGCCGCCTTCGGCGGCACCAGCCTCGTCTTCGTCGGCGCCCTCGTCGCCTATCTGGCGCTGGCCGGGGTCGACGCCTACCTCTCGCAGCGGGGGCGGCGCGGCGGCGCGGCGGCGACCGGCGGCGCCTACCTGGCGCTGCTGGTGGCGATCGGGATCGGCCTCCACAACCTCGGCGAGGGCCTGGCGATCGGCTCCTCCTATGCGACCGGGGCGCTCGCCCTGGGCGCCTTCCTGGTCGTCGGCTTCGCGATCCACAACACCACCGAGGGCCTGGCGATCGTGGCGCCGCTACGGAGCGGGGCCGGGGGGGAGGGAGAGCGACCCGGGCTCGGCCGCCTGCTCGGCCTCGGGCTGATCGCCGGCGCCCCGGCGATCCTCGGCGCCTGGATCGGCGCCTCTGCCTTCAACCCGAGCCTGGCGGCATTGCTCTTCGGCGTCGGCGTCGGCGCCATCCTCAGGGTGATCGTGCAGATCTCGCCGGCCATGCGCGACGAGACCGGGCGGCTGCTCAATCCATCCAGCGTCGCCGGGATGCTCGCCGGCATCGCCGTCCTCTACCTGACCGGCCTGCTGGTCTCCGTCTGATGGCCTCCAAAGACGCCGCCCAGGCGAAACGCGCGCCCAGCACCGAAGCGATCGAGGACTACGCGAAGGCGATCTACGCGATCTCCCGCGAGCGCGACGGCCTCGTCCTCAACGGCGAGGTTGCGCAGCGGCTCGAGGTGACGCCGGCGACGGCGACCTCGATGCTGAAACGGCTGGCGGGACTGGGGCTGGTCGACTACCTGCCCTACAAGGGGGTCAGCCTCACCCCGGCTGGCGAGAAGGTGGCGCTGGAGGTGATTCGCCACCACCGGCTGATCGAGGCCTACCTCTCCGAGGCGCTGGGGATGCCCGCCGACCGCGTCCATCAGGAGGCGGAGGTGCTCGAGCACTACATCTCCGAGGACCTGGAGCTGCTGATCGCGGCCAAGCTCGGCGAACCGAGCCACGACCCGCACGGCACCCCGATTCCCGGGCCCGACCTCCGCCCTCCGGCGGGGGAGGGCAGCCGCGGGTGAAGCTGGCGCCGCGCAGCGAAGCCACCGTCGAGGACGTCCTTCCCGGCGAGGCGCGCGTCGCCGAGGCGGCCCGCCGTTCGCTCGAAGGCCATAACCGCGGCATCGGCCGAATCTGGCCCTTTCTCGGCCCCGCCTTCATCGCCGCCGTCGCCTACATCGACCCCGGCAACTTCGCCACCAACATCGCCGGTGGCGCCAAGTTCGGCTATCTGCTGCTGTGGGTGGTGCTCGCGGCCAACCTGATCGCGATGCTGGTGCAGACGCAGTCGGCCAAGCTCGGCATCGCCACCGGCAGGAACCTGGCCGAGCTCTGCCGCGAGTGCTTCTCCCGCCGCACCTCGATCGGCCTCTGGCTGCAGGCCGAGCTGGTGGCGATGGCGACCGACATCGCCGAGGTGGTCGGCGCCGCCCTCGGCCTCCACCTGCTCTTCGGCATCCCCCTCTTCCCGGCCGGCCTGATCGCCGGCGCCGGCGCCTTCGCGATCCTCGGCCTGCAGCAGATGGGCTACCGGCGGTTGGAGGCCGGGATCACGGTCCTGGTCGGCGTCGTCGTCGCCTCCTTCGTCTTCGAGCTGATCGACTCCAGCCCCGACGGCGGCGAAGTCGCCAAGCACCTCTTCGTGCCCGGTTTCGCCGGCACCGAGAGCATCCTGCTCGCCACCGGGATCATCGGCGCGACGGTGATGCCGCACGTCGTCTACCTGCACTCGGCTCTGACCCAGCGCCGGATCGTCGGCCGCGACAGCGCCGAGAGGAAGAAGATCCTCGGCTTCGAGAAAGTCGACGTGGTGATCGCCCTCTCGCTGGCGGGCCTGGTCAACCTCTCGATGATGATCGTCGCCGCCGCCCTCTTCAACGAGAGTGGGCTGACCGGCGTCGACTCGATCGAAGGCGCCTACGCGGGCTTCCAGCAGCTCGTCTCCGACCGTGCCGCGGCGATCTTCGGGATCGCCCTGCTGGCCTCGGGCTTCGCCTCCTCCTCGGTCGGGACGATGGCCGGCCAGGTGGTGATGCAGGGCTTCATCCGCCGCCGCATCCCGCTCTTCCTGCGCCGCGCGATCACCCTCGCGCCGGCGCTCCTGGTGCTGGCGATCGGGATCAACCCGACCGATGCCCTGGTCGGCAGCCAGGTCGTCCTCTCCTTCGGCATCCCCTTCGCCCTGGTGCCGCTGCTGATCATCGCCAGCAAGCGCGAGGTGATGGGGGACCTGGTCAACCCGGGCTGGCTGTCGGCACTCGCCGGTGTCCTCGCCAGCCTGATCATCGCCCTCAACGTCTTCCTCCTCTACGAGGTCTTCCTCGGCTGATGCGGCGCCGGGCAGAGTTCCAGATCGCTTCGACGCTGCCGGCCGAGCCGGCGGCCGTCTGGGAGCGGGCGATGAGCGCCGAGGGGATCAACGCCGAGATGGCGCCGCTGCTGCGGATGACGGTGCCGCGCGGGGTGGAGAGCCTCGACCTGCACACGCTCGAGCCGGGGCCGCTGGGGCGCAGCTGGATCCTGCTCTTCGGCCTGGTTCCGGTCGACTACGACCAGATCGGCCTGGCGCGGATCGAGCCGGGACGCGGCTTCCTGGAGCGCTCGACGATGCTCTCGCAGCGGCTCTGGGAGCACGAGCGGACGCTCGAGGCCGGCGGCGAGGGGACGACGACGATCGTCGACCGGATCGCCTGGGAGCCGCGGCTGCCGCTGCCGGGAAGGCTGCTGCGGCCGCTCTTCGCGGCCTTCTTCCGCCATCGCCACAAGCAGCTCCAGCGTCACTTCGGCGGCGCCCCGCTGCCGCGCTAGGCTTGCGCCGTGCCCCTGGCTGACGATTTCCAGCGCCTGCTCGACACGCTGCCACCCGACTGGACGGACCTCGAGGTCGACCTGCGGATCGGCGACGAGAGCCGGTACGTCGACACCGCCGTCGCCCTCAGCCAGGTCAACGCCCAGCCCTACTCGAGGGCGGAGTGGCACTGGCGGCTGCTGGTGGCCAACGGCTTCGGCCATGCGGCGGCGCCGGAGTCGGTCAAGGGCGTGCTGGCGAAGCTCGACGGCGAAGGCGTCGGCGGCGAGATGCGGGTGGCCGAGGTGCGCGAGGGGCGCGCCGAGGTGGTCCAGATGTGGGGTCGCCCCGAGAGCGTCCGCGAAGAGCTCCGCCAGCGCCGCTCGCTCTGAATGGCTGGGGTCCGATGGCCCGGGTAGTCGCGGTCGCCGCCGACCTGATGCTCGGCAGCAAGGTGGAGGCGACGCTGAGCGCCGCGGGTCACGAGGTGACGCTGGCGCCGTCGCTGCAGGAGGCGCCGCTCGAGGACGCCGAGCTGCTGGTCGCCGACCTCGAGGTCGAGAACCCCGAGGCGCTGGTCGGGCTTGGGGTGCCGGTGCTCGGGTACTACTCGCACGTTGACGTCGAGACGCGGGGGGCGGCTGAAGCGGCCGGCGTCGATCTAGTCGTGCCGCGGTCGCGGCTGGCGCGGGAACTGCCGGAGCTCGCGAAGCGTCTGCTTGAGGGGTGAGCTCGGCACAGAAGGCAGGGAGGCGGGTCCGGGACTCGTATCGCTGCGCCTATTCCTCCCGCAGGTCGAAGGTGCGGTCGAGGTCCACCGGATGCTGAAGGAGGCCGTGGGTCACGTCCCAGTCCGACCAGGCGCGAAGAGTGCGCGGGTCGAAGGGGGCGGGGTGGAGGTCCGGTAGGAGGGCGTCGAGCTGGGCTTTTTGTTCGGCGCGGTCGAGGGCCGGGTTGGCGGCGAGGAGGTCGTCGAGGGCCTGGGCCGGCTGGTGCGCGGCGAACGCGTAGCCGCGACGGGTCGCGTCGACGAGGGTGTCGACCAGGTCGGGCTGCTCGTCGAGGGTGCGGCGTGACGTCGCCAGGATCAGCTCCGGGTAGGGCGGGGCGCCGTATGCGTCGACCTTGAAGATGCGAATGGGCACGCCGCGTTCGCGCAGCGCCACGCCCTCGGCGTTCCAGAAGCCGGTCGCGGCGTCGACCTTGCCGGCGGCGAGGGCGGAGACGGCGTTGAAGCCGATCGTCACCCGGTCGACGCGCGCTGGGTCGCCGCCATCGGCGCTGACCTCGGAATCGACCACGGCTTCGTCGGAGGGCAGGCCGGTGACGCCGACCGTGCGCGCTGCGAGGTCGCGTGGGCGGCGCACGCCGCTGCCGGCGGGGGCGATCACGGCCGCCAGCGGGCGCTGGACTATCGGCGCCACCCCGACCAGGTCGAGGCCCTTCTCGCGGGCGATCCCGAGGTCGTGGATGTCGAGGATCGCGAAGTCGGCGCGGCCGGCGGCCAGCAGCTTCGGCGCGTCGCTCGATTCGCCCGGCTGGCGGATGTCGAGGTCGATGCCGGCGGCGCGGTAGAAGCCCTCGGCCCCCGCGGCATAGATCCCGGAGTGGAGGGCGTTCGGGGTGAAATCGAGCACGAGCGTCGCGCCTTTCGGCACGCCCGGTTCCGCGCCACCCTCACCGCAGCCGGCAGCGCCGGTCAGCAGGAGGACGGCCGCCAGCAGCGCGACAGCACGTCTCATCTGGCCGGCAAGCTAATTCATTGAGCAAATGTGAGTAGACTGCCGCCGCTTACCTGATCACGGGATCGAGGAGGGAATAAGAGTGCAGGAACGAGGTCTAGCCGCATATCTTGCTGAGTTGATCGGCACGCTTTTGCTGGTCTTTTTCATCACCAGCGTCGTCGTGCTGTTCGTTTCGACCGGGAGCCAGGCGCAGTTCGGCTCGGACTTCGCGGTCATCGGGCTCGTCCACGCTTTCCTGCTGTTTGGGCTGATCGTCATGTTCGGTGTCGTCAGCGGTGGTCACTTCAATCCGGCGGTAACGCTCGCCGCGATCGTGATCAAACGGATCAAGCCGATTGACGGCGCGATCTACATGCTGGCCCAGCTCTCCGGAGCGGTGCTCGGGGCGCTGCTGACCAAGGGCCTGCTGCTCGACGAGGGTCGCGCCACCCACTACGGCGCCGCCCAGGTCAGCGGCCTGCTCAGCGGCAACTTCCCCGGCGCGATCGTCGAGGCGGTCGGCACCTTCTGCCTCGTCCTCGTCATCCTCGCCGCCGTCTACTCGAAAAAGAGCGTCAAGGACTGGGCGCCGCTGGCGATCGGCACCACGCTCGGTTTCATCGTCATGGTCGGCGGCCCGCTGACCGGCGGCGCCTTCAATCCGGCCCGCTGGTTCGGCCCCGCCCTTGTCGGCAACGAGTTCGGTGACGTCTGGCCCTACCTGGTCGGCCCGATCGTCGGTGCCCTCCTCGCCGCCGCCGTCTTCAAGTTCGTGCTCGAGGCCGGTGCCCCGGCGCCGACCGAGCCGCCGGAGCGGGTCAAGCCGGGCGCCGGCGCGAAACCCGCCAGCAGCTAAAGACCGCTTCAGACCGCCGGGCCGGCCGGCCCGGCGGTTGCAGTAGCTTGGACGGCGTGCGCCGGGTCACCTTCTCCCGCAACTACACGCTCTCCCTCTCGCGCACCTGCCAGTGCTACTGCAAGTACTGCGCCTTTGCGACGCACAGGGCGCATATCCACGCGCCTAAGGAGGTCGAGCGCCGCCTCGACGAGGCCTTGCGGCGCAACGCCAAGGAGCTGCTCGTCCTCACCGGCGAGCGGCCCGAGGTCAACCCCCAGGTGGCGGCGCGGCTGACCGAGTGGGGGCACGAGGACTTCACGTCCTACGTCGTCTGGGCCTGCGAGCGGGCGCTGGAACGGGGAATGCTGCCGCACACCAACATCGGGGTGCTCGATGGTGATGACCTGACGCGGCTGCGCGAGGTCACCGCCTCCCAGGGGCTGATGCTGGAGTCGACCTCCGAGCGGCTGATGGAGACCGTCCACGCCGGCTCGCCGACGAAGCATCCGGCGCGGCGCCTGGCGACGATCGAGGCCGCGGGCGAGCTGAGGATCCCCTTCACGAGCGGGATCCTGGTCGGGATCGGGGAGACGGAGGACGAGCGGGTCGAGTCGCTGGAAGCGCTCGCGGCCGTGCACGCGCGCCATGGTCACCTGCAGGAGGTGATCCTGCAGAACTTCGTGCCGCATCCGCGGTACTACGGAGCCGAGGTTGCGGACATCGCCGACAAGTCGGCTCGGAAGCGGTGGGGGGGCGATGGGGATGCCCCTGCGGGAGCAACGGATGGGGAGGCTCCCGCAGGGGCATCCCCATCGCCCCCGGACGGCTCCGAGAATGCCGACATCGAGTTGGCCATGCCGGAGTGGGCGAACCCGGTTGGGATTGGGGAGATCAAGAGGTTGATCGCGGAGTGCAAACGGCTGATGCCGGACGTGGGGGTGCAGGTGCCGCCGAATCTCTCGGACTGGTGGCCCGAGCTGGTCGAGGCGGGGGCGACGGATCTGGGGGGGCTGTCGGCGAATGGCGATCACATTTCGCCGGAGGAGCCTTTCCCGAGTCCACACCAGGTGCGGAAGGAGCTGGCGCCGCGGGGGTACGCGCTGACGGAGCGGCTCTGCGTCTACCCGCAGTACATGGACTCGGCGTGGATGGAGCAGGGGGTCCTCGATGTGATCAAGCTCAAGTACTGGAGCTTCATTCCTCGGCGCGGGTCCGGGCGCCGAAGCGAAGAGACGCTCGCACCGGGGCTGGCCGAGGCGGCGATCGCGAAGGGACGCGAGGGGGCTGAGCTCAGCGAGGACGAGTTGACGGCGCTGTTCTCGGAGACGCGGCCGGGGGCGATCGAGGAGATGCGGGTCGCCGCCGACGAGCTGCGGGCGGAGCTGCACGGCGAGCGCGCGACCTTCGTCGTCAATCGCAACATCAACTTCACCAACATCTGTGTCGTCGGTTGCGCCTTCTGTGGCTTCGGCCAGGGCAGGCGCTCGCCGGACGCCTACGAGGTGTCCGAGGCGGACTTCGCGGCGCGGATCGGCGAGGCCGTCGAGTTCGGGGCGACCGAGCTCTGCATGCAGGGTGGGATCCACCCCGACCTGACCCTCGAGGAGTACGGCAAATGGCTGCGCCTGGCCAAGGGGGTGGCGCCGCAGCTCCACCTGCACGCCTACTCGCCGATGGAGGTCCACTACATGTGCGAGCGCTCCGGCAAGGGGCCCGAGGACGTCTTCGAATACCTGATCGAGTGCGGGCTCGGCTCTACCCCGGGGACCGCGGCCGAGGTTCTCGACGACGGCGTGCGGCAGCGAATCTCCCCCAACAAGCTCCCCGCCGACCGCTGGGTCGAGATCGTCGAAGCCTCCCACCGCGCCGGCCTGCGCTCGACCTCGACGGTGATGTTCGGCCACATCGAGGAGCCGCGCGAGCTGGCCCGCCACATGCGGGTCGTGCGCGCCCTGCAGGAGCGCACCGGGGGGATCACCGAGTTCGTGCCGCTCAGCTTCATCCCCTTCAACACGATGCTCGGCCGCACCCACGGGATCGAGGAGATCTCGATGGCGGACAACCTCAAGCACACCGCCGCCTTCCGTCTGGCGCTGGGGAGGACGATCCCCAACCTCCAGGCGAGCTGGGTGAAGATGGGCCTGGAGGGCGCGACCGAGGCGCTGCGCTGGGGCGTCAACGACCTCGGCGGGACGCTGATGGAGGAGAACATCTCGCGCATGGCCGGCTCCCAGCACGGAGTCAGGCTGGAGCCCGAGCAGCTGGTCGAGGCGGCTCGCGCCGCCGGCCGCGAACCGGCCCAGCGCACCACCCTCTACGAGATAGTCGAGACCTACTAGCGATGCGCGCGATGCTCCTCGAGCACGCGCGCCGGGCCCTCACGCCAGTTGAGCTTCCAGACCCCGCCCCGGGGCCCGGCCAGCTGCTGATCGCCGTACACGCCTGCGGCGTCTGCCGCACCGACCTACACATCGTCGACGGCGACCTGACCGAGCCGAAGCTGCCGCTGGTCCCAGGCCACCAGATCGTCGGCACCGTGGTCGGGTCGGGGGAGGGGGCCGAGCGCTTTGCCGCCGGCGAGCGGGTCGGCGTCCCCTGGCTGGGATGGACCTGCGGCGAGTGTCGCTACTGCCGCAGCGGTCGCGAGAACCTCTGCGACCGCGCCCGCTTCACCGGCTACGACATCGACGGCGGCTATGCCGAGCTGACGGTCGCCGACGAGCGCTTCTGCTTCGCGATCCCGTCGGGGTACCCCGACGACCAGGCCGCGCCGCTGCTCTGCGCGGGGCTGATCGGCTACCGCGCCCTGCGCCTGGTCGGCGACGCCGAGCGGATCGGCTTCTACGGCTTTGGCGCCTCCGCCCACATCCTCTGCCAGGTCGCCGTGCACCAGGGCCGGCGCGTCTTCGCCTTCACCCGTGAGGGGGATGTGGAGACGCAGCGGTTCGCGCTTGGGCTGGGCGCCGAGTGGGCCGGCGCGGCGGCGGAGGCGCCGCCGGAGCAGCTCGACGGCGCCATCGTCTTCGCTCCCGTCGGCGCCCTGATGCCGGCGGCGCTGCGGGCCAGCGCCAAGGGGGCGCGGATCGTCAGCGCCGGTATCCACATGAGCGAGATCCCCGCCTTTCCCTACGACATCCTCTGGGGCGAGCGGACACTGGGCTCGGTCGCCAACCTGACCCGGCTCGACGGCGAGGAGTTCCTGGCGCTCGCGCCGCGGGTGCCGGTGAGGACCGAGGTCGAGGTCTACCCGCTCGCCGACGCCGACCGCGCCCTGGGCGACATCCGCGACGGCCGGCTGCGGGGCGCCGCCGTGCTCGACATCGCTCGTTCACAGGCTTGAGCCGCCTGGGATTGGGTAGCTGAACGAGGACAGGACTTCAGCCAGAGAGGATTCAGATGAGCGACGAGATTCGCAACAAGGACGATGCCAAGGGACGTGTCAAGGAGGCTGCCGGCAGTTTGACGGGCGACGATGACTTGAAGCGGGAGGGAAAGGTCGACAAGACCGCCGGCCGGGTCAAGGAGGGCGTCGAGAAGGCGACCGACAAGGTCAAGGACGCCCTGCGGCGGGATTAGCGCCACCTGCGCCGCTCGGGAGATCTAGCGGAAGAGGTCCTCTTCCCGCGGGCGGCGCAGGGCCGCGGCGCCGGGGCCGTCATCTGGGCTGACGTGGTGCGCGAGCCCGCGCACCACCACCGCCGGGACACGGCTTGCCTTGTCGCGCACGAGGTCGGCGACCGCGGCGACCTCGTCGGCGATCGCGATCGCGGTCGCCTCCAGCTCGCGCCCGGCGGCGTCGCGGCGGCCGCGCCAGTCGTCGAGCGGCGCCAGGCCGGCGCAGCCGATCGCCACCTCGGCCTGTCCCAGGCGCCAGGCGCGCCCGAAACTGTCGGCGACGACGACGCCGACGCGCGCCCCGCCGGCGGCGGCGATCTCGGCCCGGATCCGGCGCGCCGAGCCGTCGGGATCCTCCGGCAGCAGGCAGACCGTGTCCGGCTCGGGCAGGTTGGAGCTGTCGATGCCGGCGTTGGCGCAGACCAGTCCGTGCCGGGTCTCCACGATGAGGACGCCGCGCTCGGCCCGCAGCACCTGATCGCTCTCGGCCAGGATCAGCTCGACCAGCGCCGGTTCCTTGCCGAGGATCGCGGCGAGCTCGCGCGCCTCGGCGCTCGGCAGCACCGAGGAGAGCCTGCGGATCCGCCCCTCTGCCTTGGAGACGACCTTCTGCGAGACGACGACGACGTCGCCGTCCTCGAGCTCGGCCCGCGCGGAGATCTGCTCGCCGACCCGCATCCCCTCCTCGAACCCCGGCAGGCCGTCGACCGGGACGACCCGCAGCCCTGCCGCGCCGCCGCTCATCGCGTGGTTCCCTTTCGACGCCTGGCGTGCATAAGGAACCGCGCGACGGAGAGAGGCCTCATATCCCCAGGGCTTTCGCCGTGCGGCGGGCGCGACCCGGGCGGGACGCCAGCGCGGCGGTGAGGGCGACCACGTCGGCGGGGGTGTCGAGGTCGAGCCCCAGCGAGGGGAGCTCCTCGACCTCGAAGGGGATGCCGGCCTCGCGGGCGGCGGCGACGTGGCGAGCGCAGCTGTCCGCGCCGAAAGCGGGGACGATCGCGTCCGGCGGGCTGAGCACCAGGGCGTTGGTGCCGCTGCCGTGGCGGTCGGGGACGATCCCGACGTAGCGCTCGGGCACGCCGGTCAGCAGCCGGTCCAGCTCGCGCGGGTCGAGCAGCGGGCAGTCGCCGGGGAGCAGGACAACGCAGCCGGCGCCATCGGCTTCGGCCCGGGCGATCCCCGCCAGCGCCGCCTCGACGTGGCCGCTGTCGGAGGGGTCGGGGACGACCTCCGCGCCGACCTCGGCCGCGAGCTCCTGCGCCACCGGGTCGCCGCTGACGACGACGATGCGCTCGAGCGTGCGCGCTTCCCCGATCGCCTCGAGGACGTCGGCGACCATCGCCCCGGCCAGGGTCCGTCGCTGCTCGCCGTCGAGCCCGGCGGCGAGCCGCTGCTTCGCCGCGTAGAGGCGCTTGACGGGTAGGACCGCGGTTGCCTTCAACTCGAGGCGAGGGTAGCGCCGTCGCGGCTTGGTCTCCCTGCGCCCTGGCTCACGTCGCCAGGCTCGCCGCGTAGTCGAGCACGGTGCGGGCGACGCGAGCACGGCCGCCGGCGCCCTCCATCAGCGTTGGTGCCGCCAGCGTCGCCACCTCGACCGGTGGCGGGTCGGGGTCGGCCTCGTCGACGACCATGCCGTCGATCAACCCCGCGTACAGCGAGGCGACCCCGGCGGCGGTGGTCGGTCGGCTGAGCGCCCGCATGAAGCGGTCGGTCGGTCCCTTGACGACCTCACCGGCGACGTAGGGGCTGACGGCGACCACCGGGGCGGGGGAGGCGGCGATCGCGTCGCGCATGCCGGGCACGGCGAGGATCGGGCCGATGCTGATCACCGGGTTGGACGGGCCGAGCACGATCGCGTCGGCGCCGCGCAGCGCGTCCAGCACCTCGCGGCTGGGCTCGGCGTGCTCGATCCCCTCCAGCTCGACGCCGACGACGTCGGGCTCGCCGCGGTCGACGATCAGGTACTCCTGCAGGTCGCGGCGGCCGGCCGCGGTCAGAACCTTGGTCCGGACCGGGGAATCCGACATCGGCAGCACCCTGGCCTCGACCCCGAGGCCGCGGGCGATCTGTGCCTGGGCGTCGGTCTGCCGCCCGCCCTCCTCGATGAACTGGCGCCGGTAGAGGCAGGCGGCGAGGTCGCGGTCGGAGAGGCCAAACCAGCCTGGGGCGCCGACCAGCTGCAAGCGCTCGAAGACGGTGAAGCTGTCGTCGCGGAGTCCCCAGCCACGCTCCTCGTCGATTTCTCCGCTGAGCCAGTAGGTGATGAGATCCGGGTCCGGGGAGACGTGGACCCCGAGCGCCTCGACGTCGTCGCCGGTGTTGGCGATGACCGCCAGCTCAGAGCCGAGCTCCTCCTGCATGCCGGCGGCGAGTTTGGCGCCACCGGTGCCGCCGGCGAGGAGCGCGACCCGCATCCGGCTAGGCCCAGTGGTCGGCGTCGGGCAGGCCGGTGAGGCGGATGCCGGCGTGCGCCTTGTAGCGGCTGTTGACCGAGATCAGCATCGGGGTCAGCTGCTCGACGATGCGGGCCATCTCGAGCGCGCCGGCGTTGACCGCGCGCAGGCCGGGGATCAGCTCGATCAGCCGCGCCACCCGCGCCTTGTCGGCCTTGCGGTCGCCGCAGACGAGGACGTCCTCGCCGAGCTCGGCCTCGCTGTCCGAGAGGGTCGGGGCGCCGACCGTATGCAGGGCGGCGACGACGGTGACGCCCTCCGGCACCATCTCCTGCGCCTGCTGGGCGGCCGAGCCCTGCCATACGCCCAGCGAGCGGGTCGCCTTGCCGCTTACCGCGGCCGCCAGCGGCACCGTGCAGTCGACCAGGATCTGACCCGGCCGCAGCGCCTCACGCAGGTTGTTGAGGTTCTCCGACTGGGCGCGGAAGGGGACGGTGAGGAAGACGATCTCCCCCCGCTGTGCTGCCTCGCCGTTCTCGAGGCCGGCGACGTCGGCGCCCGGGACCGCGGCGCGCACCTTGGCCGCCGCCTCCTCGGCTCGCTCGGCTGAGCGCGAGCCCAGTACCACCGGCACCCCGGCCCGGGCCCAGCGCGTCGCCAGCCCGGCGCCGAGCGCGCCGGTGCCGCCGATGATCGGAATGGGTTCGGTGGCCGCCACGGGGTGCGCCAGTCTATGCTCCCCGACGCATGAGGCTGGAGGGACGCAAAGCGTTGGTCACCGGCGGCGCCAGCGGCATCGGCGCCGCGATCGCCGCCCGCCTGGCCGGCGAGGGCGCCGAGGTCTGGGTCGGCGACATCGACACCGAGGGCGCCGCGAAGGTCGCCGGGGAGGTGAACGGCCACGCCGTCGAGCTCGACGTCACCGACCTCGAGTCCGCCCACGCCGCCGTCGCCGCGGCCGGCGCGCTCGACATCCTCGTCAACAACGCCGGTACCGACGAGTTCGGCTTCTTCACCTACACCTCGCCCGAGCAGTGGCAGCGCGTGTTGGCGATCAACCTCGTCGGCGTGTTCAACTGCACCTTCGCCGCGCTGCCGGGCATGCAGCAGGCGAAGTACGGGCGCATCGTCAGCATCTCCTCCGAGGCGGGCCGGGTCGGCTCCAAGGGCTCGGCCGTCTACTCGGCCGCGAAGGCGGGCATCGTCGGCTTCACCAAGGCGATCGCCCGCGAGAACGCCCGCTACGAGATCACCGCCAACGCGATCGCCCCCGGCCCGATCGAGACGCCGCTGCTGATGGGCGCCAAGGAGTTCGGCGAGATCGGCGAGAAGGTGATCGAGACGATGAAGAGCTCGACCCAGCTGGGCCGCCTCGGCCAGCCCGACGAGGTCGCCGCCGCCGCAGCCTTCCTCGCCTCTGACGACGCCACCTACGTAACGGGCGAGACCCTGGGCGTCTCCGGCGGCCTCGGCATGGTCTAACCCGGGGGAGAGAGCGGGGGTCTGTCGACTTAGTGACCCTGTGGGGTCATCAAGTCGACAGAAGGCAAGTGCAGCTTGGGCGCTTGCGGGGCGGCAGCATGGGGTGATCAGCACCCGGCAACTGCGGGAGCTGGGATTGAGTCCGCAGGCGATCCAGCATCGGGCGGCGCGGGGCAGGTTGCACCGTGTGGAACGGGGTGTATACGCCCTTGGTCGGCCGGAACTCACCCAGCGCGGGCGATGGATGGCGGCGGTGCTCGGCGGTGGCGGCGGAGCTGTGCTCAGCCACCGAAGCGCCGCTGCCCTTTGGGGCATCGCGCCGGCGGCGAAGCTGCCGGAGATCACCGTGCCGGTCAGCGGCGGGCGCAGACGGTCCGGGGTCGTCGTGCATCGACGCCCGGCATTGCGAACGGAAGAGACTGCTGAACGCCACCGCATTCCAGTGACCTCGCTCGTCCGCACGATGATCGACCTAGCTCGCCAGCTCCAGCTGCCGCAGTTGGAGCGCGCTGTCAACGACGCTGACCGTCTCGGCCTGATAGATCCAGAGTCGCTGCTCGCAGCGCTCGGTTCGTTCTCCGGCCAGCACGGCGTCCGACCGCTGCAGGACCTTCTCTCCCGGCATGTCTTCCGCCTCACAGACTCGGAGCTGGAGCGCAGGTTCCTCCTGTTGATCAGGAAGGCGGGGATGCCCTTGCCGGTGGCCGGGGCGCGCCTCAACGGCTTCAAGGTCGATTTCCACTGGCCTCACCTCGGCCTCGTCGTCGAGACCGACGGACTGCGGTATCACCGTACTCCCGCACAGCAGACGCGGGATCGGGTGCGCGATCAGGCTCATGCTGCGGCAGGCCTAACCGCGCTCCGCTTCACTCACGAGCAGGTTCGCTATGAGGCGCGGCACGTGGTCGAAACCCTGCGGGCGGTGGCGATGCGGCTCGAAGAAGGATGGTCGGACTCCAGCTCGGGCCCTCTGGATCGGACCGCGGCGCCATAAGCTGGACCGATGGTCGAGCTGCCGAAAACTGCCCGCATTCGCGAGGTCGGGCCTCGCGACGGGTTCCAGAACGAGCCGGAGACGATCGACACGGCGGAGAAGGTGCGGTTGATCGACCTGCTCTCGGCGACCGGCGTCGGGCGGCTGGAGATCACCTCGTTCGTGCGACCCGACGTGATCCCGCAGCTCGCCGATGCCGCGCAGGTGCTGATGGCTGTCCAGCGGCGCGAGGGGGTCTCCTTCTCGGTGCTGATCCCGAACGAGCGGGGGCTGGAACGGGCGCTGGAGATGCGCGACCGCTTCGACGAGGTCAGCGTCTTCCTCTCCGCCTCGGAGACCCACAACCAGCGCAACGTCAACAGCTCGGTCGAGGATTCGCTGCGCGGGCTGGAGGCGACGCTGGCGAGCGCTGGCGAAGCCGGGCTGCGCCGCGAGGGGGTGATCGCCACCTCGTTCGGCTGCCCTTACGAGGGTCACGTGGCGCCGGAACGCGTCTTCGACCTCGCCGAGCGCCTAGCCGCGGCCGGCTGCGAGGAGGTCGGCTTCGGCGACACCACCGGGATGGCGAACCCACGCCAGGTCCGCGAGTTCTTTGCCGCCGCCCGGGAGCGGCTGCAGGGGGTCGAGCTCACCGCGCACTTTCACAACACCCGGGGCCAAGGGCTGGCGAACGTGCTGGCGGCCTTGGAGGAAGGGGTCGAGTCCTTCGAGTCGAGCTTCGGCGAGCTGGGCGGTTGCCCGGTGCCGCCCGGTTCGACCGGCAACGTCGGCAGCGAGGACGTGGTCTCGATGCTGCACGAGATGGGGATCGAGACTGGGATCGACCTGCCGCGGCTGGTCGCCGCCTCCCGGGCCGCCCAGGAAGTGCTCGGGCGCCCGCTCGGCGCGCACGTTCTGCGGGCGGGCCCGGTCGACTGGGAGCCCAGCGGCGCGGGATAGGTACGCCGGCCGCCCGGCGGCTGCCGCTGCAGCGAGCGCATCTGCGCCGCCAGTCCGCCGCCCGTCGGCTGGCACGCCAGCCAGTCCGAATAGGCTCTCGCCGTGTCCGACTTCGCGAAAGCCCTGGAGGCCGCCCTCTCCGGCGGGCCCCGGCGCCATCACGAGAAGACCGCGGAACAAGGCAAGCTGCCGGTCCGCGAGCGGGTCGAGCGCCTCGTCGACGCCGGGTCCTTCGCCGAGGAAGGCGCGCTGGCCAACTGGGAGCAGGAGGGGCTGGGCGCCGATGGCGTCGTCACCGGGCTGGCCACGGTCGATGGTCGCCGCATCGCCCTGATGGCCAACGACCCGACGGTCAAGGCCGGCTCCTGGGGCCCGAAGACGGTCGAGAAGATCCTCCGCATCCAGGAGCGGGCGCTGATCCTGCAGCTGCCGCTCGTCTACCTGGTCGACTCGGCGGGGGCGCGGATCACCGATCAGGTGCAGATGTTCCCCGGCCGTCGCGGCGCCGGGCGGATCTTCCACAACGAGGTGCGGCTTTCCGGCCAGGTGCCCCAGGTCTGCCTGCTGTTCGGGCCGAGCGCCGCCGGGGGCGCCTACATCCCTGCCTTCTGCGACGTCGTGATCATGCGCGAGGGCAATGCCTCGATGTATCTGGGATCGCCGCGGATGGCGGAGATGGTGATCGGCGAGACGGTGACGCTGGAGGAGATGGGCGGGGCGAAGATGCACACCGGCGTCTCCGGCTGCGGCCACTTTCTGGTCAAGAGCGACGAGGAGGCGATCGAGGTCGCCCAGCGCTACCTCTCCTACCTGCCGGGCAACTGGCGCGAGTCGCCCCCCGCCGCCGAGCCGGTCGCGCCCGCCTCCGACGCGGAGATCGCCGCCGTCGTCCCCGCCGACGAGAACCAGCCCTTCGACATGCGCGAGGTGCTCGACGCGCTGCTCGACGCCGATTCCTTCCTCGAGGTCCACAAGCGCTGGGCGAAAGAGCTGATCGTCGGCTACGGGCGCCTCGAAGGGGGCGTCGTCGGGATCGTCGCCAACCAGCCGAAGCAGAAGGGCGGCGTGCTCTTCGTCGACTCCGCCGACAAGGCGGCGCGCTTCATCCAGACCTGCAACGCCTTCAACGTGCCACTGCTCTTCCTCGCCGACGTGCCCGGCTTCATGATCGGCACCGCGGTCGAGCGCCAGGGGATCATCCGCCACGGTGCCAAGATGATCAGCGCCGTCTCCGAGGCGACCGTGCCGAAGATCTCGGTGATCGTCCGCAAGGCCTACGGGGCCGGGCTCTACGCGATGGCCGGGCCCGCCTTCGAGCCCGACTGCTGCATCGCCCTGCCGAGCGCCTCGATCGCGGTGATGGGCCCGCAGGCCGCCGTCAACGCCGTCTTCTACAACCAGATCCAGGCGATCGAGGACGAGGCCGAGCGCGAGCGCTTTGTCGCCGCCAAGCGCGAGGAGTACGCCGCCGACATCGACATCCTCCACCTCGCCTCGGAGCTGGTCGTCGACGCGGTGGTCGAGCCGGAGGACCTGCGCGCCGACCTGATCCGCCGCTTCGCCTTCGCCGCGGGCAGGGACCGCGCGTTCGCGGTTCGCCGCAATCCGATCACGCCCGCCTGAGGGTTCCTTTAAGGCGGTCTCGCTACCGTTTCACGGTGGCCAAGAGCGTCAAAGCCCCGATTGCGGGCTGGCTCGCCTGCACCGGCGCGCTGGTCCTGCTGGCGCTCCTCGTCAACGGCGTCGACGCGGCGCAGCGCCTGGACGCGACCGTTCTCGCCAGGGTCACGGTCCCCGAACGCTCCGCCACCGCCATCCTGGCCAACGGCCTCGTCCACCTGGGCGACCCGCTGCCGCTGCTGCTGATGCTGGCGTCCGCGTGCGCGGTGGCGCTGGCGCGCCGCAGGCCGCTCGACGCCGTCGCCGCGGTGACCGTGGTAGCCGGCGCCAACCTCACCACGCAGGTGCTGAAGGTCGTGCTCGCGCACCCTCGCTACCAGGCGATTCTCGGCGAAAACCAGATCGGCGCCGTCGCCTTTCCCAGCGGGCACGCCACGGCGGTGGCATCGATCGCGATCGCCTTCGCGATCGTCTCGGCGCCTGACCTGCGGCCCGCCGTCGCGGCGGCGGGTGCCTGCCTGGTGGCGGCGGTGTGCGCCTCCGTGCTGACGCTCCAGTGGCATTTCCCGAGCGACGTCCTGGGCGGCATCCTCGTCGCCTCCAGCTGGGGGTTCGCGGTTCTGGCGGCTCTGCGGATCGCCGAGCGAGCCAGCAGCCCGCAATCGGCTCAGGCCTCGAGCCGCGCCGCCATCTCGGCGAAATAGTCGAGAGCCGCCGGGTTCGCGAGCGAGTCGCGGCTGGCCGCCTGCTCGACGGGGGTCCCCATCAGGATCCGCTTCACGGGCACCTCGAGCACCTTGCCGCTGAGCGTGCGCGGCACCTCGGCGATCGCGAAGACCTCGTCGGGGACATGACGGGGCGAGCAGCGCTCGCGGACACGGCGGGCGATCTCCTTCGACAGCTCCTGGTCGAGCTCGGCGCCCTCGCGCAGGACCACGAACAGCGGCATCCAGCCGTCGGTGCCGGGCCGCGGCAGGTCGACGACGAGGGCGTCGACGACGGCGTCGACGCTGAGCACGGCGCGGTAGATCTCGCTCGTCCCCATGCGGATGCCGGAGCGGTTGATGGTCGAGTCGGAGCGGCCGTAGATGATCGCGGTGCCGCGCGAGGTGATCTCGATCCAGTCGCCGTGGCGCCAGACTCCGGGGTACTGCTCGAAGTAGCTGGCCCGGTAGCGGCTGCCGTCCTCGTCACCCCAGAAGCGGACCGGCATCGAGGGCATCGGCTCGGTCACGACCAGCTCGCCGACCGCGTCGACGAGGACATTGCCGTCCTCGTCCCAGGCCTCGACGGCGGCGCCGAGCGCGCGCGCCTGCAGCTCGCCGCGGTAGACGGGCAGCAGGGCGACGCCGCCGACGAAGGCGGTGCAGAGATCGGTGCCGCCGCTGGTCGAGAACAGCCAGGTGTCGGCGCCGAGCTGCTCGTAGATCCAGTCGAAGCCCTCGGGAGCCAGCGGCGAGCCGGTCGAGCCGACGGCGCCGAGGCGGCTGAGGTCGCGGCTCGCCGCCGGCTCGACCCCGGCCTTCATGCAGGCGGCGATGTAGGAGGCGCTGGTGCCGAACATCGTCACCCCGGCGCGCTCCGCCAGGTCCCAGAGCACGCCCATGTCGGGATGTCCGGGGTTGCCGTCGTAGAGGACGATCGCGGCCCGGGTCAGCAGTCCGGAGACGAGGAAGTTCCACATCATCCAGCCGGTCGTCGTGAACCAGAAGAGACGGTCGCCGGGGTGGGCGTCGACGTGGAGGTGGAGCTTCTTCAGGTGCTCGAGCAGGATCCCGCCCTGGCCCTGGACGATCGCCTTGGGCAGCCCGGTGGTGCCGGAGGAGTAGAGGACCCAGAGGGGGTGGTCGAAGGGGACGCGCTCGAAGGCGAGTTCCGCGCCCTCGCCGGCGGCGAGCAGCTCGTCCCAGGTCGTCGTCGCGCGCAGGGGGGAGAGGTCCGGCTCGGGATCCAGGTAGGGGAGGACGACGGTGCGCTCGAGGCCGGCGATCTCCTCCTGCAGATGGGCGATCGTCTCGCGGCGGTCGAAGTCCTTGCCGCCGTAGCGATAGCCGTCGACGGCGAAGAGCACCTTGGGCTCGATCTGGGCAAAGCGGTCGACGACGCTGGCCGGGCCGAAGTCGGGCGAGCAGCTGGACCAGACGGCGCCGATCGAGGCGCTGGCGAGAAAGGCGACGATCGCCTCGGGGATGTTCGGCAGGTAGGCGACGACGCGGTCGCCGCGCTCGACCCCGAGACCGCGCAGGGCGGCGGCGAGCGCCCCGACCTGGGCGCGCAGCTCGCCCCAGCTCAGCTCGCTCAGCTCGCGCAGCTCGGAGGCGTGGAAAATTGCGATCTCGGCGTCGTCCACTCCGGCGAAGACATGCTCGGCGTAGTTCAGGCTCGTCCCCGGGAACCAGCGCGCGCCGGGCATCTCGCGCGAGGCGAGGACGGGGGAGCGCTCGCCGTCGGCCTGGACCTCGAAGAAGTCCCAGATCGCCGCCCAGAAGGCGTCGAGGTCGTCGACCGACCAGCGCCAGAGCGCGTCGTAGTCCTCGAAGCGAAGCCCGCGCTCGCTCGCGAGCCAGCCCATGAACTCGGTCAGGCGCGCCCGCTCGGCCAGCGCCGCCGGCGGCTCCCAGAGCGGCTCGGGAGCGTGCGGTGAGCTCACGCCGCGGCGGCCGCGCGTGTCGCCGCCTGCTCTCGCCGCAGCTCGTGTGGGTCGTGGGAGCAGATGAGGGTGATCTCGTCGCCGTGGCGCTCGGCCAGCTCGCGCAGTCGTTCCCGGTTTGCTTTTCGGGCCTTGCCGTCGGCCGAGGTGAGGTTCTGGAAGAGGCGTAGCCCCGGGGGGCAGCTCGACGGCGTCTCGACCTCCCCGCGGTTGAAGTAGGCGTCGCCGCAGTGGAGCAGCCAGCCGTCGTCGGTGCGGATCGCGACTCCGGTGTGGCCGAGCGAGTGGCCGGCGAGCGGCACCAGCACCACCTCGGCTCCGGTGCCAGGCAGGATCCGCACGCTCTCGAAGCCAAACCAGTCGTCGCCGCCGCTCTCGTGCCTGGTCCAGCGGGGCCCGTGCCGCCAGTGGGCACCGGCGTAGCGCACTCTTTCGCGCAGGCGCGGCCGCAGGGCCGCGTCGAGCTCGGTCGAGAGGATGTGGACCTCCGCCTCGGGGAAGTCGGGCAGGCCGCCGCTGTGGTCGGGGTCGAGATGGGTGACGACGATCCGGCGGACCTCGGCGGCGCCGAAGCCGAGCGCCTCGAGCTGTCGCAGGGCCGTCGTCTCGGCGCTCGGCCTGGCGTTCATCAGGCCGAAGGCGGCGCCCAGGCGCCTCGGGTCGCGGGCGTCGTCAATCCCAAAGCCGGTGTCGACCAGCACGATCCCGTCGTTCGTCTCGATCGCCAGGCAGTGGCAGACCACTTCCGCGGTCGAGCGCAGGCCACCCTCGCCGCCCAGCAGGCGCCCTCCGTGGGGGCACATCGACCCGCAGCTGAGGTGATGGATCCTCATCCCGCGCTCAGTCTATGCGTGCGGCCGCGATGGCTCGGGTGAGCCCTGGCCTCCGCGCGGGTCTATCGTTCCTCCGGCGCCGGAGTGGCGGAATTGGCATACGCGATCGACTCAAAATCGATTGCCCTTGCGGGCTTGTGGGTTCGAGTCCCACCTCCGGCATCGGGACGGCGGCGGCGTCAGGCGGGCTGCGCGGTGCCGCCGCCGGGCGTGGCGCCGGCGCCGTAGTCCTCGCCCGAGCCGATCGGGCGCTCCTCCTCGACGTGCCACTCCTGGTTGAAGCCGTAGAGGGCGAAGGCGATGAGGACGATCTGCAGCAGGCCGAGGATCACCACCAGCAGACCGATCAGCGAGGAGGAGAGGGCCGCTTCGTCGAAGCCGGTCTTGTCGCGGGCGAACCAACTGTCGGCGCCGACCGCGCAGAAGATCGCCAGGATCATCGAGAGCGCCGCGGCGAGCGGGAGGATGCCCCGGCTCCAGCGAGCGACGAGGAAGGCGAAGAAGGCGTAGAGGATCGCGTAGATCGCGCAGACCAGCCCCATGCCGCTGCCGCCCTTCAGCAGCGACCAGCCGCCGATCGTGATCACCGCCGCCAGCACGGACGTGGCGAGCAGCAGCAGCGCGATCACGAACTTGGTCGTGATCGACCCGGCTTTCTCCCGATTCGGACGCCACAGCTCGTAGCCGGGCCTCACCTCTCCAACCGCCATGCCGTCGATCATAGAATCTGTCAGCGACGATGCGGCATTGGTCGCGCGTTAAGCCCCGATCGGGGCGCCACGCGGGCGTGGCGGAATTTGGCAGACGCGCCAGGTTTAGGTCCTGGTGGGCTTCGGCCCGTGGGGGTTCAAATCCCTCCGCCCGCATTGCCGGACCCAAGTACCGGCCGCTCGTTACGATCCGAGTCCCTCTGGGGCAGTGGCCCAACTGGCTAAGGCACCGGTCTCCAAAACCGGCGATTCCAGGTTCGAGTCCTGGCTGCCCCGTTCGATTCGCTTGGCTCTGTAGGCCGCATTCTCGCTCCCGATGCGGGATTGCGACGTTGCCGACTCGAATCGTCCTGGAGTCAACGCGGGTCAGCGAAAGTCAGAAAAAGGCTGCTCTCGACCCCTTTCATTCCCCTCGCCGGATCCAGACGGTTTGGGTTCCGGCAGGCGCGCCATGCGGAAGGTGTTGAAAAGGCCGATGAGACCGGCGAGGCGCTTGGCGGATTCCGCTCGCGCGGCCCGGTGGAGCAGCTCGACTGACTTTCGTCAGTCGGCCTGGCCGCGGCGCCGACGGGCGCTCAGCCGCTCGCGCGCCGACGGGCTTTCAGCCTTCTGCTCGATGTATTGCTGGGCGACCGAGGCCAGCAGCGCGACGAACACGCCGATGCCGGTGAGGATGTAGAAGATCGTAAAGATCTGGGTGCCAGCGGTAGTCGGGGAGAGGTCACCGAAGCCGACGGTGGTCAGGGTCACGACCGAGAAGTAGAGGGACTCGACGATGGTCCAGTCCTCGAAGCGCCAGTAGAAGAGCGTCCCGGTGAGCACCAGGGCGGCGGCGACGAAGGGCAGCGGCTTTGGTTTCGGGGTCGCGCCAAACGCCGGCGACGGCATGCGCGAGCCCACGGAACGCAAGCGCCAAAGGAACCATGGAGGCAGGTTTCGCCATATTCATGGGCTTTCCTCGCGTGGCATCGCGGGTCGGGCTTCACAATTCCTCGCGCTGCTGCCGGGTTGCGGTTAGGGTCGGATGACCATCGAGGCGAAGAGTTCCACTGGAGAAGGGACTTCAGGACACCCGCGGATCGTCGCGGCCCTGCTGGTCGTCGCCACCTTGGTCACGTTCTTGGCGATCTTCTCGATCTGGGTCAACCGCCAGGCGCTCAACACCGACAACTGGGTCGATACCAGCACCAACCTGCTCCAGAACGAGGAGGTTCAGGCTCGACTATCCAACTACCTGGCCGACCAGCTCTTTACCGACGTCGATGTGCAGGCCGAACTGGAACAGACCTTGCCGCCGCGGCTCGCACCTCTCGCCGGCCCCGCCGCCGGGGCCTTGCACCAGCTCGCCCCGCAGGTTGCCCAGCGGGCGCTGGACACTCCGCAGTTCGAAACCCTGTGGAGCGAGGCCAACCGGACTGCCCACGAATCGCTGCTGAAAATCCTGAACGACGAAGGGTCGACTGTCTCCACCGGCGGCGGCGAAGTGACCCTCGACCTCAGCGCGCTGCTGTCGCAGATCGGCGGCCAGCTCGGCGGCGGCATCGCCTCGAAAGTCCCCCCCGATGCCGGCCAGCTGACGATCCTCAAGTCCGATGAGCTCTCCTTGGCTCAGGACGTCACCAGCCTGATTAGGCGCCTACCGATCGTCCTCACGTTGCTGGCCCTCCTCTTTTACGGGCTCGCCGTCTATTTGGCCGGCCCGCGTCGCCGCGAGGCGCTGCGGTCGGTCGGCTTCGGCTTTCTCATCGCCGGTGTCCTCGCCCTGGTTCTCAGGCAGTTCGCCGGCAACATGGTCACCGACGCTCTGGCGAGCGGCGACTCGGTCAGGCCCGCTGTCGACGCTGTCTGGAGCATCGGCACCTCGCTGCTGAGGACGGTCGCGGTATCCGCGATCACCTTCGGCATCTTGGTCGTCATTGCTGCCTGGCTTGCCGGGCCGACCCGGCTCGCGACGAACCTCCGCCGCGAGGCCGCCCCGTACATGCGTGAGCGCCCGAGCTCCGCTTATGCGGCGGTCGCGCTTGTCTACCTCGCGCTGATCCTTTGGGCGCCGGTGGCGGCCTTCCAGAAACCGATCGGGCTGATTCTGCTCGCGGTGCTGATGGTCGTCGGCACCGAGGCCCTGCGGCGCCAGACCGCAGCGGAGTTCCCGGACGCCACCTTTGCCGACGGGCTCGCGGACCGCATGCGAGCGTCGGTTCCCAGACGAGCGGAAGCGGCGCCAGCCCCGCCGAAGCCGACGAAAATCGACAAGATCGAACGGCTTTCTGACTTGAAAGAGAAGGGGGCGCTGACCGAGGAGGAGTTCGAGTCAGCGAAGGCTGAGGTTCTCGGTCCGAAGTAGCAGTGATGGCGCGATCTTTGCTGGTGCGCTGGCGCCGGGCGATGCTCGAGGCCGATCTCGACACGGGCGCTTAAGTCAGGCAGGGCGAGGCCATTCAGGGAACGTTCGTCCGGTTCTGACCTTCTAGCTCACGTTCTGGCCTCGCTGCTCGATGGAGCAGGACACCAGGGCAAGCCCCTTTCGACACAGGCACCCTCGTCGCGAGACGAATCCGCAAAGCCACGGAGCTCCGCCGGAGCGAGCCGGGCTACCGAAGACCTCATGACCCGAGCCGCCCCCGAGGCGGAAAGTGGCGGAGATCAGGAACGTCGTCAGGACTGCTCGACATACAGGGAGGACATCAATGTCCAACCGATTCGATCTCAGGCGTGGCCGCCTTGCCGGCATCGCCCTCGCGATGGTCGTCGTCTTCGCGCTACCCGCCGCAGCCCAGGCCGCGCCCGTGGATCTCGCCACCGCCGGCCCCTTCGTGGTCCTCGGCGGCACGACCGTCACCAACACCGGGCCGTCGGTGCTGAACGGCAACCTCGGTGTCTCGCCGGGAACCGAGCTCAAAGGCTTTGAGTCTGCCTGCCGTGGTCAACGGCGTCGACGCACGCGACCGATGAAGTCGCCGCTCAGGCCCAGCTCGATCTGACCAACGCCTACAACGTCGCCGCTGGGCAGCCGGTCCTGCCGCAAAACGACCTGTCCGGTACCGACCTGGGCGAAAGGAAACTCGGCCCGGGCATCTACCGCTACAACGCGGCGGCCCTGCTGACGGGTGCGCTGACCCTTGATGCCGAAGGCGATCCCAACGCACAGTTCGTCTTCAAGATCGGCTCCCAGCTGACCACCGAATCGGCCAGCTCGGTCCTACTCGTGAACGGCGCGTCGCCGTGCAACGTCTACTGGCAGGTCGGCAGCTCTGCCGACATCGGCACCACCACCGCCTTCCAGGGAAGCCTGATGGCGCTCACCTCGATCTCGCTCAAAGACGGGGCGACGGTGCTGGGGAGGATGCTGGCCCGCAACGGCCAGGTCAGCCTGATCAACAACGTCCTGACCCGACCGCTGTGCGCGACCGGGCCGACCACGCCGCCCTCCGACGAAACGCCGGGTGGCCCGGGAACCGTGGCGCCCGACGCGCCGGGAACGTCGCCAAGTGCACCCGGAACCACTGGCTCGGCGGCAGCGCCGGGCAGCGGCTCCCGGGTCGCCCCCGGGCGGACTCTTCCCGGTCGCCAGGCGAAAGCCCCCGGGCCATCTCGGAACGGCACGGCGGTCGTCCGGCCAGTGCCGCGTGAGGCCTGCACCGAGGGATTCCGTGCTCGCCGTCAACGGCGAGATGATCGAGCGAGTCGTCTTCAGTCTCGACGGCAAGTCGATTGGCAGTCGCACCGGCTCGCCGTTCGCGATGTCGATGCGGGCCGCGCCCGGTGCCCACCAGGTGAGGGTCCGGATCACGTTCAAGGACTCCACCCGCGCCAGGACGGTGACGCTGCCCTACCAGGCCTGTGCCGCCGCGCTGCTTTCCCCCCGCAGCGGGCCATCCTCGTTCACCGGATGAGCCGCAGGGTCGCCGATGCCTCGAACCTCTCCGGGCCTAGCCGGAGGGGTTCGGCGTTGGCATTGGCGCTGATCGCGATCGGAGCGGGCTGCGCCCTCGCCGCTCCGGGTGCGGTCGCCTTCTCCCGGGTCGCCGCGAGCCAACCGCTGGTGGCGCTGCTGCACGATCACGTCGCCCGATCGGCGCCCAGCGCCCACGCGGGTCGCGTCGAAGCGGTTGCCGCCCGCCGCCCGCTGGCCCGCTCGCGCACCGTCCTTCCCGTCCTCGGACGCGCGAGTAGTCCCAAGGCCGGTTCCTGGCTGCGCGTCCGCCTTCCCGGGCGCCCCAACGGGCATGCCGGCTGGATCTCGACGAACCGGACGCGGCAGACCTTCACGCCCTGGCGGTTGAGGGTCACCCTCTCCGCCCGGCGGGTCACCGTCTACCGCGGCGGCCATGTCAGGCGTCAGTTCCGAGCGGTGATCGGCAAGCCCTCTACCCCAACTCCCCGGGGCGCGTTCTTCATCGAGGAGGCGCTGGCCCTCTCCTCCTATGAAACCGGCGGGCCGTTCGCACTTGCCACCAGCGCCAGGTCGAACGTCTTCCAAGAATTCGAGGGTGGCCCGGGGCAGATCGGCATCCACGGGACCAACAACCTCAGCGGTGCTCCCGGCAGCGCTGCATCCCACGGCTGCATCCGCCTCCGCCCGCGGGCGATCACCTGGCTGGCGCGGCGCATCGGCGCCGGCGTACCGCTGACCGTGACGCGGTAGTGGTCGGTCCGTGTGTGGCGGCCACCAAGACTTCATCCGTCCGCGTCGGAGCAGCCGAAACCGACGGGGTCGGGGCAGCAGACGACACAAGCGCAGCGTTATCCAAAGGAACGGAACTGACGATGAAACGTGCAGTCAAAAGGCTTAGAGACCAGCAGCGGCGATGGTGGCCGACTCCCTCCACCTTCCTCGCCGGCGCGGCCGTGTTCGTTGCGTTGGGTGGATCTGCGATTGCCGCAAACGGCTTGATCCATGCCGGTGACATTGCACCCGGCGCAGTCACGAGCCAGGCGATCAGGAACGACGCAGTGGAGCCCCGGGATCTGAGTACCGCCACGCGGGCACTACTCATAGGCGGCCCCGGCGCGGCCGGCGCCAAGGGCGACTCCGGCTCGAGTGGAACCCCTGGGACCAACGGCGCAAATGGACCGAACGGCGCCAATGGCGTCGAGGGAGCCAAAGGCACCAATGGGGTCGACGGGACGAATGGAGCCAACGGCGCTAACGGTGCGAATGGGCCCAACGGTGCGAACGGCACCAATGGGACCGACGGGACCGACGGAGCCAAAGGCACCAATGGGGTGAACGGCACGAATGGCACCAACGGCACGATCGCGCCGTTGTCGGCGAAACAGGGCGCGACCGCGCTTCCCACCGGCTCCCCGGGAACCACGGTGGTCGAGCTGGTGGTGCCGGCCGGAAGCTACGTCGTCTTGGCGAAGACCCAGCTGTCGCACACCGGGGCGGGCGACTCGGTCGAATGCTTCCTGAAGGCAGGTGCGACGACCCTTGACCAAGTCGCGATGAGGACGCTGCCGGCGCTTGCCGCGATCCCGGCGTCGCTCCAAGCGATAACCACCACGGCGTCGTCAACCCAGCTCAGCGTTCAGTGCAACGTGGCTGTGGCCAACGGGGCGGCCAACTTCAGCAGCCTGATCGCGATCCCGACCGCGTAGCCACTGGCACGACGGGGGACTTGTCCAGGGTCCCCCGTCCCAGCTCGGGTTCGGCCGGTTTGCCTTCCGCAAACCTCCTGGCTGCCCCGTCCGTTACCGCCAGACTTCGGCCACAAACGCCGCCAGCTCGTTGTCGAGCCGGTGCGGCGAGATCCTCCACTCGAGCAGCGAGTTGGCCTCGACGAGGCGGGCGTTTGGAAGCTCTTCGGCGAGCATCCCCGAGTCGCTGAAGGGGTGCAGGGGGTCGCGGGGGTGGCCGACGATCAGGGCGGGTTGGGATATCTGCTTGCGCTGCTCGCGGTGAGGGGCGGTCTCGCCGAGCAGCAGTCCCTCCAACACGGCAAGGGACGGGCCGGGGCGCTGGCGGACCCAGTCGAGGCCGATGTCGATCAGGTAGTTGGTGCGGGGGATGGCGGAGGTGAGACGAGATATGAGCTCGAAGGCCGGTCGGCCCAGCCGCAGTCCCAGCATCATCGGGGTGAAGGTGCCGGCGACGGCGGAGAGGGCGTTGTCGAGCACCGGCATCTCGAGGAACAGCCCTCGAGCTCGGTCGGGCTCGTGGGTCGCCAGCTCCAGGGCGACGTTGGCGCCGAGCGAGGTGCCGCCGACGACGGCGGAGTCGAGGCCGAGGTGGTCGATCAGCGCCGCCACCTGGCGGGCGAAGAGCGGCATCGAGTAGAGGCGCAGGTCTTCGGGCCGGTCGGAGCGGCCGTGGCCGAGCAGATCGACGCAGATCGCTCGGTTGCCGCGCTTGGCCAGCGCCGGTCCCAGCCGCTCGAACATGTGGCGGTTCATCAGCAGGCCGTGGACGAGGACGATGACGCGGTCGCCGTCGCCGTAGCTGTCGTACTCGATCCGGTGTCCCTCGTAGGTCAGCTCGCCCATCGCCGGGCAGCCTAGCCGGGAAGGCTCAGCGACGGATTGGTTCGAGGCCGACGAGGACGTAGTAGCCGACCAGGTAGAGGCGCTTGCCGTCGGAGACGACGGGCGTGTAGCCGGCCTGCGCGAACTCGAAGACCTTCTTGTGAGTGACGGCGTCGAGCCCGATCGTCTTGCCGGTCTTGAAGCTCGAGGTGTAGATGGTGCGGCCGATCACGGTGGCGGTGCCGGGGACCGGGCCGTCGACGTCGTAGGTCCAGCGTGGCTTGCCGGTGGCGGCGTCGAGAGCGTAGAAGCGACCGTTTTCGGCGCCGATGTAGACGCTCGGCGCGGTGTCGGGGACCTGGGCCAGGGTGGGGGAGCCATAGACGGGACCACCGGCGTCGAACGACCAGTCGACCTTGCCGGTCTTTTCGTCGAGGGCGAAGACGGTGCCATCGTCGCGGGCCGCGTAGACGTGGCCGAAGCCGATCGCGGGGGAGGAGAAGAAGCCGCCCCGGCCGTAGGGCGCCACCTTGCTGGTGTTGGTGCGCCAGAGCGGCTTACCGCTGTCGGCGTCGAGGGCGAACATCCCGCTCTGGTAGTCGGCGACGTAGAGACGACCGTCGTGGAAGCTGGGGCTGGCTTTGATCGCTGCGGGCAGGTTGGTGCGCCAGCGCACCTTGCCGTTGCTGGCGGCCAGGGCCACGACGTCGGTCGTGTCGGTGCCGAGGAAGAGGGTTCCCTCCGCCGCCATCGGCGTCGATTCGAGGTGGCCCGGCAGCTTGCGCCTCCAGACCGTGTGCCCGTCGCCGGCGTCGCCGGCGACCACTTCGCCGCCGAGAAAGGCGCCGTAGACGCGCCCTTCGTAGTAGACAGGCGCGGTGACGAAGTTGGGCGTGCCCCGGTCGCTTGGTCTGTTCTCCACTTCCCAGAGGATCTTGCGATCCCGCAGCCGCACCGCCTTGGCGTTGCCGTACTTGTTGATCACGTAGGCGACGCCATCGGCGATCGCCGGCGGGAACTCGATCAGCGCGTGCGTATTGATCTGCCACACCTGCTTGAGCGGCGGATCCAGCAGCCCCGCCCTTGCCGGCAGGTAATGCGTCCGCTCCGGAACCCGCCCGAAGAGCGGCCAGTCGACGAGTCCGGCGTTGCCGGAGCTGACCGTGACGTCCTCGCCTTCGGTCGTGTCGCCGGAGCCGCCGCAGCCCGCGAGCGCGAGGACGGCCAGGGCCAATATCAGGCAGGCGGAGCCTCGTTGGCCGAAGCGCAAGGACATGGGGAGAGCTATCGGCATCCCCGCCCGGACCCGGAGTGCTGCGGACGACGGTTCGAGAGACGAAAGCGGCGGACGAGAATCGAACTCGCGTCATCAGCTTGGAAGGCTGAGGCTCTACCGTTGAGCTACCGCCGCGTCGCAGGGAAGCCTAGCCGGACCCCCGTCAGTTCGTAAGATGAAGGCCCCACGGGGAGTGGCGCAGTCTGGTAGCGCACTCGGCTGGGGGCCGAGCGGTCGCAGGTTCAAATCCTGTCTCCCCGACTTTGATCTAGGAAGTTTGGTCTGCCATCGCGTAGAGCGCTATCACTGGGGTGACGAGCGCTCCGAGCGCGACCGCAAACGCCGTTTGCCAGGCGACGAACTGGTCCCTGGTCAGCTCTGGAAAGTCGACGACGACGAGGGTCAGGATCAGGAGGGGCGCCAGCGTCGTCACCGCGATCGCGCCCATAACCAACCCCCGATGCAGGTGAGCAGAGGGCAAGACCGCCAACCACCGGTACGACGCCCGTAGGTGACTCACCGAGGCCAGCGATCCCAGCCTCACGTCTCTCCGTATCGCCAGGGTGGTCAAAGCGCAGGTGATGAAGGGCAGCAGGAACAGGGTGCCGACCACGTTCCAGAAAGTGCTGGTTTCCACCAGCGGCACGCCCCACAGCGGCACCGTCTCCTGCCCGCGGACGCTGAGCCAGGCGATCGCGCCTGTGACGACCAGATTGAAGGCTGCGGTGGCGAACAGGGCCCTGAGGACGATCCACCGTCGGTGCGACGTCGGCAGCTGGCTCCACACCGAGACGATCCTCAAGGTTGGGCGACCCTACCAAGGGCCGGGGAGCACGCCGAACGGGGAAACGACAGAAATTTCGGCATGCGGTGGGCCTTAGGATTGGACACAATCTTGGCTGCGTCCGTCCCCGTCCTGTTCGCCGTCGACGAAGACGCGCGTTTCCTGCGCGACGTCGAACGCGAGCTGCTCGATCGCTACGCGCGCAGCTACAGGATCGTCTGCGTGTCCTCGGCGGAGGAGGCGATGGCGCAGCTCGAAGCGCTGGCGGACGCGGGCGAGGACGTCGCGCTCGTCCTCTCGGCGCAGTGGCTCGGCGGGACGACGGGGGGCGAGCTGCTGGGAAAGGTTCGCGCTCTGCACCCGCACGCTCAGCGGGGGTTGCTGATCAAGTGGGGCAGCTGGGGTGACGGCCGGACCGCGGAGGAGATCTTCCAGGCGATGGCGCGGCGGCAGATCGAGTACTACGTGATCAGGCCGTCGCAATCGCCCGACGAGCTCTTCCACCAGTCGGTCTCGACCTTTCTGCTCGAGTGGGCCCACGCGCGACGGGTCTCGCCGCACACCGTCCGCATCATCAGCGAGTCGTGGACGGGCAGGGCCCACGAGTTGAAAGAGGTCCTCGGCCGCTGCGCGGTGCCGCACGCGTTTCTGCTTGCGGACTCGCCCGACGGCCGTGCGCTGGTGGCGGAATCCGGCGATGGAGAGCCGCTTCCCCTCGTCGTCTTCCCGAACGGCAACGTTCTCGCGAACCCGACCAACTTGGAGCTGGCGAGTGCCGCCGGTGCGACCATCGACCCCGATCGACGCGAATACGACGTGGTCATCGTCGGCGGCGGGCCGGCGGGCCTCTCGGCGGCGGTCTACGGCGCCTCGGAGGGCTTCCGGACGCTGGTCGTCGACGACGGCGGCATCGGCGGGCAGGCGACCTCGAGCTCGCTGATCCGCAACTACCTGGGCTTTCCGCGTGGAGTCAGCGGTCGCCGGTTGGCGGAGAGCGCTTACGAGCAGGCTTGGGTCTTCGGCGCAAAGTTTGCCTTCATGCACGACGCAACCGCGATCCGGCGCGAGGACGACCATCTTCATGTCGCGCTCTCCGACGGTGGCGAGGTCCGCGCCCACGCGGTCATTCTCGCCACCGGCGCCACGTACCGCCGGCTCGGCGTCCCCGAGCTCGAGGCTCTGGTCGGGGCGGGGGTCTTCTACGGTGGCCCCGCCTCCGAGGCGCCCACGACGGTCGATGAGGAGGTGTACGTCGTCGGCGGCGCGAACTCCGGCGGCCAGGCGGCGCTGCACTTGGCCGAATACGCCCGCCGGGTGACGCTTGTGGTGCGGGCGGAGTCACTCGACAAGGGAATGTCGCACTACCTGGTGAGGCAGGTCGAAGCCACCACCAACATCGGTGTGCGCCTCGAGACGGAGGTCATCGGCGGGGGCGAAGGGGGCGACGGCTGGCTGGAGCGCCTGGTCCTCCGCTCCCGCGCCGACGGGGCGACGGAGACGGTTGCGGCCGATGAGCTCTTCCTGATGATCGGCGCCCGTCCGAACACGGACTGGCTGCCGTTGGAGCTCGCGCGGGGGGACGGTGGGTTCATTCGCACCGGGCCGGACCTGATTGGCGACGGCGACTGGCCGCTCGAAGAGCGCGACCCGTTTTCTCTCGAGACCAGCATGCCCGGTGTCTTCGCCGCCGGAGACGTCCGGCACGGTTCGATGAACCGGGTCGCCTCCGCGGTTGGCGAGGGCTCGATCGCGATCAAGCTGGTCCACGAGCTCTTCGAGTCCGAGCGCCTTCATCCCGGCAGCCGGGCATGAGCTCAAGCGGGCGGTCTACGCCAGCCCGGCCTGCGACATGGCGTCGGAGGCGAACGTCCGCATCAGCGCCTCGTCGCCTCCGAACACGGACTTCCGGGCGGCCTTCCAGCTCGCGATCTGGTCGGCGCCGTACATGTACTCGAGTTTGGCCGGCTCGATCCCCGAGTTCTTCGACCAGTGCATCGTGTACCGGATTCCGGCCGTCCGAAACGCCTCGTCCAGGCGATGCTCGAACTCCGGAAACGTGTGGTTGTTGATCAGGGCGACCTCGAACACGGCCGATCGCGGCTCGTGCTGGGTGAAGCCGAGCGTCGCCTCCGAGGCCCGCACGAGTCGCACCTGACTGATCGACGGCAGCCGGATGTCGTCGGCGACCTGCGAGACGATGTCGATCGTCGCGGGCGCGTCGGCGAGGGCGACGGCGAAGGCGCTCTCAGTGTAGCCCTCGAGGTAGTAGATCGACGAGGTGTACAGCTGGCCCGGGGTGCCGCGAACCTGGTTCAGCAGCGCGAGCTTGCGGTACTGCTCGAACGCGATCCCGGTGACGAAGCGCGGCGGCAGGAGGCGCAGGAGCAGCCCGGCGACGCGCATGATGTTGTCGCCGGGGGCGTACCCGAGCTTGTCGCGGATGATCCACCGCGGTTGCGGCGTCGGATGCCCCGGCTCGAACGGTACCTTCGGCGCGCTCGCCACCATCGCCGTCTTCTTGCCACCGTGTGGGTCGAAGATGAACTCGTAGTGGTCGACGTCAGCCGGATCGGGTTTCGCGAACGTGCGCAGCTGCGCCTTCAGGTCGTCGTGGCTGACGTCGGCGATCGCCGGGAACGCGAGCTGGTAGATCGGCGCGGTCTCCACCGCCATCGCGGCGATGATCCCGAAGGTCCCGAAGCTGACGACGGCGGCGTTGAAAACGTCGTCGTCACGGATGATCTCGGCTCCGATCCGGTTGGCGAACTCCTCGTTGAGCACGGGCTTGGATGCCTTCTCGATCCACAGCGTGCGGCCGCTGCCGGTGGCGAGGTGTAGGCCGACGACGAAGTCCGGCATTGCCCCGAAGTCCAGCTGCGAGCCGTGCGTGTTGCCGGACACGGCGCCGGCGATCGTCTGTCCGTTGCCGATCCCGGCGGCCTTCAGCGCGCGCTTGTCGCCGGCGTCGCGCGGCGCGAGCTCCAGGAACGCGTTCAGCTCGGCGATCTGCATTCCCGCCTGCGCAAGCACGACGCACCTTTGGTCCGCAGCCGGGTAGCCGCTGTCGAAGTACCGCTCGCCGATGTCGTAGCAGCCGTTGAGGAGCTTCGTGTTGACGAGGTGGCCCGCGGTGATGTTGATCTTCGACAGTCCCCATCCCGACCCGATCGCGAGCACTTTCCGTCGGGCGTCCCGCGCCTCGCGGATGACCTGATCGAGGCTTTCCCCCGCCCGGCGAAACATGTCGAACCCGGTGAGCATCGTCCCGTCCGTGCCGACATTGTCGACGTTGATCAGCTCGGCGACCGTCGTCTTATGCGTGACGTGGACGCCGTTCCACTCCTGCGGGCCCTGACCGTCTCGCTGGATCATCGCGTCAGTTCAGCGTGCCCGACTGCGATGGCGGGCGGCAGCAGCGCCAGCTGATCTGCGTCGGCGCCCAGAGGCCGAGGGTCAGCGCCGTGGCGATCATCTGCCGGCGGGTGCGCCCGATCCGGATCTCCTCGATGCCCAGCCGCTGCCCATTGGTGAGGCGGCAGTTCGTGATTGGAAGGTCCTGGCGAACCAGGCCCCAGAGGAAGCTGTTGAGGTCCCGGGTCTTCCACTCCGTGCCCGGCATGTTCTGGGGCTGGGAATCCTCGGGCCCAAGATCCTGATACACGTGGAGCGTCGCCGCTCGCCCTGCCATGGTGAAACCTTACCAGGGGTAATTAACAGGGTGCGCGAGGATTGTGACCTGCTGGCAGAAAGGTGAGGTCGACGTCTTTCGAGTTGATCTCGAGCACCGTTTGGTGCCTCGCATCGAAGATCACGGTGCGGTAGTCCCCTTCTCCCAGATAGAGAAGCGTGTGGCATTTCAGTGACCCATATGGTGGGTCCGGCGTGGTCCAGTTCACCAGGACCCGCTCTGCCCGCCACGGCGCGAGTGGGTTGTCGACCGCCTTTCCCGACCTGATCCCGTCCAGATCCTCAAAGGACACGTTGACGAGAACGATCGTGGCGAACGGGATGCAGACGAGGGGAATCAGGGCCGGGCCAAGGCGGAGGCCGCGGCGAACGCCGCGCCAAATGTGTCCGTCTGAGCGCCCGCCGAACAGCAGGCTCCGAACCACGGCGTAGGCGCCGAGGAGGGCGCTGCCGACCACCACCATGCCCACTCCGTAGGCGACGGTGATGGCGATGACCAGGACCAGGATCAGCGCGCTTCCCTGCAGGGTCTCCTGGACCGAGTCGAGGCCGACGTCCTCCGGCTGCACTCCGAGGCTGCCATAGAAGGACTCGATCGCGATGCGGACGAGCGCGAACAGGAAGGCCGTGAGAATGGCGATCGAGGGGGCCGGGTTGCGGAACATCCATCTGGTCACCGCCACCCCACCATCACCGACTCGGTCGGCGGCGATACCGAGTGCCGCCGCGCAGGCCCGCAGTCCCCTGAATCCGGTCCCGATCACGCCGATAAAGCGAGAATAGTCAAGTACTCAACCTCGTTGCAACTCGAGTCTGGAGCCTCGAAGTACGCTCCAGGGGTGGAACCTCAGCGGAGCCGCCGGTGAAGGTCGAGATGCTGAACGTCGGCTGGATGACCGCCGCGGCGGCGATCTGGCGCCAGGGCGACGACCCCGCCGAGCGCGTCCGCTTCCCGGTCCCGGCCTACGTCGTCGAGACTGAGAGCGAGCGGATCCTGATCGATACCGGGTTGCACCCCCGCGCCTGCGCCGACCCGTCGGCGTACTACGACGGAGCCGCCACGATGGACTTCTTCTCGCTCGAGCTCGAGCGGCCGGTGCACGAGCAGGTCGACCCGACGACGATCACCAAGATCGTCCTCACCCATCTGCACTACGACCACGCGGGCGGCCTCTCGCTGCTGCCCTCGGGCATCCCTGTGGTCGTCCAGCGCCGGGAGTGGGAGGCCGGCAGCGATCCCGGGGCCGTCGAGCGGAACTTCTTCTTCCCCCGTGACTACCTCGACGACGAGCGCGAGGTGATCCTCGTCGACGGCGACCACGACCTCCTGGGCGACGGCTCGATCGAGCTGCTGCTGACGCCGGGCCACACCCCGGGCCATCAGTCCGTCCGCCTCGGCGCCGGCCTCGTCCTCGGCGCCGACGTCGCCTATTTCGCGTCCGGGCTCGACGATCACCGGTTTCCCGCCTACGGCGACGACCACGTCGCGCAGCGCCACTCCGCCGAACGCCTGCGAGCGCTGCGGAACGGCGGCGCCCGCGTCATCCCCGGTCACGACCCGGGCGTTCTCCACCCGGGACCGGTGAGCCCGTAGCCCGTAGGCCTTCCCGGCTCCTGGTACAAAGGAACGGTCGAGGTCGGGCCTGGGGCGACGAGACAGTGCAAGCTAGGAGGAGATGCGAATGCGGAACTGGAACCTGAAAACGGTCGAGGCGGAGTCGCACCAGCCTCAGATCCTCGCCTCTGCCGAGGACGCACGGACGATCGTGCTGCAGCTGCCGGCCGGGGAGAAGCTGCAGGAGCACGAGGTGCACGAGCGAGCGCGGGTCGTCGTGGTCGACGGCGAGGTGGACGTCACCACGCCCGGCGGTGAGACGGTCGCGGCCGGGGCCGGCCACCTTTTCGAGTTCGACCCAGGCGAGCGCCGCACGATCGCGGCCAGATCCGATGCCCGCCTGCTCCTGATCCTCTCGCCATGGCCCGGCGACGGTCACCCGGGCGCGATGACGCTCGACCAGAAGGCCGAAGCGCGTGAGCGCGCCCAGCGCCAGTCCTGAGCCAGGGCGGCGCGCCGGCGCCGATTTGAACTACGATCGGCGCCCCGCCACGGCGGGCTCTCGATGAAGAAGCTTCTCGCCACCCTCGCCCTGGTCCCGGCGCTCGTCCTGCTCGCCGGCTGCGGCAGCAGCAAGGACGAGTCGACCGCGACCGCGACCGCCTGCACTCCGGAGGAGCTGCCGACCCACAGCAAGGGCGTGCTGACCGTGGCGACCGACAAGCCCGCCTTCCCGCCCTATTTCGAAGACGACGACCCGACCAACGGCGAAGGCTTTGAGAGCGCCGTCGCCTACGCGATCGCCAAGCAGCTCGGTTACCCGGCGGCCAAGGTGAAATGGACGGTGGAGCCGTTCAACTCCTCCTACGCGCCGGGCCCCAAGGACTTCGACTTCGACGTCAACGAGATCTCGATCACGCCGGCGCGGGCCAAGGTGGTCGATTTCTCCTCGCCGTACTACACCGCCAACCAGGCGGTCGTGGCGCTGAAGAGCTCGGACGCCGCCGGCGCCACCTCGCTCGCCGCGCTCAAGGACGCCAAGATCGGCGTCCAGATTGGCACCACCAGCCTCGACGCGGTCGAAGACACGATCGAGCCCAGCAGCGCTCCGGAAGTCTTCAACAGCTCCAACGACGTCGTCACCGCGCTCAAGAACGAGCAGATCGACGCCGTCGTCGTCGATCTGCCCACCGCGCTCTACCTGACCGCGGTTCAGGTACCGGCGGCGACCGTGGTCGGCCAGTTCAGCGCCCCCGGCGGCGACCAGTGGGGAGCCCTGCTCGTCAAGGGCTCGCCCCTGACCGAGTGCGTCTCCGAAGCGGTCGAGGAGCTGCGCGGCTCCGGCGCCCTGGCCAAGCTCACCAAGCGCTGGATGAGCCAGGCCGCCGAAGCCCCCGAACTCGACTGAGGGCAACGGCGGCGGGCTCGGCCATGGCCCACGGAGCGATCAGTGCGGAAGCACTCGGCGGGGTATCGGCGCCGGTTCGACCGACTCGATCGCCACGGCCCGGTTCCGACCGTTGCCTAGGTACATCCGGCGTTCCCCGACGCGTGCTCCCGCCAGCCTCTCGATGAGGGCGGGGTGGAGCGGGGTCGCTGACTTCTCCGCCGACCACTTGCCAATCCGCTGTGCAATGCGCTCTGGATCGCCGATCAGGTGAGTGGTCAGCTCACCGGTGTCGTGACGGAGTCCGACCAGGACACCTGCCGCCACCTTTGCCCGTCTGCGCCGTTCCTCGCACCAGATCGGGACGCAGGGCTCCGCGGCGGGGCGGAGCGTGCGCGCGTGTCTCAACGTTCGTGGCATCGAGTCTCCTTTTCGTAGAAGGAATCACGCCACGATCGTGGACCGCTGGTCCATGTTTCAAGCGCAAGCAGCGCTCGGACCTCGCACGTACAGGGTCAAGGGTTGTACGTACACTTCAGCGTCTTTGTGCCCATGTCAAAACGCGAACCACATCCCGACCCGCTTGTGCGCGATCTCAAGACGATTCGCCGCCTGCGCTGGTCGCGACACGAAGACTTTACCCAGCTCGAGGTGCTCTTCGAGCATCCGCTTGTAGGCGCCCGGGCGGCGAAGCCGAAGGGCGTTCCCGAGCGGGTCAGGAGCCTGCGCAAGCTGCTGCGGATGACGAAGACCAGGATCAAGAAGAGAGAGGGGGACGGCACGCCTCGGCCCAAGGCGACCGCCGCCGTCGCCTTGCTTCGGCTCGAGCCCGAGTTCGACGGCAAGAGCGTGGAGGAACTCTTCCCCGCGGCCGTCAAGGGGTGGAAGAACGAGAACGGCGGCGATATGAAACCGGGCACCTTTCGGGCCCATCGGGAGGAGCCGGATTTCTACGAGCCGTTCGCGGCCGCATTCCGGGAGTTGTACGCGGATCTCGCGGAGCGCTACGGATTGGACCCCGAAGGCGACGAATCCGACCCCGACGCCGCCGCGGAAGGCAAGGAAGGGGGTTTTCGCCACCGCCTGCAAGCGATGGAGCAGGAGTCGCACAAACGGCGGCTGCACGCGATCGAGGAGGGGACCCTGCGGATCAGGGACGAGGAGGAGATGCGAAACGTGCTGGTTGCGGTCACCGAGTTGGCGGAGAGCACGCTGAAGGCGGTCGACTACAACCCGATCTTCGATTGGTACCAGCCTCCGCTCGACGCCTATCTCGCGCTGCAAACGCGTCGCGCGCGCGATGACGGGATCGAGTTGGAGCGCATACGCCTGGTCTCCGAGGAGGAGCTCGCCGATCGCAGGGAATGCGAGAAGCTGGCCGAGTTCCTCGAGCTCCACGAGGCCGCCTCGGCGAAGCTTCTCCTCTGCCCGGTCGAGGCCGCGCGGAAGCTCGAGATCTCCTTCCAGCCCTACAAAGGCCTCCTCTTGGCCGACGACGCCTCGCAGCCGCTCGCGGTGACCGGCAAGATCGGCGACGACGGATCGGTGGGCCGAGCCTTCGTCTACCACGAAACCGACGAGGTGGGCGAGATCCAGCACGAATACTCCAGGCTCAGAACGACGGCGGAGAAGCACAGCGATCAGCTGCGGCAGCAACTGATCGGAAAAGCCTGAAGTTCAGCGTCGCCGCGCCGTCCCCGGCCGGGGTCAGAATCGGCGGCCAGGTGACCGAGACCGCCGTCATCAGCGATCGCCGCCTCGAAAGGCTGGCGGCCAAGCGCCGGCAGGCGCGGCGGGGGCAGGCGATCGCCGTCGTCTCCACCGCGGTCGTCCTCGGCGGGCTCGCCGCCTGGGTCCTGACCAGTCCCGGCTGGCCGGCGGTGCGGGAGACCTTCTTCTCCTGGAGCGTCTTCAGCGACTCGTTCCCCGAAGTGCTGGACGGCTTCTGGCTCGACGTCAAGATCTTCGTCGTGGTCGAGATTGCGGTGCTGATCGTCGGCCTCCTCATCGCCCTGGTGCGGACCAGCCGGGCGCCGGCGTTCTTCCCCCTGCGGATGCTGAGCGTGGTCTTCGTCGACCTCTTCCGGGGGGTGCCGACGATTCTGCTCGTCTACCTGGTCGGCTTCGGGATCCCCGCCCTGCAGCTGACCGGGCTGCCGACCGACCCGGTCGTCCTCGGCGGCATCGCACTCGGCCTCTCCTACAGCGCCTACGTCGCCGAGGTCTACCGCTCCGGCATCCGCTCGATCCACAAAGGGCAGCACGACGCGGCGCTGGCGGTCGGGCTGACCGACGCGCAGGCGCTGCGGCACGTGATCCTGCCGCAGGCGGTGCGCCGGGTCGCGCAGCCGCTGCTCAACGACTTCGTCTCGCTGCAGAAGGACGTCGCCCTGATCTCGATCCTCGGCCCGCAGGAGGCGTTCCGGATCGCCCAGATCATCCAGGGCGAGAACTTCAACTACACGCCGCTGATTGCCGCGGCCCTGCTCTACCTGGCGGTGACGGTGCCGTTGGCCCGGGTCGTCGACCGCATGGGTGGCGGCGGGGAGGTGCGATGAGCGCGCCGGTGATCGAGGTGCGCGGCGTCACCAAGGCCTTCGGCGCGCGCCGGGTCCTGCGCGGCGTCGACCTGACGGTCGGCGAGCACCGGGCGGTGGCCCTGATCGGCGCCTCCGGCTCCGGCAAGTCGACCCTGCTGCGCTGCATCGACCTGCTCGAGGAGATCGACGACGGCGACGTCTTCCTCGACGGCGAGGCGATCACCGACCCGGCGGTCGAGCCGGTCGCGGTCCGCCGCCGCCTCGGCCTCGTCTTCCAGGCCTACAACCTCTTCCCCCATCTGACGGCCCTGCAGAACGTGGTCCTGGGGGAGATGCGGGCGCACGGCATCCGCCGCGCCGAGGCCGAAGACCGCGGCCGGGCGCTGCTGGCGCGCTTCGGCCTCGCCGGCCGCGAGGACGACCGTCCCGACAACCTCTCCGGCGGCCAGCAGCAGCGGGTGGCGATCGCGCGCGCCTTCTCCGGCCGCCCGCGGGCGCTGCTGCTCGACGAGGTGACCAGCGCCCTGGACCCGGAGCTGGTAGGCGAGGTCCTGGCGGCGGTTCGGGATTTGAAGGCTGAGGGTATGACGATGGTCATCGCCACGCACGAGATGAGCTTCGCCCGCGAGGTTGCCGACGAGGTGGCCTTCCTCCACGACGGCCGCATCGTCGAGTCGGGGCCGCCCGAGCGCGTCCTCTCCTCGCCGGAGCGACCGGAGACCAGGCGCTTTCTCGCCCGCCTGCTCGAGGCCGGCAGGATCTGAGGCGATGGCCGACCTCGTCCTCGGGCCCCTGCTGCGCTACGTCGGCGAGACCGAGGCGACGGTCTGGGTCGAGACCGACGCCCCCTGCGAGGTCGAGGTGCTGGGACGCTGCGAGCCCACCTTCACGGTCGAAGCGCGCCACTACGCGCTGGTCCGGATCGAAGGGCTGGAGCCAGACAGCTTCAACGAGTACGAGGTCGCGCTCGACGGCGAGCGGCGCTGGCCGGCACCCGGCTCGGAGCTGCCGCCGAGTGCGATCCGCACGCTCGGCGGCGAGCGCCCGATCGATGTCTGCTTCGGCTCCTGCCGGGTGGCGCTGCCGCACGAGGAGCCCTACACGCACAGCAAGGACCGCCACGAAGACGGCAGGGAGTTCGATGCGCTGCGGGTGCTGGCGCGGGAAATGACCCGGACCGAGCGCGATCGCTGGCCCGAGTTCCTGTTCCTGCTCGGCGACCAGGTCTACGTCGACGAGGGCTCGCCGCGCACCCGCGAAAAGATCCGCCGGCGGCGCGGCACCGACACCCCTCCGGGCGAGGAGGTGATCGACTTCGAGGAGTACTCCTGGCTCTACGAAGAGGCCTGGAGCGACCCGCTGATCCGCTGGCTGTTCTCCACCGTCTCGGTCGCGATGCAGTGGGACGACCACGACATGAGCGACGACTGGAACATCTCGCGCTCCTGGCTCAAGGAGATGCGGCGCAAGTCCTGGTGGCACGGTCGGGCGACCGCCGGGATCATGAGCTACTGGATCTACCAGCACCTCGGCAACCTGGCGCCGCGGACGCTCGACGAAGACGACCTCTACCGGAGCGTTCGCGGCAACGTCCACGCCACCAAGGTGCTGCGCGAGTTCGCCGCCAAGACGCAGACGACCGGCAACGGCACCCGCTGGAGCTTCTGCCGCGATCTCGGCGGCACCCGGGCGATCTTCATGGACTCCCGCGCCGGCCGGGTGCTCGAGGAGGGGGACCGGGCGATCGTCGACGACGAGGAGTGGAGCTGGATCGCCGAGCACGCCAGCGGCGACTTCGACCACCTACTCCTTGCCACCACGGTGCCCTGGCTGCTCTCGCCGGGCTTCCACCATTCTCGAGGCCTGGAGCGAGCGGGTCTGCGACGGTGCCTGGGGGAGCCTCGCCGCTCGCGGCGTCGAGAAGCTGCGCCGCGCCGTCGACTTCGACCACTGGGCCTCCTTCGACAAGTCCTTCCAGGGGCTGCGGGGGCTGATCGAAGAGGTCGGGTCCGGCGAGCGCGGCCGGGCGCCGGCCTCGATCGTCGTCCTCTCCGGCGACGTCCACCACGCTTACCTGGCCGAGACGGCCTTCCGCCCCGGGGCGGGGATCGAGAGCGCCGTCTACCAGGCGGTCTGCTCGCCTTACCGCAACCCGCTGGAGAGCAGAGAGCGGCTGGCGATCAGGGTCGGCTTCTCGCGCCCCTTCACCGCCGCCATGCGGGCGCTGGGCGACTCGGCGGGGGTCGCCGACCCGGCGCTGCGCTGGCGCCTCGCTGAGGGCCCCTACTTCGACAACCAGGTGGCGACCATTCGCCTGGACGGTCGCGAGGCGCGGCTCCAGCTGGACAAGACGGTCCCCGGCGAGGAGGACGAGCGCCGGCTGGACTGCGTCTTCGAGCGCCGAATCGCCTGACACCGCGCCTTTGGTCAAGAAAGTTGGCGCCAGACAGGAATACTGTTATGCTCGCGCCGGAATCGACCAGTCAAAATTTATGACTGGGAGGTTCTCATAGCCAGCACCAGTGCCTTAATCGGTTAAAGGGACGGCATTGTAAGCCGTTGATCCGGGTTCGAGTCCCGGCTGGTGCATTCGTAAACAGGCAACTGCGAACGGGCTATGGGAATGCACCTTTTCGACTATTTCGAGGAAACGGCGGCGCGGGGGGACGGGCAGGTCCACTGGGCGCTGCGCTCGCCCTTCCGGCCGCGGCCGGACTTCGACCTGATGCTGGTCCCGCGAGTCTCGGACTGGCAGGACCACGAGGGCTCCCGGGCCGCCCTCGAGCAGATCGCCGCCGAGCCCTGGGCCGATGCCGTCGCCGAGCAGGGCGGACAGGTTCTGATGCGCCTCGACGACGCCTGGATCGAGCAGGCCGGGGCCGAGCTGGAGGCCGGCGAGGGGCCGGCTTCGGCGAACTTCGACCTCGCCGAGGGTAAGCGCTACGCCGTCTATTTCTGGGGCGCCAACACGACCAAGGCGCTGCACATCGGGCACCTTCGCAACCTCGCGATCGGCCACGCGATCGGCGCCACCCTGGAGCAGGCCGGGGCCCGGGTCGAGCGCCGCAGCCTGATCTGCGACGTCGGCCGCAGCATGGGGGAGGCCATGGCCGGGGTGGTCGAGAGCGGCCGCGACCAGCAGGTCTGGCCCGACGGCGAAGAGAAGAGCGACCACTTCGTCGGCGCCTGCTACGCCGACTACGTCAAGGCGGGGCGGGCCGGCGGCGGCGAGGAGGACGGCGCCGAGGACTCGGTGGCGCGGGAGTCCGCCCTCTACAACGACAAAGCCGATGAGCTGATGGTGCGGGTCCTGAGCGGCGATCAGGGCGCGCTCGAACTCTGGTCGAAGACGCGCGCCTGGGTGATCTCCGGTCAGCGCAAGACGCTGGGCCGCCTCGGCATCGCCTTCGACAAGGTGATCTTCGAGTCCGACTTCCTGCCCGAGGTGCTGGAGCTGACCAACCAGGGCCTGAGCGAAGGCAAGCTGACCCGCCGCTACGGCGACGACATGGTGATGTATGAGACCGAACGCGAGGAGCTGGAGGAGATGCCGCTGGTCCGCGCCGACGGGCTTCCGACCCAGCACATGCGCGCGCTCGCCTACTGGTCGGCGGCGCCGGAGCTCGACGACGTCATCTCGCTGCAGGTCTGCGGCACCGAGTGGGTCGCCCACGTCACCTGCCGGCGCAAGCTGATCGACGAGCTCGAAGCAATCAATGGCAACGGCAATGGCAGCGCCAAGGGCGGCGGGCCGCCCACTTACGACGTCTTCCACGGGATGGTCGCCCGCGAGAAACGCTCGATCACCTCCAGCAAGGAAGGGGCGCTGCTGATCGACGACCTCGCCGAGTGGCTCGAGCGCGAGATCGAGGCGGACCCCCAGCGCGCCGAGGTGCGCCGCGGCCACCCTCATCCCGACCGCGTCCCCTCCCAGGTCGCGCTCGGCTACTTCCTGATGCAGCCGACCACCAAGCGCGTCGATTTCGAGCCCGAGAAGCTGCTGGAGGAGGAGAAGGGGAGCCTGGGCTGGGACATCGCCCAGGCGCAGGCGCACCGGGGCACGGCACCGCCGGCGGCGGAGCGCGCGGCCGTGAACCCCGACTACCGCTTCGCGGTGGTCCAGTCCGCGCTCTACCGTCGCCACCTGCGCAGCTCGGTCGAGAACCTCGACGTGGTGCCGCTGGCGCGCTACCTCTCCCACTTCGCCCGCTGGTACCGCGAGGACGAGCGGGCGCCGGAGGTCGAGCGGGTGGTGCGGACGGTGCTGGAGCAGGGCGTGCGCGGCCTCGGCCTGGAGGGGGCGTGATGAGGACCCTGCTGGTCGACAACCACGACTCCTACACCTACAACGTCTTCCACCTGCTGGCCGCGGCCTCGGGCGAGGAGCCGGTGGTGGTCAACAACGACGCCGTCTCCTGGCGGGTGCTCTCGCGCTCGGACTTCGACGCGATCGTCCTCTCGCCCGGCCCGGGGCGGCCGGAACGCTGGCACGACTTCGGCGTCTGCCGCGACATCCTCCGCTACAGCCAGATCCCGGTGCTGGGGATCTGCCTCGGCCATCAGGGCATCGGCAACCTGCTCGAGGGTGGCGTCAGCACCGCGCCGATGGCGATGCACGGCCGGCTCAGCCACGTGCGCCACAGCGACAGCGGCATCTTCGAGGGCATCCCCCAGGACTTCTCGGTCGTGCGCTACCACTCGCTGGCGATCACCGGTCCGGTTGGGCCGGAAGGCCACGAGACCGCCTGGTCCGACGACGGCGTCGTGATGGGGGTCGAACACGACAGCCGGCCGATGTGGGGCGTGCAGTTCCACCCCGAGTCGATCGCCACCGAGCACGGCCGCGCGATCGCCGAAAACTTCTACGCGCTGGCGAGCCGCCACAAGTCCTCCCAAAACCCGGGTCGACGGGCCGCAAGCGTCCAAATGGCGGACGTTTCAGGCCCAGCGGCCCCGAGGCAGGTGGGGCCGGCGGGGTGGCGGCTGCGGGTCAGGGAGATCGAGGCGGAGGTCGAGACGGAGGGGCTCTTCGAACGGCTCTTCGGCACCGCCGAGAACGCGTTCTGGCTTGACAGCGCCGACGCGCCGACGCGGCTGGCGCAGTGCTCCTACATGGGCACCAGCGCCGGCCCCGAGCGCTGCCTGCTCGAATACGACGTCGACGCCGGGGAGATCGCGGTGCGCCGCGGCGGTGGGGAAGCGGTCGAGCATCGCTCGATCTTCGACCTGCTCGGCGAGGAGATGGCCAGCCACGCGATCGAGCCGCCGGCGCAGCTGACCCGGGGCCTGGTCGGCGGCTACGTCGGCTATCTGGGCTATGAGTGCAAGGCCGACTGCGGCTCCGCCAACGTGCACAGCTCCGACATGCCCGACGCGGCGCTGATGCTCGCCAACCGGGTCATCGCCGTCGACCACGTCAGGCGCCGGACCTACGCGCTCGCGGTCGGCCCCGAGGAGGACCCCGAGGCCGACGCCTGGGTCGAGCTCGCCGCCGCCGCCGTCGTCGAGACGCTCGCGAACCCACCCGCCCCGGTCCCCACCCCGGAACCCGAGGATCCCGAGCCCCACGTCAGCTTCCAGTCCGGTCGAGGTCGCGAGCAGTACCTGGCCGATATCGCCGCCAGCCAGGAAGAACTGGCCGCCGGCGAGTCCTACGAGGTCTGCCTGACCGACCAGTTCTCGACCACCGCCAGCCCCGACCCCTTCGTCCTCTACCGCCACCTGCGACACAGCAATCCCGCCCCCTTCGCCGCCTATCTCAAGTTCGGCGACCGGGCCGTGGTCAGCTCCTCGCCGGAGCGCTTTCTCTCGGTTGGTCGCGACCGCCGCGTCGAGGCGCGCCCGATCAAGGGAACGATCTCCCGCAGCGAGGACCCGGTGGTCGACGCCGACCGCCGGGCCGAGCTGGCCGAGGACGAAAAGACCAAGGCCGAGCACCTGATGATCGTCGACCTGCTGCGCAACGACGTCGGCCGGGTCTGCGACGTCGACAGCGTCCGCGTCCCCGAGCTGATGGCGATCGAGCCCTACGCGACCGTGCACCAGGTGGTCTCGACGATCAGCGGCGTGCTCGAAGCCGGTCGCACGCCGGTCGAGTGCGTGCACGCCTGCTTCCCGGGCGGCTCGATGACCGGGGCGCCGAAGCTGCGCACGATGGAGATCATCGACAACCTCGAGCGCGAGGCGCGCGGCGTCTACTCCGGGGCGATCGGCTACTTCGGCCTCGACGGCAGCACCGACCTCAGCATCGTCATCCGCACGATCGTGATGCGGCCGGGCCGGACCACGATCGGCGCCGGTGGCGCGATCGTCATGCAGTCCGACCCCGAGGACGAGTTCGACGAGATCCTGCTCAAGGCGAAGGCGCCGATGGCGGCTATCGCCCGCGTCGCCACCGGCCGCGAGGGTGCCGACGCCTGGAGCGTGGAGCTGGAGCCCGCTCCGCACGACGTTTGTCGCCCAGAGGGCTACAAGGGACAACCGGAGGCTGGTGCCGGTGCGGTTCAGGGGGCCCGGGCGGCATGAGCCCGGCGCGGACCATGGCGGCGACGATTCGCCCGGCCGGCGACGCCGACGTTGGCCCTGTCGCCGCGGCGGTTGAGGCGCTGCTGGTCGAGCTCGGCGGCAGGCGACCGGCGCGGGAGGCGCTCGAAGCAGAGATCCGCGCCGCCCTCGCGGACCCGGGCATCGGCATCCTGCTCGTCGCCGAGGCCGAGCATCAGATCGTGGGCGTGCTCAGCGCCAGCTGGCAGCGGGCCCTGCACGTGCCAGGGCGCTACGCGACGATCCAGGACCTCTGGGTGGGTCCGGAGTGGCGCAGCCGCGGGGTCGGCGCCGGCCTGGTCGACGAGCTTGCGGCCCTGTGTGGGAGGCAGGGTGTGGCGCGGATCGAGGTCGGCCTCCCCCGGGAGAGCTTCGACGCGATCCGCGCCACGGAGGCTTTCTATCTCGGCAACGGCTTCGAGCACCTGGGGCCGCGGATGCGGAGAGTGTTGCCTTGAGCGCGATGGGGGTGGCGTGGTGAGCGAGCTGTTGATGGTCGAGCAGCGGCGCGGCAGCGACGACGCGGCGCCCTGGATCAGGGAAGGCGGCCGCACCGTTCCCGGCCAGGACAGCAACCGCCGGCTCGACGAGCTGAGCGCCGGCCTGACTCGCCACGAAGCCGTGCGGGCGATCCCCGCCGATGCCGGCGACGAGGAGCTCGAACGTACCCTCGGGGCGATGCACGAGGCGGACTACCTCGACGCCCTGCGCCGGGTCGAGTCGGCGGAGCCGGTGCTGATGCCGGAGTTCGCGCCGCCCGGCCTGGAGCCCGACATCCCCGTCTGCGTCGGTCTCGTCGCCGCCGCCCGCGAGGGTGTGCGGACCGCGATCACCGCCGCCGAGCGACTCGCCTGCGGCGCCCACTTCACCTACGCCGTCTGCCGCCCGCCCGGCCACCACGCCGGGCCCGGCTTCCTCGGCGGCTACTGCTACCTCAACAACGCGGCGGCGGCGGCCTGGACGCTCTGCGCGGCGGGGGTCGGCCCGGTGGGCATCCTCGACCTCGACCTGCACTACCCGAACGGGACCGCTGCCCTGGTCGAGCGCATGGAGCAGGCGACCCTGCACTCGCTGCACGCCTCGCCGGTCACCAACGTCGCCGCCGGCACCGTGCTGCCGCGTGGTGAGCGCGAGCGGGTCGTCGCCTTCGGCGCCAGTCCCGACGCCGAGTCCTACCTGGAGGCGGTCGCCGCCTCGGTCCGGGAGTTGTCGGCGAGCGCCGCCGCGCTGGTCGTCTCGCTCGGCTACGACACCGTGGCCGAGGATCCGCACGGCTCCTGGGACTTCGCGCCGGCGATCTTCGCCGACGTCGGGCGGGTGCTGGCGCGGTCCGGGCTGCCGGTCTGCGTGATCCAGGAGGGCGGCTACTCGCTGCCGGTGCTGGCCGAGTGCAGCAACGCCTTCGCCACCGGGCTGCTCGAGGGGAGCCAGGCATGAGCGGCCTGGAGCCGTTCCGCCGCCGTCTCGACGGGATCGACGACGAGATCGCCCGCCTGCTCGGCGAGCGCTTCGACATCTGCCGCGAAGTGGCGCTCTACAAGCGCGCTCACGGGATTCCGGTGATGCAGCCGAACCGGGTCGAGGAGGTGCGCTCGCGCTATCTCGCCCGCGGCGCCCAGGCCGACCTGCCGATCGAGTTCACCGGCGACCTCTTCGACCTGCTGATCGCGGCCACCTGCAAGGCGGAGGACGAGCTGATGGAGGCCGAGGCGGCCGTCGCGCCGGAGCTGCGGAGGACGGGATGAGCGCCAACGGAGGCAGCGGCGGCGTTGGCGCCGCCGGGCTGCCGCCGGGCCCGCGGATGCCGCGGGCGCTGCAGGCGATCGGCTGGACCCAGCGCCCGCTGCCCTTTCTCGAGCGCTGCCAGCGGCGCTACGGCGACATCTTCACGCTGCGCATCCTCCACTGGGGCGACTGGGTCGTGCTCAGCGACCCCGACGACGTGAAAAAGGTCTTCACCGCCGGCGACGCGGTTGGGGTCGCGCTGGCCAACCCGATGCTGGGGCCGGTGCTTGGGCCGCACTCGGTGATGCTGCTGGAAGAACCGCAGCACATGACCCGCCGCAAGCTGATGCTGCCGGCCTTCCACGGCAAGAGCATCGAAGGCGACGGTGAGATGATGGCCGCCGTGGCTCGCCAGGAAGTGGGCCGCTGGCCGGTCGGGGAGCCTTTCGAGCTCTGGCCGCGGATGCAGGCGATCACCCAGGAGGTGGTGATGCGGGCCGTCTTCGGCGCCGAGGACGAGGAGCGCCTGAGCCCGCTGCGCGAGCTGCTGCGGCGGCTGACCCTGTGGATGAACGATTCCCGCAACCTCACCCTGCTGGCGACCTTCGGCCCACGCTGGGTGGTTCGCTCGCGCCACTTCCGCCAGGCGATGGGCCCGGTCGAGGAGGCGGTCATCGGGGAGGTGCGCCGCCGTCGCGCCGAGGGCGACCTGCGCGAGGACGTGGTCTCGATGCTGGTCCAGGCGCGCTACGAGGACGGCTCGCCGCTCAGCGAGCGCGACCTTCGCGACGAACTGCTGACTCTGCTCACCGACGGCCCGACGTCGAGCTCGCTGGCCTGGACCTTCGAGCGCCTGCTGCGCAACCCGGAGAAACTCGCTCGCACCCAGGCGGAGGTGCGTGAGGACGGCGACGGCAGGTATCTCGACGCGGTGATCAAGGAGACGCTGCGGGTGCGCCCGCCGGTGCCGGTGGTGGTCCGGCGCCTGCTCGAGCCGATGCGGCTGGGCGGTTACGACCTGCCGGCGGGGACCACGGTGGCGCCCTGCATCCACCTGATCCATCGCAGCGAGGAGATCTACCCGGATGCCAAGCGCTTCATCCCCGAGCGCTTCCTCGATCGCCAGCCCGGGACCTACACCTGGATCCCCTTCGGCGGCGGCACCCGCCGCTGCCTCGCCGCCAGCTACGCCGAACTGGAGATGAAGCGGGTGCTGCGCACGGTCTTCTCCGAGGTCGACCTGCGCCCGGTCGACGGCCGCGCCGAGCGGATGCGCAAAAGCGCCATCTCCTTCAGCCCCGACCGCAGCGGGCTGGTGATCGCCGAGCCGTGCTAGCCGCGACCGATCTGCTCATAGTGGGCGCCGGCGCCAAGGCGGCCGGGATCGCGACCAAGGTCCACGTGCTCAACGGCCTCGGCCTCGGGCCGTTCACCCTGAAGGTGGTCGAGGGGACCGAGCCCGCCGCCTCCTGGCTGGGCCGCAACGGCATGACCTCGGGCGAGGAGCCGTTGGCGGTGACCCCGATCAAGGACATCGGCTTCCCGTACCAGAGCCACTACGAGTTCGGCGAGGCGGGGGAGGCGATCGACGCGGCGGCGATGGCGTTCTCCTGGCAGCAGTACCTGATCGGCAAGCGCGCCTACGCCCGCTGGATCGACGCCGGCTCGCCCTCGGTGCGCCACCGCGACTACGGCGAGTACCTGACTTGGGTGATGTCGCGGGCGACGAACGGCGTCACCCACGTCCACGGCAGGGTCTCGACCGTCTCGCTGGAGGACGGCGGCGGCCGCTGGGTGATCGACGTGGAGGAGCCGTCCGGTACCTCCCGGCACGCCGGCGGCGCCCTGGTCCTGACCGGCCCCGGCACCCACCGCGCCTTCCCGCACGAGCCCAGCGTCGGCTCGCGGCTCTTCCATTGCGACAGCAAGCGCAGCGAGTTCGCCCGCCTGCCCGAGGATCGCTCCTGCGACATCGCCGTCGTCGGCGGGGGGGAGAGCGCGCTCAGCTGCGTGATGTTCCTACGCGGCTTGCGGCCGCGCTCCCGGTTCACGGTCTACACGCCGATGCTGCCGATGAGCCGCGGCGAGAGCTTCCTCGAGAACCGCGTCTTCTCCAACCCCGACGAGGTCGAGTGGAGCTCGCTGGACCTGCAGACGCGGCGCGACTTCGTCAAGCACTCAGACCGCGGCGTCTTCGACCCGCCGAGCCTGGCAGCGATCGCCTACGACGATCGCTGCCGTTTCGTCACCGGCCGGGTTACCGACGTCGGCTCGCTCGACGACGGCGCCGGCGTGCGGCTGGAGTACGAGGCGCCTGCGGGGTGCGCCGAGGGCGCGCACGAGTACGTCGTCAACTGCACCGGCTTCGACCTGCTCGCGCAGCTGCGCGGCCTCTTCCCGCCGAGCGTGCGGGCGCAGGTCGAGAGTCAGGCGGGAGCCGTCTGGGAGCGCCCGCCGGGCACCGAGATCCGGATCGGCCGGGCGCTCGAGCTGGAGGGGATGTCGCCGCGGCTGCACATCCCCGGCCTCGGCGGCCTCAGCCAGGGGCCGGGTTTCGCGAACCTCGGCGCGCTGGGCCTGGTCTCCAACCGGATACTGCAGCCGCTGCTGGCCGAGAAGACCGGCGGCGGGGAGGTCGACGCGGCCGAGCCTATGCAATATAAGTCTTTATCACTCGAGTAAAGAGCAGTACTTAAACGAACCAGGGGGATGACGTGAGCTTGGAGAAAGTGCCGAAGGCCGCGTGGATCGCGATCGGAGTCGTGGCGCTCGTGGCGATCGCCGCCCTGGTTCTGCTGCTGGCGGGGTCGTCCTCCTCCGGCGAAGACCTGGAGCTGACGGGCGCCGGCTACCCGGGCGTCGACGTAGCCAACACGCGTGAGGCGAAAGGCACCATCGACAGCTCCAACGTCAGCGAACTCGACATCGCCTGGACTCTGCCGCTGACCGCGCAGAGCGCCTACGGGGCGCACGCCTCCTCGCCGGTCATCGTCAACGGCGTCATCTACTCCCAGGACCTGGAGTCGAACGTGGAAGCGATCAGCCTCGAGTCCGGCGAGGTTCAGTGGCGCAAGCGATACGAAATCCCGAACGAGGGCCCGAACGGGGTCGTCGTCAGCGGGGGGCGCGTGTTCGGCGCCACGGCAAGCGACGCCTTCGCCCTCGACCAGAAGACCGGCAAGGAGGTCTGGTCGACGCCGCTGGTGGTGAACTCAGGCGAAGCCATCGACATGGCGCCGGGCTACCACGACGGCCTGGTCTACGTCTCGACCGTGCCGACGACCGTCAACCGGGCCTACCCCGGGGGTGGGGTCGGCACCCTCTGGGCGCTGGACGCCAAGACCGGCGCCAAGAAATGGCGCTTCGACACCGTGCCGAAGAGTCTCTGGGGAGACACCGAAGTCAACTCCGGCGGCGGCCTCTGGCAGCCGCCCTCATTCGACGATCAGGGCGACATGTACTTCGGCACCGGCAACCCGGCCCCCTACCCGGGGACTCCCCAGGAGCCGTGGGGCTCCAGCAGGCCCGGCGCGAACCTCTACACGAACTCGGTGGTCAAGCTCGACGCCGGCTCCGGCAAGGTGCGGTGGCACTACCAGCAGACTCCGCACGACATCTACGACTGGGACTTCCAGGACCCGCCGATCCTGATCGAAGCCGGCGGCAGGGAGCTGGCGATCGGCGCCGGCAAGTCGGGCATCGTCGTGGCGTTGGATGCCAAGACCGGCAAGCCGGTCTGGAAGCGGCCGGTGGGCACCCACAACGGCCATGACGGCGACAACCTGCTCGCGCTGAAGGGCGAAGCCTCGAAGATCAAAGCGGGCGAAGTCTTCCCCGGCACCCTGGGCGGGGTGATCGCTCCGATGGCCACCGACGGGACGAACCTCTTCGTGCCGGTCGTCAACCACCCGCTGACGATCTCCTCCAGCGGCGCGCTCGGAGAAGGCGGCGAAATGTCGGGAGAACTCGTGGCGATCGACGCGGCGACGGGCAGCATTCGGTGGAACCAGGAATTCACCTCGGCGGCGTTCGGCGCCCCGACCGTGGTCAACGACCTCGTCTTCACCACCGCCTTCGAAGGGAGCGTCTTTGCCTTCGACAAGGAAACCGGCAACGAAGCCTGGGTCGGAAGCCTGCCGGCCAGCATCAACACCGGCGTCTCGATCAGCGGCGACACGGTGATCGCACCCGCCGGCCTGGCCAGCGCCGAAGGCCAGGTGCCGGAAATCGTGGCCTACCGGCTCGGCGGCTGACGCTCCCTAATTGGGACCTCGCTTCGGCGGTGTCGGGAAGCACATCATCGCGGCGGTCACGGGGATGCCAGCCTCGCCGTCGCCTTCGTCGAGTCGTTGGGCGCTGGCTGCCTGCAGGTCGAAGATCGCCCGCAGCGCGTTAGCCTGGATCTCGATCAGCTGCTCCCAACCCTCCTCGTCGAGGAGCATGGGAACGCGGGTCATGTGGGTGTCGCTGCGGGCGGCCAGGCTGCCCGAGTTGAGCGCCTCTGTCACGTCGGCGACGATCAGCTGGACGGTCCCGACCGAGATGCTCTCGCGTTCCTCGTGGCTGCGTTTCTCCATGTCCTCATCGCTGAGCAGCGGCCTGGGGACCGCCCGATAAAAGCGCTCAACCGCCCCCCGCCGCTTTTTTTCGCCCGTCAGTTCGATCAGCCCCACCTGCTCCAGCTCGCGCACGTGGTAGCTGATGTTGCCCATCGGCGTATTCAGCTCGGTCGCGATTTCCTTGGCGCTTGCCGTGCGCTCCATCAGCACCGAGAGCGCCCGCACACGGATCGGGTGGGCGACGACTTTCATGAGCGACTGGTCGATGCCACGATGCTGATCGGTTCCTGGAGCCACGCATCCCCTCCCTCGTTTTGCGCACCATCGTAGTCGCGATCAATAGTCGAATCGCTGCGAGTACTACTCGAGATTTGGGCCGCCGGGGTTGTACGGTCCGGCGGTGACCACAAAGCGCAGCGCCGGCATCCTTCTCTTTCGCTTCGCAGGCGAGGAGCCGGAGCTACTGCTGGTCCATCCAGGGGGTCCCTACTGGGTGAAGCGGGACCTCGGCGCCTGGACGATCCCCAAGGGCGAATTCGAGTCGGGCGAGTCGGCCCGGGAGTGTGCCCTGCGGGAGCTGGGAGAGGAGCTGGGCACCGCCCCCGCGATCGATGCCGAGATGCTGATCGACCTCGGCGCGGTTCGCCAGAAAGCCGGCAAGGTGGTGGAGGCGTGGGCCGCGGAGGGCGACTTCGACCCGGCGGAACTGAGCAGCAACGCCTTTTCGATCGAGTGGCCGCCCCGCAGCGGCGCCGAACGCGAGTTTCCCGAGGTCGATCGCGCCGAGTGGTTCGATCCCGAACAGGCGCGGAGAAAGATTCTGCCGGCCCAGGCTGCGTTGATCGACCGGCTCCTGGAGCACCTGCGGGCCTCGCGCTAGGCGGCGGCCGGCGCTACCAGTGGCGAAACTTGAGGCGCCAGTGCCAGCGGCTGTGGCGGCGATGGTGGCGCGACCAGTCTCGGTATCGAGGTGAGCTCGGTCGCTTGGCTTCCACCGGCGGCGACGGCGCGACGGCTTCCTGCCCGGCCGCAGGTGGCGGCGTCCCCGCGGTCAGCGGCGGCGGAGTGGGAGTAGGAGCAGGACCAGGAGCCGCTTCTTCGGTCGGTGGTGAGGGAGCGGCTTCTTCTTCGGCAGGGGGCGGCGGGCTGACCACTTCTTCTTCAGCCGGCGGCGGAACGGCTTCTTCTTCAGCCGGCGGTGGCGGAGGTGGCGGTGGTGGAGGAGGAGGGGGCGGTGGCGGCGGAGGGGGCGGTGGCGGTGGAGGTGGAGGAGCGGTTTCTTCTTCGGCGGGAGGCGGTTGCACCGGCGGTTCGCCGCTGCCGGCCCCGGCAAGCTCGGCCGCGAGCGGTTGGCTGATTCCCCGACCGACCGCGGGGCTGCCTTCTTCGAGGCGGAAGTCGTCTTCGCTGACGAACAGCGGATCCGCTTCGGTATTGCGGGTGAAGCTGATTTCGGTTCCGTCTCCGTCGGTGTTGAAGTCCTGGTTCCAGAGCACGTTTTCCTTGGCGACGTTGCCGTCGCCGACGACTTCGTAGGCGCGGATGCCGTATTCGCCGTTGTCCGCGACGATGTTCCTGACGACGGAGATGTCGGCCGAGTCGATGCTGACGATGACGCCGCCGCGACCGTTGCCGACGATCGTGTTCTGGGCGATGACCACGTCTTCGACCCCGGGGTAGAGCTGCACTCCCCAGGTGTGATTGTCGACGATCAGATTGCCCTCGATGCGGCCGGAGCCGGAGCTGACGTAGATCCCGTGATCGAGGTTGTAGGTGACGCCGTTGTCGTGGATGTAGTTGCGATCGATCGAGAACGCGTTGGCGTCGGAGACGAAGACCCCCGCGTGACCGGCCCCGTCCCGCACCTCGTTGTGGTCGAACCTGACGTCGTCCGCGTTGAGCCAGACGATCACGTCCTCGCCGTCGCCGGCGACCGAGCCGGTGGGCCCTTCGAAGACGAAGCCGGAGATGCGATTGTGGCTCCCGGTCACCTGCAATTGCCCCAGCACCGTGGGTTCGGCATCGTCGGGATAGGCGAGCCAGGAGACCTGCGCCGAGGCGGTCCCGACACTGTCGATCGTGGTTCTGGTGCCCCGCGCTCCGTAGGAGCCGGCGCGTACGTAGACGGTGTCGCCGGCGCCGGCCACCTGGCTGGCGTGGTCGAGCGTCCTCCAGGGCTGGCCGATCGTTCCGGGGTCGCCGTCAGATCCGGTTGGCGCGACGTAGTAGGTGGACGCCAGGGAGGTGGACGGAATCGAGAGGAGCAGCAGAAGCAGGAAAGCCAGGGCAGTGCAACCGCCCAGCTGGCGACCACGCATGCGCACCTGCCTCAACGACCCGTCGCTACGATCTCGATTCCGGTTCATGATCGGTCCCTACCCCCTTGCCCCGGTATCACACCTGCGGCGCTGGAAGACGAATTCAGCGGCCCTGAATGACTCGGACCTTCCCTGGGTCGCGAGGCCGCCGCTTGGCAAACCTTAGCGTCAAGGGCCTCTGGACGAATTTACGACCCCGTGGGCGGGCCTGGATGGGCGCGCCCACGGGGTCGGAGCCAGCGCCGCGGCGCTGGGGTCAGGCGGTGCGTTCCGGGCCCTCAGCGAGCTGGTAGACGACGATGATCGAGAGCGCGAAGACGGCCAGTGCCCAGAACGGGTAGGCGCCGATCGAGAGCAGGGCCGCGATCGCGTTCAGGGAGGCGATGAAGATCCCGAACCAGCGGCCGAACTCCCCGCCCGACCAGAGCGAGAAGGCGGCGACGAGCTCGAGCACGCCGACGATCAGGGTGATCCAGCCCCAGGTGTGGAGACCGCTGATGATGTAGGTGGCGTCGTCGGTGAAGAACTTCGAGTCGCCGATCGCGGCGATTCCCCAGATGATGTTGAGGAGGCCGGCGATGAGCAGGAGGACACCGGCGAAAACCCACCAGCCACTAAGCGTCGATTCAGCATTCATGAGTAGCCCTTTCGTGCGTCGGACAAGGATCCTGGCGCAACGACGATAAGCCCTGCCGGCGACGCCAGAAAGGAGCTCTCCTGATATCGCCCGCGCGGATCAGGCGACGAGCTTGAGGACCTTGAAGGCTTTGACGCCGCGTGGGGTCTCGACCTCGACCTTCGCCCCGACCTTG
>CAVXKQ010000009.1:0-9158 GCA_963762325.1 uncultured Solirubrobacterales bacterium | reverse complement strand
ACCAGGCAGGCCACCAGGAGACGCATGTTGCCGTGGGGCCGCTGTCCGTCGGGCTCCTCCCCTTCCGGCCCCATCAGGCGCGTCGGATCCTCGTGCATCGCTACTCCTCCGGACCCAGTATCGCGTCGAGGATCGAGGCGGTGTCCTCGATCTCGAAGCCGTTTCGCAGCCTCGTTTCGATTTCCTCGCGGCTGTTGCCGGAGACCGCCATCTGGGTGGCCAGCAGGCGGGCGCCGGCGGGTGTGCCGCGGTCGCGTGGCACCGGAGCCGGCTCCGGTGCCGCCTCGGCGGCGGGGGCGTCGACCGCGTCGACCGCGGTCAGATGGGAAGAGCGCGAGCGGGGCGCCTCGGCGTCGGGGGCGTTGTCGCCATCGAGGCGGCGTCGCGCCTCTTCCAGCGCCGCGACCAGACGGTCGGCCCGGTTCCGGATTTCCTCCGCCTCGGCGGTCAGGGAGTCGGTCAGGTCCGAGATCGCGGTGAGGCGGTCGGCGACCAGACGGTCGGCCTCGGCGCGCGCCTGCTCGAGCTGGAGGCGCGCCTGCTCTTCGGCGTCGTCGATGACGGTGACCGCGGCGCGCTCGGCCGCCTCGACGATCGCGGCGAGGCGCTCGGCCGTGCTGGCGGCGGGCGATGAAGATGCTGAGCGATCCTTGCGTCTCACGAGGCGGACAAGCCTAGAAGCGATTCGCCGATCAGTCCAACCGCCGTCTCGACCTGGGAGGCATCGACCAGCAGCGGCGGCAGCAGCCGCAGCGTCGCCGGGGCCGGGACGTTGACGACCAGGCCGCGTCGCAGCAGGTCCGCCGCGACCGCCGGCGCGTCGATCCCCTCCTCCAGGCCGACGCCGACCATCAGGCCGCGGCCACGGGTCTCGGCAACCCCCTCGAGACCCCTAAGGCCCTCACGCAGCTGCGTCCCCAGCTCGCGGACCCGCCGCAGCAGCGCCGGGTCGTCGACCATGTCGAGAACCGCAAGGGCCGCCGCCGTCGCGACCGGGCCGCCGGCGAAGGTGGAGCCGTGGTCGCCGGGCTCGAGCACGTCGGCCGCGGCTGGGCCCGTAATGCAGGCGCCGATCGGGACGCCGCCGCCGAGCGCCTTGGCGCTGGTCAGCACGTCGGGCCGGACCGGGGTCTGCTGGTAGGCCCAGAGCGAGCCGGTCCTCCCGATCCCGGTCTGGATCTCGTCGAGGATCAGCAGGGCGCCCACCTCGTCACAGGCCTGGCGGGCGGCGAGCAGGGCCTCGTCGGCGATCGGGTGAACGCCGGCCTCGCCCTGGATCGGCTCGAGCAAGACCGCGGCGGTGCGCTCGCCGACGGCCGCCCGCAGGGCGGCGACGTCGTTGCGGGGGACGGCCCGGAAGCCGGGGAGCATCGGGCCCAGGGCCTCGTTCCGGGCGAGCCCGGGGGTGGCGGCGAGCGCGCCGTAGCTGCGCCCGTGAAAATCGCCCTCGAAGCTGACGATCTCCGGCGCGGCGATGCCGCGACCGTGGGCGTGCTTGCGGGCGACCTTGATCGCGCACTCGTTGGCCTCGGTGCCGGAGTTGGCGAAGAAGACGCGGCCGCCCAGGCTCGACTCCGAGAGGCGCTCGGCCAGCCGCGCCATCGGCTCGGTGTAGAAGAGGTTGGAGACGTGCATCAGCTGGCCCGCCTGCTCGCGCACCGCCTCGACCACGGCCGGGTGGCAGTGCCCCAGCGAGCAGACCGAGATCCCGGTCAGGAAGTCGAGGTACTCCTTGCCGTCGGCGTCCCAGAGCAGGGCGCCCTCGCCGCGGACGAAGTCGACCGCGCCACGGCGGTAGGTCCGCATCAGGTAGCGGTCCTCCAGCGCCTGGACCTCGGCGAGGCTCACGGGGTCACCATGGTGCCGATGCCGGCGTCGGTGAAAAGCTCCAGCAGCAGGCTGTGCGGCCGGCGCCCGTCGATGATGTGGGCGGACTGGGCGCCGCCGCTGATCGCCTCGACGCAGGCCTGCAGCTTCGGTCGCATCCCGCCATCGACCCCCGCCAGGACCGCCTCGACCTCTGGCACCGAGGTGCGGGAGATCAGCGAGGACTCGTCGGCGACATCGGCCCGCCAGCCCTCGACGTCGGTGAGGAAGATCGCCTTGTAGGCGCCGAGCGCGGCGGCGACCTTGCCGGCCGCCTCGTCGGCGTTGACGTTGTAGGCCTGGCCCTGGCGGTCGGAGGCCGAGGAGGCGATCACCGGGATGTAGTCGGCGGCGATGTGATTCAGCACGTCGACTTCGACCCGCTCGACCGAGCCGACGAAGCCGACCTCCTCGGCGTTGGCGGCGGGCGCCACCTCGAACAGGGTGCCGTCCTCGCCAGCCAGCCCGACCGCGGGCTGGCCGTGGCGGTTGAGCCGCTGCACGATCTCCGAGTTGAGCTTGCCGACCAGGACCATCTTCGCCACCTCGACCGTCTCCGCGTCGGAGACGCGCAGGCCCTCGTGGAAGCGGACCTCGAGCCCGAGCCGCTCCATGTAGCGGCTGATCTCGGGGCCGCCGCCGTGGACGATCACGGGGTTGAGGCCGACGTACTTGAGCAGGACGACGTCGGTCGCGAAGGCCTCGCGCAGCTCCTCCTCGAGCATCGCCGCGCCGCCGTACTTGATCACCACGGTGCGCCCGTGGAACTCGCGGATGTAGGGCAGAGCCTCGAGCAGGACTGCGACGTTCGAGTCGGATAGTCGGTTCATGGTCTCCTCAGGCGTGTTCACGTCGTGTACTCCGCGTTGATCCTCACGTACTCATAGCCGAGGTCGGAGAACCAGACGTGCGCGCGGTGCGAGCCGCGCCCGAGCCGGATCCCGATCTCCGCTTCCCTCTCCTCGCCGCCAAGCTCGGCGGCGTCGATCGCCCCGGCGCCGAACTCCTCCAGGTCCTCGCCGGCCAGGGCCGCGCCCGCGGCCTGCGCGATCCGGCCCCAGTTGGGATCGCGGCCGAAGAGGGCCGTCTTCACCAGCGGCGAGTTGGCGACGGCGCGGGCGACGCGCTCGGCCTCGGGCGCCGAAGCGGCCTCGGTGACCTCGATGCGGCCGATCCGGGCGGCGCCCTCGCCGTCGGCGACGATCTCGATCGCCAGCTGGGTCAGGACCGCCTCCAGCAGGCCCGGGGGCAGTGGCCTGCCGCTGGCGCCGGTCGCCTGCAGGAGGACGCAGTCGTTGGTGCTCATCTGCCCGTCGACCGTGATCCGGTTGAAGGAGGCGTCGACCGCCGCGCGCAGAGCCGCGTCGAGGTCGGTGGCGAGGGCGTCGGTCTGGACGAAGCAGAGCATCGTCGCCATGTCCGGCTCGATCATCCCGGCGCCCTTGGCCTGGGCGGAGAGGGTGACGCCGCCGGCCCGCAGCGTGCAGCGCTTCGGCCAGCGGTCGGTGGTGACGATCGCGTCGGAGAAGGCCCCGCCTCCCGCCGGGGAGAGGTTCGAGGCGGCTGCGTCGATACCCGGAAGCACGGCCTCGATCGGCAGCGGCACCCCGATCGTGCCGGTCTCGGCGACGGCGACGCTCGCCGACTCGAGGCCCAGCGCCGTGGCCGCCCGCTCGCACATCCCCAGCGCGTCGGCGTAGCCCTGGGCGCCGGTCTCGGCGTTGGCGTTGCCGGAATTGACGACGGCGGCGCGGATACGGCCGCCGTCGCAGTGGTCGCGACAGACCCGGATCGGCGCCGCGGCGGAGGCGTTGCGGGTCAGCAGCAGCGATGAGCCGACGCCCTCCTCGTCGCAGACGATCAGTCCGACGTCGGTCTTGCCGCCCCCCTTGAGCCCGCAGTGGGCGCCGCCGGCACGGAAGCCCGGCGCGAGCCCGGTCGGGTCCAGCTCCTCGACCCTGTCGGGGGCCTCGACCCAGCGCGATCTGAAGAACGGCTCCCGCCCGCTCGGCCGCACGTCCTCGAGCTGGGCGCTCACAGCAGCCCCTCGGTCTCGTCGAGCCCCAGCATCAGGTTGAGGTTCTGCACGCCCTGACCGGAGGCGCCCTTCCAGATGTTGTCGATCGCCGCGAAGGCCAACACGCGGCCGTGCTCCTCGACGGTGACGTAGACGTGGCACTCGTTGCCGTCGCGCACCGCCCGCAGGTTGGGGGGGCCATCGAGCACCTTGATGAAGGGCTCGCCGGCGTAGCGCTCGCGGTAGAGCGCCTGCACCTCCTCCTTGGCGATCGGCTCGCTGGTGCGGACGAAGCAGGTCGCCAGCTCACCTTGATCGAGCGGCAGCAGGTGCGGGACGAAGCTGACCGGGGCGGCGCTGCCGAGCGCCGCCAGCTCCTGTTCGATCTCCGGCCGGTGGCGGTGCCCCTCGGTCTTGTAGGGGAAGGCGTTCTCGGTCATCGCCGTGAAGTGGACGTCGTCGTCGCTGCTGCGCCCGTAGCCCGAGGTCCCCTGCATGGCGTTGACGACGACGTCGGCGATCAGCCCCTGCTCCGCCAGCGGCGCCAGGGCGAGCACGCTGGCGGTCGGGTAGCAGCCGGGCGTCGCCACCAGCTTCGCCCCGCGCAGCTGCTCGCGGTAGAGCTCGGTGAGGCCGTAGACGCCGGTGCCGAAGAGCTCCGGGGCGCCGTGCTGCCCGTACCAGCGCTCGTAGGTGTCCATGTCGCGCAGCCGGAAGTCGGCCGAGAGGTCGACGACCAGCACACCTGCCTCGCGCAGGGCGGCGACGGTCGGGGCGGCGGCGCCATGCGGGTAGGCGACGATGGCGGCATCGACGCCACCGAGGTCGTCGAGGTCGAGCGCGGTCAGCTCCAGGGGCACCCGGTAGCGCGGGTAGAGGCGGTCGAGGCGGGTGCCGGCGTCGCTGCGCGAGGTGACGGCGACCAGCTCCAGGCGCGGGTGGCGCCAGACGATCTGCGCGGCCAGGGCGCCGGTGAAGCCGGAGGCGCCGGCGACCAGCACCCGCGCCGCGGGCTCGCCCGCGAGCGGTTGTCTCAGCGGCTCATTCACGCAGGCTGCCCCCGATCTGCTCCAACTTCGCCGCGATCGCCTCGCGCAGGCTGGCGACCTCCTCGTCGGTGAGGGTGCGGTCGGCGGCGCGGAACTCGAGCCGCAGAGCCAGGCTCTTGCGCCCCGCCCCGAGCTGCTCGCCCTCATAGAGGTCGAAGACCGTGGCCGCGCGCAGCAGCTCGCCGCCGCCCTCGAGGACCGCGTCGCGGACCGCGAGCGCCGCCACCTCGGCCGGGACGACGACGGCGAGGTCCTGGTGGACGGCGGGAAAGTCGGTGACGTCCTCGTAGGTCTCCTCGCCGCTGCTGGCGGCGCCGACCAGCGCCGCGGTGGCGATTTCGAAGCCGACCGCCGCCTCGATCCCCCACTCCCGGCAGACCAGCGGATGGACCTCCCCGATCCAGCCGACCGGCACGTTGAGGATCTCCACCGCCGCCGCCCGGCCCGGGTGCAGGAACGGCTCCGGCGCCGCCTCGAAGCCGAGCTCGACCCCGAGCTGGCCGGCCAGCGCCTCCAGCGAGCCCTTGAGCGCGAAGAAGTCGAGTGGCTGGCCGCCGCCGCGCCAGGACTTCGCCGCCGTGCCGGCGATCAGGCCGGCGAGGCGGTGCGGCTCGGCGAAGGGCGCCGGCCGCTCCCCGGCGAAGACGCCGGCCAGCGGGCCGTCGCCGACGACCTCGAGCCGCAGATAGACCTGGCCGGACTCGAAGAGGGCGACGGAGTCCGCGTCGCGGGCGAGGTTGCGGGAGGCGACGTCGAGCAGCGAGCCGAGCAGCGTCGTCCGCATCGCCGACTGGTCCTCGGAAAGCGGGTTGGCCAGCAGCACGGGCTCCTCGCGCGGGTCGCCCGCGGGGATCCGCAGCCGGCCGCCCTCACCCGGGTCGGTGAAACTCCAGCCGACGATCTGGTCGAAGCCGAGGTCGCGCAGGGCGTCCTCGGCACGACGCCGCAGGCGCTGCTCGCGGCTGAGGCCGCCGACCCGCTCGGCGACCGCCGGCAGGGTGGTCGGAAGGTGCTCGTCGAAGCCGTGGACGCGGCCGACCTCCTCGATCAGGTCGACCTCGCGGGTAACGTCGTAGTGGCGGTCGGGCGGGACCGTGACCTCGAGGTCCTCGCCGTCGGCCTCGACGCCGAAGCCGAGGCGCTCCAGGTAGCCGGCCTGGTCGCCCTGATCTATCGCCATCCCCAGCAGCCCCTCGACCCGCGCCGCCCGCAGGCGGATCCGCGGCTGCGCTGGAAGCTCGGCGGCGACGTCGATCGTCCCCGGCACCAGCTTCGCCCCGCAGAGCTCGACCAGCAGCCGCGAGGCGATCCGCTGCGCTCGCATGCAGAGCGCCGGGTGCAGCTGCTTCTCGAAGCGCGAGGAGGCCTCCGAGCGCAGCCCCAGCAGGCGCGAGGTGCGGAGGATGTTGGTGCCGTTCCAGTTGGCGACCTCGAGCAGGACCTGGGTCGTGTCATCTTCCACATCCGTTCCAGCGACGCCCATAATCCCGGCGATCCCCGCGGGACCGTCGGGGTCGTAGACAACCACAGTCTCGGAGTCAACTCGCCGGTCCACACCGTCGAGAGTCACCATCTCCTCTCCGTCGTCTGCCATCCGTACATAGAGGTATCCGCCCGGCAGCGCGAGCAGATCGAAGGCGTGCATCGGCTGCGCGGTCATCAGCATCACGTAGTTGGTGATGTCGACGACGTTATTGATCGGCCGCTGCCCGGCGGCGATCAGCCGCGCCTGCAGCCAGAGCGGCGAAGGGCCGATCCTCACATCGGTGAAGACGCGGGCGGTGAAGCGAGGACAGAGCTCGGGGACCATCACCTCGACCGAGGCGTAGTCGGAGACGTCCCCCTCGCCTTCGGCGACAGCGTCCTCGCTCCAAGGCTCGGCCGCCAGCGACGCGCCAGAGATCGCGTGCACCTCGCGGGCGACGCCCCAGATGCCGAAGCAGTCGACCCTGTTCGGGGTCACCTCCAACTCCAGCACCGGCTCGGCCAGGGGCAGCACCTCGGCCAGCGGGGTCCCCGGCGCGACCCCGTCGTCGAGCACGAGGATGCCGTCGGCGTCGGCGCCGATCTCCAGCTCGGAGACGGAGAGGATCATCCCTTCGGAGGCGACCCCACGCAGCTTCGCCTTGCGCAGCTTCTCTCCGCCCGGCATCCGCGCCCCCGGCTGGGCCACGGCGACGCTCTGGCCGGCGGCGACGTTGGGGGCGCCGCAGACGATCGTCCGCGGCCCCTCGCCATCGCCCGTGTCGACCTGGCAGACCCGCAGCCGGTCGGCGTCGGGATGCCGCTCGGCGCTCAGCACCCGGCCGACGACGAAGCCGTCCGGCGTGGGCGGGCCGACGGCGCCGACGCGCTCGACCTCGGTCCCCGTCATCACCAGTCGATCGGCGAGCCGCGCCGGCTCGAGGCCGGGGTCGCAGTACTCGCGCAGCCATGAGTAGGGGACCCTCATCCGAACTGCTCCAGCATCCGCACGTCGTTGTCGAAGAAGCGCCGCAGGTCCGGCACGCCGTGGCGAAGCATCGCCACCCGCTCGACCCCAAGCCCGAAGGCGAAGCCCTGCACCCGCTCGGCGTCGTAGCCGTGCTGCTCGACGAAGCCCAACACGTTGGGGTCGACCATGCCGGCGCCGAGGATCTCGATCCAGCCCTGGCCCTTGCAGAGGTTGCAGCGCTCGCCGGAGGTGAGCGCGCCACTGCCCTCGCACTGGAAGCAGGAGACGTCGACCTCGACGCTCGGCTCGGTGAAGGGGAAGAAATGAGGCCGCAAGCGCACCTCGCGCCTGCCGCCAAAGATCGCGGTGACCAGCGCCAGCAGCGTTCCCTGCAGGTCGGCGAGGGTGATCCCCTCGGCGATGGCCAGCCCCTCGACCTGGTGGAACATCGGGCTGTGGGTGGCGTCGGAGTCGCGCCGGTAGACCTTGCCGGGGACGAGGATGAAGATCGGCGGCGGCTGCGCCTCCATCGAGCGCACCTGGACTGGCGAGGTGTGAGTGCGCAGCAGCACCTCGGGGTGGGACTGGACGTAAAAGGTGTCCTGGAGCATCCGCGCCGGGTGCCCCGGGGGATGGTTGAGCGCGGTGAAGTTGTAGTAGTCGTGCTCGATCTCCGGCCCCTCCATCACCCGGTAGCCGAGGCCGACCATCACATCCTCGATCAGCCGCGTGGTGCGCGCGATCAGGTGCGAGTGGCCGACCGGCCGCGGCGGCGCCCCGGGCAGGGTGACGTCGAGCCGGTCGGCGGCCAGCCGCTGCTCGAGCTCGCTCGAGTCAAGATCCTCCGCGCGCGCCTCCAGCAGCGCCTCCAGCTCCTTGCGGGCCCCGTTGGCAGCGCCCCCGACCTTGCCCCGCTCCTCCGCGGGCAGCTCGGCGATCCCGCGCAGGATCCCGGTCAGCTCCGCTTTGCGGCCGAGATAGCGGACCCGCAGCTCCTCCAGCGCGCCGCTGTCGCCCGCGGCCGCAATCGCCGTCGCGGCCTCGTCCCTGATCTCCTCGATCCGCTCAAGCATCGGGATGGGCCTCCGGCATCGTGGCCGACGATATCCGCTTGGACATCACTGTTCCCGCTCGCTCGCTTGCGAAGTGTCAGGTATGGACGCTGCGCTCGCTACGCGCTCACAGGCGATCGCCGCCGCAGCGGCGACGTTGAGGGACTCCGCGGCGCCAGGGCGGAGCGGGATCGTCGCCTCGACGTCGCAACTGGCGAGCACTGCGGCCGGCAGCCCCTCCCGCTCGGCACCGAGGCAGAGCGTCGCCGCCCCCTCCAGCGCCTCCAGGCCGGCACCGCCGTGGGCCACCAGGGCCGCCCGCGGCGCCGGCGTCTCCCCCACCTCAGCCCGCGCCGGCGGCTGGGCGAAGATCGAGCCCATGCTGGCCCGCACCGCCTTCGGCGAGAAGGGGTCGGCGCAGCCGGGCCCCAGCGCGACCGGGGCGTCGAGCAGCGCGTGCGCACTGCGGACGACGGCGCCGACGTTGCCGGGGTCGGCGACGCCGTGCAGGTAAACGCAGGGCGAGCCCGGCGGGCCCGACCAGCGCAGCGGCCAAACCGCGATCGCCCGCGTGCCGGAGCCGAGCACCGAGGTCGCCGCCAGTAGCTCCGGCTCGACCTCCTCACCACCGAGGCCCGAGCCGGCGGCGGTGAGCAGCAGGTGCGGCTCGGCCCCGGCGGCCAGGCCCGCCTCGAGCAGGTCCTCGCCCTCGCTCGCGAACAGCCCCTCGCGCTCGCGAT
>CAVXKQ010000008.1:0-448295 GCA_963762325.1 uncultured Solirubrobacterales bacterium | reverse complement strand
CTCCCTCGACGCCTCCCGCGCCGAACGCGAGCTCGGCTGGCGCCCGGCGACGAGCCTCGACGAAGGCCTGCGACTGACCCTCGACGCGGTCTGAGCGAATGCAGCAGCGAATTGTTTAGGTTGGGAAATCGGCTCTATCGAACGGGGTGAGCATGGGGTACCAGTGCTGGGGTGACGATCACGAGGACCTGACCGAGAAGGTCGAGGTCGCCAAGGCAACGCTGCCGCCCGGCGGCGGCAAAGTCGTCGTCTTCGGGCTGAAGGGCCCCTCCCGTCGGTCCAAACCGCCCGAGCCCCGCCTGGTCATGGTGACCTGCGCCAAGGGTCACGAAAACGTCTTCGAGGTCGGCTGAGATGAACGGCACCATCGTCGGCAGGCCACCCACCCCCGCGCAGAAAGCGGCCTTCGCCGCCGCCGCCAACCTGGCGCCGGAAAAATCGCTGCTGCGGATCCAGGAACTGGCGAAATTCGTCTTCTCCAACGTGGCCGTGATCGGCACGCTGCTCGCCGGCCTCGGCCTCTTCACCGATCTCGGCGGCGTCCTCGAGAACAGCTGGAAGCTGCCCGCGCCCTTCGAGGACGTGCCGCTGCCGGTGGCGGCGCTGGGGCTGAGCCTGTTCTGCGCGTCCCTGGCGATCTGGCCGAAGATGTCGGGTGTCGACCCTTCGCTCCTGTCCGAGGTCGAAGGCTGGTATCGGCAGCAGATCGTCCGCCGCGGCTCCTGGATGATCCTCTCGCTGGCCTTTTTCTCGGCGGCGATCCTAGTGGCCACCTTCACCGGCGCTGGGAATCTCGACGATCCCGAAAAGCCGACGATCTCGGCCAGCTGGACGGGCCTCGAGAAAGACGCGAAGGTCAAGGTCGCGATCAAAGTGGAGAAGGTCCCCGACGAGTGGGCGCTGGTCACCGTCGTGCGCGGGTTCGGGCCCGACGGCAAACCGGTGACGATCCTCCGCGACCGCACGCGCCCGAGCGCGGACGGCGAACTCGCGGTGGCCGGCGAGGTCGGCGTCGGCGAACGGTTCGAGCGAATCGAATCGACCGCGCGCCTCCTCTCCGACGACGCTCCCGCGAGCGAGCCCGAGGCCGAATCCAAGCTGGTCCTGCGGCGCGGCTGACGCGGCCCCGCCGCCCGATTCGCGGCGGTTGCCGCGACGCCCATCGCCTAACCTTTCCCCATGCCCGCCCAGGCCTATGCCGGCAAGGAGTGCGTCTGCCAGTTCCGCAAGGGGATCTGCGACCAGTCCTGCGTGCGGGACATGCTGGAGACGCCCTTCTACATCGCCTGCCTGAAACTGAAGGGGCGGCGCTGCCTGGTCGTCGGCGGCGGCGACATCGGCCTTGAGAAGGTCGAGGGGCTGCTCGCCTGCGACGCCGACGTGACCCTGCTGGCGCCGGTCGCCCACCCCGAGCTGGAGGATCTGGCGAAGGAGGGCTCGATCGAGTGGGAGCGGCGCGAGTACGCTGGCGCCGCGGACCTCGAGGGCGTCTTCATGGTCATCGCCTGCACCGACGACACCGACGTCAACATCGCCGTCTTCGACGATGCCGAGAAGCGGGCGATGCTGGTCAACATCGTCGACGTGCCGCCGCTGTGCAACTTCATCCTGCCGGCGATCGTCCGCACCGGGCCGCTGGCGATCGCGATCTCCACCGCCGGCGCCTCCCCGGCCCTGGCGAAGCGGATGAAGCGCGAGGTCGCGGAGCTGTTCGGCGAGGAGTACGCGCGGCTGGCGATCCTCCTCAACGAGGCCCGCGGCTGGGCGAAGGGGACGCTGCCGACCTACCAGGACCGCAAGGAGTTCTTCGAGGGGATCGTCAACGGCGACCCCGACCCAGTCGAGCTGCTGCGCGACGGGCGGGAGACGGCGGTACTGGCGATCGTCGAGTCGGCCAAAGAGCGCGCCGCAGCAGCACTCGCCTAAACCACAGGGCCGATGGGCCGAAAACGTCCGTATATCGGACGAAATCGGCCCGTCGGCGGGCAGTTCAGGCGACGTCGGCGCAGGCGTTGCCGCGCACGCCGTCGAGCGTCCGTCGCAGCTCGTTCGCCTGCTTGACGCTGAGGCTGGCCGAGAAGGCGAGCTCGAGCTCGCCGACGATCACCGGGCGCATCTCCGCCAGCAGCGTCATCCCCGCCGGCAGCAGCGTCGCGTAGCTGACGCGGCGGTCCGTCTCGCAGAAGGTGCGCTCCAGCAGGCCCGCCTTGACCAGGCGATCGACCAGCTTGGTGAGGCCGCCGCGGGTGATCACCAGCGCCTCGGCGAGGTCGCCCATGCGCATTCGCTGCTCGGGCGCCTCGGCGACGGTGGCGAGCACCTCGTACCAGGGCAGCGGCGGGAAGTCGCCCTGGGCGAGCGCCTCCTGCAGCCGCTGGCTGATCGCGGCATGGGTGCGCGCGAGCGCCCCCCAGGCCTCCCCGTGCGGAGTGTTGGCCGGACACGTCGGTTTGGCACTGGTGGCGGTCGCCTGGTCGCTCATCGTCCTCGGATTGTGACAGATGACCCTTGTCGTGACAATAGTTGTATCTGAAAGCTTTTCTGCTACGATTGTTTCTGCGTCAATCATTTCGCAACAACACTTCGACGAAAGGCAGACGATGAGCACCGAGACCGTCAACCAGCAGATTCCGGCCGGGACCTGGGCCGTCGACCCCGTTCACTCGACGATCCACTTCGCGGTCACCCACAGCGAGGTCGCGACCTTCCGCAGCGGCTTCAAGGAGTACGAGGCCACCCTGACCGGCGGCGAGACCCCGCAGCTGACGGGCTCCGTCGAGGTCGCCAGCATCGACATCGAGGAGGAGCAGCTCAAGGGCCACCTCCTCAGCCCCGAGTTCTTCGACGTGGACAAGCATCCGCGGCTGGTGTTCAGCTCGACCGAGCTCAGCGTCGACGACGAGGGCCAGGTCCGGCTCGCCGGCGAGCTCCAGATCCGCGGCCAGACCCACGAGGTCAATGCGGTCGGCCGCTTCGCCAGTGTTCCCGCCTACCTCGACGGCCGCGAGCGGATCGGCCTCTCGGTCGAGACCGGGGTCGACCGACGCGAGTTCGGCCTCGACTGGAACGCCGACCTCCCCAACGGCGGCCAGGCGCTCGAGTACGACGTCACGATCGACGTCGAGCTCGAGTTCGTCGCGGAGGCCGAGTAACCATGCGGGTCCTGGGCATATCCGGCAGCCTGCGCCGGGACTCGCTCAACAGCGCCCTGCTGCGGGCCGCCGCCGCGCGGCTGCCCGCGGGGGTAGAGATGGTCGAGTTCGAGGGCCTGCGCGAGATACCGCCCTACGACGCGGACCTCGAACTGGGGCGCGTCCCGGACGCCGTCCGCGAGCTGCGCGAGGCGATGCGGGAGGCCGACGCGGTCCTGGTGGCGACGCCCGAGTACAACCATTCGATCCCCGGCGTGCTCAAGAACGCCCTCGACTGGGCCTCGCGCCCGGCCGGCCAGAGCGCCCTCAGCGGCAAGCCGGCGGCGGCGATCGGCGCCTCGACCGGGATGTTCGGCGCGGTCTGGGCGCAGGCCGAGACCCGCAAGGTGCTCGGCGCCCTCGGCGGCCGGGTGGTCGAGGCGGAGCTGCCCGTGGCGCGAGCGGCCGAGCAGTACGCCGACGGACGCCTGGAGCTCTCGCCGCCCCAGTCCGAGCAGCTCGAGGAGCTGCTCGGACTGCTGGTCGCCGGCGCCGAGGAGGCGAGGGAGACCCGTCTCGAGCACGCGGTCGCCGCCTGAGGTCTCGCGACGCTCAGCGCCCTCCCGCCATCGTGCAGTCCCTGACGAGCGTGCCGGAGACCGCCGACCCGTCGCGGAACTCGAAGGTCCCCCGGGCCCGAACCCGCCCGTCCGGGCAGCGACCGGAGAGGACGCTGCGCCGCTCGCCCGCGTAGGTGTAGACGCGGCGGGCGCTGAGGTTCGCCCTGACGATCGAGCCGGCGCCGCCCGCGATGAGCGGGATCTTGACCACCGAGTGCAGGCCGTAGGGGCCCTTTCGCTCCCTGGTCAGGGTGGCGGTGGTGATGACCGCCGTCGGGGCCGGGACGCTGACGTAGGTGTAGGCCAGCAGCGTCACCACCCCTCCCCTTTCGCCCCCGTTGAAAAGGATCAACGGCCCGGTCGCGTCGAAGGGCGCCTGTTCGGGGAAGGCAACCTCGACGGTGGCGCTTCCCTTGCCGAGGATCGCCCCGCCGCAGGTCGCTTCGGCGTGCTCGGTGTCCCGCGCCGTGAGCTGGGCGATCCGGCAGGCGGGCAGGCCCTCGACGTTGACGACGATGTCTTTGTCGGAATCGAAGACCGCTTCCTTCAGGGCCGGCGGATGGGTGCCGTCGACGGTCGAGAAGCTGCCGCTGGCGTGGAACCCCATCGGCACGAACTCGTGCTTCGGCAGCGTCTCCGGCGTGACGCCTCCGTTCAGCCTCAGAACCATGTTCCCCGCCCGCACGACGATCGGCGGGTCGGCGGCGAGGGCGATGCCGGCCACGCCGAGAGCGACCGACGTGGTCAGCGCCAGCGCCAAGCTCAGTTGCCGTCTCATATCTCGTGCCTCCTCTGTCCGCGGCGCCTGTTGCCAACGCCGCTATTTCGCGTTAATCTTACTTACATGAATATGCGGCGCGCAACCCTCGAGGCTCCGGACCCCCTGCGGACCCGCCTCGCCTTCGCCCAGGCGCTCAGCACCGGCGACCTCGAAGCGGCCTCCGCGTGCTTCGCCAGGGACGGCTGCCTGATCACCCCCGACGCGACCGCGATCCACGGCCGCGACCGGATCCGTCCCGTGCTCGCCCAGATGGTCGTCCGGCGCACCGAAATCAGGGTCGAGCTGAGCAGCGCGATCGCGGCCGGCGGCGCCATCCTCGTCCGGGAGCGTTGGCGAGTCCTCTCCGGTGCGCCGCCGCGGATCGAGCAGACCCTGAATCCGACTCTCGTCCTGCGCCTGATCGAAGGCGAGTGGAAGCTCGCGATCGCCGCGCCCTGGGGGTGGGACCGGGGCTGCCCTTGACCCGGATGCCGGCGACGCGCGGTTTACCTTGTCGGCATGAGCGGCGACGACGCAGCGGCCAAACGCCCCTACCGGATGCAGGCTCGGGCCAAGGCCACGGAGGCGACGCGGGAGAAGATCCTGGACGCGGTCGAGGTCGCCTTCGAAGAGCTCCTCTTCGACGAGATAACGCTCGCGGCGATCGCCGAACGCGCCGGCGTCTCCGTCCAAACCGTGCTGCGCCACTTCGAGACCAGGGACGGCCTGATGACGGCGGCGTTCCTGCACACGGGCAGCAAGATGGCCACGGATCGGGGCATCCTGCCGGTCGGGGACCTGGTCGAGGTCCTCGACGTCCTGGTCGATCACTACGAGGAGTTCGGCGACCGGCTCCTGCGGATGCTCGCCCAGGAGGAACGCGTGCCCACGCTCCGGCAGCTCGCTGACCTGGGGCGGGCCTTCCATCTGGAGTGGTGCACGCAGGCCTTCCCCTCCGCTCTCGAGGGATTGCGGGGGGCGGCGCGGGAGCGGCGGATCGCCCAGCTCGTCACCGGCACCGACATCTACGTGTGGAAGCTCCTACGGCGCGACCGCGGCCTCAGCCGGCGGCAGACCAAGCTGGCGATGCGCGAGCTGCTCGAACCCCTGATGAAGGCTCCCCGCTGAGTCGCATCCTCGCCTACACGGCGCCCTCCCATGGGGAGCTCTACCCGCTGGTCCCGATCCTCGACGAGCTGCGCCGGCGCGGGCACGAGGTCGCCCTGCGCACCCTCGCCGGCGAGGTGGAGGCGATGCGTTCCCGCGGCTTCGAGGCGGCGCCGATCGCGGCCGAGATCGAGGCGCTGGCGGCCGACGACTGGCGAGCCCGGACCCTCGGCGGAGCCCAGGCGCGGGCGGCGAGGACCTTCTGCGCCCGCGCCCCGCACGACGCCCGCGACCTGCTCGGCGCGATCGAGGCGACGCGGCCCGACGCGCTGATCGTCGACGCGATCGCCTGGGGCGCCCTCAGCGCGGCCGAGGCCTGGGGCGGCCCCTGGGCCTGCTCGTGCCCCTTCCCCCTGCCGCTGGCGTCCCGCGCCGGGCCGCCGGTGGGCCCTGGCTTCCGCCCCGCCCGGGGGTCGCTCGGGCGGCTGCGCGACCGGGTCGCCCGGCCGCTTGCGAGCGCCGGGTTCCAGCGCCTCGTCGGCGCACAGCTGGGGAGGGTGCGAGCGGAACTCGGCCTGGGCCCGTTCGGGAACGCCACCGAGATGTTCGCAGCGGCGCCGCTGCTCCTCTACATGACCGCGGAGCCCTTCGAGTACCCGCGCCCCGACTGGCCCGAGAACGTCGTCATGGTCGGCCCCTGCAGCTGGGAGCCGGCGGCGGGCCTGCCGGCCGAGCTGGCCGGCGTCGAGGAGCCGCTGGTCCTCGTCACCACCTCCACCGACTTCCAGGACGACGGCCGGCTGGTGCGCACGGCGCTCGCGGCCCTGGACGGCGAGCCGCTGCACGTCGTCGCCACGATGCCGGCGGCGCGCGCGAGCGGTCTCCGGGTCCCCGCCAACGCCACGGTCCTCGGCTTTGCCCCCCACTCCCCGATCCTCGACCGCTGCGCCTGCGCGATCACCCATGGCGGCATGGGCGCGACGCAGAAGGCACTGGCCCGCGGCGTTCCCGTCTGCGCGGTCCCATTCGGGCGCGACCAGCCCGAGGTCGCCCGCCGCGTCGAGGTCGCCGCCGCCGGCAGCCGGCTGCCGGCCTGGCGGCTGAGCCCCCGCCGGCTGCGCGCCAAGGTCGCGGAGGCGACCGCGTGCCGTCCCGGCGCCGAGCGGGTCGCGCGGGCCTTTGCCGCGGCCGGCGGCGCCACGGCGGCGGCCGACAGCCTGGAGCGGCTACTCAGCCGCTGAAGACCCAGACGACCGCGCGAGTGCGCTGTTCGTGCGCTCGCTGGCGCGCCATGTGGAAGGCGAGCTCCCTGGTCTCGCCGACGCCGCCGACGAAGGTCCCGTTGCGCTTCTGGACCAGCGCCGCGTAGCCGTCGCGAACCCAGACCGCGGCCCGGCACCCTTGGCCGCACTCCTCGCGCGCCCGCTCCCTGGCGCTGGCGGCGGTGCCGTAGTCGTAGGCGACGGCGGTCCTGCCGGTCCCGCCGTCGACGGCGATCGCCCCCCAGTCGGCCCGCGCCGCCGCGGGCAGCGCGCACAGCAGCGCCAGCGCGAGGGCGACCGCGCAAGCGGTTTGCGGCGGACGCGTGGGCAGTGATTTCGAGAGCATGAGCCTTGGCCTACCCCGGGACACGGTCGGCAATCAGGCCTGCGGCAGGGCGAAGAAGGCGACGGCGGAGAAGTGCGCCACGGCGGCGGCGATGACCAGCAGGTGGAAGACCTCGTGGTAGCCGAAGACCGCCGGATTGGGGTTGGGGCGCTGGGTCGCGTAGACGACGGCGCCCGCCGTGTACAGAAGCCCGCCGGCCGCGACCAGCATCGTGCCGGCGATCCCCATCTCCGACCAGAGCTCGGGAAAGGCGGCGACGGCGACCCAGCCCAGGGCCAGGTAGATGATCGCCGCCACCCATTTCGGATGGTCGATCCAGATCATCTCGACGATCGCGCCGGCGATCGCGCCGATCCAGACGACGACGAGGATCGCGCTGGCGAGCGCCCCGTGCAGGACCAGCAGGGCGAAGGGGGTGTAGGTGCCGGCGATGAGGAAGAAGATCATCGAGTGATCGAGCCGGCGCATCCACTGGCGCACCTGGGGCCGGGTCCAGTTGACCCGGTGGTAGAGGGCGCTGGTGCCGAGCAGGGCCGAGAGGCTGACCGCGTAGATCGCCACGGCGAGGGTCGCCTCCGGGGTCTTGGCGAGGATGATCAGGGCGGCGCCGAAACCGAGCGAGATGAAGAAGGCCCACTCGTGCGAGACGCCGCGCAGCTTCGGCTTGACCAGCGCGATCGCGTCCGCGGTCGCCTCTTTCGCCGCGGTCGCGCGCTCGCCCATCGCGTCGCGGGCGGCGCTCGCGCGCTCGCCCATCCGCTCGGCTCCCCTGCGTAGGTCGTCGACCATGCCTTTCAGGGTACCCGGCATTCGTGCCGAGATTGCGGAATTGCCACCATGTAGGGAAGGCGCGCGTTTGGATTCCGTCCCTTATTTGCGAATTTGGAGGCGCTTTCCGTCCGAGGTGAAGACGATCCTGCGCAGTTACCCCTGAAAGTCGCTGCGAGAGGAGAAGTTCGATGTCCAAGACCGCAATAAGCACTCCCAAAAACGGTCTCCAGGGCCTCTCGATAGAGCGGCGGTTCTCGACTGCCGGCGTGCATCCTTTCGACCAGATCGAGTGGGAGATCCGCGACGCGGTGATCGGCAATCCCGAGAGCCCGGCCTTCGAGCAGCGCGGGGTCGAGTTCCCCAAGAGCTGGTCCCAGAACGCGACCAACATCGTCGCCCAGAAGTACTTCCGCGGGCAGCTCGGCAGCCCCGAGCGCGAGAGCTCGGTCAAACAGATGATCGGCCGCGTCGCCGGCACGATCGCCGGCTGGGGTCGCGAGGGCGGCTACTTCGCCTCCGAGGAGGACGCCGACGCCTTCGAGATGGAGCTGACCTCGATCCTGCTCAACCAGAAGGCCGCCTTCAACTCGCCGGTCTGGTTCAACGTCGGCTTCGAGGAGAGGCCGCAGTGCTCGGCCTGCTTCATCCTCAGCGTCGAGGACACGATGGAGAGCATCCTCGCCTGGAACACCAAAGAGGGCAACATCTTCCGCGGCGGCTCCGGCTCCGGCATCAACCTCTCCAACATCCGCGGCTCGATGGAGCCGCTGAAGAAGGGCGGCACCGCCAGCGGGCCGGTCAGCTTCATGCGCGGCGCCGACGCTTGGGCGGGGACGATCAAGTCCGGCGGCAAGACGCGGCGGGCGGCGAAGATGGTCGTGCTCGACGTCGACCATCCGGACATCGAGCACTTCGTCTGGTGCAAGGCCGACGAGGAGAAGAAGGCCGAGGCGCTGCGCGACGCCGGCTTCGACATGTCGATCGACGGCGAGGGCTTCACCTCGATCCAGTACCAGAACGCCAACAACTCGGTGCGGGTCACCGACGACTTCATGGAGGCGGTCGCCGGCGGCGAGGATTGGCACCTCACCGCGCGCAGCACCGGCGAATCGGTGAAAACGCTGGACGCGCGCGACCTGATGAACCAGATCTCCGACGCCGCCTGGCGCTGCGCCGATCCCGGCATCCAGTACGACACCACGATCAACCGCTGGCACACCTGCCCGGAGTCGGGCCGGATCAACGCCTCCAACCCCTGCAGCGAGTACATGCACGTCGACGACTCCGCCTGCAACCTGGCCTCGCTCAACCTGATGAAATTCCGCCGCGAGGACGGCAGCTTCGAAGTCGAGCCCTTCGAGCACGCGGTCGACATCGTCTTCCTCGCCCAGGAGATCGTGGTCGGCTTCTCCTCCTACCCGACCGAGGAGATCACCGCGAACGCCAACGCCTTCCGCCAGCTCGGCCTCGGCTACGCCAACCTCGGCGCCCTGCTGATGTCGGATGGCCTCCCCTACGACTCCGACACCGGCCGCAACGTCGCCGCCGCGATCACGGCGCTGATGACCGGCCGCGCCTACCGCCAGTCGGCGCTGATCGCCGCCGGCGCGACCGGACCATATGAGGCCTACGAGGTGAACCGCGAGCCCCACAACGGCGTCATGCGGATGCATCGCGACGCCTCCTACGAGGTCGACCCGAGCGGGATCAAGGGCGACCTCCTCGCCGCCGCGCAACGGGCCTGGGACGAGGCGGTCGAGCTCGGCGAGCAGCACGGCTACCGCAACGCGCAGGCGACGGTGCTGGCTCCGACCGGGACGATCAGCTTCCTGATGGACTGCGACACGACCGGGATCGAGCCCGACTTCTCGCTGGTCAAGTTCAAGGAGCTGGTCGGCGGCGGGCAGATGACGATCGTCAACCAGTCGGTGCCGATGGCGCTGGAGGCGATGGGCTACTCGGCGGCGGAGATCGACCAGATCAACGCCCACATCGCCGAGAAGAACACGATCGTCGGGGCGCCGGGGCTGAAGGACGAGCACCTGCCGGTCTTCGACGTCGCGGTCGGCGAGCGGGCGATCTCCCACACCGGCCACATCGACATGATGGCGGCGACGCAGCCATTCATCTCGGGGGCGATCTCGAAGACGGTCAACCTGCCCCAGAGCGCCACGATCGAGGACATCGCCGACGCCTACACGCGCGGCTGGCAGGGTGGCCTCAAGGCGCTGGCGATCTACCGCGACGGCTCCAAGACGGCGCAGGCGCTGCGCACCGACGCCCAGGACGAGAACGGCGCCGAGGAGGAGGTCGCGATGGCGGCCCCGGAGCGCAAGCGGATGCCGCGCGAGCGCGAATCGATCACCCACAAGTTCTCGATCGCCGGCCACGAGGGCTACATCACCGCCGGCAAATACGAAGACGGCTCGGTCGGCGAGATCTTCCTCACCGACATCGGCAAGGAGGGCTCGACGATGCGGGGGCTGATGAACGCCTTCGCGACGGCGATCTCCCTCGGCCTCCAGTACGGCGTCCCGCTCGAAGACTTCGTGCGCAAGTTCAGCTACATGCGCTTCGAGCCGGAGGGCATCACCGGCAACCCGGAGATCCCCTTCGCCAAATCGCTGCCGGACTACATCATGCGCTGGGTCGCGAGCCGCTTCATCGAGGACACCGACACGCTGGAGGAACTGGGGATCATGACCTCCGAGGTCCGGGCCAAGCAGGAGGCGGAGACCTCCCAGCTCGGGCTCGGGATCGCCACCGACACCGCCGGCCCGGCCAACGGCGGCGGCAACGGCGGCTCAGGGGCGAAGCCGGGCAAGACGGTCGCCGCCGCTTCGGCGATGACCGACTCGCCGCCGGTGGTGCCGGCCAAGATGTCCGGCCTCGACCTGGGGCCGGCCTGCGAGCAGTGCGGCGGCATGATGCAGCGCACGGGCTCCTGCTACACGTGTTCTTCGTGCGGCAACAACACCGGCTGCGGCTGAGCGCCGGGTAAATTTGTCGAATGAACTTCGTAGCGGCCATGGCGGCGACGCTGGCGCTCGCGGCGCCGGCAAGCAGCACCGTCGCGCCCTGTGAGCGGGCGATCATCGGGCACGGCTCGGCCGACTGGCGCAGCGAGTCGATAGTCGCCGGGCCAGTCGGGGCGATGCCATACCCCCTGCGCGCGATGTCGCAGACCCGGAACGGGCTGGTGACGAAGATGCCGCTACTGGTCGAAGGCCGCGAGCCGGAGACCGTGAAAGTGAGTGTTCCGCCGGCGCTGAGGCAGCGCGCCTTCCTCTACTACGGCCGCCCCACCACCTTCGCCCAAGATCCCGGCCACAGCGAGATCGAGTTCCAGCTCTGCGGCAACAAGCCGCGCACGATCTGGCCAGGCGGAATCCGCGTCAAGGGCAAAGCCCCCGTTCGCCTCGACGTCTTCACCGAAGACCGGACCGAGCCGTTCGTCCTCCGCCTCGGCAAGCCGAAGCTCTACGAGCCGGCTAGCTGAGCACGACCTCGGCGTCGTGCCGGGGCGTCTCGGTGATGGCGCGGCGGAAGGGGCGCTCGGGCTTCGGGTTCGCCGGGGCGATCTGGTGGCGCTTGACCAGCTCCCTGAGCACGACCGCCATCTCGAACTGGGCGAAGGCGGCGCCGAGGCAGCGGCGGACGCCACCGCCGAAGGGGATCCAGGTGTAGGTGCCGGGCGGGGTCTCGAGGAAGCGCTCGGGCAGGAAGCGGTCCGGTTCGGGATAGATATCCGGATGGCGGTGGATCAGGTGGATGCAGGGCGTCGCGGCGACCCCGGCGGGCAGCTCGTAGCCGCCGAGCTCGACCGGCTCGGTCAGCTTCCTGATAACCAGCACGATCACCGGCCGCAGCCGCAGCGTCTCCTGGATCGTCGCCGTCAGGTAGGGCTCCTCGCCCCCGGCCAGGACCTCGGCGCGCAAGCGCTCCAGCTTCTCGGGGTGCCTGGTGAGGCGCTCCATCGCCCAGGAGAGGGCGGTGGCGGTGGTCTCGTGGCCAGCGACGAGCAGGGTCAGCAGCTCGTCGCGGATCTCGGCGTCGCTCATCGGGCTGCCGTCCTCGTGCCGGGCGGCGACCAGCATCGAGAGGATGTCGTCGCGCTCGCCCAGATCCTCGGCCAGGCGGCGCGCGGCGATCTCCGCGTAGATCAGCTCGTCGACGCGGTCGACGCGGCGGCGAAAGGCGGGGACGCGGCGGATCCGCTCGGGCCCGACCAGGACCACCGGCAGCAGCAGCCGTGGGTCGGTGGTGAGGTCGAGGAAGTCGCGCAGCGCCCCCCGCAGGGGGTCCAAGCGCTCGCGATCGTGAACGCCGAAGACGGTCTCGAGGATGATCTCCAGCGTGATCGCCTGCATCCGCGGGCGCAGCTTGTAGGGAGTCCCGGTCGGCCAGCTCTCGATCTCGCGCGCGGCGATCTCGGTCATCTTCTCGCCGTAGCCCTGCATGCGCTCGCCGTGGAAGGGCGGCAGCAGCAGCCGGCGCTGGCCGATGTGCGGCTTCTCGTCCAACACCAGAACCGAGTTGTCGCCGAGGATCGGGCGCAGGATCTGGTTGCCCTCGCCGGCGTGGAAGACGCGGGGGTCGCCGGTGAAGACCTGTTTGACCAGCTCCGGGTCGGAGAGCATCACCCAGGTGTCTTCGTAGGCGATCCTCAGCGTGAACATGTCGCCGAAGCGGGCCCGCGACTGCTCGAGCATCCATTGCGCCTGCCGCGACCAGATCGCCGTCTGCAGGGCCCGCGGCATCCGCGGGCCGGGCGGCAGGCCGCGGACGGTCGCCGTGACCGTGGGAGCCGCCGCTTTGGCCGTCGCCTCCATCGCTCCACCGTATCCCCGTACCAGTCCGGGGTGGTGTGACGTTCCTCCCACTCATGAGGGCAGCGTGGGGCGCTTTTCTGTCTCTATGCGACAGAAAAGCGCCCCACCTTCGATTTCAGGGAAGGTCCTCGCAGGCGATTCCGTCGTGGTCGGCGTCGAGGCGGTGCGGGTCGCGGCGGGGATGGTGCTTTTCGTAGAAGTGCTGCGCCTGCCGCTGGGTGCCGAAATCGGCGCAGTCGCGGTCGCGGAAGGCAGCGGCGGGCTGAGGGGACAGGGCCGCCACGAGCAGGGCGAGGGCAAACAGCGAGACCAAGGCCAGGCGACGTCGAAAGCGGCTCATCCATGCCTCCCAATCGGTTCGAGTACTTGATGCGTACCCAAATCTATATGGCAAGACCTCTGTCTCTGGGCGCGTCGAGATAGCCTGGGAAAGCCGATGCGTGCCCTTCCCCGTCTCCCCCTGCGCCTCGAGCAGCCGATCCTGAAGTGGGCCTGTGAGCTTCCCCCGGGCGTGCAGCGGGGACTGTTCGGGCGACCGACGGCAATCGACGGGCAGGCGCTGGCCAGCGACGTTCACACGCTGATCCGGATCGCCGAGCTGGTCGACAGCGATTCGTTCATCGACGACATGAGCGTCGATGAAGCGCGGGCCTCGGCGCGGCGCGAGGCCGAGGTGACGGGCAGCCGCCCGCCGATCCCGATGGCGCGGGTGGAGGCGCTCGAGATCCCCGGGCACGCCGGGCCGATCGCGGCGCGCTTCTACGTCCCAGAGACCCTGCCGGCCGGCCGGCCGGCGTCCCTGCTCGTCTCCTTCCACGGGGGCGGCTTCGTGTTCGGCGACCTCGACACCCACGACGGCGTCTGCCGCTTCCTCGCGGCGGCGGCCGAAACCGCGGTGCTCTCGGTCGACTACCGGCTGGCACCCGAGCATCCCTTTCCCGCTGCGGTCGAAGACGCCTGGGCCGCCTACACCTGGGCCGTCGCGAACGCCGGCGCGCTCGGCGTCGACCCCGCGCGGATCGCCGTCGGCGGCGACAGCGCCGGCGGCAACCTGGCGGCCGTGACCAGCCTGCTGGCGCGCGCCGGGGGCGGCACGATGCCGGCGATGCAGCTGCTGATCTACCCGCCCACCGACTCCGCCGCCGATCTGCCCTCCCGGCGCCTGTTCGCCGAGGGCTTCCTGCTGACCAAAGCCGACATGGATTTCTTCGAGAGCGCCTACCTGCCGCCGGGCAGCGATCCCGCGGACCCGCGGGTCTCGGTCCTGCTGGCGCCTGACCTGCGTGGCCTGCCCCCCGCCTACGTCACCACGGCCGGCTTCGACCCCCTCCGCGACGAGGGCGAGGCCTTTGCGCTGCGGCTGCGCGAGGCGGGTGTTCCGGTGGCGCTGCGGCGTCATTCCAACCTCGTTCACAGCTTCGCCAACCTGACCGCGATATGTCCCAGCGCCCGCGGCGCGATGTTCGAGGCCGCCGGCGCTCTGCGCATGGGCTTAGCCGCCTAGGGAGGAAAAAAAAGGCAGATACCCCTAGGGGGTATAGTTGGTCGAGCGATGTCAGCCCACGCCCATCACGCGCCGATGCCGACCGAAGGCACGGCGCTCACCGCCGTCGCCGTCAGCGCCACCCTGCACTGCCTGACCGGCTGCGCGATCGGCGAGGTCGCCGGGATGGCGATCGGGACCGCGGCCGGGTTCTCCAACCTCGGCACCGTCGCGCTCTCGGTCACCCTCGCCTTCCTCTTCGGCTACGGCCTGACCAGCCTGCCGCTGCTGCGCGCCGGCCTCGTGCTCTCGGCGGTGATCCCGATCGCGCTCGCCTCCGACACGCTCAGCATCGCGACGATGGAGATCGTCGACAACGCGATCGTCCTCGCCATCCCGGGCGCCCTCGAGGCCGGCCTCGGCTCGGTCCTGTTCTGGGGCTCCCTCTCCTTCTCCCTGGTCATCGCCGGCGCCTGCGCCGTCCCGGTCAACCGCTGGCTGATCGCCCGCGGCAAGGGCCACGCCGTCGTCCACGAGACCGGCATCCACGGCGGCCCGCCCGTGCGGGCGGTCGCCTACGTCGCAGCCGTCGCCTTTGTCTTCGGCGCCGCCGTGCTGCTGGCCGAGGCGATCGGATGAGCGCCGTCAGGACCACCTCGCCTGAGACCCGCGGCTACTCCGCCGACAAGGAGGCGGTGCAGAAGCGGCTGCGCCGGATCGAGGGGCAGGTGCGAGGCGTCGAGCGGATGGTCGCGGAGGAGCGCTACTGCATCGACGTCGTCACCCAGGTGACGGCGATCCAGGCGGCGCTCGACAAGGTCGCCCTGGAGCTGCTCGCCGACCACGCGGCCCACTGCGTCGTCGGCGCCGGCGCGGGCAAGCAGGAGGAACGCACCGAGGAGCTGATGGGCGCGGTCCGCCGACTCCTTCGCCACGGCTAGGCCGTTACTCGTACTGGAGCGACTCGAGAACGTCGAGGCGCGAGGCGCGGCGGGCCGGCACGATCGCGGCGAGGACCCCGGCCAGGGCGGCGAGCACCAGGAGCACGACCAGCGATCCGACCGGATAGGACAGCGTGAAGCCTTCGTCCTTCAGCGGCTGCGCGATCAGGGCCGCAAAGATCACCCCCAGCACCATGCCTAGGATCGCCCCGATCAGCGCCGTGATCACCGCCTCGTAGCGGATCATCGTCCGCACCTGGCGCCGCGACATCCCGATCGCCCGCAGCATCCCCAGCTCCCGCCGGCGTTCGTGGATGGAGAGCGCCAACGTGTTGGCGATACCGAAGAGGGAGATGACTACCGCCAGGATCAGCAGCGCGAAGATCAGGTTGACCAGTTTGTCCACCTGTTCTTCGCGGCTTTCCTTCAGTTCCTGTTGATTGAGGACTTCGGCGGTCGGAAAGGCGGTTTCGACCACTGCCGTCAGCAGCTTCTGGACAGTCGCCGCGTCGGCATCCGCGGCCGTCTCGACGAAGTCGGTCGTGTTCTGGGTCTGCCCGAACTCGCGGGCCAGAGCAGGCTGCGTAATCAGCACACTGCCGAACACACCGAGCTTGGAGGAGAACTCGCCGACGACTTCGAAGCTCGGCCGTTTGCGGGTCTGGCTGAGCAGACGGAAGCGCTCGCCAACCTCGAGGCCGTTTGCGGAAGCGAAGGAGTCGGCCAGGATGGCCTGATCGTCGGCGAGGTTGCGCAACTGCTCCGGCCCGCCCTGCTTCCATTCGACCCTGACCGCTCGTTCGATGTCGGGCGTCGGGGCCGAGAGCTGGGCCCCGGCGCCATTGCCGACCAGCTTCGCCTGCGCCGAGCGGATCGTCGCGACCAGCTCGACCCCGGGGACTTTGCGCGCCGCGGTGGCGGTGCCGTTGGGGATCGGCGAGAAGCCGTCGCTGTTCTGGATCACCAGCCCACCGGCGAAGTTTTCGTCGACCACCTGGGCGACCGAGCTCTTCAGGCCGGCGGCGAAGACGGTGACGAAGGCGACCAGGGCGACGCCGATCATCAGCGCCGCCGCGGTGACGGCGGTGCGGCTCGGGTTGCGCTGCGCGTTCTCCCGCGCCAGCCGCCCGAGCAGCCGCCGCAGCCGCTCCAGCGGCCAGCCGGCGAAGGTGGCCAGCGGCGGCACCAGGCGCGGGCTGAAGAGCGAAACCGCGATCACGATCACGACCGCGCCGCCGCCCATCAGGCCAGCCGCGGCGCCGGCGTCGGCGCCGCCGAAGAGGCCGATCAGCACCATCGCCAGCCCGGCCGCGCCAAGCAAGATCGCCAATGCCAGGTAGAGCAGCCGGCGGCGCCGTGACGGCATCGGCACGAAGGCGTGCAGGGCGGCGATCGGCGGCACCCGGGTCGAGCGCAGGGCCGGGATCAGCGAGGAGACGAAGGTGACGACGACGCCGACGATCAGCGAGACGACGATCGTCCGCGACTCCAGCACCTGGCTGGTGGTGGGGAGATCGACTTCGAAGGCTTTGAGGAGGGCGCTGAGCAGCTGCGCGATCAGGAAGCCGCCGCCGATTCCGATCACCGCCCCCAGCAGGCCAATTGCCAGGGCCTCGACCATGACCGTGGTGAGGATCTGCCCGCGGGAGGCGCCGAGCGTGCGCAGCATCCCGAACTCGGTGACGCGCTGGGCGACGGTGATCGAGAAGGTGTTGAAGATCAGGAAGGAGCCGACGAAGACGGCGATGAAGCCGAAGACGAGAAGGAAGGTCGGCAGGAAACTGAGGTTGTCGCGGATTTCTTCGGAGCTGCGGTCGGCGCTTTCCTTGCCGGTCTCGACCTTGACCCCGGCGGGCATCTGCGCCTTGATCCGGCCCTTGAGCAGCGCCGGCGAGACCCCGTCGGCGGCGGCGACCGAGATCTGGTCGAAGCGGCCGACCTTGTGGGTGAGGCGCTGGGCGACGGGCAGAGTGACCTGGGCGATGCTTGCGCCGCCGAAGGAGGCGCTGCCCAGCTGGGTGAAGCCGACCAGCCGGAACTTCCTGGCGCTGCCCTGGCCGATCAGCTCGATGTCTTCGCCGAGCTCGAGGCCGGAACTGTCGGCTGCCGCCTTGTCGATCGAGGCTTCGGTCGGGCCGCGGGGGCGGTGGCCGTCAATGTAGGTCAGCGACTCGAGTTCGCCCGGCAGCGTCGAGGAGATGAACTTGGGGGCAAATTTGTTGCCGATCTTCTCGCCTTCGGCGTCGAAGAAGCCACCCGGCGTGAAGATCGCCCCCGCCGCCTGTTTCACCCCCTGGGTCCGCTGGATCCGCGGCAGCAGCGAGGCGCTGATCGTCGGCACTTCGCCGTTGTCCTGCTCGACCGGGTTCTCGGCGGTGACGACGACGCTGGTCCCGCTCAGCGACTCGCTGAAGATTTCGTCGAAGGCGGCGAAGATCGTGTCGGTGAGGACGAAGCTGCCGGCGACGAAGGCGACACCGATGACAACCGCCAACGTGGTCCCGAGGGCCCGGAGCTTGCGAGCCCAGAGGCTCTTGAGGCCGAGGCTAGTCAATCTGCTTCATCAGCTCGATCACGTCGTCGGCGGAGCCCGGGGCGCCGTCCTGGACGAGCTTGCCGTCGTCGAGCGTGATCAGGCGGTCGGCGTGGGCGGCGGCGACCGGGTCGTGGGTGACCATGATCACCGTCTGCCCGAACTCGTCGACCGAGCGGCGCAGCAGGTCGAGCACGTCCGCGCTCGCCTTCGAGTCGAGGTTGCCGGTCGGCTCGTCGGCGAAGACGACCGCCGGTTTGGAGACCAGGGCGCGGGCGACGGCGACGCGCTGCTGCTGGCCGCCGGAGAGCTCGGAGGGGCGGTGGGTGCGGCGGTCGCCGAGCCCGACGGTGCTGATCAGCTGCTCGACCCACTGCTGGTCCGGCTTGCGACCGGCGATCGAGAGCGGCAGCACCAGGTTCTCCTCGGCGGTGAGCACTGGAAGCAGGTTGAAGAACTGGAAGACGAAGCCGAGCTTGTCGCGGCGCAGCTTGGTCAGCTCGCCGTCGTCGAGGCCGGTGATCTCGACTCCGTCGAGCTCGACCGTGCCGCTGGTCGGTTTGTCGAGCCCGGCGAGGATGTGCATCAGCGTCGACTTGCCCGAGCCGGAGGGCCCCATGATCGCGGTGAAGCGGTCACGCTCGAAGGCGGTGGTGACCCCCGCCAGGGCGTCCACCGCCGCGCCGCCCTCGCCGTAGCGGCGGGTCAGGTCGGTGGCGACAACAACCTGTCCGTTCAGACTCACTTCCGGCACCGTATCGAGATCGCCGCATGAGCTCGGCTAGCCTGCCGCCGTGGCGCTCGCTGACGACTTCGACGGGTTTCTGATCGACCTCGACGGGGTCGTCTGGATCGGCCGCGACCCGGTGCCGGGCGCTGCGGAGGCGCTGCGGGCGCTGCTCGCAGCCGGCAAGTCGATCGTCTTCGTCACCAACAACCCGGGCCGGCCTCCGGCCGCCTACGCGGAGCGGCTGGAGGAGATGGGGGTCGCGGTGGACGAGGCCCAGATCGTCACCGCGGGCATGGTCGCCGCCCGCCTGGCCGGCGAAGCGGGCGGGCCCGGAGGCGGCGCCTTCGTGATCGGGGGAGCGCCGCTGAAGGAGATGGTCGCCGCGATTGGGACGGAGCTGCTCGAGGGCGAAGCGGGGCGGCAGGCCGGCGTCGTGGTCGTCTCCGGCCACCGGGGCTTCGACTACGACGAGCTGCTGACCGCGAAGCTGGCGCTCGACGAGGGCGCCGCCTTCCTCGCCACCAGCCGGGACCCGACGATGCCAATGCCCGGCGGCGAGTGGCCGGGGACCGGCGCGGTCCTGGCCGCGGTCGAGACCGCTTCCGGCCGCCGCGCCGAGATCGCCGGCAAGCCGGAGCGACATTTATTCGAGATGGCCCTGGCCGCCCTCGGTGGTGGTTCCTCGGTTACGGATGACGTGCAAAAGGAACCGCGGGAGCTGCGGGTGGCGATGGTGGGCGACCGCATCTCCTCCGACATCGAGGGCGGCCGGCGGGCGGGGATGAAGACGATCCTGGTCCTCAGCGGGACCACCGCTCGTGAGGGCGCGGAGGCTGCCCAGCCGCGGCCCGATCACGTCATCGACGACCTCGCCGGCCTGCTGTCGTGAGCACGGAAGCGCCGCCGCCGGTCGATCGTCCCGGTGTCGCCTTCGCCGGCATCTTCGGCGTCACCTTCTGCGGCCTGCTCGCGGTCGGCGCCGTCCTGCCGGTGCTGCCGCGCTACGTCGACGGCCCGCTCGGCGGCGGCAAGGTCGCGGTGGGGGTGGTGATCGGCGCCTACGCGATCACGGGGCTGATGCTGCGCCCCTTCGCCGGCCGCTTCGCCGACCGCCGCGGCCGCAAGCCGACGGTGCTGATCGGCTCGCTGCTGATGGCCATCGGCGGCTTCCTCTACCTGCTGCCGCTCGGGGTCGGCGGCCTGATCGCGGCGCGGCTGGTGCTGGGGGCGGGCGAGGGCACGGTCTTCACCGCCGGCTCGGCCTGGATCGTCGACCTCGCGCCGCCCGAGCGCCGCGGCCGCGTGATCGGCCTCTACGGCCTCGCGGTCTGGTCCGGGCTCAGCATCGGGCCCCTGTTCGGCGAGCTGATCCAGCACAACGCCGGCTATACGCCGGTCTGGATCTTCGCCGGCGTCCTGCCGCTGCTCGGCGCCCTGCTCGCGACCCGCGTGCCCGACCCCTTCCGCCCGAGCCCCTGGCTCGAGCACGAGCCCCCCTCGCTGATCGCCCGCGAGGCGGTCCTACCCGGCGCCGCCCTGGCCCTGGGATCGATCGGCTACGCCGCCGTCGCCAGCTTCGTCGTCCTCCACCTCGACGACCGCGGCGTCGGCCACGGCGCCCTCGTCTTCGGCGCCTTCGCGACGATGGTGGTGCTGACCCGGCTGATCGGCGGCGACCTGCCTGACCGGGTCGGCCCGGCCCGGGTCGCGGTGGCCGCCGCCCTGGTCGAGGCCGCCGGCCTGACCACGCTCGCCTTCGCCCAGAGCCTCGCGGTCGCGATCGCCGGCGCCCTGGCGATGGGCGCCGCCTTCTCGCTGCTCTACCCCTCGCTCTCGCTGCTCGTCGTCGACCAGGTCTCCGCCGCCCGCCGCGGCGCCGCGCTCGGCACCTTCACCGCCTTCTTCGACGCCGGGGTCGGCCTCGGCGCGCCCCTCGCCGGAGCGGCGGCCGCCCTCAGCAGCTACGAGGGCTCCTTCCTCCTCGCCGCCGCGATTGCCCTAGCCTCGGCGACCCTGATCGCGCTGCGGATCGCCCCCCGCAGCCGCGCCCTCGTCGCCACGCGCTAAACCGCCCGCCGATGGGCCGATATGTCGAGTCAGGGACGACATATCGGCCCATCGGCCCCGCGGTTAACGCTGGGCGATCAGAAGGGTTTGCAGAGCACGGCCGAGGCGGCCCTGCTCGTCGGCGAGGACCGACTCGGCGGTGCCGTTGCCGGTCGGCTGGGGCTGGGTGACCGCGTCGACGCAGACCCACTCCCCCACCGGCATCCGCTCCAGGTGGACGGTCAGGTCGACATTGATGAAGAGGTAGCGCTGGTAGTCGAGGCTGGCGCTGACGCCGTTGCCGACGTCGGCCGCGACCAGCACCCGCTGCAGCGGCGAGGGCTCCTCGCCGGCGACCAGCGGCTGGCGCATCCGCAGCCAGACCGTCGCCGGCCCCGGCTCGACGAAGCCGCCGGCGACGAACTTCACCTCCATCGCCGAGTGGTAGCCGAGCTCCTGCCCGGTGGGGAAGAACTCGACTTCGGCGCCCTGGTCCGGTCCCGGCGGGGGCTCAAACGGCGGGATCGCCGCGGGCGGGATCTCGAGCGGCGCGGTGCGGATCCGCCAGGCGCCGGCGCGCATCAGCGGCTCGCCGGCCTCGTCCCTCAGCTCCGCCTCGACCAACTGCACGCGGCGGCCGGGGCGGACGACGCGGGCGCTGACCGTGACCGGCGCGATCGGCACCGAGCGCAGGATCTCGCAGGTGACGCGGCCGACCTGGAACTCGGCGGCCTCCGGCAGTCGCTCGATCTCCCGGCCGAGCAGCGCCGCCGGCGGGCCGGCGTGCTGGGCGCCCGGATCCCAGGGCCCGCGGGTCAGCTCGGTCGCGAGGTAGCGATCGCCGTCGGGCTCATAGAAGGCTGCGGGCACCCGCCGATCCTATGCCGCCGGGGGCGGCTAGGAGACGGCGCGGGCGGTGGCGAGGTCCGCCAGTCGCCGCGGCGCCGGGGGGTCCGGCTGGCCGCAGTGCGAGCCGAAGTGCTGGGTCCAGACGTGGACCCCGTCACGGCCGTCGAGGCGGCCGACGTCGAGGCCGACGCCGATCTGGCTGTAGGAGCCGAGGATGTTGTCCAGGTGCTCGGGCGAGTGGACCCAGGAGCGGAAGATCTCGCGGACCGTACCGAGCTCGCCGGTGCCCCAGGCGATGTTCTCCCCGGCGCGCCAGCAGCGCGACGAGGTGTAGCCGACCCGCTCCATCCAGTAGGTGAACTGGCGGCCGCAGGCGTAATGGCTGAAGCTGTCGCAGCGAAGGATGTCGCCGGACTTGTCGCGAGCGGAGCGGTCGAGGTCGGCGGCATCGCTGAGATTGCCCATGCCCCGGTGCCCGCGGGCGAAGTTGGTCATGCAGCGCATCGCCTGCTCCTGCGCGGCTACCGGCAAGGTCGGGTCGGTCTGATCGAGGCAGACCGAGGTCGGCGCGATCAAGTTCTCCAGGTCCGCGGCGCCCGCAGACGGGGCCACGAGCGCGGTCCCGAGGACGGCGAGGACGATTGCGAGGGAGATCTTGCCCGGCATGCCGTCCTTGTCGTCACCCGCGCGGCGACCTTTAGCCGCCGTCTTGCAAAACGGCACGGATGTACGAGCCGTGCCTCGTCACGTGCCTGCGATGCGGTGGGCGTACCCTGGACGAAGAGACGAAAGGAGAACAATGGCCGCGAAGATCGAGAAGTCCGAGCAGGAGTGGCGCCAGCAGCTGACGCCGGAGCAGTTCGAGGTAACCCGCAAGGGAGGCACCGAGCGCGCCTTCACCGGCCCCTACGTGGACGAGAAGAGCGAGGGCATGTACCGCTGCGTTGGCTGCGGCACCGAGCTGTTCTCCTCCGACACCAAGTTCGACTCCGGCACCGGCTGGCCCAGCTTCACCGAGCCGGCCAACCTCGAGCACGTCGAGCTGCGGCCCGACAACAGCCTCTTCATGAAGAGGACCGAGGTCGTCTGCAAGACCTGCGACGCCCACCTCGGGCACGTCTTCGACGACGGGCCGGGGCCCAACGGCCAGCGCTACTGCATCAACGGCTGCGCCCTTGAGCTGGAGAAGAAGTAGCCGGGCGCTATTGCTGGACGGCGCCGCCGGCGCCGAGGTAGTTGAAGCGCACGGCCAGCGCCACTGCCTCGGTGCGGGTGTCGACCTCGAGCTTGCCGATCGCGTTGCGCACGTGGGTGTGGACGGTCGCCGGGCTCAGCGCCAGCCGCTCGGCGATCTCTTTCACCCGCAGGCCCTCGGCCAGCAGCTCGAGGATCTGGCGCTCGCGCGGGGAGAGGTCGAGCAGCTTCTCGACCTCGGAGGGCTTGCCGCCGGCGAAGTCGCCGCCGAGAAAGGTGCCGCCGCCGGTGACCGCTTTGACCGCGCGGGCGATGTCCTCGGCCGGCGCCGACTTGAGCACGTAGCCGGAGGCGCCGGCGCGCAGCGCCAGGGCCAGCAGGTCCGGCTGGGCATGGGCGGTGAAGATGATGACCTTGGTCCGCGGCCGCGCCTTGAGGACCTCCTTGGTCGCCTCGATGCCGTCGCGTTTGGGCAGCTCGACGTCGATGATCAGGACGTCGGGCTCGAGCTCCTTGACGACGTCGACGACGTCGCGGCCATCGCCCGCCTCGCCGACGATTTCGACGATGCTCGAGTTGAGCATCCGCGCCTTGATCGCCTCGCGGACGATCTCGTGGTCGTCGCAGAGCACCACCCGCTTCGCCTCGCGGACACTCGAGTTCATTGGCGCCGCTCGCAAAACATGGAAGACAGGCAAAATCGGGTATCGATGCTCAAGGGTTCTGCGCTCATTGCGGCGTGATTCTCTCAGGACAACCGTACTTATGCAAAGTTTTAGGTAGCGAGAATCCCCCGTCCCGCTCCTGCCTGTTCTCGATCAGGGCGATCATCGTCCGTCCCATCGCAACCGCGGTCCCGTTGAGGGTGTGCACCGCCTCTGGGGATTCGCCCTCGGCCGGCCGATACCTACAACCCAGGCGCCGGGCCTGGTAATCGGTCGTGTTCGAGCAGGAGGTCAGCTCGCGGTAGCGCCCCTGACTGGGGATCCAGGCCTCGCAGTCGTACTTCTTCGCGGCCGGGGCGCCGAGGTCGCCGACGGCGACGTTGACCACCCGGTAGGGGATCTCCAGCTCGCCGAGGATCCGCTCCTCGATCGCCAGCAGGCGCTCGTGCTCGGCCGCCGATTCGGCCGGCTCGACGAACGAGAACATCTCGACCTTGTCGAACTGGTGGACGCGGAAGATGCCGCGGGTGTCGCGGCCGGCGGCGCCGGCCTCGCGGCGGAAGCAGGTCGAGAAGCCGCAGTAGCGCAGCGGCAGCGAGCCGGCCTCGAGGATCTGATCGGCGTGGAGGCCCGCCAGGGCGACCTCGGAGGTGCCGGTCAGGAACAGCTCGTCCTTGGGGATCTCATAGATCTGGTCGCGGTCGCCGGGCAGGAAACCGGTTCCCTCCAGTGCCTCTTCGCGAACCAGGACCGGCGGTATGACGGGCTCGTGGCCCTCGCCACGGACCAGCTCGAGCGCGAAGCGGAGCAACGCCAGCTCCACCATCACCAGGTCGCCCTTGAGGTAGGCGAAGCGGGAGCCGGAGAGGCGGGCGGCGGCCTCGATGTCGATCAGGCCCAGCTCGGTGCCGATCTCAAGGTGGTCGCGCGGCTCGAAGTCGAACTCGGGCCGGACCCCGACCTCGCGCAGGACGACCGCGTCCTCCTCGGTCATCCCGTCCGGGGCGTCGGGGTCGGGCAGGTTCGGCAGCGCGGCGGCGATCCGCCCCAGCTCGGCCTCGACCCGCTCCAGCTCCTCCTTGCCGGACTCGATCCGCTGCTTCAGCGCCTGCACCGCCGCCATCGGCCCGGCTGCGTCCTCGCCCGCCTGCTTGGCTTCGCCGATCTGCTTGGAGAGGGTCTTGCGCTCCGCCTGGGCGCTCTCGACCTCGGGCAGCAGCTCGCGGCGGCGGGCGTCGAGGGTCAGCACCTCGTCGACCTGCGCGGCGGCGCCGCGGCGCGCGAGGGCCGCCTTGACCCGCTCGGGGTCGGAGCGGATCAGCTTCAGGTCGAGCATGTCGCGTCCGCGCTAGGGCGAGGTCTCGCCGGGGCGGGGCGAGGATTCGGCTTCGCCGCCGGCGTACTCGGAGACGAAGCGCGCCACCGCCGCGGCCTCTTTGCCGACCACGATGTTCTGGGGCATGATCGCGCCGGAGAAGCCGCCGTTCTGGATCGCATACAGGGCATCTTCGTAGGTCTCGGTTCGCTGGTCGAGGTTCGGACCCTGCGTCCGCTCCCCGCGGTTGCCGCTGCCCTGGGTCCCGGCGGCGCTCAGCGTGTGGCAGCCGGAGCAGTGCGTGGCGAAGAGCACGGCGCCCTCGTGGTTGGGGTCGTCCTTGGAGACCGAGATCCCTTCCTCGCCGAAGCCGCAGGCCGTGAGGCCGAGGGCGGCGGCGACAACCATGCCTATGAGCAGTACCGGGCGCACGCGGCGCGCATCATATTGTCTGGAGCCGATCCCGATCTTCTGACGATGCCGCCGCCCGACCCAGCCCGTTTCCGCGCCGCGATGGGAATCCTCCCCACGGGGGTCACGATCGTCGCCGCCGGCGGCGAGGACGGGCCCGCCGGAGCGACCGTCAACGCGGTCTGCTCCCTCTCCATCGAGCCGATGCTGATGCTCGCCTGCCTCGACCGCGGCTCCCGCACCCTGCTCGCCATCCAGGCCGCCGACCGCTTCGGGATCAGCTTCCTCCACGCCGGCCAGGAGCAGCTCGCCCGTGCCTTCGCGACCAAGGCCCCGACCGCGGAGAAGTGGGCCAGCGTCGCCTGGAGCGAACAGGGCGGCGCGCCCGCGATCGACGACGCCCTCGTCTTCCTCGCCTGCGACCTGCGCGACATGGTCGCCGCCGGCGATCATGTGATCCTCACCGGCGAGGTTCGCGAGCTCGAGACGGCGCCGGGCGACCCCCTGGTCTTCCAGGACGGCGAGTACCGGCCGCAGCGCTGAGGCGACCCGCCCGCTAGCGAGTGGGGAGGGCGCGGTAGCGGTGCGCCCAGACCCGGCAGGCGGTCGAGCAGTAGAGAGCGTCGAGCCTGCGCCCGGTCAGTGGCTCTTCGCAGGCCCGGCAGACTCGCGCCGGGGCGGGATCGCGCCGCTGCGCCCTGGCGTCGCGCCGCAGCTTCGCGGGCAGACGGCGGCGGCACGCGGGAGAGCAGGCGAATCGCTTCTGCCCGCGCCTGCGGGCGTCGATCACCCTGCGGCCGCATACCGCGCAGGGCGCCCAGTTGGAGCGCCCGAGACGCTTCAGGGTCTGACGCAGATCGAGCCGCTCGTAGACGCCCACGCACTCGCTGCAGCGCGGCCCGCCGCTGTGCTCGGTCCACACCGCGAGCCAGCCCAGGGGCTGGCCGCAGTCGCTGCAGACGGGTTCCGACACAGCTGAACTGTAACGGATATAACCAGGCAAGAAACTCGGTTTTTGCAGGTAAAACACGGTTCTGCGGCGGATCGCACCGGGTCTTGCCGTCTTGTCGAGGGCGCAGGCTTGTCCGCAGAACAAAGTGGGGCCCGCGTGCAGGCGGGCCCCGACAACCCGACCTCATCGAAAACACCCGTAGACAAGGAGGCTGTTGTGGACAGCATCTCATTCATGTCGGTCCTGTCGCTGGCGATGACCGCGTTTGGCCTGGGCTTCGCGATCGGCGTCGCCTTCAGGGAAAGGCCGTGACTCCCGGCTGCGACAATCGAGCCATGAGCGCTCAGGCGCCCCGCTTCCAGGAGCCGGGGTGGTTCACCCGGAACGTCTTCAACCGGATCGTCGCCGGCCTGGCGCGGCTGGGGGTCAGCATCGCCGGCTCCCGGGTGCTCGAAGTGCAGGGGCGCAAGAGCGGCGAGTGGCGGCAGACGCCGGTCAACCCGCTCGAGTTCGAGGGCGACCGCTACCTGGTCTCTCCGCGTGGAAACACCCAGTGGGTGCGGAACATGCGAGTCAGCGGCAGGGGGCGGCTGGTCCGCGGCCGCAGGACCGAGGAGTTCACCGCCACCGAGGTGCCCGAGACCGAGCGCCCGGCCCTCCTCCGCGCCTACCTGAAGAAGTGGAAGTGGGAGGTCGGCGCCTTCTTCGACGGCGTCGGCCCCGACTCGAGCGAGGAGGAGCTGCGCCGCATCGCCCCGGATCACCCGGCCTTCAGGATCACCGGCTGAGCCGGCTGGCCGGGATAGCCTGCCCCGATGGAGGCAGCCGCGGCACCGCGAGCGCAGTGGACCTTCGCCCAGCGGGGGATCGTCGTCCTGGCGGCGTTGCAGCTGCTCTGGGCGCTGGCCGGGTTCATCGCCGAACCGAACTTCTCGCTGGGCGAGGACGCGCCGACGGAGCGGGTGCTGGGGGTCGACTTCAACGGCTACCACGCGCTGGCCGGGCTGCTGCTGTTCGCGCCCGCCTTCTACTTCGCGCTGCGGCCGAAGTGGGCGCTCTACTACGCAATCTACGCGGCCGGGGCGCTGTTCGTCACCGGCGTCTGGGCGCTGTTCGAGCAGCAGCCCGCCTGGGTCTTCACCTTCCCCAACAACACCAACGACGCCATCTTCCACCTCGTCGGCGCCGCCTTCTTCGCCGCCGTCGCCCTGATCCAGATCGCAGAGGACCGCCGCGAGTGACGGCTTAGAAGAGGTGGCCGCTGGTGCCGGCGGCGCGCAGGGCGAGGAAGAAGATGACGCCGCAGCTGACGGCCATGATGCCCATCTCGCGGCGGACGATCTGCAGGGCGAGGGACTGCTGGGTGCCGGCGTCGAGGGACTCGAAGTCGGTCTCGCCGAGCTCGCGCTGGGCGGCGCCGGTGCGGGCGCCCTCGGCGAGGAAGGAGACCACGAGGGGGAGGATCCCGTAGACGTAGTGGAGACCGTCGGCCGGCTCGTGGTTGGTGAAGACGAGCAGGCCGCCGAGCGCCACCTGGAGGAAGACAGAGGCCTGCGCCGCCCGCAGCAGGTACCAGAAGCGAATCGAGGGACGATCGCGGAACCAGGCGACGCCGCCGACGGCGCCGGCGACGAGGTTGAGGAGGATCACGGCGCAGCCGACGACGAGGTGAACCTCGGGCAATTCGCTACCCCCGTCCCAGGTCGGCCGATATCCGCCCAAAGGGGTCGGGATTCGGCTTGCTGATGCGGAAAGCCACTATGTAGCAAGTTGTCACAATGTGGGTGTATAACAGCGGCTGCGGGCGCTGAGCAGCTGCACTTTGGCGCCAGCCCCGGCCCGGACCAAGACCCCCCACACCTCCAGTGCTCAAGACCTACCTCCCGATCCTCGTCTTCGCGGTCCTCGGCCTGACCGTCGGCGGCGCCTTCGCGATGCTCAACCACCTGATCGGGCCGAAGAAGCCGGCGAAGCCGACCGCGGCGAGCCGGCGCCAGGGCGAGCCGTATGAGTCCGGCATCCCGGTGGAGGCGATGAAGGGCTTCAAATTCGGGGTCAGCTTCTACCTGCTGGCGATGCTCTTCATCCTCTTCGACATCGAGGTGGTGTTCCTCTACCCCGTCGGAGTGATCCTTAAGGGCGCCGACAGCGTCTTCGTCCTCGGCGAGCTCATCACCTTCGTCGTCCTGCTGCTGGTCGCCTTCGTCTACGTCTGGCGCAAGGGGGCCCTCGATTGGAGGTAGAGCGCCGCACCCTCCGCTCCAAGCAGCTCAGCTCGCGCCAGATGCTGCGCGGCGACCTCGAGGGTGAGGACCTCGAGCGCTACGTCGAAGAACGGGTCGTCACCACCAGCTTCGAGAAGATGCAGAACTGGGCCCGGTCGAACTCGATCTTCCCGCTCACCTTCGGCCTCGCCTGCTGCGCGATCGAGGCGCCGATCTCGATCGTCACCGCCCGCTACGACCTCGCCCGCTTCGGCGCCGAGGCCCTGCGCGCCTCCCCCCGCCAGGCGGACATGATCATCCTCTCGGGCCGGGTCTCGATCAAGATGGCGCCGGTCGTCCGCCGCCTCTACGACCAGATGCTGGAGCCGAAGTGGGCGGTCTCGATGGGCGCCTGCTCCTCCTCCGGCGGCATGTTCGCCAACTACGCCGTGGTCCAGGGCGCGGACAAGTTCATGCCGATCGACCTCCACATCCCCGGCTGCCCGCCGCGGCCGGAGGCGGTCCTCTACGGCTTCACCAAGCTGCAGCGCAAGATCCAGGGCAACGCCGACCAGGGTTGGCGGCAGCGCTACAACGCCGGCGGCACCGAGGAGTGGGCTCGCGGCGGTCCGGCCAGCACGCCCAGCGCCGAGGCGGCAGCCGCCTATCTGGAAGCACGGGAGCTGAGCCGTGCCTGATGCCCCCGGACTGGAGCTGATCCGGGGGGAAATCGAGCGTGACCGCCCCGGCGCCGTCCTCGCCACCTCCTTCGACCGCGGCCAGGCGACCCTCGTCGCCGACCCCGAACAGATCCTCGACGTTCTCCGCTGGCTCCGCGACGAGCCCGGCCAGCGCTACCGGTTCCTGAGCAGCCTTCACGTCGCCGATTACCTTCCAGCCAGCCCTCGCTTCGGAGTCCACTACGAGCTGCTGAACCGCGATCGGGTAGAGCGGATTCGCGTCAAAGCGATGCTGGCTGACCCCGCCGCCGCTGCAGGCGCCTCGGGCAATGGGTCACAGCCGGACGACCCCGCCGCGAGCTCGGGAGGGTCGGGGGAGGGTCCGAGAACGGACGCCCTCGCCCGCCCGCAGGACCCTCCCCCGGCGCTCCCCGCCATCGACTCCTGTGTAGACCTCTTCCCCACCGCCAACTTCCAAGAGCGCGAGGCATTTGACTTCTTTGGGATCCAGTTTCGTGGTCATCCCGACCTGACCCGGATCCTGCTGCCCGACGACTACGTCGGCTGGCCGCAGCGACGCGACTTCCCGGTCGGCGGCGAGCCCGTCACCTTCACCTACAACGAGCGCAACTATGGCTGAGCCGATCGCCCTCACCGCGGACCGCAGCGAAGAGGTGATGACGATCAACATCGGGCCGCACCACCCGGCCACCCACGGAGTGCTGCGGCTGATCGTCGACCTCGAAGGCGAGATCGTCCGCGACCTGCGACCGGTGATCGGCTACGTCCACACCGGGATCGAAAAGTCCTGCGAGGACAAGAGCTACTGGAAGGTCATCCCCTTCGTCGAGCGGATGGACTACGTCTCCTACTTCTTCCAGATGGAGGCCTTCTGCGGCGCCGTCGAGCGCCTGGTCGGGCTGGAGATCCCGCCCCGGGCCAAATACCTGCGGACGATCTTCCTCGAGCTCAACCGCATCCACTCGCACCTGGTCTGGCTCGGCACCACCGCGCTCGACCTCGGCGCGATCTCGATGCTCTGGTACTGCTTTCGCGAGCGCGACCGCATCCTCGACCTCTTTGAAATGGCGACGGGGCAGCGGATGCACACGCGCTACTTCCAGGTCGGCGGCGTGATCGAGGACATCCCGCTCGGCTTCGAGGCGAAGCTGCGCTCCTTCGTCGAGGACATGCCGGTGCGCGCCGCCCAGTACCAGGCGCTGCTCGACCGCAACGAGGTCTTCCTGCAGCGGACCAAAGGGGTCGGGATCGTCTCCCGCGAGCGGCTGCTGGAGCTGGGCGTCACCGGGCCGTTGCTGCGCGCCGCCGGCGAGCCCTGGGACCTGCGCAAGGCCTTCGACTACCTGGCCTACCCGGAGGTGGACTTCAAGATCCCGGTCGGCACCGTCGGCGACAACTACGACCGCTACCGGGTGCGGGTGGCGGAGATGGTCGAGTCGGCGAGCATCGCCGGCCAGGCGCTGGACCTGATGGAGGAGGGCCCGTTCATCGCCGACGACCGCAAGTACGTGCTGCCGCCGCGCTCGGAGCTCTCGACCTCGATGGAGTCGCTGATCCACCACTTCAAGCTCGTCACCGAGGGCTTCCGTGTCGATCCCGGCGAGGTCTACTACTCGATCGAGGGGCCGCGCGGGGAGCTTGGCTGCTTCGTCCTCGCCGACGGCTCGGCGAAGCCGGCCCGGGTCCACTACCGCGACCCCTCCTTCGTCAATCTGCAGGCCTTCAGGGAGATGGCGATCGGCAGCTACGTCGCCGACATGATCGCCAGCCTCGGCATGCTCGACCCGATCCTCGGGGGGGTCGACCGATGAGCCCCGTCGACGGCGCCGGCACCAGCAACCCCAATCTGCCCGTCGACCCGGCCGTGCGTGAGGGCCGCATCCCCGACCGCGCCCCGGAGGGGATCCCCGAGCTGCACGAAGTCGACTGCCCGCCGGAGCTGCGCGAGCGGATCGAAACCCTGATGGGGCGCTACCCCGACCGCCGATCGGCCTCGATCCCGGCGCTCTGGGCGGTGCAGGAGCGCTACGGCTGGTGCACCCCGGAGGGGATCCGCCAGGCGGCGGCGGTGATGCGGTTCACGCCCGGCTACCTGGAGTCGGTGGCGAGCTTCTACGACCTGCTCCACACCGAGCCCGTCGGCACGCACCGGATCGAGGTCTGCACCAACATCAGCTGCTGGATGCGCGGCGGCGACGAGCTGCTCGACGCGTTCAAGGCCGCGACCGAGGGCGAGGAGGACTTCTTCGTCACCGGCTTCGAGTGCCTCGGCGCCTGCGACATCGCCCCGATGGCCGCGATCGGCCAGCGCTACTACGGCCCGCTGGAAGCGGCCGAAGCAGAAACGGCAATCGAGCAGCTCAGGGCCGGCGACCCCGTCCTCCCCAACAAAGACCTCGCCACCCGCCCCCTCGCCGGCGACACCCCGGGGCCGACGGGCCTGAACCGTCCAAATGGCGGACGCCTGAGGCCCACCGACCCGGAGGTTGGGGATGCCTGATCCGCGCGAGACCCGCGTCCTGCTGGAGCACGCCGAGGACCCGGCGCTGCGCACTCTCGCCGGCTACAAGGGGTACGGCGGCTACGCCACGCTGGAGCGCGCCTACCGCGAGATGGAGCAGGACGAGGTGCTGAAGGAGCTCGAAGACTCGGGGCTGCGGGGACGCGGCGGCGCCGGCTTCTCGATGGGCAAAAAGGCCTCCTTCCTGCCGCGCGGCGACGTGGCCAAGTACCTCTGCTGCAACGCCGACGAGTCCGAGCCGGGGGCCTTCAAGGACCGCGAGCTGATGCAGCGCAACCCCCACCAGCTGATCGAGGGGATCGCGATCGCCGCCCTCGCCGCCGACGCCGGCCACGCCTTCATCTTCATCCGCGGCGAGTACGCGGCCCAGGCCGACATCCTCGATGCGGCGGTGGCCGAAGCCTATGAGGCGGGCTACCTGGGCGAGAACATCCTCGGTTCCCACCGCGACCTCGAGCTGGTCGTCCACCGCGGCGCCGGCGCCTACATCTGCGGCGAGGAGACGGCGCTGCTCGACGCGCTCGAAGGCAAGCGCGGCAATCCCCGCCTGAAGCCGCCGTTCCCCGCCGTGCAGGGCCTCTATGGCGGGCCGACGCTGATCAACAACGTGGAGACCCTCGCCAACGTGCCGCGGATCATTGCCAACGGCGCCGCCTGGTTCAGGGGCTTTGGCACCGAGCAGTCGCCAGGGACCAAGGTCGTCTCGGTCTCCGGCGCCGTGCGCCGTCCCGGCAACTACGAGGTCGAGCTGGGGATCCCGACCCGCGACCTGATCTACGGCCTCGCCGGCGGCCCCGAGCCCGGCCACGAGATCAAGGCCTTCTACCCGGGCGGCTCCTCCTCGCCGGTGCTGACCGCGGAAGAGGGGATGGACCTCCCCTACAGCTTCGAGGCGATGGGGGAGGCGGGCTCGATGCTCGGCTCCGGCTCGATCATCGTCGCCGACGACCGCGTCTCGATCCCGCACATGGCGCTGCGCACGGCGCGCTTCTACCACCACGAGTCCTGCGGCAAGTGCGCCCCCTGCCGCGAGGGGACCAACTGGACCGTGAAGATGCTGGAGCGGGTCGTCCGCGGCGAGGCGACGCCGATGGACCTCGACATCATCAGCTCGGTCCAGGAGAACATCATGGGCCACTGCCTCTGCGTGCTCGGCGACTCGATGGCGATGCCGGTCGCGGCGATGGTCCGCAAGTTCCGCCCCGAGTTCGAGGAAGTGATCGCCAACGCCGGCTCGCCGCTGGCGGACGAGCTCCGCCTCGCCCCCGTGCGCGGACCGGCGGAGACCCTCGGAGCATCGATATGAGCGCCGAGCGGAAGCAGGTGACGATCGTCGTCGACGGTCGCGAGATCGCCGCCAACGAGGGGGAAATGCTGCACGACGCCGCCAAGCAGGGTGACGTCGAGATCCCGGTCTTCTGCTACGAACCGAAACTCGGCGACCCGGTCGGCGCCTGCCGCATGTGCCTGGTCGAGATCGAGGGGATCCCGAAACTGCAGACCTCCTGCTCGACCCCGGTCCGCGACGGGATGGTCGTCCACACCCGCACCGAGCAGGTCAAGCACGCCCAGAGCGCCGTCGTCGAGTTCCTGCTCGTCAACCACCCGCTCGACTGCCCCGTCTGCGACAAAGGCGGCGAGTGTCCGCTGCAGGACATCACGCTCGGCTGGGGCCCCGGCAAGAGCCGGGTGATCGACGAAAAGCGCCACTTCCAGAAGCCGATCGAACTCTCGCCGCTGGTCGCGATCGACCGCGAGCGCTGCATCCTCTGCTACCGCTGCGTGCGCTTCAGCCAGGAGATCTCCGAGGACGATCAGCTGCAGCTGCTGGAGCGCGGCGACCGCACCTTCGTCGGCACCTTCGACGACCGCCCATACGTCGCTCCCTTCCACGGCAACATCACCGACATCTGCCCGGTCGGGGCGCTGACCAACTACACCTACCGCTTCCGTGCCCGGCCCTGGGACGTCGAGGAGGCCGGCTCGGTCTGCACGCTCTGCCCGAGCCAGTGCAACGTCAGCTTCACCGTCCGCGACGAGAAGGTGAAGCGGGTCATCACCCGCGACAACGCCGAGGTCGACGACGGCTGGATCTGCGACCGCGGCCGCTACGGCTTCGAGATGTTCGCGGCCGCGGAGCGGGTCGTCGAGCCGCGGTTGAAAGGCGGAGAGGCGGGCTGGGAGGAGGCGATCGCCGCGGCGGCCAAGGGCCTGCGCGCCGCCGACGGCAAGGTCGCGGCAATCGTCGGCGACGCCTCCAACGAGGAGGGATACCTGGTCCAGCGCCTGCTGCGCGAGGCGCTCGGCTCGCACGACGTCGACTCCCGTCCCTCCCGCGGCCCCAACCGCGAGGCGCTGGTGCGGCTGGCGCAGCCACGGCTGTCGGCGCGGGTGCGCGACATCGACGACGCCGATGTGATCCTGGTCGTCGGCACCGACCCGCTGCACAGTTCGCCGATCCTCGACCTCCGCGTGCGCAAGGCGATCCGCCGCAACGGCGCCCGGCTGGCGATCGCCACCGAGCGCCCGACCGCGCTCGACGGCGGCGCCGAGGCGATCGCCCGCTACGCCCCCGGCGAGGGCGCCCATTTCGTCTCCGAGCTGGCCGCCGCGGTGGGCGGGGCGGAGAACGTCGCCACGCCGCTGGCCGACGCCCTGCGCGAGGCCGGAGTGGGCGGCAACCCCGGCGATGACGACGTGGCCAAGGTCGTGATCGTCTGGGGCGAGCGCCTCACCCGCGACGGCGACGGAGCCACCGCCCTGCTCGACCTCGCCGCCGGCCTCGACCTGGCCGGGACCGACGGCGCCGGCCTGCTCGAGATCCCCGACACCACCAACGCCCGCGGCCTGCGCGAGGCCGGCTGCCTCCCCGACGCCGGCCCGGGCCTGAGCGAGGCGAGGTCTGCATTTTCCGTCTCAGAGACGGAAAATGTTCCTCTCGACGGGAGATCGACCGAGGAGATCCGCGCCGCCCTCGAGTCAGGCGAGCTCAAGTCGGTGATCCTCTTCGGCGTCGACCCGCTGCGCGACTTCCCCGACACCCCCGCCTGGGACCGGGCGCTCACCGCCGCCGACTTCGTCGTCTGCTTCTCGATGCACGAGAACGCCACCACCGCCAAGGCCAGCGTCGTCTTCCCGCTGGAGACCCATGCCGAGAAAGACGGCACCGTCACCCACCCCGACGGACGCCTCCAGCGCGTCCGGCCCAGCGCTGGGCGCCCCGGCGACATCCGCCCGAACTGGCAGGTCCTGTCAGAGCTCTCCCTTGCCCTCGGTCACGACACCGGCATCGACTCCCAGCCAACTGCCTTCGCCGCCTTGGCCAACGAGGTCCCCTTCTACGCCGACGTCACTGACGCCACCATCGGCGGCCGCGGAATCCGTTGGCAGGACACCCCATCAGCCGCGAACGTTCCGCAGGCGAGCGTCGGCGGGCCCTCCGAACGTTTTGCGGAGGAGGAGCGGAGCTCGCCCGAGGCGCCAGCCGCTCCACGCTCCTTCGACGAGGTACCGAGTGAGGAGGGGGCGCCGACGCTCGCCCTCGGCACCTATCGCGATCTCTGGGCCGGCCCCATCACCGAGCTCAACCCGCCGCTGAAGTTCCTGCGACCGCAGCAGCGAGTCGAGCTCTCTCCGGCGGACGCGGCGCGCCTGGACCTGAGCAACGGCGACGAGGTCGAGGTCGCTACCGAGGCGGTCGCCGCGGTCGCCCGAGTGGCGATCAGAGAACGCCAGCAGGACGGGGTCGTCTTCCTGGCCGAGGGCCTCGCCGAAGACAACGCCAACGGCCTGCTCAACGGCGGCTCAGTGCGGGTCGAGATCCGGAAGCTGAGCGAGGTTCGCGCCTGATGCTCCCCCTCGCCGAGACCGGCTTCGCCGAAGCGACCTGGATCATGGTCCTCAAGTCGCTGATCATCTTCGCCGTCATCTTCGGCATCCTGCCGGTGCTGACCGTGGTCGAGCGCAAACTGATCGGCCGCTTCCAGCACCGCTACGGCCCCAACCGGGTCGGCCCGTTCGGGATCCTGCAGCCGCTTGCCGACGTCGGCAAGCTGATCTCCAAGGAGTCCTTCCGGCCCGCCAACGCGGTCTCGACCCTGTTCATCCTCGGGCCGCTGCTGCCGGTCATCTCCGGCGTCCTCGCCCTCGCGATCATCCCCTGGGGCGACGTCCAGGACGGCGTCGGCCTCTACGGGATCGACGTCCCGATCGGCATCCTCTACTTCTTCGCCGTCGGCTCGATCGCCTTCTACGGCCTGGTGCTGGGCGGCTGGTCCTCGGGCTCCAAATACAGCCTGCTGGGGGCGATGCGCTCGGCCGCGCAGCTGATCTCCTACGAGGTCGCGATGGGCCTGGCCCTGCTCGGCGTGATCATGATGAGCGGCTCGCTCTCCCTGGTCGACGTGGTTCACGCCCAGGGCGGCCTCTGGTTCGTCTTCCCCCAGTTCGTCGGCTTCCTGATCTTCATGCTGGCCGGCTTCGCCGAGACCAACCGCACCCCCTTCGACATGCCCGAGGCCGACGCCGAGCTGGTCCAGGGCTTCATGACCGAGTACGGCGGCATGCGCTTCGGCTCCTTCCTGCTGGTCGAATACATGGAGATCCTGGTCGTCTCCGGGATCGCCGCGGCGATGTTCCTCGGCGGCTGGATGGGTCCCGGCCCCAGCTTCCTCGACCCGATCTGGATGCTGGCGAAGATGATGGGCCTGGTCTTCGTCTTCATCTGGATCAGGGCGACGCTGCCACGGCTGCGATATGACCAGCTGATGAGCCTGGGCTGGAAAGTGCTGCTGCCGCTGGCGACCCTCAACGTCCTCGTCACCGCGATCCTGGTGGTGGTGACGTGAGCGCCAAGCCCGCCCACGAGGGCGACGGCTTCGACCCGAGGTCGGCCTCCTACCTCGACTCGATCGAGGTGGTCGCGGTCCAGCGCGGGCCCGAGCCGGGCGGCGTCGGTGGCGCCTACCGCGCCTTCGGCGAGACCCTGCGGGGGCTGAAGACGACGATGGCGCGACTGATCGAGGGGCCGCTGACGATCGAGTACCCGGAGGAGAAGACGCCGGTCTACCCGCGCTTCCGCGGCCGCCACAAGCTGCACAAGTTCGAGGACACCGGGTTGGAGAAATGCGTCGGCTGCTCGCTCTGCGCCGCCGCCTGCCCGGCCGACTGCATCCGCGTCGTCGCCGCCGAGAACATCCCCGGCGACCGCGTCTCCGCCGGCGAGCGCTACGCCGCCGTCTACGAGATCAATCTGTCGCGCTGCATCTTCTGCGGCTACTGCGAGATCGCCTGCCCCTTCGACGCGATCACGATGGGCCACGACTACGAGATGGCCGACTACGACCGCAGCAATCTCATCTTCACCAAGGAGATGCTGCTGGCCGAGCCGATCGAGCGCACCCCGCTGAAAAGCGAGGGCGAATGAGCTTGGTGCTAGGCGGGGTCGGGGCGCACCAGGATGGTGTCGGCGACGCGAATGATCTCGTCCGCCGGCAGGTCGGCCCGGTCGGCGTGCTCGCGGATCGCCTCCGGGCTGGTGGCCTGGTAGATGCAGACCGTGCCGACCGTGCCACCGTCCTCCTCGAGGGCATAGCTGCGCAGCCAGCGGATGTCGTCGGACATTTCTTCGTCGGCGACCTGGCCAGAGCGGGCGCCGGCAACCTGCAGGTCCTCGGGGGTCCTCCAACCGCTGCGCCTAAGAATCACGTAGGTGTCCATTCCTTCTCCTTTGTCGGGAGAGCACGCTGATGGAAGCAGTGCTCTTCTTCATCGCCGCGATCGGGGCGCTCGGTGGCGCCATCGGCGTCGTCGCGATGCGTAACCCTTTTTACTCCGTCCTGGCCCTGATCGTTCATCTTTTTTCGCTGGCCGTGCTCTTCCTGCTGCTGACCTCGGCCTTCGTCGCCGCCGCCCAGGTGGTCGTCTACGCCGGCGCGGTGATGGTCCTCTACGTCTTCGTCGTCGCCTATGTGGGTGGCGGTGGCGAGTCGGCCTGGGAGCCGATCCCGGGCCAGCGCTTCCTGGCGCCGCTGCTGGCGCTGGCGCTCTTCATCGAGCTCTCCGTCGCGGTCCTCTCCTCCGCCCTGCTCGCCCTCGGCACCCACGGCCCCGACGTCCCCGCCGGCTTCGGCGACCCGGCCGCGATCGGCCGCCTCCTCCTGGAGAAGTTCCTGGTGCCCTTCGAGGCCTCTTCCATCCTGCTCCTGATCGCCGCGGTTGGGGCGATCGTCCTCGCCGGCCGCAAACGCGAGGAGGCGGCGTGAACATCGAGTGGTACATCGTCCTCTCCGCCCTGCTGTTCACCACGGGTGCCGTCGGCATCCTCGTCAGGCGCAGCCCGATGGTGATCCTGCTCTGCCTGGAGCTGATGCTCAACGCCGGCAACCTGGCGCTGGTCGCCTTCAGCCGCATGGTCGGCAACCAGCAGGGCCAGGTCTTCGCGATCGTCGTCATGGTCATCGCCGCCTGCGAGGTCGTGGTCGGCCTCGGGTTGATCGTCGCCCTCTTCCGCCGCAAGCTCCCGCTCAACGTCGACGACCTGCGGGAGCTGCGCGGATGAGCGCCACCAGCTGGGCCTGGCTCGTCCTGCTGCTGCCGCTGCTCGGCTCGATCTTCATCGGGCTCGGGTTCAAGGTGCTGCCGGCAAAGGTCGCGGGCATCATTGGCACCGCCGCGATCGGCCTCGCCTTCCTCTGCGGCATCGGCGCCCTGCTCTGCCTGCTCGGCGAAGACCCCGAGGCGCGCCACCACGCCTCCTCGCTCTGGGACTACGCCAGCGCCGCCGGCCTCGACATCAAGCTCGGCATCTACGTCGACCCGCTCTCGGTCTTCATGGTCCTCGTCGTCACCGGCGTCTCGACCCTGATCCACCTCTACTCCTACGGCTACATGCAGTCCGACCAGGGCTACCACCGCTTCTTCAGCTACCTCAACTTCTTCGTCTTCTCGATGCTGCTGCTGGTGCTCGCCGGCAACTTCGTGCTGCTGATCGTCGGCTGGGCCTTCGTCGGCTTCGCCTCCTACGCGCTGATCAGCTTCTGGTACCGGCGCACGACGGCGACGCGGGCGGGGATGAAGGCCTTCGTGATCAACGTCGTCGGCGACATCGGCCTCGTCCTCGCCGCCTTCCTGATCTTCCGCGAACTCGGGACCTTCGACTTCGGCCCCGCCTTCGAGAAAGCGCCCGAGGTCTTCCAGACCAACGAGTGGTCGATCACGGCGATCTGCCTGCTGCTCCTCGTCGGCGCCTTCGCCAAGTCGGCGCAGCTGCCGTTCCACACCTGGCTGCCGGACGCGATGGAGGGACCGACCCCGGTCTCCTCGCTGATCCACGCGGCGACGATGGTCACCGCCGGCGTCTACCTGATTGCCCGCACCCACACCCTCTTCGTGCTCGCCCCGACCGCCGCCGACATCGCCGCCTTCGTCGGCCTGGCGACGCTGCTGGTCGCCGGCACGATCGCCCTGGTGATGACCGACCTGAAGCGGGCGATCGCCTACTCGACGATGAGCCAGATCGGCTACATGATCATGGGCGTCTCGATCGGCGCCTACAGCGCCGGCATGTTCCACCTGATGACCCACGCCTTCTTCAAGGCGCTGCTGTTCATGGCGGCCGGCTCAATCATCGCCGCGATGGCCAACAACCAGAACATCGACGACATGAAGGGCTTCGGCAAGGCGATGCGCTTCACCTCGATCACGATGCTCTGCGGCGGCCTGGCGCTGGCCGCCTTCCCAGGCACCTCGGGCTTCTTCTCCAAGGACGAGATCCTCGCCTACGCGACGGCCCGCGGGGGGATGTACGAGATCTTCACCGTGCTCGGCTACTTCGGCGCCCTGCTGACCGCGGTCTACACCTTCCGGCTGATCTTCCGGGTCCTCCCCGGCAAGCCGTGCGAGGAGGCCCAGGAGCTGATCGAGACCGGCCACGTTCACCACGCGCATCCGTTCAACCCGGCGACCGGCGAAGAGGAGGACACCGACGTCGGCTTCCCGGGCACCGAGCACCACATCGCCGAGCAGACCTGGTCGATGCGGGCGGCGATGGGCGTGCTCGCCTTCCTCGCCCTGTTCGCCGGCCTGATCCAGGTGCCGGGCGTCGACGAGGTGATCGGCCACTTCCTCGACCCCGTCTTCCACGACTCGCCGCTGGCCGAGATCCACCCGACCGTCGGCGCCGAGTGGTTCGGCCTGGCGATCGGCGCCGCGATCTCCATCGCCGGCATCGGCATCGCCTACTGGCTCTACATCGTGCGCCCGGAGACGCCGGCGGCGCTGATCCGCCGCCTGCGGCCCCTGCACACCTTCCTCGTCAACAAGTGGTACTTCGACGAGCTGATCGATCTGCTGATCGTGCGACCCGCCCTGGCGATCGGCCGCTTCGCCAACCGCGTCTTCGAGCGCTTCGTCGTCGACGGCCTCGTCAACGGCACCGAGGACGTGGTCGGCGGCGCCGGCCGGGTCGTCCGCACGGTCCAGAGCGGCTTCGTCCGCAGCTACGCGCTGCTGCTGATCGCCGGCTTCGCCGGGCTCGCCCTCTACTTCCTCTTGACCAGCTCATGATCAACTCGCTGCTCTGGACCCCGCTGGCATTCGGCGTCGTCGGCCTCTTCCTGCCGAAGCGGGCGAGCGGCTGGTGGGCGACCCTGGGCGCGCTCGTCACCCTCGGGATCGCGATCTCAATGGCGATCGGCTTCGACAGCGGCAGCTCCGGCCTGCAGGACACGGTCGACGTCAGCTGGATCTCCGGGCTCGGCGTCGACTACAGCCTCGGCATCGACGGCCTCAACCTCTTCCTGATCCTGCTCACGGCGGTGCTCTGGGTCGGCGGCACCGCCTTCGCCGCCTTCCGCCCGCAGGAGCGCCCGCAGCTCTTCTTCTTCCTGATGCTGGTCGCGGAGACGGCGACGCTGGGCTCGTTCCTGGCTCAGGACCTGCTGCTCTTCGTCCTCTTCTTCGACCTCATGCTGGTCCCGTTCTACTTCCTCTTCGGCGCCTGGGGCGGCGACCGCGAGGGCGGCCCGAGCGCCGCGGCGGCGACCCTGAAGATGATGATCTACACGCTGATCGGCTCGCTGCTGATGCTGGTCGCGGCGGTTGCGGCGGCGATCATCTCGGCCGACGGCGGCCACCTCACCTTCTCGATCGCGGCGATCCAGCAGCAGGGGCTCGACCTCGACAGCCAGCGCTGGCTCTTCTGGTTCTTCGCCGCCGCCTTCCTGGTCAAGATGCCGGCCTTCCTCCTGCACGGCTGGATGCCCGATGCCTACCGGGCGGCGCCGCTGCCGGTCCTGGTCGTCTTCTCCGGGGTGCTGGCCAAGGTCGGCGCCTACGGCTTCCTGCGGGTGGTGCTGCCGATCTTCCCCGACGCCACGGTGGAGTTCCAGGAGGTGGTCCTGGTGATCGCCCTGGCCTCGATCCTCTACGGCTCGGTGATGGCCTTCACCCAGACCAACGTGCGGCTGATTGCCGGCTACTCCTCGGTGGCGCAGCTCGGCTTCATCACCGCCGGGATCTTCGCCCTGCGGGCCGACGGGGCCGACGGGGCGATCCTGCAGATGGTCAACCACGGCCTCGTGGTGGCCCCGATCTTCGTCATCGTCGCGATCCTGGTCGAGCGCACCGGGACCGAGGACATCCGCGAGATGGGCGGGATGGCACTGCGGGCGCCGGTGCTGGCGGCGCTCTTTCTGATCGTCGCCCTGGCCACCCTGGCGATGCCCGGCTCGGCCAACTTCATCGGCGAGTTCTACATCCTCAACGGCCTCTTCCAGGCCAAGATCGTCTTCGCCTTCATCGCCATCACGGGTGTGGCGATGTCGGCCTACTACGCGCTGCGCCTCTACCAGCACGCGATGCACAACCGGAAGCCCGACGGAATCGCCTCGCGCGAGATCGGCTGGCGTGACGGCGCCATCCTCGCGCCCCTGGTCCTCTGCATCCTCGGCCTCGCCCTCTACCCCCAGCTGATCCTCCACCGCACCGCCCCCACCGTGCAGCAAACCGTCGCAAGCGTCACCCGCGGCCCAGCCCCCGAAGCCCAGCTGGCCTCGGGGCCGACGGGCCGAAATGTCGCCTCTGGCTCGACTTATCGGCCCATCGACACACTCGACGGCAGCTTGTCGGGGGAATCGCCGTGAACTTCCACGAGCCCGCCATCGACTACGCCGGGATTTCGCCGGTTATCGCTCTCACCGTCGGGCTCTGCGGCGTCCTGCTCAGCGCCGTCTTCAAGCCGGTGCGCCGCTGGGCGCCGGGGTTGACGCTGCTGACCCTGGCCAGCGCCGCCGGGCTGCTGATCTGGCAGTGGGGCGAATCCAAGAGCCTGGTCAGCGGGGCGCTGCGGCTCGACGACCTGGCCATCTCGATCTCGCTGATCGCGATCCTCACCGCCGGCTTCTGCGTCCTGCTCTCGCGCGGGGAGCCGGCGGCCGAGCAGGCCGGCCACGGGGAGTACCACGCGCTGCTGGTCGGCTCGGTGCTGGGGATGGTGCTGCTGGCCGAGGCCACCAACCTGGTCACCTTCTTCGTCGCCCTCGAGACCCTCTCAATCCCCCTCTACATCCTCTGCGCCACCAACCTGCGGCGCGAGGGCTCGCTCGAGTCGGGGCTGAAGTACCTGATCGTCGGCTCGCTCGGCTCGGCGACCCTGCTCTACGGGATGGCTTTCCTCTACGGCGGCACCGGCTCGACCGATTTCGAGGGAATCGCGACCGGGATCGCCCAGGGCGGCCTGCTCGGCGACCCGCTGATCCTGATCGGGATCGCGATGGCCGCCGTCGGGCTCGCCTTCAAGGCCTCGATCGCCCCCTTCCACCAGTGGACGCCCGACGTCTACGAGGGAGCGCCGACGCCGATCACCTCGTTCATGGCGGTGGCGACCAAGGCGGCCGCCTTCGCCGTCTTCCTGCGCTTCTTCGTCGTCGCTCTCGGCCCCGAGGTCGACGACTGGGCCCCGGCTTTGGCCGTCCTGGCCGCGGTCTCGATCGTCGTCGGCAACGTCGGCGCCCTCGGCCAGGACTCGCTGAAGCGGATGCTCGGCTACTCCGGCGTCGCCCAGGCCGGCTACATGCTGGGCGGCGTCGTCGTCGCCTCCGAGGCCGGCGTCAGCTCCCTGGTCTTCTACCTCGGCGGCTACGCCTTCATGAACCTCGCCGCCTTCGCCGTGATCGTCGCCCGTGAGCGCGAAACGCCGTTCGGCGACAACATCCGCGCCGTCCAGGGCCTCGGCGCCGAGCGGCCGCTGCTGGCCTGGCCGCTGACGATCGCGATGCTGGCCCTGGCCGGCCTGCCGGCGACCGCCGGCTTCATCGGCAAGCTCTACCTGATCGAGGCCCTGGTCGAGGGCGACTACACCTGGCTCGCCGTCTTCATCGCGATCGGGACGATGATCTCGCTGGCCTACTACCTGCGCGTGGTCGCGGCGATGTGGATGCGGCCCGAGGGCGAGACCACCGCCGCCGCGACCCCCGTGATCGCCGGCGCCTCACCCGAGGCCGACCCGATCGACCCCGGGGCGGGCCGGCGCTGGTACCTGGTCGGGCCAGCGGTCATCGCCGCGGCGGCGACTGTCTTCTTCGGCGTGATCCCCCAGCCGCTTGTCGACTTCGCCTCACGCGCCGGCGCCTCACTTTTCGGCTAGGGACGCCCGATCGGCGTCCTGCTCACCACCGGCGCGATCGTCGCTGCCGTCGCGGTCGGCGTCTGGTCGGAGGGTCGCTGGCCGCGCGGGGCGGCGAACGCCGCGCGCAAAGCCCTGGTGCTGCTGCTGTACGTGCTGCTGCCGCCGGTGATCTTCTTCAACATCGCCGCCAGCGAGGTCGACCTCAGCCACGGCCTCGGGTTGGTCCTGGGAATCGTCGCCTCCTCGCTCGGCGCCCTGCTGGCCTGGTGGGCGGCGAGCCGCGTGTTGGCGCTGACCCGCCCCCAAACCGGGGCCGTCATCTGCACCGTGCTCAGCGTCAACACCGGCTACCTCGGCTACCCCCTGGCGGTGGCGCTGCTGGGCCGCGACCAGCTCTCCACCGCCGTCCTCTACGACGTGCTCGTGACCGGCCCCTGCCTCTTGCTCGGCGCCTTCGCCGTCGGCGCCGCTTTCGGTACCAAGGCCGGGGAAACGCCGCGCCAGCGGGTCGGCGCCTTCTTCACCCGCAACCCGCCGCTCTACGCCGCGATCGCCGGGCTGCTGGCCCCGAGCGCCCTGGCGCCGGACGTCCTCGTCGACCTCTCCCAACTGCTGATCGTCGCCATCCTGCCGATCGGCTTCTTCGCCGTCGGCGCCACCCTGGCCGAGAACGCCGAGCACGGGGAGCTGCCGATCCCGCCGCCGCTGACCCGCCCGGTGGCGCTCGCGGTCGGCACCCGCCTGGCGGTCGTGCCCGCCCTGCTGATGCTGCTGGCGGCGCCGCTGATCGACCTCCCCGCCGCCTACCGCCTGCTCTCGGCGATGCCCTCGGGCCTCAACTCGCTCGTCATCGCCCATGCCTACGGCCTCGACATGGAGATCACCGCCGAGGCCGTCACCTGGTCGACCGCGATCGTGATCGCCGCTGCCCTAATCTCGTTGCTGTTCTGATGCTCCACCACGTCGGGATCGAGATCGCGCCAGCCGACGTCGAGCGCGCCGTCGAGTTCTTCTCCCTGCTCGGCTTCGAAGTGGTCGAGCCGCCGCCAGCGCTCGCCGCCGGCTTCACCTGGCTCGAACGGGACGGCACCCAGGTCCACCTGATGCACGAGGAGCACCCGGCCGTCCCTCCGCGCGCCCACCTCGCCGTCGTCACCCCGGACTTCGAGGCGACTCTCGCCCGCCTGCGCGATCAAGGCTTCGAAACCCGTCCCGGGCGCCAGCACTGGGGTGAGCCCCGCGCCCACGCGATCGCCCCCGGCGGTCACCGGGTCGAGCTGATGTCCGCCCCGCCCTCCCCGGCCTGAGCGGCGCCGGCCTCATCCGAGCCAGAATCGGTCGAGGCCGCCCCGCCAGCTCACCCCGTCGGTTCGATCCAGATCCCGTCGAGGTAGCCACGGCCGGCCGTGGCGTGGCAGGCATAGTCGCCGCGCGGGCTGGCGTAGAGGAAGCCGATGCAGGCGCCGATGGCGCGCTGGCCGTAGGCGTTGGGGTGCAGCGACTCGCGGCTGGAGCCCTGTACGAAGGCCAGGCGACGCACCCACTCGGCGCGCCGCGGCGAGGGTCCCTCGGCGCCGACACGACGGGCGCGGCGGTCGCAGAGCTGATGCCCGTCGAAGGCGTGTCGGAGGTCGAGGAACTCCGCCTCAGCGACCGCCGTCGCCCTCCGCATCGCGGCGACGATCGAGCCGATGCCCTCCCCGGCCGACCAGTCCGCATCGGCGTCCCAGACGGGGCAGCCGCCGGCGTTGAGCCGGCTCCAACCCTCCTCCGGGTAGGGAATCCAGCGGCCGGGCGGGAACGGCGACGCGTAGCCCGTCGTCACCAGCCGGTAGTCGCCGCGGCCGTAGCCGGCGGCCGCCATCGTCCCCCGCACGCCCCGCAGCGCCTTCAGCAGGTCCCGCTCCATCGCCGGCAGGACGGCGTCGAGGTGGGCCTGGGCGCGATCGCGGCAGAGCTTCGGGTCGCGCTCGGAGCTGCGGGCCCAGTCGAGCGCGCAGCTCGCCACCAGCTCACCGAAGCCGACGTCGTTGGCGCCGACGGCGAGGACGATCATCTGCACCTCGTCGCGCCGGGCGACCGCGGCCAGCTGGTCGGCCTGCGGCGGCTCGCCGAAATGCGCCTGCCCCCCAGCCGCCGCGGGCCAGACGTTGACCCCCCGCGCTCCGGAGCAGGCGAGGTTGGCCTTCGCCGCCACCGCCACCGGGGCGCTGCGGATCGGCGCCACGTCGGAGCGGTGACAGCCGCTCTCCTCGCTGGCCCCGTAGATGCGCGCGGGGTCGTAGGCGCAGCTCCCCCAACCGTCGCAGTCGAAGGCGGCCCGGTCGGTCCCCGACCTGGTCCCGAACGGCTCCGAGCCGTTGCCCAGCGCCCGCCCTCACCCGAGATGAAGCTGTCGCCGAGCGCGACGACCGCCGTCGTGCTAGCCCCCGGGCTCGCCACCGCAGTCGACGAGCCCGCGAAACCGGCGATGGCCACGACAGCCAGCGCCGCCGACACCTCCCGCCTCACGATCGCCCAGTGGGTCAGAACCATGGCGGCACCGTAGACAACAAGTTGCGGCGCGTTGCGGCGCAGATGTCCCAAACGTGCGCCGGATCGCAGCCCAAACCGACTCGTCGCTCAGATGGTGCGCCCGCCGCGCTTGGCGGCGAAGAGGTCCATGTCCGCGAAGCCGAGCAGGTCGTCGACGGTGGCGCCGTCGGCGGGGAACATCGAGAAGCCGGTCTTGGCGCTGACCGGCCGCTCATCGTCGCTGCCGAAGCCGCGCCGCGCGACACGCAGGCGCAGGCGGGCCGCGACTTCTTCCGCCTCTTCGGCGTTTGCCTCAGGCACGATCACGGCGAACTCGTCGCCACCCTGGCGGAAGACGGAGTCCTCGGCCCGCACCTCGTCGCCGAGGGCCGCGCCGATCTCAGCCAGCAGCCGGTCGCCCTCGAGGTGCCCGAAGCGCTCGTTGACCGCCTTGAAGCCATCGAGGTCGAGTAGGACGAGGGCGAACTCGCGCGAGTGGCGGCGGTGGCGGGCGATTTCGGCGGCGAGGCGCTCGTGCAGGCTGCGGTAGTTGCCGACCCCGGTCAGCTCGTCCCGGCGGGCCAGTGCCCAGAGCGCCTCGTGACTCGCCCGCAGCCGCCGCGCCAACAGGAGGATCCCGGCTGCGACCGCCGCCAGGCAGACCGCCTCGACCAGCGCCAGGAACAAGGTCTGGCGCCGGGAGAACGAGCCGAGCGCCACCGGCAGGAGCAGGCCGGCGCTGATCGCGACCAGGCCGGCGATGAGAAAGCCGGCGCTGATCGGGCGCTGGGCGTCGGGATCGGGATATCGAGAAATCGTCAAAATTAGGTAGAGCCTACGTGTCCACCGGGAGGATATGCGGGAAACGCCCGCCGTCTCCGGCCGGCACTACGATGCGCCGGTGCGCTATCCAGTCGAACAGTTCACGGCGGCAGAGAGAGCGGTCCTCGCACCGCATTTCACCAATCTCGAGCGGCCGGTCTTCGCCCTGGTCAACCTGCCCGAGACCGTCAAGGGCGCCCTTTTTGCCCGCTACTCACGCTATTCCGGGACTGTCAGGCGCCTCTACCTGGAAGAGTTCGCCGCCGATGCGCCCGCGGCCGGGCGCCCCTTCGACGCCGCGGAGGGGGAGCGGGCGGCGCAGCTCTACGAGCGCGTCTTCGTCGGCTACGGCGACGACTCGATCGCCCAGGTCGGCGGCGCCCACGTCGCCTGCGAGTGGGTCTCCAACGTCCTCACCAAGCTCCTGCAGCGGGGGCGCCTCGCCGCCTACCTCGAGCAGTCGACCCGCTACATCCCCTACGACAAGCCCCTGCCCGGGGGCGGCTACCGCTTCTACCGCGACGAGGAGATGGGCCCCCGCTTCGGTCAGGCGATGGACGAGGTCTTCGGGATCTACTCGCGCTCTCTGACCGAGGTCGAGGCCTGGGCGGCGGAGCGCTGGCCGCGCGGCGACGGCGAGCCGGAGGGCGCCTGGCAGCGCTCGATCCGCGCCAAGGCCCTGGACCTGCTGCGGGGCCTGCTGCCGGCGGCGACGCTCAGCCACGTCGGCATCTACGCCTCCGGCCAGGCCTACGAGCAGCTGATCCTGCGGCTGATGGCCTCGCCGCTGCCGGAGGCGCGCGAGTACGGCGGGATGATCCTCGCCGAGCTGAAGCAGGTGATGCCGAGCTTCGTCTCGCGGGTCGAGCGCCCCGACCGCGGCGGCGAGTGGGTCTCCTACCTGGAGCGGCGGCGTGAGCAGACCGAGGACTGGGTGGCGCGCCTGGGCCTCGATCGGCGCGGCGGCGGCGAGGACGCCCCCTCGGTCGAGCTGATCCACGTCGACGGCAGCGAAGAGGACCTGCTCGCCGCCTGCCTGTTCGAGGCCGCCACCGCCCCGGAGACCGAGGTCCTGGCCCGCATCGACGTCCTCGACCGGTCCGAGCGGGAGCAGCTGCTGGGCGCCATGGTCGGCGCCCGTGCCAACCGCCGCCACCGGCCCGGCCGCGGCTTCGAGGCGCTGCGCTATCGCTTCGAGATCGTCTCCGACTACGGCGCCTTCCGCGACCTCCAGCGCCACCGCATGCTGACCTGCCAGTGGCAGCGCCTGGGGCCGGACCTCGGCGCCGGCGTCCCAGACGAGGTGCGCGAGGCCGGCGCCGGCGGCGAGTTCGAGCGCGCGCTCGAGGTCTCGCGCGAGGAGTACGAGCGCCTGGTCTCCGCCGGGCTCGCCGAGCAGGCGCCCTACGCGCTCAGCCTCGCCTACCGGATCCGCTACACGCTCGACCTCAACGCCCGCGAGGCGATGCACCTGATCGAGCTGCGCAGCGGCCGCGAGGGCCACCCGACCTACCGCGCCGTCGCCCAGGCGATGCACGAACGGATCGCCGCCGTCCATCCGGGCGTCGCCGCCGCGATGAGCCATGTCGATGACTCCGCGGAGCCGCGGCTGGAGCGGATCATGAGCGAGATTCGGACGCATCGAAAAAGGGCGGCGGCGAACGAGCAGGCGGAGGCGCCACCGGGCTTGAACCCCCTTGGGTGAGCGAGCTGAGTAGGGGCTTCGCTTAACTTTTTTGTGGGACGTGCGCGGGCCGTCCGAGTTGCACGGCCGCAAAAAAGTACAAGACGCTTCGCCCCTACTCAGCTCGCTCACTCGGGGCGTTGCCCCTGGGACGAAGCTAGTCGCGCTGCTTGCGCTTGCGGCGTTCGGGGCCGTCCTCAGGAGAAGGTGGCTCGGAGGTGGTGTCTGGGTTGGTGGGTTCGAGTTCGGCGGCGGCTTTCTCGCCGGGGGTGGGCCAGGGGATGGCTTCGCCGGCCTCCCAGGCGGGGGGGCGGCCGCCGGGGACCCGACCGAGCACGAGGACGCCGAAGTAGATGAACCAGACCAGCAGGAAGACGATCAGGCCGAGCAGGGCGGCGACGCCGAGGGCCATCCCGAGCGATCCCCAGAAGCGGGTCAGGATCCCGGTCCTCATCCCCCACAGGCAGCTATAAAAGAGGGCGACAACCAGGCCCAGGCCGCCGGCGATCCCGAGGCCCGAGACAACCGAGGCGAGCGAGGCTTCGCCGATCGCGTTGGCCGCTTCGTCGTCTGCGACCTTGCGCTCTTCACAGGCGGCAAGCGCGGTCTCCCCCTGAGCGGGCTCGAATTCGTCGGCGAAAGCCTCGGCGCCTTCGTCGTCGCGGTCGGAGACGCACTTTTCCTTTGCTTCCTTGGCCGAGAGGGTGGACTTCGCTTCGCCCGCCACGAATGCGTCCGCCGCTTCGTGGCGGGCCTGGGTCGCGAGCCCGGCGGAGAGGGCGAGGAAGAGCGGGGCGACCACGACCAGACCGATCAGCTGGTTGCGAACGCCGTCGCTGCGAGCGCGAACGACCCGGAACAGGTACACGAGGGGAGCCGCGAGCAGGGCGAACCCGAGCGCCTGCAGCAGGCCGGAGAGGGTGACCGAGCCGCTGTGCGCGTGAGCGGAGCGGAGGAGCTCGGCGTCGCCGGTCCCGGACACCGAGCTGACCAGGCCCGAGGCGATCATCAGCGCGACCGCGAGGAAGGTCGCCAGTGCAACCGGCAGCGACCAGCGGCGCTCCCACTCCAGGATCTGCTCGCGGTCGCGCACGGGCCCTTACGCTATCGCCGATGAGCCACGCACAGCGCACTCCCGTCGTCCCACTGGAGGCCGGGGCCGGGCCGGAGAACCCGCCCTGTCCCGCCTGCGGCGAGCCGCTCTTCGGCTGGCTCTCCCCACAGCCGGGACTGGATGGGGCGGTGAGCCGTTGCGAGAGCTGCGGCCTCGGCGTCGCCGGCGTCGCGGGCGAGCCCGGGGAGGCGCTGCGGGAGCTCGATCGCCGTGGCGGCGACGCCCCGCGGATCGCCAACCGCGCCAGCTACGCGGCCGCGCTGGGAAACGCCGGCTGGGCCGGGCTGGAGCCGGGCTGCCGCTACCTGTTCACGGTGGAGTCGGCGCGGCGCCTGGTGGCGCGCCGCGATCAGGTGGTGCGGTTGCGCCGTTGGGCGCCGGCCGCGGGACTGGCCGCGACCTGGCAGACGCTGCTCAACAGCGTCACCTTCGGCCACAACGTCGCCCTCGCCGCGCTCGGTCGCGCCCAGGGGGTGAAAGCAGCCCGCCCCTGGCAGCGGCGAATCGATGCCCTCGCCAGCGTCGTGCTGGCGATCCCAGCCCTGCTGATCGCCCTCCCCCTCGAGCTCGCCGGCGGCCTGACCGGCCGCGGCGCGGTGTACTCGCTGCGCCTGGACCTGCTCTAACGCCCCTGAGCCGCTGGGCCTAGCAGTTCAAGGACGCAGGGAGCGAAGCCTGCTTCGCAGGCGAGCGAGCGAGGACGCCGAAATGCGCCGGCCCAGCGGCTCAGGACAGGCCTTCGCGGGCCTCGCGGACGAGCGTCACTGACTCGGGGAAGAGGACGCGGATGGCGTCGCGAACCTGCATCGCCTGTTCGTCGGCGTTGCCGGTGAGATCGAGGCGCCCGATCGAGGCGACGGTCATCTCGACCGCCAGCTTGATCGCGTTGTCGGCCCAGGCGACGCGCTGAGAGGACTGCATCTGCTCCGAGAGCTCCTCCATCCGGGCGCGGAACTCGTCGGGGTCGCCGAAGAGGTTGAAGGGGCTGCCCTCCATGACCCCATGTAAGCAGACTGGGCAGCCGTCCGGCACAGATTCCTGGCGTTCCGCGCGCCACCCGTGAAGGCCGCCGGCCTAGCGTCGACACGATGCGGCACGGGACCAACCGGGAGCGGGGGTCGGCAAGCGTCGAGCAGGCCGGTCTGGCGGCGCTCGTGGCGATGCTGCTGGCGGTGGCGATCGCCGCCGTCGCGGCCGGCGGCGAGGTGGACGCGGGGCGCGGCCTGGCGGGCGCCATCGGCAAGCGGCTGACCTGCGCTCCCCGCCTGCCCGACGCCTGCCGCCACCACCCCTTGGCTCCCGCCTACGGCTGGCCGCTGGCGCGGCTGGCGCGGGCGCTGGCCCCGGCGCCGCTGGCGCTGTCCGGCCCGTCGGGCCTCCCCCTCATGCCGGTCGACTTCCGCCGCTGCCGGCGGCCGAGCTGCGCCGTGGCCGCCGGCCCCCACCTGACCGCGTCCGGCCGCCGCACCACCGCCTTCACCGAGATCGCCGACCGCCGCACCTCGCTCGGCTGGGTCGAGGTCGTCTACTGGCTCTACCGCCCGACCCTCGGCTGGGAAAGCCTGGTCCGTCGCGCGGACCAGGCCCAGATCGACGCTGCCGCCGGCGTCGAGGTCCGGCTCGGCGACGACCCCGCCCTGGTCCCGCTCGAGACCCTGCCCGGCCGCAACCACTACCGCTTCCCCGCCAGCGAACGTCCGCCCTGGCAATGGCACGTCACCGGCCGCTATCCGGGCTGGTCGAGTTGAGGCGAGGCTCAGACGTCGTCAGGCAAGGACGCGGGGAAGCCCGAATAGCAGCGCTATTCGGGCGACTGAGGACGCAGCATGGCGGCGTCTGAGGCCGCTTCATCCTGGGCCTGTTTGATCAACCCGCGCCAGTCCGTAGTGCGGAAGACCAGCAGGATCGCGGCGAAGCCGAGGACGACCGACCAAGCCGCCATCGCGATCTGGGTGCCTACCGAGAAGGAGAGGACGGCGGTGCGCGAGGGGCCGGTCAGGGTCGCGACCAGCAGCGCCTGCTGGGCGCCGGCGCCGCCGGGGGTTAAGGGGACGATGTTGGCGATCGCCTGGACGCTCATCACCAGCATCACGTTGCCGACCGAGCCGCCGAGCCCGAAGGCGTCGAGGAAGAACCAGAAGGCGGTGAAACGGAAGAGCCAGCCAAGCCCCTGCCAGGCGGCTACCTCGCGCAGGTAGCGCCGCGGCTCGCTGAGGATCACCACGCCTTGGCGGACCCGGGCCCAGAAGCGCCGCACCCGGTGGGCGAGGAAGTAGACGCCGACCGCGATCGCCAGCAACAGCCCCGCGACGGTGAACGCCAGCGCCTTCGGATGGTCGGCCCAGAAGGAGATCTCGAAGGCGGGCAGGTCGGGGATGCGCGGGAGCGGTGGCAGCAGGCCCTGGCTGATCGCGTAGAAGAGGACGAGGATCCCGACGCTGGTGTCGAACACGGTCTGGACCAGGAAGGAGGAGGTCACCGCCGGGTAGGAGGAGCCGGGGATCTGGCGCTTGACCAGGAAGACCTTGGTGACGTCGCCGGCGTGGGCGGGGACCACCGCGTTGATCCCCGCCCCGGCGAGGTAGGCCGCGCTCAGCGGCAGGAAGGGGATGCGGCGGTCCGGATAGGCGGCGCGCAGGACGTTGCGCCAAGCCTGGGCCCGGGCCAGCTGCATCGCCAGCAGGCAGAGCAGGGCGACGCAGAACTGCGACCAGCGAATCTCCGACAGGTGGCGGAAAAACTCCGCGGCGCTGTTGAAGAAGAAGTTGAAACTCGATCCGAGATCGGCGAGCGGCATCGCAGCTACACTAGCCCGCTCGTGCCGGAGACCGACACGCCTACGCCGCCCCAGATGCCCCCCCGCGATCCCGCCGACGACGCGATGTGCGGACGTGCCCGCGAGCGCTATGCGGCCGACCGCAAGAGCCGCTTCCGCCGCCGTCGCAAACAGCATGCCGAGCTGCCGAACCTGATCATCATCGGCGGGCTCAAGTGCGGCACCACCAGCATCCACCACTACCTCGGCCTGCACCCCGAGATCCAGATGTCGAAGCCGAAGGAGCTCAACTTCTTCGTCGAAGAGCTGAACTGGGACCTCGGCCTCGACTGGTACGCCAGCCGCTTCGACGACCGCTTCAAGGTCCGCGGCGAGTCATCGCCGCACTACACGAACCTGCCCCGCTTCGACGGCGTCGCCAAGCGCATCCACGAGCACTGCCCGGACGCGCGCCTGCTCTACATGGTGCGCGACCCGATCAAGCGCATCCTCTCCCACTGGGTCCACGCGACCGGCGCCGGCTATGAGACCGGCGACCTGGTCGAGGTCCTCTCCGAGCCCAACTCCTCCTACATGAACCGCTCCAAGTTCTGGCTGCAGCCTGCAGCCCTATCTGGAGCTGTTCGACCGCTCGCAGATCGAGGTGATCGCCCAGGAGGAGCTGCAGGGCGAGCGCGAGGCGACGATGCGAAAGGCCTTCGCCTTCGCCGGCGTCGACGAGACCTTCAGCTCCGAGCAGTTCGACCGCGAGTGGGAGAAGTCGGGGGCCAAGGAGGGCGATAAATACCAGCTCATGGAGAAGCTGATCAAGCTGCCGGGCTTCCGCTCCTTCGACCGCAATTTCGACCGCCTGCCGGAGCCGCTGCGCTGGCGCGTCGAGAAGCTCGTCCACGATCCCGAGAAGCCGCCGGCACCGAAGCCGAATCTCCCCGACGACCTCTTCGAGACCATCCGCGCCCGTTTCACCGACGACGTCGCCGCCCTGCAGAAGTTCGCCGCCCGCGAGTTCCCCCGCTGGCACGACTACTCCTGAGGGTTGTCGCTTGTCGCCCTCTGGGCGACAAAAAGCAACCTCACTAGGCTGGGACCGGATGCGACGCCTGCTTCCAGATCCCGGGCCGACCACGGTCGACGAGCAGCTCGAGGGGTACCGGCCTTGGGAAGAGCCGCGCGAGGAGCGGCCATTGGTGGCGATCAACTTCGCTGCCACGGTCGACGGGCGGGCGGCGATCGGAGGCGTCTCCGGGCCGATCGGCTCCGAGGCCGACACGGCGATGCTCTCCGGCCTGCGGAGCCGCTTCGACGCGGTGATGATCGGCGCCGGGACGATGCGGGCCGAGCGCTACGGGCGCCTGGCCAAGAAGGAGGAGACGCGGGAGCGACGCGAGCGGCTCGGCCTTCCCCCCGAGCCGCTGATGGTGATCGTCAGCGGGCGCCTCGACCTGCCCTGGGACGCGCCGCTGTTCACCGAAGGCGGCGAGGTCCTGGTCTTGACCGCGTCCGCGGCCGAGCCGCCGCAGACCGCAACCTCGGTGCGGGTGGTCCGCCACGAAGGCTACGTGGAGCTGGGCGAGGCCCTGCGCCACCTGCGCCAGGAGCGCGACGTCCGGGCGCTCCTCTGCGAGGGCGGCCCCGGCTTACACGCCGAGCTCGAGGGCGGGGACGCGGTCGACGATCTCTTCCTCACGATCGCGCCGAAGCTGAGCGGTGGCGATGCGCCCCGGATCGTCGAGGGCGACCTACCCGCCGTCGCGGAGCTCGAGCTGGCCTGGCTTCTGGAGGAGGAAGGCGAGCTGTTCGCCCGCTACCGCAGGCGCTGAACTCCCGAGTCGCCGTCGATGGGCCTCAAACGTCCATATATTGGACCCAATCGGCCCGTCGGCCCCGAGGAGAGGAATCGCAGCGATGGACTTCAACCCCAGCCCCGAGGTAGCGACCCTGCGCGAGCGCGTCCTCGACTTCATGGACGCCGAGGTCTACCCGGTCGAGCGGGAGCTGATGCAGGCGCTGGACGACGAGGTCGCTGCCGGCGTCCCCTACCCCGAGAACCTGATCGCGATCCGCGAGAAGGCCAAGGCGGCGGGCCTATGGAACCTTTTCATGCCGGACGAGCGCTTTGGGCCCGGGCTGAAGAACTGGGAGTACGGGCTGCTCTGCGAGGAGATGGGGCGCAGCCCGATGGCGGCGGCGATGGCCTTCAACTGCGCCGCGCCGGATACCGGCAACATGGAGATCCTCGCCGAGCACGGGACGAATCAGCAGAAAGAGCAATGGCTGGAGCCGCTTCTCGAGGGACGAATACGGTCATGCTTCTCGATGACCGAGCCCGAGGTCTCCGGCTCCGACCCGACCCTGCTGCAGGCCCGCGCGGTGCTTGACGGCGACGAGTGGGTGATCGACGGTCACAAGTGGTTCACCTCCGGCGCCGTCGGCGCCGACCTGGCGATCGCGATGGTCGTCACCGACCCCGACGCCCCTCCCTACGCCCGCGCCTCGATGATCTGCGTGCCGACCGACAACCCCGGCTTCAACCTGGTGCGGCCGATCCCGGTGATGGGCCACGACAAGGGGCCCGGCCACTGCGAGATCCGCTACGAACGCTGCCGTGTGCCGGCCGACAGCCTGCTCGGCGAGCGCGGCGCCGGCTTCGCGATCGCCCAGGACCGGCTCGGCCCCGGCCGCATCCACCACTGCATGCGCGCGATCGGCACCGCCGAGCGGGCGCACGAGATGATGTGCCGCCGGGCCAACGAGCGCGTCGCCTTCGGCGGCCCGCTGGCCGACAAGCAGTTCGTGCAAGAGGCGATCGCCGCCTCGCGGATGGAGATCGACCAGGCCCGCCTGCTGACCCTCTACGCCGCCTGGAAGATGGACACCGAGGGCAAGCGGGCCGCCCGCCAGTCGATCTCGGCGATCAAGATCGTTGCCGCCAACATGGTCATGGACGTGCTCGACCGGGCGATCCAGATCCACGGCTCGCTGGGCATGACCGATGACACCCCCCTCGCCGCCCTCTGGCGCTTCTCCCGCATGCTGCGCCTCGCCGACGGCCCCGACGAGGTCCACAAGATGGTCCTCGCCCGGCGCGAGCTCAACCGCTGGGCAAAGCGCGACGAGGCAGCGGCGGCGGGTGAGCTGGAAAGCGCCCACGCGCCGCGGATGGTCTGAGCAACAAAAAGGGCCGGGCTTCCGCCCGGCCCTTCACTAGCTAGAGCTAACAGCGTGTCCGCCGATTCCCGGCAGACACCCGGGTCAGCAGTAGACGGTTACGGTGAACCCGTCGCCACCTGCAGGATCTTCCACGGTGCCCGCAGGGTTGGTGGTGGAGACATCAACCGCGTCAGTGTTGGCAGCTTCCTGGTTCCGATTGTCCGTCCCGATGATGCGGGCGAACGTGCCTTCGGGATGTGCGCCACCAGTGACGTCGGTAGCCGTCCCTTCGGAGATGCACGAGGTCACCACCCGGTTGAATTTGACCCGGAAATCACCGGTCCCAAGCTGCTGCGCCGAAATCGCCCCGGAGCCAGCGACCAGGTCACCGTCGTCATCGACAAGCGCCCAGAGGAGTTGGTTTTTGGCGACAAAAGAGCCGGCGGGCTGGCCGCCGAGTTTTTCCGCGTTCTCGGCGTTGGTGGCATTCGGAACCGGCCCCAAAGTCGACGCGTTGATCTTGGCGCCGGTGACGGCTTTGTCGGCGATCTTCGTCGTCGTCACCGCGTTGTCCGCGAGCTTTTCGGACGTAACCCCGAGGTTGGCGATCTTGCCGGTCGTGACAGCACCGCTTTTGATCTTGCCCGCGGTCACGGCTTCTTTGACGATCTTGCCGGTCTTGATCGAGTTGGCTTTGATTTCGTTGGCGCCGATCTTGGTCGCCGCGAAGGCGGTGGCGCCGCCGAGCATCAGGAAGACGGCGATCGACGACATCACGTTTGCGTACGTGAGCCGCTTGCGAATCTGGTTCACGGAAAGTTCTCCTTATTTGAACAGTGGACAAGGACCGCCCGGACGGAGGGGCGGCTCTACCTACTTTTACTCAATTAACAATTGACCCTTTCAGGGCCGCGAGAGGGTGTCAAGCGAGACGGACGAGCTTCCGCCCTGGGGCTCAGCCGTCGCGCCGCTCCGCCTCGTCCGCCGCATCGGCCAGCCGCTCCACCAACCGAGCGAAAGCTTCGATGCCGGGGTCGACCTTGCCATAGCCCCCCGCGGCGTAGCGGGCGTACACGCCCTCGAGGATGATCGCCAGCTTCCAGTAGCCGAGGGCGACAAAGAAGTCGAGTGCGGCGAGGTCGCGGCCGGAGCGCTCGGCGTAGCGCGCGGCGAGCTCTCCGCGGGAGGGGAAACCGGGGGCGAGGTTGGCGGGCTGGCCGAGGGCGACCTCGGCCTGCTCCTGGTCGGGCCAGTAGGCCATCAACAGCCCGACGTCGGCGAGCGGGTCGCCGAGCGTGCAGAGCTCCCAGTCGACCACGGCCGCCACCTGCCCGGCCGGGGTGAGGATCATGTTGTCGAGCCGGTAGTCGCCGTGGACGATCGTCGCCGAGCCCTGCTTGGGGATGCGGGCGCTGAGGCGCTCGTGAACGGAGTCGATCGCCGGCAGCTCGCGGGTCTTCGATTTCTCCCATTGCCCCTCCCAGCGGTGCAGCTGACGGGCGACGTAGTCCTCCTTGCGGCCGAGGTCGCCCAGCCCCACCGCATCGGGGTCGACGGCGTGGATCGCGACCAGGGTATCGGCGACGCGCTCGCCGATCGCCCGGCGGTCGTCCTCGCCGGGGAAGATCTCGGCCTCCGCCAGGCCGCGCAGGATCGGCCCCTCGACGAACTCCATCAGGTAGAAGGGCGCGCCGTTGACCCCGTCGTCCTCGCAGAGCCCGACCACCGGGGCCACCGGCACCTCGGTCGCGCTCAGGGCGGAGACGACCTTGTGCTCGCGGGCCATGTCGTGGGCGGAGCCGAGCCGCTTGCCCAGCGGCGGCCGGCGCAGGGCCCAGTGGTGGCCGCCGGCGTCGCTCACCCGATAGGTCAGGTTGGAGTGCCCGCCGGCGATCCGCTCGAAGGAGAGCGGCGGCGCGGCGGCGGGGACGTTGACGGCGAACCAGGCTTCGATGCCGTTCAGATCGATGCCGTCCGGAGCCGCGGCGGCGCCGTCGCCGCTGCCTGTAGCCTCGTCGCCCATAGCCGCGCAAGCATATTCCCGAGCAGGCCGCCGCCTGAGCCCGTCGCTTGCCAACCGGCTGAGGATTGGCTTCGCGATCGGCTTCGCCGTGCTCACGGCGATGGCCGTGATCGGCGTCGCCCGCTTCATCCAGCAGCGCCAGGACTTCGAGGACGCGATCGCCCGCTCCTACCAGGTGGAGATGGCGGCGCGGGTGCAACTGGCGCGCGGGGCCGACGGCGGCGAGGCCCGCCGGACGGTCGCCACCCAGGCGGCTCGCCGCGAGGAGCTCCGCGATCAGATCTCCTCCGACACGCGCGACACCGCCCTCCTGGTCGCGGCCGGGCTGGTGGCCGGGTTGACCGGGGCGCTGCTGCTGTTCAGCGGGCTGATCGCCTCGATGCGCCGGCCGCTCGAGGAGCTGGTCGACGCGGCCGGGCAGCTCGCCAGCGGCGACCGCAGCGCCCGGGTCGCGGTCGGCGGCGTCTCCGAGACGGCGACGCTCGGGGCCGCCTTCAACGAAATGGCCGCCGAGCTGGAGCAGGAGGCGAGCCAGCGCGACCAGCTCGACCGGCTCAAAGACGAGTTCGTGCTCACCGCCTCGCACGAGCTGCGCAGCCCCCTCACCTCGGTTCAGGGATTCGCCGAGCTGCTGATGCTGGAGCGCGACTCGCTGACCCCCAAGCAGGTGGACACGGTCGAGATCATCCTCGACAACTGCCACCACCTATCGCGCCTTCTCAACGACCTGCTCGACCTAGCCCGCAGCGACGCCGGGCGGCTCGGGATAACCCCGAAACCGACCGCGGTGGCCCCGCTCGTCGAGGACGCGGTGCGGACGATGCGCGCCCAGACCGATCGCGACAGCCAGACGCTGGTCGCGCGGATCGAGCCGAACCTGCCGCTGGTGAACGTCGAGGCCGACCGGATTCGCCAAATACTGGTGAATCTTCTTACCAACGCGCATGAGTATTCGCCCGAAGGCGCGTCTATCGCGGTCACTGCCCGGGTACTAGAGGCCGATGTGGAGATTGCGGTGACCGACGACGGACCGGGGATTCCCGAGAACCAGCTGGACCACATCTTCGAGCGCTTCACCCGCGGCGACGCGGGCCTGACCCAACGCGTCGGCGGCACCGGCCTCGGCCTGGCGATCTCCAAATCGTTGGTCGAGCTGCACGGCGGCACGATCGCGGTCGAGTCGGCTCCCGGCACCGGCGCCAGCTTCAGCTTCCGCCTGCCCGCCGTGAGCACGACCTCCCCCTCCGGCCCCGACCACGCGCCTGCGGAGGCGAGCTGATGACCAGGGTGCTCGTCGCCGACGACTCCGAGACGATCCTGCTGCTGATGCGGACCCGGCTGGAGCTCGCCGGCTACCAGGTGGAGACCGCCGCCGACGGCCAGGAGGTGACCGAGCGCCTGCGCGAGGGCGAGCCCGGCCAGCTCCCCGACCTGCTGCTGCTCGACGCGATGATGCCGCGCAAGTCCGGCCTCGACGCCCTGCGCGAGCTGCGGGCCGCGGGCTTCGACACCCCGGCGCTGATCGTCAGCGCCCACCAGGACGCGACCGACGCCAACGCGCCCTCCGACCTCGAAGTCAGCGGCTACCTGACCAAGCCGATCGACTTCGAGCGGCTGCTCGAGAGCGTCGCCGAGCTGACGCGGGGCTAGGCCGCCTCAGCTCTTGGCGATCTCGAGCCGGATCTCCTTGCCCTTGAGCTTGGTGCCGTCGAGGAACTCGACGGCACGCTCGGCTTGGTCCGGCGCGACCTCGACGAAGGAGAAGCGGTGGAGGACGCGGACGTCGTGGACCGCCTCCTCGGGCAGCACGGCGCCCTCGCGCAGGGCCCAGCGCAGGTCCTCCTCCTCGATGCCGCTGCGCTCGCCGCGGTTGACGAAGAGCTTGACGCTGTCGCGCTCGTCCCGATCGTCCCGATCGTCCTGCTCGCCCCGCTCAGGGCGCTCAGGGCGCTCGGGCCGCTCGCGGCGGCGCGGTGGCGGCGCGTGCTCGAGCCGCTCCTCCGGGCTCTCCCACTCGCCGATTTTGGTCTTGACGTCGTGCTCGATGCGGCCGATCTCGTCGCGCTGGGCGGGGGTGACGAAGGTGATCGCGCGGCCGGTCCGCCCCACCCGGCCGGTCCGCCCGATGCGGTGGACGTAGGTCTCGGAGGAGTTGGGGACGTCGTAGTTGATGACGTGGGTGACGTGCTCGATGTCGAGCCCGCGGGCGGCGATGTCGGTCGCGACCAAGAGCTTTACGCGGTGGTCCTTGAAGGCGATCATGACGCCGTCGCGGACCCCCTGGCTGAGGTCGCCGTGCAGCGCCTTCACGTCGAGGCCTTTGTCCTTCAGCGTCTTCTCCAGCTTCGAGGCGCCGATCTTGGTGCGGGTGAAGATGATCGCCTGCTCGGGTTCTTCCGTCTTCAACAGCTCGACCAGGCGCGCCGCCTTGTCTTTGGCCGGAACCTCGACGAAAGCCTGGGCGATGGCGTCGACGGTGAGCTTCTTCGGCGTGATCCGGATCGTCTCCGGGTCATACATGTAGCCCTCGGCGAGCTTCTGGATCGGCGGCGGCATCGTCGCCGAAAAGAGCGCCGTCTGGCGCCCGCTCGGACACATCCGCAGGATTTTCTCGACGTCCTCGATGAAGCCGAGGTCGAGCATCTCGTCGGCCTCGTCGAGGACCACGAAGCGGGCGGCGGTGAGGACCAGCGAGCGCCGCGCCATCAGGTCCTTCATACGGCCGACGGTGGCGACGACGACGTGGGCGCCGGAACGCAGCTGCGACTGCTGGGAGCGGATCGGGGCGCCGCCGAAGACGGCGACGATCTCGATGTCGAGGTGCTCGGCGTAGGCGCGCAGCGCCTGCGTCACCTGGATGCAGAGCTCCCGCGTGGGGGTCATGACGATCGCCTGCACCTCTTCGTTCTCGGGGTCCAGGTACTGCAGCAGCGGCAGCCCGAAAGCGGCGGTCTTGCCGGTGCCGGTCTGGGCCTGGCCGATCACGTCGCCGCCGCCGAGCAGGGCCGGGATCGCCTGCTCCTGGATCGGCGTCGGGTCCTGGAAGCCGAGCTCGTCGATCGCCTGCTGGATCGGCGGCGAGAGGCCGAGGTCCTTGAAGGCGGTCATCTTGCGGGATCCAGAAGGAGCTTGCCGGTGGTGCGGCGGGCGATCAGGTCTTCGTGCGCCCGCGCCGCCTCGGAGAGCGGGTAGACGTCGCCGACCGTGACCTCGAGCTCCCCGGCGGCGACGGCGCCGAGCAGCTCGCCGATCATCGGCGCCGCCAGATCGCGGCGGGCCAGCAGGTGGACGAGCCAGAAGCCGATCACGGACTTGGAGCCGCGCAGCAGGGCGGCGGTGGAGACCTCGCGCTGTTCGCGCGAGGCGATGCCGAAGACGACCATCCGCCCCAGCGGCGCCAGCACGCCCATCTCGGCGTCGAAGGCCTCGCCGCCGCTCATGTGGAGCACCGCGTCGACGCGCTCGCCGCCGTTGGCCTCGCGGATCGCGGCGCCGAGGTCCTCGGCGCGGGAGTCGACGGTGACGTCGGCCCCGAGGCGCTCGCAGAGCTCGCGTTTCTCGTCGCTGGAGGCGAGCGCGACCACCTTGGCGCCGGCCCGCTTGGCGATCTGCACAGCGAGCGTGCCGGTGCCGCCGGCGGCGGCCTCGACCACGATCGTCTCCCCTGCCTCGATCCGGGCGCAGCGCTTGACCAGGGCCAGCGCGGTCAGCCCCTGCAGCAGCAGTGCCGCCGCCTGGTCGTCATCGACCCCGTCGGGCACGGGGATCAGCAGCGACTCCGGGACGACCGCCTTCTGGGCGTAGCCGCCGCTGCCGAGCAGCGCCACGACGCGGCGCCCGTCCGGCGTGCGGCCGCTGATCTCCGCTCCGGGGACAAGCGGCAGCGACTGCTCGGCGAGGTAGTCGTTGCGGGTGGCGTGGGTGTCGGCGAAGTTGACGCCGGCGCGGGCGACCTCGACCACGACCTGGCCCTCAGCGGGGGCCGGGTCGGGGAGGTCGACGTACTCGAGCATGTCGGGCCCGCCGAACTCCTTGATCTGGATCGCCTTCATCGGCCGCGGAGTCTCGCAGGGCAGGCGTTAGGCTGCCGTCCGCATGGCACTCACCGTCGTCGGATCGATCGCCTTTGACGCCGTCAAGACCCCGTTCGGGGAGCGCGAGCGCATGCTCGGGGGGGCCGCCGTCCACTTCTCGCTGGCCGCCAGCTTCTTCACCGAGGTGCGGCCGGTCGGGCCGGTCGGCGAGGACTTCGGCGCCGATCAGTTCGCGGTGCTGGAGCGCCGCGGCGTCCTCACCGACGACATCGAGCGCGTCGCCGGCGGCAAGTCCTTCTTCTGGCGCGGCCGCTACGAGTTCGACCTCAACGTCGCCCACACCGAGGACACCCAGCTCGGCGTCTTCGCCGAGTTCGAGCCGAAGCTCTCCGAGCGATCGAAGGCGGCCGACACCCTCTTCCTCGCCAACATCCAGCCCGACCTGCAGCGCCAGGTGCGCTCCCAGTGCGGCGCTGCCCGCTTCAGCGGCCTCGACTCGATGAACCTCTGGATCGAGACGGCGAAGGACTCGCTGCTGGCGGCGATCGCCGAGGTCGACTGCCTGGTCGTCAACGACGCCGAGATCCGCCAACTGACCGGGGAGTCGAACCTGGCCAAGGCCGCGCGCGCGGTGATGGCGCTCGGCCCCCGGGCCGTCGTCGCCAAGCAGGGCGAGTACGGCGCGGCGCTGTTCACCGCGGACGGGTTCTTCGCCCTGCCCGGCTTCCCGCTGGAGGAGGTACGCGACCCCACCGGCGCCGGCGACAGCTTCGCCGGGGGCTTCTTCGGCTATCTCGACGGCCTCGGCGGCGAGCCCGACGAGGCGAGCCTGCGGCGGGCGATGGGCTACGGCACCGTGCTGGCCTCCTTCAACGTCGAGGAGTTCGGCACCGAGCGGGTCTCCCGCCTCAGCCGCGAGGAGATCGACGAGCGCTTCGAGGCGCTGCGGTCGATGACCCAGTTCGACGCGCTGCCGGCCGCCTAACTGCCGAGGCAGGCGAAGTGGCAGAATGAGCGCCGCGCATGGGCTCCGAGTCACTCACCGTCACCGACAACCGCACCGGCAAGAGCTACGAGCTGCCGATCGAGGACGGCACGGTCCGCGGCCTCGATCTGCGGCAGATCAAAGTCGAGGAGGACGAATTCGGGTTGATGTCCTACGACCCGGCCTTCACCAACACCGCCTCCTGTCGCTCCTCGGTCACCTACATCGACGGCGCCGCCGGGATCCTCGAACACCGCGGCTACTCGATCGAGCAGCTCTGCGAGCGCTCCACCTTCCTCGAGACCGCCTACCTGCTGATCTTCGGCGAGCTCCCCACCGGCCCCCAGCTCGATCGCTGGACCTTCGACATCACCCACCACACCTTCGTCCACGAGGACCTGAAGCAGTTCTTCGAGGGCTTCCGCTACGACGCCCACCCGATGGGGATGCTGCTGGCCGGCGTCGGCGCCCTCTCCACCTTCTACCCGGACGCGAAGCAGATCGACGACCCGGAAGAGCGCTACATGGCGGCCGTCCGCCTGATCGCCAAGGTGCCGACCCTCGCCGCCTTCTCCTACCGGCACAACATGGGCCTGCCCTACGTCTACCCGGACAACGACCTCAACTTCGCCGAGAACTTCCTCTCGATGATGTTTAAGAAGACCGAAGACAAGCACATCCCGAAGTCGGTCCTGGCCCGGGTCCTGGACATCCTCTTCATCCTCCACGCCGACCACGAACAGAACTGCTCGACCAACGCCGTGCGCGGCGTCGGCTCCTCCAACGTCGACCCCTACTCGGCGGTCGCGGCGGGCGTGGCGGCGCTCTACGGCCCCCTGCACGGCGGCGCCAACGAGGCGGTGCTGCGGATGCTGCGGCGGATCGAGTCGCCGGACAACATCCCGGGCTTCCTCGAGCGGGTCAAAGAGCGCGAGGAGAAACTGATGGGCTTCGGCCACCGGGTCTACAAAAACTACGACCCGCGGGCGCGGATCATCCAGCAGCACATGGACGAGGTCTTCGAGGCGACCGAGTACAACCCGCTGGTCGAGATCGCCCGCGAGCTGGAGAAGCGCGCCCTCGACGACGAGTTCTTCACCTCGCGCAAGCTCTACCCGAACGTCGACTTCTACTCCGGGATCATCTACGAGGCGCTGGAGATCCCGACCAACATGTTCACCGTGATCTTCGCCATCCCCCGCACCGCCGGCTGGATCGCGCAGTGGATGGAGATGCAGGAAGACCCGGAGAAGAAAATCGCCCGGCCGCGGCAGATCTACACCGGGGAGCGCGAGCGGGAGTACGTGGCGCTGGACGACCGGGATGGGCCCGAGAAAATCGTCGGCCCGCCGGCGCGGCGCCCGAAACGCCCCCGCCGCGGCGCCTGAGCGTATTTCCCGCTGGAAGCTGACCATCCGCCACGGCTCCGAGGTGGAGCACCGGACCTTCGAGGACCTCGCGGAGGCCGTCGCCGAAATGCGGAGCCGCGCCCTGGCCATCCGGGCGGAGGGGCCGGTGGAGTCGGTGTCTTCGCTGCGGGACTTCGCGCCGGAGGACCAGGTCCAGGCGAGGCTGCAGCTGGCCGGCCGGGGGCTGTTGCGCAAGCCGGTGGCGGGGATCGACGTGAGGGGGGACGGGACCTTCGTGGCCTACCGGGGCGGGGTCACGCGGGAGGAGCTCGACCCGAGCGAGCACGACACGCCCTTCGACCTCGTGCGGGAGACTCTGGAGGCGGAGCGACGATGAGCGATGCCGGCACCGACATCCCCAAGGGCAGCTACGCCGCCGGCGAGCGGGTGAAGCTGCCGGCCGGCGCCCAGCCGCCGTTCACCGTCTTCATCAACGGCGTCGAGCAGGACGAGGGCGCCGACTACTCGATCGAAGGCGGCGAGATCGTCTTCAGCCGCCCGATCGTCAAGGAGAAGATCGGCACCGGCCGCTGGCTGGCGATGTACCTCGGCCTCTTCGGCACCTACCGCAAGGACGAGACGGTCGACCTCCAGTTCAGCCGCGACGGCAAGACCCAGCTGCTCTCCGACCTCGCCGTCGTCCCCTACCCCGAGGCGCCATGAACATCGGCTTCCTCCTGCTCGCCGACCACAGCGAGGCCGTCAACGGCAAGCTCTATCTCAACGGCGGCGGCTGGAACGTGCTGCGCCTGCCCCAGCTTCCCCACGAGTGGTCCTTCCACATCGGCCTCGGCATCGACGTCGCCTGGCACGAGACCAACGACCCCCACGAGCTCGTCGTCAGCATCCAGGACCCGGACGGCATCGAGCTCGGCGACGGCCTCACCGCCAGCTTCGAGACCGGCCGTCCCCCGGGCATGCCCGCCGGCCAGGAGCAGCGCCTGGTGATGTCGATCGGCGCCACCGCCAACTTCGAGGCCGCGGGGCCCCACGCCGCCGTCGTCCAGGTCGACGGCGAGGAGCTCGGCCGCGCCCGCTTCTACCTGATGGAAGCGGGCGAGGAGCCCGGCATGGCTTAGGGCATACTGAGCGCTCAGCGCATGTCTTCTGGGACGCTAGGTCTTCAAGATCCGAGTGGCGGCGGCGGCAATCTGCTCGATGCGATTGCCCGCGCGGCGAAGGACGCGGACTCCGGTGGCGGCTTTTTCGCCTTCGCCTCGGTGAATGGCGTCGAGATGCTGTTCAAGGACAAGTACCTGCGCCGGCTGGCGAAGAGCAGGGGCTTCGAGCTGGTGGTCGGCGTCGATGCGATAACCAACCGGCGGACGCTCGACTCGCTCTCCGAGCTCGCGCGGCGGCTCCCCAAGCTGAGCGCGCGCGTGCTCCTTCACGAAACTCCCACCCTCTTCCACCCCAAGCTCTGCTGGTTCGCCGAAGGTGGCCGCCTGACCCTTCTCGTCGGCTCGGGGAACCTCACCCCCGGAGGGTTGATGACCAACTTCGAGGCCTTCGTCGTGTGCCCGTTGGACGGGGCGGCGGCGGCCGCGGCGAAGAGCGAGATCGAGGATTTCTCGCGACGGTGGGATCACCGCCTACTGCGGCCGGACGATCCGGCGGCTTTGGCCAGGGCGGCGAAGAACACCGGCAGCGAGCGATCGCTGCTGAAAAAGATGGCGAGCGCGCCGGAGTTCCCGCCCGCCGCCCCCTCGCCCCCTGTCAAGGCGCAGGTGCTGGTGACCGAAATCTCGAAAAACGTCGACGAACGCACGCAGCTCGACGTCGGCATCGACGTGTTCACCGGCTTCTTCGGCGCCAGGCCGGAGGGTGGCCACATCCTGATCCAGCCGGTGGACTCGAGGGGCAGGCTCGAAGAGGTCGAGATCCCCCGGGCGATCTTCCCCACGAAAAGCCACAACTACCGCTTCGAGGCGCGGGCGGGCGCGGGCCTCAAATATCCGCCTCCGGGCAGCGGTCGGCCCTTCGGCGTCTTCGTCCGCATGCCCGACGGGATCTTCCGCTACCACCTGCTCTGGCCAGGAGACACCGGGTACCCCGAGATCGACTCGCTGTTGACGAAACGGGTCGGCCCACCGCCGAAGAAACGGCCGATGCGGCGCGAGACCCTGACCGTCGCCGATCTCGCGGCGGCCTGGCCCGGCTCGCCGCTGCTGAAAGCGCTGGGGAGATCGACCTAGTCCTCAGGCGGCCTGGGCGAGAACGGGTTCGACCCGTTCAAAGCGGAAGCCGCCGCCGCCCGACCATCCGAACCGCTCCGAGACGCCGCCGCTCTCGCCCGCGACCACCTGGCCGAGGCGGCCGGCGCAGTGGCTGACGGCATGCTCGCCGTTCTCGATACCGATCCAACGACGTCCCATCTTGTGGGCGACCGCGGCGGTGGTGCCAGAGCCGAGAAACGAATCGAGCACGAGGTCGCCCGGGTCGGTGGCGATGGCGAGGATCTGCGCCAGCAGCCGCTCGGGCTTGGGCGTCTCGAAGACCTGCTCTCCGGGGAACAGCTTCAGGACCTCCCGCTTGGCCTCGGCGCTGGTACCCGCGAACTCCGCCGACCACAGCGTCGGCGGAGTCATCCCCGCCGGGGCCGAGGAGAGGAAGCGCTTGAGCCGCGGAACCCCGTTGCCGTCGGCGCCGAACCAAACGGCGCCGTCCGCGATCGCCGCGCGCATCCGCTCCTCGGTGTAGATCCAGCACCTTCCCTTGGGGGCTTCGTGCCTGCGCCCGTTGGGCGCCACCACCACGTAGAACTGTCCGTCGGTGCCGTGGCCCGCCTGCGCGGTGAGGGAGATCGACTGCCAGGGACCGCGGGGGTCGTCGTCGGGATTTTTGTAGCGCGCGAGGATCTCGTCGGAGAGCGCCACCGGATTGCGGCTCGCTTTGAAGCGGGCGGGGTCGCGGGCGTAGACCAACAGGTACTCGTGGTTGTTGGAGAAGACCCGCCGGTTCTCGCGACTGGTGCGGTGCTCCCAGACGATCGTGGTCACGAAGCCCTGCCGCCCCAGGATGCGGTCGGCGAGGACCTTCAGGTAGTGGACCTCGTTGTCGTCGATCGAGATCCAGAGGCTGCCGTCGGCGCTGAGCAGGGGCGCCAGCGCCTCCAGGCTCGCCTCCATCGTCGCCAGCCATTGCTCGTGCGAGCGGCGGTCGTCGTAATGCGCGTACCGCTCCCGATTGTTGTAGGGCGGGTCGATGTAGACGCATCTGACCGCGCCTCTAAGGTTGCCGCCGATCCGCTCGAGCACGGCCAGGTTGTCCCCGTGGATGAGGCGGTTCCTGGAGCCGACGCCATAGGAGAGACTGGCGATGTGTTGGAGATCGTTCATGGTGGCGCCGGGCCCGGCCGACAATAGGGACCGGATATGACGCCGACGGCGCTCGACGGGCGTCCTTCGGCACAGCCGCCGGCGCCGCGACAAGAGGCCTTCCGGCCGATCCAGTACATGGGGGCGAAGGTGCGGATGCTGGGACAGATCCGCGACGCCGTGAACGCGGTCGATCCGGCGCGCGGCCCGGTTCTCGACCTCTTCTCCGGCTCCGGCGTGGTCGCCGCGGACCTCGGCGGGGAGCGAGTCGTGACGGCCGTGGACGTGCAGGAGTACGCCCGAGTCCTCGCTGCGGCGCTGCTGTCGCCGGCGCGGATGGGCGGCACTGCCGTCGATCGGCTCGGCGGGGCGGCGCGGGCCATGGAGGCGGAGCTGGCGGGCGGCGGGCTTGGCCGGCTCCTCGCCTACGAAGAGGAGGCCGGGGAGGCGCTCGAGGACGGCGACGCGCAGCCCCTCTGCGAGGTCATCGAACACGGCTCGATCGTCGCCTTCGAGCGCGGCGAAGGCGGCCAGTCGGAGCGACTCGCCGAGGCCCTCGGCGCCGCGGCGGCGGAACTCGGCAGGTCCGACGCCCTGACGCTGACCCGGCACTACGGCGGGGTCTTCTTCGGCTACGCGCAGGCGCTGCGGCTCGACTGCCTACTCGCGGCGGTGCGGCGGCTGCCGCCGGGGCCCGAGCGCGACACCGGCCTTGCCGCCGCCCTGGGCGCGGCCAGCGAGTCGGTGACCAGCGTCGGCAATCACTTCGCGCAGCCGCTGCGCCCGCGCGACAAGGAGGGGCGGCCGAAGGCGGCGGCGTTGGCCGGCGCCGCCCGGCGCCGCCGCCGCGACGTCCTCTCGGTATTCGCCGAGCGGCTGGGCCGCTACGCCGAGCTCGCCGGGGCGGTGACCGGCAGCGCGGCCGTCCGCGGCGACTACCGCTCGTTCCTCAGCTCCCACGCGGAGCCGGTTGCGGCCATCTACGCCGACCCCCCCTACACGCGCGACCACTACAGCCGCTTCTACCACGTGCTGGAGACGATCGCGCGCGGCGACGATCCCAGCATCTCCAGCGTCACCGCCGGCGGCGCCACCTCGTTGAGCCGCGGCCTATATAGACGCGACCGGCATCAATCGCCGTTCTGCATCCGCTCGCAGGCGGCCGGCGCCTTCGCCGAGCTCTTCGCCGGGGCGCGGCGCCACGACGCGCCGCTGATCGTCTCTTACTCCCCCTACTCCAGCGGCACGGCGGCCCGACCGCGGCCGCGGCTCTTGACCATCCCCGAGGTCGCCGAGCTGGCCGCGGCGGAGTTCCGCGAGGTCAGCCTCCACTCGGCCGGCCCGCTGAGCCACAGCAAGTTCAACGCGCATCGCCTCAACGGCGAGGCCGCAACCGAGGCGGAGCTGCTGCTGATCTGCCTGCCCTGACGCGCCGGCCGGGCGAAGAGCGCCGGCGCCCTCGCTAGTTGAAGACGTAGAGCAGCAGGAAGGCGATCAGCGCGAAGGCCACGCCGGCCGCCTGGATGCCGCGGTCGCCGGCCACGATCGCCGCCATCGAGCGGTCGTCGGAGCGGTCGTAGATCAGGTACAGGTAGCGGAAGATCCCGTAGACCACGGGCGGGATCGTCAGCATCATCTGGCTGCCGACCTGGGGTGAGTTGACGGTGTAGATCGCGTAGCTGATGACGGTGCCGGTGGTGACCAGGGAGACCATCTGGTCGAGGAACGGGAGCGAGTAGTGCTCGAGCACGGGACGGGTGGAGGTCCCCTCGTGCAGCTCGGAGACCGCCTCCTGACGGCGCTTGGTGAAGCCGAGGAAGGCGGCGAGCATGCCGGTGCAGAGGATCAGCCACTCGGAGGCGTGGGCGTCGACGGCGCTGGCGCCGGCGGCGACGCGGAGGATGAAGAGCCCGGCCAGCGTCATCACGTCGATGATCACGACCTGCTTGAGCCCGAGGCTGTAGGCCATCTGGGCCACGCCGTAGCCGACCACCATCAGCCCGACCTCCCAGTTGACCGTGGCGAAGGCGAGCGCGACCGCGACCAGGGCGAGGGCCGGCGCGATCGCCTTCGCCGCCCCGACCGAGAGCTCCCCCGCCGCGAGCGGGCGGAAGCGCTTCTTCGGGTGCTTGCGGTCGAGCTCGACGTCGATCAGGTCGTTGACGAAGTAGCCGGCGCTGGAGATCAGGCAGAAGGCGAAAAAGGTGAGGATCGCCGCAAAGACCTCGTGGGGCTGGTTGAACTTGCCGGAGAAGAGCAGCCCGGCGAACACGAAGAAGTTTTTGATCCACTCCTTCGGCCGCCCCGTCTTGATCGCCGCGCGCAGCGGCGAGCGCCGCGCCGCGACCGGCTCGGCGGCGTCGCCCTGCCCGGCCTCAGCCGGCACGGTCGGTTGTTCCGAAGTGATGGTTTCCATCGTGGGAGGCCAGCGGCGATCGGCAGCAAGCCTGACCGGGGAGATCGAGTCGCGACAGGGTAGCGCCGGCAGATGTCATTCCCCCTCCTCACTCTCCCCCTGGGCAAGCTCCAGTGCGTCGACGTCGTCGCGGTCCCGGGCCCGATTGCTGGACCGCTTCATCTCCAATAGATGCTCGAGTGAGCAGACGCGGACAGGGAGACCGTCGAGGTCGATGTCCTTGGCTTTCTGATCGAGCGTCGCGAACGGCGGCACTTGCGGAAGCCCCTGAAGGATGTCGATCCGGCCCAGATCGGTGACGACCAGCGTCCGGTCTCCAGCTCGAAGGAACGTCGAGATCGAGTTCGCGTCGAGCAGACGTCCCCCGACATCCACTTTCCCGCCCAGTTCTCGTAACAGCGCGTCGAGCTTCGCGAGGTTCCCTGGCGCCGGGTCAGGAACGAAGTCGACGTCGCGGGTGGCACGAAGATACCCCCAGGCGTTGACCGCGAGTCCGCCGACCAACACGAACCGCACTTCTGCCTCGATCAGCCGGACGAGCAGCTCTCGCAGGCGCAACGAGTTCGACGACATCAGCGCTTCCGCGCGCTCCCGGTGAACCTGGAAAGAAATTCGCTCAAGGCAAGACCTTCGGCGAGATTGACGGAGAGTGGTCTACGGCCATCTTCGCGTAGCTGGCGCCGCCGAGCCTGCGCATTGACCCGCCACGGATCGTCCGCGGGGTAGGAAGGCTTCCCCTGGTCTGACTTCTTTTCCGTCGACGGCATGGCAGAAGGGTAGTGCTGCGCCCCGTTTCTAGGCCGGGTCGATGAGCACCCCGGGGTTCAACATCCCAGCCGGGTCGAGCTCGGCCTTGGCCGCCCGCAGCGCCGCCGCGAAGGGCGCCGGGCGCTGGTGGTCGTACCAGGGTCGGTGGTCACGGCCGACCGCGTGGTGGTGGGTGATCGTGCCGCCACCGTCGATCAGCGCCTCGGAGACCGCGGCCTTGATCTCGTCCCACTGCTCCACCTCGCCACCGCGGACGGCCGGGGCCAGCACGGTGAAGTAGGGGGCGACGCCATCGGGGTAGACGTGGGTGAAGCGGCAACTGACCCGCGGCGCCCCCGGCCCCTCGGCGACACCGCCGCTGACCTTCGCGGTGGCCGCGCGCGCCGTCTCCATCACGCTGGCGTGGAACTCCTCGAAGCGGTCCCAGGTGATCGCCGTCTCGAAGGTCTCCGAGAGCACCCCACAGGCCACGAAGGTGTCCCGCAGATACGGCGCCAGCAAGAACGCGCCCCGCCAAGCCCCCACCGCGTCCCCATCCTCGCCGCCGGTGGGCCTGTCGCGTCCACCATTTGGACGTTTGAGGCCCGGCGGCGGGCTGTTGGGGGTGCCGCCGTGGGATTGGGCGATTTCTAGGGCCAGGGTCATGGCGGCCTCAACGGGGTGGTGGGCGGACTCGAAGCCAAGGATCAGCAGATTGGCGCTGCCGTCGCCGGCTCCGGTCAGCTCGGCCTCGAAGGCGTCGAGCAGGCGGCAGTTGGCGGGGTGCAGGCCGGACTGCGCGAGCTCCCGGACCGCGGTCGCGGCCGCCAGGAAGTCATCGAACTCGACCCCGCACGAGGCCTTGAACTCGGGCCGGGGCCGAACCCGCACCCAGGCCTCGGCGATCGCCCCGAGAATGCCCTCGGAGCCGGTCAGCATCCGGTCCGGCGACGGTCCGGCTCCCGAGCCCGGCAGCCGCCGGCTCTCCCAGGTGCCGCGCGGCGTGATCGCCCGCACCGACTCGACCAGATCGTCGATGTGGGTCTCCAGCGTCGCGAAGTGGCCGCCGGCCCGAGTGGCGATCCAACCGCCGAGGGTCGCGTACTCGAAGGACTGCGGAAAGTGGCGCAGGGTGAGGCCGTGCTCGCGCAGCTGCTCTTCCAGCACCGGCCCGGTCGCGCCGGCCTGGATCCGCGCCGCCAGCGACTGCGGGTCGACCTCCAGCACACGGTCGAGCCGGCGCAGGTCCATCGTCACCACCGGCCGCTCGCCCAGCCGCGGCTCCACCCCGCCGACCACGCTCGTCCCACCGCCAAACGGAATCACCGCCGCCCCCTCGGCCTCGGCCCAGCTCAACACCGTCTCGATCTCGGACTCGTCGCGCGGAAACGCCACCAAATCCGGTGGGTTCTCGAACTCGCCCCGAAACCCCCGCACCACGTCCCGATAGGACTTCCCCAGCGCGTGCGCAACCCGCTCATACCGCTCGCCGGAGAACAGATCCCCCAACCGCTCCGGCACCTTCAACCGCGCCTCCCTCAGCGCCACTCCCTCCAGCGGCACCGGCTTATGGACCTCCCCCCCAAACCCAAACCGCCCCCGAATCCCTTCCGCCGCCTCCCGCATCTGCGTAGCCGTAGGCGTCTGGTCCTCATACCCCCACCCCCAGTGCTTGAGCCGCCGTCCCAAAGTCATCTCCTCAACCTGAGACGTGGCTCGCGGGGCTTTTGCCGACGTGGGCGTCAAGCATCGAACCCACGGGGTCCCCGGTGGGACGCTGGTCCGGTGGGCCCTGGTCCGGTGAGGTAGGCCGAGAACGAACACCTCGCCCGCAGGCCTGCCTCACCGGACCAGGGCCCACCGGCCGGGGCGCTACCAGTGCACGCCTTTCATCAAGTGAGCGAAGGCGACCGCCTCGGTCGACGGCGCCTTGTCCCGCGCCTCGTCCCCCTTCCCCTTCGCCGCCTGCGAGTCGGGGAAGAGTTTGTACGCCGTATTGAGGATTTTGTCGCTGGCTTTGGGCGCCACCGCGTAGAGCAGCTCGCCGAAGTTGCCCAGGCGGGTCGCCACCTTCTTGGGCCGGTTGACCATCGCCTTGGCGATCATCTGGGCCGCCTCCTCGGGCGTGATCGCCGGGAACATGTCGTACATCCGCGTCGGCGCGATCATCGGGGTCCGCACCAGCGGCATGTTGATCGTGGTGATGCTGATCTTGTCTTCGACCATCTCCGAGGCGATCACCCGGCTGAAGGCATCGAGCGCCGCCTTCGAGGCGACGTAGGCGGAGAAGCGCGGTGGGTTGGTCTGGGTCCCGATCGAGCTGACGTTGATGATGTGGCCCGACTTGCGAGCCCGCATCGTCGGCAGCAGCGCCAGGATCAGGCGCAGGGCACCGAGGTAGTTGAGCTGGATCGTCCGCTCGTAGTCGTGGAAGCGGTCGTAGGAGAGGGCGACCGAGCGGCGGATCGAGCGGCCGGCGTTGTTGACGAGGATGTCGACGTGGCCGTGGTAGCCCAGCACCTCCTCGGCCATCCGCTCGATGTCCTCGACGTCGGCCATGTCGCAGCGGTGGATGTGGGCGGAGCCTCCCGCGGCGACGATCTCGTCGCGGGTCTCCTCCAGCTTCTCGACCGAGCGGGCGACCAGCAGCACCGTGGCGCCGGCGTCGGCCACCTTAACCGCGGTCGCTTTCCCGATCCCCGAGGAGGCGCCGGTGATGAGGACGATCTTGCCCCGCACCGCGCCCGACAGCGAGCGGTCCTTGAAGAGGCTGGGGTCGAGGTTGCGCTCCCAGTAGTCCCAGATCCTGGCCGCGTAGCTCTCGACCGGCGGCACCTCGATCCCGGACCCCTTCAGCGCTTTCTGCGCTTCGGTGGAGTCGAAGCGGGTCGGGTAGTCGATGTAGGAGACGGCGTCCGCCGGCAGGCCGATCTCCCCCAGGCCGGCCTTCAAAGCCCGTTTCGCCGGCGGGAAGTACTTGAGCGCCGTCCGCGCCAGGCCGCTCACGGGATCGGTCACGTCGGCGCCCAGGCGCACCGCCATCTGCGGCGCGTCAGCCGCCTTGGCGAAGAGGTTGAACAGCTCGCCGGCCGTCTTCGGGTTGGGATCGGTGAGGTGGAAGACGCGGCCGTTGAGCTTCGGCTTGTGGGCGATGTGGTCGAGTGCCGCGGCGACGTAGTCGACCGGGACGATGTTGATCTCGCCGCCTTCGACCCCGACGGCGGGCAGCCAGGAGGGCAGCACCCGCCGCGCTCGCTGCAGCGTCTTGAAGGCGTAGTAGGGGCCGTCGATCTTGTCTATCTCGCCGCTGCGCGAGTCGCCGACCACGATCCCGGGCCGGTAGATCCGCCATGGGCGCGGGCATTCCTCGCGAACCAGTCGCTCGGACTCGTGCTTGGTGCGGAAGTAGGGATTGGCGTCGAGCCGTTCGGCCTCGTCGAACATGTCCTCCCGCCACTCGCCCTTGTAGACGCCGGCGACGGCGATCGAGCTGACCTGGTGGAAGCAGCCGGCCTCGATCGCCCCCGCCAGCTCGATCGCGTGCCTGGTGCCCTCGACGTTGGCGATCTCCTGCGCCTCGGCGTCGGCGGTGATGTCGTAGATCGCCGCCAGGTGGAAGAAATGGTCGACCTCGCCGCGCATCGCCACCAGGTCCTCCTCGGAGACGCCGAGGCTGGACAGGGAGAGATCGCCGGCGACCGGGACGATGCGCGCCCCATCGGCTCCCCAGCTGGTCCGCAGCTCCTCCAGGCGCCCGCGCGAGCCGGCCCGCACCAGCGCGTAGATCGTGCCGTCGCGCTGCAGCAGCCGCTCGATCAGGTTGCGGCCGATGAACCCGGTTGCGCCGGTGACGAAGTAATTCATCGCCCCAGCCTACCTCGACGGCGAAGCTCCCTCGCCCGGTTTCATAGACTGGGAGGAAGAAATGGCAGAGACGGCCACCGTGCAGATCGCAATGCCCGAGATGGGCGAGTCGGTGACCGAGGGGATCGTCCTCGAGTGGCACGTCGCCGAGGGCGACTTCGTCAACGAGGGCGACACCGTCGTCGAGGTCTCGACCGACAAGGTCGACGCCGAGGTGCCGGCGCCGATGGACGGGGTCATTACGAAACTTCTCGTGGCGGTGGACGATGAGGTGCCCGTTGGTGCGCCGATGGCTGAGATGGAAGCTGGTGAGGGTTCCGGCGGCCAGGCTGGCGGGGCTGACCAGGGGGAGACCCCTGCGGGCGAGGACGTGGCTTCGTTCTCGGGGTCTCCCCCTGGCCATCCCGAGTCGGGTGGCGGGAACGGCGTCAGGTCGAGCAACGGCGATTCTCAAGACGTGCGCGCGACGCCCGTAGCGCGGAGAGTGGCTGAGGCCACCGGTGTCGATCTTGCTTCGGTGAGTGGGTCGGGACCGGGCGCCAAGGTGACCAAGGAGGATGTGCTGGCCGCGAGCGACGGCAGTGGCGACGGGGTCGTGGCAGCCGCCGGCGAGGCGAAGCAGCTGCGCGGGCCTGCCGCGATGCTGGCGCGGGCGATGGACGAGAGCCGGGCGGTGCCTACGGCGACCTCGTTCCGGACGGTCGCGGTCGACACGCTCGATGCGAAGCGGAAGGCGATCAACCTGGTGCTGAAAGAGCGCGGGCTGAAGGTCTCCTTCACCCATCTCGTGGCCTGGGCGATCGTCGCGGCGACCAAGGACTTCCCCGTGATGGTGAGGACGTTTGCCGAGCGCGACGGCAAGCCATTCGCGCTCGAGGGCGGCCCGGTCAACCTCGGGATCGCCGTCGACGTCGAGAAGAAGGACGGCTCGCACACCCTGATGGTGCCGGCGATCAAGGGGTCCGACCAGCTCGACTTCGCCGGCTTCCACTCCTACTACGAAGAGCTGATCGCGAAGACGCGCGAGAACAAGCTCACCGCCGACGACTTCCAGGGCACCAACATCTCGCTCACCAACCCGGGTGGGATCGGCACCGTCGCCTCGGTGCCGCGCCTGCTCAGCGGCCAGAGCGCGATCATCGCCACCGGCTCGATCGCCTACCCGCCGGAGTGGCTGCACGCCTCGCCGGAACGGCTGAAGCAGCTCGGCGTCTCGAAGGTGATGACGATGACCTCGACCTACGACCACCGGGTCATCCAGGGAGCCGAGTCGGGCGCCTTCCTGCGCCGGGTCGAGCAGCTGCTGCAGGGCGAGGACGAGTTCTATGAGAAGGTCGCCGCCGACCTCGGCATCGACGACGCCGGCATCAGCAGCGCCCACCCCGCCTCGGCCTCGGCGCCCCCGCTCGGTGTCGCCACGACGACCGTCACCGCCCCCAGCGCCGAACCGAGCACCGCCCCCGGCGAGGTCGACGAGGAGCTGCTGCAGGCGGTGCAGGCGGCGACCTCGCTGCTCAAGGCCTACCGCACCCACGGCCACCTCGCCGCCCACCTCGACCCGCTCGGCTCCGCGCCGAAGGGCGACCCGGCGATCCAGCCCGAGAACCTCAACCTGACGCCGGAGCTGATGGCCCGCATCCCGGCCTCGATCCTGCGGATCGGGGTTCCCGGCGAGACTCTTCTGGAGGCGCTGCCGCGGATGCGCCAGACCTACTGCGGCACGATCGCCTACCAGGTGGAGCACCTCTCCTCGCACCAGCAGCGGATCTGGCTGCGCGAGATGATCGAGACCGGCGCCCACCGCCAGCCCCTCACCGACGCCGAGAAACAGCGCCTGCTGGGCCGCCTGATCGACGTCTTCCAGTTCGAGCGCTTCCTCGAGAAGGCCTACCTGGGGCAGAAGATGTTCTCGATCGAGGGGCTCGACGTGGTCGTGCCGATGCTCGACGAGCTGGTCACACTCTCGCACCGCGCCGGCGCCGAGGAGGTCGTCTTCGGGATGGCCCACCGTGGCCGCCTCAGCGTCCTCGCCCACAACCTGGGCCGCCCGGTCGAGTCGATCCTGGCCGAGTTCGAGGGCTCGAAGCGGATCGACGCAGTCAAGGCCCTGGCCGGGATCCCGCACGGCGGCACCGGCGACGTCAAGTACCACTACGGCCACCGCGGAATCTACGAGACTGCCGCGGGCGAAAAGATCTCGGTTCGCCTCTACCCGAACCCGAGCCACCTCGAGTTCGTCGACCCGGTGGTGACCGGCGGCGCCCGCTTCCTGCAGTCCGACTTCGAGGGCTCCGAGCTCAGCCACGACCCGAAACGGGCGGTGCCGGTGCTGCTGCACGGCGACGCCGCCTTCCCCGCCCAGGGGGTCGTCGCCGAGACGCTCAATCTGCAGGCCCTGAAGGGCTACAGCACCGGCGGCACGGTCCACGTGATCCAGAACAACCAGGTCGGCTTCACCACCGATCCCGAGGACGCGCGCTCGACCCCCTACGCGGCCGACATGGCGAAGGGGTTCAACGTCCCGATTGTCCACGTCAACGCCGACGACGTCGAGGCCTGCGCGGCCGCGGTGCGGCTGGCGATGGCCTACCGCGAGCGCTGGGCCCGCGACATCGTCATCGACGTGATCGGCTACCGCCGCTTCGGCCACAACGAGACCGACGAGCCCGCCTACACCCAGCCGGCGATGGCGGCGAAGATCAAGTCGCACCCGCCGGTCTCCGAGATCTACGCCGAGAAGTTGATCGGCGAGGGGACGATCTCGGCCGAGGAAGTCGGCCACGCCTCCGAGCAGCGCCGCGAGGAGATGGCGGCGGCGCTGAAGGGTCTGCGGGAGAAGATGGAGTCGGGCGAGTATGAGGACCCGACCGTGACGACCAGCAGCCAGACCGGCGAACTGCTCGACCGCACCGCCAGCCCCCCGGTCGACACCGCGGTCGCGGCGGACAAGCTGCGCGGGCTCAACCTGGAGCTGCTGAAGACCCCGGACGGCTTCAACGTCCACCGCAAGCTGCGCCGCCCGCTCTCGAAGCGGGTCGAGGCGATCGAGGAGGGCGGGATCGACTTCGGCCAGGCCGAGGCGCTCGCCTTCGGCTCACTGCTGACCGAGGGCGTCCACGTCCGCCTCACCGGCCAGGACACCGAGCGCGGCACCTTCTCCCACCGCCACCTCGTCCTCCACGACGAGAACACCGGCCTCGAGTACACGCCGATGCAGAACCTCGAGGACGCCAACGCCCCGTTCGAGCTCTACAACAGCCCGCTGTCAGAGATCGCCTGCCTCGGCTTCGAGTACGGCTACTCCGCCGCCTCCCCCAACTCGCTGGTCCTCTGGGAGGCCCAGTTCGGCGACTTCGCCAACGCCGGCCAGGTGATCATCGACAGCTTCATCGTCTCCGGCGAGTCGAAGTGGGGGCAGACCAGCCGCCTCACCCTGCTGCTGCCGCACGGCTACGAGGGCTCGGGCCCGGAGCACTCCAGCGCCCGCATCGAGCGCTTCCTCGCCCTGGGCGCCGAGGGCAACATCCGCATCGCCAACCCGACCACCGCCGCCCAGTACTTCCACCTGCTGCGCCGCCAGGCGCTGATCCGCAAGCCGCGGCCGCTGATCGTCTTCACCCCCAAGGGCCTGCTGCGGCTGGATCGGGCGACGTCCGGCCTCGAGCAGCTGACCGAGAGCCACTTCCACTTCATCCTCGACGACCCCAAGGCGGTCGAGCGGCACGAGAAGGTCGAGCGCCTGGTCCTCTGCACCGGCAAGGTGTACTACGACATCGACGCCAGCGAGCGTCGCGAGAGCGCCGAGAACGTCGCCATCGCCCGGGTCGAGATGCTCTACCCGTTTGCGAAGGAACAGCTGGAAGGCCTGATCGCCTCCTACCCGAACCTGAAGGAGATCGCCTGGGTCCAGGAGGAGCCGCGCAACATGGGCGCCTGGAAGGTGATGTCGCGGCGCATGCCCGGCTTGCTGCCGGAGGGGGTCGAGCTCACCTACATCGGCCGCCAGGGCCGGGCCAGCACCGGCGAGGGGTATTCCGGCGCCCACGTGCTGGAGCAGGAGCGCATAGTCCTCACCGCGCTCACACCGGGCGCCTGACGCCGGTGCCGCGCTCGCCGTTCGAGAAGCCCGTCCCCGGGCGGCTGTTCGTCTGGGTGAAGCGGCTCTCCTGGGTCGAGCTGGCGATCTTCGCCGGCCTGATCGTGTTCTGGCTGCTACCCGGCTTCGACACCGAGACGATGCTGTTCGGGTGGGCGCACGGACTCGGCTTCATCGCCCTCTGCATCGTGATCTGGATCGCCGCGGTCCGGCGCGAGGCGCCCTACACCCTGCTCGCCGCGACCCTTACTCCGGTGGGACCGGTGGGGAGTGTGATCGGAATCGAACTGATCGAGCGCAAGGGCTGGGGAATCGCCGCGGCGGGCGAAGCTGATCCCAATCGTGCCCAAAGCGCGGCAGATCGTTCGTAAACCAGTCGATTGCGCTTGACCAGCGGCGTTCTGCGCGGTATGACTAGACAGTGACTGTTCCTTCTGGGCAGTCCCGTCCAGGGGAACGGCCGCGTCGGCATCCCTCCCTGGCTACCGACGCGCTGGTGCAGTGAGGGTCGCGCGGACCCCCCTGCCTCCCGCGACCCTCCTGCGCCCCTACCTTTTTAGGTTGCGCAGGACGGTTTGCAAAATGCCGCCGTTTTGGAAGTAGGTGACCTCGTTGGGGGTGTCGAGGCGAACCGTGGCGTCGAACTCAGTGGTCGAGCCGTCTTCGGCGGTGGCAGTCACGGTTACGGATTTCGCCTGTCCGTTTTCCAGGTCGCCGAAGTCGAAGGTCTCCTCGCCGTTGAGGCCGAGGGAGGCCGCGGTGTCGCCGGCTGGGAACTGGAGGGGAAGGACGCCCATGCCGATCAGGTTGGAGCGATGGATGCGCTCGAAGCTCTCGGCGATCACGGCGCGCACGCCGAGCAGCTTCGTCCCCTTGGCCGCCCAATCGCGTGAGGAGCCGGAGCCGTACTCCTTACCCGCCAGCACCACCAGCGGCACGCCTTCCTCGGCGTAGGACATCGCCGCCTCGTAGATCGAGGTCTCCTCGCCATCGGGGAAGTGACGGGTGTATCCCCCAGCGCGATCGACGAGCAGGTTGCGCAGGCGGATGTTGGCGAAGGTGCCGCGGATCATCACCTCGTGGTTGCCGCGACGGGAGCCGTAGGAGTTGAAGTCGCCGGGCTCGACCCCCTGCTCCACCAGCCACTGCCCGGCCGGGCTGGCCTTCTTGATCGCCCCGGCGGGCGAGATGTGGTCGGTGGTGATCGAGTCGCCGAGCAGCGCCAGCACGCGCGCTGCGGCGATCGGCTCGACGCCGGGAGCGTCGGCCGGCATCGCCTCGAAAAAGCTCGGCCGACGCACGTAGGTCGAGTCGGGCCAGGTGTAGCGGTCGCCCTCGGGGACCTCGACGGCGGCCCATTCCTCGTCGCCGGCGAAGACCTCGGCGTAGTTGCGGGCGAACATCTCCGAGGCCACGGAGGCTCCGACCACCCGCTTGATCTCCTCGGCGCCGGGCCAGACGTCGCGCAGGTAGACGGGCTCGCCGTCAGAGCCCTGTCCCAGCGGCTCCTCGGCCAAGTCGATGTCCATCCGCCCCGCCAGTGCGTAGGCGACCACCAGCGGCGGGCTGGCCAAATAGTTCGCCTTGACGTCCTGGTTGATCCGGCCCTCGAAGTTGCGGTTGCCGGAGAGCACCGCGCAGACCGCCAGGTCCTTCTCGGCGATCGCCGCCGAGATCTCCTCCGCCAGCGGCCCGGAGTTGCCGATGCAGGTGGTGCAGCCGTAGCCGACCAGGTTGAACTGGAGCGCGTCGAGGTGCTCGGTCAGGCCGGCGCGGTCGAGGTAGTCGGTGACCACGGTCGAGCCCGGCGCCAGCGAGGTCTTCACCCAGGGCTTGCGGGCCAGGCCACGCTCGACCGCGTTACGGGCGAGCAGGCCGGCACCGACCATGACGCTGGGGTTGGAGGTGTTGGTGCAGCTGGTGATGGCGGCGATTACGACGCGCCCGTGGTCGAGCTCGAACTCGGTCCCGTCCTCGAGCTTGACCGCGATCTCGTCGCCGCTGCCGTGGGCGACCGTGGCCGTCGGAGCGCTGCCGATCGCCGGCCGTGGCTTGCCGCGCTCATCGTCGTGGTCCTCGGCCGGCGGATCGGAGGCGGGGAAGGACTCCTCGATCGCCTCGTCGCGGCCGTTGCCCATCTGTTCGGCCGCCTCGGGGTCGAATTCCCCCATCACCGTCAGGAAGGACTCCTTCGCCTGCGAGAGCGGCACCCGGTCCTGCGGTCGTTTCGGGCCGGCGATGCTGGGCACGACCGCGCCCAGGTCGAGTTCCAGCAGGTCGGAGAAGACCGGGTCGGGACTGGACTCGTCGTGGAACATTCCCTGCTCGCGGGCGTAGGCGTCGACCAGCTCGATCGTCTCCGTCGCCCGCCCGGTGAGGTCGAGGTAGCGCAGGGTCTCGGCGTCGACCGGGAAGATCGCGCAGGTCGAGCCGAACTCCGGCGACATGTTGCCCAGCGTCGCCCGGTCGGCGAGGCCCAGCGTCGGCAGCCCCGGCCCGAAGAACTCGACGAACTTGGAGACGACGCCGCGCTCGCGCAGCATCTCGGTGACGGTGAGGACGAGGTCGGTCGCGGTCGCCCCCTCCGGCAGTTCGCCGCCGAGCTTGAAGCCGACCACCTGCGGCAGCAGCATCGAGATCGGCTGGCCCAGCATCGCCGCCTCGGCCTCGATCCCGCCCACGCCCCAGCCGAGCACGCCGAGGCCGTTGACCATCGTCGTGTGCGAGTCGGTGCCGACCAGGGTGTCGGGGTAGGCGCGGACGATGCCGTCCGCTTCGCGGCTGTAGACGACCTGGGCGAGGTGCTCGAGGTTGACCTGGTGGCAGATCCCGGTCGCCGGCGGCACCACGCGGAAGTTGTCGAAGGAGTGCTGCCCCCACTTGAGGAACGAGTAGCGCTCGCGATTGCGCTCGAAGTCGCGCTCGGCGTTGACGGCGAAGGCATGCTCGTTGCCGAAGGCGTCGACCTGGACCGAGTGGTCGATCACCAGGTCGACGTCGACCAGCGGGTTGATCGCCGCCGGGTCGCCGCCGATCTCCTCCATCGCGTCGCGCATCGCCGCCAGGTCGACCACCGCCGGCACGCCGGTGAAGTCCTGCATCAGCACCCGCGCCGGCTGGAAGGGGATCTCGACGCTGGGCTCGGCGGCCGCATCCCAGCCGGCAATCGCCTCGACGTCGGGGGCGCCGACCGAGACCCCGTCCTCGAGCCGCAACACGTTCTCCAGCAGGACCTTGACCGAGTAGGGAAGGCGAGCGACGTCGAAGCGCTCCCGCAGCGCGTCGAGCCGAAAGATCTCGTAGTCGCGCCCGCCGACCGTCAGGGTGGAACGGGCCGAAAAGGAGTCGGAGCTGCTCATCGCTTCATCCTAAGAGGGAGCGGAACTCGGCGTGTCCGACACCGACCCCACCCGGCTGTGGTCAAGGTCGGATGCGGCGTTTGGGCGGATCAGCGCTTGCTCTTTTGGCCCGCCGCCACTTCGGCCGCGGCCTTTTGGCCGGCGCCGCCGCTGGCGACCTTGACCGCGATGCCGGGACTGGTCAGGGCGAAGTGGGCGAGCAGGCGCTGCTGGACCGGCGCCACCGTGACCTCGACCTTGTTGCGCTCGATCGCCCTGACCACAGCGGCGGCGACCTGCTTGGGGGAGCCGGTGCCGAGGCCCGGGATCGGCGGGGCACCCGAGTCCGCGTACATGCCGGCTTCGCGGATCGTCCCCGGGGAGACGATCGAGACGCCGATCCCCAGCGGGTCCAGGTCGGACCGCAGGCCGAGGGCAAAGCCGCGCAGGCCGAACTTGGTCGCGTTGTAGACGGAGGAGAGCGGCGTCGCCGACTTGCCCGAGAGCGAGGAGACGAAGACCATGTGGCCGGAGCCGCGCTCCAGCATCCCCGACTCCAGCGCCCGGGCCAGCAGCATCGGGGCCTCGAGGTTCACGCGCAGCGCCCCGGTCAGCTCCTCCGCCGTGAACTCGGGGAGTCGCCCCGTGCCGGGCAGGCCCGCGTTGGCGACGAGGACGTCGATGGCGCCGGCTTCGGCGGCCAGCTTCTCCGCCGCCCCGGGCTGAGAGAGGTCGGAGGGCACCGACCGATGGCCATCGCCAGGCAGGTCGGCGGCCATCGCCTCGAGGGCCCCGGCGTTGCGCCCGCTGAGCACAATGGTCGCGCCGCGCTCGACCAGCGCCGCGGCGATCGCCCTGCCGAGGCCGCCGGTGGCGCCGGTGAGGAGTGCTGTGCGGCCGGCAAGTTCCATCCCAAGGCCCAAGCTAGCAGCCACGCCGCCGACAGGATTCTGGGATGAAAGTGCGAAAGGCCACTAAATGTTTGTGTTTTGTGAGCAAACAACCGGGCGATGGTCTAGACTGCCGCCGGTCCGTAGAACCGAAACGCCGAGTCCCGCGCGCTCCAAGGCGCTGTGGGAACGGGGGAACCACGTTTTCGGGGCTAACCCGCCTAGGTCAGGTGGGAGCGCAGGCTCCTTTTAGCGCTAGCCCGACAGCTAACCCCGTAGGCCGACAAAGGAGAATCGGTTTGCTGTCTGACAAGTTGAAGCTCAAAGCGACGTTGGCGCTGTCGGCGGCCTTCGTCGTCATCGCCGTCGCCGCGCCCGGCAGCGCCTCCGCGAAGTGCGTGACCGGAGGCCTCACCCCAGCCGCGATCGACGTCTGCACCCCGACCGCGAAAGCAAAGCTTCTAAGCACCGGGGAACTGATTCCCCCCAAGAGCGCCCCGCCCCGCGTCGTCGCGGTGATCGAAGCGGCGAACAAGATCCGCACCAAGCCCTACATCTACGGCGGCGGCCACGGCCGCTGGTGGGACAAAGGCTACGACTGCTCCGGCTCCGTCAGCTTCGCGCTGCACGGCGGCGAATTCCTCGAAAGCCCGCTGCCCTCGGGCTCGATGGAAAAATGGGGCCTCAGCGGCGAAGGTCGCTGGATCACCGTCTACGCCAACGCCGGCCACGCCTACGCCGTGATTGCCGGTGTCCGGCTCGATACGTCGGGTGACGCCGGCGGCGAAACGGGCCCGCGCTGGCACACCGACCTGCGCGACAACATCGGCTACGTCGCGCGGCACCCGGCGGGCTACTGAGGGTGATGAGAGGAGGGGTGGGTACCCCCTCCTCACTCGCTTGCTCGCTGGATCGGTTGCGGCTGTCCGCTATTGCTTGCTGGCGAGAAGCGCAAACGTTCGGAGGGGTACCCACCCCTCCATCAATCCGCATCAGTTGACAGCCGGGCGACGGGGACGCACTCGCGGTCCGGGCGCAGGTCGAAGAGACCCACTCTGGGCTTAGCTGATTAGGGACGATGCGACCCAGCTCTTTCTCCTCTAGAGAGGGGGCGGCGCCGTCCTTGGGTGGAGCGGCGCCGGCTGTTGATGGGGAGTCGGGTGCCTCTCGCGCGCGCGGCGTCCTGATTTTCGCGGTGCCCGTCGGCGAGCGAGGGAGAGTCCGAGGCGAAAATCCCAGCAAGCGCGAGAGGCACCCGACTCCTCCCCCCAACACCCCTTCCGTACTCCACTACGTCCAACCGAGACGCCCCTGATTGTCCTTGCTTTCCCTGCCCACTCGGATAACGTCTTCATGTAGCTGCGTCACCGCCTGACATCCGCCTGACTGGTCTCACCAAGCATTACGGCGAGGTCGTTGCCGTAGCTGGAATAGACCTCGAGGTCGAGCGCGGGGAGTTCTTCACCTTCCTCGGCCCCTCCGGCTCCGGCAAGACGACGACGCTGCGGATGATCGCCGGCTTCGAGGATCCGAGCGGCGGCCGGATCGAGCTTGCCGGCGAGGAGGTCAGTGGCGTGCCTCCGTACGACCGCGCGGTCAACACCGTCTTTCAGGACTACGCCCTGTTCCCGCACATGAGCGTCGGCGAGAACGTCGCCTACGGGCTCAAGGTGTCCGGGACGGACAAGTCCGAGCGGGCCAGGCGTCGGGATGAGGCGCTGGAGATGGTGCGGCTGCCCGGCTACGCCGAGCGCAAGCCGGGCGAGCTCTCCGGCGGCCAGCGGCAGCGGGTGGCGCTGGCGCGGGCGATCGTCAACCGGCCCAAGGTGCTGCTGCTCGACGAGCCGCTGGGGGCCCTCGACCTGAAGCTGCGCGAGCAGATGCAGCACGAGCTGAAGACGATCCAGGGGGAGGTCGGCATCACCTTCGTCTACGTCACCCACGATCAGGACGAGGCGCTGACGATGAGCGACCGGATCGCCGTCTTCAACGACGGCCGGATCGAGCAGGTGAGCCGGCCGCGCGAGCTCTACGAGCGGCCGCTGAACGAGTTCGTCGCCGGCTTCGTCGGCGTCTCCAACCTGATCGAGCGCAACGGCGAACGGCTGACGATCCGCCCGGAGAAGATCGAGCTGCTCGCGCCCGGCGCCGCCCCCGGCGGCCTCCACAGCGAGCGCGGTCGCGTCGCCGAGGTCGCCTACGCCGGGATGGTGACGCGATACACGGTCGCGCTCGACGCCGGCGGCACGCTGCAGCTGGTGCGGCGGAACTTGGAGGAAGCGTCCGCAGAGGCGCCGCCCGAGCAGGGCAAAGAGGTCCTGGTGGGATGGCGGCCGGAGCACGCGGCAGCCGTCCAGGGGAAGACAAACAAGGAGGAGGATTCACGATGAGGAGAAGGGACGCTCATTCCGCCCGCACGGCTTGGCTCGTCGTCGCCGGTCTGGTCGCATTCATGCTCGTCCTCGCCGGCTGCGGTTCCAGCAGCGACGACAGCAGCAGTGGCGGCGAGGAGCTGCAGAAGCTCGGCAAGGGCGAGGGCCAGGTCGACCTGATCTCCTGGGCCGGCTACGTCGAACCGGAATGGTCCAAGCCGTTCGAAGCCAAGACCGGCTGCAAGGTGAACAACAAGGTCGCTGGCACCTCCGACGAAATGGTGCAGCTGATGCGCAGCGGCGAATACGACGGCGTCTCGGCGTCCGGCAACGCCTCCGCGCGGCTGGTCGACGGCGGTGACGTGGACCCGGTCAACGTCGACCTCGTCCCCAACTACAAGACGATCTTCAGCGACCTGAAGAACCAGCCCTACAACACCTTCGACGGCAAGCCCTACGGGATCCCACACGGCCGCGGCGCCAACCTGCTGATGTGGAACAGCGACGACGTCAAGCCCGCGCCAACCTCCTGGGACGTGATGCTCGACCCGAAGCTGGCCGCCAAGTACAAGGGCCAGATCAGCGCCTACGACGACCCGATCTACATCGCCGACGCGGCCGTCTACCTGATGACGCACGAGCCCGACCTGGGCATCGAAAACCCCTACGAGCTCAACGAAGAGCAGTTCGAAGCAGCCGTCGACCTGCTGAAAGAACAGCGGGCCAACGTCGGCGAATACTGGTCGGAAGCCGCCAAGCAGATCTCGGCCTTCGCCAACGGCGACGCCACGGTCGGCACCACCTGGCAGTACCAGTACTTCGCCCTCCAGGAAGAAGGCGATCCGGTCGCCGCCAGCCCTGCCAACCAGGGCTTCCTGCCCAAAGAGGGGGCCACCGGTTGGTCGGACACGTGGATGATCAGCTCGGAAGCCAAGCACCCCAACTGCATGTACATGTGGATGGACTGGATCGTCGAACCGAAGGTCAACGCCGAAGTCGCCGAAGTCTTCGGCGAGGCGCCCGCCCAGAGCCTTGCCTGCGACGAGACCGCGGACAAGAGCTTCTGCACCAAGTACCACGCCGACAACCCGGCGTTCTGGAAGCGCGTCTACTACTGGCAGACCCCGTTGGCCGACTGCGGCAACGGCAACGACGACTGCAAGGACTACAACGATTGGGTCCAGGCCTGGACCGCGATCAAAGGCTGAGCGTGCGGTCTTGAGCGATGGCTGCTGAGGCCGTCGTGAAGAAGAGGTCGGCGGGCCGCAAGCTCGCCGGCCTCTTCCAGGGCCGCCCCCGCCTGCAGGTGGGGGCGCTGCTGGCCGGCCCCGTCGGCTGGCTGGTCGTCGGCTACCTCGGCTCGCTGGCGATCCTGCTGATCACCGCCTTCTGGTCGGTCGACCCGCTCAGCGGCGAAGTGATCCAGGGCTTTGGGCTGGAGAACTTCGAAACTCTGCTCGACGAACCGGTCTACCGCGACATCGTCGGGCGCACCGTCGCCGTCGCCGCCCTCGTCACCCTCACCGACGCGATCCTCGCCTTCCCGATCGCCTTCTACATGGCCAAGGTGGCGAGCAGCCGCGGCAAGGCGATCCTGGTCGTCGCGATCCTGCTGCCGCTCTGGTCCAGCTACCTGGTCAAGGTGCTGGCCTGGCGGACGATGCTCTCCAACGACGGGATCGTCAACTGGGCGCTGGAGCCGTTCGGGCTGCACGGCCCGGGCTACGGCATCGTCGCCGTCTGGCTGGTCATGAGCTACCTCTGGCTGCCGTACATGATCTTGCCGATCTACGCCGGCCTGGAGCGGATCCCGAACTCGCTGATCAGCGCTTCCGAGGATCTCGGCGCCGGCCCGCTGACGACCTTCCGGCGGGTGATCCTGCCGCTCGCCTTCCCGGCCGTGGTCGCCGGCTCGATCTTCACCTTCTCGCTGACCCTCGGCGACTACATCACGCCGCGCCTGGTCTCCAACGACCAGTTCATCGGCAACGTCATCTTCAACAACATCACCAACAACCAGCCGCTCGCCGCCGCCCTCGCGCTCGTCCCGATCGTGGTGATGATCGCCTACCTCCTCGTGGCCCGCAAGCTCGGCGCCTTCGAGCACGTCTAACGATGAGACTGTCCAAGCGCGCAACGGTGCTGCTGCGAGCCGGAGTGGGACTCGGCCTCGCCTTCATCTACCTGCCGCTGGTCGTGGTCGGGATCTACGCCTTCAACGCCAGCGGCACCACGCAGAAGTGGCCGCCCTCGGGGCTCACCTTCGAGTGGTTTCCCAAGGCACTCGAAAACGAAGCCGCCCGCGAAGCCTTCCTGACCTCGATCAAAGCGGGCCTGGCGGCGACGGCGATCGCGATCGTGCTCGGCACCCTCGCCTCGCTGGCCGTCGCCCGCCACCGCTTCTTCGGCCGCGAGACGATCTCCTTCCTGGTGATCCTTCCGATCGCCCTGCCGGGCATCGTCACCGGCGTCGCGATCAGCAACACCTTCACTCAGGTGCTGGGGATCGACCTCGGCCTCTTCGCTGTGATCGTCGGTCACGCCACCTTCTGCATCGTCGTCGTCTACAACAACGTCGTCGCCCGCCTGCGCCGCACCTCCGCCTCCTTCGAGGAGGCCTCCGCCGACCTCGGCGCCCACACCTGGCAGACCTTTCGCTACGTCACCCTGCCGAGCGTCCGCAGCGCCCTCGGCGCCGGCGCCCTGCTCGCCTTCGCACTCTCCTTCGACGAGATCATCGTCACCACGTTCACGATCGGCGCCGGCGAGGAAACGCTGCCGATCTGGATCTTCCGCAACCTCTTCCGCCCGACCCAGCTGCCGATCGTCAACGTCGTCGCCCTGCTGGTCGTCCTGCTCTCGATCGTCCCCGTCTATCTCGCCCACCGGCTCAGCCGCGATGAGGGCGGCGGTACCGCCGGCAAAGGCGGCGGCGGGGTCGAGACCGAGGCCACCGCCGTTCCTTAGCCGGTTGGCCTAGGTCTGGCGCGCGAGGCGGGCGGCCTCCTCGCCGCCGAGGTACGGCGCCAGCGTCAGCTCGACCAGGTCGGGCAGGAGGTCCTCCAGCTGCTCGGTGCGGCCGGCGTTGATCTCGCGGACGATCAGGGAGACGATGCCGCCGACCAGGGCCGCCTCGGTCGCCTCGGGCAGCGGCCGCTCGCCGCCGTGCTCGGGCCGGCCCGCCTTGAGGATCTCGACGAAGCCCTGCATCGAGGCCCGGTGACGGTTGGCGATCTCGCCGCCCGCGGCGACCGGCTCGATCATGCAGACGCGGGCCAGCTCCGGCTCGCCGGCAAGAAAACGCAGCATCGTGCCCAGCGCGGCCCGCACCTTCTGGGGCCATTCCTCGAAGGCCTCGGCCGCGACCTGCATCGAGTCGCGGATGTGATCGGCGACCATTTCGTAGGCGACGAGGAAACAGGCTTCCTTGTCGCCGAAGTGCTCGTAGAAGGTGCGGCGGGAAACCGAGGCGGCCTTGGTGATGTTGGCGACGGTGGTGGCGTTGTAGCCGCGCTCGGCGACCGTGTCGACCATCGCGGTGATGATCCGCTCGCGCTGGTTCTGAGCGATGAACTCACGCGGCAGGCCGTGGCGCCCGGCGGGCAGGCGCGATGAGGTGGGCGCGGGCGCCTTGGTGCGAGCACCAGGTCCCCCCTTGCCCTTGCCTTTTGCCGACGCCTTCGCCACGCCTCGACCATACCCGACGACCCGGGGGTCCCGATGGGCCGAAAAGTCGCCGCAGAGGCGACTTTTCGGCCCATCGGCTCACTCAGTGGAGGGGCTGGACCAGCAGCTCGTCCTCGGCGGCGCGGGCGCCGAGGTAGGGCATCATCGCCATGTAGACCAGCTCGGAGAGGAATTCCTCGCCGCGCTCGATCGCGCCGTCGCGGACCTTGGTCAGGATCGTCCCGTAGATTGCGCCGGAGACCATCTCGGCGGTGCTGCGGGAAACCGACTCCGGTTCCTCGAGCTCGGCGCGCCCGGCGTCGATCATGTCGGCCAGGCCCTGCAGGACGCGGTCGCGGCGGGCCTGGGCGCGCGGGCCGGCCCCGTTGACGGCAACGACGAAGAAGCGGGCTCGCGACGCGTCCTCCTGGAGGAAGCGCATTACCGCCCAGGCCCCGGCCCAGATCCGGTCGTGCCAGGCCCGCGGCCCGGCGTAGGCCGCTGCCGCACGCTGGCAGAACTCCGCGGCGATCTCCCCGTGCACGCGCAGAAAGCAGTCTTCCTTGCCGGTGAAGTTGGCGTCGAAGGCGGCGCGGCCGACTCCGGCGCGTTCGCAGACCATCGCCACGCTCGTCCCGTCGAGGCCCAGCTCGCCGGCCAGCTCCACCATCGCCGTCGCGATTCGCTTGCGGACGGGGTCGTCGGTGGTGACGGCGCCAGTCCGGGTCTCGCTGCTCACATTCGCCCGGCCCCGCCCCCTGCGCTCGTTGGACTCAGGCGGCCACCCGCGCCTGAGCTGCGTCGGCGGCCCGTCCCGCCTCCACCTCGCCGATATACGGCGTGAGCGTCACCTGCAGCATCTCCGGCAGCAGCGCCATGAGGTCCTCGACGTCGTCTGCGACCAGGCGCTGGTGCACCAGCCAGGCGATGCCGCCGGCGATCGCCACCTCGAGCCCGTCCGGGAGCAGACTCGCCCGCGGGTTGAACTCGCGCCCCTCGCGCAGCTTCGGCGCCACGCTCTCCAGCATTGCCTGGTAGCGGGCGAGAGAGGCGGATCCGGCCGCCTGCGCCTCGACGATGCAGAGCTTCGCCCGCGCCGGCTCTTTGACCACCATCTCGAGGAAGATCTCCAAGCCGGTGGAGATCTGCTCCTGCCACGGCTGCTCGGGATCCAACAGCTCCGCAAAGACCTCCCGGGCGGCGGCGACGCTCTCGTCGAAGGCGGCCAGGAAGCACTCCTCCTTGCTGGAGAAATGCTCGTAGAAGGTGACCAGGGCGACGCGCGAGGTCTTGGCGATCAGCTCGATCGTCGTCTTCTGGTAGCCGCGCTCGGCGGCCAGCTCCGCGGTGGCCAGCAGCATCCGCTCGCGCTGGTTCTGGGCGACGAAGTCGCGCGGAATCAGGTGCCGGCCCGGGGGCATCGTCGAGAGTCGCTCCGAGAGAGGGCGCTTGCTCGCCATACCAACAAGATACCAGAACGTTCACCTGGTGTCTATTTTCCTTTTCTCTAAAAACTTTCGCGTTCTGATCAGCGGCGTCTCTGAAAGCTGCTATATCTAGACAAAAGGAGTTTGTTTCCGAAAGGTTCATCGGTGTCCGATCAGACTTCCGCAGCCCTCGACGACGAGCCGCAGACGCCCGTCGCCCCGTTCCCCGGCCGCCGTGTCCGCCGTGCCCGCGAGCGGCTGCTGGAGGCGATGCTCCTGGTCAGCGGCGAGCGCGGCTACGAGAACATCTCCGTCCAGGACGTGATCGAGCGCGCGCGGGCGAGCAGGGCGACCTTCTACAAGCACTTCGACGACAAGGAGGATTGCTTCGCCCAGGCCTACACCGACGCCGCCGGCTGGCTCTACCAGCGCCTGACCGGCATCGCCAAACGGCAGCCGACCTGGCGCGAGGGCCTGCGGACGGCGATGGCCGAGCTGCTCGAGTTCTGCGCCAACCAGCCGGCGCTGGCCCGGGCACTGCTCGTCGAGGGGCACGCCGCTGGCGGCGCTGCGCTTGCTGAGCACGATCTTTTGATGGAGCGCCTCTCCCGCGCTATCGACGGCGCGCGCCGCGAGATTTCCTCTCGCCAAGCTCCACCTCCAGTGACGGCGACCTTCATGGTAGGGGCTATCGAGACGCTTGTGCGGACGAAATTGATGAGCGACGAACCCGAGACCGCCCCGGAGATGCTGCCGGGGCTGCTCCATTTCGTCGTGATGCAGTTCTTCGGCGAGGACGCCGCCTGGGAAGAGATGACCGCGGCGCCGTTGGCTACCTGGGCCTCGCGGCGCGAGGCTGCAACGCGGATGCCCTGATGGGCGGGGCGGCTGGGGAGGGTTCGGTGTCCCTCCCACTGCGCTGGGATTTTCGCCTTTAACGCAGCGTCTCTCGCCGAGCGGCACTGCGAAAATCAGGACGCCGCTTGTGGGAGGGACACCGAACCACCCCTCACCCCGCCCAAGCTACAGCGGGATGTTCCCGTGCTTGCGCTTCGGCTGTGGCACCCGCTTGCTCTGCAGCATCCGCAGCGCCTTGATCAGCTTCGGGCGGGTCTCGCGCGGCTCGATCACGTCGTCGATGTAGCCCCGCTCGGCCGCCGAGTAAGGGTTGGCGAAGTGCGCTTTGTAGTCGTCGATCAGTTTCTGGCGACGCTCGTCGGGGGTCGGCGAGGTGGCGATGTCTTTGCGGTAGATGATGTTGACGGCGCCCTCGGGGCCCATCACCGCGACCTCGGCGGTCGGCCAGGCGACGTTGTAGTCGGCCAGCATGTGCTTGGAGGCCATCACGTCGTAGGCGCCGCCGTAGGCCTTGCGGGTGACGACCGTGAGCTTCGGCACGGTCGCCTCGGTGTAGGCGTAGAGCAGCTTGGCGCCGTGGCGGATGATCCCGTTCCACTCCTGGTCGGTGCCGGGCAGGAAGCCGGGGACGTCGGTGAAAGTGACGATCGGGACGTTGTAGGCGTCGCAGGTGCGGACGAAGCGCGCCGCCTTCTCCGAGGCCTCGATGTTGAGCACGCCGGCGAGGAAGGCGGGCTGGTTGCCGACGATCCCTATCGGGAAGCCGTCGAGCCGGGAGAAGCCGCAGACGATGTTCTTGGCGAAGTGCTCGTGGACCTCGAAGAACTCCTCGTCGTCGACGACGAGGGCGATCACGTCGCGCATGTCGTAGGGCTTGGACGGATCGTCGGGGACGAGCGTGTCGAGCTCCTCGTCTTCGCGCTCGGGGTCGTCGCCGGGGTCGAAGCGCGGCGGCACCTCGAGGTTGTTGGAGGGCAGGAAGCTGAGCAGGTAGCGGGCGTCCTCGAGGCAGCTCTCCTCGTCCTCGGAGGCAAAGTGGGCGACGCCCGACTTCGAGTTGTGGCTCATCGCCCCGCCCAGCTCCTCGAACTCGACTTCCTCGCCGGTCACCGTCTTGATCACTTCCGGGCCGGTGATGAACATGTGCGAGGTCTCCTTGACCATGAAGATGAAGTCGGTCATCGCCGGCGAGTAGACGGCGCCGCCGGCGCAGGGGCCCATGATCAGGCTGATCTGCGGGATCACGCCGGAGCATTTGACGTTGCGGGCGAAGACGTCGCCGTAGGCGCCGAGCGAGACGACGCCCTCCTGGATCCGGGCGCCCCCGGAGTCGTTGATGCCGATCACCGGCGCTCCGACCTGGGCCGCGAGGTCCATCACCTTGCACATCTTCTCCGCCATCACCTCGCCGAGGCTCCCCCCGAACACGGTGAAGTCTTGGGAGAAGACAAAAACAGTTCTCCCTTCTATGGTGCCGTGGCCGGTGACGACGGCATCGCCCCAGGGTCGTTTTTTCTGCATCTCGAAGTCGTAGGTGCGATGGCGGACGAAGGTGTCGAGCTCCTCGAAGGAGCCGGGGTCGAGCAGCTTCTCGATCCGCTCGCGGGCGGTCATCTTGCCCTTCGCGTGCTGCTTCTCGACCGCCTCCTCGGAGGCCGAGTGAACCGCTGCCTCCCGCAGTTCTCGCAGATGGGCGAACTTCTCGTCGTGGCTGACCGGGTTCTTCTCGCGCATCGAGCGCAGGAGTCTATTTCGGCAGCTCAGCGGGTGTCCCGAGCCGCCCGGCGCAACGATTGGCCGGGCGGCCGGGCTGGCTCAGGGAGCTCGGAGTTCGGCGCAGACGACGAACGTCTCGATCGCCCAGGGATCGGTCTGGGTGCCGATCGCCTGCGCGGTAGCGGCCCAGCCGCCCGCGCTGGTGGCGACGCCCAGAGCCGGCGCGGATTTGGTGATCGCGACACCGGTGTTGGCGCCGACTATCTGTGCGCCGCCGCTGATCGCGTTCTTCCCGAGCGGGCATTCGGCGGCGACCGACTTCGTCGGGGTCGTGCTCGATTCGCTCGTCGCTTTCCCGTAGGAGAGGTTTCTGAAGATCTGCGCGACGAGCAGCGGTGAGATCTCGGTCGTGGTGATCGATCCGTCGAGGACCTTGCCGGCGCCGACCGAGTCGGGCGCCAGCTGGGGACCGTAGATGGCGCCGTTTTCGATTTTGTCGCCGGTGACCGCGTGGGTCTTCAGCTTCGCCTCCGTGATCACGCCGCCGCCGAGCTGAGCGGCCCGAATCGCTCCGTCGGCCACCTTGGCGCCGGTCACGGCGTCGTTGCGCAGCTTCGGCGTCGTCACCGAGCCGCCGCGAAGTTTGAGCGTCGTCACCGAGCCGTTGGCGAGATTACGAGCCTTCACGGACTTGCTGCCGAGATTGGTGGCCGCGACGGCCATGCCGCTGAGGGCTACGAACAGCGCCAGGCACGAGAGCACGTTGGCCACCGATAGATGCCTCCTAATGAGCATCACTTTGCTTCCTCCCTCGTTTGGTTAAGCAGCCCGGAAGGGCTGCCGCTGCGGCTCGGCCAGTCGATCGAGAAAGGCCTCGAGATCGGCCTCGACGAGGCCGACGGCCTCGTCGGCGCGGACCTCGACCCGGGTGCCGAAGCCCTTCGCGGCCATTGTCACCTCGACTCCCTCGACCGCGTCGAGCAGCTCGGCCAGCTCCGGCTCCGACTTCATCAACGTTCGCGATGCTTCGATCATTGGAGCCCGCTTCCACTGAAAAGCGGTTGTTCCTGCCCCGGATTGGTGCTTGGTCGCGACCGTTCAGGGACTAGAAGAAGGCGCCGCCCTTGTATTCGCCGAAGACGTCGCGCATGGCGCCGCAGACCTCGCCGATCGAGGCGTCGGCGGCGAGCGCGGCGCGGATCGGGTGCAACAGGTTGCCCTCGCCACGGGCGACGTCGCGCAGGGCGTCGAGCTTGGCCGCCACGTCCGCCTGATCGCGGTCCTCCTTGAAGGCCTTGAGCCGGGTCAGCTGGCGCTGCTCGGACTCCGGGTCGACCTTGAGGATGTCGACGTCGTCGACCTGGTCGGTGACGAATTTGTTGACGCCGACGATCACGTCCTGGCCGCTCTTGTAGCGCTCGTGGTAGCTGTGCGCGGACTCCTCGATCTCGCGCTGCATGAACTCCAGCGCCTCGACCGAGCCGCCCAGCTCGCCGACCTTGTCCATCAGCTCCCAGGAGCGCGACTCGATCTCGTCGGTCAGCGACTCGACGAAGTAGGAGCCGGCGAAGGGGTCGACGGTCTCGGCGACGCCGGACTCGTAGGCGAGCACCTGCTGGGTCCGCAGGGCGATCCGCGCCGAGCGCTCGGTCGGCAGCGCCAGCGCCTCGTCGAAGCCGTTGGTGTGCAGCGACTGGGTGCCGCCGCTGACCGCGGCGAAGCCCTGCAGGGCGACGCGGATGATGTTGACCTCGGGCTGCTGGGCCTGCAGCGTCACCCCGCCGGTCTGGGTGTGGAAGCGGATCTGCATCGATTTCGGGTTCTCGGCCCCGAAGCGCTCCTTGACGATCTTGGCCCACATCCGCCGCACCGCGCGGAACTTGGCGATCTCCTGGAAGACGTTGTTGTGGCAGTTGAAGAAGAAGGCGAGGCGAGGGGCGAAGTCGTCGATCTTCAGGCCCCGCTCCAGCGCCGCCTCGACGTAGGCGATCGCGTTGGAGAGCGTGAACGCCACCTCCTGCACGGCCGAGCAGCCCTTCTCGCGGATGTGGTAGCCGGAGATCGAGATCGTGTTCCATTTCGGCACGTGCGTCTGGCAGTACTCGAAGATGTCGGTGGTCAGGCGCATCGTCGGCTCCGGCGGGTAGATGTAGTTGCCGCGCGCCATGTACTCCTTCAACACGTCGTTCTGGACCGTGCCGCGCAGCTTCTCGGAGGGAACGCCCTGTTCCTCGCCGACCAGCTCGTAGAGCAGCAGCAGGATCGCCGCCGGGGCGTTGATCGTCATCGAGGTGGAGACGCTGTCGAGCGGGATCTGGTCGAAGCAGATCCGCATGTCCTCGATCGTGTCGATCGGGACGCCGGTGCGGCCGACCTCGCCGTTGCAGAGCGGATCGTCGGAGTCACGGCCGAGCTGGGTCGGCAGGTCGAAGGCCATCGAGAGGCCGGTCGAGCCGTGCTCGATCAGGTAGCGGTAGCGCTCGTTGGTGTCCTCGGGGGAGGCGAAGCCGGCGTACTGGCGCATCGTCCAGAGCCGGTCGCGGTACATCCGCTCGTGGATGCCGCGGGTGAAGGGCGGTGCGCCCGGCTCCCCGAGGCGCGCCTCGAGGCCGGGGGCGACGTCGCTCTCGTCGTAGAGCGGCTCGATCTCGATTCCCGAGTCGGTGAAGATCCGCTCGTCGTCGGGGCCGACCAGGGGCGCGATCGTGCGGTGGGCCTCGGCGGCGGCCGGCTTGTCGGTGCTCGCCATCAGCCGGAGGATATTGACAACCGTTCCGCGGTTCCTTTGGGACGAAATGCGTAACTAAGGAACCACGGAAGAGGGGGCTGAGTCGTTCGGCGCGTCAGGCTGAGCGCGCCAGGACTCGAGCAGGTCGGCGAGGCTGCGCTCGAGGGGGATCTGTGGAGCGAAGCCGGTCGCCTCGCGCAGGCGGACGGGGTCACCGACGAGCGCCGGCGGGTCGATCGGCCGCCGCAGCCCGGGATCGTGGCCGACCGAGACCGGCACCCGGGCGGTGGCCGACAGGGCCTCGACCAGCTCGGCGATCGCCGTACCGACCCCCGAGCAGAGGTTGTAGGTGCCGGTCAGCTCGCGCAGCGAGAGCCCCAGGAGCGCCCTGGCGCCGTCGCGCACGTCGACGAAGTCGCGGACCGCGCCGGGGTTGCCGAGCCCCAGCACGACCTCCCCCTCCCCCGCCCGCTCGGCCTCGGCGATGCGGCGGGCGAAGCTGGGCACGGCAAACTGCGGCGACTGCCCGGGGCCGATCAGGTTGAAGCAGCGGGCTACCGCGATTCGCAGGCCGCGGCCGCGTTCGTACTGGCCGCAGATCACCTCCATCGACGCCTTGCTGGCACCGTACGGGGTCACCGGCCGAGGCGGGAGGTCCTCCTCCAGCGGTTGTTCCTCGCGCACGCCGTAGACGTCGGCCGAGGAGAGGCAGAGGACGTGCGCGGCGGGCGCCTCGGCGGCGACCGCCTCAAGCAGGTTGAGGGCGCCGGCGGCGTTGACCGCGAACGTCTCACCCGGCCGCTCCCAGCTGCGCCCGACGGATGCCGCCCCGGCCACATTGACGACCAGGTCCGGCTTCGCGGCTTCGACGGAGGCCGCGACGGAGGCGGGATCGAGCAGATCGCAGCCGTGGGCCCCGGCCGCCCGCCGGCCCGCGGCGACCACGCGCAGCCCGGCTTCCGCCGCTGCTTGCGCGATCTGGCCGCCGACGAAGCCGGTGGCGCCGACGAGCAGCATCGTGCGCTCCTCACCCATCCTTGACGCCTCGCCTCCCTGGCCGAATCGGGAGTGACAAACCGGGCCGGGTCGGCCGGTTAGTCGCTGGCGCCGACGAGGCGCTCGACGCCGGTCTGGTCGATCGTCCGCCGCAGCCCCTCGTCGAGCTCGATCGCCGGCTCCCAGCCGAGCAGGTCGCGGGCACGGCCGATGTCGGGGCGACGCTGCCGGGGATCGTCAGTGGGCAGCGCCTCGTGGATGATCTCCGAGCGTGACTCGGTCGCCTCGATGACCGCCTTGGCCAGCTCCAGCAGGGTGAACTCGTTGGGGTTGCCGATGTTGACCGGGGTGTGGACGTCGGACTCGGCGAGGGCGACGATGCCGCGAATCAGGTCATCGACGTAACAGAAGCTGCGCGTCTGGCTGCCGTCTCCGAAGACGGTCAGCGGCCGGTCCTGCAGCGCCTGGCGCAGGAAGGTCGGGATCGCGCGGCCGTCGTGCGGGCGCATGCGCGGCCCGTAGGTGTTGAAGATGCGGACGATCGCCGTGTCGACACCCTGCTGGCGGTGGTAGGCCATGGTCAGCGCCTCGGCATAGCGCTTGGCCTCGTCGTAGACGCCACGCGGGCCAATCGGGTTGACGTGCCCCCAGTAGTCCTCCTTCTGCGGGTGGACCTGGGGATCGCCGTAGACCTCGCTGGTCGAGGCGATGAGGAAGCGGGCGCGCTTGAACTTGGCGACGCCGAGCATGTGATGGGTGCCCTGGGAGCCCACCTTGAGCGTGTGCAGCGGTAGCCGCAGGTAGTCGATCGGGCTCGCCGGCGAGGCCAGGTGGTAGACGAAGTCGACGTCCTCGGCGATCTCGACATACGAGGTGATGTCGAGGTTGCGGAACTGGAACGCATCGTCGCGAATGTGCGCGATGTTCTCCAACGACCCGGTCTCGAGGTTGTCGATGCAGATCACCCGGTGCCCCCGACCGAGCAGGTGCTCGCAGAGGTGGGACCCGAGGAAGCCGGCGCCGCCGGTGACTACGCAGGTGGTCATCGGGACCGATGCTACCGGCGGCGAGCCCGGCTGGCCTTATTCGCCCGTTCCCGCAATTTCCGTGAATCGTGCTTGGAGGATCGTCCAGGAGGGGGGAGAGAACCGGCTCGGGCCGGATTGGGGGTGCCATGTTCGGTGCGGGAGATTGAAGCGGCCAGGGGAACCAGAGCGGTGAGTTCGAACGAAGGCGAGCGCGAAAACGCGGTCCTGCCGCGGCCGACAGCGGGCGCACGCAAGCGCGCCGCCGTCGAGACCTACTCCCGCCACGAGGGGGAGCTGCGGCGCACCGCGCGGCGCTACTCGATCTGCGCCGACGACGCCGAGGACGCCCTGCAGCGCGGCCTGGAGATCCTGCTGACGAAAGCGCCCACGGACGACCCCCGGGAACTGATCCGTTGGACCCAGACCGTGGTCAAGCACGAGGCGCTGGCGGTGCGGCGAGACCGCGAGCGGATCCTCAGCGGCCCGGCGGCGGTGCCGACGGAGCCCGGCCGGGAGGACTGGGTGGCGCTGCTCCCGGCCGACGCCGCCGGCCCGCTGGAGCGAGCTGAGCGACAGGAAGCGATCGCCCGCAGCCGTGAGGCGCTGCAGACGCTGAAGCCGCAGGAGCTGCGGGCGCTCGGCCTCCTGGCGGAGGGCTACTCCTACGCGGAGATCGGAGAGATCACGGGCTTCTCCCACACGAAAATAAACCGCTCGCTGGCCGAGGGGCGGGAGCGATTTCGCAAGCTGCTCTCGCGCAGCGAAGACGGCACTCGCTGCGAGGAGATGCGGCCGTTGCTCTCCGCCTTCTGCGACGGCGAGGCGGAGGCCGAGGATGCGGCGACGCTGCGCGAGCACCTCCGCGCCTGCCACAGCTGCCGGGCGACGCTGCGCGCCTACCGGGCGGCGCCCGCCGCGGTCGCGGCCCTGGCACCGGCGCTGCCGCTCGCCCGCTCGCTGCTCGATCGTGCCCACGATGCGCTCGCCGGGCTGGCCGTTCGCTTCGGCGGCGGCAGCACAGATTCCACGCTGGCGCAGACGACGGCCACCGGCGGTGCGCGGGGAGTCGGAGTGGCCGCCGTCGCCAAGGCGCTGGCGGTCTGCGCCGGCACCGCCGGCGGCGCGGCTGCCTGCGTCGCGGCCGGCGTGGTGCCGGCGCCGCTGGGAATCGGCGCCGAGCGAGCGGCGACGCCGGCCCTGGAGCGCACGATCGGCCCGGGGATCGTGGCGGGGTGGAGCGGCGACAGCGCCGGTGACTACGAACCGGCGCCCCAGACCCCCGACCCTGCCCCGGCTCCGGTCCGCCACGATCCTCCTCCGGCGCCGGAACCGGCTCCCGAGCCCGAGCCCGAGCCCGTCGAGGCAAGCGGCGCCGTCGAATACGCGCCGGAACCAGAACCCACCGCGGCCGCCGAACCGGCGAGCGAAAGCACCCCAGCCGTTTCGAGCGCCGGCGATCCGGCGGGGGAGTTCGGGCCGTGAGGCGCGGCCTGGCGACCCTGCTCGCGGGGCTGGGGATCCTCGCGTCATCCCTCCTGGCCACGGGGGTTGCGGCGGCGAGCCAGGCGGAACTGCTGCGCCCGATCGACCTCCGCGTCGCCGGCGGCGAAGAGAGCTGGCACCCCGACAACGACTTTCGCCTCGACTGGGACTCCCCGCCCGTGGCCGCGCAGGGCTTCCCGGTCACCGCCGTCGACTACCGCGTCCGCGACGCGACCGGCGCCGCGGTCATCCCCGAGATCCACCTGCCCTGGGAGACGACCCTGATCGAGAGCATCCGGATCCCCTCGGGCCGGCCCGGCACCTACACCGCGGACGTCTGGCTCGAGGGGCCCCGCGGCGCGCGTGGGCCTCAGGCAAGCGTCACGCTGCGCTTCGACGACGTTCGGCCCGCTGCCGCCCAACCCGTGGCGTCGCCTGGGTGGGTGGCCGGAAACGCCTCGGCGCTGGTCAGGATCGAGCATCCGACCGGGCCCCAACCGATCTCCGGCATCCGCGGCTACGCCGTCTCGGTCGACCGTGGCGCCGGCGGCGCACCCTGCGCCGAGCGAGATCGCTGCAGTGTCGCGGAAACCGATCTGCGCGGCGGGATCGGGGCCGACACGATCTCGCTCGGCGCCCTGCCGGAGGGCGTCAACGTCGTCCGCGCGGTGGCGGTCTCAGGCTCGGGGATGCGGTCGCCGGAAGCGGGCAGCGCGACCGTGCGGGTCGACGCCACCCGTCCCACGGTGACCCTGGGAGGAGCGTCGCCGGGCTGGGCCGACGGTCCGGTCCAGCTGACCGTGACCGCCGCGGACGCGATGTCCGGGATGGCCGCGACCGGCCCCAACGGCGCCTTCACGGCAATCGCGATCGACGGCGGCGTGCCGCGGGTCGCCACCGGGAGCTCCGTGACCGCGGTCGTGAGTGGCGAGGGAGCGCACGCCGTCGCTTTCTATGCCCGCGACGCCGCCGGCAACGACGGCGGGGAGTGGCCGGCGGCGGCCATGGTTCGCATCGACCAGCACCCTCCGAGCGTGGCGTTCGCCAACCGGCAGGACCCGGCCGATCCGGAGCGGATCGAAGCCACTGTGAGCGACCCGCTCTCCGGTCCGGCGACCCCGCGCGGATCGATTGCGTTTCGACCGGCGCGTTCGCGCCAGCGCTTCGAGCCGCTGCCGACGACGGCATTCGCCGGGCGGCTGGTCGCCCGCTGGGACTCCGATGCCTCGCCCCCCGGCGCCTACGAATTCAGAGCGACCGGATACGACGCGGCCGGCAACACGGCCGCCTCGGATCGCCGCGCCAACGGCGCCCGGATGGTGCTGGCGAGCCCGTTGAAGGCGCCGACCGAGATCGAAGCGGGATTCGGCGGCGGGAGGCAGCCCAGCTCCAGGACCGTGGCCTATGCGCACGGCGCCTCCTTCGCCGGGCGCGTGCGCCTGACCTCGGGGGCGGGCCTCGGCGGGCTTCCGGTGCAGATCGTCGAGACCTTCGGCGCCGGCGCCGAGCCCTCCCACCGCGCCACCACCGTGCGGACAGCCGCCGACGGGACCTTCGCGTCCCGCCTCGCGCCCGGTCCCGGGCGCCGGGTCGAGGCCGTCTTCGCCGGCAACCGTGTCCTCAGCCGCTCGGCCGGGCCGGAGGTACGGCTGCGGGTGCTCGGCGGCGTCCGTCTGCACACCTCTTCGAGCTCGGCGCGGATCGGAGGCGCAGCGGTGAGGTTCAGCGGGCGCGTCGGCGAGCTCGGCGCCCCGATCGGCGCGGGCGGCAGGCCGGTCGAGCTCCAGTTTCGCTTCCCCGGCGCCGACTGGTCTGAGTTCCGCACCGTGCAGACCGACCGCACCGGCCGCTTCCACTACGCCTACGCCTTCAGCGACGACGACAGCCACGGCGTCCGCTTCCAGTTCCGCGCCTATGCCCCCGGCGGAGACGACTGGCCCTACGAGCCCGCCGGGTCGAAGCCGGTCTCCGTCATCGGCCGTTGAACCATGCCAAGAGCGCTCAGGACCAAGCGATGCGTTCACGAAAAGAGCCCCGCATGCTGGTTGCATGCGGGGCTCTTTGAGGGGGCGCAGCGCGCCGCGTCCTGAGCGCTCCCTTAACGGAGGGCGGCTAGTTGATCAGTGACCTGATCAACTAGGCCTTGCGCTTTGGAGGTCTGCTCGTCGATGGCGCGGCGAACGCGCTGCTCGACCTCGTTGCGATTGCGCTTCAGCGTGGTCTCGACCGTGCGCTGGTGCTTGCGGGCTTCGCGCTCGACCCGGTTGCGGGTCTTGCGGGCCTCGGTGGTCGCCTTGCGACGGGCGGTCGAGCCGCGGCGCTCGGTCCGTTTCAGCGTTTTGCGGGCCTGGGTGCGGTAGGACTTGAGCTGTTTCTCGGCGCTGGCGCGGCCGGTCCAGGGCTCGACCAGGTCGGAGACGCGATCACTCACGTTGAGCACGATCCCGACCGGGAAGTCGACAGCGGCCTCGGCGACCGTCTGCACCTGGTTCTTCTCGGCGACGGCCGTCTTGGTGGCCGCCCTTTTGGTGGCTTTCGCGGTCGCGGTCGCGGATTTCTTAGCTTCCGTGGTCGCGCGCTTGGCCTGGGTTTTGGATTTGCTGCCGTTTTTACTAGCTGCCATTGAAAAGTCGATCCCTTCGAGTCTTGGTTGCCTGCCTTTGGGCGTTCGCGAGTCTAACGAACATACGTTCTTTGCGAACACACGTTCTTAAACCGGCTGCGGCGAGTGGTTACGCCGGCGCCGCGGCGCGTTGCGCGTCCCGGACCGTGGCGAGCGCGACGGGGTCGCGGCCAACCGCGATCGGGTAGCGCGCGTCCAGGTCGAGCGGCACCTCCGCCAGGGCGAGGTCTCCGAAGGCGACGGTCGCACCCGCCTCGCGGGCGATCAGCTGGGCGGCGGCAGCGTCCACCGAGCGACACGAGCGCAGGCTGAGCATCGCGTCGAAGCGGCCGGCGGCGACATAGGCGGCCGTGATCGCGATCGAGCCGACCACCCGCAGCCGGTAGACCTTGTCCTCCAACGCTTCCAGGGCCGGCAGGGCCCATCCCGGCTCAGCCGACTCGAGCCCCACCACCTCCAGCTTCTCGGCCCCGGCGCCAACCTCGATCGGCTCCCCCGCCAGCTTCGCGCCGTCGCCGCGCCAGGCCACGAACTCCTCGTCGGCGCCGAAGTCGTGGACGAAGCCGAACTCGACGTCTGCCATCGCCGGGCCGGAGGCGACGGCGAGGCTGAGGCTGTGCGAGGGGATCGTGCGGCGGGCGTTCATCGAGCCGTCGATCGGGTCGATCACGACCCGCACCGGCCCTCCCGAGCCGAAGCAGACCTCGCCACGCTCCTCAGAGACGGCGACGAACGACGCGCCGGCCGCCGCCAGCCCCTCCAGCTCGGCGAAGACGGCGTCCTCGCAAAGGCGGTCGATGACCAGGGTGCGGTCACCGCCCTCGCCTCGGCCCTCGTAGGCGGTACGCGCCGCGCTGCTCGCCGTGGTGGCGAAGATCGTCCGCTGGGCCGCCACGGCGCGGCGGCAGATTCCCAGCCAGTCTGCGGAGAAAACGTCCATCGCTCCGATGCTACGGCGCGCTAGCGTTGAACGATGCGCGAGGGGCAGTCGACGGTGGAGACGGAGGTGGACGGCCGCGAGCGCGCGAGCGCTCACGGCCGCGGCCCGCTGCTGGTGCTGGGGGCGGCCGGGACCGGCAAGACCGAGCTGCTGGCGCGGCGGCTGGCGCGCCTCGCGGCGGCCGGGACCGGGCCCGATCGGGTCCTCGTCATCGGCTCCACCCGCGCCACCTCGCGACGCCTGCGCGAACGCTCCGAGGCGCTGCTCGAGGGACCCTTCGAGGAGCTCTGGATCGGCAGCTGGGACACGATTGGCGAGCGGCTCCTGCGTGAGCACGCCGAGGCCGCCGGCCTCGACCCCTTCTTCGACGTGCTCGGACCGGCTGAGCGCCTGGCGATGCTCCTCGACCGCCTCGACGATCTCCCCCTGCGCCGCCACGAGATCCGCGGCAACCCCGCCGGCCTGCTGGCTCGCCTGCTGAGCCGGATCGACATGCTGAAGGCGGAGCGGGTGGGGCCGACGACCCTGGAGGGCCGCGCCCGCGAGGCGGAGCAGTCGGCGTCGGGCGAGGCCGAGCTGGAGTCGGCCCGGCGTGACCTGGAGTTCGCCGAGCTCTACACAGCCCACGACCGCATCCTCGCCGCGGCCGGCAGCCTCGACCGCGGCGACGTCTTCCTCGCCCTCGACTGCCTCTTCGCCGAACGCCCCGACGTCCGCACCCAGATCGCCAATCGCTTCACCCACCTGATGGTCGACGAGCTGGAGGAGTCGACCCAAGCCCAGCTATCCCTACTCGAGGCACTCGCCGCCGACAACTCAAACCACCTCTACGCCCTCGAGGACGAGCCATCTAACGCCAACACTCTCGAAGACGCGCCGTCCAACTCCACCGCCTTGAAGCAAGAGGACCCAACTAAGACGCTCGAGTGGGCACCGAGTGAGGGTCCGAGAACGGACACACTTGCCCGCCCGCAGGACCCTCACTCGGTGCCTTCCCCAGCCTCGTGGTTTAGGACCCTTCACCCGACCGGCGACGTAGTCGTCCTGGAGCACCGATTTAGAGAGCCCACCGTCCGCTTTTGGAAGTGCGCCAACGAGCGCGCCCAGTCCCAGGCGGCGGCGCGCGAGGTCGAGCACCTGCTCGCCGGCGGGGCGGACCCGGAGAAGATCTGCGTCCTGGTCGCCGACCCGGCGCGCCAGGGCGGCACGGTCGCGGCGGCGATGGAGGAGCGCGGCATCCCCTTCCACCTCTCGGGGCCGGCGGCGCTCTTCCAGCGGCCCGAGGTGCGCGACGCGATCGCCTGGCTGCGGGCGCTGGCCGACCCCGACGACTCGCCGGCGGTGGCGCGAGCCCTGACCCGGCCGCCGATCGAGCTGCGCCCGGGCGACCTGGCGCGGCTGACGACGATCGCGCGGCGCCGCAAGCAGGACATGGTCGCCGCCTGCGAGGCGGCCCTCGACAGCCCGCAGTTCCAGCCGGAGGCGCGGGAGCGGATCCAGTCCTTCCTCAAGCTCTACAACGCCGCCTCGGCGGCGATGGAGGAGCGCCGCGCCGACGTCTTCGTGCGGCGCCTGATCGAGCGGGTGGGGCTGCGGCGCCAGCGGCTCTTCGCGGCCCAGCCGGAGGTGGCGGAGCGCCTGCTGGGGCTCTCGCGCCTGGCCGAGCTGGCGACCGCCTGGGCCCGCCGCGAGCCGCACGGCTCGACCCGCGGCTTCGTCGCCTACCTCAGCGCCGTCGCCGAGGCCGGGGCCGAGCCGGCGGGCGCGGAGGAGCCGGCGGCGCCGGCGGCCGTGCAGGGAATGGCGATGGATGCGGTCAAGGGAATCGGCTTCGACCACGTCTTCGTGCTCGGGCTCGAGAGCGAGGCGGACTGGGCGCGGATCGGCTGGCCGGCGCGGACCGGGCTGATCCTCTCCCGGCTCGAGCGCGACGAGGAGGGCGATGCTCAGCCCTCCCGTTTCTACCTGGATGCGCTCGGCACCGCTGCCGCGGCCGAGGAGGAGCACGGCGAGGAGCTGTTCGGCCCCGCCGAGGGCCTCCACGCGACCTACCGGACCCTGCGCGAGCAGGTGCTCGAGGCCTCCTGGCGGGCGGGACGCGAGCTCTCGGAGCCGCGCCTGGACACCGCGATCGACGTCAACCGGGCGATCGCCCGCTATCTCGAGCTGTTGAAGCTGGCGGCGCTGGCGCAGCGGCCCGGCGACGAGCCGACGGCAGAGGCGATCGAGGCGGTCAACGGCCTCCTGCGCCAGGTCGCCACCCCCGAGCAGCAGGCCGAGCTCGACGCTTCCTCGCTCGACTCCTACCTGCTCGATGCCGAAGACGAGCAGGGGCGCCGGCGCCACCTGATCGCCGCCCGCGAGGAGCCCTCGCTGGAGGCTTTCCTGCCGCGCCGGGGCGACGGGCGACTCAGCCTCTCCGCCTCCGACCTCAGCCTCTACCTGACCTGCCCGCTGAAGTACAAGTTCGCGCGGGTCTTCGGCATCCCGCAGGAGCCGACGATCAACCAGCGCTTCGGCATCCTCATCCACAACGTCCTCGAGCGCTTCCACAAAGAGCCGCCCGAGAGCGACGAGGAAGGGCTGGGTCAGCTCAACCACCTGTTCGAGACCGGCTGGCGCCGCACCGGCTTCGGCGCCACCGACGACGAGCTGCAGTTCCGCGACCGCGCCCGCGAGGCGCTGCGGCTCTACTGGGAGCGCGAGCGGATCGCCGAGGGGGAGCCGGTCTGGCTCGAGCGCAAGTTCGACTTCAAGGTCGGCGACCACCACGTCCGCGGCCGCGTCGACCGCGTCGACCGCCTGCCCGACGGCGACTACGAGCTGATCGACTACAAGACCGGCGAGCGCCGCACCGCGGCCGAGCTGGAGAGCGACCTGCAGCTGGCGCTGTACCGCCTCGCCGCGCGCGAGGCCTGGGAGGTCGAGGCCAGCACCGGCAGCTACTACTACGTGCTCGACGCCGACAAGGTCCCCGCCCCGACCAGGCCCGACGACGCCGAGCGGGTCGAGCGCACCGTGCTGCAGGTGGGCGAGGGAATCCTCGGTCAGGACTTCGAGCCCCGCCCCTCGCCCAGCGTCTGCAGCTGGTGCGACTACCGCCTGATCTGCCCCGCGGCCGAGTCCTAAGCCCTAAGCCTGGTCGCCGCGCTGGCGCAGGAAGCGCTGGAACTCGCGGGCGATCGAGTCGGCCGAAGGGACGTCCTCACCCTCGGCGTTGAGCAGGTCGACCTGTTCGGCCTCGATCCGCGAGACCAGCTCCTCGATCTCCGGGTTGGCGGCGACGGCGCGCCCGATCTGCTCCTCGTACTCGGTCGTCTCCTCCTCCAGCTCAGAGGCCTCGACGGCGATCCCGGTAAGGCCCTCGAGCCGGCGCAACAGGGCCAGCGCCGCCTTCGGGTTGGGCACGGCGGCGACGTAGTGGGGCACCGCCGCCCAGAGCGAGGCGGAGTTGATCCCAGCCTGGCGGCAGAGGTCGTGGACGACGCCGACGATCCCGGTCGGCCCCTCGTAGTTGGAGCGCTCGAGCTCGAGCTCGATGACCATCGCCTCGTCGGAGGCAAGGCCGGTGATCGGCACTGGCAGCGTGTGGGAGACCTCGGCGATAAGCGCCCCGAGGGTGATCACCAGCTCGACCCCGAGGGCGTCGGCAGCGGTCGCCACCGTCTCCGAGAAGGTCCGCCAGCGCAGGTTCGGCTCGGTGCCGTCGAGCAGCACCAGGTCGCGGTCGGCGGTGGGAACCGGGACCGCGTACAGATTGTTCTCCGGCCAATCGATCCGGCGCGTCTGCCCTTTCTCCAGGCTGATCGTCGGCCGGGTCGACTGAAAGTCGAAGTAGTCCTCGGGATCGATCCGCGCGATCAGCTCCGCGTCGAGCGCGGCGGCGACGGCGTTGAGCGCGGTCGACGCCGCCGCGGCGGCGTCGTTCCAGCCGCGAAAAGCGCAGACCAAGACCGGAGATCTCAGGTGCGGCAGGTCGCCTTCCCAGGTGAGCGAATCCACGCTCTGAGCGTAGACGATGGGACCCGCCGCGCTGGGCGGGCGGCGGACGCTAGTTGGAGTGCGGCGGCCGCTGCTCGTGCCAGCCCCGAGCCAGCTCGAGCTGAGCCGCGAGCGAGAGCAGCAGGGCCTCGCCTTCGGCGGGGGCGACGAGCTGGGCACCGATCGGCAGCTGGCCGGCGGTGAAGCCGGCGGGAACGCTGATCGCCGGCCAACCGACGACGTTCCAGGGCCAGGCGAACGGGCAGGTGGCGCTGGCGGTGCTGCTCGTCGCCCAGTAGCCACGGCCCTTCAGGTGACCCACCGGGGGAGGCGGCTTCGCCGTGGTGGGCGTGAGGACGAGGTCGACGCGGTCGAAGATTGCTCCCATCCGGCGCCGGAACGGCAGCTCGGCGGCGCGGGCGGCCCGCAGCGGAGCGCCGCTGAGCAGGCGGCCCATCCTGGCGTGGACCCGGGTCCGCGGCTCGAGCTGGGACCGGTCGACTTCGTGCGCGTCGAGCCAGGCGTCGACCGCCGCCATCCCCCGCGGGATCAGCGCCGGGCCGACCAGGCCGTAGTCCGGGTCGCGCTCCTCGACCTCGTGTCCGAGCTCGACGAGCGTCGCGGCCAGCGCCTCGGTCGCCGCCCGATGCTCGGGGTCGACCTTGTTGGTGACGCCGAACGGCGTGGTGAAGGAGAGGGCGATGCGGAGGGGCCGGGGTGGCCTGGCGGCGGCCAGGGAGAAGGGCTCCGCCGGGGGCGAGACGTGGTGGCGGTCGGCCGGCACGTTGCCGGCGAGGACGTCCAGCATCAACGCCGAGTCGGCGACGTCGCGGGTAAGCGGCCCGTAACAGCTGAGCCCGTTGAAGGCCTCCGCGTCGGGCCAGGTGGAGACGCGGCCGCGTTGCGGCTTCAGCCCGACCAGGTTGGTCCAGGCGGCGGGGATGCGGATCGAGCCGGCGCCGTCGGAGCCCATCGCGCCGGCGACGATCCCGGCCGCCACCGCCGCCGCGGCGCCGCCGCTGGAGCCGCCCGGCGTGTGCTCGAGCTGCCAGGGGTTGCGGGTGACCCCGAAGGCCTCGGTCTCGGAGAAGTGCCACTGGCCGACCTCGGGGGCGTTGGTCTTGCCGACGACGATCGCGCCGGCCTCGCGCAGACGGCGCACCGGCTCGGCGTCGCGCTCGGCCACCCGGTGCTCGCCGGCGCAGCCGAAGGGCGTTTCCTCGCCGGCGAAGTCGACGTCGTCCTTGATCGCGACCGGGACTCCCAGCAGCGGCCCGCGCTCGCCGTCGCCGAGGCGGCGGTCGGCGGCCGCGGCGTCAGCCAGAGCTCCCTCGGCGAAGACGATCCGAAAGGCGTTCAGGGTCGGTTGCGTGCGCTCGATGCGAGCGAGCGAGCGCTCGGTCAGCTCGCGCGAGCTGACCTCGCCGTCCGCGAGCGCACGCACCTGACCGACGAGGCCCTCGGGGTCGACGCGGCGATCTCCCTCGACCTGGGTGGGCGCCGGGGCTGCCGCCTGGCTCTCGCCGGGGTTCACGCGGCCTCCACGGCGATGCGGGCGCCGCGACTGGGGGCGAAGGTGACGGCGCGCCGGGTGATGCGCTCGGCGGCGTCGCGCCGGGGCACGAGGCTGACCCGGTCGAGGATCGTCCCCAGCACGATCTTCATCTCGAAGAGGGCAAAGCTGGCGCCGAGGCAGCGTCGGACCCCGCCGCCGAAGGGGATCCACTGATAGGTGCTGGGCGGGTTGTCGAGGAAGCGCTCAGGGCGGAAGGCCTCGGGTTCCGGGTAGAGGTCCGGGCGGCGGTGGAGCAGGTAGATGGAGGGGTTGATCGTGACTCCCGCCGGCAGCACGTGGCCGCCGATCTCCAGGGGCTCGGTCAGGTGCCGGCCGACCGCGCTGACGACCGGACGCAGTCGCAGGGACTCCTTGATCGTCGCCTCCAGGTAGGACTCGCCATCGTCCTCCCGGCGCTCGGCGAGCAGGCGCTGGAGAACTGCGGGGTGGCGCACGACGCGCTCCAGGGTCCAGCTCAGCGCCGTCGCCGTCGTCTCGTGCCCGGCCAGCAGCAGGGTCATCAGCTCGTCGCGGAGCTCGAGGTCGCTGAGCGGCTGACCGTCGTCGTCGCGGGCCTCCAGCAGCATCGAGAGGATGTCGTCGTGGCCGGCGCCATCGGGCTGGGCACGACGTTCGCGCAGCTCGTCGTAGACGACCCGGTCGGCCGCCTCGACCAGCTTGTTGAGGCGCCCCCAGGGACTGCGCGGGCGCGGGTTCTGCGAGCTGGTGACCTGTAGGGCGAGCAGGCGCAGCTGGCTGGCGGAGGCGTCGAGCAAGCGCCGCAGCGGCGTGCCCACGCGCTCAATCCGCTCTTCGTCGTCGAGCCCGAAGACGGTGCGAAGGATGATCTCGAGGGTGATCGCCTGCATCGAGGGCGCGGCGGCGAAGGAGGTGCCGTGCGGCCAGGTCGCGACGTGGCGCTCGGCGACCTCGCGCATCGTCTCGCCGTAGGCCTGCATCCGCGCGCCGTGGAAGGGCGGCAGCATCAGCCGGCGCTGGCGCATGTGAGCGCTGCCGTCGAGCAGCAGCACCGAGCGGTCGCCGAGCAGGGGACGGAGGATCTCGTTGTTCTTGCCGGCGAGCAGCTGCTGCGGATTGCCGGTGAAGACGGTCTTCACCGCCTCGGGATCGGAGCTGATGACCATCGTGCGTTCGTCCGAGAGACGGACCGTGAAGTACTCGCCATAGCGCCGCTCGCAGCTCTCGAGGAAGGAGGTCGGCTGCATGACGAAGCGTCCGAGGAGGAGCGGTCGCGGCAGCGTCGGGCCGGGCGGCAGCGCCGGCTCGGCGGCCACAGTCGCGGTGACCGCCACCGCTTCCGCGCTTTTGTTGACCGTTAGTTCAATAACGCGGCAATTTTTAGCAGCTATTGAACACTCGGTCAATAGCAACTAGCCTGGGCTCGGTGGAGCTGACCGCGAAACGCCGGCTGAGCACCGATGCACGGCGTGAGCAGCTGCTCGCCTGCGGCGCCCAGCTGCTCGCCGAGCGCCCCTTCGAGGAGGTGTCGATCGAGGAGATCGCGAAGGCGGCCGGCGTCTCCAAGGGCCTGCTCTACCACTACTTCCCGACCAAGAAGGACTTCCTCCTGGCGGCGATCGAGCGCGGCCAGGCCGAGCTGGCGGAGCTGACCGCGCCCGACCCGGACCTCCCTCCCGACGAGCAGCTCGGCGCCACCCTCGATCGCTTCCTCGACTTCGTCGAGGCACACGAGGCCGCCTACTCGGTGATCTTCCGCAGCCGCGGTGGCGACGAGCCGGAGATTCAGGCGGCACTGGACGCTGGGCGCCAGCAGCGCATGGACGCGCTGATCGAGTCGCTCGCCTCCTGGGAGGCGGCGCCGACCAACGTCGAGCGAACCCCGATGCTGGAGACGGCGGTGCAGGGCTGGTTCTTCTTCCTCGAGGGCGCGGTGCTGCGTTGGCTCGAGCACCGCGACATCGAGCGCGCCGAGCTGCGCGAGCTGCTGGGCCGGGCGCTGATCGGCTCCCTCCGGGCCGCCGATGCGGTCGCCCGCCCCTAGCGGGGCGCCGGGGTCAGGGCGCGGCGCGGGCGCGGCGAACCAGCTGGGCCGCCATGAAAAGGGCGAGCGCGGCGAAGGAGAGCTGCAGCACACGCTCGGAGACGTTGTTGGCGACGGCGACGCCGACCAGGACGCCGAGCGGCGAGAGGACGCCGATGACCAGCGCCTCGCGGACGCGGACGTTGCCGTAGCCGTTCTGGCGGTAGGCGCCGACGAGGGCGACGATCACGATCGTCAGCAGCGAGGTCGCCTCGCCCTCGACCTGGCTGAGACCGAGGAAGATCGTCAGGGCCGGGACGAAGAGGACGCCGCCGCCGACGCCGACCAGGCCGCCGGCGAGGCCGCCGGCGACGGCGATCAGGGCCGCCAGGAGCTCGTTCACGAAACGATCAGCTCGATCGCGATCGCGACCAGCAGCGCCGCGAAGAGATAGGAGACGGCACGCTGCGGGATCCGCTGCTGGATCGCGGTGCCGAGCACCACGCCGGCGGCGGCCGGGATCGCCAGCAGCAACCCGGTGGCGACGTGGACGTTGCCGTAGATCCCCCCCTGGGCGATCGCGCCGAGCAGGCCGATGAGGACGATCGCGGCGAGGCTGGTCCCGGTCGCAAGCCGCTCGCCGTAGCCGAACCAGAAGATCAGCAGCGGCACGATCACCGTGCCCCCGCCGACGCCGAAGAGGCCGCTGAAGATCCCGGCCAAGGTGCCGATCGCCGCCAGCTTCAGCATCTGGTCCGAGGGCAGCGCGCCGGAGCCGGTCGACATGCGGCGATACTAGATGTCGTGTCTCGCGAATTTGAGACGGGGGATCGCGCCTCCTGGACCATGTTGGAGCCGCTGCGAGCTCACCCATCCCGGTCGGCGGTCCTCACCGACGTCGATGGGACCCTGGCGCCGATCGCCGCGCGGGCCGAGGACGCGGCCGTGCCGGCGGCGGCGCGCCAGGCGGTTGGCACGCTTGCCGAGCGCTTCGGCCTGGTCGGTTGCGTGTCCGGCCGACGGGCCGAGGACGCACGGCGCCTCGTCGGGCTGGACGGCCTGGCCTACGCTGGCAACCACGGCCTCGAGCTGCTGCTGCCGGGAGACGCGGCGCCGCGTCCGGATCCCTCGCTGGCCGGCCGCGAGGACAAGGCCGCGGATTTCATCGCCGGCGTTGACCGCGAGGCCCTGCGGGCGGCAGGGCTGAGGTTGGAGGACAAGGGCCCGATCCAGGCCCTGCACTGGCGCGGCGCCGCCGATGAGGGCCATGCCCAGGGCTGCGCCCACGAGATCGCCGTCGCGGCGGGACACGCCGGCCTCGAACCGCGCTGGGGCCGCATGGTGCTGGAGCTGCGCCCGGTCGGCGGTGGCGGCAAGGACGCGGCGGTGGCCTCGCTGCTCTCCGGAGAGGGGCTCGACCACGCCGTCTACGCCGGCGACGATCGCACCGACCTCGACGCCTTTCGCCGCCTGCGCGAGCTGCGCGAGAGCGGCGAGATGGAGACCGCGGTCTGCGTCGGCATCCTCTCGCCCGAGGCACCGCCGGAGCTGCCGGAAGAGGCCGACCTGATCGTCGGCGGCCCGGCTGGCTGGCTGGCGATCCTCGAGTGGCTGGCGGAGTAGCGGGTGCCCTACACCGACCTGCTGCGAGTCACCGTCTTCATCACCGGCGCCGAGGCGACGGCGCTCGGCACGATCGCGGCGCTTGGCGCCAACCGCGAAGGCGACGAGACGACGATCCTGGTCGCCGCAGTCTGGTGGCTGGCCTCACTGGCGATCGGCATCTACCTCGGCCGCCCCGCCCGCGCCGCCGAGGGCGTCCGCGAGGCCCTGGCACACGCCCGCACCGCCGCCTCGCTGCCCTCGGAGACCCCGGCGCGGATCGCGATCGGCCGGCTCTGGCCGATCGCCCTGACCGCGGTCATCGCCGGTGGGCTCGGACTCTTCTTCCCCGGCGTCGCCGTGGTCGGCGCCGGCTACGCGCTGATCGTCTCGCTCGCCTGGCACACCCGCGAGGCGGCGGTGCTCGGCATCGAGCACCGCGACGGCGTCAAGTTCTACGTCGTCCCAAGCTCGGCGCTGAAGCCGATCGAGCTGGTGCGAACGCCGGGTCTGCGCAGCGACCGGCTCCGCCGCGCCTAGCCCTAGGAGGGTCCTAGCGCAGCAGCTTCGAGAACTCGCGCCAGCCGCGGGTGTTGGCGACGTCGGCGGCGGTCAGCCAGGCGCGGCGGGCGGTGGCGACGGCGTAGGCCATGTTGTCGAGGGTGTCGACGCCGTGGGCGTCGGTGTTGAGGACGATCGCGACGCCCGCGTCCGCGGCGAGGCGAGCGTGGCGGTCGGAGAGGTCACGGCGGTTGGGGTTGCCGTTGATCTCGATCATCGTGCCGGTGCGGGCCGCCGCCTCGGCCACCGCCTCGACGTCGACGCCGTAGGGCTCGCGGCGGCCGATCAGCCGGCCGGTGAGGTGGCCGATGCAATCGACCTGGGGGTTCTCGATCGCGGTGAGGACGCGCTCGGTCATCTCCTTGGCGGAGATCGAGAAGGACGTGTGGACGCTGGCCACCACCCAGTCGAGCGCCGCGACCAGGTCGTCGGGGTAGTCGAGCTCCCCGTCGAGGCCGATGTTGATCTCCGAGCCGCAGAGCAGGCGGAAGCCGCGCTGGCCCTTGTTCCACTCGCGGATCTCCTCGATCCGCTCCCACAGCCGCTCCGCGGTGACGTGGTCGCCGAAGCCGTGGCTGGCGGAGTGGTCGGTGATCGCCATGTAGGCGTAGCCACGACCGCGACCGGCCTCGGCCATCTCGTCGAGCGTGTTGCGGCCGTCGGAGAGCGTGGTGTGGGAGTGCAGGTCACCCTTGACGTCGGGGAGCTCGATCAGCTCCGGCAGCTTGCCTTCGCGCGCGGCCTTCAGCTCGCCGCGGCCCTCGCGCAGCTCCGGCTCTATGTATGAGTAGCCGAGGCGCTTATAGACCTCGGCCTCGCTCTCGCATAGGTCGACCTTGCCGCTCTCGGTGTCGGTGATGCCGTGCTCGGAGACCGAGAGCCCTCGCGCCACCGCCTCTTCGCGCAGCTGCACGTTGTGGGCCTTGGAGCCGGTGAAGTGCTGCAGCAGGTTGCCGAAGGCGGCCGGGGCGACGATCCGCAGGTCGACTGAGATCCCGTTGTGGGTCTGCGCCCGCACCCCGTTGGGACCGGCGGTGCCGGCGGCGGCGATCAGCGGGTGCGCGGCGAGATGCTCGGAGAGCTGCGCCGGCTGCTCGGCGGTGGCGATGATGTCGATGTCCTTGCAGGTCTCGGCCCAGCGCCGGGCCGAGCCGGCGACCTCGACCCGCTTGGCCGCCGGGTGCTCGCGCAGCGCCGCCGCCAGCTCCTCGGCGATCGGGCGGACCTTGGAGAGCAGCAGACGGCCCGGCCCCTCGCCGGGCTCGCCAAGACGCTCCAGCGCCGCGAGCACGTTTTCCTCGGCCTTCGGTCCTAGGCCTTTCACCTCCCGGATCCTTTCCCCCTCCGCCGCCCTCTTGAGGTCCTCCATCGAGGCGATTCCGAGCTCGTCGAAGAGCAGCTTCGCGGTCTTCGCGCCCAGGCCCGGCACCCTGGTCACCTCGATCAGCGTCGGCGGGAACTTCGCCTTCAGCTTCACCGCGGCGGGGATCTCGCCCGTCTCCAGCAGCGCGTCGATCTTTTCCGCCAACGTCTTGCCGACGCCGGGGATGTCGGTCGCCTTGCCCTTGGCGGCAAGCTCGGCGACCGAGACCGGGCTCTCGCGAATCGCGTTGGCGGCGGTGCCGTAGGCGAGCACCCGGTATTTGACCGCACCGTCGAGCTCGTAGAGCACTCCCAGCTCCTCCAGCGCGGCGGCGATCTCAGCGTTGGTCATGACCTCAACTTATCCGCTCGCCGCGACCATCCCAGCCGCCGTTTTCGCGCGCCGAATAGCATCGCGTCCCGATGCCCGAGCCCGAGCGCGGGCCAGCCTGGCTGGTCCTCCCCACCTACAACGAGGCCGAGAACCTCGAGTCCTTCCTCACCGTGGCGCGGACGAAGCTGCCGGCCTCAGCGCGGGTGCTGATCGTCGACGACAACTCCCCCGACGGAACCGGTGAGATCGCCGCGCGGTTGGCAGCGCAGCACGAGAACGTCGAGGTTCTGCATCGCGAGGTCAAGGAAGGCATCGGCCCCGCCTACATCGCCGGCTTCCGCCGCGCCCTCGCCGGCGGCGCCGGGCTGGTGCTGGAGATGGACTCCGACTTCTCGCACGACCCCGCCTACCTGCCGCGCCTGCTCGAGGCCGCCGAGCGCGCCGACCTCGTGCTCGGCTCCCGCTATGTGCCGGGCGGTGGCGTCAGCGACTGGGGGCCGCTGCGCAAGGCGATCAGCCGTGGCGGCAGCTCCTACGCCAGATTCGTCCTCGGCGTCGGCGTGCAGGACCTGACCGGCGGTTTCAAGTGCTTCCGGCGTGAGGTGCTGGAAGCGATCGACTTCGACTCGGTCCAGGCCCGCGGCTACGCCTTCCAGGTGGAGATGACCTACCGCACCATCCGCGCTGGCTTCCGGGTGGTCGAGGTGCCGATCGTCTTCCGCGACCGGCGGTCCGGATCCTCGAAGATGGACCGCTCGATCGTCGCCGAGGCGATCTGGCGCGTGCCGCTGCTGCGCTTCGGCCCGCGGCACGTCGAAAGACCCGAAACGACCTCTGGACAGGGCCGCTATACTTTCTGAAGTATTGAGCTGAGAACCTCGATTCAGGGAGACCATCCAGTGACCGGGAAACTGACCGACGTAAGCGACGCCACGTTCAAAGCCGATGTCCTCGACGCGGAGGGCCCCGTGCTCGTCGACTTCTGGGCACCCTGGTGCGGTCCCTGCCGTGTCGTTCACCCGGTCCTCGAGGAGATCGACGGCGAGCGCGACGACCTCAAGATCGTCAGCATCAACGTCGACGAGAACCAGCAGACGGCGGCTCAGTACGAGGTGCTCTCGATCCCGACGATGATCCTCTTCAAGGACGGGGCGATCGCCAAGAAAGTCGTCGGGGCGATGCCCAAGCGCCGCCTCGAGGCCGAGCTGGAGCCGGCGCTCGCCTAGCGCGGCGCCTCCCCACGGCAGATGCCATTTGTCGAGGTCCACTGGTTCGAGGGCCGCTCCGACGAGCAGAAGGCGGAGATCGCCAAGCGCATCGAAGCGGCGCTGGTCGAGGTCGCCGGGGCCGCTCCCGAGCACTGCTGGGTGAAATTCTCGGACTCGTCCAAAGCTGACTTCATCATCGGCGAAGCCGGTGGTGAGAGTCCGTCCCGGTAGGGGTTCCGCTTAACTTTTTTCGAAGCTGCGTGTAAGGCTGGCGCCCGGGGTCGGTGCGCGAAAAAAGTACAAGACGCTTCACCCCTACCGGGACGGACTCTAAGCGCGGGTGATGGCGATTCGCAGGTCGTGGCCGTCGATCTTTGCGGCCGTGCCGGCGCCGGCGTCGTAGGCGATGGAGGTGGCTAGAACCTCGCCGGTCAGGTAGGGCTCGTGGGCGCGGGCGGCAGCGAGCAGGTCTGCGTCGCCGCCGAGGGCGAGGTCGATGCGGTCGGTGATCTCCAGGCCGGCCTCTTTGCGGGCGATCTGGACGGCGTGGACGATCTCGCGGGCGAGGCCCTCGCGGCGCAGCTCGTCGTCGAGCTCGAGCTGGAGGGCGACCGCGTGGCCGGCTTCGGCTTCAACCTCGTAGCCGTCGAGCGGCTGCAGGGCAAGGGTGATCTCGTCGGGGCCGAGCGTGTGCTCGTCGCCCTCGACGTTGATCCCCACCGCGCCGCCGTCGGCCATCACCGCGGCGACGTGGGCGGCGTCGAGCGCCGCGACCGCGGCGGCGACCAGGGGCATGCGCTTGCCGAAGCGGGGACCGAGGGCGCGGTAGTTGGGCTTGGCCGTGTGGCTCACCAGCTCGCCCTCGTCGGTGACGAAGTCGAGCTCCTTGACGTTGAGCTCGGCGGTGACCAGGTCGGCGCGGGCTTCGATCGCCGCGCGCTCGGCGTCGTTGGCGACGATCACGGCCCGGCGCAGCGGCTGGCGCACCTTCGCCTTGGCCTGGGCGCGGGCGGCCCGGCCCAGCTCGACCGTCAGCCGCACCGCCGCCATCGCCGTCTCCAGCTCGGGGTCGGCGAGCGCCGGGTCCGGCACCGGGTAGTCGCGCAGGTGGACCGAGTCGGCCGGTTCGCCGGTCTCGCCGCGGCTGCCGCCGGTGAGGTTGAGGTGGATCTCGTCGGCGAGGAAGGGGGTGAAGGGGGTGAGCAGCGCCGTGGTCTCCAGCAGGCAGTGGCGCAGGGTCGCGAAGGCGGCGTGCTCGCCGTCCCAGAAGCGCCGCCGCGAGAGCCGCACGTACCAGTTGGAGAGCTCCTCGACGTACTCGGCGATTGCGCGGCCGGCGGCGGTGCAGTCGAACTCGTCCATGCGCTCGCGCACCGTCGCGGTGGTCGCCTGCAGGCGCGAGAGCGCCCAGCGATCGAGGTCGCTGGCGGGCTCGGGAGCACTGGGGAAGTCGTTCGGCCCGAGGTCCTCGGCGTTGGCGTAGAGGACCCAGAACGAGTAGGTGTTCCAAAGGGTGAGCAGGAACTGGCGCACCGACTCGCCGACGGTCTCGACCGAGAAGCGGTACCCGGCCCAGGGCTGCTGGGCGGTCAGGTAGTACCAGCGGAAGGCGTCGGCGCCGTGGGTCGAGAGAACCTCCCAGGGGTCGACGACGTTGCCGCGGCTCTTCGACATCTTCTGGCCCTCGGGGTCGAGGATGAGGCCGAGACAGACGCAGTTGCGGTAGCTCGACTCGCCGAACAGCAGCGTCGACTCGGCCAGCAGCGTGTAGAACCAGCCGCGGGTCTGGTCCTGGGCCTCGCAGATGTAGTCGGCCGGAAAGCGCTCCTCGAACTCCGCCTCGTTCTCGAACGGGTAGTGGAACTGGGCGAAGGGCATCGCGCCGCTGTCGTACCAGGTGTCGATCACCGACTCGACCCGGCGCATCATGCCGCCGCACTCCCCGCACTTGAGCTCGACCTCGTCGATGTAGGGGCGGTGGAGGTCGTCCGGCGCCGCGGCGCCGGAGCGCTCGCACAGCTCGGCCACCGAGCCGATGCACTCGACCGCGCCGCAGGCCGCGTCGGTGCAGCGCCAGACCGGCAGCGGCGTGCCCCAGTAGCGATCGCGCGAGAGCGCCCAGTCGACGTTGTTCTCCAGCCACTTGCCGAAGCGCCCGTGCTTGACGTGCTCGGGATGCCAGCCGATCCTCTCGTTGTTGGCGAGCATCTGCTCCTTGACCTCGGAGGTGCGGATGTACCAGCTCGAGGTCGCGTAGTAGAGGAGCGGCGTGCCGCAGCGCCAGCAGTGCGGGTAGGAGTGCTCGTAGACCTGCTCGCGGAAGAGCCGGCCGCGGCGCTCGAGATCGGCGATCAGCTCACGGGTAACCTCGGGGTCCTTGACGAAGCGGCCGGCAAAGCCGACCACGCGGTCGTCGAAGTGGCCGTCGGGGCCGACCGGGTTGTAGAGCGTCTCCCGCCGGGTCGGATCAAAGATCCCGTTCTCGGCCGCAACCCGGTAGTCGTCCTCACCGAATGCCGGAGCGATGTGAACGAGCCCGGTCCCATCCTCAGTAGTCACAAAGTCCCCCGCGAGCACGCTAAACACCGGCCGATGGGCCGACAAGTCGCCTATGGCTCCACTTATCGGCCCATCGGCGGTGGGGCCGCCGTCGGTGAGGGGGAAGATGGGGCCCTCGTAGTGGGTGCCGACCAGGTTGCGGCCTGGTTCGCGGGCGATGATCTTGGCTCCCTCTCCCAGCACCTTCTCGACCAGCGGCTCGGCCAGGATCAGGGTCTCGCCGGAGACCACGGCGCGGACGTAGGTGACGTCGGGGGCGACGGCGACAGCGACGTTGCCGGGCAGGGTCCACGGGGTCGTCGTCCAGACCAGCAGCGAGGCGTCCTCCTCGACCAGCGGGAAGCGCACGTATATCGAGGGGTCCTCGACGTCCTCGTAGCCGAGCGCGACCTCGTGCGAGGAGAGCGGGGTGCCGTCGCGCGGGCAGTAGGGGACGACCTTGTGGCCCTCGTAGAGACGCCCCTCGTCCCAGTTCTTCTTCAGCGACCACCAGACCGACTCGATGTAGTCGTCCTCGAGGGTGACGTAGGGGTCGTCGAGGTCGATCCAGAAGCCGATCCGCTCGGTCAGCCGGTTCCACTCCTCGACGTACTCGAAGACCGACTCGCGGCAGCGCCGGTTGAACTCGGCGATCCCGAGCTCCTCGATCTCCTGCTTGGAGGCGATCCCGAGCTGCTTTTCGACCTCGAGCTCGACCGGCAGCCCGTGGCAGTCCCAGCCGGCCTTTCGCGGCACCCGGTAGCCGCACATCGTCTTGTAGCGCGGGTAGACGTCCTTGAAGACGCGGGCAAGGACGTGGTGGGAGCCGGGGCGGCCGTTGGCGGTCGGCGGGCCCTCGTAGAAGCTCCAGATCTCCGCCCCCTCGCGGTTGGCAAGCGAGCGCTCGAAGACACGGCCGTCGCGCCAACGCTCCAGCAGCCGCTGCTCCAGCTCGGGAAAGGACTGCTTGGCGTCGACAGGGCTGAATCCGGGCACGAGGGGGCGATTCTAGGAGGGGCCGGTCCCGCCGAGGGCCGCGGGGCTCACCAGACGAGGACGAAGTCGGCCGGGTCCTTCGGGTTTGCGTAGGCGGGGAGGGTCAACCCCGCGTCCATGCGGTTGGCGGTGAAAACCGGCATCACTTCGCGGCGGCTGACCTCGCTGCGGCCGACGCCGGGGACGTCGAGCTCGAGCCTCAACTTCATCAGCGGCATCTCGTTGACGGTGGTGTGCGAGTTGCCGACCTCGAGAATCGTCGCGCTCCCCCTGATCCCGTTCTGGAAGATCCAGTCCTGGTGGGCAGCTTTGGCTTTGGCATGGCGGGCATACCAGGCGAGGCCAGCGGCGACGAGGACGAAGATCGCCCCGGTCGAGGCGAGGATCAGGGACGTTTCGGCGTTGGCGCCGAGCAGCGGCGGGCCGATGCACATCGCCAGGCCCAGCAGCATGAAGAAGCCGATCAGCCAGATGCCGGTGCGGTTGATCTGCATCGTTACTCCCCACACTCCCGGGCGATCCGCTCGGCGACGTGGGCGGTCGCCTCGCAGAGCGCCGCCAGGCCGTCGATGCCCGGGTCGTCGGCCTCGACGCTGCCGAGCAGGATCCCGTAGGCGAGCTCAAAGGAGAAGTCGGCCGGGGGCGCGGTCGCCAGGTAATCGACCAGGGCCGGCGAGAACAGCTGCCGCATCCAGTTCGGGTCCTGGTAGGGACTGGTACTGATCGTGTAGCGCTCGTTCAGCACCGTGCTCTCGGTCCAGAGCTTCGAGTGGCGTGCCTCGAAGCCGTAGAACTCGTCATCGCGGGTACTGCGCCCCTTGCGGATGCAGAACAGCCGGGGCGCCAGCGAGGTCGAGCCGTGGACCTCGGCCAGGGCGACGTTGAAGCGGAAGGTCTTGTTGCGGGTGTAGGCGAGGTGGCCGACGACGCCGTCGACCTCACCGCCGAGGCGCCCGCGCGCGGCCGGAGAGACCTGGCAGTGCTTGGACTCGACCAGCAGCGGCGTCATCGCGCCGAGCCCGAGCGCGGGCAGGGGCTCGAGGCCGCCCGCGGCGGCGAAGGTCGCGTAGCTGGCGTCGAGGTCGGGCACGCCGGCAGCCTAGTCCCTACGTCGTTTGTCGCCCCCTGGGCGACAAAAAGCAACCGCGACCGGGGGAGTACGCTGGCGGCCGATGCCCCGCTACGACCTCAACGGCAAGGTGGCCCTGGTCACCGGCGCCGCCCGCGGCATCGGCTTCGAGACCGCGCGCCAGCTGCACCTGCGCGGTGCCTCGGTGGCGGTGCTCGACCTCAGCGCCGAGGAGGCGCGCGCGGCGGCCGAGCGGATCGGCGCGCGGGCCTTCGGAGTCGGTGCCGACGTCACCGACGAGGGTGGGATGCTCGCCGCCGTCGCCGCGGTCGTGGACCGGTTCGGGGGGCTCGACGTCGCCGTCGCCAACGCCGGGATCGCGCCGGCGACGGTGACGACGGCGCGGACGATGCCGGGCGAGGAGTGGAAGCGGGTCCTCGACGTCAACCTGATCGGCGCCTGGCATACCGCCCGGGCGGCGCTGCCGCAGGTCTCCGAGCGGGGCGGGCAGATCGTCTTCATCGGCTCCATCTACAGCTTCGCCAACGGCCTCCTCGCCAGCCCCTACGCGGTCTCCAAGGCGGGAGTCGAGGCGCTCGGACGCGCGCTGCGGGCGGAGCTCGCCCCGCTGGGCGCGAGCGCGAGCGTCGTCTACTTCGGCTGGGTGGAAACCGACCTGGTCCGGGACTCGCTCGACCACAGAGACGGTGGACGGGGAGCCCGCATCCTCGGGGAGATCCTGCCGGCCTTCCTGCTGAAGCGAATCACGCCGGCGGTTGCCGGCGCCGCGATCGTGCGAGCGCTGGAAGAGCGGGCGCCACGGTCCTTCACTCCCCCCGTCTGGCGCTACCTATCCGCCCTGCGCGGGCTGATGAATCCGCTGCTCGACCGCCGCATGGACCACGACGCCGAGATCGCCGCAATCGTCTCCGAGGTCGAGGCGGCCGTCGGTCAGCGGCCAGCCTGAGGTCGTGAGTCCTCAGTACGCTCACGAGCCAATGCCCAGGTATGACCTCAATGGAAAGGTCGCGCTCGTCACCGGCGCGGCTCGCGGAATCGGCTTCGAGGTCGCGCGGCAGATGCACCTGCGCGGCGCCTCGGTGGCGGTGCTCGACCTCAGTGCCGAGGAGGCGCGCGAGGCGGCCGAGCGGATCGGCGCGCGGGCGATCGGCCTCGGTGCCGACGTCACCGACCAGGGCGCGATGCTCGCCGCCGTCGCGACGGTGGTCGAGCAATTCGGCGGGCTCGACGTCGCCGTCGCCAACGCCGGCATCGCCCAGAAGAAGTTCGGCACCGCCCGCAGCATCTCCGGCGAGGAATGGGAACGGGTATTCGAGGTCGACCTGCTCGGCGTCTGGCGCACGGTGCGGGCGGCGCTGCCGCAGATCGTCGAGCGCAAGGGCCAGATGGTCGTCGTCTCCTCCGCCTACGCCTTCGTCAACGGCATGGGCAACACGCCGTATGCGGTTGCCAAGGCCGGCGTCGAGATGCTTGGCCGCTCGCTCCGGGTCGAGCTCGCTCCGCACGGTGCCAGCGCCAGCGTCGCGTACTTCGGCTGGGTCGACACCAGGCTGGTTCAGGACGCCTTCGACCAGGAGGACTCCGGCCGGATCAGGGAGCTGAGTCCAGAGTTCCTGCTGAAACGGATCACCCCCGACGAGGCGGGAGCCGGCGTCGTCCGCGGCATCGAGGAACGCTCCCCCCGCATCTTCGTTCCCAAGTGGTGGCGCTACGTCTCCGCCTTCCGCGGCCTGATCAACCCCCTGTTCGATCGCCGCATGGAGCGCGACGACAAGACCCGAGCACTGATCCGGGATCTCGACGCGAAGAGCGTCGACGCAGCACGTGGTTCCTAAGCGCGGGTCAGCCGCTCGAGCAAGAGGATGACGGACTCGTAGGGCTCGCCGGTGGCGCGCTCGAGGCCGATCTCGCAGGTGCGGTTGTTGGAGAGGTGAGCGTCGAAGTGGCGGCCCTCCAGCTCTTCGGCCTGGGGGCGGGTGGCGGCGGCGGTCAGCTCCGGGTGGGAGAGGCCGCGATCGCCGGCGAAGCCGCAGCAGGTCGCCGAGGGAGCGACGTGGACGTCGTCGGCGAGCGCGGCGGCGAGCCTGCGCAGCCGGTGCGAGAGCCCCAGGTGGCGGCTGGCGCAGGTCGGGTGGACGGTGGCGGAGCCGATCCGCTCGGCGACGTCGAGCCAGGGCAGCAGGCGGTCGTGAGCCCAGGCAACCGAGTCGAGGATCTCCAACCTGGCCAGGCGCTCGGCGTTGCCCTCGCTGAGCACGCCGGCGCCGGGATCGGCGATCGAGCCGGTGCAGGAGGCGGCGTCGACGACGATCGGCAGCGCCCCCTCGCCGCTCCAACGCCAGAGCCGCTCGACCATCTCGTTCGCCTTATGCCGGTGCGCCCCGGCGAACCCTTTCGAGCTCCAAGGCAACCCGCAACAAGACCCCCCCACGTCCCCCGGAATCCACACCGGCAACCCCGCCCGCGCCGAGACCTCCACCAGCGCCTCCACAACCCAGGGCCGATGGGCCGATAAGTCGCCTATGGCTCCACTTTTCGGCCCATCGGCAGGGGAGCCGAAGATGCGGTTGGTGCAGGAGGGGATGTAGACGGCGGCGGCGCCGGGGTGGATCGTGGGCGGCAGGGTGCGGGGGGCTGGTGGGGGGAGGGCTTTGCCGCGCTTGGTGCGGTGCGCCAGGGGGGCCAGGCGGAGGCCGGCGCGGGAGGCGCCCTCGACCGTGCCCCAGCGCTTGGCCGTCGCCAGCGCCAGCCTTTCGGCGCGCTCGGTGTGGCGCGCGTGACGCATTTCCTTGACGAAGAGGCCGGTGTCGATCCCGACCGGGCAGGCGAGCTGGCAGGAGCCATCGGCGGCACAGGTCTCCATCGCCTCGTACTCGAACTCCTCCAGCAGCGCCTTCTGCACCGGCGAGCCGGCGGGCTGGCGGGCCATCTCCCGCCGCAGCACGATCCGCTGGCGCGGCGTCGTCGTCAGGTTGCGGCTGGGGCAGACCGGCTCGCAGAAGCCGCACTCGACGCAGGTCGTCGCCGACTCCTCGATCTGCGGCGTGGTTTTGAGGTTGCGCAGATGGACGCCGGGGTCGCGGTTGAGGACGACGCCGGGCGAGAGCACGCCGTCGGGGTCGGCCAGCCGCTTAACCCGCCACATCAGCTCGGTCGCCCGCTCCCCCCACTCGCGCTCTACATAAGGGGCCATGTTGACCCCGGTCCCGTGCTCCGCCTTGAGCGAGCCGTCGTACTTGCCGACGATCAGCTCAACCAACTTCCCCATGAAGGCCTCGTAGCGGTCGAGATCCTCTTGCTTGGCGAAGTCCGGGGTGAGGAAGAAATGCAGGTTCCCGGCCGAGGCGTGCCCGGCGACGCCGGTCAGGAAGCCGTGCTCGCCGAGGAGTCCCAGGATGTCGTTAGCGCCCTCGGCTATCCGCTCCGGCGGTACGCAGACGTCCTCGGCGATCAGCGCGGTTCCCGGGATCCTCACCCTGCCGATCAGGCCGTGCAGGCCCTCGCGCACCCGCCAGGCAAGCTCGATCTCCTCGCCCTTGCGGGTGAACTCGATCGGGCGGATCGACTCGTGGCCGGCGAGGATCTCGCTTGCCTTGGCGACGTAGGCGTCCAACTCGGCGTCCGTCTCCGCCCCGAACTCGACCAGCAGCACGGCCGACTCCGGCGGCAGCTCCTTCCACTCCTCTGGCGCCCCGACCATGTTCCAGGCGGCGCTGATCAGCGCCGGAGCGACCATCAGCTCAACCGCGCTCGCGCCGCAGTCGACGAGGTCGCGAACCGGGGCGACCGCCTGGTCGATGTCGGGGAAGTGGACCCAGGCGGTGGTCGTCACGGCCGGCAGCGGCACCGTCTCGAAGACCGCCTCGGCGACGAAGGCAAGCGTGCCCTCGGAGCCGACGACGAGGCGGCGGAAGATCTCCAGCGGCTGCTCGGCGTCGAGGAAGGCGCAGAGGCGGTAGCCGGTGGTGTTCTTGATCGCGAACTTGCGGCGGATGCGTTCGCTGAGCTCGGCGTCGGCGCGGATCTCGTCGCGGATCTCAGCCAGCCCGGCGGCCAGCTCCGGCTCGGCCGCGGCGAAGCGCTCCTCCGCGTCCGGCGCGCCGGTGTCGATCGTCGTCCCCGAGGGCAGGACCAGGGTCATCGCGCGCACGGTCGAGTAGGAGTCCTTGGTGGTGCCGCAGCGCATCCCGCCCGAGTTGTTGGCGATCACGCCGCCGACGCAGGCGATGTCGGTGCTGGCCGGGTCGGGGCCGAGCTTGCGCCCGTGCGGGGCGAGGACGCGGTTGGCGTGACCAAGCACGGTGCCGGGCTTGACCCGGGCGATGGCCGCGTCGACCTCGGCCCCACCCTCGCGCGGAACGCCGGCCTCGACCGCGACGCCGCCGAAGTGGCGGCGGACGTCGACAAGGATGCCGTCGCTCTGGCCCTGGCCGTTAAGGCTGGAGCCGCCGGCGCGGAAGGTGACCGGGATCCCCTGCTCGCGCCCGTAAGCGAGCACCTTGGCGACGTCGGCGGCCTCGCGGGCCATCACCACCGCCCGCGGGAAGAGCCGGTAGGGGCTGGCATCGGAGGCGTACTTGACGAGGTCGCCGGCCTTGGTGAGGACGCGCTCGTGGCCGAGCAGCCGTTCGAGGTCGCCGCGCAGCGGCTGGGCGACGCCGGCGGCGAGCGCGTCCGGGGCGCGGTCCGGCGCCGGCTCCGTCACCTGGGGAGCGAGCGACTGCGGGCTTCGCTCGAGCAGCGCCATCGGTCTCTAGAACAGTGACATGCCGGGCGTCACCGGAACTTCGACCAGCTCCGGCTTGGAGGAGCTGAGGGCTGTCGCGAGCGCCTCGCGCACGCCGTCGCGGTCCCCGGCCCGGTGCGCCTTCACCCCGTAGCCCTCGGCGACGGCGGCGACGTCGAGCTTGGGCAGGTCGAGGCCGGGGGCGCCGGTCACCTGCTCGACCTCGGCGAACCACTTGAGGATCGCGTACTCCTCGTTGCGCAGGACCAGGAAGGTGACCGGGGTGTCGTAGGCGACGGCGCTCCAGAAGGCGGTGATCGCGTACTGGGCCGAGCCCTCCCCGAGCACGCAGACGACGGGGCGGCTGGGCTGAGCGAGCTGCACGCCGACCGCAGCGGCGAGGCCGAAGCCGAGGCCGCCGCCGGCGCTGAAGTAGTAGCTGCCGGGGCGGGAGATCCGCAGCTGGTTGCGCAGCGCCAGCGTGCTGGAGGGAGACTCGAGGACGACGATCGCGTCCTCGGGCATGACTTCGCCGAGAGCGGTGTGGACGGTCGAGGGGTTGAGCGGGTCGCTGGCCGGGATTTCCCCCGGTCCCGGGTTCGGCTCCGGCGCCGGGCGGGCCGACTCGGGGACCGCCGCCAGCAGCGCTTCCAGGGTGAGCTTGACGTCGGCGACGATCGCGTCGCCCATCGGCGCCCGCACCGCCTCGTCGGGGTCGCTGGTGATCGCCGTCAGCTTCGCGCCCTCGGGCAGCAGCGGCCCGGGGATGTGCGGGTAGTAGGGGAAGACCGAGCTGCCGACGACGAGGATCAGGTCGTGGCCCTCGAGCGTCTGGCCGACCGGGCCGATCGCCGGCGGCAGCACGCCGCGGAAGTTGGGGTGGTTCTCCGGGAAACCGAGGCGGTTGCCGCCGGTCGCCGGGGAGGCCCAGACCGGGAGGCGCTGGCGCTCTGCGAGGGCGACGCCGAGGTCCCAGGCGCCGCTGGCGTCGATGTCGGGGCCGGCGACGAGGACGGGGTTGGTGGCGGCGTCGAGCGCTTCCGCCAGGGTGCGCACCGCCTCGGGGTCGGCCGTGGCGCGCCCGCTCACCCTGCGGTCGATCGCCGCCTGGGCATCAGCGGCGTCGACCTCGACGCCCCAGTCGTCCATCGGCAGCGAGACGAAGACGGGACCGCGCGGGGGGAGCGAGGCGAGGTGGGCACCGTGGGCGAGGGCCAGCGGCACGTCCTCGGCCCGCGGCGGCTCGTAGGACCACTTGACCAGCGGGTGCGGCATCCGCGTCGCGTCGCGGTTGGTCAGGTTGGCCTGCAGGGTGATCTGCGCCCGCGCCTGCTGACCGGCGGTGACGAGCAGCGGCGAGTGGTTGGCCTGGGCGTTGAAGATCGCCCCCATCGCGTTGCCGACGCCGGGGGCGGTGTGGAGGTTGGCGACGGTGGTGTTGCCGGAAGCCTGGGCGAAGCCGTCGGCCATCCCCACCACGACCGCCTCCTGCAGGCCGAGCACGTAGCGGAAGTCCGAGGGGTAGTCGGCGAGCATCGGCAGCTCGGTTGAGCCCGGGTTGCCGAACATCGTCGTCATCCCGTGGGCGCGGAAGAGGTCGAACGTCGCGTCGCGGACCGTCGGCATCGGCCGAACCCTATCCGCCGCGATTCAAGCCCGGCACGCGGGGCAGTCGATAACCACGGGGTGAAGCAACGACCCCTGGGCATCCGCTACGACGTCGAGCGCATCGGCCTGGCGATCGCGCTGGCCTGCGCGGCGCTGCTCTGCGTCGCCGCGGTCGCCTCGGCGACGCCCGGCCCGACCCGCCTGGTCTACGCCGTTGGCAAGATCGTCCCGATCCCGGCCTCGATCCCGCACGAAGCGGGCGACATGGTCGACCGCCGGATCCTCCCGGACCTGCGCTGGATCGCCGCGCGCTACCCGATCTACGTCACCGACGGCTACTCGGGACCACTGCCCAGCGGCGAACACGTCGGCTGCGACGAATGCCACACCAGGGGCTCCGATCACTACAACGGACTTGCCGTCGACCTGGTCCCGGCGGGCGCGGGCGCGAAATGCGACGCCGCCTGGGCGCCGATCACCCGCCTAGCGCTGTGGGCGGAGCCGATTCAGGGCGAGCCCGCACCCCCATTTCGATGGGTCGGCTATGACGGCGACGCCGGCCACGGCTGCGGCAACCACCTCCACCTCTCCTGGAACCACGCCGTCGTCCCCCAGTTCCAGTTGGCCGAATGGGTCGAAGTCTTCCCGGTCCTCGCCGGCGAACCGCTCGGCGTGCCGCGCAGCAAGAGCTCGCCGGCGCCGAAGCCCCCGCCCGGCCCCTCCGGCGGCATCTCCACCGTCCGCACCGGTGGCCTCGGCCCGCGCTTCCACGACTGAGCTGGCCACGCGGACTTTCAGTGTTGCCCTGACCCCAGTAACAGTCCGGGGATTGCGGGTGGCTCCATAGGATGAGCACGATGCGCCCCCCCGCCGTCACGGCCCTCGTCGTTGCCGTCGCCTGCCTCGCAGCCGCCCTGGGCGGCTGCGGCAAGCAGGCCGACTCGACTCCGAGCGCCTGCTTGCAGGGGCAGGACATCTACCTCGCCGCACTTGCCAAGGCCCCGGGTGCGGTGAAGCTGGCCGGGGAGACCACGATCAGCGAATGCCTGGCCGAGAACCAGCAGGGCGGCGATCTGGCGACCGTGGGCGAAGCGATGGTCGAGACCGCGACCGAGCTCAACGGCGAAGCCAGGACCGTGCCGTCCAGCCCCGCCGCGCTCCAGCTCGGCTACCTGCTCGGCGCCGCCCAGCGGGGAGCGGACGAGACCGAAGGCATCCACGCCGACCTGATCCGCCGCCTCACCGTCGCCGCCCGCTACGCCCCGGGCCGCGAACCGCTTCCACCGGCATTCGCGGCGGCCTACCGGCGCGGCTTCGACGCCGGCCACGCCAACGGCTGAACCGCCCGCCGATGGGCCGATATGTCGAGCCAGGGGCGACTTATCGGCCCATCGGCCCGGTGGTGTTAGGGTTGCCGCGACTCGCGGCGTGGGGAACTCCGGTGTGAATCCGGGGCTGACGCGCAGCGGTGTGGGTGACGACTGATCGGTAGTCCCACTGGACCTGAGTTGGGTCCGGGAAGGGTGGTCAGGAGGACGATCCCGAGCCCGAATATCCGGCCGAGAGTCGCAAGGAGGTTCGCCTCGCGACTAGGCGGCCGGCTCACTCGCCCTGTGTGCGTGCGTCGCCGCCCCTGAAAAAGGAGACGGCGATATGACGCCACTCAGCAATTCCACCCGACGGCCCCTGCGCGCCCTGTTCGCGCTCGGGCTCACCCTGGCGGCGATGGCCGCCTGGGCCGGCAGCGCCGCTGCCTACGTGACCCTGGAACAGGCCGCCCAGGCGGCCGACCTCGGAGCCGGTTGGTTCCAGGACAACCAGCAGGAAAGTGGCGAACTCGGCAGCGACTGGGGCATGACCGCCCTCGCCGCCGCCGGGATCAACGCGGCCGACGTCAGCACCTCGCTGATCGACCCCAGCGCCCAGGACTTCTACCTCGGCGATTGGCGGCTGAGCGGCCCGGGGGGCGCCGGCGCCGACGCCGAGCGCGGCATCCTCGCCGGCGTCGCCGGCGGGATCCAGGTCTCGCGGCTCTCTAGCTCGGCCGACGCGGAGAGGAGCAACCTCGTCGCCCGCCTCGCCGAACTGTTCGACGGCACCCAGATCGGAGAACCGGGGCTGCTCAACGACGACATCTTCGGCGTGCTGGCGCTGCACCAGGCCGGAGCGCCGACGGTGCTGCTGCAAAGCCTCGTCGACCAGCTGCGGACCGAGCAGCATGCCGACGGCGGCTGGAGCTGGAACGCCTCACCGAGCGCACCGTCCGACACCGACATGACCGGCTCCGTGGTCGCGGCCTTCTGCGCCGCCGGGGTCACGCCAAGCGACCCCAACCTGGAGCGAGCGCTCGACCTGCTCCACAGCCTCCAGGACCCGGCGACGGGCGGCTTCATCGCGCCGCCGGAGTCGTTCGGGATCGGCCTCAACACCGACACCACCGCCTGGGTCCTCAGCGGGCTGATCCAGTGCGGGATCGATCCCCAGGGAAGCGAGTGGACCACCAGCAGCGGCAAGACCGCGCTCGACTACCTGGTCTCGATGCAGGAGCCGGACGGGCACTTCGCCTGGACCGAAGAATTCGACGGCGGCGTCTTCGAGACCTACAGTTCGGTGCGGCCGCTGGGCGGGGTTGCCTTCTCGAGCGAGCCACCGGCGCGGGTCGACGGCACCAGTCCCGCGGTCAGGCCCGCCGACCCGGTTCCAGCCGGAACGACGGTCCCGGTCACCCTGGTGATCGACCACGGCGCCGGCGCCGACGACGTGCGCATGTGCCGGGTCGACGTGACCACCAGCGCCGGCCTGGACCAGCTTCTCGCCGCGGCGAAGGCGGGGTCAAGGCCTGGGGGCTGCGTGACCCAGTTCAGCCTGAGCTCGGGCGCCGCCGGCATCGGCGTCTCCTCGCTGGACGGAGTCGGCGAGGCGGCTGGCAACGGCTGGCGCGTGCAGATCGGCGGCGCGGAGCCGGAGGCCCAGACCGCGAGGCCGATCGGCCTCGGCGACCTCGTCTTCCTCAGGTTCGGGCCGACGAGCGCCGACGCCGGCTCGCCGCCGAAGGTCGCCGTGCCGCCGCTCGAGGCGAAGCGCCGCCACCGGGCCTATGGCCCGCGGGTCTCGCTGCGCGGTCGCGCGCACTGGCGGGATGACGGCATCGCCGTCGAGGTGCGTTGTCCGCGAGGGCTGGGCGCGGCCGGCTGTCGCGGCGTCCTGTCCCTGCGATTCCGCGAGCACCGCGGCGGCCGCCTGCTCGCCGGCGGCTCGACCGGCTTCGCGCTGGCCTCGGGCACCGGCCGCACCCTGGTCGTCCCGGCCAACCGGGCCCTCCGCCGAGCCCTGGCGACCCACGGCCGCGTGAAGCTGCGGCTGATCGCGGCCACCCGCGCCGAGGACGGCGCGATCCGGCTCACCCGCGCCAGGCGGTTCATCGACGGATGAGGAGGCGGCTCCCAACCCTCGCCACCACGGTCGCGCTCGCGACCGTGGTGGCGGCTGCCGCCGCCCAGGCTGCGGTGGTCAACCTCCGCGTCGAGGCCACCGGCCAGCCGGCGCCGCTCTTCGACGGCGCCGTGACCACGCTCCCGCACCCGGTCGACGGCGGCGACGGCAGCGGGGCCCACGCCTGCTCGGGACCGCCGGGGTCGGCGCCCGCAGCAACCGCCACCGGCGCCCTCGACGACGCGATGCGTTCGGCCGGGATCTCCTGGCGCGGCAACTGGGACCCGAGCTTCCGCGACTTCTTCATCGACCGCATCGGGCCCTTCGCCTCGGCGGCGCCCAACCGCTACTGGTCGCTGACCATCAACGACCGCTTCACCAGCGGCGGCTGCCTGACCCCGCTCGTGAGCGGCGACAGCGTTCACTTCTTCTACGGCTCCCTTTTCGGAGAGTCCGCGCCGAGCGCGCCCGGCGAGCCGAGCGCCGTGCCCGGCACCCGCAGCGGGAGTGGAGGCGGCAACGTCGCCCCCACTCCCGACCCGTCCCCGGCACGGGTGCGGCGTTTGGCGTCGAGTGCGGCCCGCTACCTGCGCCACCATCGCAGCGGCGCCGGCGCCGCCTGGGGACGCCTCGCCCTGGCGCTGCGCCGCGGCGTCGGTCCGGGTCCGGCAGCGACCGCGCTGCTCGGCGACCGGCTCGACCGCCCACTCGGCGACGGGCCGAAAAGTCGAGCCACCGGCGACAAATCGGCCCATCGACCCGATGGCTCGCTCGGGCGTGACGTCAACGCGACCGCGCTTGCGGTGCTGGCGCTGGAAGGGCCGCGGCCGGCCGCGGCGGCGCGTGCAGCTGACTGGCTCGTTTCGGTCCAGGAACCAAGCGGGGGCTTCGGCTACCGGCCAGGGATCGCTCCCGATGTCGACAGCACCGGACTCGCCACCTGGGCGCTGGCTCGAGCGGGCCGTCGGGCGGCGGCGCGGCGCGGCGCGGCGTTCGTGCGCTCCACTCAAATCGAGGACGGCGGCTTCCCCTCCCTTCCCGGCGGCGGCTCCAACTCGCAGAGCACCGGCCTCGCCCTGGTCGCCCTGCGCGTGGCGGGGCTCGGCCCCGGGACCCGGTCCGCCAGCGGCGCGACCCCCTTCGCCCTGCTCGCTTCCCTGGCCCGCCGCGACGGCTCGATCGCCTACGCCGCCGATGCCAACCCGACGCCGGTCTGGAGCACGGCGCAGGCGCTGCTGGGGCTGACCTCGAGGGCGAAGCTGCTGGCCACTCCGGCCGGCCGCGACTAGGGAGAGACCGGGCGCTGCTCCATGCCCAGCTCCGCCCGCGCCTTCTGGGCGAGCTTGACGGTCGCCTTGCGAAGGCCCTCCGGGCCGTCGATCGGCTCGTCGTAGTCGACCCGTACCTCGGTCTCGCCCGCGGGCGTGGTCGCGATCAGGTCGAGGCCGGTGCGGTCGGCATCGACGCAGCGGGTCGCGTTCGCCTGCGGGCAGCCGCCAATGGCGCGCGCCATGTCGAGCAGGGCGTCGGCGTGGTCCCCGTTGAGGTGGGCGATGGCGCGCTCGGCGCCGCGGCTGACTGGATCGTCCAGCTTCACGTTAGGGCACCCTAACTCATGCCGGCGAAACCGCGCCGGCAAGCAGCGCCGAATACGCTTCGGAGTCCAACGACCTTCGATGGAGGCCCGACTTGACTGAGCAGCTCTGGGGTGGCGAGACCACCAAAGCCGTCGACAACTTCCCCGTCTCCGGGTCGCCCGTGCCGGTGCCGGTGATCCGCTGGCTGGGCCGGATCAAGGGCGCCGCGGCGGAGGTCAACGGCGAGCTGGGCCTGCTCGACGGCGAGCTCGCCGAGCGCATAGCCGAGGCCGGCAAGGCGGTGGGCGACGGCGCTCACGACGACCAGTTCCCGGTCGACGTCTTCCAGACCGGCTCCGGCACCTCCTCGAACATGAACGCCAACGAGGTGCTCGCCAACCTCGCCGGCGATGGCGCCCACGCCAACGACCACGTCAACATGGGGCAGTCCTCCAACGACGTCTTCCCCTCCGCCGTGCACCTGGCGGCGCTGGACGAGGTCAGCCACGACCTGCTGCCGGCGATGGGCGCGCTGGAGTCGGCCCTGGAGGAGAAGGCGGCCAAGTTCGCCGACGTCGTCAAGGCCGGCCGCACCCACCTGATGGACGCGGTCCCGGTCACCCTCGGCCAAGAGTTCGGGGGCTACGCGGCGCAGGTCCGGCTCGGCGTCCAGCGGGTCGAGGCGACGCTGCGCCGGGTCGGCCAGATCCCACTCGGCGGCACCGCCACCGGCACCGGCCTCAACACGCACCCCGAGTTCGCCGCCAAGGTGCGCGAGAAGCTCGCCGCCGACACCGGCCTTGAGATCTCCGGCCCGCTCGATCCCTTCGAGGCGCAGGGCAACCGCGACTCGCTGGTCGAGCTCTCGGGGGCGCTCAAGGTCTACGCGGTATCGCTCAACAAGATCGCCAACGACCTGGCGCTGATGGGCTCCGGCCCGCGCGCCGGGCTCGCCGAGCTGCGGCTGCCGGAGCTGCAGAAGGGCTCCTCGATCATGCCCGGCAAGGTCAACCCGGTGATCCCCGAGGTGGTGATCCAGGTCGCCGCCCAGGTGATCGGCAACGACGCCGCGATCACCGTCGCCGGCAGCCAGGGCCAGTTCGAGCTCAACGTGCGGGTGCCGCTGATCGCCCGCAACCTGCTCGACTCGATCAAGCTGCTGGCCGCCGCCTCGCGCCTGCTCAACGAGAAATGCGTCGCCGGCCTGGAGGCCAACGAGGAGATGACCGAGCGCCACGCCGAGGCCACCCTGGCGACGGCGACCGCGCTCAACCCCCACATCGGCTACGACCGCGCCGCCGACATCGTCAAGGCCGCCGCCGAGTCGGGCCGCTCCCTGCGCGAGGTCGCGCTAGAGCAAGGCGTCGAGCCGGCAGTGCTCGAGGAGGCCCTCGACCACCGCCGCATGGCCCGCCCGCACGACTGAACTAGTTCAGAAGGTGCTGTGTAGGGAGACGGAAGGCCCTCCCCAGACACTCAACATCGAGCCATAGCGAGATGTGTCTGGGGAGGGCCTTCCGTCTCCCTACCCCTGCAACGTGATGAACCGCTCCTCGGTCAGCTCCTGGACGGCGTAGGCGGGGCCCTCGCGGGTGTTGCCGGAGTCCTTGACGCCGCCGTAGGGCTGCTGGTCGGCGCGGAAGGTGGGCACCTCGTTGATGAGGACGCCGCCGAACTCGAGCGTCCTGGCGGCCTGGAGGCCGCGGCCGATGTCGCGGGTGAAGACGCCGGCCTGGAGGCCGAACTTGGAGTCGTTGGCCATCTCCAGCGCTTCGCCGAACTCGGCGAAGGTGTCGATCGTCGCCACCGGGCCGAAGATCTCCTCGCACCAGACCTTGGCGTCTTTGGGCGGCGAGGAGAGCAAGGTCGGGGCGAGGCAGCGTCCCTCGTCGACCAGGTCGCCGCCGGTCAGGAGCTCGGCGCCGGCGGCGACGGCCTCCTCGACCCACTGGCTGACCCGGTCGCGGTCCTCAGGCGTGATCAGCGGGCCGACGTCGGTCGCGGAGTCGAGCGGGTCGCCCACGGTCAGCTTCTCCACGTTGGCGACGAGGCGCTCGGTGAAGGGCGCGGCGACGTCCTCGTGGACGAGGATCCGCTGGATCGAGATGCAGCTCTGGCCGGCGTGGGAGAAGGCGTGGATCTGGGCTTTGTCGGCGGCCGTCTCCCAGTCGCCGTCGGCGTTGACGATCAGCGGCGCGTTCGATCCCAGCTCCAGGTTGACCTTCTTGTGGGGGACGCGGCTGCGGATGTCCCAGCCGACCCCGGCCGAGCCGGTGAAGGTGATCGCCCTGGTCAGCTCGTGCTCGACGATCGCGTTGCCGACCTCGGAGCCGGGCCCGGGGATGACGCTGAGCCAGCCCTCGGGCAGGCCCGCTTCGCTCAGGATCTCCGCCAGCTTCAGCGCCGAGATCGGCGTCTGCCCGGCCGGCTTGAGGACGATTGCGTTGCCGGCGGCGATCGCCGGCCCGAGCTTGTGGGCGACCAGGTTGAGCGGGAAGTTGAAGGGGCTGATCGCGCCGACCACCCCGTAGGGCACCCGCAGCATCACCCCGAGCTTGCCGGCGCCCGCCGGCGAAGCCTCCATCGGCACCGTGCCGCCGGTCAGCTTGCGCGCCTCGACGGCGGCGAAGGTGAGGGTGTCGACGCAGCGCTGCGCCTCGACCGTCGCGGTCTTTATCGGCTTCCCGGCCTCGGCGGCGATCGACAGCGCCAGCTCCTCCTCGCGCGCGGCGACCAGCTCGGCGGCGCGGTCCAGGGTGGCGGCGCGCGCATGCTGGGGGAAGTCGGCGGAGAGGAAGGCCTCGTGGGCGGCGGCGACCGCGCGCTCGACGGTGGCTCCGTCGCCGAGCGCGACCCGGCCGACCGGGCTGCCGTCGTATGGGCTCTTGACCTCGCCCCACTCGCCCGTCTCGACCCACTCGCCGGCCACCAGGAGCTTGTGATCGACCGCGTCCACCGCCTGCGTTGCCACCTCGACCTCCTTCGCTAGCTTCAGCTCAGCGTAGCGCCCGGGATTCGCCGGATCGGGGGCTCGCTCAACCGGCCCGGCGGCGCTTCGCGCCCGCCGCGCCCGGCTCCTCCTGCCGCAGATAGGGGATCAAGAGGCGCTCGACCAGCTCCGCGGTCGCCTCCGGGAGGCGCTCGGCCCGGCCCGTGTCGACGTAGCGGGCGATCAGCATGACCGCGCCGCCCAGGAGCAGCTCCTCGAGGTCGGACGGGATCGCGCCATCGCCAGGGCGGCCGGCGCGCAGCGCCGCGGCGAACCGGGCCAGGCAGGCCTGCTGCCGCTCACGGGCGACAGGACCGGCCTGGGCGGCCTCGACGGCGATCAGATGCGCCACCGCGGGGTTGGCGGCGAGCAGGCCAAGCGCCTCCTCGACGCCGCCGCGGACACGGGCGGGCCAGTCCTCGACGCCGGCCACGGCGCGCTCGACGCGGTCGCAGAGCCACTCGCCGGCGAGGTCATAGGTCGCCAGGAAGCATTCCTCCTTGCTGGCGAACTGCTGGTAGAAGGCGGCGCGGGAGACGCCGGCCTCGCGCGTGATGTCGCCGATCGTGGTCGCCGGGTAGCCGTGCTGGGGCAGGACCCTCAGCATGCCGGCGACGATGCGCAGGCGCTGGTTGCGGACGACGAAGGAACGCGGCAGGCCGTGGCGCCCCGGCGGCAATCTCGCGAGCGCGAGCTCGGAGGGCAGGCCGGCAAGAACGCGGGGCTCGAAGCGCTCCGGCTCGCCGCCCCCGGCTGGCGGCTCGTCCGGCGCCATGGAGCCCCTAGCCGCCGATGGCGGGCTGCGCGCTCGCGTCGCGCGAAGCAGCGGGAAGTGAGGGCGCGAGCAGGTAGCGCAGCAGCAGGTCGTGCGACTCCGGAAGTCGCTCGGCTTCGCCGGCGAGGACCCGGCCGGAGAGGTGCGAGGCGAGGCCGCCGGCGAGCAGCCTTGCCGTCTCCTCCGCGAGGGGCTCGCCGCCCCCGAGCCCGGAGGCCGGCGAGCACAGGGCCCGCGCCAGGCGCGCCAGCGTGCGCTCGTGCTCGAGGCGGGCGGGACGAGCCGCCGCGAGCGCCTCGACCAGGAGCAGGTGGGCGAGGGAGGGATTGGCGGCGAGAAGTTCGAGGCCCGCGCGCAGGCCGGCCGAAACGCAAGCGGCCCACCCCTGCTCACCCGCGTCGGCCGTCTCGACGGCGGCGGCAACGCGCTCCACACCGTCCTCGTAGGCCGCCGCGAAGCACTGGTCCTTGCCCTCGAAATGCTCATAGAAGGTCGGACGCGAGACAGCCGCCAGTTCGACTATGTCGGTGATCTTCGTGTCCTCGTAGCCGTGGTAGGCGAGCGCGGCGGCGAGGCCGTCGAGGATGCGGCGGCGCTGGTCGGCCACCACCTCGGCTCGGGAGAGCCCGGAGCGCGGGCGGATGCGCTGCACCTTGGGCGGCTCGACGTCCGGCCGGCGGCGCGAGCCTCGCGACTTGCGAATCGGCAGTCCCGTATCTCCTGAAGCCATCCGTCAACTCCTCTGGAGCCCGACTTGGTTACCAAGCCCGTTCTCAAACAACGACTGCTGGGATATAAACAGTTCAGTTCGTGTTTGTCAAGATACGCACGTGGTATGGTTGAGAGGGAAAGGTGATGCGATCACGGCAGGAGCCAGCCCCGCCCCTCACCCCGCCACCCGGCAGCTCTTCACGACACTGACCCCGATCTTGCCGTCTTCCCCGAAGTCGAAGTCGGCCAGGGCCAGCGGGAAGGAGGCCGTCGGCGTCCCTTTCGGAGTCGGGCAGTTGGCGTTGAAGTAGGAGAGTTCCTTGCCCTTGTAGTCGTATTTGCGCCGCAGGGTGAGCTTGATGCGATCGAGGTAGCCCCAGTCTCCGAGGGCCTGAGGCAAAGAAGCTTTGAGTTCGGTCCCGAAGGCCCCTTGGGAGATCTTCTGGATCGAGAAGGTGACGACGAAAGAGGAGGCGAAGGGGATCGTCGTGAAGATGTGGGCGAAGAGGACGGGGTGGCCGTTCTTGCTGCCGTTGAAGACCAGGAGCCGCCCTCGGGTCGGATAGGGCCGTTGATCCTCGAGCACGATCTCCGCCCAAAAGCGCCCGGAGCCGACCAGGGCATCGGCGCAGTTGTTCAGCGCGCGTTCGGTTGAGCCCGGCTGGATCTCCGGCAAGCGGCAGACCGGCAGGCCCTTGGACTGCAAGAGGCCGTGGCGGTTGACCTTGACCGACATCCGCTGCAGCTGGGGCGGGAGTCCACCCGAGGCCGAGTCGACATGGCCGGAGACGAAGACGGCGATCGGGGCGGGGGTGGTTCTGGGGAGCTTGTAGGGGAGGATCTGGCTCAGCAGGGTGATGCGCAGGTCGCCTTTTTGGATCGTCGCCGCGGTGGCAGCCCCGGCTGCCAGGGCGGCGAGGGCCAAGGTCGCGACCGCGACCTTGGCCTTACCCTTCAGTCTGCCCACGCGCTAGCCCGCGGCGCGAGCGGCGCGCTTGCTCTTCTTCTTGCCCTTGACCTTGCAGGGCGGCTTCACGATCGGGTTGGTGTCATAGACCTTGCCGTTTTGGCCCGTGAAGTGGGAGATCGCCCGGTTGGTCGATTTGCAGAGGTTGACCGAGTTGACCAAGAGGCCCTTTTTGCCGCCCTGCATTTCCAGGGTGAAGCGGGTCACCGGGGCGTCTGGGACCGACTCGAAGGTGTTGCGGATCCGCCCGCCTTTGACCGAGTCGATGCGACCGGCGAGGGCGATGTTGATTTTGCCGGAGTTCAGCGCCGCGACCAGGTCGGGCAGGTTGTGAGAGGACGACCTGAGGAAGACCGGTCCTTGCAGCGGCTCATCCAGGAGCGGCGTGACCGCTTTGGCGTAACCGTAGATCGAGGCCGCCGGGCATTTTTCGCCGGGGGCGATCCCCGCTTTGAACTGCACCCTGGTGCAGATCGTTTTGATGTGGCTCTGTTCTAAGAACTCCGAATGGGGCAGGGTGACCTGGGCTTTGCCGATGTTGGCATCGCCTTTGCGTGCCGTCAGCACCGCTTTGAGGGCGGGGGTGCCGCCGCGCTTGGTCGCGCCTTTGAGGCTGAGCTCCAGTTTCGGCGCGAAGCCGAGGGAGGCGCAGGAGGCCGCCTGGAAGGGCGAGGTCACCGTGACCGGCTGATCGTCGGCATCGGAGCCGAAGTTCAGGCCGGAGCCCAAGACAGTGCTCGCCGTTGAGGTGCGCGAGCAGTTGGTCGGGTTCAACGCGAATTCAGGCTTGTCGACGTAGACGCGGATGTCACGGGCGTGGACGGGGACCCCCTGGATGATGTGGGGGATCGCGTCAGAGCCGGTGGCGTCGACGAAGACTTCGGCCGTTTCGGGGTCGATTTTCAGCGCCGAGCGGATCACCACGGTGCCGAGGTCAAAGGGCCCGACCCGAGCGGCGGTGATCGCGGCGATCGACATGGCGCTGCCGTTATAGGGGCCGGCGAGGTAGAGCTTGCCGGGGGCGTAGGTGAGGCCGGGGCCGACTCCGGCGCCGACCAGGGTGCGGCCGATTTCAGAGGCCAGCGGGCAGGAGGGGCTGTTCAGCTCTTCCTGTCCGCCGTGGGGGCCGGTCCTCGCTTTGGCGACGGCGATCGCCGCGTCAGAGCAGAAAGGCACCCCGGCGAGCTTGCCGGTGACGCCGGGCGGAAGCTTGATCGAGAAGTGGGTGAACTCCTGTTCGCCGTCGTTTCTGGTCAAGCGCAGGTTGAAGGGCGAGTAGGCGCCGGCGGCGTTGTTGATCGAGCCGGCTTCGAGACCCGGGTGGAAGGGCGGCGTTGCGCCCGAGGGGCAGGGAGTGCTGTTGGCGCCCGAGATCACCTGGAAGGCCGAGTTGGTGGTGATCGTTTCCGAGCCCGACCAGGGGGTCAGTTCGGCTTTGACGTTGTAGGTGCCGCAGGCGGGTGGGGATGCCAAGGGGCTTCTCGCGCCCTCGCGGAAGTGGAGTTTGAAGTGGCTATAGGGGAGTTGGGGGAGGTTTTCGGCGATCGTCGTGACCTGGCCGGTGACCGGGTTGGTCTCCACCTTTAGGGGCTGCTTCAGCATGATCCCGAGCTTGGGGTTCTTGACGACTATGTAGAGGGCTATGAGGGAGCCGAAGGGGTTTTCGAAGGGGGCCGCCTGATAGAGCGCGCCTTTGACCGGTTCTTCGACCAGGGGGCTTTCGACCTCGACGCTGCCGAGCTTGGCGGCTTCCAGGCAGCCCTGGTTGGAGAGCGTTTCCGCGGCCAGCTGTGCCTCAGAGCAGACGTTCAGCCCTTCGGCCACCGAGGGGTTGATCGAGAAACCCTCGGGCAGGGTGACGACGGTCTTCTTGATGTCGGACTGTGCCAGGCCGGTGACGCTGGTCAGGCCCTCGTCGTCGACGTCGAGACTGAAGTCGAGACCGGTTGGGCTCGATGCCGCCTTGGTCGTCGGTTGCGCTTTGATCGTCGGTTTGAAGCCCAGCTGCGAGCAGCCGGTGAAGCCTTCGGGGTCCGGTGGTTCAGAATTGTTATGGGTGCTCGAGCTGCCCGAGACGAAGGCGCCGGGGTTCTCCCAGGCGTCCGTCGAGTAGGTGGTGGTGGCGGGGCCGGTACAGCTGCGGGGGAGGGTCATGAAGGGCTTGCCGACGCCGTTGGCGGGACAGTTCCCGCTCGGCTGGAACCCGTCGAAGTGAGTCTTGAACCCGCGTGCGCAACTCCCCCTCAGGCTGTTGTGCAGAGGGTCTCCCGGCACCCCCCAGAGCTGGAACACCGAGGCGAAGATCTTCATCGTCTGCGCGACGTTGACCAGCGAGGCCTCGAGGTTGTACTCGGGGGACTGCTTGACGCCGATGTTGACCGTCACGAACACGGAGGAGACGGTGAAGCCGAGCTTGGTCGCCACCCCCGGCGGGGGTACCAGGTTGTAGATGGCGTTTTGGTACCAAGTTTGTTCATTCCCGAGCTGGACGGCGGTCACCCCCACCGCCGTCTGATCCGGGCAGCCGTTGTTGGCGAATTCCGACGTCAGGAAGTCGGCGTTGGAACAGCGCGGCATCGCCGTCGCATCCCCCACCAGGCCCGTGACCTGGTCGATGAAGAGGTCTTTGATTTCGCCCGCCACTTTGTTACCCGCTCGGTTTACCGCCATCTCGGTCGTCATCGCGAACGGGTGCGAGCCCGCCTGCGTAGCCGGCGTGCCGTTGGCGTTGGTGAACGTGACGTCGAACTTGCTGAAGCCGTAGTCGGCCATCGCCGGCGCCGCGGTGGCCATCAGGCCGACCGTCGCGCAGACGCTGATCAGGAGCGTCGCTGCGCCACGGCGCAGGCGACGGGGGCTCTTGGGCTTGGAATTCATCGTCTTGGCTCCCTTGCTCTTCATCTGCATCAGCCGTTGCGGCGGGTCGAGTTGTTGGCGGCGTGGCGCTTGGCCTTGCCGCCCTTCTTCTTTGCCTTCTTCTTGTGCTTGTTCTTCTTTTTGTGCTTCTTTGACTTCTTCTTCTTGGCCGCCGCCTCGTTCAAGTTCCCCGGGCCGTTGTAGGCGGCGGAGGCGGGGGTTGGGTCATTCGGCGGGGTCGGGGCGCCTTGGCAGGCTTCGCCTTCACAGATGGCGGCCGCCGCCGGTGGCTGCGGGAAGCCGCCTTCCACCCGCGCGTCATACATGTCGACCAAGCCCGGGTCCTGGGGTAGGAGGCTGGAGGCGGTGGTGAAGAAGACGTCGCGGCCGTCGACTGAGGCGTCGATGAATTCCGAGGTCTGCGGGCTCTGGCCGCTTGAGATCAGGCTGACGCAGCCGCCGTTTTGCTCGCTGTAGGTGGTGGTGGCGAGGGTGCAGTCACCGGTGCCGGGCAGCTCCCACTGGTAGACGTCCTGAGTACCGTTGGTGTCGCCGGGGACTAGGGCGTCGAAGGCGTTGAAGAAGATGCGGCTGCCGTCATCGGACATCGCCCGCTGGGCAAGCAGGTCATGTTCCCAGCCGGGGATCCAGGCCGCAGCCCAGGTGTTGGTTTTGAATTTCGATTCAGCGACGTCAAAGGAGGCCTGCATCTGCTGGCCCCTAGGCCGGGCGCCGCTCGGGTTGCAGGAGACGCAGCGCAGCTCGCCACCGACTTCATAGAGGTAAACCTCGTGGTCGGCTTCTCCCGAAACCGCGTCCGTGTTGTCGTAATCGGCGACCTGCTCGGCCAGCGCTTTGCTTTTCGACATGAAGAGCAGGTGGCTGCCGTCGGGACTGATCCTGGTGGCGCGTTTCTGGGGTACCAGCGAGATCATTCTGCCGGGGCTCCCATCGACGTCCGCCTGAGTGACCGTCGCGACGAAGGTGTTTGCTCCCCCCTGGTTCAGGTAGAGGTTGGGCTCCCCTACGGTGGCGCCCGCCGCCAGGTCTTCTCTGGAGAAGAAGTAGACGCGGGAGCCGTCTTTGCTGCCGCCGACGACACCCGGTGATTCGTCGGCGATCGGGGTCGCGGTGCGGGTGAGGACGTCGAATTCGTAGAGGACGCCCCCAGCGGTGAACAGAGCCTTTGAGCCATCGGCGCTGGCGAACTGGAATTCCGCTGCAAGACCTCCCGGCACCGACCGGGATAGGGGGATCGTGCAGGCCTTGTCGGGTTCGGTGCACTCGCTCCAAGCAGAAAGAGGCTTGTCAAATGCGGTTTCCGTCGCGACGGCCGAGAGCGTCAGCGAGCTGGGCCCGACCGCGGTGATCGTCGTTCCGTTGGGGAGGAAATCGGGGGAGCTGGTGACTTGGGTTCCGCTGATGATTTCCTGGCCGACGGCAAAGGCGCCGCTGGCGGTGTCGACCCCCGTGACTTCGTTCGAGCCTGCGATCAGATCGCCATTGCCGCTGGCCCCGCCGAGAGCCTGCGAGCTTTGGGGCTGACTCGGATTGAGCCGAAGGTAGAGCGGGCCACTGGATTCGTAGAAGAGATCGCTCCCTCGAGCAGACCAAAAAGCGCGTGAGCCATCGGCTGAAAGCGCATGCCCGCCGCTGTCCCCAGGAAGGGCGCTGCCGTCCGGCCGGACGCTGACCAGATGCAGTCCCCCGTCGATCGAGGCATAGGTCTGGGACACCTTTTTGGGGGTCGGGAAGGCATCGGGCGTCATCGGCGCCTTCGTTTCGAAGAGCACGTCGCTGTAGTCGCTGGAGTGACCACGGGGCCAGAAGAGGTATTCGTAGGCGAACAGTCCGGCCGGGCGGGCCGCGGGTTCCTCGTTGGTCAGCGCTTCGTAGCTTTCCGCAAGATTGCTGCGCCGGTAGTAGTTCGGCATGCCTTCGATCGCGTCCGCGGTCAGCGGCTGGATGCGGGCGTCCTGCATCCAGGCTTCGGAGAGGTCGGGGGTGAAGAGCGTGTAGGCGGGATCCAGCGGAAAGCTGACGGCGGCCGGTTCTTCGACGACAGGGCCGCCAGGTGCGTTGAGGGAGTGCGTGGACCAGCCGCCCGCGCCGCGGGTCGCCATGTACTGGTTGGAGTTGCGGCCGGCGATCGTGTCGCCGAAGGGAGTGCCGGCCGAGTAGGTCAGTTTGTTGCCGTCGAGGGCGGCCTGGTCGAAGGCCGCCCTCGCCTTGAATTCTCCGGCGCCGAAGCCGAGGAAGGCGGCGATATCGCCGCCGTTTTTGTCGACGGGTGAGACCATCTCATAGGCGCGGCAGTCGGGCAGCGTCGCCGCCGAGCCGGTGCGGAAAGCCTGGTTGGGGCAGCTGGTGTTGAGGGCGAGCGAGCCGTGGGTGTGGAATTTCTGCTCAGCGCCATTGGTCACGCCGGTTCCCGGAAATGCGGGATCCAGGTTGGAGGCGACTATGCGCCAGTGGTAGGCGGTACCCGGAGTGAGCCCTTCGAGGGTGAAGGTGAGGGCGTGGTCGGTACCGTCGGCACCGACACCGCGCTCGTTGGTGCTGAGTTCATAGGGCTGACCGGCTTTGCCGTACTCGAGGTGGTAGGTGGTCGCGAAGTTGCGCGGGTTGACCTTGAAGATCAGCATCGCTTCGGTACGCGAGGCGGTCTGCACCGCCTCTTCGCTGATCAATGGCGGGGCCGTCGTGAAGAAGACTTTGTCCTGGCCTTCGTTTGCGCCATTGGCGTTGGCGGCGACGATGCGGAAGTGGTAGGTCCCGCCGCCGGTGAGACCGCTGATGTCGGCGTGGACCGGAACCGGGGCGTTCCCTTCGCCGATCTGCGCTGAGGTCTCCGCGCAGGGCGTGGTGTGCTCATAGGGTTCACTCGTTCCGCCCCATTCGAAGACGCAGCTTTCGACTTCGAGCTCTCTCGGGTTGACCGTGGCGTTGAGCGTGGCATTGGTCCCCGTCAGATTCGAGACCGTGCCGGTCTCTACCCTCGGGACCTTCGGCGCCGGTCCGAAGACTTCAACCTTGCCGTCTTCAGGACTTGGATCGCTATGGCTCACGTAGAGGAGATCTTTGCCGCCGTTGACCGCGATCCCACCGAAATGGTTCGGATGCGCTTCGGTCAGTTTCACCGCGCCCAACGGATCGGAGACGTCGAACTCGAACAGTTCGCTTGCCGGGTCGAAGATGTTTCCTTTGCCGACGAATAGGTGGCCGCTAACGGGGTCTACCGCCTGGGCGGAGATGGGCGTCGAAAAGTACTTGTAGTCAATCGCCCCAGTGGTGGCGTCGAGTTTGTAGCCGCCCCCTTCCGCAAATACGAAGATCCAGCCCGCCGTCGGTCCCGCGCCGGCGACGAGGTTATAGGGTTCGACAATCGTCGTGAAGGTGGTGAGGAGGTCGCCACTTACAGGTGGATTGGCCGAGGGGTCGTATTTATTGACGCCGCCGAGGGCATCGCTTATGTAGAGGTTGCCGCTCGGATCCACCGCGACGCCGCCCACTTCGAAGCCGCCGATCTGCCCGAGGTAGTGACCGTCCGCGGCGAAGATTTGCATAGTTCGGAATTCGGGCTGGGCGACGTAGATGTTGCCGTCGGTCGCCCCGCCGCTTTCGTCTATGGCGATGCCCTCGTTGAAGGAGTTAGAGAAAGCGAGCTTCCCCTGAGGAACCACATCGCAGGAAGCCGGTTCTTCGGCGCACGGCTTTTCACCGGGCCCTTTCTTGCCATCGAGGATGCTGGTGCCGAGGGCCGAAAAGTTGACCGGGTTACCGTCTTCATCGAAGCGAGAAATCCTTCCGTCGTTGCTGCTGGGGTTTTCGCCGCTCGCCGGGGTCTCGGTGGCGACCATGAGCGCGCCCGCGCCCTGATCGAAGGCCAGCGATTTCGGGAATCTGAACGCCTGTTCTTCGGCGCTGCCGAAGATTTCCACGAATTGCCGCGTGGTCACCGCGCCCGCCGGAGCGGCGGCGAATGCCAAAAGGGCCAGTGCCGCAACCAGCGCTGCCGGGAAAGCGAAGTGTGCGCCTTTGCGCGCACCACTCCCTCTGGCATCGCCCGAGGCGCCACGGGTCGCGAAGGCTCCACGGAAGAAGCGGCCCAGGCGGCTGGCCCGGTGCTCGGTCGATCCCGCGGACGGTGCCTTCGCGTGAGTTCTCACGTAACTGTCTCCTTGTCCCTGAGCCCCTCTGCCTGCCGCTCCCTTAGCGGCTCCCGCGAGGCTCCGTTGTCCCTGTTCGCTGCTTGAACTGCGAACTGCCGACCTGCTCGCCTCTCTCTGACATACCGATAGCGTTCCCAAGAGAAGACGCGATGCGATGTAAACATGCTGGTTCCCAATTGTCAAGATACGCACGTGGTTGTTTTGACTAAAACAGCATGATTTGCAGGGACTTCGGCGAGGAAGTTTTTCTTCGCCCAGCGGTTAGGGCGAGCGATCTGGCTCGGGCTCAGGCGCCGGCTTGGCGGCGACGGCGCTCTTCGACGTACTCGGGGGTCGGCTCGGGATCGAGCGCGACGACCTTGGCCGCCTGGGGGTCGGGCTTGCTCGGCCCGTAGAAGGTGAGGACGTACTCGACGAGGGGCTGGGTCAGGACCGCGAGTTCGGTCGCCCCGCCCTTCAGCACTTCGCTGGCGATCCGCGAGGCGATGCCGCCGACGATCACCTGGTCCATCTCCGCCATCGCCGCCGGGGTTGCCGCGGCCTGGGGCGCGACCGCGCGCAGCAGGGCCCCATAGCGCTGCAGCCACTCGTGGTAGCGGAGGGCGATCTCCTCGCCGGCCGAGGAGGGGGCCTCGACGAAGAGCAGGCGCGCCATGTCGGGATCGGAGGACAGCGCCTCGAGCGCCGACGCCAGCAAGCGCTGGACCCGCTCCTCGACCGTGCCGGCCCCTTTGCACGGCTGGGCGACGATCTCCAGCAGGCGCTCGTGGCCCGCCTCGTGGGCGATGGCGAAGCACTCCTGCTTGTCCTTGAAGTTCTTGTAGAAGGCGTTGCGGGAGACGGCCGCGCGCTTGACGACGTCGGCGACCGACATCGCTTCGTAGCCGCGCTCGGCGACCACCCCGGGGACGGCGGCGAGAAGTCGCGCCCGCTGATCGGCCAGAACCTGCTCGGGAGCCAGGGCATGGCGGCCGCGGGGCAGGCGGCGGGGGGCGAACCTCGATCTCGGTGCGGCTTTGGCCATCGTCCTCAGACGGTCGGGTCTCTTACACGTACAGCTTAGTTCCTAAATAATCGCCAGGTCAAATGCGATCTCGCTCATGCAAGCTCGGCAACTTGGCGATCGGCGGAGGCCGCGACTCGCGGACGGCGAACCTGTTTGCGAAGGATGCGCCGAATTCGCCGACACCCAGCCATCGCCCACGCGACCGCCCTGCTCGCCGCCGTGGCGAGCCTCGCCGCCTTCGCCCCGGCAGCCAACGCCGGCGTCAGCTGGGTCGTCCACGGCCGCGGCTTCGGGCACGGGGTCGGCATGAGCGCCTACGGCGCCTACGGCTTCGCCCAGCACGGCAAGGGCTACCGCTTCATCCTCGGCCACTACTACTCGGGGACGACGATCGGGACCCTGCCGGGGCCGCGGGTGGTCCGCGTCCTGCTCGACATCTCCCCCGGCGACGTCGGCTTCACCGGCGCCACCAGCGCCTGCGGGGTGAGTCTCGACCCGGACCGCGACTACGAGGCGCATCGCTCCGGCGCCGCGGTGGTGCTGCGCAGCTCCGGCGGCAGGCGGCTGGCCGGCTGCGGGGGCAAGCTGCGGGCCGCGGGCAACGGCACGGTCGAGATCGGCGCCGCCGGCGCCTTCCGCGGCGCCCTGGAGACGGTGCCGACCGCCAGCGACCCCGGCGCGCTCAACGTCGTCAACGCGCTGGCGCTCGAGCAGTACGTCAAGGGGGTGATGCCGAACGAGGTGCCGCCGTCATGGCCCGTAGAGGAGCTGAAGGCGCAGGCCCTGGCGGTGCGCTCGATCGCGCTGACCGGAGGCGTGGGCGGCAACGGCTTCGAGCTCTACGACGACACCCGCAGCCAGGTCTACGAGGGGCTCGAAAGCGAGGACGCGCGAACCAACGGTGCCGTCGACGCGACCCGCGGGCAGGTCGTCATGTACGGGGGCGAGGTGGCCCAGACCTTCTACTCGGCCTGCTCGGGCGGCCACACCGAGAGCGTCGTCAACGTCTTCGGCACGGCGATCCCCTACCTGGTCGGCGTTCCCGATCCCTACGACGACGCCTGTCCCCTACATACCTGGACGCTTCGCTTCACCGGCACCGAGATCAGCTCCCGCCTCGGCGCCTACCTCGACGGGAAGCTGAAGCAGGTCGTGATCACCAAGCGCGGCGTCTCCCCCCGCATCATCGAGGCGAAGCTGATCGGGACCGGCGGCGTCACCACGGTCAGCGGCGAAGAGCTCGAGGTCGCGCTCGGCGGCTACGACACCTGGATGAGCTTCCAGAAGATCGTCGGCGGCAAGTAATCTGATAATCTGATTCTGTGAAGCAGCTAAGCGCGACCGACGCTGCCCGGCGATTCTCCGACGTGCTCGACAGCGTCGAATCCGAGCGCGAGTCGTTCGTCGTGGTTCGCCACGGCCGGCCGGTGGCTACGATCGGGCCAGCCTACGCCGGGACCGGGCGAGCGGTAAAGGAGGCGCTGCGCGCTCACCGCCCCGACCCCGAGTGGGCCGCTGAGCTGCGTGAGCTGCGTGAGTGGGTCGGCTCTGCCGATACGGACCCCTGGCGCGACTGATCCTCGACACCACGGTGCTGGTCGACGCCGAACGCGAGGGCGTCGCGGTGCTCGACGGGCTGATCAGCGACGAGGACGACGTCGCGATAGCCGCAATCAGCGTGGCCGAGCTGGTGGTTGGGGGCGAGCTGGCCGACGCCAAGCGCCAAGCGCAGCGCGAGGCGTTCGTCGAGGTGGTGCTGGGAGCCTTCAGCATCGAGGGCTATGACGTCGATGTCGCCCGTGCGCACGGCGCCCTGCTCGCCCACACGCGGCGCAGCGGCCGCCCGCGCGGCGCGCATGACCTAATCATCGCCGCCACGGCGCGGGCGCGGCGACGGGAAGTCCTGAGCGCCGATCTCGACGGCTTTGCCGACCTGCCCGAGGTCGTGCTGCGGGGCGCTCAGCCGTCCGGGTAGAGCTGGATCGGGATGCCGTGGTCGGTCTCCCGCATCCCCAGCTCGTAGGCGGCGCCGGCCGCGAGGGTCAGCTCGCGCTTCGGCCGGCCGGGGCGCTCGACGGTCAATTCGAGGTCGGCGACCGAGCAGTTGATGGTGTTGTGCTCGGGACCCTTGGGGTCGGCGTAGACCCAGCCGACGAAGTCCTTCACCGGAGCCGATACGCGGCCCCGCACCGTCACGCCCTTGCCGGGGAGGACGAAGGAGCAGGCGCCGGGGGCCTCCTCGATCGAGGCGGAGCGGATCGCCCCGAGGCCGCCGAGGCGGTGCGGCTCCCCGTCCAGCATCAGCATCCCGGAGGGGATCCAGGGGGTGCTGCGGCCGCCGAGCCCGATCCGGGCGGCGCCGGCGTCGAAGTAGGTGTCGGGCGACTCGGCGAAGCCGGTGCCCTCCAGCCAGACCCAGCGCTCGGCGTGCTCGCTGCCCCAGTTGTGCCCGATCATCCCCGGCCAGCCGCTGAGCTCGATCGACTCGTCGTCGACTTCGAGCCGGCCCTCGAAGCTGGCGAGCGGCACCGGGGCGACGAACTTGGTCTTCGGCAGCGGCGCCTCGTACAGCCAGTCGGCGGGCAGGTACCTGCACGGCCCGGCCGCGGCGGAGAAGGTCAGCGACCAGCCCGCCCGGAGCGCGTCGGTGTCGACTGAGCCCTCGGCCCGGCCGGGGCCGATCTCGGCGTCCCCGACCCTGATCCAGCCGCCCGCCGGCGCCTCCAGCTCGGCCGCCGGCACGGTCACCTTGGTCGCCCGGGGCGCAGTCGCCGCGCGGTCGAAGAGGACGAACCAGATCGAGGCGTTGGGCTCGGCCCCCGGTCGCTTGTGCACCGTGTGGCGGATCCAGATTCCCCGGCCTCCACCCGGCTCGCATGCCTTGAGGTAGAAGCTCTCGTAATGGCCGCCCTTGGCCGCGACGTCCGGGAACCGCGCCCTTTCCTCCATACCCCAAACCCTAGACGCCGGGAAACCAAGCAGGTCGGTGGACGCAGGGAGGGCGGTGAAGCGAGCGCACAGTCAGTGCGTGAGCAAGCCAACCGACCGAGGACGCCGAGATGCGCCGGTTTCCCGGCGTCTAGACCTTGATCGTGATCACGTCGCCGTCCTCGACGACGTAGTCCCGGCCCTCGATGCGCAGCTGCCCCTTGTCGCGGGCCTGGGAGTAGCCGCCGCACTCGACCAGCTGCCGCCAGCTCACCGCCTCGGCTTTGACGAACGCTTCCATGATCTCGGTGTGGATCGTGCCGGCGGCCTCGAGCGCGGTTGCACCCCGGCGCAGCGGACGCGCGACCGCCTCCTTGTCCTCGCCGGCGGTGAAGAAGGTGATCAGGTCGAGCAGCTCGTAGGCGGCACGGACCAGGCGGGCCAGGCCGGAGCCCTCGACCCCGTAGGACTCGCGCATCTCCTCCGCTTCGTCCGGGTCGAGCTCCGCCAACTCGCCCTCGATCCGGGCGCTGACCGCGACCACACCGGCGCCGATCGCGGCGGCGTGAGAGGCGACCGCCTGCGGCGCCTCCGCGTCGCCCTCGTCGACGTTGGCGACGTAGAGGATCGGCTTGGTGGTCAGCGCCTGCAGGTTGACCACCGCGTCGGGAGCGGCGTCGGGAACGGGGACCGAGCGGGCCGGCTGGCCCGCGGCCAGCGCCTCGTGGACCGCCTGCAGCCAGCCGTGCTCGGCGATCGCCTCGGCGTCGCCCGACTTCGCCTGCTTGCCGACCCGGCCCAGCCGCCGCTCGACCTGGTCGTAGTCGGCGAGGACCAGCTCGGTCTCGATCGTCTCGATGTCGGCCAGCGGGTCGACGCGGCCGTCCGGGTGCGGAACCCCGGAGTCCTCGTGGCAGCGGACCACGTGGCAGATCGCGTCGGTCTCGCGGATCGAGGCGAGGAACTGGTTGCCGAGCCCCTCCCCCTCGGAGGCCCCCTTTACCAGGCCGGCGATGTCGTGGAAGGAGATCGTCGCCGGTTCCAGCTTCGAGCTGCGCACGGTCTCGGCGACCTTCCGCAGCCGCTCGTCGGGCACCTGGGCGATCGCCACGTTGGGCTCGATCGTCGTGAACGGGTAGTCGCCCGTCTGCGCGCCGCCCTTGGTCAGGGCGTTGAACAGGGTCGACTTGCCGGCGTTCGGCAGTCCGACGATCCCGACCTTCATACGGGGCTGCCTCCTCTGCTCTCGGGAGAGGCCAAAGAATCAGATATGGATGGCCTCTCCCTTCCGCGTCCGGGGGTAGCCCTGCTCACCCTCATAGGGAAAGGGGTACCAGGAGGCCGAGCAGGACGCCCAGCACGGCCCCGGCGAGGACGTCGGACGGGTAGTGCATCCCCAGGTAGGGGCGGCCGAGGGAGAGGGCAAGGGCGACGACGAGCGCCCCGGCCGTCGCCGGATCGACCCGGACCATCGCCGTCGCCACCGCGAAGGAGGAGAGCGCATGGGCGGAGGGGAAGCTGAGCGAGCTGGGGGCGCCGCCGAGCGGGGGCAGGCCCTCGAGCACGGGGCGCGGCCGTCTGACCGCCAGCTTGATCCCATAGTTGAGGACGATCGCCACCGGCCCGAGCGCGGCGCAGATCAGCCAGGACTCGCGCCGTTCGGGGTCGAGCAGGGCGAGCGCGACCCCCAGCGCCACCCAGACCGCGCCGTGGTTGCCGGCCTTGCCGAGCGCCTTGGCCGCCGACTCCATCGCGGGCGAGTGGCCGCGGGTCCGCATCAGGCGCAGCAGTCTGAGATCGGCGTTCTGCATCGGCGCCGCAGGATACGGGGCGACCGGCGCTCAGTCAGTATCCGCTCGTGCCCTCCGTCCCCGGCTACGTCCACACGCCCGGCATCCACTGCGGCTCGACCGCCCTGCGCAACCTGCTCGGCTTCCACGGAATCGAGCTCAGCGAGGAGATGGCCTTTGGCCTGGGCGCCGGCGCCGGCTTCTACTACCTGGTCCTCGAGGACGCCTCGCCGAGCCGCTGGTTCAACGGCCGCACGGCCCGGCTGGAGGAGAGCTTCCGCGACCTCACCGGGGCCGGGCTGGAGTTGCGGACGTTCGCCGCGGATGACGGGGAGGCCTGGGAGGCCGCTCGGGCGGAGGTCGACGGCGGCAACCCGGTGCTGCTGCTGACCGACATCTACCACCTCGACCACTACGGCAACTCGGCCCACTTCCCCGGCCACGCGGTCGTGCTCGCCGGTTACGACGAGGAGGTCGCGCGGCTCTCCGACACCGGCTTCGAGGAGCTGCAGACGACCCGCCTGGAGAACCTCGCCAAGGCCCGCCACAGCGCCCACCCCGCCTACCCGCTGGAAGGCCACATGTTCACCGTCGGCGCCGCCGTCGACCGCGAGGCGCTGCTGGAGGCGGCGGCGCGCGCGATCGCGCAGGCGGCGAAGGAGATGGTGGAGCCGACCTTCGGCGAGTTCGCCGGCCTGCCGGCCGTCGAGCGCCTCGCCGCCGAGGCGGGCTCCTGGCCCGAGGTCGCCGAGGATTGGCAGTGGTGCGCCCGCTTCGCCTACCAGGTGATCGAGCGCCGCGGCACCGGCGGCGGCGCCTTCCGGCTGATGTACTCGCGCTTCCTCGAGGAGGTGGGGCAGCCGGAGGCGCCGCTCGCGGCGGCCGCGGCGAGCGCCTGGACCGAGCTGGCGGGCGCCTTCAAAGCGGCGAGCGAGAACGACGAGCCGGATCCAGCGCTCTGGAGCACGATAGACGCCGCCGCCAAACGGGTCGGGGAGACCGAGAGTCTGCTCTGGAACTCGCTTTCGGAGTAGCGCCAGTCGATCCCCAAGCAGCGTTCGTTTTGCCCGGCGGGCACCGGGTACCCGGTGCCCATGCCAATCGCCGGATCGATATTCCTGATCGCCGTTGGCGCGATCCTCAAGTTCGCGACCAACGTTCACGTGAAGGGGCTCAGCATCGACACCGTCGGGATCATCCTGATGATCGCCGGGGTCGCCGCTCTCCTCCTCTCCCTCCTCCAGGAGGCAATCTGGTCACGCCGCGCCCGCGCCGGCGAACCGCCCGCCGTGGAAGAACGCCGCGAGGTTCGCGAGCCGCCGCGCTACTGAGCGCGGCGCGCCCTCAGCCGCGCACCGTGCTGGGAAGCCGGGCGAGAACGCGGGGCAGGTCGCGGCGCGAGCGCGCGTAGGCCGTTTCCACCCCGGCGGCGGCCTCGGCACCGTGCAGGCTGTGCCCGTGCCCAAGCAGGAGGTGCCGCGGGCGGTAGTCGCGCAGCGAGCCCGGCGGCCAGGCCCGCAGGAAGAGGTGCATGCCCACCTTCTGCCCGCCGCCGGTGTGCATCGGGTTGCCGGCCAGCATCTCGGCGACGACGAGCGCCTTACGCTGCGGCCACCACAGCGCCGTCTCCCGCCACCGGGGCAGCCGCAGCGCCGCGATCGCCTCGAACGGCGAGCCCGGGACCGCGTCCGGCACCATCAGGTGGGGGACGCCGAGCCGCTCGGCAATCGCGGCGCAGTCGCGGTTGTGGCGATCGAGCAGCTGCAGCACCGCCGCCGGCTCCCCCAGCTCCGTCGTGTCCGCCAGGCCGGGATCGTCGAGCGGATCGACCAGCCAGACCCGTCCGTCGTCGACCAGCGCGTGGAAGGCCCGTTCCATCGGCTCGGCGAGGACCCAGGTGAGGCCGAGCGGGTGCTCTTCGACCGTGGCGCGGGACACGGCCTGAACTTACTCCTCCCCAGCCCGCCCCCGGGGACGGAGGCGATCTCAGCCGCCGAAGCCGACCCGGTGCTCGTTGGAGTCGATGCGGAGGAAGGCGACCTTGCCGAGGTAGAGGGAGATGACGCCGTCCTCGGTGTGGAGGTCGTGCCAGCCGCCCTTCTCGAGCTGCTTGCGAAGATCCTTGAGGTCGTCGTCGGCGATGCGGGCGGAGATGACCTGCCCGCCCTCGAAGCCGATCTCGACTCGTTGCGCGTCAGCCATCAGTGCCCTCCTGCGGGTTCGACGATCTCGGTCAGAACCCCGCCCAGCGAGCGGGGGTGGATGAAGGCGACGCGGGTGTCGCCGATTCCCGGCCTCGCCTCGGTATCGATCAGCTCGAGCCCGGCCGCGGCGAGGCGCTCCAAGGTGGCGTCGATGTCCTCGACCGCATAGGCGACGTGGTGCAGGCCCTTGCCCTTGCGCTCCAGGAACTTGCCGACGGGAGTGTCGGGGCCAAGCGGGCGCAGCAGCTCGACGTGCCCGTCCCCGACCTGCAGCAGCGCCGCCTCGACGCCCTGCGACTCGACGGTTTCGCGGTGGGTCACCGCCATCTCGAGCTGCTCCCCGTAGAGCGCGAGGGCGGCGTCGATGTCCTCGACGGCGACTCCGATGTGGTCGATCCTTGCGAACACGGCGGCCAGTCTATGCGGCTGGCGGCAGCTCGTCGCCGCCGTTGCCGTGCTCGACCCGGAGGATCTCCGCCATCGCCGCCAGGCCGACCTCGAGCTGTTCGGGCGTCGGCTCCTTGGTCGCCAGGTGGCGCTGGATCTCGCGCCCGGGAGTGTGGAAGGCCTCGGCCAGGGGATCGCCGTGGTGGCGATCGCTCCAGGCGAACATCTCGACCGCGATCGAGGCGCCGCCGAGGCCGACGCCGGCCCGGGCCACCGCCCCCGGCTCCGCGACGAGCCGCTCCAGCAGCACCGTACCGCCGGCCGAGAGCAGCATCATCGGCACGATCAGGTTGGAGCCGCAGCGATCATGCTCCTTGGGCACCGAGGCGACGTCCTCGACGCCCTGCTCGTAAGCGGCGATCGCCTTGTGCTCGACCCCGTGGTAGGCGGCGAGGTCGCGGTCCGCCAGGGCCACCACCGCGGGCACGGCGCCGATCGCCTGCGCCAGCCCCTCGCGCAGGGTGGAGGCGCGCGCGCGCTTGCGCAGCATCCCGGTCGCCACCAGGGTGGCGCCGGCCGCGGCGACGACACGCCAGTCCTCGAACGGCAGCCGCGCCGCCGGGAGCCGGCGCCGGGCCAGCGGCAGCACCGCCATCGCCTCGGCGAGTTTCAGCGGCCCGCGCAGGCCGGGAAGGCGAGCGACCAGCTTGGGGGCGAGCTCCGGCTTGCGCTCGGCGGCGACCTGGATCCGGCCCTCGCCGTCGCGGACCGCCGCCGCCCAGTGCGTCGGCCCGTGAATCAGCAGCCCGTTGCGCAGCGCCATCCCCCCGAGCCGCAACCGCTCAGCGTCTTTCGAAGCCATCTGGCCACCTTAGCGAGGGGTGTCTGACTTTAGGCGCCATATAGGGCCCTTAAAGTCAGACACGTCCCCCGGCATACAGAGGGCGCCGAGTCCAGTCACACTCGACGCCCTCTCCCCCCTGTGTAAGACATGGCCGGAGACCCCCAGTCCAGGCCTCCGGCCTGTATGTCGGCTCTCCCTGGCTCTAGCTTGGAAAGCCGCTCATATAAACCCCGCGTTCAGGGGGAAGTTGCGCCCGTCACTAGAGCTTGTTGAACCGCTTTCGCAGCGCCTCCAGGCGCCTCCCCAGCTCGGCCTCGAAGCCGCGCTCGGTGGGGGCGTAGAAGCGGCGGTCGGCGAGGCCGTCGGGGAGCAGCTGCTGGTCGCTGACGCCGCCGGGCTCGTCGTGCGCGTAGCGGTAGCCGCTGCCGCGGCCGAGCTTCTCGGCGCCGGGATAGTGGGCGTCGCGGAGGTAGTCGGGTGGGGTCTGGGCGCCGTGGTCGCGGACCTCGGCGCGGGCGGCGGCGAGCGCCTTATATGAAGCGTTGGACTTGGGAGCGAGGGCGAGGTGGACACAGGCTTGGGCGAGATTGAGCGCGCACTCGGGCAGGCCGACGCGATCGACCGCGCGGGCGGCGGCGTCGGCGACGAGCAGCGCCTGCGGGTCGGCGTTGCCGATGTCCTCGGAAGCGAGGATGACCATGCGGCGGGCGATGAAGCGCGGGTCCTCGCCTCCCTCCAGCATTACCGCCAGGTAGTAGAGCGAGGCGTCGACGTCGGAACCGCGGGTGGCCTTGATCCAGGCCGAGACGAAGTCGTAGTGGCGGTCGCCCTGGCGGTCGTAGTCGAGCGCCTTGCGCTGCAGCGCGTCCTCGATCGCGGCCACGTCGATCGCCTTCCCCTGGGCTCGCTCGACCGCCCGCTCCAGGCCGGAGAGGGCGACCCGGGCGTCGCCGCCGCTGCGCTCCGCCAGCATCGCCAGGGCGGTGTCCTCGACGGGCGGCGGATCGGCGAGCCCGCGCTCGGGATCGGCCAGCGCCCGCCGCAGCAGCTCCTCCACCTGCTTCGCGTTAAGCGGCTGCAGCTCATAGATCTGGCAACGGGAGATCAGCGCCGAGTTGACCTCGAAGTAGGGGTTCTCGGTGGTCGCCCCGATCAGCGTCAGCAGCCCTTCCTCGACCGCCGGCAGCAGTGCGTCCTGCTGGGCCTTGTTGAAGCGATGGATCTCGTCGAGGAAGAGGATCGTCGGCCGGCCCGAGCCCTTGCGGCGCTCGCGGGCCCGCTCGATCACCGCGCGGATCTCCGCTTTCCCCGCGTTCACCGCCGACTCCTCCTCGAAGGCCCCTTGCGCCCCCGAAGCGGCAATCCGCGCCAAGGTCGTCTTCCCCGCTCCCGGCGGCCCGTAGAGGATCGCGCTGTGCGGCCTCCCCTCTTCGATCGCGGTGCGCAGCGCCGACCCCTCCCCAAGGATGTGCTCCTGCCCCACCAGCTCATCCAAGGACCGCGGCCGCATCCGGACGGCTAGCGGAGCATCGGCTGGCAGGGTCCCTCCAGCTTCACGAGCCGGCATGGCCGGGTCTTCCGCTCCCGTGTCGAACAGCTGGTCGTCCACCGCCGCTGAGTATGAGGGGCACGGGGGAGGGGTCTTTGGAGCCTCCCCGCTGTTGCTCCAAAGACCCCTCCCCCGTGCCCCTTACACCCCCCGTACAATCGACGAATGGCTACCACCGAGGTCAAACCCGCGGCCCTGTCCACCTCGACCCTCGAGTCGTTCAACCCCGCCACCGGAGAGCTCGTCGGCAGCGTTCCGACGATCACCCCGGACGAAGTCCAGGCCGTGGTCGACGACGTCGCCCGCATCCAGCCCGCCTGGGCCGAGCTGCCGCTGAAGGCGCGCGCCGCCTACATGCGCCGCGCCGCCGACGGGCTGCTCGACGACATCGACGAGGTCGCCGAGCTGCTGGTCCGCGAGCAGGGCAAGCCCCGGGCCGAGGCCTACACGATGGAGCTGCTGCCGACCGTCGATGCCCTGCACTGGTGCGCCAAGGCAGGCCCCAAGATCCTCGCCGACGAGAAGGTGCGGATGACCCAGGCCTTCACCCTCTCCAAGAGCGGTCACTTCTCCTACGAGCCGATCGGGGTGGTCGGCATCATCGCCCCCTGGAACTACCCCTGGTCGATCCCCTTCGGCGAGGTCGCGATCGCGCTGATGGCCGGCAACGGCGTCGTCCTCAAGCCGGCCAGCCTGACGCCGCTGCTGGGGGAGCGGATCCGCAAGGTCTTCGAGAAGGCGGGGCTGCCGGAGGGCCTGGTCCGGGTCGTCCACGGCGGCGGCGCCGTCGGCGACGCGCTGGCCCGCTCCAGCGTCGGCAAGGTCTTCTTCACCGGCTCGGTCGAGGTCGGGCGCAAGGTCGGCGAGGTCTGCGCCTCCAGCCTCAAGGGCTCGGTGCTGGAGCTCGGCGGCAAGGACCCGATGATCGTCTGCGCCGACGCCGACCTCGACAACGCCATCTCCGGCGCCGTCTGGGGCGGCTTCGCCAATGCCGGCCAGACCTGCTCGGGGATCGAGCGCGTCTACGTCGTCCGCGAGGTGGCCGAGCGCTTCATCGCGGGGGTCGCCCGCGAGGCCGAGAGGCTGCGGCTCGGCGACCCGCTCGAGTGGGAGACCGAGATCGGCCCGATGACCTCCGACGGCCAGTACGAGATCGTCGTCGACCTGATCGAGGACGCGGTCGCCAGCGGCGCCACCAAGCTCTGCGGCGGCCCGGTCGACGTCGCCGGCCTACCGGGCAAGTTCGTCGCCCCGACCGTTCTCACCGGCATCACCCATCGGACCCGGATCATGCGCGAGGAGGTCTTCGGGCCGGTCCTGCCGATCATGGTCGTCGAGTCCGAGCAGGAGGCGATCGACCTCGCCAACGACTCCGAGTTCGGCCTCGGCGCCTCGGTCTGGACCAAGGACCGCCAGAAGGGCGAGCGGATCGCCCGCCGGCTCGAGTCGGGGATGGTCTGGATCAACGACCACTCCTTCAGCCACGGCGCCTGCCAGTGCGCCTGGGGCGGCGTCAAGGACTCCGGGGTCGGCCGCTCACACTCCAAATTCGGCTTCTACGAGTGCGTCAACATCAAGATGAACGCCTGGGAGCCGGGCCTGACCCGCGACTTCTGGTGGCACCCCTACGACCGCACCCTCGGCGAAGCGGTCCAGGCCTCGGCGCGGATCCTCTACGGCAAGGGCGAGACCCGCACCCGGGCCCTGCGCGAGGGCATGGGCCCGCTGCTGAAGATCGGCCAGCGCACGCTGAAGAAGCGGCGCTGACCGACGTGGGGTGCTTTTTGTCGCCCATAGGGCTACAAAAAGCACCCCGGCCGAATCAGCCGCCGGCGATTTCGACCGTCTTCGAGATCGCGGCGAGGCACTTGTAGATCGGGCCAGCGGTGGCCTGGGTCGTTGGCTTCACTTCGGCGTAGACCTTGGCCGGGAGCGTGATCTTGGCGTTCAGTTCGCCGAGGTCGGCTTTCCAGTTGCCGTTGGCTTTGGACTCGACCCGGCTGAGCACGCCGTTGCCCTTCTGCTTGAGGACCACGGTCCTTTCGCCGACGCAGTTGGCATTGGTCGCGGAGACCTTGCCCTGGTAGCCGATCGCGGCGACCGTCACCGTCGATTTCACCTCGACCGTCTTGCCGGGCCCGGCCGAGATCGCCGCCGGCACGCCGAGCGCCAGCGTCGCGCCCAGAGCAGCCAGCGTTGCCATCCACTTCCGTATCGTCATCGTGTCTCCTCGAGTAGTCGAAAAGTGCCGCGCGGCAGCCTAGACGGTTTGGGGTCGCACAACCCGCCTCATGCGGCACCGCGATCGGCGCCAAGCCGCTTGCTGAGAAAGATCCGCGCGAAGCCCTGCTCCTCACGTCGCTCGTCGATCGCGTAGCCCAGGCGGGCGTAAAGCTTCAGGTTCTCCTTCATCTTCTCGTGCGTGTAGAGAACGAGCCGATCGACACCCGCGCGACCTGCCCCGGCCTCGGCAAAGGCGAGCAGGGCGCGGCCGATCCCCTCACTCTGCCGGGAAGGATCGACGGCGACGTTCTCGATCAGCAGGGCCCCGGGCTTCTCGATCAAGACGATCAGGCCGATCACACCCTCGTCGTCGGCGACCGAGACGAGGCCGTCCCCCACGCGCTGCGCATAATCGTCTCCCATCGGCCCGGGGCGCATGCCGATCCGCTCCACATAGACGCCATAGGCGCGCTCGACGATCCTCTCGATCGCCGCGACGTCCGCGCCGACGGCTGGCCGAATCTGCACCCAGCGAGTCTCGCAGCTCGGCCACGAGCGTCAGAATCCCCGGACGTGCCCGGCTCGGCCACAGACCAACCGGCGATCGCCCTCGCCGGGTTGCGCCGCGACTACGGCGAACGCACGGCGCTGGACGGGGTCGGGCTGGAGCTCGCGGCCGGCGCTTCGCTGGTCGTGCTCGGTCCCAACGGCGCCGGCAAGACGACGCTGCTGCGGGTCCTCGCCACGCTGCTGCGGCCGAGCGGCGGGGAAGTGCGGGTGCTCGGCTGCTCGCTCCCCCGGGAAGACTGGAAGCTGCGCGGGCGGATCGGCTACCTCGGTCACGAGCCCCTGCTCTACCGCGACCTCAGTGGGCGCGAGAACCTGCGCTTCCACGCCCGGCTGCACGGGATCTCCGGCGAGCGCGCGGAGGCGCGCATCGCCAAGCTGCTCGCCGCGGCGGGGATGGAGCGGCGCGCCGACGAGCGGGTGGCCGAGCTCTCGGCCGGGATGCGGCAGCGCCTGGCGATCTGCCGCTGCGTCCTGCACGAGCCGGCGCTGCTGCTGCTCGACGAGCCCGACTCCAACCTCGACGCCGAGGGGCGGGAGCTGGCACACGGGCTGATTGGGCCGGGCGCGGACCGCACCCGCGTCGTCGTCACCCACGACCCCGAGCGGGCGCTGCCCGGCGCCGACGGGGCGCTGGTCCTCGGCCACGGCGGTCAGATGGTGCGCTTCTGCGCGGCATCTGACCTCGGCCTCGACGAGGCGCGGCTGGCCAGCGCCGGAGCGGCCCGATGACCCCCTCGCGGGCCGCCTTCGCGGCGATCCTCGGCAAGGACCTGCGTTCGGAGCTGCGCACCCTGCAGTCGCTGCCGGCGATGGCCCTCTTCTCCGTCACCACCTTCGTCATCTTCCGCTTCGGCCTCGACCGCACCCAGCTCTCCGGCAGCCTCGCCGCCGGCGTCCTCTGGGCGACGCTGCTGTTCGCCGCCGTGCTGGGGATCAACCGCCTCTTCGTCGCCGAGCGCGAGGAGGGCGGCTTCGACGCGATCCGCCTGGCCCCGATCGACCGCAGCGTCCTCTTCGCCGCCAAGGCGGCGGCGCTGCTCGTCTACCTGCTGGCGCTGGAGGCGATCGCGGTGCCGATCTTCGCCCTCTTCTTCCTCGACTCGGCGGCCGGCCTGCTGCCCCTGCTGGCGATCCTGCTGCTGGCCGACCTCGGCCTGGCCGCGACCGGCACCTTGATCTCCTCGATGGCGGTCAACTCGCGCGCCCGCGACCTGCTGGTGCCACTGGTCCTGCTGCCGCTGGTGGTGCCGCTGATGATCGCCGCCACCGGCGCCACCGAGCCGCTGCTCGCCCTGGGCGGTCCCGGTTACGAGCGCTTCGGCACCTGGCTGATGGTGCTCGGCCTATACGATCTGATCTTCGGCCTGGTCGGCTATGCGGTGTTCGACTTCCTCCTCGAGGACTGACCGGCCGGCAGACCCCCTCGCCCCCGCGAAGCATGTACGGCAAAGGACTGAGACCACTTTCGATCGCCACCGTGGCGATGCTCGCCGTGTCGCTTTCGCTGGTCTTCTTCTACGCCCCGCTCGACGCCGACCAGGGCTTCATCCAGAAGATCTTCTACCTGCACGTGCCGCTGGCGATCGTGGCGCTCGTCGGCTTCGTCGTCGGCGGCCTCTTCGCGATCGCCCACCTGCGCAGCGGCAACCGCAAGTGGGACGCCTACTCCTACGTGGCCATCCACATGTCGGTGATCTTCGGCGTCGCCGTCCTCGTCACCGGCGCGATCTGGGCCAAGGCCTCCTGGGGGCACTGGTGGGTCTGGGATGAGCCGACCCTGGTCAGCTTCCTGATCGTCTTCCTCATGTACGCGACCTACTACCCCTTCCGCTACGCGATCGAGGACCCCGAGCGCCAGGCTCGCTACGCCTCGGTCTTCGCGATCACCGCCGGCGCCTTCGTGCCGCTCAACTTCATGGCCGTGCGGATGGCCCAGAGCCTCGTCCACCCGCGGACCTTCGCCACCGCCAACGGCGGTCTGCCCGGCGAGATGATGTTCGTCTTCCTCTGCAGCCTGGTGACGATGGCGCTGCTCTGGGTGACCCTGGTCAAGTTCGAGCTGACCGCCAAGAGCGCCTCTGGACAGGTCAAGCGCCTGCGCCGCGCCCTCGACGCGCCGGCACCCGGCGCCGCCTCGCGGATCGCCCCGGAGGTGAGCTGATGCTGTCGCTCGGAGCTCTGCTGCCGCTCGGAGCCCCGGCGCTGCCGCTCGACGAGGCCGGCAAGTACGTCGCCGGCGCCTACGTCGTCTTCCTGGTCCTGATCGTCGTCTACGTGGCGATCATGGCCGCCAAACTGCAGCGGATCGAGAGGGAGCTGCGCGAGCTGGCGGGCTTCGCCGAGAGCCGCGCCAAAGGTGAGGAAGCCGCCCCCGGACGCGAGAGTGAGGCGCCATCCATATCTGACTCTCTGGCGTCTCACGGAAGCAGAGGAGGAAGCGCCATATGAGTGAGCTCTTGGCCCTCGGCGTCTCCCACAAGACCGCGCCGCTGGACCTGCGCGAGCGGCTCTCGCTGACCGAGGGCCGCGCCGTCAGCGCCCTGCGCGAGCTGACCGCGGCGGCGGGGATCCACGAGGCGGCGGCGATCTCCACCTGCAACCGCACCGAGCTCTACCTGATCGTCTCCGACCCGGTCGAGGCCGAGTCCACGGCCCTCGGCGTGCTCACCCGCCAGGCGGAGATCCGCCCCACCGAGCTGCTCGGCCACCTCTACTCGCTGCGCGCCCGCGAGGCCGCCCGCCAGCTGCTGCGGGTCACCGCCGGCCTCGACTCGATGATCGTCGGCGAGGCCGAGATCCAGGGCCAGGTCAAACGCGCCTACGAGCTGGCCCTGGTCGAGGGCGGCACCGGGCCGATCCTCAACCGCCTCTTCCGCGGCGCCCTCGCGGCCGGCGGCCGCGCCCGCGAGGAGACCGGGATCAGCGAGAAGGGCGTCTCGATCCCCTCGGTCGCGGTCGAGCTGGCGCGCCGCGCTCTCGGCGACCTCTCCGACCGCCGCGTGCTCGTCGTCGGCGCCGGCGAGACCGCCGAGCTGGTCGCCCGGGCCCTGGTCGCGCGCGGCGTCCGCACCGTCTTCGTCGCCAACCGCCACTACGACCGCGCGATCGGGCTGGCCCAGCGCTTCGACGGCAGCGCCGTCCGCTTCGAGGAGCTGCCCGAGCAGCTCGCCGAGGCCGACATCGTCGTCACCGCGACCAACTCGCCTCACCACATCGTCGAGCGCGACGACCTCGCGCAGGTGATGGAGCAGCGGCGCGAGCGGCCGCTGCTGGCGATCGACATCGCCGTGCCGCGGGACATCGAGCCCGACTGCCGCGAGATCGCCGGGGTCAGCCTCCACGACATCGACGACGTCCAGCAGATCGTCGAACGCAACGCCAGCGGCCGCGAGGCCGAGGCCAAGCGAGCCGAGCGGATCATCGAGGTCGAGCTGGACCGCTTCGAGCGCTGGCTCGCCTCGCTCGAGGTGGTGCCGACGATCACGGCGATGCGCGAGCGCGGCGACGAGATCGTGCGCCGCGTCCTGGCCGAGAACGATGGCCGCTGGGAGAGCCTCAGCGAGGCCGACCGCGAGCGGCTGGGAGCGATGGCGAAGGCGATCGCGTCCCGCCTCCTGCACGAGCCGACCCTGCGCATGCGCCGTTCGGCCGGCAGCGACGACGCCTACTTCTATGTCAGTGCGCTGCGCGAGCTGTTCGGGCTCGACGTGGATACGGAGGTCGAGGTCGAGGGAGAAGGGACGGTCACTGAGTTGCGGAGGAGCGATCCCGGTAGGGGTTCCGCTTAACTTTTTCGAGCTGCCTCGGTGGCTACCGACAATGGTTAGCTGCGAAAAAGTACAAGACGCTTCACCCCTACCGGGATCGCTCCCGGGCCCCCGCGAACGTCTCCTCCGCCGATGATTCGCATTGCCACTCGCAGTAGCAAGCTCGCCCTCACGCAGGCGGGGTTGGTGGCTGAGAATGTTGGGTGGGGCGGAGCTGGTTGAGGTTTCTTCGGATGGGGAGCCCGGGGACAAGTCGCGGTTTGTGCGGGGGGTCGAGCGGGCGCTGCTGGCCGGGGAGGCCGATATCGGGGTGCATTCGGCCAAGGACCTGCCCGGGGAGATGCCGGAGGAGCTGGAGATTGCCGCGGTGCCGCGGCGCGAGGACCCGGCCGACGTCTGGATCGGCGCCGGCTCCTCGCTCGAGGATGTCCCCGAGGGGGCGCGGGTCGGCACCGCCAGCCTGCGCCGTCGCGCCCAGCTGCTCGCCGTCCGCCCCGACCTGCGGATGGAGGAGCTGCACGGCAACGTCGACACCCGCCTGCGCAAGCGCACCGAGGGGGAGCTCGACGCGATGGTCCTCGCTGCCGCCGGCCTGCGCCGGCTCGGCCGCGAGGCCGAGATCGGCTTCTCGATCCCGGTCGACGCGATGGTCCCGGCCGCCGGCCAGGGGGCGCTGGCGCTCCAGGTCCGCGCCGGCGACGCCGCCTCCGCCGAAGCGGTGGCGGCGGTCCTCGACCTCGATGCGGCTCGCGAGCTGACCGCCGAGCGCGCCGCCGTGGCGCTGCTCGAGGCGACCTGCGCGACGCCGATCGGCGTCCACGCCGGAATCGAGGACGAGCAGCTCTGGATCGAAGCCTTCGTCGGCCTTCCCGACGGCAGCGAGTGGCTGCGCGACCGGGTCGAGGGCGCGGCGTCGGAGCCGGCGGCGGCCGGCGTCCTCCTCGCCGAGCGCCTGCTCAGCGCCGGCGCCCGCGAGCTGCTGGACCGCGCCGAGGCGATGCCATGAGCGCCCGCGACAAACAAGAACCGCTCGCCGACGGGCCGAAAAGTCGAGCCCACGCCGACATATCGGCCCATCGGCCTTGGGGAAGGCCGGACCAATGATTGCTCGGGGTGGGGTCGTCTACCTGGTCGGCGCGGGGCCGGGGGATCCGGGGCTGATGACGGCGCGGTCGCTGGCGCTCATCGCCAGCGCCGACACGATCTTCCACGACCGGCTGATCCCGCCGACGGCCCTCGATGGCGCCCGCGAGGACGCCGAGCTCGTCTACGTCGGCAAGCAGCCCGAACCGCCCGTCGACGGGCCCCAAACGTCCGCATATCGGACGTCTCAGGCCCGTCGACCAGGAAGCTCGGTTCCGCAGGGGGAGACGAATGCGCGGCTGATCGCGGCGGCCCAGGCCGGCAAGAGCGTCGTCCGGCTCAAGGGCGGCGACCCCTTCGTCTTCGGGCGCGGCGGCGAGGAGGGCGAAGCGCTGCGCGAGGCGGGGGTCGAGTTCGAGGTTGTGCCGGGGGTGACCGCCGGCGTCGCCGCGACCGCCTACGCCGGGATCCCGGTCACCCACCGCGACGACGCCTCCGCGGTCGCCTTCGTCACCGGCCACGAGGACCCGGAGAAGGCCGAGTCGGCACTCGACTGGGACGCCCTCGCCGGTTTCCCCGGCACCCTCGTCTTCTACATGGGGGTCAAACGACTGGCCGAGAACGCGGTGGCGCTGATCGCCGCCGGTCGCGACCCGGAGGAGCCGGCCGCGGCGATCGAACGCGGCACCTGGCCCGGTCAACGCACCGTCAGCGCCACCCTGGGGACGATCGCGGCCGCGGTCGAGCGCGAGAGTGTGAAGGCGCCGGCGCTGATTGTGATTGGGCTGGTTGCCGCCCGCCGCGAGGACCTCTCCTGGCTTGAGCGCCGCCCGCTGCACGGCCGCCGCGTCGTTGTCACCCGCGCCCGCGCCCAGGCCAGCGGCCTCGCGGCGAGCCTGCGCGACCTCGGCGCCGAGGTGGTCGAGCTGCCGGCGATCCGGATCGAGCCACGGATCGACAGCAAGGAGGTGCGCAAAGCGGTCGCGTCGATCGGCGAGTACGCCCTGGTCTGCGTTACCAGTCCCAATGGGGCAAACCTGCTCTTCGAGGCCCTCGCGGCGACGGGGAAGGAGGTGGGTTCAGACCCTGCGGCCGCGGGGTCACCAGGTCAGTCCGGGGTGACTTCGACGGGCGGTGCGCAGCGAGCGAACCCGTCCGACACGGCGACGGTGCTGCCACCGGACGAGGCCGGCGCAGGGTTAACCGCGTCCGGCCTCGACGCCCGCGCTCTCGCCAGCGCCACCGTCGCCGCGATTGGGCCCGGCACCGCCCATGCCCTCGCCCAGCATGGGATCGCCGCCGACATCGTCCCCAAGCGCTTCGTCGCCGAGGCGCTGGTCGAGGGGCTGGCCGAGGTCGAGGTCGAGGGCAGGCGCGTGCTCGTCGCCCGCGCCGCCGAGGCTCGCGACGTCCTCCCCGACGCCCTGCGCGAGCGCGGCGCCGAGGTCGACGTCGTCGCCCTCTACGAGACCGTGCGCGAACAGCCCGACGCCGGCACGATCGAGGCCGCCCAGGGCGCCGACTACGTCACCTTCACCTCCTCCTCCACCGTGACCAACCTGACGGAGGCGCTCGGCGACCGCTTCCCGCGCGGCGCCCGCATCGTCTCGATCGGCCCCGTCACCAGCGCAACCGCCAAGGCCGCCGGCCTCGACGTCGCCGTCGAAGCCGAGCGCCACGACATCGACGGCCTCGTTGCCGCTCTGCTCGCCGACGCGGCGAAACGATGACCGCCGCAGAGCGCGGTTGTCGCTTGTCGCCCTGTGGGCGACAAAAAGCAACCGCGTGAAGGGTCGGCGATGAGCTTCGGCGAGCCGCACCATCACTTCGACTCGATCGACTCGACCAACACGCGGGCTCGCGAGCTGGCCGCGGAAGGCGCCCTACACGGCACCGTCGTCACCGCCGGCGAGCAGACCGCTGGGCGCGGGCGCCAAGGCCGGACCTGGACCGCGCCAGCCGGCAAGGCGCTGCTCTACTCGGCGATCATCCGCCCCCTCGACGAGCGCCACCTGATGCTTCCCCTCGCCGCCCCGCTCGCGGTCTGCGAAGCGGCGGAGGAGCTCGCTGGCGAGCCCGTCCACGGCGACGAGGCGACGGACTTCCGCTGCGGCGTCAAGTGGCCCAACGACGTCCTCGTCGAGGGACGCAAGCTGGCTGGCATCCTCGTCGAGGCCCGCCCCCAGGACGGCTGGGCCGTCGTCGGCATCGGCCTGAACCTCACCATTTCCCCTGACGAGTTCCCCGCCGACCTCCGTGAAACGGCGGTTTCCCTCTTCGGCCCGAGCCAGGGGGGTCGTGGGGGGTCCCGACGGAGCCTCCCCGCTGTTGCTCCGGCGGGATCCCCCACGACCCCCCTCACCGCAACCGCAGTCCTCAACCGCCACCTAGCCCACTGGGTCGACGCCGACCCAGACACGGTGCTGGCCGCTTGGCGCGAGCGCGACGCCCTGCGGGGCCGGGAGGTCGCCTGGGAAGGCGGCTCAGGCGTCGCCGACGGGGTCGACGACCGGGGCTACCTGCTCGTCGTCACCACGAGCGGCGACCGCATCGCCGTCGGCGCCGGCGAGGTCCACCTGACCCGCGCCTGACTCACCGTCGGCAGCAGAGAGGTCCGCCTTACCTGAGCCTGACTCGCCGGCGGCAGCGGATTCGGCCTGAGCGCCCGCCCCAGATTTGCGCCGTTTTCTCGGCTTCGACCTTTTGCGCGGTTTCTCGCTGCCGTTGCCTCCCTGCCTCCCGTCAGCCTCGGGAGCGGAGCCGTTATCGCCCTGCCCGCCGTTGCGCTTGCCGCGTTTGCGCCGACGCTTGCCGCCTTTGGGGAAGTTGCGCAGCAGCTCGCGCGCGACGGCCGACGGTTTCCGCGCCATCCGCATGCGGGCGCCGCGCAGCACCTCCTCGCCCTCCGGGGTGTGGGAGACGGCCGCGGCCAGCAGCCCCACCGCCAGGCGCCGATCCTGTTTGCGGGCGGCGTGGACGAGGCGGCGCGCGTTGCGCCCGTGCGCCCGCCCCGAGGAGTTGACCAGCAGGCCCAGCAGCCGCTTGGTCTCCGGCCAGCGCTGCACCGCGTACTCCTCGTGCAGTTCGCGCGTGTAGGAGGCGAGCCGCCAGACCCAGGCCTGGGCCTGGTCGCGGCGGCCGATCCGTTTGTCGACCAGCGCCTGCAGCAGGGTCTTGGTCCCGGCCCGTTTGTCCTCGCGGCTCCAGGTGCCGACGATGTCGATCGCGTCATCGAAGGCGTCGGGGTCGCCGAGGTCGGCGATCTCCCCCAGCGCTTTCAGCCGCAGCTGGGCATTGCGGTTGCGCTGCACGCAGGTCAGCAGGAAGCGGCGGCGCAGCTCCTTGGTCCTGTCGTTCTGCAGCATCGCCCGCGCCCGCCGCCAGCCCTGGGTGTTGACGCGCGCCCCGGCCAGCGCCGCCCAGGCGTGCTGCTCCGGGTAGTCGAGGTTCTCCACCGCGATCCGCCAGATCTCCCGTTCCAGCACCTCCATCCGCTTCTCCTCGACCTCGGAGACTGGGACGATCCGCCGCTCGACCCGGACCTTGCGCCCGCGCCCGCGCCGCACCGGCCCGACGACGATCGCGCCGCCGCGGTAGACGTCGCGGTCGAGCAGGCTGTGCAGGGTGATGATCGTCTCGTCGTGGGTGGTCGCCGGGTGGACGAAGTCGATCACCAGGCCCGCCTCCTTGCCCGGCGCCCGCCGGGTGACGCGGCCGACCCGCTGCTGGTAGATCCTGCGCGAGGCGGTTGGCGCCAGGTGCATGCAGATCGTCGCCCGTGGCGAGTTCCAGCCCTCGGCCAGCAGCATCGCGTTGCAGAGCACGTCGACCTCGCCGCGCTCGAAGCCGGCGAGGATCTCGGCCAGCTCACGCTTCGGGGTCTCGCCAGAGACAGCCTGCGCGTTGATCCCGGCATTGCGGAAGGCTTTGGCCACGTTCTTGGCGTGCTGGACGCCGGCCGTGTAGAGGACGCCGGGGACCTTGCGGAAGCGCGAGCGGTAGAGGTCGGCGATGGCGACGTTGAAGGGCTCCTGGTCGAGCAGCGCGGCCAGCTCCTCCTGGTCGAAGTCCTGGTCGACCTCGCCTTTGCGCAGCGGCACCTTGGCGATCGTGCGGACGCCGGGCCCGGGCGGGATGCGCAGGCAGCGCAGCGGCGAGATGACGCCGCGGCGGGCGGCCTGGGCGAGGTCGAAGCGCGAGGTCTGGGTCGGGAAGAGGTCGGCGACGTGGCGGGCGATCAGCGCCCCGGTCGCGGTCATGCCGATGAAGACGGGGCCGTCCCAGGCGCGAATGCAGGCGCTGGTTTTCTCGCCCAGCGCGGTGTGCGCCTCGTCGCAGATGACGATCGCGTAGGCGTCGGAGACCTTCTTGTGGTTGCGGACGAACCACTGGTAGGTCTCGACCGTGATCGCGCCGTCGGGGTCGTCGCGGCCGTCGAGCAGCGGCGGCCGCAGACGCTCCTTGTAGCCGCGGTCGGAGATCTCGCCGATGAACTGGTCGACCAGGTTGCGGCGGTGGGTGAGGATCAGCACGCCGCCGGTCTTGGTCGCCTCGATGAAGCCGACCGCGGCGACCGTCTTGCCGGCGCCGGTCGCGTGCTCGAACCAGAAGCGGCGGGCGGCGCCGGGGTCCTCGGGGGCGTCCTCGACCACCTCCTCGTCCTCGTCGGCCGGTGCTTCCTCCCAGTCCTGGGGCTCCTCGTCGGCGGCGAGCTCCTCGTCCTCCTCCTCGAGTTGGTCCTCGTCGTCCCCGTCGTCGGCAGTGTCCTCGTCGCTGTCGGCATCCTTCTCAGCGTCGTCGCCGGCGGCGGCGGGCGTACCGCCGGCGCTCAGCTCCTCCTCGGTGTCCGCAGCGGCGTCAGCGTCGGCCTCCGCCTCGTCCGCGTCACCGTCCGCCGCGTCGCCGTCCGCCCCGTCGCCATTGCGGCGCTCGTCCTCGGTGATCACCTGCTGCTGGGCCATCAGCTCGGCCAGGGTGCCGGAGAGCGCGTCGACCTGGTGCGGGTTGAGCTCGGCGCCGTCGCGCAGCTTCGGCGGTTCGTCGGCGAGGAAGCGCTCCAGCCCCAGCAGCAGCGAGAAGTCGCGGCGCCACTCAATCGAGGGGTACTCGGCGCCAGCGTCGATCTCGCTCAGCGCCGCGTCCATGGCGCGGCGGCGCGCCGTGCCGGGCGCGAGCGCCTCCGGCCCCTCGCCGTCCAGCAGGAACGGCTCGCGGGCAAACTCCGCCGCACGCTCGATATCGGCGCTTGAAGGAACTGCCGCTCGCGCGGCAACGTCGCTGGTCTTGGCCATAGGAAGGCTTCTGGGTGTGCCCCCGCCGAACGCAGACAGCCGGCCGGGGCAGGTGAACGAGGGCTTCCAGGAGTCCGTATCCCTTTCCCCTGGAGATCTCAAGCGGCTCGCATACCGGCGAACCGAACATACGTATTGTAATCACGGAACGGATGACCACGCGACCGACACCGCGCATCGCGCTGTTCGCGCTGGCGCTGGCCGCGCTTCTCGCCGGCGGCTGCGGCTCCTCCGAGGACGGTGCCAGCAGCGGCGGGTACCCCAATTACAAGCGCGCCCTGGCCGGCTCACCGGCGCCGCTGGCGACCCTGCACAGGCAGGCCAACGAACTGCTCCCGGGGGGCACCGACGCCTACGAGCGGCGGATCGACTCGCTGCGCGGCTACCCGATCGTCGCCAACGTCTGGGCCTCCTGGTGCGGCCCCTGCCGCTTCGAGTTCCCGGTCCTGCAGAAGCTCTCCGCCCGCTACGGCAAACGCATCGCCTTCATCGGCATCGACTCGGAGGACTCCGACGACGCCGCAACCACCTTCCTCGAAGAGGCGCCGGTCCCCTACCCCAGCTACAGCGACCCCGGCAAAGACATCGCCGACTCGCTCGGCGCCAGCCTCGGCCTCCCCGACACCGCCTTCTACGACCGCGGCGGCGAGCTCGTCTACCTCAAGCAGGGCCCCTATGCGCACGACTCCGAACTCGAAGCCGACGTCAAGCGCTACGCCCTGAAGGGCGGATAATCAAACGGTGGAAACGTTCGTCATCATCGCCCTCGTCGGCTTCGCCCTGCTCCTGGCCGAGCTGCTGCTGCCGACCGGCGGGCTGCTCGCCCTGGTCGGCACGGCCGGCATCGTTGCCGGGGGGATCGTCGCCCTCGGCTCCAACAATGACCACGCCGACATCGTCGGACCGGCCCTGATCACGCTCGGCATCTTGTCCGGGATCACCTTCTACTTCGTCACCCGCAAGGTGATCGAGGCGCACCGCGACCAGCCGGTGCGGACCGGCACCGAGGAGCTGATCGGCGACAACGGCGAGGCGCGCTCGACGATCGACCCCACGGGCCAGGTCTGGGCGCAGGGGACGATCTGGGGAGCACGGCTGGCGAACGGCAGTCCCCCGGCGCGAGTGGGGGATAGAGTCACCATCGAGGCGGTCGACGGGCTGACGCTGGTGGTCAGCGCCCAGCCAGCGGCCGCGGACCCGACCAGAGAAGGAGGCAGCTGATGGAGGTTGCGCTCGGAATCATCGTCGTCGTCGCCTTCTTCGGGCTGATCGCGATCGGCTCCTCGGTCCGGATCCTGCGCGAGTACGAGCGTGGCGTCATCTTCCGCCTCGGCCGCCTGATCGCCCAGAAGGGGCCCGGCCTGATCCTGCTGATCCCGTTCATCGACCGCATGGTCAAGGTCGACCTGCGGACGGTCACCCTGAACATCCCGCCGCAGGAGGTGATCACCCGCGACAACGTCCCCGCCGGCGTCAACGCCGTCGCCTACTTCCGCGTGATCGACCCCCGCAAGGCGATCACCGAGGTCGAAAACTATTTGCTCGCCACCTCGCAGATCTCGCAGACGGCGCTGCGCTCGGTGCTCGGCAAGGCCGAGTTCGACCAGCTGCTCTCCGAGCGCGAGCGGCTCAACGAGGAGCTGCAGACGATCATCGACGAGTCGACTGAGCCCTGGGGCGTGAAGGTGACCGCGGTCGAGATCAAGGACGTCGAGATCCCCGAACAGATGCAGCGGGCGATCGCCCGCCAGGCCGAGGCCGAGCGCGAGCGGCGGGCCAAGATCATCAACTCCGAGGGCGAGTTCCAGGCGGCCCAGAAGCTCACCGACGCGGCCGACATCATCAGCACCAACCCGGCCTCGCTGCAGCTGCGCTACCTGCAGACGCTGCTGGAAATCGGCAGCAACCAGAACACCACCGTGGTCTTCCCGCTGCCGATGGACGTGCTCGAGCCCTTCCTCGGCCGCGCCGATCACAAAGCCGGCGGCAGCAAGGCGAAACCGCCGACTCCCCCGACCCCGCCGGCGCCGCCGCCGCCTGAGATTCCCGACGACCTCCCCCCCTCGCGGTCCTGAGCGCGCCCGAGATACGCATCGACCAGCTGAGCGGGCTGAGGACCATCCTCGCCCCCGGCCGGGCCGACCGCCCGGAGGGCTTCTCGCCGCCCACGGCGGAGCCCAAGGGCCCGGAGAACTGCCCCTTCTGCGAGGGACGCGAGGACCGCACGCCGCCCGAGCTCTACGCGCTGCGGCCCGGCGGCGGGTCCGCCGACAGCCCGGGCTGGAGGACCCGCGTGGTGCCGAACCTCTACCCGGCGCTCGGCGACCCGTCGCGTGGTTCCTTATGCACGAGTGACGTGGAAAAGGAACCACGACCCGGCGCCCCCGGCGACGCGGACGGGCCTGGGAGCCCGGGCGCCGAGGCGGGCGCCTTCGCGAGCAGCGGCGACCCCCTGCTGGCCTCGCGCCGGGCAGGCGAACCCGACCTCTTCTCCGCCCGTCCGGCGACCGGCGCCCACGAGGTCCTGATCAACTCGCCCGAGCACGTGACCGCCATGGCCGCGCTCGACGAGGAGCGGTTCGCCGCCGCCATCGCCACCTGGCGCGAGCGGATGCGGGCCCATGCCGACGCCCCCTACGTGCAGCTGATCCTCAACGAGGGCGGCGGCGCCGGCGCCTCGCTCGAGCACTCCCATGCCCAGCTCTACGCCCTGCCCTTCGTCCCGGCCGCGGTCGCGCGGGAGCGGGAGCGGGCCGGCGCCTACGCCGAACGCACCGCCGGCAGCGGCCTGCTCGGCGACATCCTGGTCGAGGAGGTGCGGCGCGGCGAGCGCCTCGTCGCGATCGACGAGGAGGCGGCGCTGGTCTGCCCCTGGGCCTCGCGCTCGCCCTTCGAGCTGCGCGTGATCCCCCGCCGCGAGGCCGCCAGCTTCGCCGATGACGAGACCGGCGCGGCGATGATCCGCACCGCGATGCGCGTGCTCGCCGCGCGCTTCGGCGGCTCGCCGGAGCTCAACCTCTGGGTCCGCACCGCCCCCCGCGGCGCCGAGCGGTTCGGCTGGCACGTCGACATCGCCCCGCGGCTGACGATCAAGGCCGGCTTCGAGCTTGGCACCGGCGTCGACATCAACGTCTACCCGCCCGAGCGGGCAGCCTCCGATCTGCGCGAAGCCCTGGAAGACTGACCGGCGTGCCTCCGAACCCGAAACCGATCCCCCGCTTCATCGCCGACACCACCCAGGAGGGGATCCCGCACGGGCGCTTCGCCGAGCGGCTGACCACGGCGTTTCGCGAGGCGGTCGAGGGAATCGAGGACCTGCCGGAGGGCGCGACGACGCCCGCGACGATCGACTGGTTCCCGGAGCGCGCCTGGGGCGGGCGGATCTGGGTCCCCTGCTCCGCCCACACCGACAGCGCCGAGGGCAAGCTGGAGCTGTTCGGTCACGTCTCCTACGTCCAGCCGCCCGGCGGCGACCCCTCCGACTTCCAGGCCAAGGCCGACTTCACCGACGTCCTCGCCGCGGACAACCAGGACTGGCGCATCGACCTCAACGACGACGTGATCGGCCGCTGGCGCGGCGAGAACGGCCGGGCCGGCGCGGTCACCCTGATCTGGGGCCGCCCGCTCGTACGCGGGGCCGTCGCCGCCACCGCCGAGCTGGACGACGAGGCGGTGGACCAGGAGGAGATCTCCCAGGACCGCTTCACCCTGATCGCCCTAGATGCCCTCGAGGGCTACGGAGACGAGGTCTTCGTCAAGGTGAAGCTCTGGAACCGCCGCGCGATCGAGCTGGCCTCCGAGAGCCTCTACGCGGCCTGAGTGGCGCCGGCGTCGACCCGACCTCGGGAAAGGCAGACGGTGAGAGGACGGTACCGCCCCCTCACCGTTGACTTCCCCGGCCGCCCGATCAGGCAGTCGACCGCATTACTGCCTAGCCGACCGACAGTCCGGTCTGCACGCCCGCATTTTTGGCGGTCATATTCAGACTGCCGCCGATTGCGGCCGTAGTAGACGTTCCAGCCGCGGCCCCGCAGGTGATTTTCAGACCTTTCAGAACGTTGACTTTCACGCCCGTGACGTTTCTAGTGATGTTGAGACTGGCAGTGGAGCCCGAACCGACATCGGTGTATTCCACAGTGCCGAGCCCTGCCTGTGCCGGGAGCCCATAGGTGCAGATGGGTTTATGTTCAGATTGTTCTTTAGCACTTGCGTAAAAATCTATTTGGTATTCCTGGCCGGCCGGGCAGTTGATCGCTTCCGTGCCGGTAGCCGTCGTCGCGCTTTCCAATTTAGTGACAGTCCACGTATTACTGCACCCATTCGGAGAAAGCGTTATCGGTTCAGAGGGGAGCGAGCCCGAGCACATCAGGTACGTTGGAGAGATCTGCACGGATTCCGCTGCAGCAGTCAGTTCTCCCGTAAAGCTCGCCGTCCCGCACGACACTTGGCGGACGCCGCCAGCGATGGTGATCGTCTGGGCGCTGGTTGAGCTCCCGTTCAAACTGGCCGGATATTTGCCGGCGATGAATTTCCCTTCGGCCTGCGCCGCCGACGCACCCACCACGCCTAGTGCGAGTACAGCCGCCAGCGAAAGCCCCAGAGCTTTCAGGTTGCGCGATGCTCGACTCTTGATTCGCTTCACTGTTCTCTCCCTTGCCCGTCCTTTCCTAGGACGGATTGATTTGTGACATCCAGGCACGCACAGTCACACGAGGTCTGCGACCTCGGTCCTTGTCCGTGCAAACTCCACTCACAGGGCAGAGCTGAGCCTTCCGAGCTCGGAACAGGCTCATCTCCCCTCCCGCTAGTGACGGCTCTCAGCTACCGATACGACTGGTAGACCGCAGGGCGACGCTACTCTTTTAGAGAAATGCGGTGTTTAAAAAGGGACGGATTGTCGACCATTTCCGAAAACCGCGCGAGAAAGAGTTGTTCGGTGCTCGTCGCCGCGGTGCCAGGCCCGCGCGGCTCGGGTCGTCGGCCTTACTGGAGCGGCGTGCCGCTAAGCCCCGCGACCTTCCAGGCGTCGCCGGCTCTTTCCATCGGGACTACGTAGACGACGCCGTGGGCACCGCGGTAGAGCAGGAAGGCACGGTCCCCTTCGAGGCGCAGCGACCCGACGTTGGCGATAGCCGCTTCCGCCAACGCCGACCTGGGCACGCCTTTGGAGAGCGACTGCAGCAACTGCCCGCAGTCCGCCCCCTGCGAGGAGGTGGATAGCTGCTGCAAGGATTGCGCGATTTCATCCGCGAGGTACGAGCAGGCGGAGGTCCAGTCGCCCGCGGCGCGGGCGTCGAGGAAGCCATGCAGGGCAGCCGCGGCCTCGTCCATTTCAGATTCGGGAGCCTCCTGCCCGAATTCCTGGACGCTGTTGTCGCCTCCTTTGACCCGAAACTGCTCCGAGCCGCCGCCGGAATCCTTTTGGGGCTTGGGCGTCAAGCCGGACCCCTCCTGCGCGGACGTGGATGGTTTGGCCTGGTCCGAGCTCGTCGTCGACGACGACGAGCTGTCGCCTCCCCCACCGCACCCAACGAGGGCCACAGCCAAAACGCAGGCAAGGGCAAGCGCGAAAGCCACCGCTCTCGTTCCCCCCGCCGCTATCGCTTTCCCTGGCTTGCGGATCATTCGTCTACCCCTTTCTAACACGCGGGTACCCCATGGTGCTTCGCCCGGACCAGGGATAATCCGCCCCTTGCCCCGGTAGCTCAGAGGACAGAGCAGCCGCCTCCTAAGCGGCAGGTCGCCGGTTCGACTCCGGCCCGGGGCGCTCGTCTCCCACCGCCCGCCGCGGCGACAATAGTCTTTACGGGGTGGCGGAACCACGGCTGACTGAGGCCTCCTACATCGTTCTCGGGCTGCTCGACCTAAACGAGCCGGCGACGCCGTATGAGCTCAAACAGTTCGCCAGCACGAGCGTCTTCCGGGTCTGGCCGCTGCCCCACTCGCAGATCTACAGCGAGTGCGCGCGGCTGGCCGAGACCGGCCTGCTCGCCGAAAGCCGCGAGGAGGGCGGGCGGCGGCGGCGCTTCTACAAGCTCACCGCGCGCGGCCGCAAGGCACTCGAGCGGTGGCGCGGCGAGGCCACCGAGCGCACCTACGAGGGCCGTAACCTGGCCGCGCTGAAGCTCTTCCTCGGCACCGACCCGGTCGCCCTCGCAGAGGCCCAACTGCCCGTGCACCGGCAGCTGCTGCGCGACCTGGAAGCCGGCGCCGCCTATCCGGTGCTGCCCGAGGGCATTCGCCTGACGATGGCATTCGGCATCAACCAAGAGCGCGCCCTGATCCGCTTCTGGTCCCGCGTCGCCTCCGGCGAGCTATAAGCAAACCGGGGTGTTGACAGAAGCGCCGGTTGAGCCTACGCTCCTATAGTCCAAATTGGACCGTGCGAACGGGACGCTGCAATCAAAAGCATCAGGGAGGTCGGAGATGAGGGGAAATCGGTGGGCAAAGGCACTGGTGGCGGCTCTGGTGATCGCGCTCCTCGCCGCGGGGAGCGCCTCCGGGATAACGCTGCGATTCGGGAACCTCATCGCCAGCGGCAACGGGGGCTTTGCCCCGACCGCGCTTCCCCGCGACCACGATGCCCCGATCAAGCTCTTCGGGCACGGCCGGATTCGCACCGTCGACGGTACGCGGCCCTCGCCGCTGCGCAAGATCGTGGTCGAACTGGATAAGCACGGCCATGCGGAGACGCGCGGCCTGCCGAAGTGCACGCAGAAGAAACTGGTGGCGACGACCACCGCGCAGGCCCGCAGGATGTGCCCTGGGGCGATCATCGGCACGGGATTCGGCACCGCGCTGATCGAGCTTCCCGAACAGGCGCCGGTTGAAGCCTCGTCTCCGATCACCATCTTCAACGGCCCCGAGAGGCACGGAAACCCGACTGGGATCGGCCACGCCTACCTCACGTACCCGGTGGCGACCACCTATCTGGTCCAGGCCGAGCTGGAAAAAGTGAACAACGGTCGCTACGGCTATCGGGTGGAAGTCGACCTTCCCAAAATCGTCAACGATTACGGCTCGGGCATCTACGGGCGGATCAAGATCGACCGCAAATGGACTTACCGGGGCGAGCGACTCAGCGTCGCCAACGCGCGCTGCGCCGACGGTCGGCTGCAGGCGAGGATCGAGCTCACCTTCAAGGACGGCACCTTCCTCCAGGGCAGCGCGTTCAAACCCTGCACCATGCTCCCCTAGCCGGGCTACCTCACAGAGCGCGGCGCTGCAGGGATTCTTTCCCGAGGCAGCAACTTTCCGCCTCCGCTCGGCTTTGTAGCGAGAGTGCAGCGGATGAGACGACGAAGCCACGGGCCGGGGCTCTCACTGGCCGCGCTTGCGCTGCTGGCCTTCTGGGCGGTGGCGGCCCTCGGACCCGCCGGCGCCGCCGCGCGTGTCCTCCATTTCCAGGGCCAGCGCGTCGAGGCGCCGTCGGCCTGGCCCGTCTATCGCCTCAGCGAGCACCCGGGGATGTGCGTGCGGCTGGACCGGCGGGCGGTCTACCTGGGGACTCCGTCGGCGACCCAGCGCTGCCCCGCCGAGGTGCTCGGCCGGCAGCGGGCGATCCTGGTCGAACCGGCCGCGGCGCGGGCCAGCGGGTCGGCGCTGCCGGCGCCTTCGCGGCGCATCGCCGCTGCATCGGCCGGCGGCAGCGCCTTCACGGGGCTCGGCTTCGACGCCTGCACGGCGCCCTCCTCGCGCTCGATGGCGGCCTGGCGGGCCTCCTCGCCCTATGAAGCGATCGGCGTCTACATCGGCGGCGCCAACCGCGGCTGCTCGCAGCCCAACCTGACCGCGAGCTGGGTCAGCGCCCAGACCGAGGCGGGCTGGCACCTGATCCCGACCTACGTCGGTCTGCAGGCGCCGACCAGCAGCTGCAGCAGCTGCGCCAAGCTCAGCGCCGGCCAGGCGACGGCGCAGGGCGCGGCGGCGGCGAGCGACGCCGTGGCCCAGGCCAGCGCCGTCGGGATCGGCCCGGGCAGCCCGATCTACTTCGACATGGAGTCCTACTCGCGCACCTCCAGCGCCACCGCCGCCACCCTCGCCTTCCTCGAGGCCTGGACCGAAAAGCTGCACTCGCTCAGCTACGTATCCGGCGTCTACAGCAGCAGCGCCTCCGGCATCGCCGACCTCGGCGACCAGGTCGGCAGCGGCTACAACCTGCCGGACCACCTCTGGATCGCCAACTGGAACGGACAGCAGAACACCCTCGACCCGAACGTGCCGGCCAACAGCTGGAGCCAGCACCAGCGCATCCACCAGTACCGCGGCGGCCACGACGAGAGCTACGGCGGGGTGACGATCAACATCGACAACAACTACGTCGACGGGGGGACCGTCGGCACCGCGGCGCCGACCGCCGCCAACGAAGACCCGGTCGGCTTCCTCGACCTGGTCGGCTCCCCGACGCCGGGGCGGCTGCGCGTGCGCGGCTGGGCGCTCGACAAGAACGCGCCGACCGAACCGCTGGCGATCCGCGTCTTCGTCGGCGGCCGGCCGGGGGCGGTCGGGGCGCTGCAGCAGGACCTTGGCCAGGTCGCCTTCCAAGCGCGGCCGGACGTCGCCGCCAGGTACCGCCAGGCCGGCGCCCAGCACGGCTTCGACGTCAGCTTCCCGACCGTCAAGTCGGGAGCGCAGCCCGTCTGCGTCTACGCGCTCAACAGCGGCGGTGGCGAGGACCGCCTGCTGGGCTGCAAGGCAACCACGATCCCGGTCGCGATCTCCCTCTCCCACCTCAAGGTGAAGCCGGGGGGCGTGCGGATCTGGATCGCCTGCCACTGGCCGGAAGGGACCCGCTGCCCCGGCCAGCTCACGCTGCGCACCCGGCTCAAGATCGCGCTGCCGCACCGGCGGGGGACGCCGCCGCGGATCCGCGCCGTCACCCGCTCGCTCGGACGGCGCGCCTTCCAGCTCAGCGGCGAACGGGCCCACCCGTTCACGATTCCCTTCAGCAGCGGCGGGCGAGCGCTGCTCGGGCAGCGGGGGCAGCTACCGACCCAGCTGATCGCCGCCATCCCCGGCGGCCGGCGCGTCGTCGCGCTCCGCGCCGGCGGCTAGCAAGGTTGAGCGCTTACTGGGCCTATAGGGCCTGCGAGTGCTCAACCTTCGAAAGAGTCGCCAAGCGCCTCCCGCAAGGCGGTCAGCTCGAGGCGCAGCTCGGCGAGTTCGCGCTCCAGGCGGGTGAGGCGATCCTCAGCCGGCAGCAGGTCGCCCTCGCGTGACGTCTCGGGGCCGGTCACCGTGTCGGCGCTCTCCCCAGCGTCGCCCTCCCCTGCAACGGCGACGTCTCCACCGGCGTCTGAGCCGGCGTCGTCGCCTCGGAAGCTTGCCGCCACCGTCCTCTCCAGTCCGCCGAGCAGCTGCTCGTAGCGCTGCTCCTTCTGCCCCGGCCGGCGCTCGTGACGGGCGACGTAGCCGCGCTCGACGAGGGCCTCCAGTGCCGCTTGAACCGCGCCGAGACCGTCGAACGCGTGCAGGCGCTCGCTGCGCTGCTTCAGCTCGCCGGGGGTCTGGGGGCCGCGCAGCATCAGCACCCCCAGCAGGGCCAGCTCGCCGTCGTCGGCCCCTAGTGCTTCCGCCATCAGGTGGCGGTACTTGCGGGCGCGGCTGCCGGCGCCGCTGGCGAGGCGGGTCCAGCCGCGCAGGGCGAGCCGTCGCAGGGCCTCGACGACCGTCGCCTCGTCGTACTCGACCACCGGCTCGCGATTGGTCGACTGGTTGCAGGCCAGCCGCAGAGCGTTGAGCGAGAGCGGATAGGCGTCCGGGGTGGTGCGCTGCTTCTCGATCAGGCAGCCGACGACTCGGATCTCGACCGCGTCGGGCTCCATTCCGCCTCAGGCCCGGTCCGGGCGGTCCGGGTAGAGCTCGTCGATCGTGACCAGGGCGCGGTAGGGAGCCTCGGCCGCCGCTTCGATCCTCTCGGCTCCTCCGGCAAGCCGGTCGACGACCGCGAGGACGCCGGCGACGGCGAGGCCCTCGTCGCGGATGCGCCCGATCGCGGTCGCGGTCGAGCCGCCGCTGGTGACGGTGTCCTCGACGACGAGGCAACGCAATCCGGCCTCCACCGGGCCCTCGACCCAGCGCTGCAGGCCGTGCTCCTTGCGCTCGCTGCGCACGAAGAAGGCGACGAGCCCGGACCCGGCGGGCACCGCGATCGCCGCGCAGGCGGGGGGGATCGCCGCGGTTGCCGGACCGCCGACGGCGTCGGCCCCGAGCTCGGCGGCGGCGGCGGCGATCAGCTCGCCGGCGGCCCGGAAGCCAGCGGGGCGCATCAGCGTCCGCCGCGCGTCGACGTAGTACTGGGCCTTGGTGCCGCTGGACAGGGTCACCTCGCCGAGCACCAGCGAGTGCTCGCGCAGCTCGGCGAGCAGCGTCTGCTTGGCGGCGTCGAGGTCGGTCACCGCGCGCATCCTAGGCGAAGGCCCCGGAGCCGCCGACCGCTCAGGAGAGCGAGTCGCGAAAGCCCTGGCGCCAGCTCGGGTGCGACGGCTCCCAGCCGAGCTCGCGCTTGGCCTTGGCGTTGGTGGCGGCGCGCAGCTCCAGCGCGGAGGCGGCGGCGGCGCTGCCGGCGGCCAGGCTCGCCAGCCAGACGGGCACGCGGCGTGGCGGCTTGGAGCCGAGCGCCTCGGCGTAGACCGGCAGCCACTCGCTGAGACGGCCCGGCTCATCGTCGACCACGTTGTAGACGCCGGCCTCACCGCGCTCGACGGCCGCGAGCGTGGCGGCCGCGCCGTCCTCCACGTGCAGGAACGAGAACGTCCCGGTGCCCGGGCCGACGACCGGGAAGCGGCGCCGGCGCGTTTCTCGCCCGAAGTGGCCCTCGGCCGCGAAGTAGGTGCCGGGCCCGTAGAACTGGCCATAGCGCAGAGCCAGCCCGGTGAAGTCGGGGGACTCGACCACCTCGCGCTCATGCTCGAGCATGACCTTCACCACGGCGCCGAAATGGCCCGGCGCGTCGTCGAAGGGCCGCGCCTGCTCGTCCTTGACCCAGCCTCCCTCCGGGGCGTAGAGAAAGGCGATGCTCTGGGTGATGAAGCGGCGGGCGCCGGCGGCCCGGGCAGCGGCGACGAGATTGCGGCCACCCACGCTCCGAACTCGGTTGTTTGCCGCGTAGTAGCTCGCCTTGCGCGGGTTGTAGCTGTCCGGCAGGCTGGTCAGCTCGTTGACCACCACGTCCGGCGCGGCGGCCTTGACCGCGCTCTCCAGCACCGCGCCGTCCAGGGCGTCGCAGACCACGGCCTCCGCGCCAGCGCCCCGGATCTCCTCTGCACGCTCCTCGCGCCGAGTCATTCCGGTCACCTCGTGCCCCGCGGCGACCAGCTGTCGCACCAACGGCCTCCCGATCGCCCCGGAGGCTCCGGCAACGAAGACCTTCACGCCTGTCTCAACTCCGCTTCCATCCCTCCGACCTTAACTCCAAATCGGCGAGCGCTCGCTCAGAAAACGAAGATCGACTCGCCGTAGTTGATGCGCTCGTAGATCTCCGGCTGGTCGGCGATGAAGGTGCGGATGCAGCCGTGGCTGGCGGGGTAGTCCGGCACCGATTCGTAGCCGTGGACCGCGTAGCCGCCGTAGAAATAGAACGAGTAGTACATGCCGTGCGAGTTGTATCCGGGTTCGGTGCGGATGAAGGTGAAGTGGCCGGTAACGGTCGGGGTCGAGGACTTGCCGGAGGAGACCGGGTAGATCGCGAACGGCTTGTCGCCCTTGGTGAAGACCAGGACCTGCTTGGAGAGCGGCGCCTCGAGGTGTTCGCCGGCGTTCGGGTGGAGGACGTGGTAGCCGCCGCGACCGCCGAAGACGCGCTTGACGAGGCCCTTGCCGGCCCGCGAGCTGCGGGTCATGTCGTTGACTTTGCGGTAGGCGAGCACGCCGCGGCCGGTCTTGCCGCCGAAGCAGCGGCCGCTGTTGGCGATGTAGCCCATCTTCCGCATCGCCTTCTTGAAGCCGACGACGACGTCGCCGCACTGCCCCTGATGAAGAGCCGGGAAGCTGACCTTCCAGCTCTTGCGCACGGTGCTGTCGCCGCCGAGGACCGCGGTCGCCTCGTGCTTGGCGCTGACCGCGTACCTCCCGTCCTCGCGGACGATGACGCTGGAGCGGAAGCTGCCGGAGCCGCCCTTGCCCTTGCCTACCGCGAGCTTGTGGCTGACCAGCTCCTTGCCGTCCAGGTAGAAGGTCACCTCGACCCGCTGGCCCGGGACGTAGGGGCTGATCGTGCCGAAGACCGGGACCTTGCCGTAGATCTCGGCGCGGCCGCCGTCGAGGTGGCCGAGCTTGATCTTCACCGTGGCTGCGGGGACCACCGCGGTGGCGGCGCCCTTTGACCCGGCGCTCGCCGCGGCGGCGGAGGCGGGGAGGGCGAGCAGCGCCGCGAGGGCAAGGAATAGCGCGAGGCGGCGACTCACCGGCCGGATGCTACTGACCGAGCAGGGCGACAGAGTTGTTCAGCATGTGCAGGACGATGCACGGCACGATCGAGCCGGTTTTCTCGTAGAGCAGCGCCAGCACGAAGCCGAAGAAGATCAGCGGCGGCACCGCCGTCACCCCGGTCAGGCCGTGCAGGCCGCCGAAGAGCAGGCCGGCGAGGAGCGCCGCTCCGAGTCGCGGCAGCTTCTCCCGCAGGCCGCCGAAGAGCATCCCGCGGAAGCAGACCTCCTCGCTGATCGGCGCCGCGATGACGATCAGCAGGACCTGGACCGGGATCGATCCGAACCCGTCGGCGATGTCCTCCTGCTTCGGTTCGACGATCAGCAGCGAGTAGGCGAAGGCGAAGAGCAGGTAGGCCCCGACCGCCGCCGCCATCCACTTCAGCGCCGAAGGCGCGAAGCGCCGCACCCCGAGGCGGGAGAAGATCTCCCGCAACGTCGCCGCGCCGCGCTGCGCCGCGATCGCCATCGGCACCATCAGAAACCCGACGGCCGTCCCCAGCTGCACGCCGACGTTGCCGAACGTGGTCAGGTCCCCGTCGTCCTTGTGGCCGATGATCGCCGCCGGAATCCCCAGCACGACCCCCGTCCCTAAGGCTAGGAGAACCCCAACTACTGCGGCAAGCGGGCCCCAATTCGCATACGGAAAGGCCGTCGCGTACTCCTCCCCGCGGCTTGTACTTTTTCGGTGTTCCCTCAACTGCCAGCCGCCAGCTCATCACCGAAAAAGTTGAGCGGGGAGGAGTACGCGACGGCCCCTGCGGCTAACTTGGCACCCATGTCGCCCGCAGTCTCCCAGGTCTCCCGTTCGACCCGGACCCGCCTGCGGGTGCTGCGCCGGGTCGTCCTGCTGACGATCTTCCTGGTCCTCGCCGCCCTCGCCCTGAGCCAGTTCACCGAGCTGCGCCGGCTCGCCACCGGCATCCTCGCCTCGACCGCCGTGCTCGGCCTGATCGTCGGCTTTGCCGCCCAGCACACGATCGCCAACATGGTCGCCGGGGTGCAGCTCGCGGTCTCCCAGCCGTTCCGGATCGGAGACCGCATCGACTTCGAGGAGAAAGGGGGGCGGGTGACCGACATCACCCTCTCCTACACCTACGTCGACCCCGGCGACGGCAGCTCGGTGGTGATCCCCAACCAGCTCCTGGTCGAAGGCATCGTCCACAACCACTCGACCGAAGACACGCAGGCCTGAGAGCCCGCCGCCGCGAAGTACCCTCTGTGCGATGACGCAGCGCAACCGGCGACGCCAGCGGCGCCGCGGCGGTCTCGGCAGCAAGCTCCTGATCGTCGCCGGCGGCGCTTTCGCCCTGGTCGCGATCGCCGTCATCGGCGTCACCTCGTGGGTGCTCGACGTCGCCGCCGACGCCCCCTCGCTCGCCACCTGCAAACCGGTCGAGAAGGGCGGGAACTCGACCCTCTACGCCGCCGACGGCAGCAAGCTCGGCGTGATCGCCTCCGACGAGGCCCGCACGCCGGTCTCGATCGAGCGGATCCCCGGGAGCGTGCAGCTGGCGACGGTGGCGATTGAGGACCAGCGCTTCTTCCAGCACGGGGGCGTCGACCCCGAGGGCATCCTCCGCGCCGCCGTCAAGGACCTCGAAGCCGGCAAGGCGGTCGAGGGCGGCTCGACGATCACCCAGCAGCTGGTCCGCAATCTCTGCATCGCCGACCCCCAGCAGAACCTGGAGCGCAAGATCGTCGAGGCGAAGCTGGCGATCGAGTACTCCAAGCGCCACTCGCGCAAGCAGATCCTCAGCCAGTACCTCAACGTCGCCTCCTACGGCACGATCGAGGGCAGCACCGCGGTCGGCGTCCAGGCGGCCTCGCGGATCTACTTCGACAAGCCGGTTTGGGAGCTGAGCCTGCCGCAGGCGGCGCTGCTGGCCGGGCTGCCGCAGGCGCCCTCGGAATACAACCCGATCCTCAACCCGGCGGCGGCGCTGGCGCGGCGCAACGAGGTGCTGCGCAAGATGGGCAAGCTCGGCTTCGTCGCCCCCGATCGCGCCGCGGCGGCGCAGCGGGCGGGCCTGCGCCTCAACGTCTCCGGCGACTACTTCAAGCACCGCCAGCCCTACTTCTTCGACTACGTCGAGAACGACCTGATCAGCGAGTACGGGGTCAACACGGTGCGCAACGGCGGCCTCGAGGTGCGGACCACGATCGACCCCGACCTGCAGCGGGTCGGCCTGGAAGCGATGCGCTCCTCCCTCCCCTACTCGACCGACCCCTCCGCGGCCCTCGTCTCGATCGACCCCCGCAACGGCCACATCCGGGCGATGGTCTCCAGCTCCAACTACGACGAAACGCAGTTCAACCTCGCCGCCCAGGGCCGCCGCCAGCCGGGCTCGACCTTCAAGGCCTTCGTCCTCACCACCGCGATCAAGCAGGGGATCGACCCCTACTCGACCTACTACACGTCGAAACCGCTCGACCTCGACCTGCCGCACTGGGGCCACTGGACCGTCCACACCGCCGACGAGGGCTACCAGGGAACGGTCAACCTGCAGCAGGCGACGGTCAGCTCCGACAACACCGTCTTCGCCCAGCTTGACCTCGACGTCGGCCCCGCCAGCGTCGCCCAGACGGCGAAGTCGATGGGGATCACGACCGAGCTGGACGGGATCCCGGCGGAGGGGATCGGCGGCCTGCGGCTCGGCGTCACCCCGCTCGAGCTGACCGACGCATACGCGACGCTCGCCGCCGGCGGCGTTCACCGCGACCCGGTCTCGATCGAGAAGGTGATCTTCCCCAGCGGCAAGGTCGACCATCCCCAGGCCGCGCGACCGAGACGCGTGCTCTCGGAGGCCGTCGCCTACGAGGTGACCCGCCTGCTGCACGACAACATCACCGAAGGCACCGGCACCGCCGCCTACACCGGCTGCGCCGGCCAGGCCGGCAAGACCGGCACCACGGACGAATACACCGACGCCTGGTTCTCCGGCTACCAGCCCAACCTGGCGACCGCGGTCTGGGTCGGCTACCCGGAGTCGAACGACGTCTCGATGTCCAGCGTGCACGGGATCACCGTCTTCGGCGGCACCTTCCCGGCCGACATCTGGCACTCGCTGTACTCAAACGGGGGCGTTCCCTGCGAGGACTTCTCCGAACCGAAGCAGAAGATCTCCTGGGCCCCCTACTACGGCCACTTCACCCAGGCGAGCCCCAGCGATACCTCCAGGTCGGGCGCCGGCGGTGGCAGCAGCGAGCCGCCGCCGCCCGGCAGCGCCGCGGTCGGCGGCTATGACCCGGACGAATACGACCCGGACGCCTACGCCCCCGGCGCCGGCCAGGAACCAGCGCCACTCCCCCCACCCTCACCATCCCTCGGTGGCGGCAAGGGGGCCGGGGAATGACTCGGCGGAGCCTCCCCGCTGTTGCTCCGCCGAGTCATTCCCCGGCCCCCTACCCAACGAAGGTGGGTCGCTGGAGCATCTCGCCGGGAGTCGCTTTCGGTCTGATGTGGGTGGGCTTCGGGGCTTACCTGGCCGTGCTGGCGGGGGCACCCAGATTCAGCCGCCGAGTCGTCTGGTCGACGATCGTCCTCCTCGTCGCCGCCTTCGCGCTCGCCCCCGTCCTGCTCTCCCACGACGTCTACAGCTACGTCGACTACGCCCGGCTCGGGGTCGTCCACGGCCTCGACCCCTACGTCCACCCGCCCCTCGCCGCCCCGGCCGACCCGGCCTACGCCGAGGTCACCTGGACCGAAGCAACCAGCGCCTACGGGCCGCTGTTCACGCTCGCGACCTACCCGCTCGCCTGGCTGCCGGTCGCGGTCGCGGTCGCCGCCCTCAAGGCGGTCGCGGCGCTCTCGGTCCTCGCCCTGGCGGCGCTGGTCGCCCGCCTCGCGGCCTGGCGCGGCGTCGACCCGCTGCGCGCCGCCGCCTTCGTCGCCCTCAACCCACTGGTCCTCGTCCACGTCGTCGGCGGCGCCCACAACGACGCCCTGACGATGCTCCTGGCAATGCTCGCCGTCGCCGCCACCCTCAGCGCCCGCGAGGCCTCCGCCGGAGCCGCCCTAGCAACCGCCATCGCCACCAAGGCCTCCGCCGCCTTCATCGCCCCTTTTGCCGCGGTCGGTGCCGCAAAACAGGGGCCGACGGGCCTCGAACGTCCGCCATATGGACGCTTGAGGCCCATCGGTCGGCTGTTGGCGGGAGCCCTCGGTGCGGCCGTGGTGATTGGCGCGGCGGCGTACCTCGGGTTCGGCTGGGACTGGCTGCACGCTTTCGGGCTGGCCGGGGAGAACCAGGGGCGGACGAGCTATATGAGCGTCCCGATCACCGTGGCCCGGCTCGGCGGCCTCGACCCCGACGCCGTCCGCCTGCTCGCGCTCGTCCTCTTCCTCACCCTCTTCTTCGAGCTCCTGCTCTGGACCTGGCGCGGCTTCGACTGGGTCCGCGCCGCCGCCTGGACCGCCCTCGCCCTCCTCCTCGCCACCGCCTGGCTCCTCCCCTGGTACCTGATCTGGGCCTTGCCCCTGGCCGCGATCTCGAGAGACCGCCCCCTCCAGCTCCTCACCCTCGCCCTCACCGCCTACCAACTAGGAGCCCGCATCCCCCTCTGACCAATGAGCTTCCCACCCGACCCCTTGCCGAGCTTCCCCCCGGTGGCGCTTGGAGCAGGGGCGGGTGCCACTCGAAACGTCTTGTACTTTTTCGCCGCCACGCTTCGGGCGCCAGCAGCGGCTGCTCTCGAAAAAGTTAAGCGCAGAGTGGCACCCACCCCTCCTCCTCCCGCCCACCTACAGAACTTCGGGCGAGTGCCCCCCACCGTCCGCCGCCGCCTCTTCCTCCTCAGGCGACGCATGCAGGATCCCGGTGGCCACGCTCCACCCCTCGCGCCGGCCCAGCACCGTCACCGCGCCCACGTAGATGAGTTCCCCCACCGTCATCACGCCGCGAACCGCGATCGCGATCAGCGAGCCGAGAGCGAAGCTCTTTCCCGGCAGCGCCGCCTTGACCCCCCAGGCGAAGGCGGCATCGCGAACGCCGAGGCCGGCCGGGGCGACCAGCGTCACCAGCGCCGCGAAGTAGCCGATCGCCTGGGCGGAGCCGACGAGCAGGATGTCGTCGAACGGGATGTAGGTGACCGAGCGGGCGACGCAGTAGATGCCGAAGGCGACCACGACCCAGTTCAGCGAGTAGAAGACCAGCAGCGCCAGCACCCCGCGCAGCGAGATCACCTCCGGCAGTGGTTCGCGCCCGAAGGCCTTCAGCGCCCGGTTCGCCAGCGGGCCGAAGACGCGCGGGTGCAGCAACGTGATCGCGGCCGGGATCAGCAGCAGCACCGCCCAGCGCACCGGATCCCCCTGGAGGTCGGGGTGGTTGATGATGAAGTAGGCGGCGACGATGACGGCCGACGTCGCCGAGATCGCCTGTTCGTAGACGATGCTGGCGATCGTCAGGCGGCGCGGCACCCCCGCCCGTTCGGAGAGCAGCACCCGCCCCAGCACGTAGAGGACGCTCCCCGGCACGTAGCGGGCGAGCAGCGGCTGCCCCCAGGCGACCTGCGCGCGGCCGAAGCCGATCGGGTGGCCGAGGAAGCGCAGGATGAAGTCCCAGCCGAGCGCGCTGAGGACGTAGAACAGCGGCAGGATGACGATCGCCGGGATCAACCAGGCGACGTGGAAGTGGACGCCTTCGCTCTGGATCTCCGACCACTGGTCGATGACGGTGAGGACCAGGAAGCCGAAGATGATCGCGGCGAGGCCGACCTGAAGGGCGAGACGGACGCGGCGACTGCGCGGCGGGCGCGTCCCGAACCGCGCTCCGGCCTCGCCCACGCGGTGCAGGAATGGCTGGCGGCGCTCCACGTCGAGCACCTTAGTGACGAACCCAGCGCCGACCCGCCCGGCCGGCCCACCCCGGCGCGCCGGGTCGGTTTTGGGATAGTCAGCCGATGGGCGAGTTCGAGCTGCTGGCCAAGCTGCGGGAACGGCTGCCGCCGGCCGGGCCGCGGGTGCGGGTCGGCAGCGGCGACGACGCGGCGGTGACCGTGCCGGGTGGCGCCACGGCGACGTCGGTCGACGCCCTGGTCGAGGGGGTCCACTTCCGCCGCGAGCAGGCGACGCTGGCCCAGATCGGCCACAAGGCCCTCGCCTCGGCGCTCTCCGACCTGGCGGCGATGGGCGCCGAAGCCGGCGAGGCCTACGTCATCGTCGGCGTGCCGCCGGACCTCGGCGAGGACGGCTGCCTCGAGCTGATCGACGCGATCGTCGCGATCGCGACGCAGACCGGCACGACCCTGGCGGGAGGCGACGTCACCCGGGCGCCGGTCCTGACCCTCGCCGTCACCGTCGTCGGCCACGCCGCCAGCGCCGAGCAGCTCGTCGGCCGCGGCGGCGCCGAGCCGGGCGACGCCCTGGTCCTCACCGGGCAGATCGGCGGCGCGGCGGCGGGCCTGCTGTTGCTCGAGCGCCCCGACCTCGCCGCCGCGGTCCCAGAGCGGACCGCCGAGCGGCTGCGCCTGCGCCAGCTCGTTCCGACGCCCAGGCTCGCCGCCGGCCGGGCCCTGGCGAGCGCGGGCGCAAGAGCGATGATCGACCTCAGCGACGGGCTCGGCGGCGACGCCCGTCACCTCTCGAAGGAGAGCGGGGTCGGGATCGAGATCGATGCCGGCAAGCTGCCGTTGGCGGACGGCGTCACCAAGGTCGCGGCGGCGGCCGGGCGCGGGGCCCTGGAGCTGGCGGTCGCGGGCGGCGAGGACTACGAGCTGCTGGCCGCGCTGCCGCCCGGGCGCCTGGACGAGGCGGCGGCGCGGATCGGCGAGGCGGCGGAGACCAGGCTGACGCAGGTCGGCGAGGTCGGCGCCGGCGCGGACGTCGAGATCAAGCTGCCCGGAGGGGCGACTCTGGACCCGGCCGGTTACGACCAGTTGCGTTAAAGGCCGGGCTGGCGCCGGTCAGCAGCTCGCGGACGCCGCGCCGCCGCAGCATCGCCGCCGCGACCCGCGAGGGGTCGGGCTTGTAGTGGCCGGACTCGACAAGGCTCTTCAGCTGCTCTGAATGCATCGCCCTCCTTATCGGCCCTCCACCGCAGACCCTTAGTTCTTGGTACTCGCACATGCGTCCAACTCCCGCCGCACACTACCCTTGGGGTGTGGCTAACGGGACGGCCCGCATTCTCCTCGTCGACGATGAGCAGTCGATTCAGACGCTGCTGAGCTATCCCCTGCGCAAGGACGGATACCACGTCACCTCCGCGCTCGACGGCGGCGAGGCCCTGCAGCGCTTCGAAGAGGGCCGCTTCGACCTCGTCATCCTCGACCTGATGCTGCCACGGCTCGACGGGGTCGAAGTCTGCCGGCAGCTGCGCTCGCACAGCCAGGTGCCGATCATCATGCTGACCGCCAAGGGCAGCGAGACCGACAAGGTCGCGGGGCTCGAGGTCGGCGCCGACGACTACATCACCAAGCCGTTCTCGATGCGCGAGTTCCGCAGCCGGGTCAAAGCGGCGCTGCGCCGCTCGCGGATGGGGGGCGAAGCGAGCGAGGAAGAGACGATTGAGAGCGACTCCCTGACGATCGACTTCGGTCGCCGCATGGTCACCCTGCGCGAGGAGGAGATCCGGGTCACCTACGTTGAGTTCGAGATCCTCGGGGCCCTCGCCCGCTCACCCGGTCGCGTGCTCACCCGCGAGACCCTGCTCGAGCACGTCTGGGGCGACTCCGAGTACCGCGACCCCCGCACCGTCGACGTCCACATCCGGCACCTGCGGGAAAAGCTGGAGAGCGACCCCAAGCAGCCCGAGTTCCTCTTCACCGTGCGCGGGGTCGGCTACCGGTTCAAGGAGTAGATGCGCCGCCCGAGGCTCAGCAATCTGCGCAGCCGGATCACGATCATCTCGATCGCGATCGCGGTCGGCAGCGCCGCCGTCATCTACCTCTTCACGGTCTCGATCGGCGGCGCCGCCAGCGGCGACTCGGCGGTCAAGGGCCAGATCCTGCTCGGCGGGCTGCTCGGCGTCGCCATCGCCACCGCCGTCGGCGTCTACTACGCCGGGGCGGCGGCGCGCAACATCAGCTACCTCCAGAACGCCGCCCGCAAAGTCGCCGACGGCAACTTCGAGACGACGATCCCGGTCGCCGGCGCCGGCCAGCTCGGCGAGCTCGCCCGTACCTTCAACGAAATGCAGCGACGGCTGGCCGAGCTCGACAGCGCCCGTAAACAGTTCATCGCCAACGCCTCGCACGAGCTGCGCACGCCGATCTTCAGCCTCGGTGGGTTCGTCGAGCTGCTCGAAGACGAGGACCCGAGCCCCGAGGAGCGGGCCGAGTTCGTGCGCACGATGCGGCAGCAGATCGAGCGGCTGACCAAGCTCGCCACCGACCTCCTCGACCTCTCCCAGCTCGACGCCGGAGCGATGGTGATGCAGGCTCGCAACGTCGACCTCGGCGCTCTGGCTCGCGAGGTGACCCGGGAGTTCAGCCCCCGCGCCGACCTGCGCGGCTCGCGGCTGGAGCTGCGCACGCCTGAGGTGCCCGCGATCGCCTATGGCGATCCCGATCGCCTGCGGCAGATCATCCGTATCCTCCTCGACAACGCCCTCACCCACACCCCCGAGGGCACGAAGGTCACCGTGACCACCTACTCCGTCAACCGCAGGGCAGAGCTGACCGTCTCCGACGAGGGATCCGGGATCCCCCAGCGGGTGCAGAGTCGGATCTTCGAGCGCTTCTACACCGCCGACAAGGCGGGTGGCTCCGGGCTCGGCCTGGCGATCGCGAGCGAGCTCGCCCAGCGGATGGACGGGCGCATCGGCATCAGCTCCAGCCGCCGGTTCACCGCCTTCACGCTCGACCTGCCTCCGGCTCCGCTCGCCGATGGGACGCGCTCGACGCAGGCCCGCGCCCAGGTCCCCGCGTGAGGGCCCGCGCGGCGTTGGCGTTGGCGCTCTGCCTCGCCCTGCTCGGCGGCTGCGGCTCCAGCGACGGCGGCGAAACGACCTCCGACCCCCAGACGAGCGCAGCCAGGCCGCCCGCGCAGGTCATCGTCGAGACCGCCGCGAGTGGCTTCGACGCCGCCCGGGTCTACCGCGAGGCCTCCCCGGGAGTGGTCACCATTCGCTCGATCTTCGGCGGCGCCGGCGCCGCCGAGGGCTCCGGCTTCGTCCTCAACACCGACGGCGAGATCGTCACCAACGCCCACGTCGTCACCGACGAATCGAGCGGCAAGCGGGTCCCCGCCAAGGAAGTCTTCGTCGAGTTCCCCGACCGCAACGTGGTCGCGGCCGAAATCCTCGGCTTCGACCCCTTCGCGGACGTCGCCCTGCTCAGGGTCGAGCCAGACGGCTTCACCCTGCATCCGCTGGAGCTCGGCAGCGACGCGGATCTCCAGGTCGGCCAACCGGTGGCCGCGATCGGCAGCCCCTTCGGCGAGCAGCAGTCGCTCTCGAGCGGGATCGTCTCCGCGACCGACCGCTCGGTCAAATCGCTGACCAGGTTCCAGATCGAGGGGGCAATCCAGACCGACGCCTCGATCAACCCCGGCAACTCCGGCGGCCCGCTACTGGACGCCGGGGCCCGCGTGATCGGCATCAACCAGCAGATCGAGACCAACTCCGGCGCCAACGACGGGGTTGGCTTCGCGGTCCCGGTCTCGGCGATCAAGCGCTCGATCGCCCAGCTGGAGGCAACCGGCAGCGCCGAATACGCCTACATCGGCGTCTCCAGCCAGGCGCTCTACCCGCAGCTCGCCGACAAGCTCGGCCTCGACACCACCTTCGGCGGCCTGGTGGCGGAAGTCGTCCCCGGCGGACCGGCGGAGAAGGCCGGTCTCGAGGGGGGCGACGAGAAGGTCCAGTTCCAGGGGCTGCCCTACCGGACGGGTGGCGACGTGATCCTCGAGGTGGACGGCCACGACGTGATCCGGCCCGACGATCTCGCCCGCCTCGTGGCCTCGAAGAAACCCGGCGAAAAGGTAACCCTGACCATTCTCCGCGACGACGAGAAGCAGCCGATCGAGGTCACCCTGGGCAAGCGCCCGGACAGCGCCGGCGGCGGCTAGATCCCACGCAGCCGCCCAGGCGTGTAGAACTCCGGGCTTGCTTCAGGAAGTCGCCCTCGGCCAGAAGTCCCTCACCGACTACACCCACATAGTCGGCAAGGAGACGACGGAACGCATTCGCGAGCTGGCGGAGCCGCTGCAGGGCAAGCGCGTCCTCCACGTCAGCGCCACCGCCTTCGGCGGCGGGGTCTCCGAGATCCTCTACACGATGGTGCCGCTGATGCGCGACGTCGGCCTCGACGCCCACTGGCACGTGATCTTCGGCAAGGAGGAGTTCTTCAACGCCACCAAGCTCCTGCACAACTCCCTGCAGGGCGCCGAGGAGACCCTCAGCGACGAGCAGTGGAAGCTGTTCGACGAGATCAACCAGATGAACGCCGAGGGCCTGCAGGGCGAGTGGGACGCGGTGATCGTCCACGACCCGCAGCCGATCGGCCTGCGCCGCGGCGCCCTCGACAAGGGCGGGCGCTGGATCTGGCGCTGCCACATCGACCTCTCCACCCCCAACCCGGCGCCGATCGAGCGGCTGCTGCCGCTGATCGAGGAGTACGACGCCACGGTCTGGCACCTGCCCGACTACGTCCCCGCCGCGATGGACAAGGGCGGCAGGGGCGTCAACATCATCCCGCCGGCGATCGACCCGCTCTCGCCCAAGAACATGGCCTTCTCGCCCGAGGACGCCGCCTTCGTCAGCAAACAGTTCGGGATCGACCCCGACCGGCCGCTGCTGACCCAGGTCTCCCGCTTCGACCCCTGGAAGGACCCGATCGGGGTCATCGACGCCTACCGCGAGGTGACTGAGCAGATCCCGGAGGCGCAGCTGGCGATGGTCGGCTCGATGGCGAGCGACGACCCCGAGGGGCGCGAGTATTTCCAGAAGACCTACGAATACGCGGACAACGACCCCGACATCAAGATCCTCAGCAACCTCAACAACGTCGGCGCGATCGAGGTCAACGCCTTCCAGTCGCAGTCCGACGTCTGCCTGCAGAAGTCGATCCGCGAGGGCTTCGGCCTGACCGTGACCGAGGCGCTCTGGAAGGGGCGGCCGACGATCGGCGGCAACGTCGGCGGCATCCCGCTGCAGATCGAAGACGGGATCAGCGGCTTCCTGGTCAACTCGCCCTCCGAGTGCGCCCAGCGCTGCCTCGAGATTCTCCGCGACCCCGGCCTGGGGAAGAGCCTCGGCCGAGAGGGCAAGGCACACGCCCGCCGCGAGTTCCTCTCGCCGCGCCTGCTGCGCGACTGGCTCGGGCTGCTGAACGACCTCGACACCTGACCCGGTCGGGTCGCGCAGGCGACCATCTAACCTCTCCGGCGTGGACTCTGCGCCGCTGATCATCGTCTCCAACCGGGGGCCGCTCCAGTTCGAGCGCGACGAGGGCGGGGAGCGAACCCTGCGCCGCGGTGGCGGCGGGCTCGTGACCGCGCTCTCGGGACTGGTCTCCCACCGCGATGCCCTCTGGATCGCCTCGGCGATGACCGACGAGGACGTCGCCGTCTCCGAAGAGGAAGGCGGCCCGGTCGAGCTCTCGATCGACGGCATCGACTACCGGGTGCGGCTGGTCGGAAGCGACCCCGAGGCCTACGACCGCTTCTACAACATCATCGCCAACCCGATCCTCTGGTTCATCCAGCACTACCTCTGGGACCTCTCCAACGCACCGGATATCCGCCAGGAGGAGCTCGACGCCTGGGACTTCGGCTACCAGACGGTCAACCGCGACATCGCCGGCGCGGTCCTGGAGCAGATCGAGGGCCAGGAGCAGCCGCTGGTGATGCTCCACGACTACCACCTCTACACCGCCCCGGGCATGATCCGCGAGGTCCGCCCCGACGTCTTCCTCCACCACTTCGTCCACATCCCCTGGTCGCAGCCGGACAGCTGGCGGATCCTGCCGGGCCGGATCCGCGAGGCGATCTTCGAGGGGATGCTGGCCAACGACATCATCGGCTTCCACACGCACGCCTACTGCATCAACTTCCTGCGCTGCTGCGACGAACTTCTGGAGGCCGACGTCGACTACGTCAACGCGGAAGTTCGCCATGCCCGCGGCAGGACGCTGGCCCGCGCCTACCCGCTTTCGATCGACGCCGAGCGGCTGCAGCGCGCCGCCGAGTCCTCCGAGGTGGCGGAGGCCGAGCGCGAAGTGCTGGAGCGGCGGCGCAAGCACCTGATCATCCGCGTCGACCGCGCCGACCTCTCCAAGAACGTGCTGCGCGGGTTCACCGCCTTCGACGCCTTTCTCACCCAGCACCCCGAGTTCCGCGAAGAGGTCACCTTCATCGCCCACCTGCAGCCCTCGCGCCAGGACGTCCCCGAGTACGCCGAGTACCTGGAGCGGATCGAGGCTCTGGTCGCCGTCGTCAACCACCGCCACGGCACCACCGACTGGATGCCGATCGACCTCAAGATCTACGAGAACTTCCACGATGCCGTCGCCCGCTACAAGCACTTCGACCTGCTGATGGTCAACTCGCTCTTCGACGGCATGAACCTGGTCGCCAAGGAGGCGCCGGCGGTCAACACCCGCAACGGCGTCCTCATGCTCTCCGAGAACACCGGCTCCCACCAGGAGCTCGCCGACTGCGCCCTCTCGGTCAATCCCTTCGACATCCAGGAGCAGGCGGACGCGATCTACCGGGCGCTGACGATGGATCCGGAGGAGCGGCGGCTGCGGGCCGAGCGGCTGAAGGAGATCATCTACTCGCGCAACCCCGGCGACTGGGTGGACGACCAGATCCGCGACATCGAGGAGCTGCGGGCAGCCCTCGCATAACAGCCGGTAACGCGAGTCGCCGGGGGAGAACCGCGTCGCACCGGCGACTTGGGGCTTGGTGGGGCAGATCCGGATTCGTTGGGTGGGACTGGGCAAGGGGATTGCCGGGGGCGTGGTCGGGCTGATCGTGCTGCAGTTGTTGCCGTCGCTGCTGAAGCCGCCGCAGCCGCCACCGTTGGCGGCGGACGTCGGGTTGCCGCGGGTCGAGGCGAGCCATGCGGCCGCTGTGCCGGCTCCGCCATCCGGCGCTTCGAAGGGGCCGCGGCAAGATCGTCGCCCTCGGTCGGGCCGCCGGCGGCCCGACGCGAAGGCGAGGCCAGAGCCGCATCGCCTTCGCAAGTCCCGGCGCCCCGAGAAGACGAAGCGAAAGGCGGCGAAGAAGGCCGCCTCGCCGGTGCCGGTCGCGCCAAGTCCGCCCCCAGTCCCGCCTCCCCTACCGACTCCGCCAGCCGCGCCCGAACCCGCCCCGTCTCCCAGCCCGGCCCCGCCGTCGGATGCCTCGCCGCCGCCAGCCGATGGTTCCGTGGAGTTCGCCCCGCACTGACCCACGGGAATTCCGCCGCTATAGTCCCTCGCCGTTTTGGCAGCCCCACGCGAATACGAGCTGGTCCTGATGCTGGACCCACAGTTGGACTCCCCCGCCCGCGATGCGCTGGCGCAGGAGGCCCGTGGGCAGATCGAGGCCGCGGGCAGCCTCAAGCACGAGAACAGCTGGGGCCTGCGCAAGATGGCCTACGAAATCAACAAGCGGACCGAGGCGGATTACCGCTGGCTCCGCTTCGAGGCCCCCAGCGAGCTGCTCGACTCGCTCGACCACAACCTGAAGATCGCCGACGGCGTCCTGCGCTTCCGCATCTTCAAAGTGGATCCCGACGCGCCGGTGATCGTGCCGCCGGCCACGGCCGCCGCTCCCGGGCCGCGCGAGCACAGTGCGACCGGGGCCCGCGACGATCGCGGCGATTCCCCCGACGACTCCGACGAGTAGCGGCGCACCCCGCCCGCTCTTTGCGTGGAATGGGCCCCTCCGCGGGGGGAGATCGCGCCGCCCGCGCTCTTAGACTGGAATTCAACAAGCGACTTCAGAGGAGTGAGTGCATTGGCAGCTTCGAACGTGAACGTGGTGGTAATCACCGGGAACCTGACCCGCGATCCCGAGCTGCGCAGCACGGGTGGCGGAACGTCGCTCTGCGAGCTTCGGGTCGCGGTCAACAGCCGTCGCAAAGACGGTCAAACCGGCGAATGGGTCGACAAGGCGAACTACTTCGACGTCACCGTCTGGGGCGCCCAGGGCGAGAACTGCGCCAACTATCTCTCGAAGGGACGCCCGGTGGCGGTGGAAGGACGGCTCGACTGGCGCGAGTGGGAGGCCAAAGACGGCAGCGGCAAACGGCAGGCCGTGCAGATCATCGCCAACTCGGTCCAGTTCCTCGGCTCGCGCGACGGCTCCGGCGGTGGCAACGGCGGTGGCGGTGGCTTCACCCCGAGCAGCGACGTGCCCGCCGACACCTCCGACTTCGAGGGCGCCCCGGCTGGCGGTGGCGGAGGCGGCGGCTCGGAAGACGACATCCCGTTCTAGCCGGGACGCCTCCAGGGGTCGTCAGGCAAGGACGCAGGGAGCCCGAATAGCAGCGCTATTTGGGCTCCCGAGGACACCGCATGACGGCGCCTGGAGGCGTCCCTGTAGCATCACCCGCCCAATGGCCAGAGCAAGAGAGAGTTCCTCAGACAACAAGCGCGGGCGGCGCGGCGCCGAGCGAGCCCGGCCGCGCAAGTACACGCGCGTCAACGCGGAGACCGTCGACTACAAGGACCTGAACCTGCTGCGGCGCTTCCTCTCCGACAAGGGGAAGACCCGCGGCCGGCGCGTCACCGGGCTTTCCCGCCGCCACCAGGCGCAGCTCTCGGTGGCGGTGAAGCGGGCGCGCGAGATCGCCCTGCTGCCGTACGTCGGAGAGCGCTGATGGCGCAGGCCATCCTGCTCCAGGACGTCGACGCTCTCGGCGAGCGCGGCCAGGCGATCGACGTCGCCCCCGGGTACCTGCGCAACTACCTGATCCCCCGCAAGCTGGCTCAGCCGGCGACTCCGGGTGCACTGGAGGAAGCGCAACGGCGTCGCGAGGCCGCCGAAAAAGCCGAGAAGCTCCGTACCGAGCGCGAAGCGCAGGCCGCCGGCCTGCTCGGCAAGACCGTGCTGACCATCCACCAGCGGGCCGGCGAGGACGGCAAGCTGTTCGGCTCGGTCGGCGCCAAAGAGATCGTCGACGCCCTCCGCGACGCTCGCGACCTGCGAATCGACAAACGCAAAGTCCGCCTCGAGCAGCCACTGCGCGAAGTCGGCACCTTCATGGTCGAGATCGAGCTCGCCGACGGCACCGTCGCCGCGGTGAAGACGATCATCAGCGAGGAGAAGTAAGCCTCTCTCCGCTTCCGTCGGCGGTGGGTGGCGGTGTTTCTTTTCTTCTTAGGCCGGCCGGGACTTCTCCTCCCAGCCGGCCCTCCTTCTCATCGCGCTCGATCTGCTCGACCGTCTGCTCTCAGGCGCCTCTTACGGGAATGTTTCAGCCCCAACCAGATTCGTGGTTCCTTTCATCACGCCGGTTGTTGTGCCTTCGAATGACCCAGCGATACCGTTGACTTTGAGGCCACCGCCGTTGGTAGCAGGGGTATAGGTGATGTGGCTGTGTTTACCTGTGTCCGCTACCCCGTTCACCGAACCGGTGACTTTTACCGTCACGGTTGGAATCGTGCATTCGCCCGTTTTAAGGATCTTGAATTCGGCGAAGGTGGTGCCAACAGCCGGTTCGATAGTGCCGTTATGTTCGGTGGTCGTCAGCCCTTTCAATTCAGTCGTCGCGATTGTGCCTTTGACGCCAGCCGTACCGGTGATGCTTTCGACTTCACATTTTTTCACTGTATTGGCCTGCAGCGCAGCGTGACATTCCGAGTAGTCGATGAAGATTTTTGATCCTTCGATCTTCATTTCGCCAGCTTTGGGTTCTATGTTTTTGAGATGGGCGGTTCCCGCCGTTTTGGCGCATGTGATCTCCACTTTGACAAGCGCAACCGTTCCTCCCAAAACGACGCCGCCGATGGCTGACCCCGTGACTTCTGTTGTCTGGTTCAGCGGAATCGCTTTTGTTTCGAAATTGCTTCCCGCTTGTTTAGGTGTTTCGCAGGCGGAGGTTTTGTAGTTTCCGGTTCCGGCCGCCACTTCTTCGCATGTAACTGCTGTCAGTCCTTCCGCGGAGGCGTCTATAGCTCCGAACGCGCACAGCGACAGTGCGCAGACCGCGAGGGCTCCGAGAACCGAGCTGCGTTTCATCTTGATCGCTCCTTATGTGGTGCTGTCGGCCGTCATCGCCCCGAATCCACTCAGACAAGATTGACTGGCCGCGTCACCACAGGGTAACGGCAAAATGCTCAGCACCAGGGCCCGCAGCGCCGGGATAGGCTCAGGGAGATGGGATCAAGGCAACTGTCGACTCGGTTGACCCGGCGGGCGAAGGCGCGGACTCGGTTGGGGTGGGCGCGGTCGGAGCGGGCGACCGTCGGGCTGGCGGTGGTGTCTGTCGCCGCCGCCGGGGCGGTGGTGGCGGATCAGTTCAGTCGCCTGCTGCGGCGGCGCGCGCATGAGCGACAGAGTTCCGAGCCCCTGATCGAAGCCGCTCCGGCGGCGGCGGCCGACACCGTCGGCGTGGCGGTCCGCGGCTACGTCGAGGCGCCGCGAAGCGAAACGGTCCTCTTCAACCTCCTGGCCGGGTTCCTCGGCTCCTTCGCCCTGGTCCGCATCTCCACCCTGGGGATCAGGGACGACTGGGGGCCATTTCGCAACGTCAGCGTCGGCGGTCGCCACATCCATCATTTCGTGCCCGGCATCCTGATTGCCTTCGCCTCCGGCACCGCCGCCCTGCTGACCGAGAACGACGACCTCGAGGACCGCCTGGCGGTGCCGATGGGGATCGGCATGGGGCTCACCTTCGACGAGGCGGCACTGCTGCTCGACCTGCGGGACGTCTACTGGACCAGGGAAGGCCTCTTGAGCATCCAGCTCAGCCTCGGCGCCTCGGCGATCCTCAGCGTCGCCATTCTCACCCAGCGCATGCTGCGCCGCGGCGAGCGCCAGCAGGAGGAGGAGGGACTGATCCCTCCAGCCGATCCTCTTTCTGCCGGAACCGGCGCGCCGGTGTGACCGAAGCGCCAATTTCTTTCCCCGCCATTTGCATATAACCGTCGCCGGCCCAGGCTGGACCTCTGATTTGCTTGGACCACCGGGTCAGCGCGCCGGGAATGCCGCCGCCGCGGGGCCTTAACTAGACACCGATGCCGCAACCGACCTCAACCCACGTCCCGCCCCAGAACATCGAGGCGGAGGAATCCGTGCTTGGGGCGATGCTGGTCGCCGAGCCGGCGCTGACCCGGGTGATCGACGAGGTCAAGCTCAACTCCGCGGACTTCTATCTCGACCGGCACACGGCGATCTTCGAGTGCGTCCACGACCTCTACGCCGAGTCCAAGCCGGTCGACGAGCTCAGCGTCAGCGAGGCGCTGACGCAGCGCAACACGATCGACCGAGCCGGCGGCAAGCACTACGTCTCCGAGCTGGCGGCGAAGGTCCCCGCCGCCGGCAACGCCAAGCACTACGCCGAGATCGTCCAGCAAAACTCGCTGCTGCGGCGGCTGCTCGGGGCCGGTCAGGAGATCCAGGGATGGGTCAACGACCGCGCCGGCGAACCGCGCGAGCTCTCCGAGCGGGCCGAGAAGCTGCTGTTCGACGTCGCCCACAAAGAGCAGGCGAGCGACTTCCGCCTGCTCTCGGAGATCCTCCACGACGAGGTCGACCGGCTCGAGAAGCTCTCCACCGGCGAGATCGAGATGACCGGGACGCCGGCCGGCTTCCGCGACCTCGACGCGATCACCGGCGGCTTCCAGCCGGGCAACCTGATCATCGTCGCCGCCCGCCCGGCGATGGGCAAGAGCGCTCTGGTCGCGAACATCGCCGAAAACGTGGCGGTGAAGAAAAACCTGCCGGTCGCCTTCTTCTCGCTCGAGATGTCGGAGGTCGAGCTGGCTCAGCGCTTCATCGCCTGCCGGGCGCGGATCTCCGGCGACAAGCTGCGCAAGGGCCAGGTCTCCCCGCGCGACTGGCCGAAGGTGGTGCGCGCCTGCAACGAGCTCGAGGAGGCGCCGCTCTGGTTCGACGACTCCTCCGACCTCGGCATCCTCGACCTGCGGGCGAAGGCCCGGCGCCTGCACGCCCAGGAACAGGACCGCGGCGGCCTCGGCCTGATCATCCTCGACTACATGCAGCTGATGCGCTCCGACGACCACCGGGCCAACCGGGTCGAGCAGGTCGGCCAGATCAGCCGCGGGCTGAAGATCCTCGCCCGCGAGCTGGAGGTGCCGGTGGTGGCGATCTCCCAGCTCTCGCGCGCGCCGGAGCAGCGGACGCCGCCGAAGCCGCAGCTCTCCGACCTGCGCGAGTCGGGCCAGATCGAGCAGGACGCCGACGTCGTCGCCTTCCTCTACCGCGCCGACTACTACCGCGACCCCGACGAGGAGCCCGACGGCCTGGCCGACCTGATCATCGCCAAGCACAGGAACGGCCCGATCGGGACCAGACAGCTGGTCTTCCTCGACCGCTTCCCCAAATTCGCCGACTACTCCGGCCAGGAACAGCCGATCGAGCAGCCGGCGGGAGAAGGGCCGCCGCTGGTCGACGCGGGTGCCCCGGGGCCTGACTTCTGATGCCGGCGATCGCCCGCAGCGAGCCATTCCGAGGGCAGGGGCCGTGTCCGCTCGGGACCTGCGACGGCTCCGGCTGGATCGTCGGCGAGGACGACGTGGCCCATCCCTGCGACTGCCGCACGACGCGCCTGCGCCGGGGTCGCAACCGCGGCGTCGCCTCGGTGATCCCCCGCAAGTTCCAGGGAGTCTCCTTCGACCGGCCCCCGGTCAGCACCGAAATCGCGCCGATGGTGGTGCAGCTCGTGCGCAGCTGGGTCGACGACCTGGAGGCCAACCTCGAAGCCGGCCGCGGCCTCTGGCTGATGGGGGACACCGGGACCGGCAAGACGACGCTGGCGATGCTGGTCTCCAAAGCGGCACTGGAGGACAGCCGCTCGGTCGCGATCTACTCGCTGCCGAAGCTGCTGGCGCGGATCCGCCGCACCTACGACTCCGAGCCCGGCGGCGACTCCTACCTCTCCTTCTTCGAGCGCCTCACCTCGGTCGACCTGCTCCACATCGACGACCTCGGCGCCGAGAAGCGCTCCGACTGGGTCCTGGAGCAGCTCTACGCGCTGGTGAACGAGCGCTATGAGGCGCAGCGGTCGATGCTCGTCACCACCAACCTCGAACCCGACGAGCTCGAGGAGCAGATCGGTCCCCGCACCGTTTCCCGATTGGTTGAGATCTGCGGCGAGCCGCTGCCGCTCTTCGGGCCGGACCGTCGCGTCCACCCGCACGCGGTCGGCGAGTAGAACCAGTCACAATCCAGCGCTCATGCCTGGCGTGGTCATAGTCGGCGCCCAGTGGGGCGACGAGGGGAAGGGGAAGATCACCGATCTGCTCGCCGAGCGGGCAACCACGATCGTCCGTTTCCAGGGTGGCAACAACGCCGGCCACACGATCGTGCGCGAGGGCAGGGAGTTCAAGTTCCACCTGATCCCCTCGGGGATCCTCCACTCGGATAAGGCCTGCGTGATCGGCAACGGCGTCGTCCTCGACCCGAGCGTGCTGCTGGGGGAGATCGACGGGCTCAAACGCCAGAGCATCGACGTGAGCAACCTGCGCATCTCCGCCAACGCGCACCTGATCATGCCCTACCACGTGCTGCTCGACACGGCCGGGGAGACCAAGCTGGGCAAGCTCTCGATCGGCACCACCCGGCGCGGGATCGGCCCCTGCTACGCCGACAAGGCGCTGCGGCTCGGCATCCGCGTCCAGGACCTGCTCGACGAGAAGATCCTGCGGACCAAGATCCGCGCCGCCCTGGAGCCCAAGCAGCAGGCGCTGCGCGAACTCTCGGTGCAGCGGCGCAAACAGCGCAAGGAAGCCGGCGAGGAGGCCGAGAAGGACCCCGTCGAGAGCGGCGCCGTGCCGGACCCCCGTCTCGACCTCCACACCATGGTCGAAGAACACGTCAACTTCGGCCACCGGCTGGAGCCACACATCGCCGACACGGCGAAGCTCTGCTGGGACGCCCTCGACGGCGGCGAGACGGTGATCTTCGAGGGCGCCCAGGCGACCCTGCTCGACCTCGACCACGGCACCTATCCCTTCGTCACCTCCTCCAACCCGATCGCCGGAGCCGCCTGCGTAGGCGCCGGCGTCGGCCCGACCGACATCGACGAGGTCTGGGGAATCGCCAAGGCCTACGCGACGCGGGTCGGCGCCGGTCCCTTCCCCACCGAGCTGGAGGACGAGGTCGGCGAGCTGATGGTCCAGCGGGGCCGCGAGTTCGGAACCACCACCGGACGCCGCCGGCGCTGCGGCTGGATGGACCTGGTTGCCCTGCGCTACGCGGTCCGGCTCAACCGCATGGACGCCCTGGCGATCACCAAGCTCGACGTGCTGAGCGGCATCGGGCCGTTGCGGGTGGCGGTCCGCTACCGCTCCAGGGAAGGCGCCGTCCTCGACAGCTTCCCCTACCACCAGTCGATCCTGCACTCGGCCACACCCGAGTACGAGGAGCTGCCGGGCTTCGACGTCGACATCGAGCAGTGCCGCGAGGAGGGCGACCTGCCCCAGGCCGCGCGCGACTACCTCGGATTCATCGCCGACTTCGTCAAGGTGCCGATCCGCCTGGTCGGCGTCGGGCCCGACCGTGACCAGGTGGTTTGGATCGGCTCTTCGAAGCAGTCCTGAGGCACTGATCGAACGGGGCGGGGCGTGTGCTTTTCGGCGCCCGGAAAGACCCCCCGCAGACCACGGCGATTTCTATGCAGAAACTCCCGTCTGCTCTACAGTCACGGGGTGGCTTCAGGCAAACGTGCAGCTAAGCTGAGCGAGCGGCTGCCAAGGGGGAGACACGGTTTACCGAGGGAGGCGGTGACCGAATCCCAGCGCAACCGCATCCATCAGGCGATGATCGAGGTCGTCTCCGAGCGCGGCTACCCGGAGACCCGCGTCGTCGACGTGATCGGCGTCGCCGGCGTCTCGCGCAAGACCTTCTACGAACTCTTCGACAGTAAGGAGGACTGCTTCCTCGCCGCCTACGACGTGCTGCTCGGCAACCTCCTCGGCGACACCGCCGGCGGTTTCGAGTCCAAGCCCGGGGCACCCTGGGCGGAGCGGGTCGCCGCCGGCCTGGGGGCGCTGCTGGACCACCTCGCCGAGCATCCCGACGAGGCCCGCTTCGCGATCGTCGAGGTGCTGGCCGCGGGGCCGAAGGCGCTCGCCCGGCGCGACGCCGCTCTGCGCCAGTTCACCGGCTTCCTCGAGTCGGGCCGGGCCGAGACCTCGGTCGAGCTGCCCGGGATCACCTCGCTCTCGCTCGCCGGCGGCGTCAACGAGCTGCTCTACAGCGAGATCCTGCACGGCGCCGCCGCTCGCCTCCCCAGCCGCCTGCCGGACCTGATGTTCTGGATCGCCCTGCCCTTCCTCGGCGCCGAGGGTGCGGCCGCCGAGCGCGAGCGCGTGCGACTCTCGATGCTCGAGCGCTGAGCGCCGCAGCCCTCTGCAAGCGCTCTTTTGCCGGTATCTCAGGGTTTATCTAAAGGCCCAGGGTGGTAGTTTGAGCCGCTGGAGGGACAGTTTCACGCAAGCTTTCGACGGCTACGGCCCCAGACGGGCGGGCCGCAAAAGGAGAGATATAGGGATATGCGCAAGTACCTGCTACTAACGATGGCCCTCGGGTCTGTAATCGCGCTGACGGTGGCCGGCATCGCCATGGCGGCAAAGGACACCGTTGTGCGTGCCGGCAACCTCGAGGTCACGATCGACGGCTCCAGCGGCGTCACGCCGAAGGCGCTCTCGAAAACCAAATACACGCCGGTCGCGTTTACCGCGGCGGGCAGCGTGCGCACCCTCGACGGCACCCAGCCGCCGCCGATCAAGGAAGTCCTGCTGGATGCCCAAAACTCCGCGGTGGACGTGAAGGGCTACCCCACCTGCACCAGCGGAGCGCTTCAGGCTCGTGACACCGCGGCCGTCAAAAAAGCTTGCCCGGACTCGATCATTGGGACCGGCGTGGGCAAGTTCGTGGTCGGGTTCCCAGAACAGCCGAAAATTCCCGCCACGAGTCCACTGCTCGTCTTCAACGGCGGCACCTCGGGCGGCACGACCACCTTCTACATCCACGCCTACCTGACGCAGCCGATCGTCACGGCTGTCGTCACCACGGTCAAAATCAAGAAATCCGGTACGGGGCTCAAAACCGTCTCCTCGATCCCGAAAATCGCCAATGGCGCCGGTTCGGTAACCGATTTCTCGCTGAAGATCGACAAAAAATTCACCTACAAAGGCCAGAAGCACAGCGTCCTCAGCGCGAAATGTGTCGGCGGCAAGCTCCAGGCCCACGTCACCGCCAAGTTCTACGACGGCAGCCAGCTGCAGGCCGACGTCCTGCGCACCTGCACCTCGAAGCCCTAGCTCAGAGCTTCACAAGCGCTCCAGAGCGCAACCGGATGTAAGAAGGGCGGCCAACTGGCCGCCCTTCTTCTTGCCCTCCTGCCTCTGCTGAAGTCGGCCACCGTCGAGCTTGCCCACCCTCCCGTCCCTAGCCAGCTACGGCAATGCGCCTCGGCTCCGTGGAGGGAGGAGACCCCCTCCGAACGGCTTGTACTTCTCGGTCACCGACAATCTCGGACGGCCGCAGACGATCCACCCGAGCAAGTTGAGTGAGGAGGGGGTCTCCTCCCTCCACGGAGCCCCGCGCTACTACCGTCCTTGTTCGAACGTGTGCTGGTAAGCCGTCGCCGGCCCGCTGCCGTAGATCGGCTCGAAGGGGGGCTGTTGGACACAGGCGGGGGCCGGGATCGAGCCGGAGCTGGCCTGTTCGGCGAAGGCGAATTTCTTCAGCCGGTTGAAGAAGTCTTCGGCTTCTTTGGGGTCGCCTTTTTTGGTCCGTTCTTTGATGAAGGCTTCGTTTTTGGCCGTTTCCGGGTTGAGGGTGGCGGTGATGCCGGAGCTGCACTGGCTGGTACCGAAGCTCGGCAGCCCGGAGGCCAGGTTCTCGGCCCAGAGCGGCGGGCTGTAGGCGCTGTTGCGGTTGGTGGTGAGGCGGCTCGGCAGCGTGGTCAGGGATTCCGGGCCCAGCGGGCTCATGATCCTGAGGAAGCGCACCTTGTTTCCGGCCGCGTTTTCGGTCGTCAATTCCCCGTTCGCGGCCGCGGCGACGTTGCCGAAGAAGGAGGTGATCTCCTGTTTGTAGAGATTGAGGCCGGTGAAGATCGGGTTGAGGTTGCGCAGGAACGGGTCGATGGCCCGCAGCAGGGGCGGGAAATCGTCACGCAGGAACTTGCGCAGGGCGGGGAAGCCGGTCGGAGCGAGGGCGATCACTCTCGAGAACCCTTCGAAGAAGCCCTTGGCTTCCGGCGCCAGCCTGGCGAAGGCGATCAGCGTCGGTGAGAGCTGTTCGGCCGCTGGGACCAGCTGCCGCATCAACGGGTCGGCGTTGAGGGCGAAGGATTTGAGTCGGTTCAGGGTCAGCCTCGACTCGTCCTGGAAGGTCGGGAAGGCGCGGAAGAGGGCTTCGATGTCGCGGTCGCGCTGGGCGGTGGTCTGGAAGACCGCGTTCGAGCTCTGGATCAAGCTGGCCAGCTCCCCTTCGCGGCCGCGCAGGGCGCGGAGCGAGGTGGCGCCGTTGCGGAAGAGCTGGGCGACGGCCAGGCGCTGCGTGTCGAGGACCCGGAAGAGCTTGTCGAAGTCGCTGAAGGTCGGCTCGAACTCGCCGATCGCGGAGGAGAGGCTCTGGCCCTGGCCGTTGATCGCCACCGCGGCTTCCTGCATCCAGCTCTGGAAGGCCGCGCGGGTTTCGGGATCGAAGGTGCGGAAGATCTCGTCGAGCTGGACGGATTCGGCGATGTTCGCCTCCGGCACCGAGCCGCCGTCGGCGAGCACCGGCCCCTCGTTCGAGCCGGGGGTGAGTTCGATGTAGGTCTCCCCCAGCAGCGTCTTGGTGCGGAGGATCGCCCGCGTCGACTCCGGCAGCGGCGCGTACCTGTTGTCGATGTCGACCGTCGCCAGGGCCTGCCGGCCGTTGGGCGCCAGGGCGATGCTCCGCACTTTGCCGACGTTGACGCCTGAGATGCGGACGTCGGACTGTTCGGCCAGCTGGGTCGCCTCGTTGAACGGGACCTTGATCTCGTAGGGCTTCGCCCGGAACGGGGTCGGGCCGCCGAAGGTGACCCAGAGGAAGAGCAGGATGCCGAAGCACGACAGCGCGAAGCCGGCGATGACCAGGAGCTGCGTGGTGCTGGGGGCGCGCTTGCTCATTTAGTACGTCGTTTGTATTCGCAGATTCCGCTCGGGTTCGTCGGCACGGGGATTTCTTCCGCTCGGGGAACGTTGGTCAGCTGGATGATCGTCTTGAGGAAGGTTTTGCCTTGCAGGGCTTCGGCCTCCGCGAAGCCGTAACCGAGGCTCGCGCCGGTGCAGGAGAGCTGCGCCATGCCCCGCAGGATCGGACCACCAGCGTCCTGCAGGTTGAAGGCGGCGTTGAAATCGTGGTTGAGCCAGGGCAGGTAGAAGAGGACGCTCTGCTTCGACCCCTTCGGCTTGTAGGCGAGCTCGTTGAAGAAGGTGTTGAAGGCGGCCAGCGAGTTGCCGAAGCCCCTTACGGTCTTGTCGAACGGCCCGGAGGCTTCGTTCGCGTGGGTCAGCACGGGGCGGATCTGACGGGTGAAGGGGCGGATCTGATCGGCGATCGGGGCGGTGGTCTGGGTGAACAGGCGCTCGGTCGCCTTGAAGGCCGGAGTCAGCGCCTGCGCCTGCGGGATCAAGCCGGTCAGGGCCGGGTAGGCGACGTCGGAGAAGCGCTTGGAGCTGGCGAGGCCGGCGTTGCCGGCCCGCAGCGCCGCCGGGAACTCCCGCAGGGAGTCCTGGATCGCCTGCTGCTGGTGGGCGAAGTCGCCGAGAGCGGCTTCGGAGGAGGTGACGAAGCGCTTGATCTCGGCGTCGTGGCGGCCGAGTTCGGTCGTCAGGCTGCCGAAATTGTGGATGACGTTGGCGAGGGCGACGTGTCGTTCGGCGACCACCTTGTTCAGCTTCGCCGTGTAGTGGACGAAGGGCTGGAAGCGGCGCAGCGCGTTGGAGAGCTGCTTGCCGCGGCCGCCGATCCCCTGGGCGCCGCCGGCGACGAGCAGCTGGACGTACTGCCGGGTGTCGGCGTCGAGGGTGGCCAGGAAGGCGTCGAGGTTGGTGTTCGGTTCGGTCTGGGCGAGGGTGAATTCGGCGCCGTCCTCGATGTGCTCCTTGCCGCTGCCCGGTTCGACCTCGACGATCATGTCGTTCAGCCCCGTTTTCGGTCGCAGCAGGAAGCTGGCGTTGGGATGGATCAGCTTCATGTATTCGGGCACGATGTCCATCCCGACCACGGCGTGGCCGTCCTCGAGATCGACCGAGGTGACCTTGCCGATCTGAATGCCGGCGATGTCGACGGACTGGCCCTGGCCGGGCGTCACCGCCTGGGCGGTCGAGAACTCGGCCGAGATGTGCTCGAATTCTTCGCCGACCAGGGGCAGCCAGGACGGCAGCGAGGCCTTCTGCTGGGTGAAGATCCCCAGCATCATCACAATGCCCGCGATCGCCAGGACGACGATCGCGATCGTGTCCTTGCGATGCCCCCGAGCCTGGCGTGAGAGCCAGGCTCGGAAGTGCTTCCAGCGGTTGGTGTCGGGGGCGCGCTCGGTCACGGGTTCACCCCCGCCGGCGAGGGAGTCGGGGGGCCGACCTGCCCGAGCGGGCCGTTCACGTTCGGCGCCGGGTTCGTGTGGCAGCGCACGTCCGGCTTCAGCGGCGGCATGCCGCCGAGCTGCGGCTGGTTGCCGATCGGCGGCGCGATCGTGTGGGCGTAGTTGATGCTGTCGCTGAGGACGTCCGCGTTGGCGACCGGGTTGGGTTCGCCGACCAAGACCGGCCCGCCACCGACCTGCGAACGAGCATAAGGGCCGTTGCCGTCGAAGTTCTGGGCGAAGCCGGCGAAGTTGACGAGGTTGTAGAGGAACTCACGGTAGTTGGGACCGCCGGTGCTGAAGCGGTCTTCGATCGTCTGATTCGCGGTCGGGACGAGGACCTGGGTGGTGCAGAGGCTGAGCCGGTTGAACTGGGGCAGGGTGAGCACCTTGCCGGCCTGGGCGGCGCCGGCGATGCCGGGGGTCGATTCGGCCAGCAGCCTGGCGACGCCGCCGCCCTCTTTGCCGGAGAGCAGCGGGCGAACCTGGGCCAGCCACGGTTCGGAGGCGCTGATCAGGCCCGGCAGCTCCGCCACCGCCGGGGTCAGCTCGATCGCGAAGGTGCGCAGGGGCGGCAGGGTGCGGTTGAGGCTGACCAGCGAGGAGCGGGCGGTGCGCAGGGTCGGCGCCAGGAGACGGATCGTCGTCGAGAGGTTGGTCGACTGGGTGGCGAGCGCGCCGGTGAAGACGTTGAAGTTGTCGATCAGCCCCTGCAGGTCGGCCTCGCGATAGGCCAGCGCGCCGAAGGTCCGGCCGGTGCCGGCGACGAGGCGGGAGAGGTCGCGCTGCTGGGTGCCGAGCAGCGCGTCGGTCACCTGGGCGCTGTAGCGGCCGGCGTCGCCGCCGTATTTCAAGGCGCCGTTGAACGCCTCGGCGCCGGTCTTCCCCCGCACCTCCGGCAGCTGGGTGGCGTCTTCCGCCGCGGTCGGCCGGTGGGTCAGCGCGGTGCCGTAGCTCTCCAGCAGGCGGCTGAGGTCGGCTCGCACCGGCGACTGCAACGCGGTCAGCACCTCGTCGAGCTGCACCGCGGTGGAGGTGCGGCTGACCGGGATCGTGGCGCCGCTGTCCATGTCCGGCGCGCTGGGGCTGCCCGGATCGAGGTCGACGAAGAAATTGCCCTCGAGGAAGATCCGCGGGCGGATCGCGGCGAAGGCGTCGGTGTGGATCGGGCGTCCCGAGCCGTCGACGGTGAAGGTGACAGTGGTCGCGTCGCCGTCGCGCGAGGTGGAGATGACCTTCCCCACTTCGACCCCGGCGATGCGCACGGGCGAGTTCAGCGCCACGTTGGCGGAGTTGGCGAAGGTCGCCTTCAGTTCGTAGCCGTAGCTGGTGAAGGGAACGTGTCCGGTGAACGCCAGGTAGGGGCCGATCGTGAAGATCAGGATGAAGATGATCGCGATCGCCGCGTTGCTCGGCCGCCACTTGAAGCGGCGGTTGGTCGCGCCCTGCCTGGTGTCGCGCTCCGGCAGACGGCTCATTTGGATTTCACCTGCCCGCGGGTGATCGTGCCCCAGACTTCGGGGGCGTTGCCGATCACGGTCGTGCCGGTCGCGTACTTCTCGTTGCCGGCTTCGCAGCCGTTCGGCTGACCCGGCGCGCCGGTGTTGGGGAAGGGGTTGAAGTGGAGGTGGTTATCCCGGTTGGGCCCGTTCGCCGGCGCGGAGGCGGGGCTGCCCTCGTTGTTGGGGCCTTCGGGGGCGCTCCAGGTCTGGAAATTGAGCCAGTTCCCCTGCGCGTTGCCCTGGCTGTTCGTCGCGGCCAGGTTCTTGAAGGCGAGCGTGATGTAGTTGCACGTCGTCTGCGCCGGGGCGATGAACCGCAGCGCCGGCTTCAGCAGCCGGTTGGTGTCGATCAGGAGGTCGAGCCCGTTGAACACGCCGGAGGAGTCCTGGAAGGCGACCAGCGCTTCCGCGGTCGGCGTCAGTTGGGCGTTGAGCACCGGCGAGGCGTTGAGGGCGGGGACGCCGGCATGCAGGGAGGCGGCGATCGTCGGCGAGGTCTCGGCCAGGGCGCGGGCACCCGGCTGCAGTGCCGTGAAGAAACGGGCCGAGTCGCGGAAGAACGGGCGCACCGCGGGCAGGTCGGCGTTGACGGCATCGAGGGTCGGCGGCCCTTTCTCGATCGTTTCCTGGATGTAGGGACGGGAGACCCGGGCGAAGGCGGCAAAGGTGCGGTCGAGGGCGACGAAGAGGGTTGCCTGCGCCTGCGCGACCGGGGCGACGGTCGCCGAGAGGTCCTCGAGCGCGCGCCAGAAGCCGCCGAAGTCGGTGCTGGGTTCGACGATCGTGCGCAGGGCTGGCTGGCTGCTGACGACGAGCCGTCGCAGGGCGCCGATCGCTTCGTTCAGCTGCGGCCCCCGTCCGGCGAGCGCGTTGCCGAAACCGGCCTGGTTCTGGCGGATCGCGTCGCGGGTCGGTTTGTCGAACATGCCGAAGAACTCGTCGATGTCGACGGGTTCGGGCCTGGAGGCGGCAACTGGGATCGTGGCGCCGGCGGCGAATCCCCGCGAGGAGTCGCCGGGCGTCACCTGGAGGAACTTCAATCCCAGCGCGGACTTGGGCCGAATCGTGAGCGTCGAGTCCACCGGCAGCGGTTCGACGCTCTGGTCGAGGCTGAGCACGAGCTCGGCGGCGACCTCGCCGTGGGCGAGCTGGACCGGCGTCACCGACTTGACGATGCCGACGCGGACGCCGCCGATCCGCACCTCGTTGCCCTTGACCAAGGCGTCGGCGTTGGGCACCTGCGCCGTGAGGTTGTAGGTGGAGACGAACGGCAGCCCGTTGTTGGCGTTGTAGGCAAGGAAGACGGCGACGATGACGACCAGGATCGTCACCGCCCCGACCAGGATCGGGCTGCTAGCCACGCCGGATATGCCGCTGCGGTTCCTCATGGCCCCAACAGGTAGTCGAGGAGCGGGGCGGTACCCCCGGTCTTGGCGGCGCCGGAGATCCCCGCTTCGCCGTCGCTGCCGCCGTCGGTCGAGTCGGCCTGGCCGATGCCCATGGCCGGGCCGGCGCCGGCGGCGGTGCCGCCGGTCGTTTCCGCCATCTCCCGCTGCAGCAGGCGGAAGAGGGAGGCGGCGCTGGCGCTGGCCGAGGCGCCTTCGCTGGCGTTGGGGCCGTTGAAGCGGGCCGAGCAGCCGGAGGTGCCGGCGGTTTCCTCGATGTAGTCGAGGCAGTTGCTGAGGGTCAGCAAAGTGCGGCCGTAGTGGCCGTACTGGTCGAAGCCGTTGAGCGAAGCGGTCGTGTTGTAGATCAGTTCGACCAGGCCGTCCCAGCCCCCGGTCTGCTCGATGTTGGTGAAGAGCTTGGCCAGTTCGGTAGTCGGGGCGACGCCGCTCTTCGCCACGTCCCTGGCCTTGCGAACGACCGGGTCGGCTTCGCGGATGATCGGCCCGGCTTCTTCCCCGGTCTCGCCGAGGCTCTTCAGGGCGACCGTCGCGGCTTCGGAGAACGGGGTCAGCGTGCGCGTCGCGTCGGTAAACGAGGGGGCGGCCTTGCCGAAGTCGGCGAAGACCGGGGTGGCGGCATCGGAGAAGCCCTGCAGGCTGCGCATCGTCAGACGGAACTCGCGCAGGAAGGTGGGGAACTTCCGCAGCGACGCTTCGAGCTGGGCGCCGCGTTCGGAGCTCGCCTGGGCCGCCGCGCCGGCGTTGGTGAAGAAACCGGCGAAGTGCGAACGCTCGCGCGAGAGCGGCCCCAGGATCTCGTCCGAGTCGCTGGTCAGCTGGGCGAGCCGGTCGCGCTGAGCGGAGAGGATGCCGAAGAGCCGATCGACGTCGCGCAGCACCGGATTGGCCCGCTTGATCACAACCTCGAGGTCGTCGCCGCGGCCGGCCAGGCCGGCGCCGAGTTCGTTGAAGATGAGCCGGAAGCGCTGCGCGTAGGGCAGCGTCTGGATGTCGTTGATCAGGTCCGGGTCGACGCTGGTGCCGTTGCTGCCGAGCGGCAGCAGGTACTGCCCCGCGCCGGCCTCCCCGGAGGGGACCTTCTTCAGCGGCGGGGCCGGGTCGGAGCCAGGCGCCCGCGGCACGGTGGGACGGCAGTCGACGAACTTCTCTCCGATCAGCGACTGCGGCCGGATCTGGCAGCTGGCGTCGCTGCGGAAGTCCTGGAAACCGGGGTCGGTGATGTCCATGACGATGATCGCCTTGCCCGGCACCGCGACCGGCTTGCCGTCGCGGTAGGCGACGGTCTCGCCGGGCATCGAGACGTCGACCGACTCGATCGTGCCGACGTTGGCCCCGGCGACCCGCACCTGCTCGCCGTTGACCATGAAGGCGCCGTTGTCGAAGACGGCCCGCACCTTGTAGCCGCCGTCGTCGCTGCCGCCGCCCGAAACCAGGAGGACGACCGCGACCACCGCCACGACCACCAGCGCCGCCGGGATTATCAGCCGCCTCGTCATGGTCCGGGGGGAACGTCGGCCGGGTTGCATTCCGAGGAGCTGACACTGCCCGTGGCGGGCGGGTTGACGAAGGGGTTGGAGCCGTCGGACGCCGCTTGCGTGGCGCCGCCGGGGCAGCGGCGGTGGACCGGCGCCGAGCCGCCGAAGACTTCGAACTGCTGGGCCTTGGTGATCGGGTTCAGACTGCCGCCGCTGTAGGCGAAGAGGTTCTGGGCGGCGGTGGCGGCCCGCACGTAATGGCCGTTGCCGTCGTAGTAGCCGGCGACCTGGCCGACCTTGCCCAGTCCGTTGAAGAGGTCCGGCGTGTAGGCGCGAGCGAAGTTGAGGTTCGGCTGGAAGGCGGCAATCGCCTCCTCGCTGTGGGGGAAGGTCCGCGAGGAGCGCTGCTGCACCGTCGGCAACGTCGCGAGCAGTTCGGCCGTGTCGTTCGCCTTCCCGGGCCTGGCCACGGTGAGGCGCAGATTGCGCGTGAAGGGGATGAATTTGGAGAGGACCGGCCGCAGCTCGGCGAGGAAGGGCGCCAGGTTCTTGGTCGCCGGCTTCGCCGTGTTCACCAACGGATCGAGGTCGTCGAGGGCCGCGCGCAGATTGACGAAGGTCGTGTTGGCCTGTCGCATCACCGGCGGCAAACGGCGCAGCGTCTGATCGAGGGCGACGTTCTGGGTGGCGATCGCCGAGAAGGCCGTGTTGGCGTTGCCGATCGCGCTGGAGAGCGCCTCGCCACGGGCGGCGACCGTCGTCGAGAGCTTGCTGGAGTTGACGATGAAGCGCTCGAAGAGGCGCTGGTCGGCGTTGAGTTCCTTGGCGAAGGCGTCGGCGCGGTTGAGCGCCGGGCCGAAGTACTTGTAGGCGTCGTTTGCGTTCTCGCCCTGGCCGGCGTAGATGGCGGAGTTGCCCTTGATGAAATTGCTGAGGCCCTTGCGGACGGCGGGCGGGAAGGTGTTGAAGAGCTGGTCGATGTCGACCGGCGTGGTGGTCGAGGCGAGCCCGAGCTCGGCGTCTTCGTCCAGCGCCGGGCTGCTGTTGGGCCCGGGGCTGATCGAGACGTAGTGGTTGGCGACGCCCGACAGCGAGGTGGCGCGGATCGTCGCGGTCGTTCCCTCGTGCAGCTCCTGGTCCACTTCGACGTGGATCTCGGCCAGATTGTCGTCAGTCAGCCCGATGCTTTCCACCGAGCCGACCGGGGAGCCGCCGATCAACACCTGATTATCGGGGACCAACTGTCCGGCATTCTGGAAGACGAGGGTGTACTTATGCCCACCGCCACCGCCGAAGAAGACGATCGCGAGGACGATGACCGCGACCGCGAGAGCTGCGATCACCGCAATTCGGCCGGGGGTGACCCCCCGGCCGGTCGCCGAGCTTTTCTCCTCGCCTAAGGGATTAGCAGCCACGGGTCGTTGCTTCTTCGTTCCCCGGCCTCCGACCCGGTGGAACGGACCGGCGAATCGTATCCGAGCCGTCCCCGGGCAACAGCACCAGCAGCGGGGACTTAACTGGAAGTCAACGCACTGTTACGGACGCTGACTCAGACGTCGAACTTGGGGACCAACCGCCCGAGGCTGCGCGGGAACCACCAGATCCGGTCGCCGATCAACAGCATCAGCGCCGGCAGCAGCACGATCCGCACCACCGTCGCATCGAGGATGACCGCGACGGTCAGCCCCACGCCGAGCTGGCTGACCGTCGCCAGCGACGAGCCGGCGAAGGCGATGAAGACGGCCATCATGATCGCCGCCGCGCCGGTGATCACGCGGGCGGTCTTCTCGAGCCCGAATTCGATCGCGGCGGCGTTGTCGCCCTCGCGGTCGTAGTGCTCGCGCATGCGGATCAGCAGGAACACCGCGTAGTCGATCGAGAGCCCGAAGACGATCCCGAAGATCATCGTCGCGCCCACCGCATCGATGTATTCGTGTCCCCCCAACGGCAGATCCTCGGGAACGCTGGAGAGCAGGGTGAGGATGCCGAAGGCGACACCCACGGTGACGAGGTTGAGGCCGACGGCGAGGGCAGCCAGCGGAATCGCGCGCAGGACGAAGACCAGGACGAGGAAGGTGGCGAGGGTGATCGCTATGACCACGATCGGGAAGGTGTCCCTGGTGACGCGGCTGTAGTCGTTGAGCTGAGCGGCGCCGCCGGCGACCCCGGTGGTAAGGCCGGTCTCGGCGGCGAAGGACGCGGCGTCCTGGTCGAGGCGCTTGTTGAGGGCGATCGAGCCCGGCGAGTTGAACGAGTACTTCGAGATCACCAGCATCGACGCCGCCTGGCCGCCATGGCGCAGGTCCACCGTCGCCCCCGCCGCTTCGCGGGTGCGCGGCGGCGCCCCGTCCAGGGCCGAGAGGACGAAGTAGCCGGAGTTGAACAGCCCCGGCGAGCCACGGCTGGCGCGGCGCACCTGGCGTTTCACGTTGGTCTGGCCGTCGAGCACCTGGACGCTGGCGCGCTGCAGGCCATCCTCGATCGGCGCTGAGCGCTCGACCGCTTCGGCAAGGCCGGCTTCCAGCGTCTTGACGCCGCCGCCGAGCCGGTCGATGGCGCCGACCAAGGCGACCGCGCCGCCGCTGAGGCGAGCCAGCCCGCTGCCCAGGCTTCCAACGCTGCGATTGAAACGAGCGGCCCCGCTGGCCAGTTTGTCGCCGGCGGAGGCGATCTGGTTGATGCCGTCCGAGAGTTTGGAGGCGGCGTTGGACAGTTTCTTCAGGTTGATCAGGGTCGATTGCAGCCAGGCGGTGACCTGGTGGGATTCCTCGATGTCTTCGTTGAGCCGGACCTGCATGGCTTCGAGTTCCAGGGGGAGGCCCGCGTAGCCGGCTTCGTAGGGGGCTTTGGTGACCGGATCGGTGCCGCTCACCGCCGCGCCGGCGCGGCGGACCGCTTCCACGGTCGGGCCGTACCTGGGATCGCCCTGGCCGACGGTCATCCCCTGCAGTTCGGCGAGCGCGGCTCGCAGCTGTTCGTCGGCGACCTTCGCCGGGCCCAGGAGGCGCGGGATCGTCTTGTTCGCCTCTTCCTTGAGCGACTTTTCGAGCTTGCGCGAGCGGTTGAGCCCGTTGACGCGGAGGTTGGGACCGCCGATTTCTCCCGGCGCGAACTTCAGCTGCAGAGCCCCGAGCGCGGCCCGGTGCTGGGCGCTGGACAGTCGCTTCGTCCCGCTTGCGAACTGGCCCAACGCCTCAACGGCGCGCTGGCCGCCGGCGGTCGCCTGGCCGAGGCCGGCGGCGAGCATCTCGGCGCCCTCGCCCGCCCGGTCGGAGCCCTGCGCCAAGAGCCCGGCCCCGTTGCTCGCTTCCGAGATGCCGGCGCGCAACTGCCCGACCCCGCCGGCGATCACGCGCAGGTTGCGCCCGAGGCGACCGAGCTGTTTGACCGGGCCGATGTCCCCTTCCGAGGCGAAGAGCGCGTTGCCCGTTCTCTGCAGCGGCGCGACTCGTTGGGCGATCTGCCCGGGCCCGGCCACCACCTGCACCCCCGGCAGGTCGGCGAGTCGGTGCTGGAAGCGGTTGATCGCCTCGAGATTGGTCGTGTCGGTGATCGGGCCGTCCTTGGTTACCGCCACGACCACGAAGGGCGCTTCGTACCCCGGCGCAACGACGTTGGCGATCAGTTCCGCGTCCTCGCGCGCCTGGTCGTTGGCGGGCAGCTGTTCGGGGCTCGGCGGCCCGGTCTTGAGTGCGATCGCCGGCGCGGCCAGGATCAGCACGACGGCGCCGATCACCGCCGCCACCGGCGCCGGCCGTTTCAGCGCCGCACCGACGAGCGTCATCAGACGCGAGCTCTCCCCCGGCGCGCCGCCGATCCGCCAGCGGTCGACGTTCGGCCCCAGCAGAGCCAGGACCGCCGGCGCCAGCACGGCGGCGATGATCACGGTGAGGAGGACGACCATCGCCAGCGTCCCGGCCAGCGAGGCCAGCAGCGAGCCGGGCAGGATGAAGATCGAGACCAGCATCGAGAGCAGCAGGGTGCTGCCGGCGAACATCGTCGTGCGGCCGGCGGTGCGTCGAGTCACCCGCGCCGCCTCGGTCGGCTCCAGCCCCGCCGCCAGCTCCTCGCGGAAGCGCGAGACCATCAGCAGCGCGTAGTCCACCCCCAGGGCCAGCCCCATCATCGAGCAGACGACCAGCGCGAAGGCGTTGATGTCGAACCAGGAGGTGGCCAGATAGAGGATCCCGCGCGAGGCGATCACGGTGATGACTCCGAAGCCGAGCGGGATCGCGGCCGCGATCGGCGAGCGGAAGACGAGCAGCAGGACGATCAGCAGGAAGGGGAAGGCGATCAGCTCGCCGCGCTCGCTGGCCGAGATCGAGCGGTCCTCGAGCGCTCGGGTGATCGTCGCGAAGCCGGTCTGCGTCACCCGCACCGGCGGGTGTATCTCTTCCTCGAGCGTCTGTTCGAGGCTGTCGACGGTCTCGTTGACCGCCTCTTTGATCTCGACGTGGAAGTCGGCGATGATCAGCGCCTTTCGCGGCTCCGGGCGCAGGGTCGCGACCGAGCCGCGGTCCCACGGCGAGAGCGTGGTGACTTTGGGGTCCTCCCGCAGGGCCCGGATCAGCTCCGGCCCCTGCCTGTCGATCGCCGCCGCCGGCCCGCGCAGCAGGATCGCGAACGGCATCGTGTCGCCGAAGTGCTTGCGCAGGAGGTCGGTGGAGCGCGACGATTCGGTGCCGGGAACGTCGAGCGTGGTCGGGACGAGCTTGCCCTCGACGCCGGTGCCGATGATCCCGAGCACGGCGAGGACGAGCGCCGCCACGGCCAGCACCGCGCGCGGATGGCGCAAGGTCAGTGGTGGGCGGCCAGCGGAATCCGTTCCCTCGGAGTCCCCCTGCCCCCTGCTCCGGCTCCTCCTCACGCCTGGTAGTTTGACTGGCGGGACGACGGGAGGGAGCGAAGAATGCAGAAGACTCTGTTAAGAACGCTGGTGTTGGCGACCGCGATCCTGCTGCTGGCCGGCGGCTCGGCATACGCGCTGCGCCTGCAGATTGGGAACCTCGTCGTCGTCGGCGACGGCAATTTCTCGCCGACGACGCTGCCCAAACACGAGCTGGCGCCGATCAAGCTGCACGGCTACGGCAAGATCGAAACGATCGACGGCTCGCTGCCCCCGATCCTCGAGCGGCTCGTGTTCTGGTTCGACAAGCACGGGGGCGTCGAGACCCGCGGGCTGGCGGTCTGCCCGATGCGCAAGCTGATCGCGACGACGCCGTCGCGCGCCCGCAAGAACTGCGGCGCCGCGATCGTCGGCACCGGCTTCGGCAAGGCCGTGGTCAACTTCCCCGAACAGGACACGATCCCGGCCACCTCGCCGCTGACGCTCTTCAACGCCCCGCCCCTGCACGGCAACCCGGCCGTGTACGTCCACGCCTACACGACCGTCGGCGGGCCCGCGACCTTCGTCATCTCGGTCGAGATCCAGAAGGTCAACGACGGCCGCTACGGCTTCAAGACCGTCGCCAACATTCCGAAGATCGTCAATGGCTACGGCACGCCGGTCTACGGGCGGCTCAGCATCGGCAAAGAATGGACTTATAAGGGGAAGAAGCTGAGCTACGCCAACGCCAGCTGCCCCGACGGCCGCCTGCAGGCGAAAGTGCAGTCCACCTTCAAAGACGGCACCCTGCTGCAGGGCACCTTCTTCAAACCCTGCAAGGGCAAGTAGTGGCGTCGCCGCTCCAAGCGGTCGCTGGCCTGGTTAGAGGAAGGATGAGAGGAACGCTGCTCAAGATTTCAGGCGTGGCGGTGGCGGTCGCCCTCCTCGCCAGCGCCGGCGCCTACGCGCTGACGATCGAACTCGACAAGACGGTGGTCAGCGCCACCGCCAGCATCTCGCCCCGGGCGCTGCCGGCGCAGGGCGGGACCCCCGTGGACATCGCCAGCGTGACGCGGATCAAGACCACCGACGGAGCGCCGCCCCCCACCCTCAAGGAACTCGTCTTCAGCTTCGACAAACACGGCTTCCTCGACACCAAGGGCCTGCCGGTCTGCACGCTCGCGAAGCTCGCCGAAACTACCCCGGCGGCGGCGAAAAAGCGCTGTCCCGGCGCGATCGTCGGCGAAGGGACGGGGAAGGCGGAGGTCAACATGCCCGGCCAGCCGCCGATCCAGATCAGCTCGCCCCTGACCCTTTTCAACGCCCCCCCGCAGGGCGGCAGGCCAAGCCTGATCGTCCACACCTACGAGACCGTGCCGGCGCCGAAGGCGCTGCTGGTCTCGTTCCCGATCGAACGGATAGGCAATGGCCGCTACGGCTATCGGGCCAGGATCCCAGTACCTGAGATCGCTGGGGGCTTCGGCGCCGCGACCCTCGCTCAGGCGACGCTGGGCATGACGCGCGTGCGCGGTGGCAGGACGGTCGGCTACGCCAACGCCCGTTGCAGCGGCGGCCGGCTCCAGGTTCACGGCTCGGCCAGCTTCACCGACGGCAGCTTCTTCCCCGGAACCCTCACCTCGCCATGCCACGTCGCCGGCTGAGCAAGCTCGCGATCCTCCTCTGCGCCCTGGCGGCCATAGCCGCCGCCTCCCCCGCCGGCGGGGCCCTGGTCATCGTCGAAGGCATCGTCCTCCACGCCGACGGCGGTTTTCAGCCGCGCTCGCTGCCCTCCAACAGGTACGCCCCGATCGAATTCCAGGGCTACTTCGAGGTCCGCGCCAGCGGAGGTGGCAAACCGGCCGAGCTGAAGGAAGTCGTGCTCGACTTCGATCGCGACGGGCGGCTCAGCTCCGGGGGGCTTCCCGTCTGCTCACCGCAGAGCGTGGAGAACGCGGGGCCGGCCGAGGCGCGGCGGGCCTGCGCCGGGGCCATCGTCGGCACGGGGCGCGTCGAAGCGCTGGTCGACCTGCCCGGCGGCCCGGTGGTGGGCGGCTCGGCCCTGACCATCTTCAACGGACCGGCGCAGGAAGGGCACCCGACGGTGCTGCTCCACGCGCGCACAAGCGTGGCGGGGGGCCAGACCTTCGCGATCGTGGTCCCGATCGAACGCCGCCCGGGCCCCTTCCGCTACCGCGCCACCATCGTCCTCCCGCCCATTGCCGGCGGTCTCGGCGTCCTCACCAGGATGGAGGTCAAGGTCGGGCGCCGCTTTGGGGTCGACGGCCAGCAGCGCAGCTACGTCTCGGCTCGCTGCTCCGATGGAATCCTCAAAACCCACGGGCGCTTCACCTTCGACACCGGCACGATCGTCGACGGCAGCGTCGAAAAACTCTGCAGCCGCCGTTAGCAACCGCGGCCTGCCCGGGCAGCTCCTCGGGGCCAACGGCTTCCTATACTTCCCGGTCCGCGGGCCGTTAGCTCAACTGGTTAGAGCAGGAGCCTCTTAAGCTCAAGGTTGAAGGTTCGAGTCCTTCACGGCCCATCGCCGGACCCGGGCGGCTTGCCTATTCGCCCGTCAGCGGATTGACGTTCGAGAACGAGCTGGGGGGAGCGGTTTCGCCTCGTTCCCGGGCCTTCTTCGCTCTCCGTTCGATCGAGGCGAGCTGGGTCTGGAATTCCTGGGCGCGTTTGCTGGTCTGGTCGAGTTCGTTGCCGAGGTTTTCTCGTTCGAACTTGGTATTCGCGTACGGCAGCGCTTCCTTGCGAGCTTGCGCCGCACCCTTGTAGTCGAAGGCGAAGTAGCGGTAGATCGCCAGCGTACTGAGGCTGCCCAGGCTCGGCCTCGCCTCGGCGACGATCCGCTGGGCCTTCGCCGCCGCCTTCATGTTGACCTCGGTTTCCAGCCCGGTGCGCGCGGTCTGGGCCAGGGCGTAAAGGGCCTGGGCGATCAGCTGAGCCCCGCTGGGATTCGGCTCGTCGGTCTCTTTCAGATATTTGGACCAGGCTTCGTCGGCCGCTTCCAGCTGCTGGCGCGCTTCTGGCGAGTAGGCGATTTCGCCGGTTTCGGGGCTGGCCACCGCGAGCGCGTTGCCGGCGTTGATCCGCGCCCGGGTCAGGCCGAGCAGTAGCTGCGGGTTCTGCGGGTCTTTTTTCAGCCGCAGTTCGATCGCCTCCGCCTGGTCTTCGAGCTGGCCGGCGGCATCGTTGGTGCTGGCCTGGTTGAAGATGCCGCCGATTCCCGGCCCGGCAAGAAGCAGCAGGCTGAGGCCCATCAGCAGGGCCAGGATCGCGTAGACGACTTTGACGACGTTTCTGCGCCGTCCCCGGATGTCGAAGACCATCCGCCGCTCGTCACCGCTTGACGCCATCAGCTCCTCATTGCTGTTGGGGAGAGGGCTCTGCCGCTCCCCCCGTTTCTCCCGGCCGATTAAAAGCCCGAGCGATCAAGATACTCAACTCGAAGAGCGCGAGCAGCGGGACCATCTCGATCAGCATCGAAACCGGGTCGACGCCGGGCAGGGCGGCGGCCACCACGGCGCAGATCAGGTACGCGTAGCGGCGATTCGCCGTGATCTGATCGATCCTGATTATTCCGAGTCTGGTGACGGCGAGGATCGCCAGGGGAAGCTGGAAGATGATCCCGCAGGCCAGCAGCGTGGTCGAGAAGAAGCCGTAGTAGTCGCGGGCGCGGACCTGGACGTTGAACTGGCTGTCGTTGAAGTTCAGCAGGAACTTGACCGCCGCCGGCAGGACCGCGAAGTAGCCGAAGGCGAGGCCGGCCAGGAAGAGCGCCGGCGCCAGCAGCATCAACGGCAGCAGGACCCGCCTCTCCGCATCGCTGAAGGCCGGCAGCAGGTAGGCGTATGCCTGGTACAGGACGAAGGGCAGCGAGAGGACGATCGCACCGTAGGCGGCGACCGTGACCGAGGTCGTGAACGGCTCGCTGATCCCGAAGGTCGTCAGCTTCTTGTGGTCGCCCGGCAGCGGCCCGGAGGCGATTTCCAGCAGCAGGTGGTTCTGCCAGAAGCAGAGCGCCAAGGCGGCGGCGAAGACGGCGATGCAGACGACGATCCGCGCCCGCAGCTCGTCGAGGTGCTCGACCAGGCTGAGGCGGTCCTCATGGGCGACCGCCTTGACGCGGCGGGGCATCCCGGCAGGCCTCAGGTGCGTTTGTCGTGAACGACCTCTGGCTCGGCCGGCTGCTCCGCGGGAGCGGTTGGCGGCTGGGAGATCGCTTTGACGTCCTCGTCCTCGTCCCCGCGCTTCTCACCGGTGACGGTGCTGCGGAACTCGCGGATGCCGCGGCCGAGGCTGCTGCCGAGCTCAGGCAGCCGTTTCGGGCCGAAGACCACCAGGGCGATGATGAGAACGATGATGATCTCCAGGGGGCCGATGTTTCCGAGCATTGGAACCATGGTAACGGGGTCGTGGGGCGGCCGGATCGGCTTGAGTTGCGCAATTGGATACTCGGTAGTTGGGTTTTCTCGCGGATCTTTCACAAAAATGCGGATCAAGTGCGTCCGAATTGGGTTCGATAAGGGGAAGATGAGAGAGCCCAGTCGCAAGCAGACCGAGCCGCCCAAGGCGCTGCACCTCTGTCCCGAGTGCGGCTCCTGCCTGGTCCAGCCGACCTGCTGGGAACAGGCCGGCGATCGTGCTCGCTGGCGAGTCTGGCGGCGCTGCCCGGAGTGCGAGTGGTCCTGTCAGGGAATCCACGGCGAGCGTGAGATCGACGCCTTCGACGAGCAGCTGGACATCGGGGCCCATGAGCTGGCCGACGAGCTGAAGGCCCTCGAGCACTCGAACATGACGGACATGGCCAACGCCTTCTCGGCGGCCCTCGCCGCCGACCTGATCACCGCCGACGACTTCTCCTAGCTGTAGCGCTGAACGACGCCGTCGGCGACGAGGCCGAGCAGCTGGCGCTGTTCCGGCGCGAAGCCGGTGTCGCCGAGGTGGCGCTTGGCCGCGGCGACCATCTCCAGCGCCCGCGCCCTCACGCGCTCGAGCGCCCCGGTCGCGGCGATGCGGTCGCAGAGCGCCTCGGCGGCGGCCGGGTCCAGGGCGTGCAGGTCGACCTCGCGTATCCCGGGGTCCGACGCCGCGGCGTCGATCAGCGGCAGCGTGACCGTCCCGTCGAGCAGGTCGGTGCCGCGGGCCTTGCCGGTCCGCTCCGGCGGGCCGGCTACGTCGAGGACGTCGTCGAGGAGCTGAAAGGCCAGGCCGATGGCGCCTCCGAATGCCCGCAGGTGCTCGTCGTCGTGGCCGAGCAGGCAGGCGCACTCAAACAGCTTCGCGGTCTTCAGGCGGCAGCGATCGAGGTAGCGCTGCTCGGAGACCCCCAGGTCGAAGGCGTCGCGGCGCTGGACCAGCTCGCCCCGCGCCAGCGCCACGGAGGCCTCCGCCAGCAGCGCCGTCGCGCGGGTGTCGCCGGCGTCACCGAGCAGCGCGAAGGCGCGCGAGAAGAGCAGGTCGCCCGCGGCTATCGCGCGCTCGCGGCCGGAGCTGGCGGCGACGGTGGGCTGGCCGCGGCGCAGCGGCGCCTCGTCGAGCACGTCGTCGTGGACCAGCGTCGCCATGTGAATCAGCTCGATCGCGGTCGCCGCTCGCACCGCCGCTGCGCCGCCGCGGTCGCCGGCGCAGAGCAGGACGAGCATCGGCCGCAGCCGCTTGCCCCCCGCCGCCAGGGTCGCCGCGGTGTCCTCGTCGAGCAGCTCCCCGTGGCCGACGACCGCCTCCCGCAGCCGCTCCTCGACCTCGCCGAGGCGCGACGGCAACCAGCTGCTCGAGGCGTCGAGGACCGCCGTCACCGGCGGCGGCACCGCCGAGCGGCGCGTCACTCGCGGACGCCGCTGTGGATCGCGATGATCCCACCGGCGAGCACCGTGTAACGAACTCGCCCGAAGCCGGCGCGGCTCAGCTTCTCGGCCAGGCCCCGCGGGCTGGGGAAGCTGCGCACTGATTCGGGGAGGTAGGAGTAGGCCTCCGGCTCACTCGAGAAGGATCCCAACAGCGGTACAACCCGATCGAACCAGAGCGAGTAGAAGAGCGAGAGCGGCGGCCGGGTCGGCTGCGTGATCTCGAGGATCACAGCGCGGCCGCCGGGTTTGAGGACCCGGGCCATCTCGCGCAGCCCACGGTCGAGGTCGGCGAGGTTGCGCACCCCGAAGCCGACGGTGACAGCGTCGAAGCGGTTGCCGTCATAGGGCAGTTGGAGCGCGTCCGCCCACTCGAAGCGAACTCCCGAGGCCTGGCGCCGCGCCGCCTTCTCACGAGCCAGGTCGAGCATCGGCTCGGAGAAGTCGCAGCCCACCACGTGGCCGCCGGGGGTAACCCGCCGCGAGAGCTCCAGGGCGAGATCGCCGGTGCCGCAGCAGACGTCCAGCGCGGCGTCGCCGGGTGAGAGCTCCGCCCTCTGCGCCGCCCGCTCGCGCCAGCGGTGGTGCAGGCCCGCGGTCATCACTGAGTTGAGCGCGTCGTAGTTGCCGGCGACGCGATCGAACATGCGGTTGACCTGCCCCGCGAACTGGGCGGAGTCCCTGGAGGGCTTAGTCGAGTGAGGAGAGGAAATCGGCGAGCTCGTTGAGCTTCTTTGGCGGCAGATCGCGGAAGGAGGGCATGATACCCGGCCCGATTTCCACCGAGCGCAGGATCGCCGCCCGGGGGATCCGGGCCGCGATGTGGGTCAGTTCAGGCCCCGGTCCGTTGTTGCCGTTCTCGCCCAGCTTGTGGCAGGCCAGGCAGCCGGCGCCGGCGACGACCTCCTTGCCGGCCTCGTACTGGGGAGCCACTTTCATGTCGACCTCCGTCGGCGAGCCGCCGGTGGCGCCGAGGAAGGTGAGGTAGCCCATCGCGACGATCGTCAGGCAGCCGGCGGTGGTGGCCAGGGGACGGCGCTCGGGACGGCGCTCGGGCCCGCGGTCGTAGAACGGCAGCAGGAGCAGGAGGACCATGCAGATCGTCGGGATCCCGATCGTCGCGATCGGGACCAGCTCCGGCGGCTTGATCACGCGCAGGACCTCGAAGAGGAAGAAGAAGTACCACTCGGGGCGGGGCACGTAGGTGGTCGAGGTCGGGTCGGCCTTCGGCCCCTGCTCGGCGCCGAGGATCACCGACATCGCGATGATCACGGCGACGACGATCAGCGCCATCGCCGAGTCCTTCAGCACCGCGTAGGGGAAGAAGGGCTTCCCCTTCTTCTTCAGCAGCTCGTATTCCTCGAGGTATGCCTGCTTGTCCTGCGGCTTCATGCGTCCGGCCCAGCTCCGTTGGTGGGCGGGCGGCCGTTGCCCTCGACGCCGGCGTCGAGCTGAGCGACCGTCGCGGCGACCTTCGGCTTGTCGGCCCGAACCCACGGCGGCGCCGTCGTCCCGAGCTTGACCACGAGGTACATGTGGGCGCTGATCAGGGCGATGATCGCCCCCGGCACCAGCAGCATGTGGATCGCGTAGAAGCGGGAGAGGGTGGTGGCGCCGAGCTCCGGGCCGGCCCGCAGGAAGTCGCTCAGATAGGGCCCGACGACCGGGCCGGTGCCGTTGATGTTGATGCCGACGACCGACGCCCAGAAGGAGCGCTGGTCAAAGGGCAGGAGGTAGCCGGTGAAGGCCATCGTCATGGTCAGGATCAGCAGCACCACGCCGATCACCCAGTTCAGCTCCCGCGGGTACTTGTAGGCGCCGAAGAAGAAGGTGCGGCCCATGTGCAGGAAGACCAGGATGACCATCACGCTCGAGCCCCACTTGTGCATGCCGTGGACCAGCTGGCCGAGCGGGACCTCGTTGTTGATGTGGGCGATCGAGGAGTAGGCCTGGGTCGCCGAGGGCGTGTAGAACATCGCCAGGAAGACGCCGGTGACCGCCTGCACGATGAAGGCGAAGAGGGTGGCGGAGCCGAGCGTGTAGAACCAGTTGGTCCCCTTCGGCACCTTGCGGTAGAGCATCCCGGTCAGGAAGCCGGTGGCGCCGGTGCGCTGGTCGACCCAGGCGAGAACGTCGGCCGGCGCCTCTTTGGCCTGGCCGGTGAGACGCTCGACGTGCGTCGGCCGCTGCGGCGGCGACGTCTTCAGATCGGCCGGCGCCTGGCCCTCGCCGCCGCCGCCGGCACCCGGCTTGGCCGGTTTGCGCAGGGGGGCGGGGACGACCGCGTCGGGGATCTTCGGCAGTTTCGGCATCAGGGCGCGGGGAAGGTCGAGGGTCGGGGCGGGTAGAGGTATTCCCAGATCCCGCCGGTGAACTCGCCGGGATCACGGGCGCGCACCGGCTCCAGCTGGGAGGTGACGCTGTAGCGGGGCCCGACCTCGACCTGACCGCCGCGGACCCGGGTCTGGAACTGGTCGAGCGGGCGCACCGGCGGGCCGCCGATCCGTTTGCCCTGGAAGTCGTAGACGCCGCCGTGGCAGGGGCAGATGAAATTGCCGGCCGCCTCGACGAAGCGAACCGGGCAGCCGAGGTGGACGCAGCGGTTGGAGACGGCGACGAAGGCGTTGGGGTCCTCGTCGAAGGTCTTCGAGCCTTTGCGGATGTAGGCGGTGGTCTTGCCGGCGTCGCCGATTCCCTCGGTTTCGGTGAAGACGACCTGGCGGTAGGTGTCCTCGACGAAGTCGCCGACCGGGCCCACCGCCTCCCAGCGCTCCTTGCCGCGGTGGAAGATCGGCGCGACGGCGAAGCCGACGGCGGGCAGGACGATGGCGGCGCCGGCGAGGCCGCCGAGGCCCTGAGCGGCGATCGTGAAAGCGCGGCGGCGGGTCATCGACTCGCCCTCAAAGTAGCCGGGAGGGTCGGGTTTCTCCCGCTGCTGCCGGGGGGCCTCTTCTGCCCCGTTCGTCTTGTCCGCGTCGTCAGCCACGTTGCTCGCGTTTCACCCTCAAGTCTATTGCCTTGGTCCCGCCGCCGAGTCGAAGCCGACGGGGCCGCGGCCGCTACTATCCGCTGGAGCGGCCGGGGAGATTATGGGAAAAGGCCGGAAGAGACAGGGAGCCATCAGATGCTGACGAACCTTCGCATTTCCAATGTCGCCATCGGCGCCACTGTGGCGCTGCTCGCCACGGCGCTGCTCTGCGCCGGGGCGCTGGCGGTGACTTCGCCGACCCAGACCCGCGAAGCCTACGTGGCCCAGGTCGAACCGATCTGCAAAACGAACACCAAGTCGAACGAACGGATCCTCCAGGGCGTCGAAAAAAAGGTCAAACAGGGCAAGCTGCAGGTGGCCGCCGGTCAGTTCACCCAGGCGTCCGTCGCCTTCGGCAAGGCCGTCAAGCAGCTCAAGGCGGTGCCCCAGCCCGTTGCGGATGAGGCGAAGCTGACGAAATGGCTCAGCTATCTCGACGCGGAGACGAAGTACCTGAGCGACATCGGCAAGGCGTTGAAGGCCGGCAACAAGGGGAAGGCTCAGACCCTCTCGGTCAAGCTGACCCACAACGGCAGCCTCGCCAACAACACCGTGCTCAGCTTCGAATTCAACTACTGCGAGATCGAGTCTTCGCGGTTTAGCTGAGCGGTTGCGAGCCGGCGATCTGGCGGGCCGCGGCCCGCCAGAGGCCCGCGACCGAGCCGGAGTCGCCTTCGGTGTGAAGCTGAGCGCAGCGGCCGATCAGGTCGCTGAGGATGCTCACCGCGTCGGCGTCGTCCAGAGCGGCGAGCCGGTCGAGGCCCAGCGCGTAGAGGTAGTCGCCGGCGAGCAGGGCGAGGTCGGGGTCGTGGCCGTTGAGCAGGCGGGGCTCGCCGTAGTGGAGGAGGTAGCCCTCGTGGATCGCCTCGATCACCAGCGCGTACTCGCCCGGCGCGGTGGCGGTGCGCGGGCCGGCGGCGACCAGCGGGCCGAGCTCCGGCGCGGGGGCGGGGTCGACGACGTGGGGCGAGATCGGTGTGTCCTCCTCTCCCAGCTCCGCGGCGAGCCGGCGCAGCGCGTCGTCGCCCGTTCCGTGGTTCCTCTGGGACGTCATACGTAATTGAGGCACCGCGTGGGGGCGGGGGTCATGGGAGGGCCTCGCCGAGGGATTCGGCTGCTGCTTCGAGGGTGCGGTCGACCGCACCCTCGTCGTGGGCGAGCGAGACGAACCAGGCCTCGAACTGCGACGGCGGCGGGTAGACGCCGCGGTCGAGCATCGCCCTGCAGAAACGAGCGTGGGCCTCGAGATCGCAGGCGCGGGCGCCGGCGAAATCCGCAACCGGGCCGGGGCTGAAGAAGAGCGTCGTCAGCCCCGGCGCCGTGGCGACCTGGAGCGGTCGCCCCGCGGCGAGCTCGGCGAAGCCGGCGGCGAGGCGGTCGGTGAGCGCGCCGAGGCGCCGGTATGCGTCCGCGTCGAGGCGCGCCAGGGTGGCGCGGCCGGCGGCGACCGCGAGCGGGTTGCCCGAGAGCGTGCCGGCCTGGTAGACGTCGCCGGCGGGCGCCAGCCGCTCCATCGCCTCGCGCGGCCCGGCCAGCGCCGCGGCGGGCAGGCCGCCCCCGATCACCTTGCCGAGCACGGTCAGGTCGGGTTCGACCCCGTACAGATCCTGAGCGCCGCCGCGGGCGAGGCGGAAGCCGGTGATCACCTCGTCGAAGACGAGCAGGGCGCCGGCGGCGCGAGTCGCCTCGCGCAGGTGCTCGAGAAAGCCGTCCGCGGGCGGGACCACGCCCATGTTGGCGGCGACCGGCTCGGCCAGGAGGGCGGCGACGTCGTGCTCCTCGAGGGCGCGGGTAACGGCCCCGCGATCGTTCCACGGCACCACCACGGTCGCAGCCGCCTGCGCCGCGGTGACGCCGGGGCTGGCGGGCACCCCGAGCGTGGCGAGGCCGGAGCCGGAGTCGGCGAGCAAGCCGTCGGAGTGGCCGTGGTAGGCGCCGGCGAACTTGACCACGACCTCGCGGCCCGTGAGCGCCCGGGCGAGGCGGACGGCGCTCATCGCCGCCTCGGTGCCGGAGCTGGTCATCCGCACCATCTGCGCCGACGGGACGCGGGCGACGACCTCTTCGGCCAGCTCCACCTCGGCGACGGTCGCGGCGCCGTAGCTCGTCCCCCGCTTGGCCGCCTCGATCACCGCCGAGACCACGGATGGCTCGGCGTGGCCGAGGATCAGCGGGCCCCAGGAGCCGACCCAGTCGAGGTAGCGGTTGCCGTCGACGTCGATCAGCTCGCAGCCCTCGCCGCGCTCGATGAAGATCGGCTCGCGGCCGATCTGGCGCAGCGCCCGCACGGGCGAGTTGACGCCCCCCGGCAGCACTCGCGAGGCGCGCTCGTACAGCCCCTCGGGGCTAGGAATGCTCGGCCTCCCAGGCGGCGTACTCGTCGGTGAAGTAGCGCAGGCGAATCTTCTTGTACTCGGTCGAGGAGTAGAGGGTGGCACGGCGGTCGGGGCCGATCCCGCACTCCTCGGCAATCGAGTCGAGGATCGCGTCGCACTCCTGCTTGGAGCGGCCGTGGGCCATCGTGAAGACGCTGTATGGCCAGTCCTCGTACGTGGGCCGCTGGTAGCAGTGGGAGATGCCGCGGAAGGAGGCCATGCGGGTGCCGGTCTCCATGATCTCCTCCTCCGGCACCGCCCAGACGCCCATCCCGTTGGCCGAGAAGCCGGCGCGGCGGTGGTAGAGGATCGCCGCCACCCGGCGCAGGATCTTGCGATCGACCATCCCGCGCAGGCGCTCCAGCAGCTGCTCGGTCTCGATGCCCAGCTCGCTCGCCGCCTCATCGTAGGGGCGCTCGACCGCCGCCATCGGGCCCTGCAGGGCCCGAATCAAGGCGATGTCGTCGGCGTCGTAGGGCTGCGCCTCCAACTCCCGCGGCGGCGCGGCATCGACGGCGGCGGCAAGCGCGTCGGTGCCCTTCTCCATCTCCAGGTTCATGTTGATCTTGAACAGGGTCAGGGTCGGCAGCTGGCGCATCGAGGTGGCGCCGGTCTCGCGCATCAGCAGCTCGAGGTTGCCGGCCAGCCCAAGCTCCGAGTCGGGCGGGGTGGCGATCGTGAACCAGAGGTTGAAGTCGTGGGTGCGCAGGTAGTTGTGGGAGACGCCGGGGTGCGAGTTGACGATCTGGGCGGCGCGCTGGGGGTGCTCGCCGTCGACTTTGGCGGCGACAAGCATCGACTCGTAGCCGAGGGCGCGGGTGTCGAAGATCGGCGTGATCTCGCGAATGATGCGGCCGTCGAGCAGCCGCTGGGTGCGGGCGAGGACGTCGCCCAGCTCGAGCTCCGCCTCGGAGGCGAGCAGGGCGAACGGCTCGGCGTCGATCGGGAAGCTCGACTGCAGCAGGTTCATCAGCCGCTTGTCGGTCTCGTCGAGCGGGATCGCCGAGCCGTCCTTGCGCGAGCGCGCCTTCGACTGGGGGACCTTCACCGAAGCCACGGGGCCGCCTCCTTCGCGTAGTAGGTGACGATCGCGTCGGCGCCGGCGCGGCGAATCGAGGTCAGGGTCTCGACGACGGCCTGGCGCTCGTCGATCCAGCCGTTGGCCGCGGCCGCCTTCAGCATCGAGTACTCGCCGGAGACGTGGTAGGCGGCGACCGGCGCCGCGGTCGCGTCCTTGACCCGGCGCACGACATCGAGGTAGGGGGTCGCCGGCTTCACCATCACCATGTCGGCGCCCTCGTCGAGGTCGAGCTCGGCCTCGCGCACCGCTTCGGCGGCGTTCGCCGGGTCCATCTGGTACCCGCGGCGATCGCCGAACTCCGGGGTCGAGCCGGCGGCGTCGCGGAAGGGGCCGTAGAAGGCGGAGGCGTACTTGGCGCTATAGGCGACGATCGGGGTGCCGGGGTGCCCCTCCTCGTCGAGCTGGAAGCGAATCGAGCCGATCCGGCCGTCCATCATGTCGCTGGGGGCGACCGCGTCGGCGCCGGCGGCAGCATGGGAGATCGCGGTTTTCGCCAGCAGCTCGACGCTGATGTCGTTGTCCACCTCGCCGTCGCGGACGAAGCCGCAGTGCCCGTGCGAGGTGTACTCGCAGAGACAGACGTCGGTGATGACGACCAGATCGGGATGGGCCTCCTTGAGGGCGCGGACCGCCATCTGCACCACGCCCTCGTCGTCGTAGGCGCCCGAGCCGGACTCGTCCTTCGCCGCCGGAATCCCGAAGAGCAGGACCGCGCCGACGCCAGCGGCGGCGATCTCCCCGGCCTCCTCGACCAGCCCGGAGATCGAGAACCGCTCGACGCCGGGCATCGACTCGACCTCCTCGCGGATTCCCTCGCCGGCGACGACGAAGGCGGGCTGGATCAGGTGCGCCGGGGAGAGCTCGGTCTCGCGGACCAGGCCGCGCATGGTCTCGGTTCGGCGCAGGCGGCGCAGGCGGGTCGCGGGGAAGGGCATCGGTGTCGATTCTAGGTGGGGGAGGTTCCGAGGTCCCTCCCAACCTCCTTCCAAGTAGTTTTCGCCGCGATGGAGGGGATTGCCACCGCGGCGTTCGAAGCAGAGGGGCTGGTCAAGCGCTACGGGGAGCGTGAGGCTCTGCGCGGGGTGAGCTTTGCGGCGCGGGCCGGGGAGGTCGTGGCGATCATCGGGCCGAACGGGGCCGGCAAGACGACGCTGCTCTCGATCCTGGCGGGGATCGTCAAGCCCGAGGCGGGGACGGTGCGGGTTCCGGAGGGAGGGGTCGGCTGGGTACCCCAGCAGGCGGCGCTGTACCGGCGGCTGACGGTGGAGGAGAATCTGTTGCTGTTCGCGCGGCTGGAGGGGCACGACGATCCGCGCGCCTCGACCGAGGAGATGCTGGAGCTCTCCGGCCTGGCGGAGCGGCGGCGGGAGATCGTCGCCCGGCTCTCCGGCGGCAACCAGCAGCGGATCAACATCGCGATCGGGCTGCTCTCGCGGCCCGTCGTGCTGCTGCTCGACGAGCCCAGCGTCGGGCTCGACCCGCGCCAGCGGGCACGGCTGTGGGAGTTCGTCTCCGGCCTGGCCGGCCGCGGCACCACGGTGATCTTCTCCACCCACGACATCCAGGAGGCCGAGCGCTACGCCGCCCGCCTGCTCGTCCTCGCCGACGGCGAGTCGCTGTTCGACGGGACGGCCGCGGCGCTGCGCGAGGCGGTTCGCAGCGAGGCCCCCGAGGCGGCCGATCGCGATTTCGAGACCGCCTTCGTCGCCTACCTCCACCACCGGGGGCACTAGGCGCGTGCGCTGGCTGCTGCTCAAGGACCTGCAGATCCTGCGCCGCTCTCCCCTGCAGGCCTTCCTGCTCGTCGCCTACCCGATCCTGATCGCCCTGCTGGTCGGCTTCGCGATCTCGCGGGATCCGGAGAAGCCGCGGGTCGCCTTCCTCAACGAGGTGCCGGCCGACACCAGGGTCAGCGTCGGCGGCCAGCAGCTGCCCGCGGCTGGAGTCAGCGATCGCATCTGCTCGCGGGTCGAGTGCGTGCGGGTCGAGGACCGGGCGCAGGCCGTCGAGGAGGTCGAGTCGGGGAACGTGCTGGCGGCGCTGATCCTCCCCGCCAACCTGGTCAACCAGATCAACTCCCTCTCCACGCTCACGCCGGGCACCCCCAAGGTCGAAGTGCTCGTCAACCAGGAGGATCCGGTCAAGGCGCAGCTGGTCGACGAACGCATCTCGACGCTGCTGGCGCAGGCGAACCTGGCGATCGCGCGGCGCATCGCCACCGAAGGCGGCAAATACCTCAACCTCTTGATCGAGGGAGGCAGGTTCACCGTGATCGGTCAGACCTTCAACATCCTCGGCCTCCGCGCGACCGCTCAGATCCTCACCGCGCTGGAACCGGCGCTGCCCCCGGGGCCCCTCCGCACCTCGCTGCGGCAGGTGGTCAGCTTCGCCAGCCAGGCCCGCGACAACCTCGACGTCGCCGAGCCGCTGATCGAGCGGCTCGCGCAGCCGATCGAGGTCAGGAAGGAGGTGATCAACGGCTCCGCGCCGCCGCTGGAAATCTTCGCGATCGCGGTCGCGGCGACGCTGACGCTGGCCTTCGTCACGGTGCTGCTGGTGGCCGGGTCGCTGGCCCTGGAGCGCGAGGAGAACGCCTTCCCGCGGCTGACCCGGGGACTGGTCTCGCCGCTGGGCCTGCTGGGCGAGAAGGTGCTGCTGGGGATGGCGGTCGGCCTGCTGGTGACGCTGCTGATGCTCGCCGGCCTGCAGCTGTTCGTGCCGCTCGAGTGGGGCCGGGTCGGCCTCTGGGTGCTGGCGATCCTCGTCGGCGGCGGCGCGCTGGCGGCGGCCGGGGCGGCGCTGGGCGCAGCGGCGCGCGAGGTCCGCGCCGTCTCCCTGCTGGCCTTCATGGTCACCCTGCCGGTCGCCTTCCTCTCGCTGGTGCCTTCCGGCGCCGTCGGCGGCGTGGTCTTCGACGCGGTCCGGATCGTCACCGCCGTCTTCCCCTTCAAGCCGGCGCTGCAGGCGATGACCGCGGCGCTCGACTCGGCCGGGCCCGGCATCGGCGGCCCACTGCTCCACCTTCTGATCCTGATCGCCGCCTACGGCCTGATCGCCCGGCTCGCGCTGCGGCGCTTCGACGCGGTCTGAGCAGCGCCGGGGCGCGACGTTCCGCGGCGCTAGATCTGGCTCGAGGACTTCGAGTGGTAGCGGTGCGGCGCGTTCCAGCGCTCTCCCTGGCTGCCGGGAGACTCGGGTGAGCGCCCCTCGCCGGTGGAGTTCCCCCAGAGCCCGGGCCAGGTGGCCCAGAGACCGAAGTCCCGCCACTGGATCTGGTCGAGGACCGCTCCCTTGCCATCGCTCCTGTCGCCCACCTCGGGCAGCTGTCGCGGCGGCTCGAAGTAGTTGGCGTGCGAGCCCAGCGCCGGGTAGACGACCGGGCGGCCGTCGCGGCGCTCGACGTCCCACCACATCCGCGCACCGCCGAAGCGATGCTGCGAGGCGGTCATGCAAACCGGAACGTCGCCGGCGTAGCCGACCTGGACGAACTCCCAATCGCCCTCGTGGTCGCCGGTGACCACGACCCGCTTTGGGTTGTAGAGGTACCAGAGCCAGTACTGCGCCCAGGTGAGGCCGCCGCCCTCGATCTGGCGCCGGTAGCCGACGCCGCCGAAGCGCGCTTGCATCTGGGGCTCGTAGCGCTCGGGCTGGGGCGGAAAGTTCATCCGACCGCCGTCGCCGGGGAGCGCGGCGAGCTTCACTGGGCCCCTGTCCCTGCCGTCGCTCCCGATCAGCGTCGCCGGCACCGCCTCGACGCTCTCCACCGCGAGCGGCAGGAAGCTCTCGCCGGAATCGAAGACGAAGATCGGGTTGCGCAGGCGGGTCGTCATGCTCAGGGAAGTCTCATTGGTCGGTCGGTCGTCCTGCGCGGGCGCGGTGACACGGCTGCGGCGCGCAGATAGGGTCAGGCGATGCGCGTCCTCTTCATCGGCGACGTCGTCGGCGGGCCCGGCAGGCGCGGTCTGCGGGAGACGATGCCGTCGCTGCGCGAGCGGCACGAGCCGGACCTGATCGTCGTCAACGGCGAGAACTCGGCCGGGGGCATCGGCATCACCGAACGCACCGCCAACGACCTCTTCGGGGCGGGGGCGGGCGTGATAACCAGCGGCAACCACGTCTATCGCCACCGCGACGCCTACGACTTCCTCGATCGCGAGGAGCGCGTCGTGCGGCCGGCCAACTACCCGAGGGGAAACCCGGGGCGGGGCCACACGGTGGTCGAGGTGGGCGGGATGCGGGTCGCGGTGATCAACCTCAGCGGCGCCGTCGGCCTGCGCGTCGCCCGCTCGCCCTTCGACACCGTCGACGGCATCCTCGACGGGCTCGAGGCCGACGCGGTCATCGTCGACTTCCACGCCGAGGTGACCAGCGAGAAGGTGGCGATGGGCTGGCACCTCGACGGCCGCGTGGCGGCGGTCTTCGGCACCCACACCCACGTGCCCACGGCGGACGGCCGCGTGCTGCCGCGGGGGACGGCGTTCATCTGCGACGTCGGCATGACCGGGTCGCGGACCAGCGTCCTCGGGGTCAAGCCGGAGCAGGCACTGGCCTCGCTGATCACCCAGATGCCGACTCGCTTCGAGACCGCCGAGGAGGACGTCTGGGTAATGGGCGCCCTGGTCGAGGTCAACGACAGAGGCCTGGCCGACTCGTTCACCCAGGTGATGGTTCCCGCTCCAACCGCTGAGTAGCAGCGGGGGTGCTGCTGCTCACGCCGGCCAGCATGACCAAGAAGAGGGGGTAGAACCAGACGATGTAGAGGTAGAACCAGTGCTGCATCGTCAGCTGTAAGGCGATCAACAGGGCCGCCCCAAAGGCCGCGACCTGGACCAGCGACTTGCGCCGTGGGCGGAAGGCGAGGAACAGAGAGAGCGCTGCCGTCGCAGCGAGGATCGCGATTCGCAGGGGCTCCAGCGACGGAACCTGTCCCCAGATGCTGAACGGAGAGTCGCGACCCGCCTGATAGGCGATCGTCCTCTCGTAGACCGTTCCGAGCCCCGACTCGATCGCGGGCCACAGCATCACCGCACCGGAAACGAGCGCGAAGCCAACGAGGAACGCAAGCCGTCCGTGACGCCGGATGAGGGCGCCCGAGAACGAATACCTCGCCCGCAGGGTGCCCTCATCCGGCGTCGCTGAGGCCTCGTAGCTGAAGAGCATGGGTACCAACAGCGCCGGGGCGAACTTGGCGAAGGTGGCCAGCGCCGCCATCGCCCCTCTGGCCGCCGGCCTTGCCAACAGCAGCAGCGTCCCCACCAAGAGCATCGCGACGAGGGTGTCGTTGGAGTTCGACTCCAGGGCGTAGGCGGTGTAGGGGAAGGCGGCCCAGCCGAAGGCCAGGGTGGTGGCGAGGCGGCGTCCCGCGGGTCCCGGGCGGATGCGGATGCCGAGCAGGATCAGGAAGGCGAAGGTGGCGAGGTCGAAGACGACCGCGGCGCCGTGGGCCGCCGGCAGGTCGTCCCAGCTGCCCGACCAGGGCCAGATCAGCTCGAAGGGGACGTAGGCGTAGTAATTGACCGGGCCGTAGGTGTCTCCCTGGGAGACGTCGTCGGGGAAGTTGTCGTAGATCGGTTCCCCGTGGGTGATCCGGTCGGCGCCGACGACGCTGGCGTAGCCGACGTCGATCGCGCCGGAGTCGGCGACGTTGAGCCCGACCCGGAAGCCCATCAGGAAGAGGGCCGCGACCAGCATCCAGGCAACCGGCCAGACCGGTCGCAGGCCTTCGCCCCTGCCGCGGAACCCGATCCACAGCGCCCGTCCCAGGAGGTAGAGCAGGACCGGGTACTGGAGCGGCACCGAGACGCCGATCTCGCCGCGGTTGAAGAAGAAATGGGAGACGCCGAAACTCAACAGGACGAGCAGGTCCAGGTTGGCAACGCGCCGCAGCCGCCGCCAGTCCACCAGGCCGACCAGAAAGAGCACACAGAGCGGCAGGAAGACGTAGGGCGCATTGAGCTTGTGCCCAAAGGCGCCGGAGTACCCCCGCGCCATCTTCCAGGCCACCTGGTACCCGGTCCACGACTCCTTCACCTCACCGCTGTCGGGATCGACGATGACCAGCGCCACCTCCTCCCCGTCCACGAAGTAGGCCACCTCCCAGTTTCCGTCCACCTTGTTCGCGACCGGCGCCAGCGGCCCGCTCTCGTCCCGCTCCTTCACAGCATTGGAATCACGATTGGCGACCCGAATCGCCTCCGCTTCGGACACCTGCCCATCCTTGGCCCCGGCAGTACCGGGCAGCAAGCAACCCGCCAGGAGGGCGAGTACCGCGAAGCAGACGAGTGGAGCGACAAGGGGTCCGAGAACGGACGCCCTCGCCCGCCCGCAGGACCCCTTGTCGCTCACACCCTCGCCTTCAGCCCAAAGTGCTCGAGCACCGCCGGCGCCACGTCCCGCAGCGTCCACTGATCCCTCTCGTCCGTCGACTCCGGCCCGCAGCCGACGAACAGCAGCGGCCCCAGCGAGTCGCCGGCGCTCAACGCCCCGTGGCTGCCGCCCCCGGCGTGGGTGACACCGCCCCAGTCGACGGCCTCGAAGCCGGGCGCCAGCGAGACGATGAAGTCGCCGGCGTGGGGTGCGCTCAGCGCCGACCAGACTCGCGCCAGCGGGTCAGGGTAGGTCTCGCTGCGCAGGCGCCCGTCCGCGACCGTCGCGCTCAGCACCGCCGCCTCCCCCTTCAGCTCCCACCTGCCGCCGCGCAGGTCGGCGACGGTCCCGCCGGGCCGGAAGCGCAGCGCCTCGCCGGCGCGCTCGACCACGGCCCACTCGCCGCGGCCGGGCGGCGGGCCCGGCTCCTCGCGCCGCAGCGGCCGGCCGGCGTCGTCCTCCAGCCGGCAGACCAAGTCGACGCCCTCGATCTCCGTCAGTTTCGACCCCACCGCCGCGGCCTGCGCCCGCTCGCCCTCGGCGGGCAGCAGGTAGACGTGCGCGGCCCGGCCGGTGGGGCTCACCGCCAGCTGGGCCAGCTCGGGATGCTCGTCCGAGGGCTGCAGCACCGACCACTCGTGGCCGAGCAGCTCGGCCAGCGGCAGACCGCGATGGACGGGCGTCTGGGCGTGGTCGGCAACCAGGATCACCGCGTGGGTGTCGAGAAAGTCATCGATCCCCCCGCCCGCCTCGACCAGGGTGGCGAAGCACTCGTCGGCCCTGGCGATCGCCTCGACGCTGGCCTCGGGGCCGTGGCGGTGCGAGTAGTTGTCGGTGTCGGGCAGCGAGAGCAGGAGGAAGTCGAAGAGGTCCTCCTGCATCAGCGCGACCGCGCAGCAGGCTGCGTAGCCGTCGCGGTTGCCCGGGATCGAGGTCGATTTGCACGGCACCACGCGGCTGGCGTAGAGGTCGCCGTAGAAGAGGTCGGTCGGGCCGTAGGTGTGGTGGCGGAACTTGAGCCGGGTCGCGTCGACGGCGCGGCGCATCAGGCCGTCGAGGGAGACCTCGTGGCGGTGGCGCCCGCGGTAGATCAGGAAGGGGGTGCAGGCGGTGCGGGCGCCGGCGTCGTCGAGGCGCTCGAAGACGGTGTCGATCTCCGGGCTGAGGTGGGCCAGGTTCATGTTGTAGACGAGGTCATAGAGCGCCCGGAAGACGCCGAAGGCGCGGGTCGCGTCGAGCGAGGACCCGTACTCCACGTAGCGGCGCTCGAGCCGGTGGTACCAGTTCATGCCGCTGATCCAATGCTTGTCCGCGCCGACGCCCGTGACCATCTCCGAGCAGGCGACCGGGGTCACCGAGGGGAAGCTGGAGACGCAGTCCTCGATCAGCACCCCGCGCTCGACCAGCGCCGCGAAGGTCGGCGCCCGCTCCTCGGCGATCGCGCGCTGGAGCATGTCCGTGCGCAGCGAGTCGACGTAGGTCAGGACCAGCTTCTTGGTGGGCGGCATGGGCCGAATGATGCTCGACCGGGACGGTCGGCTAGCGCAGGACGCGGAGGCCGGCGTGCTTGCGCTGGGCCCGCCGGTGGCGGGAGATCCCAAGCCAGGCGAGGGCGGCGATCACGACCAGGACGAGCACCGGGACCAGCAGGGCCGCGGCGACCACCGCCAGGGCCGCCAGGGCGACGATGAAGGCGAGGGCGCCGGCGCCGCTGCCTTCGCGCCTGCTGGCGCCGGCGATCAGGTCGCTGATCACCAGGCAGGCGAGGACGGCGCCGACGAGAGCGAGGACGGCGGCGGCCGGGCCGTCGAGGAGAAAGCCCACGACGAGGCCGATCACGGCGGCCAACAGGGTCATGCGGCCACGGGCGGAGCCGTGGGTGCCGGTGGTCCCGGCGAGCATCCCGATCGCGATGCCGAGGCCCAGCTCGGTCAGAAAGTCCATGGGCGAAAACCTAACCGCCCCAGCGCCGCGGCGTCGATCCGCCACACTTCCGTGCATGAGCGAGGTGCCACCACCGCCCCACCGGCGACGCGCCCACACCAGCACGCGCGACCTCGAGCGCTACGCCGGCCTCTTCGCCGAGCGGACCACGGTCATGCGCTCCTCGGCGATGCGCGACCTGATGGCGATCACGGCGCGGCCGGAAGTGATCTCGCTCGCCGGCGGCCTGCCCGACACCTCGACCTTCCCGCCCGAGAGCTTCGCCGCGCAGATGACCAGGATCGCCCAGGAGTCCGCCGCCGAGGCGCTCCAGTACGGGCCGACCGAGGGATTCGAGGAGACCAAGGACTGCATCGTCGAGGTGATGGGCGCGGAGGGGATGCTGGTCGACCCCCACGACGTGATCGTCACTACCGGCGGCCAGCAGGCGATCGACCTGGTCTGCAAGACGCTGGTCGATCCCGGCGACGTGGTCATCTGCGAAGCGCCGACCTACCCCGGCGCCGTGCCGGTCTTCTGCAGCTACCAGGCCGACGTGATCCAAGTCGAGTGCGACGGCGACGGGATGCGCGTGGCCGAGCTCGAGAAGCTGCTGGAGCAGCTGCGCGAGGAGGGCCGGCGGCCCAAATTCGTCTACTCGGTGCCCAGCTTCCAGAACCCCGGCGGGATGACAATGTCGCTCGACCGGCGGCGGCGCCTGGTCGAGCTGGCGCGGCTGCATGAGCTGCTGGTGATCGAGGACAACCCCTACGGGCTGCTGCGCTACGGGGGCGAGCCCCTGCCGCCGCTCTATCAGCTCGACGGCGGCGACTTCGTCGTCTATATCGGCACCTTCTCGAAGATCCTCTCGCCCGGCATCCGCCTCGGCTGGGCGGTGGCGCCGCCGCCGGTGATGGAGAAGATCGTGCTCGGCAAGCAGGCGGCCGACCTCTGCACCTCCACCCTCACCCAGTACTTCGTCCGCGAGTACTTCGCCGAAGGCCGCTGGCGCCAGTACGTCGAGAGCCTGGTCGAGATCTACCGGGGGCGGCGCGATGCGATGCTGGAGGCGCTGCGCGAGCACTTCCCCCCGGCGGCGACCTGGACCGAGCCGCAGGGGGGCTCTTCATCTGGGCGACCCTGCCGGATTACATCGACACCGGCGACCTCCTGGCGAAGGCGCTGCGAGCCGACGTCGCCTTCGTCCCCGGCCAGGCCGCCTACATCGACGAGCGCGGCCGCAACTCGATGCGCCTCAACTTCTCCGGGGTGGGCGAAGCCGAGATCCGCGAGGGCATCCGCCGCATCGGCGCCGTGATCGCCGACCAGGTCGAGCTCTACGAGGCACTGACGGGACAGCAGGGGCAGGACTCGCGCCCCGCGAGCGCCGCCGGCGACAACGCGGCGGACCGGGCGGCGGCCGACCCGGACCAGGGTGGAGACGTCGTCCCCTTCCGTCGAAGCGGTCAGGGAGGGGCGTGAAGGTCGCCGTCCTCAAGGGCGGTCGCTCGCTCGAGCGCGGCGTCTCGCTGCGCTCCGCGGCGCGGGTCGAGGACGCCCTGGGCCGTCTCGACCACGAGGTGGTCGCCCTCGACGTCGGCGGCGACCTGGTCGAGCGACTGAGCGCCGAGCGCCCCGACGTCGCCTTCGTCGCGATGCACGGCGTCGGTGGCGAGGACGGCACCGCCCAGGAGCTGCTCGAGATCCTGGGCATCCCCTTCACCGGGCCGGGGGCGGCGGCCTGCGCTCGCTGCATGGACAAGGCCCTGGCAAAGCACGCGATCCGCGAGGCCGGGCTGCCCACCCCCGACTGGTTCGCCTTCTCCCAGATCGCCTTCCGCGAGATGGGGGCGGCCGATGCCCTGGACGGGCTCGAGCGCAGCCTCGGCTTCCCGCTGGTCGTCAAGCCGAGCCGGGGCGGCTCCTCCCTCGGCGTCAAGTTCGCCGCCAGCGCGAGCGAGGTGCCCCAGGCTCTGGTCTCGGCCTTCAGCTATGACGACCGCGTCCTGCTCGAGCGCTTCGTCGAGGGGCGGGAGCTGGCGGTCAGCGTGCTCGGACAGGAGGCGCTGCCGATCGTCGAGGCGCTCCCCGAGCGGGGCGACCGCTATGACTTCGAGGCTCGCTATGAGATCGGCCGCACCCGGTTCGTCTGCCCCGCCGACCTCGGCGACAAGGAGCGCGAGGCGGTCACCGCGGCGGCGCTCGGGACCTACCGCGCGCTCGGCTGTTCGGGCTTCGCCCGGATCGACCTGATCCTCGCCGCCGACGGGCCGCAGATCCTCGAGGCCAATGCGATCCCCGGCCTCACCGACACCAGCCTGATGCCGCAGGCGGCCGAGGCCGCGGGGATGTCGTTCGAGCAGCTGGTCGAGCGCATCCTCGAGCTGGCGCTGCAGCCGGCCGCCGCTTAGCTCGTCGCGACTAGTCGTCGCTGCCGGAGGCGAAGTCTTCGGGCGTGACCTCGTCGAGGAACTCTTTGAATTTGTCGACGACCTCCTCGGTGTCCTCGACCTCGTGCTCGAACTCGATTGCCGACTCCTCGATCACGTCCTCGGCGGCGAAGATCGGGGCCGAGACGCGCACCGCGAGGGCCAGGGCGTCGGAGGGACGGGAGTCGATGTCGACCTCGGAGCCGTTGACCGAGACCGTTATCGAGGCATAGAACGTGTTGTCGCGCAGCTCGGTGACCGCGACCCGCTCGCACTTGGCGTCGAGCTGCTCGAGCATGTCGGAGAGCAGGTCGTGGGTCATCGGCCGCGGCGTCGAGGCCCCCTGCAGCTTCATCAGGATCGCCGCCGCCTCAGGGTGGCCGATCCAGATCGGCAGGAACCGGTTCCCGTCGACGGTCTTCAGCAGCACGATCGGCTGCTTGCCGACCATGTCGAAGCTGACGCCGTAGATCTGCATCTGCTGCATGAGAGGCTCCCGACCGTGGTGGATTCGCAAGTATAGGTCGGGCGAGTGGGCGATCCTGGATTCGAACCAGGGACCTCGTCCTTATCAGAGACGCGCTCTAACCAACTGAGCTAATCGCCCGCGGCCGGCGATGATAGCGGCGGCACGTCCGCGGCTCGGGCTGACTTCAGCCGGCCCGCTTGCGCAGCCCGCGGGCGAGGGCGAGGGCCTCGTCGAGATCGTCGAAGCGGAGCTCCACCGCGACCCCGCCCCCCTTGCCCCGGACGCTGACCTCGTGTCCGAGCGCCTGCTCGAACGCGTCGCCGGCGGCTTCCAGCGCCGCGGCCTCCTCCGGGCTGATCGCCGATCGCCTCGCTCGTGCTTTTGGCTGGCCAGCCAGCCGAACCTTGTTCTCGGTTTCGCGGACGGACCAGCCGGCGCGGACGGCGTCGCGGGCGAGGCGGCGCCGCACGTCGTTGCCGCCGGCGCCGAGCAGGGCCTTGCCGTGCCCCTCGCTCAGCTCCCCGGCCTCCAGCAGCTCCAGCGTCTCGTCGGGCAGCTCGAGCAGGCGGATCAGGTTGGAGACGGCGGGGCGGCTGCGGCCGACGCGGCGGGCCAGCTCCTCCTTGGTCAGGCCGAGATCCTCGACCAGGGCCGCGCAGGCGCGCGCCTCCTCGACCGGATTGAGATCCTCCCGCACCATGTTCTCGATCAGGGCGGCCTGCAGTCGCTCCGCCTCGGCCTGCTCGCGGACGACGGCCGGCACCTTCGCGAGCCCCGCCTGCTGGGCGGCGCGCCAGCGCCGCTCGCCGGCGATCAGCTCGTAGCTGCCGTCGGGGAGGGGGCGGACCAGCAGCGGCTGCACGACCCCGCTGGTCTCGATCGAGGCGGCCAGGGCGGCCAGGGCCTCGGCGTCGAAGTTGGTCCGCGGCTGACCCGGATTGGGCTTGATCAGCTCGACGGGCAGCTCGCGCAGCTCGCCGGCCTCCTCACCGCCGGCTTCGGGCAGGATCGCCGCCAGCCCGCGGCCGATGCCGCGCTTCGTCCCGCTAGCCACGGGCGGCCAGCTCCTGGGCCAGCGCCCGGTAGGCGAGGGCACCGCGCGACGATGGAGCGTGCTCGGTCACCGGCAGACCATAGCTCGGCGACTCGGCGACTCGGACGCTGCGGGGGATGACGGTCTCGAAGACCATCTCCGGAAAATGCTGGCGCAACTCGGACTCGACGTCCTGGGCCAGGCGGGTGCGCTCGTCGTGCATCGTTATCAGCAGACCCGCAACCTCGAGTCGAGGGTTCAGGTCACGCCTGATCATGCCCAGCGTCTCGAGGAACTGGACGAGTCCCTCGAGGGCGAGATACTCGGCCTGAACCGGCACGATCACGCGATCGGCCGCCGTAAGCGCGTTGACGCTGACCGGCCCCAGGGCCGGGGGGCAGTCGAGCAGGCTGACGGCGAAGCGCTCGCGGACCGGGCCGAGGCGCTCGCGCAAGCGCGTCTCGGAGCCGTCGATTCGCGGCAGCTCCACCGCGGCGCCGGCGAGGTCGCGGCTGGCCGGCACCAGCCAGAGGTTGTCCGGCCCGGCCGGCCTCGCGGCCTCGGCGACCGAGACGTCGCCGGTGAGGCAATCGTAGGAAGAGGGGTGCAGGTCGCGGCCGCCCCCCAGGGCGACGGTTGCGTTGCACTGTGGATCGAGGTCCACCAACAGGGTCTGCTGCCCCGCCGAGGCGGCGCACGAGGCCAGGTTGACGGCGGTCGTCGTCTTGCCGACGCCGCCCTTCTGGTTCGCCACCGCGTAGACCGTGCCCATTCCGCAGCCACCCTAATCACCCACGCGGGTGGGCGGGAGACCGGATAGCCTGACCAGCGTGAACGAGACTGCCGACTGGCCGCAGGAGCCCGCCGAGCGCGTTCGCGAGCTGATCGAGGGGGTTTTGGACGAGCTTGACCTGGAGGGCGAGGTCGAGATCGAGGAGGACGACGACCGCATTGCGGCAACAGTCGCGGGCGACGAGGATTACGGCCTCCTGATCGGCAAACGCGGTCAGACGATCGACGCCCTGCAGCTGCTCTGCTACCAAGCCGCGTTTCGTGGCCTGCGCGAGCGTAAGCGGGTCGTCCTCGACGCAGCCGGCTACCGCCAGCGGCGGCGGGAGAGCCTCGAGGGACGGGCCGACCGGGCCGCCGAGCAGGCGCTGAGCGGCAACCACGTCGTCGAGATGGACCCGATGAGCGCCCAGGAGCGCCGGGTCGTCCATGAGCGGCTCAAGGAGCGCGCCGGGGTCGAGACCTACAGCGAGGGCGACGAGCCCCGCCGCTGCGTGATCGTCGCCCCGCTAGTCGCGGAGTGACCCCCGACCCGAGCGCTTCGCTCGAGCCTCGGGCTCGCGAGGCCTTGAGAAGAGTTCTCGAGCTGCTCGCCGAAGAGCGGGCCTCTGTCAGCTCCGTGGTCGGCGAGCGCGCCTGGCAGGTCCACGTCGGCGACAGCCTCACCGGCCTCGAGATCGCCGAGTTGAGCACCGCCGGCCGGATCGCCGACGTCGGGGCCGGGGCCGGCTTCCCCGGCCTCGCCCTGGCGGCCGCCCTCCCCGACGCGCAGGTCGACCTGATCGAGTCCGTCGGCCGCAAGTGCGACTTCATGACCCGCGCGATCGTCGCGGCCGGGCTTGCCAACGCCGCCGTCCTCAACACGCGCTCCGAGGACTGGGGCCGCGCCGAAGGGCGCGACGCCTACGACGTGGTCACCGCCCGCGCCGTAGGCCGCCTCTCGACCCTCGCCGAGCTCGCATCCCCACTCCTGAAGCCAAATGGCGTCCTCGTCGCCTGGAAGGGCAAACGCAACGAAGACGAGGAGTCCCAGCTCAGCCGCGCCGCCGAGTCCCTGGCAATGCGCCCCGAACAAACCCTCGACGTAGGCAACCGCGCCGGCAGCCGCCACCGCCACCTCCACGTCATCCGCAAGTCCGGCCCGACTCCCCCCGACCTACCGAGAAGGCCGGGCATAGCCAAGAAGCGCCCCAAGGGCTAGAAGCTAAGCGGCCAAAACGCGGCGGCGAGTCAATCCGATTCAGCGGGGCGGCCAAGGAACGTGAGCTGCCGCTCCGCTGGCGAGAGGGGTCGGCGCCCCTCGAAACGTCTTGTACTTTTTCGCCGCTGCGAACCGGGCGCCAGCCGCAAGACATCGTCGAAAAAGTTAAGTGCAGAGGGGCGCCGACCCCTCTCGCCTACCGCCGCTTCTTCTTTTTTTTCGGCGGGGGAGGCGGTGGTTTCGTCGCCGCGATCGCCGCCGCTCCCTCCGGAGTCGCCGCCACCGGCATCGGAATCAACTTCTGGATCGTGTACTGCTGCCCGATCGTCCAGACGTTGGTCGTGATCCAGTAGAGGATCAGGCCGGCCGGGAAGCTGATTACGAAGGGGACGAAGATCAGCGGCAGCAGGAACATCATCGTGCGCTGACTTTTGTCGGCGGTGACCGACATGACCAGGCCCGAGATCAGCTGCGTGCCGACGTAGAGGATCAGCAGCGCGATCAGGACCCCGCCCTCGGCCTTCGCGGTCAGGTCGGGGATGAAGAGGAAGCTTTCGCCGAAGAAACCGGCTGAATGGCCTTGGGTAACCGCGAACTCACTGCAGGTCTCCGCGGTCTGGCCGCAGATGTCGAAGCGCAGGTCGTGCTGGAGGACGTAGAAGAGGGTGATGAAGACCGGCAACTGAGCGATCAGGGGGATGCAGGAGGCGAAGGGGTTGACTTTGTTCTCTTTGTAGAAGCGCATCATTTCCTGCTGCATGCGCTGTTTGTCGTTTTTGTATTTCGCCTGCAGCTCCTTGATCTGCGGCTGCAGGGCCTGCAGGGCCCTCATCCCTTTCAGCTGTTTGTAGGTCAGCGGGATCAACAGCGTCCGCATGCAGATCGTCAGGGCGATGATCGCGCCGCCCCAGGAGAGGCCGGCCGAGTCGTGGAAGAAGGTCAGGACCGAGTCGGCGATGTCGACCAGGAACTGCGGCGCCAGCTGGAATGCGAGCGGCAACATCAGGCTCCGGCCTCACCGTGATACTCGCGGGGATCGACGGGGCCTACGTGCAAGGTGAACCGCTTCGGCACCGGATCGAAGCCGCCGTGACTGAAGGGATTGCAGCGCAGTAGGCGCCAGCTGGCCAGCAGGAGGCCGCGGACTACCCCGAAGCGCTCGATCGACTCGACTGCGTAGGCGGAGCAGGTGGGCTCATAGCGGCAGCGGCGGGGACGGGACGGGGAAATCCAGCGCTGGTAGGCGGTCAGCGGGGCCAAGGCGATCCGTTTCACGTGGAACGCCCTCCTGCCAGCGCCTCTTCCAAGTTCTTCGCGACGCCGTCGCTGCCCTCGCGCTTGATCAGATCGCCGATTTCCGAGCGGGCGACGATGACGAAGTCGTGCCGCTCCGGCAGGCGGTCGGACAGTCCCCAAAAGGCCTCACGGAGCGCCCGCTTGACGCGATTGCGCTCGACCGACCCGCCGACCTTGCGGCTCACCGACACGCCGAGCCTCACGTCCTCCCGCTCCTCGTCGCGGCGGGGAAAGGTGTAGAGGACGAGGTAGCGGGTCGCATGTGATGTGCCGTCGCGGTAGACGCGGTCGAACTCACCGCTGCGCGAGAGACGCCGTCGCTTCGACGCCATCTAGGGGGTGAGGCGCTTCCGCCCTTTGCGCCGGCGGCGCTTAAGGATCGCGCGGCCGCCGCGAGTGCTCATACGCGCTCGAAAGCCGTGCGTCTTCGCACGCTTCCGCTTCTTCGGCTGATAGGTCCGCTTCATGGTGGCGGGAGTATACGGACGGCGCTCCTAAATCTTTTCTGCGGGATTTGCGGGGCGGCGGGGTTGCCTGCCCAGGCACGCCGCTATGGTCGCCGGCCAGGTGCCAGATGATCCCTCACGACACGAACTCGACGCCCTTTGGCGGGCGACCCAGGACAGACTGCGAGAGTCCGTGCCGGAGTCGACCTACCGCCTTTGGCTGGAGCCGCTGCGCCCAGTCGGCAGCGATGCCGACACCCTCTACCTGACCGCGCCGGAGGGAATTCGTGCCTGGGCGGAGCGCCGCTACGCCTCGCTGATCGGGGAAGCCCTCGGTCATGGTGGCTCGAGCTTGTCCCGGGTCTCCTTCGGCGCCGAGGGGGTGGAGGGCGGTGCGGCAGTGGCGGAAGGCCCCGAGCTCAACCCGAGCTACACCTTCGATCGCTTCGTCATCGGCGGTGGCAACCGGCTGGCCCACGGCGCCGCTCTGGCGGTGGCCGAGGCCCCCTCCGAGGCCTACAACCCGCTCTTCCTGCACGGCCCGCCGGGGCTGGGGAAGACCCACCTGCTCGGCGCGATCGCCAACTACCTGCAGGCCAACGCGCCGAGGCTGAGCGTGCGCTACACCACCGCGGAGTCCTTCACCAACGAGTTCGTCGCCGCGCTCAAAAGCGCCGGCGCCGAGGCCTTCAAGACCCGCTACCGGGACATCGACGTCCTCCTCATCGACGACGTCCAGTTCCTCGAGGGCAAGCCCGCCACCGAGGAGGAGTTCTTCCATACCTTCAACGCGCTTTATGAGTCCGGCAGCCAGCTCGTCCTCTCCGCCGATCGCATTCCCAGCGAACTGTCGACCCTCGCGGCGCGCCTGCGCGACCGCTTCGAGTGGGGGTTGACGGTTGCGGTGGAGCCGCCGAACCTGCCAACCCGCCTGACCCTCCTGCGGCGCCTGGTCCAGGAGGCCGGCGTGGAGATTGCCGACGCCGACGCCCTGGCCGAGCTGGCGAACCGGATCGACGCCAACGTGCGCCAGCTCCACGGCGCCCTCACCCGCGTCCTCGCCCATGCTTCGCTGATGGCTCGCCCGCTCAGCGCCGAGCTGATCGCCGAGGTGATCCCGCGTGGCCGCCCCGCCCAATCGACCTCGGTGGAGGAGATCCAGCAGCGAGTCGCCGAGGCCTTCGGCGTCTCCCGCGCCGAGCTGGTCGGATCGAGCCGCGCCGCCACTCCCCTGCGCGCCCGCCAGGTGGCAATCCTCCTCACCCGCGAGTCGACCGACCTCTCGCTGCCGCAGATCGGGCGTCTCTACGGCGGTCGCGATCACACCACCATCCTCAACTCGCTGCGCCGCGTCGAAGCCGGCATCGCCGGCGACTCCGGGCTCGCCAAACGGGTTCAGGACTTACGCGGAGTTATCCACAATCCCGCCGGCGAGCAGGGCTGACGGCCGATGGCGCTGCAAGAATCGCTCTTTTCCCACAGGCGCCTCCACAGGCCAGAAACCGCGCCACGACGCCGTTTCCTCCGTGAGCCCCTGATTTTCCACAAGCCCTAACCCAACTCAAGAAGGCACCAATCAACTTGAAGCTCACGACCAAACGCGAAGAACTCGTCGCCAAGCTCTCGATCGTCTCCAGGGCCGTCTCGACCCGCGCCGCCACCCAGGCTCTGTCCGGTGTCCTCCTAACCGCCACTGACGGCCGCGTCACTCTCACCGCCACCGATCTCGACATGGGGCTGGAGACCACGCTCGACGCGGACGTCGCCGCCGAGGGCTCGGTGCTGTTGCCGGGCCGGCTGCTGGCGGAGGTCGCTCGCTCGCTGGCCGACCCCACCGTGGAGATCGAGTCGCGCGAGGCACAGCATGACGTTGAGATCCGCAGCGGCAGCTCTCACTTCCACCTGCGGGTCCTTCCCGCCGAGGACTTCCCGAAACTGCCCGTGCCGGGCGAGGAGGCCGGGCTGAGGATCCCCGCCAAGGAGCTCGGCGCGAGCATCGACCTGGTCGCACGAGCCGCGTCCCGCGACGATATGCGACCCGTCCTCACCGGGGTTTTCGTCGGCGCCAGCGGCGCCGAGATGACGATGGTCGCGACCGACTCCTACCGCCTGGCGGTCAAACGGACCGAGCTGGAGAGCGAGCTCGGCGGGGAGATCGACGCCAACATCCCGGCCCGCGCGCTGCGTGAGCTGGGCCGCATCCTCGCCTCCGAGGGCGTTGACGAGGCCAAGGTCTCGCTGCTGCCGAACCAGGCCGTATTCGAGGCAGGGTCAATCACCCTCACCACGCGGCTGATCGAGGGCCAGTTCCCCAACTTTCGACAACTCCTGCCGGAGTCCTACGAGCACGACGTGAGGCTCAGCCGCGGCGACTTCCTCGACGTCACCCGCCGGGTCAGCCAGCTCGCGCAGCGCAACGCGCCGCTGCGCCTCTCCTTCGCACCCGGAGAGCTCACCGTCGCCGCCGAGACGCCGGACGTCGGCGATGCCGAGGAGACGATGGCGGTGGTCTTCGAGGGCGAGCCGCTGGAGATCGGCTTCAACCCCGAGTTCCTCAAGGAGGGCATCGAATCCGTCGAGGGCGAGGAGATCCTGCTGCGCCTGATCTCGCCGCTGCGCCCCGGCCTGCTGCAGCCGGTCGAGGGCGAAGACTTCCGTTACCTGGTGATGCCGATCCGGCTCAACGTGTGAGGTGATGGCCGGGTGCTCGTCACCGCGATCGAAGCGAGGCCGGTGCGCAGCCTCGACCAGGTCCGGGTCGAGCTTGACCCCGGCATCGTCAGCGTCGTCGGGCCCAACGGGGTCGGCAAGACGAACCTGGTCGAGGCGCTCTACTTCGCGCTCACCGGCCGCTCCTTCCGCACCTCCGACCGCCGTGACCTGATCCCCTTCGGCGCCTCGCTGGCACGAGCGGAGGCGACCGTGCGCGACGCGGACGGGCTCGAGCGCCGGCTGCTCGCCTCGGTGAGCCGGACCGAAGGCCGCCGTCACCTGCTCGACGGCGGCCCCGCGGACCCCGCCACGCTGGCCCGCAACCGCCCGCCCGTGGCGGTCTTCGCGCCCGATCGGCTGACCTTGATCAAGGGGCCGCCGTCGGAGCGGCGCGCCCACCTCGACGGATTCGCGGCCGCCCGCTGGCCGGCGCGGGCCGAGCTGCGCAAGCGCTACGGCCAGGCCCTCGCCCAGCGCAACGCCCTGCTCGCCCGGCTGGGAGGAGGATTCGCCGCGACAGCCGAGCTCGACGTCTGGGACGCCAGCCTGGCCGCCGCCGCCGCGCCCCTCGTCGCTAGCCGCGACGAGGCGATCGCCCTGCTGCGCGATCCGTTCGCCGCGGCGGCAGCGGAGCTCGGCTTGGAGGGTGGCGCCACCCTCGAGTACGCACCGCGCGGGGGCGGCTCGGCCGAGGAGATCCGGGCCGGTCTCGAGCAGCGCCGTGAGCAGGACATCCGCCTGGGGCGCAGCTCCTGGGGCCCGCACCTCGACGAGCTGAAGATCGCGACCGCCGGCAGGTCGCTGCGTCGCTACGGCTCCCAGGGCCAGCAGCGAGCTGCGCTTCTGGCCCTCCTCTTCGCCGAGCGCGAGGCGCTCCTGAGCGCCCGTCGCGTGGTGCCGCTGCTGCTGCTCGACGACGTCATGAGCGAGCTCGACCCCGGCCGCCGCGAACGCCTCGTGCGCCGACTCGACGACGGCGGCCAGGCGCTGATCACCGCCGCCGACGAGGAGTCGCTGCCGGCCCCGGCTCTGGCCTCGGTGGTGCGGATGCCTCCCCCCGCCCTCACCGCCGCGGCGGCGGCATGAGCCGCCGCCGCGCACCTCGAAAGGCTGCGACGGCGATCCAGGCCGCCCGCGACCGCGCCGCCCCGCGGACTGGCCTGGCAGCGGCCCAGGCGACCTGGGCGCAGCTGGTTGGCAGCGGCCTGGCAGCGGTCGCCGCCCCCGTTTCGGAGCGGTCCGGCACGCTGACGATCGAGTGTGCGGATACGGTCTGGGCACAGGAGCTGGACCTGATGCAGACGCAGTTGCTGGAGCGGTTGCGGACGGAGCTGGGGGACCGCGCCCCCTCGGCGCTGCGCTTTCGCGTGAACGGCGATCGCTTCCAGGTTTAGTTTATGCGCGATTTGCAGGGAATTTGCTACACGGGACCAGGCTTTCCGCAGCACTCAACTGGTATTCTTATGGCAACCCGCGTTATGCCCCGGCCTCTGTGCAGCGCGACTCCAGGCGTCGGGGTTTTCTGTGTCAATCGGAAGGGACTCTTTGCCTGAGAAAAAATCCAGCAGCGCCACCTCCGCCTCCTACGGCGCCGCCGACATCACCGTCCTCGAGGGACTGGAAGCGGTCCGCAAACGCCCCGGGATGTACATCGGCTCGACCGGTCCCCGCGGCCTCCATCATCTCGTCTACGAGGTCGTCGACAACTCCGTCGACGAGGCCCTCGCCGGCCACTGCGACAGCGTCCGCGTGGTCCTGCACCCCGACAACAGCTGCACGGTCGAGGACAACGGGCGCGGCATCCCGGTGGAGACGATGGCGAAAGAGCAGCGCCCCGCGGCGGAGGTCGTGCTGACCGTCCTCCACGCCGGCGGCAAGTTCGGGGACGGCGGCGGCTACAAGGTCTCGGGCGGCCTGCACGGCGTCGGCGTCTCCGTCGTCAACGCGCTGTCGGAGCGCCTGCATCTGGAGATCAGCCGCGACGGCCACGTCTGGTCGCAGGATTACGAGCGCGGCAAACCGATGACCGAGCTGACCAAGGGCGAGACGACCAAGGCGCACGGCACCAAGATCACCTTCCTTCCCGACCTCGAGATCTTCGAAGAGATCGGCTTCGACTTCCAGACCCTGGCCGAGCGGCTGCGCGAGACCGCCTTCCTCACCCGCGGCCTCAAGATCGAGCTGGTCGACGAGCGCGGCGCCACCAACAGCGTCGTCTTCCAGTATGAGGGCGGCATCGAGGACTTCGTCCGCCACCTCAACGAGAACAAGGACGAGCTGCACCGCAAGGTCATCTACTTCGAGGGCAGCGAGGAGGAGGGCCAGGTGGAGGTGGCGATGCAGTGGAACTCCTCCTACCAGGAGTCGATCTTCAGCTTCGCCAACAACATCAACACCCACGAGGGCGGCACCCACCTCTCCGGCTTCCGCGCGGCGCTGACCCGGACCCTGAACGCCTACGCGCGCAACAAAGGCTTGCTCAAAGACAAAAAAGACGAGAACCTCGCCGGCGAGGACGTGCGCGAGGGCCTGACGGCGGTGATCTCGGTCAAGCTGCACGACCCCCAGTTCGAGGGACAGACCAAGACCAAACTCGGCAACCCGCCGATCCGCGGCCTGGTCGAGGAGACGGTCAACCGCAAGCTGGCCGAGTTCCTCGAGGAGAACCCCGGCGACGCCCGCCGCATCATCAGCAAGGCGATCGACGCCTCGCGGGCCCGTGACGCGGCGCGCAAGGCGCGCGACCTGACCCGCCGCAAGTCGGCACTGGAGAACTCGACCCTGCCCGGCAAGCTCGCCGATTGCACGGTCAAGGACCCCAGCCTGGCCGAGATCTTCGTGGTCGAGGGCGACTCCGCCGGCGGCTCGGCCAAGCAGGCCCGCGACCGCAACACGCAGGCGGTGCTGCCGCTGCGCGGCAAGATCATCAACGTCGAGAAGAGCCGCATCGACAAGGTCCTCGCCAACAACGAGATCCAGGCCCTGATCACGGCGATCGGGACCGGCGTCCACGACGAGTTCGACCTCGAGGGGGCGAGGTACCACAAGATCGTGATGGCGACCGACGCCGACGTCGACGGCGCCCACATCCGCACCCTGGTGCTCACCTTCCTCTACCGGCAGATGCCGGAGCTGATCGACGCCGGCTACGTCTACATCGCCAAACCGCCGCTCTACCGGGTCAAGCAGGGCAACCAGGAGACCTATCTCGAGCGCGAGTCCGAACTCGAAGAGCTGCTGCTGCGCGACAAGATCGAGGACTACGAGCTGACCGACGCCAGCGGCGAGACGAAGAAGCTGACCGCCAGCCGCTGGCAGGCCTACATCCGGCGCTCGAAAGAGTACGAGGGCTGGGGCTCCTCGCTGCAGGCCGAGTTCGGCCACGAGGCGATTCGCTTCCTCGAGGAGTCGAACCTGCTCGACGAGGGCGTCGACAGTGTCACCGCCGCCGCGGAGTTGATGCGTGGCGTGACCCCTGAGGGCGAGCCCTTCGACACCGAGGTCCTGGAGGCCTCCGATCAGCTGCTGGTCGTCAAGGCGATCGAACGCAAGAGCGGCCTCGCCCGCACCCACCGCTTGCCGGCCGAGCTCTTCGCCCACCATGACTACCGCAAGTTCGTCGAGGTTCACGACGCGCTGCTGAAACAGGTCGGCCGGCCCCCGTTCGAGGTGAAGCTCGGCGCCCGTCGCAACATCGCGCTCTCCTTCGAGACGCTGCGCGGGGCGGTGCTGGAGCTGGCCCGTCACGGCGTCCAGCTGACTCGCTTCAAGGGACTCGGGGAGATGAACGCCGAACAGCTGCGCGAGACGACGATGGACCCCGCCAGCCGCACCCTGGCCCGGGTCACGCTGGAAGACGCGACCGCAGCCGACCTGATCTTCTCGATGCTGATGGGCGACCAGGTCCTGCCACGGCGCGAATTCATCGAGGCCCATGCGAAAGAGGTGGGGTTCCTCGATGTCTAGGAGCGGTCGTCTGGTTGAGGTGATCGGCTGATGGCGCTCGACGCCTTGACCGGCCGCATCGAGGAGCGCGAGCTCGAGAAGGAGATGCGCTCTTCGTACCTCGATTACGCGATGAGCGTGATCGTGGGGCGGGCGCTGCCGGACGTGCGCGACGGGCTCAAGCCGGTCCACCGCCGGGTGCTCTACGCGATGCACGACGTCGGCCTGCAGCCGACCCGGGCCTACCGCAAGTGCGCCTTCATCGTCGGCGAGGTGATGGGCAAGTACCACCCCCACGGCGACTCGGCGATCTACGACACGCTGGTGCGGATGGCGCAGGACTTCTCCCTGCGCTACCTGCTGGTCGACGGTCAGGGCAACTTCGGCTCGATCGACGACGACCCGGCGGCGGCGATGAGGTACACCGAGGCGCGGCTGACCCGCCTCGCCACCGAGCTGCTGCGCGACATCGACGCCGACACCGTCGACTTCGGCCCCAACTACGACGAATCGACTCAGGAGCCGCTGGTCCTGCCGGCGCGCTTCCCGAACCTGCTGGTCAACGGCACCTCCGGGATCGCCGTCGGCATGGCGACCAACATTCCCCCGCACAACCTGCGCGAGGTCGCCGCCGCGGTCGCCGCCTACATCGACGACCCGCAGATCGACATGGCGGGGTTGATGGAGCACGTCAAGGGCCCCGATTTCCCGGGTGGCGGGATCATGAGCCGCGAGGGGATCCGCGACGCCTACGCCTCGGGCCGCGGCAGCATCAAGGTCCGCGCCCGCGCTCACGTCGAGCCGTTGAAGGGGGGCAAGGAGGCGATCGTCGTCACCGAGCTGCCGTTCACGGTGAAGAAGCTCGGCGACGGCGGCCTGGTGACCAAGATCGCCGACCTCGTCCGCGACAAAAAACTGGAGGGCATCTCCGACCTGCGCGACGAGTCCGACCGCTCGGGGATGCGGCTGGTGATCGAGCTCAAGCGCGGCGGCCCGCCGGCCAAAGTCGTGCTCAACAACCTCTACAAGAAAACCTCGATGCAGACGACCTTCGGCGCCAACATGGTGGCGCTGGTCGACGGCGTGCCGAAGACGCTGAGCCTGCTCGAGCTGATTCATCACTACGTCGATCACCAGCGCGAGGTCGTCACCCGCCGCACCCAGTACGAACTGCGCCGGGCTGAGGCGCGCGCCCACATCCTCGAGGGGCTGCTGGTCGCGCTCGACAACCTCGACGCGGTGATCAAACTGATCCGCGCCTCGACCGACCCCGACGCCGCCCGCGACGGGCTGATGTCGCAGTTCGAGCTCTCGCACGAGCAGGCCCAGGCGATCCTCGACATGCGCCTGCAGCGCCTGACCGCGCTCGAGGCCGACAAGGTCCGGGCCGAGCACGCCGACCTGATGGAGCGGATCGGCGAACTGCGGGCGATCCTCGGCGACGAGGCGAAGGTGATGGCGATCGTCAAGGAGGAGCTGGCCGAAATCGTCGAGGCCTACGGCGACGAGCGCCGCACCGAACTGGCCCACTTCGAGGGCGACGTCGGCATCGAGGACATGATCGCCGACCAACAGATGGTGATCTCGCTGACCGCATCGGGCTACGTCAAGCGGCTGCCGCTGGCCACCTACCGCCAGCAGCATCGGGGCGGCGTCGGCGTGATGGGGATGAACCTCAAAGACGACGACTACATCGCCCACCTCCACATCTCCTCGACCCACGACTACCTGCTCTTCTTCACCAACCGCGGCAAGGTCTACCGGCTCAAGGTCTACGAGCTGCCGGAGGGCTCGCGCAACGCCAAAGGCAGCTCGCTCAACAACCTGCTGCCGCTGCGCGAAGGCGAGAAGGTGATGGCGGTGATCCCCACCAGGGACTTCAAGGAGAACAAATACCTCGCCTTCGCCACCGCCAAGGGGCTGATCAAGAAGACCGAGTTCCTGGCCTACAACACGCCGATCCGCGCCGACGGGATCATCGCGATCAAGGTCCGTGACGGCGACGAGCTGGTCCAGGTCCGGCTCACCTCGGGCGAAGACGACATCCTCATCGTCTCCCACTCCGGCCACGCCTCGCGCTTCTCCGAGGAGCTGGTGCGCTCGATGGGCCGCGACACCAGCGGCATCAAAGGCATGAACGTTTCCGGCAAGGACAACCGGGTCCTGGCGATGGACATCGCCCGCAACGACACCGAACTCTTCGTCGTCACCGAGAACGGCTACGGCAAGCGCACCCCGGTCTCCGAGTACCCGGTCAAGGGCCGTGGCACCAAAGGCGTGCTGACCGCGAAGCTGACCGAGAAAAAGGGCGGCCTCGCCGGGGCCCTGATCGTCGGCGAGCACCAGGAGCTGCTCTTCATCTCCCAGAACGGCATGGTCCAGCGCACCTCCGTCGGCGGCATTGCAGATGGGACGTTCCACGCAGGGGGTGAAGGTGATGAACATCAAGGACGACGACGTGGTCAGCGCGGTCGCGCTGGTGGTCGAATCCGAAGGGGAGACGAGCGAGCCGACGGAGCCTCTGGCAGACGAACTTCCTGCGATTGACGATGGGGCTGTTGACGGGGACGGCGGGTAAGCCTCGTCTACGCCTAGCACCGGCAAAAGCCGGTGCAATACCGAAAGCCAGCCGAGAGGCTCAGCACCCGGGAACCCATGGGGCCCTGCACAGAAAACCCCTCTGTAGGACTATGAGCTTCTTTGGGAGGACGACTGTGCTTTTCTGCGAATGGTGGGACGCTTCTGCACAGTTGATCAACTACTGACTGGGTCTAGCTATGCCTGAGTGGGGTCTGACGAGGATCACCCGCCAGACCAAGCCGTACGGCCTTAGTCCCTGGTTACTTCAGCCGGGGAAGGTGGTGACCGACCCGATTCACGGCGACGTATTCATCACCCGCCTCGAGCAGATGCTGCTGGACACGCCCCCGCTGCAGAGACTGCGTCGAGTGCGTCAACTAGGGACCACTCATATCGCCTATCCGGGGGCTACCCACACCCGCTTCGCACATTCGCTTGGGGCGATACAAGTTGTGCAGACCTTGCTCGACGCGGCCATAAACCAGCGTAACCGGACCCACCCTCCGGCTGACCTATTTGCCGAGTGGGAGACCGAAGCGAGGAGTGGTACCAGTGAGAGAGACCAAGCCAGTGTCCTTAAGGGGCTGGCTAAAGAACAAGGGGAACCTCTTTGGCGCCTCTCGTATCTCCAGCGGCTAGCGGAGGCCACGGTACTGGCACGGCTCGGTGCCCTTCTCCACGACGTTGGCCACCTGCCCTTCGGGCACACCATCGAGGACGATCTACGGGTGCTGGCACCGCACGACGAAAACCGAAGCCGCCTCGAGCAAATCTGGAAACAGCTCTTGAAGTCATGCAAAGACCAGATCGCCATAGAGGCAAAGCGCTCAGAGCTCCCGTCGGGATGTAAGCAGGCACGGCAAGCATGGCTCACTCCGCTCGAGCCAGACGAACGCCTCTACTCTGACCTTCATCGACTCGTCCTTTCAAAGGAGAGAGACGGGGAGGGGAATCGAATTGATGTAAGCAAAGAGATTTCCTACCCATTTGCGGCTGACATGGTCGGGAACACGATTTGCGCGGACCTACTTGACTACCTGCAGAGGGATCATGTCTTTAGCGGATTGCCGATCAGCCTCGGCCGGCGATATATCTCTTCCTTCTACATCACCCCTCGCGCCAAGGCGGGAATCTACAAGCAGCGCATGGCACTGTTGATTCATCGGAACGGCCGCGAACGCAAAGACATCGTCACGGAGATCCTCAAGCACCTTCGCTATCGCTACGAGCTCCAGGAGCGTGTCTTAGTTCACCACACGAAGCTGGCGGCCGACGCGATGGTGGGAAAAATGATCGAACTCTGGCTCGATGGGAAGCGAGCTGAGCTCGAGGCTTCACCAACTGAGTTCAAACGACTGCGGAAGAAAGTGCCCCCGCACTTCACCTTTCCTGACGAGGACAAGTGGGGGAAGGACCCAGTCGAGCGCACGGCACGTTGGTCGCTCGAAAACCTATTCCTGAGATATGGCGACGACGGTGTCCTCGAGCAGATCGCCCACAGCAACGCAGCTAGCTTCACCGAAGCTTCCCAACTCGCGGCAATGCTCCTTGATCGCACGCTCTACAAGCCAGCTGCGGAGGCCCTCAGACCGGCGGCTACGGATGGGCTCTACAAAGAGTTCGGATCGAGCCAAAACCGCCGCACGTTGGAGCATGCTGCAGCCAAGCATGCCGAACTCGAGCACGACTGGCATGTCGTGCTGTGGATTCCGGATCCCGAAATGAGGCTGAAGCTGGCGGAACTTCTGGTTGACGACGGCAACGGCATCACTAAGTTCAAGGATAAGTCCTCACGCGGCTCCGACATCTACGCTTCTCATAAAGACTTGTGGACTATCAGTGTCTTCGTGCACCCAACCGTGACGGTGTCGAAAACCCGTGCAGTTCTGGCGAAACTGGCAAAAGAAATGGGAGTGTCATGGGACACCCATCGGAAAGAGCTAGGTCCTGACCCTGATGTCGCACCACAGCACCTGGCGGCGGTCAAGGCTTGCAAAATGCAGGTTGTGGATGAGAGGGTGAGCGCGCTCGTGAAGCGCGCAAGCCAGCCGGAGAAGCTTGCTGCCCGCGGGGGAGGGCCGGAAACTCAACGGGAACTGGACGCCCGTGTTAAAGCGCTCGCTCGCCAGCTTGATGCCTAGGGATAAGGCCCGACAGGGTTCACGAGACCGACAACAGCTGCCGACGGAGTCTCAGCCACCTCACGCTCGGCGAGGAGTCATCGGGCTGACCTTCGGAAAATGGCACGCACCTATCAGCAGAAGGGCTGCTAGCCCACTGAATGACCATGCCCTCCTTGGGGTCTTCAAACCACAGTGCAATGTTTACCTCCGGCTGTACGGTGGACATCGCTCGAGCTGCCAGCTCCAAGGAGACATCGCACTTAGCCCGCAGTCTGAGCAGGCCTTCGGGGGTTGGTTTTGCCCGCCTTGCCTGCAGCCGCGGAATCAGCAGCTCCCGGCTGAACGAGTCGCAGAATTCCTCCTGTGCCGGAGAGTCGAAGAGATGGCGCTGCGGTTCGTCTCCCCCTCTCGAGTAGAAGAGCGTATGTCCCAGCTCGTGCCCAATACGGAAGCGCAGGCGGTGACGCTTCAACTCCTTACGCAGGTGGATCGGAATCCGCTGCCATCCGCCAGGGGGGGTGGGGTCCACAGATACTCCAAACCGGTCGCCGGGAAGGGGTGCCAGCATGGCCTCTTGCCCTCTCGCGGCACCACCCAGCCGCGCGGTCTGGACTTGTGCCCGAGCGGCAGCGCAAACAGAACGCAGGTCGGTTGTGGCGCCCCGCTGACCCGCTTCCGCCCTCGCCCTCGCCGCGAACCCCGCTGCTTCGGCCGCGTTAGGCACTGTGTCGAGGGGCTTCTCGCCCCACAACTGTGGGGGAAATTTCATTAGGCGTATCGACCGTGAAATTCATCTATAAATATATTCACTGAATATATTTTAGGACCCGAATCAGACACGATGAGCGAGTTAATTTCCACCAAAATCCGACTCCTCGAGTGCGACCCGTGGCCGACCATGCAGTGGCTGGCGCCGCCCGTGGCCACTCGGCTCAAGCGGTTGGTGACCGTGCTCGACAAGAGCGGCGATCCAGTTCGCCGGAGCGATGTGGTGGCCGCCCTTGTACTCGACTGCAAGGCGGCCTCGGCCGATGAACTTTGGGGCATCATCCGCCCGTACAAGGCCGAGTTTGCTCGTCCTCACCGGCGCCGGCGCCCCGGGGCCGTTCCCGTCACGCTGCAGCTGCCGTCGCCGATTAGCCTCCGGATCGACGTTTTGGTAGAGAACACGCGCGAGAAAGTCACTGTGTATCGGCACGATCTCATCGGTGCCTTGATTATGGCGGCGCCGGTGGATTTGGGATCGCTAAACGAGGTGCTTACCTCCTATCGGGATGCGGTAGCGGGGGATGCGGTTCCGCCAGATACGAATCCGAAGCGGGTGCTGGGAAAGAAGAGACCCGATCCGGGGCCTCGGCGCTGGCGGGTGTCGCGGGAGGAGGCGCTACGCGGCCGCGGGTAAGTACTGCTGCCAAGCTTCCGGGATCTTCGGGCTGGCGACCTGAATGAAGACGGTTGCCGGCGGCGCCTTGGGGGAGTTCTTCGGGTGCATGTGGATCTCGCGGGGGAGGCGGTTGCCCTTGCGGCGGTTGCAGTTGGCGCAGGCGGCGACGATGTTCTCCCAGACCGACTTGCCACCGCGACTGCGGGGGATGACGTGGTCGACGGTGAGGCCGGACTTGGTCGAGCCGCAGTACTGGCAGGTCCAGGAATCGCGGGCCAGCACGGCGCGGCGGGTGATCTTGCGCCGGTGGGCCTCCCTCGGGATCCGCACGTAGTTCGTCAGGCGGATCACGTCGGGCCGCTCCATCGTCATGTGCTCCGAGTGCAGCGCCGCCCCTTCGCGCCGCTCCAGCAGCTCCGCTTTCTCCTTCAGCAGCAGCACCGCAGCCCGTCTCAACGTGCAGACGTTGATCGGCTCATAAGTCGCGTTTAGCACCAGGACCCGTGCCATGCCCCGGGATTGTAGGGGGGTTGTCGCTCGGTGCTCGGCCTACGCCACCGGATAGGAGCCCAGGATCCGCACCGACTCGGCCTTGCCCCTGAGCCGGGCGATCGCCTCCGCGACGATCTGGTCGCCCTCCGCCCCCTCGAGGTCGCAGAAGAACATGTAGCGCCCGAGGCCGCTGCGCAGGGGCCGCGACTCGATGCGGGTGAGATTGATCTCGCGGTCGGAGAACTCGCGCAGGGCGTTGACCAGGGCGCCCGGGTGGTCTTCCCCCAGCTCGGAGAAGACGAGCGAGGTCTTCCAGCTCTCGCCCCCGGCCGGGTCGGTCCCCGCCGGGGCGATCCAGACGAAGCGGGTGACGTTGTCGGCCTCGTCCTGGATGCCCTCGCGCAGGATCGCGCAGCCGTAGAGCTCGGCCGCGGCGCGGGAGCCGATCGCCGCCCAGGGACGGACGGACTCGGCGACCATCCGCACCGCCGCCGCGGTGCTGCTGACGCTGCGAAGTTCGACCCCCGGGAGCTGCTCGCGGAGGAAGCGGGCGCACTGGGCGAGCGGCTGCTGGTGGGAGAGCACGGCCTCGATCCCGTCGAGCTCCATCCTGTCGCGGCCGATCAGGTGGGCACGCACCGCGTAGTCGTGCTCGCCGACGATCGTCACCGCCTCGGCCTCGAAGGCGAGGGTGTCGAGGGTGCCGCGGACCGAGCCCTCGATCGAGTTCTCGAACGGGACCAGGGCGCGGTCGGCCTCGCCGCCTTCGACGGCGAGGATCGCCTCGTGGATGGTCGCCGTGCGCAGCGGCTCGAACTCGCCGCCCGGCGCGGCTTCTCCCAGCGCGTCCTCGGTGAAGGTTCCGGCCGGGCCGAGGTAGGCGATTCTCATCGCGCCCGACCTATTCGAAGACGACGGTGTAGCTGGCTTCGTTGTTTTCGGTGATCTGCTCGCCGGGGACCGCGTCGACCCTGACTTCGAGCGTGACTTCGCCGCTCGGCGTCGGCGTCAGCGGGATCGAGACCGAGGAGGTTTCGCCGGCGCCGACGGTTTCGACGCTGCCCTGCAGTTCGCTGCCGTCGACCGAGACGGTCACGCCGATGCCGTTCTCGGTCGATTCGCCCTGGTTTTCGACCGTCACTTCGACTTCCGCCGTTTCTTCGGCCGAGACCGCGGCGGGTTCTTCCGCGGAGAGTTCGCTGCCGTTGACGCTGACCCCGCTCAGTTCCAGCCCGTGCACGCCCGCCGTGGTGGCGCCGCTGGCGCCGCTGATGCTGGCGAGCGCGGCGCTGATCGCGCTTTCGTCCAGCCATTTGGTGCCTTCGGGGAGGAAGGCGCTGTCGGGAACGTCGCTGCCTTCGATCCCGTTCGATTCGAGCACGTGGTTGATTTCGGGATTGACCACGGTCGAGTAGATGACGTCGGCGCCGAGCAGCTTCTCCATCTGCCGGGCGATCGCGGCAACCGCCTTGTCCGAGCCGGCGTCGCCGAGGGCGGTGCTGATTTTGTTGGCGATTTCGGCCATCGCGCTGGCGCGCAGCTCGTAGGTCAGCTCCAGGGCGCTCTGGGCCCGGCTCAGGTCGCCGGGGGCGCTGAGGCTGTCGATCCGGGCGGCGTAGTTGTCCATGGCGCTGCGGTCGGCGTCGACCTCGGCCGTGAACTCGGTCACCGAGAGGGTGCCGGGATCGGCGAGCTTGCCGAAGAAGCCTTTGCTGGTCTGCTCGGTCTCGTCGACGATCTGGGTGACGTTGCGGGCGTAGTCGCTGAGCTCGCGATTGGCGCGGGCGTCGAGGCAGCCCTTGACCCCGAGCACGATCAGGATCAGCAGGATCAGTCCGCCACCCAGCGCGAGCGCCCGCCGCAGCATGATCTGCTGCCGTTCGGGGCGGCGGGACGGGCGTTGCCGGCGGCGCGGCTCGCGTACTGGTGAATCCTCCAAGAAGCGGCTCTCCAAGCTGGTTGGCTGGGCGAAGAGTATGAAGCCTGGCGGCGTCGGAGCTTTGAGAGCGGCAGCAAACGGCGGGTTTTTCCCAGCCGCCAAGCGCAGGAGCGCCGCCGCCGGGGCCGAAGTAGAAGGAGCTTTGGTCGGTTCTCTCGTACTCAACCGCTTCCTGATCGAGCGCCGCATCGGCAGCGGTGGGTTCGGAGTCGTCTACGAGGCCTGGGACGGGCGCCTCGAGCGGCCGGTCGCGGTGAAGGCGATCGAGCAGCAGGGCGAGGCGGGCCGGCGGGTACTGCGGGAGGCCCAGGCCGCCGCCCGGCTCAACCACCCCGGCATCGTCACCCTCTATGAGATGGGCGAGGAGGACGGCAACGCCCTGCTCGTGACCGAGCTGGTCGAGGGCTCGACCCTGGCTCGCCTGGCCCACGCCGGCGAGCTCTCCGATCGCGAGATCGCCGAGATCGGCGCCGACCTCTGCGAGGCGCTCGACCACGCTCACTCGCGCGGCGTCGTCCATCGCGACGTCAAGCCGCAGAACGTGCAGGTGACCGAGGGCGAGTGCGAAGGGGAGCCGCGGGCCAAGCTGATGGACTTCGGGGTCGCTCGCCTCGCCGAAGACTCGCCGCTGACCGCTGCCGGCGACGTCGTCGGCACCCTCGCCTACATGTCGCCGGAGCAGGCGGAGGGCCGCCCGGCCGGGCCCGAGGCCGACGTCTACTCGCTGGCGCTGACCCTGTATGAGTGCTGGAGCGGGGAGAACCCGCACCGTCGCGCCGGTCCCGCCGCGACCGCCCGCGCGATCGGCGCCCGCACCCGGCCGCTGCGCCGCCTGCGCCCGGACCTGCCCCGCGAGCTGGCGGCCGAGATCGACGCTTGCCTGGCGGCCCGCCCCAGCCGCCGCCCCTCGCTGGAGCAGCTGGGCGATGCGATCGAAGGCTCGCTCGAGCTGCTCGACGACCGTACCCGCGACTCCCGAGGCCACCTCGCTCCCCGCCTGGGCGCCCTCGCCGTCGCGGCTGCCCTCGGCGCCTGGCTCGCCCTCGGCCACGGCGTCCTGCTGCCGTAGGATTTTCCGATCGGCGTCCTGCGCAACCTCGAGTCCCGGATCGAAGGCCTCGTCGAGGGGGTCTTCAGCCGCGCCTTCAGCTCCGAGGTCCAGCCGGTTGAACTGGCCCGCAAACTGGCGAAGGAAATGGATGCGCACAAGACCGCCTCGGTCCAGCGCGTCTACGTCCCCAACGAGTACACCGTCTACCTCTCCAAGCAGGACCGGACCAAGCTCGAAGGCTACGAGCGCTCGCTCGAGCAGGAGCTCTCCGGCTATCTACTGGAGCACGCCCGGCGCCGCGGCTACGACCTCTTGACCCGGCCGGCGGTTGCCTTCGACACCGACGAGCGCCTGCGCCTCGGCGAGTTCGGCATCCAGGCCCGTCTGGTCAAGCCGCCGGCCCACGAGGGCGAGAGCCCGAAGCAGGGCGAAGAGGGCCACACGATGGTTTACTCGGCCGTGCGCGAGCGTGACCGCAACCGCCCGAAACGGCCCGAGCAGGCGGTCGGTGCCCTCGTCTCCACCCGCGCCGTCGTCTCGCTGGACGACCGCCGCTACGTGCTCGACGGGCCGCGGGCGACGATCGGCCGCTCGAAGGCGGTCGAGTGCGTGCTCTCCGACCCCAACGTCTCGCGCCGCCACGCCGAGCTGCGCCGGGCCGAGTCCGGCGACTGGCAGATCGTCGACCTCGGCTCCACCAACGGGATCAAGGTGAATGGCCGCCGGGTCGCCTCGACCCGGCTCTCGCCGGGCGACCAGGTGACCGTCGGCACGACCACCTTCCGCTTCGACATCGAGCAGTGACGACGGGCCAGCGCCGGTGGTGATCTGCGCCCGCCATTAGGGTGCTGGCGTGGCCTACGACCCCATATCGGTGGCGCTCAAGTTCGGCTTCCTGGCCGTCCTCTACCTGTTCCTGCTCGTGATCGCCCGCAGCGCGCTGAAGGACCTGCGGCGGACCGCCTCGCCGGCCCCCGACGCGACCGGCTTCCACGCCGCTCCGGCCTACGCGGACGCACCGCGGAGCGTTGACGCCTGGCTCGTCGCCGAGCGCGGCGGCGGCCTCGAAGCGGACGAGCGATTCGACCTGATCGGCGGCCTCTCGATCGGCCGCTCGAAGGACTCCGACGTGCAGATCGAGGACCGCTACGCCTCGGGGCTCCACGCTCGCGTTTTCGAGCGCGGCGGCCGCTTCTTCGTCGAGGACATGAACTCGACCAACGGCACCCTGCTCAACGGGGCCACCTTGAAGGGAGAGGCGGAGCTGATCGACGGCGACACGGTCCAGATCGGCGACACGGTGTTCAGACTCGAGGCCCAATGACGCTGCGGATCGACGATCAGGCGACCCGCACCGACACCGGTCGCCAGCGCAACGCCAACGAGGACTCGCTCTTCACTCGCGCGGCCCTGTTCGTCGTCGCCGACGGGATGGGTGGGGCGCAGGCGGGCGAGGTCGCCTCCAAGACCGCCGCCGAGTCCTTCGACCGCGAGCTGCCGCCGGGGCCGCCCGAGCAGGTCCTGCGCGAGACGATCGAGGCGGCGAACCGGGCGATCCACGAGCGCGCCCGCAACGACCCCGACCTGGCCGGGATGGGGACGACGATCACGGCGGCGATCGTCGTTCCCGAGGCCGAAGAGGTGGCGATCGGCCACGTCGGCGACAGCCGCGCCTACCGCTTGCGCGGCGGCAAGCTGGAGCGGCTCACCCGCGACCACTCGCTGGTCGAGGAGATGCGTCGCAAGGGCCAGCTCACCGACGCCCAGGCCGCCGACCACCCGCAGCGCTCCATCATCACCCGCGCCCTCGGACCCGAACCGGAGGTCGAGGTCGACCTGCAGACCGTCCCCGCTCAACCCGGCGACGTCTTCCTGATCTGCTCCGACGGGCTGACGACGATGCTCGGCGACGAGCAGATCGGGCAGCTGCTGAGCCGGGCGACCTCGATGCAGTCGGCGGTCCGCGCCCTGGTCGACGAAGCGAACCGCGCCGGCGGCCGCGACAACATCACCGTGATCGCCTTTCGCCTCGGCGACGCCGCGGCGTCGCCGGTCGCGCCCGAGGGAGCGACCCTGATCGGCTCCGCCGCCGAGGAGGCCGGCCTGACCGCGACCGAGGTCCGCCGCCGCGCCGCCGCCGAGGCCGCGCGCAAGCGCCGCGAGGAGCTCGCCGCCCCCAGGCCGCACCGCCGCCTGCGCACCGCCGCCAAGCTGCTCGCCGTCCTCGTCGTGCTGGCGGCGATCGCCTTCGGCGCCTGGTACGGCAACCGCCAGGTCTGGTTCCTCGGCACCGACGACGCCGGCCGGGTCGCCCTTTATCGCGGCTTTCCCTACGAGCTCCCCTTCGGCGTCGAGCTCTACAGCGAGCGCTACGCCAGCCCGATCCAGACCGCGTCGCTGCCGCCGAAGCGACGCGGCGCGGTGACCGGCCACGATCTGCGCTCGCGCGAGGACGCGGCCTCGCTGGTCGAAGACATCCAGAAGAGCCAGGGGGTTCCTTGATCTCCGCCAGGAACCGGGAGCTGGGCGCGCTGGTTCCGGTTGCCGTCCTCCTCACCGCCGGCTTCGCCGCCGTCTTCGCCCAGGAGGGCGCCCGCCTCGACAACCTCAGCCTGATCTACGGCGCCTACTTCCTCGCCGTCTGCGTCGCCACCCACCTCTACCTGCGGATCCGGCTGCCTGATGCCGACCCCTACCTGTTCCCGTTGGTGGCGCTGCTGACCGCCTTCGGCCTGGTGATGATCTACCGGATCGACGACAGCCTCGCCCGCGACCAGGCGAACTGGTTCGTGCTCGGCCTCGTCCTCTTCGCCCTGACGATCCAGTTCCTGCGCGACTACGAGGTGCTGGAGCGTTACCGCTACACGATCGCCGCGGTCGGGCTGCTGCTGCTGCTGGCGCCGCGGTTGCCGGGAATCGGCCAGCAGGTCAACGGCGCCTACCTCGGGGTCAAGCTCGGCCCGCTCGCCTTCCAGCCAGCCGAGTTCTCGAAGATCGCGATCGTCGTCTTCCTCGCCAGCTATCTGCGTGAGAACCGCGAGGTTTTGATCGTCGGGGCGCGGCGCGTGCTCGGGGTGACGCTGCCGCCACTCAAGCACTTCGGCCCGATGCTGGTCGTCTGGGGCGCCTCGATGTTCATGCTCGTCTTCATCCGCGACCTCGGCAGCTCGCTGATGTTCTTCGCCGCCTTCCTCGCCCTGCTCTACGTGGCGACCGGGCGCTTCTCCTTCGTCGCCATCGGCATGGCGATGTTCACGATCGGCGCCTGGTTCTTCGCCTCGACCGTGCCCCACGTCCACGACCGGGTCGAGGTCTGGCTCGACCCCTATCAGGACCCGACCGAAACCGGGTACCAGATCCTGCAGTCGATCTTTGCCCAGGCCGACGGCGGTCTCTTCGGCAAGGGGTTCGGGCAGTCGCTGATCACGATCCCCGGCACCGGCGGCGACCCGCTGCTACCGGCGGCGCAGACGGACACGATCTACTCGCTGATCGTCAACGAGGTGGGGCTGTTCGGCGCCTGCGGCGTCATCCTCATCTACCTGCTGATCGCCGCCCGCGGCTTCAAGATCGCGCTGCTCGCCAGCGACGGCTTCTCGAAGCTGCTCGCGACCGGGCTGACCGCGGTCTTCTCGATCCAGGCCTTCGTGATCATCGGCGGCGTCACCCGGGTGATCCCGCTGACCGGCGTCACCCTGCCCTTCATCAGCTACGGCGGCAGCTCGATCGTCGCCAACTTCGTGCTCCTGGCCTTGCTCCTGTTGATCTCCGACCGGGCCCGCCGTGAGGCGGTCGAACCGCGCGGCCGGGCGCTGGCGATGGGGAACGCGTGAACCGCCAGATCGTCAAATTGTTCGGCTTCATCGTCGTCCTCTTCGCGATCCTTGTCGGCTTCACGTCCTACTGGTCGGTCTTCGACGCGAAGGCGCTGAAGGAAGAGGAAGCGAACAAGCGGCCGCTGCTGGAGCAGCAGCAGATCCGCCGCGGACGCATCCTCGCCGCCGACGGCACCGTGATCGCCAAGTCGGTTGGCAAGGGCAGGGGCGACTCCAAGCGCTTCGTGCGGCGCTACCCCGAGGGTGCGCTCTACGGCCACCCGATCGGCTACAGCTTCGTGCGCTACGGCGACAGCGAGTTCGAGCAGTTCCACAACGACGAGCTGGTCGGAGAAGAATCGGAATTCAGCTCGATCCTCGACGAGCTGCTCGGCCACGCGCAGGAAGGAAACGACATCGTCACCAACCTCGATCCGGTGGCGCAGCGGACGGCGCTGTCGGATCTCGAAGCGGCCGGCTTCGGCGCCGTCGTCGCGATCGAACCGAGCACCGGCGCGGTCAAGGTGATGGCCTCGAACAAGCCGTATGACCCCAACCGGGTCCCCTTCGAACTCTCGAAGCTGAACCGCAACGTGATCGAAACGCCGCTGCTGAACCGGGCCACCCAGGGCCTCTACCCGCCGGGCTCGACCTTCAAGGTGGTGACCGCCGCGGCGGGCTTAGAGAGCGGCACGATCACGCCGGAAACGACGATCGACGCGCCAGGCACGCTGGAAGTGGAAGGGACGCCGCTGCAGAACGACTTCAACGAGGACTTCGGAGCGATCGCCCTTGACACCGCCTTGACCAATTCGGTCAACACCTGGTTCGGCCAGCTCGGTCAACAACTTGGCAACGAGAAGCTGTTCGAGACGATGGAAAAGTTCGGCTTCAACTCGACGCCGCCGATCGACCTCCCCGACGACGAGGTCTACGAGAGCGGTGTCTACGGCGAAGACGGCCCGCTGAGCGTGAGGGACCCGGTCGACCTGGCCCGCCTCGCGATCGGGCAGGAGCGGCTGTTGGCGACGCCGCTGCAGATGGCGATGGTCGCCGCCGCCGTCGCCAACGGCGGCAGGCTGATGAAGCCGCAGATCTGGAACCGGGTGATCGATCCCGACGGTCGCGTTACCGACAGACTCGACCCCTCCGAGTACAGCCAGCCGATCTCCTCCGAGTCGGCGGCGGACCTGACGACGGCGATGGAAGGCGTGGTCAGCGAAGGGACCGGCACCAACGCGGCGATCTCGGGCGTCTCCGTCGCCGGCAAGACCGGCACCGCGGAAACCCCCGGCAACCAGGCCTGCGGCGGCGGCGTCGACGAGAACCAGGCCTGGTTCATCGGCTTCGCGCCGGCCGACGACCCGCAGATCGCGATCGCCGCCTCGGTCGAGTGCACCGAACAGTTCGGCAACGACGTCGCCGCCCCGATCTTCGCCGACGTGGCCGAAACGATCCTCAATGGCGAATGACGTGAACAGCAGCCGATGGGCCGGAATGTCGAGCCAGAGGCGACAAATCGGCCCATCGGCCGGGGAACGGAGGCTTGAGTGGCTGAGGTGAGTGAGGGGAGCGTGGTTGACGGGCGTTATCGGGTGTTGCGGCGGCTTGGCAGTGGGGGGATGGCCGATGTTTGGCTCGCTGAGGACACTCACCTTCAGCGCCAGGTCGCGCTGAAGGTCCTGCACCGCCGCTTCGCCCAGGACCGCGAGTTCGTCGAGCGCTTTCGCCGCGAGGCGGAGTCGGCAGCGGGCCTGCAGCACCCGAACATCGTCTCGGTCTTCGACCGCGGCGAATTCGAGGGCACCTACTACATCGCCATGCAGTACGTCGAGGGGTCGACGCTGAAGCAGCTGATCGACCGCGAGCTGGGTCCCGAGGAGGCGGTGGCGCTGATCCGCCAGGTGCTCGAGGCGGCCCGCTTCGCCCACCGCCACGGCGTCGTCCATCGCGACCTCAAGCCCCAGAACGTGATCGTCGACACCGAGGGCGAGGCGTTGGTGACCGACTTCGGCATCGCCCGCGCCGGCGTCTCCGAGATCACCCAGACCGGCTCGGTGATGGGGACCCCCCACTACCTCTCGCCCGAGCAGGCGCAGGGCTTCGACGTCACCGCCGTCTCGGACCTCTACTCGATCGGGGTGATCCTCTACGAGGCGCTGACCGGGCGAGTGCCGTTCGAGGCCGACTCGGCCGTCGCGGTGGCGATGAAACAGGTCTCCCAAGCGCCCCAGCGGCCGAGCTCGATCAACCACCGCGTCTCGCCGGCCCTCGACGCGGTTGTGATGAGGGCCCTGGAGAAGGAGCCGGGCGAGCGCTTTCAGAGCGCCGACGCCTTCATCGCCGCCCTCGACGTGGCGATGAAGGACCCCGGCCCGGGCGGCGGCACCGCCGCCTTCGCGCCGCTGCCGCCGGTGGTGGCGACCGCCGCCGAGGGGGAGTCCGGCGAGGAAGAGGAGGAGGGGGACAAGCGCAACTGGCTGCTCTGGGGGCTGCTCGCCGCGGCGATCGTGGTCGGCCTCCTGATCGGCCTGCTGCTGACGCGGGACACCAGCACCGACGTGCCGAACGTGACCGGCAACGACCTCAACGTCGCGGTGACGCTGCTGCAGCAGGACGGGTTCGAGGTCGGCGAGGTGAAGCGGGTCGAGCGCGAAGCGCCGGCCAACGAAGTCCTCGAGCAGGACCCCGCCGCCTCGCCGCCGGCTGACCCGGCGTCGCTGGACTGCGCCTTCCTGACCCTCTTCTGCTCGAAGCCGGAGGTGACCCTGACCGTCAGCTCCGGGCCGGGCAGCGGCAAGGTGCCGGCAACCGCCGGCACCACCCGCGAAGAAGCGAGCGAGAAGCTGGAAGCCGCAGGGTTCGAGGTCAAGGCGCAGACGGTCAACTCGAGTGCGGTCGAAGAAGGGCTGGTGATCCATTCCGAACCGTCCGCCGGTGAGACGGCGACGCATGGGTCCGCCGTCACCCTCTTCGTCTCCGCCGGGCCCAAGCTGGCCCGGGTGCCGGTCCTGGTCGGCTCCCAGCGGCGCCTCGCCGTGCAGCAGATCCGCGGCCGCGGCCTCGTCCCCGTGATCTCCGAAGAAGAAAGCGAGACGTCGCCGGGCCAGGTGATCGCCCAGTCGCCCGACGCGGGCAGCCAGGTGGAACCGGGCTCGACGGTGACGATCACCGTCTCCTCCGGCAAGCAGCAGGCGCGGGTCCCGAACGTGATCGGCAAGCTCCGCGCGGAAGCGGTGCAGGCGCTGCGCGACGCCGATCTCAGCCCGACCGTCGAAGAAGAAGAAACCGAAGTCCCCGGCCAGGTCGGCCGCGCTATCGACCAGTTCCCGCCGCCGGGAACCGAACTCGACCCCGGCGCCGCGGTGACCGTCGTCGTCGGCAAGCAGGCGCGGGCCGCGCCGGAAGAAGAAGAACCATGAGGGTGGCGGTGCTGTCGGGCGGGCGCTCCTCCGAGCACGATGTCTCGCTGCGCTCCGGCGCCGCCGTCGCGGCGGGGCTGCGCTCCGCCGGCCACGAGGCGATCGAGGTGACGATCTCGCGCAGCGGCGCCTGGAGCTGCGCCGGGGCCGCGGTCGACCTGATCCCGGCCGCCGGCCTGCTCGGCGCCGACGCCGCCTTCCCAGCCCTGCACGGCGCCTTCGGCGAGGACGGCAGCATCCAGGGGCTGCTGGAGCAGCTCGACGTCCCCTACGTCGGCTCCGACGTGCTCGCCTCGGCGATCTGCATGGACAAGATCACCCTGAAGCGCCTCTTCGCCGCGCACGGCATCCCCCAGGTCGATTTCGCCGCGGTCGAAGGGCCCGACTGGTGGGGGCGCTGCGAGCAGCTCGGCCTGCCGCTCTGGGTCAAGCCCTCACGGATGGGATCGAGCGTCGGGATCAGCCGCGTCACCAGCCTCGATCAGCTCGACGAGGCGGTTGAGGCGGCGCTGCGCCACGATCCTCGGGTCATCGTCGAGGCCTCCGCCAGCGGCCGCGAGATCGAGTGCTCGGTCCTCGGCAATGGCGAGCCGCAGGCCTCGCCGCCGGGCGAGGTCGTCGCCCACGCGGACTGGTACGACTTCGAGGCCAAGTACACGGCGGGGGGGATGGAGCTGCTAGTCCCGCCGCCGATCGAGGCGGCGGCGAGCGAGCGAGTGCGCGAGCTGGCCGTCTCCGTCTTCGCGCTCGCCGGCTGCTCCGGCCTCGCCCGTTGCGACTTCTTCGTCGAGCCGGACGGCGAGGTGCTGGTCAACGAGATCAACACGATGCCCGGCTTCACCGAGACCAGCGTCTACGCGAAGCTCTGGGAGGCCGGCGGGATCGCCTATCCGGACCTCTGCGAGCGCCTGGTCGAGCTGGCCCTGGAGCGCCACCGGCAGGCCCGCGCCCACGAGTTCTAGGCGCCGCTCACTCGATCAGCTTGACGTCGTCGATTTCGAGCCGGTAGCGGCCGTCCTGGTCGCGCGAAGGAGCCGCCTTGGTGAACCAGATCAGGAAGTACTTGGCGGGGCTGGGAACGTCGAGCATGATCTCGGCGACCTCGCCGGCTTCGGCCACTGCGCCGACCGTTTCGCCCCATTCCTCGAGTTCTTCCGGCGGCCCCGAGGCGGCGGCGAAGATCTCCGCGTCATAGCCGGGGGCGCCGCGGATCACCATTTCCGCCGGCTGCACGGCCGACTTGGCGGTGACGTAGAGGCCGACGCCGGGGTCGCTGCCGCTCTTGGTGCCGGCGAAGTCGGAGGTGTCGTAGTGCTCGCTGCTCCAGGCGGTCCCGGTGGGGTTGCCGTCGACGGCGAGGCTGACCGATTCCGGCCCCTCTTCGCCGTCGCCGAGCGGGTCGAAGTCGGTGGCGGAGGAGAGCGGAGCCACCGCGCCCTTGTCCTTCAGGGCACCCCCGCCGCCCCCGCCTTCGCCGATGAACTTGACCGCCAGCAGCACCGCCGCGGCGACCACGACCAGCAGCGCGATCCCGGCCCGGGACCAGCGCGCCCGACCCGAGAGCTTGCGTTTCGGCGGCGGCACGGCGTCGAGGACGCTGGTCGCCTCGCCGGTGGTCGAGCCCGCCCGCGCGGCCTCGACCTCGAGCGCGGTGGAGAGGTCGTCGATCATTTCGCCGACCTCCTGGTAGCGCTGGGCGGGGTCCTTGTCGGTGGCGCGCTCGACCACCAAGGCCGCCGCCGCCGAGACCTCGGGCCGGCGCTGCTGCACGTCGGGCAGCTCCTCGTTGACGTGTTTCATCGCCACCCCGACCTGGCTGTCGGCGTGGAAGGGGACCTGGCCGATCAGCATCTCGTAGAGGACGACGCCGAGCGAGTAGATGTCGGAGCGGGGGTCGACGCCGTGGCCCATCGCCTGCTCGGGGGCGACGTAGTCGGTGGTGCCGAGCACGCGGCCGGTGGCGGTCATCCCGTCCTGCTCGAGCTGGCGGGAGATGCCGAAGTCGGTCAGCTTGGCCCGCCCCTCGGCGTCGATCAGGACGTTCTGGGGCTTGATGTCGCGGTGGACCATGTGGCGGGCGTGGGCGACGGTCAGCCCGCGGGCGATCTCGATCGCGTAGGCCAGGGCCTCCTGGGTGTCGAGCGCGCCGAGGCGGGCGATCCGCTGCTTCAGGGTCTCCCCTTCGACGTACTCGAAGACGATGTAGGGGTGGCCGCCGTCCTCGCCGGCGTCGATCACCGCGACCACGTTGGGGTGGGAGAGCTTGGCGACGGCGCGCGCCTCCTGGCGGAAGCGCTCGAGCTGGTCGGGCTGCTCGGACATCTCGCGGTGCATCACCTTGACCGCCACGGCGCGGTCGAGGGTGGCGTCGTTGGCCAGGTAGACAGTCGACATGCCGCCGCTGCCGAGCTTGGCCTCCAGCTTGTAGCGGCCGGAGAGCACCGTGCCGATCATCTGCGAGCTGGTGGGGCGGGAGTTCATTGGGGGAGCGGAACGTTATGAGGCATGGCCAGGGCTGTCTACAGGCTTTGACTCAAGTTCAGTACAGGTTCGCCACCGTGCCGACCCGGCCTGCTCTCGGTCATGCGATCTGCCGCTCTGGCCGGTTCATCGCATCGCGGCGCGCCCCTTCGCGGACTATTACTGGGCCCCTGACCACAGCAACAGTCCGCGCTCGCTAGCGGCGTACTTCCTTGGTGCCGGCGGTCGCGCGGCCGATCCGCCGCGCCTCGGGGCGGTGGGAGCGCAGCAGCTCCAGCGCCCGCTCTTCGTCACTCGCGGGCACGACGACGCAGAAGCCGCATCCCATGTTGAAGACGTCGTACATCTCCTCCGCGGTGACGCCGCCGTGCTCCTGGATCAGGGCGAAGATCGGCGGCACGGGAAGAGGGTCGTCGATCTCATAGCCGACCTCCGCCGCCAGCCGCAGCAGGTTGCCGGTGCCGCCGGAGGTGATGTGGGCGAGGCCGCGGACGTCGACGTCGGAGCGCAGCAGCTCGAGGATCGGCTTGACGTAGATCTCGGTGGGCTCCAGCAGCACGTCGCCGAGCGGGCGGCCCAGCCGATCGTCGTCGAGGGGGATCCCGGCGAGCGCCGAACGGGCGAGGGTATAGCCGTTGGAGTGGATCCCGGAGGAGGGCAGGCCGATCACCACGTCGCCGGGCCGCACCGCCGACCCGTCGACGATCGCGTCCAGCGCGACGGTGCCGAAGCAGGCGCCGGAGACGTCGACGCTCGAGACCAGCTCGCCGAGCTGGGCCAGCTCGCCCCCGGGTATCTCGACCCCGGCCAGCTCCGCCCCGCGGGCGAGGCCGACGCCGATTTCCTCGCAGACGGCGGGGTCGGCCCTCTGCACGGCGATGTAGTCGAGCATCGCCAGCGGCTCGGCGCCGACGCAGATCACGTCGTTGACGTTCATCGCCACGCAGTCGATCCCGACAGTGTCGAATCGCCCCAACTCCTCCGCGACCAGCAGCTTGGTGCCGACGCCGTCGGTCGAGAGCGCGATCCCGGTCCGCTCGTCGAGCTTGATCACGCTCGCGTAGTGCCCCGGCAGCGGCACCTGCAGCGAAGGCCGGCCCAGCTCGATCGCTCCCAGCGCCCGCACCAGCCCGGCGACGGCGGCGTCGGCGGCGCCCTGGTCGACTCCCGCTTTGGCGTAAGCGTCGCTCACCGGCGCAGCTTTGCAAGAACGGCGGCGGCCAGGGCGGCGCGGTAGGCCGCGTACGGCCAGAGCGCCCGGTTGCCCTCGACCAGCCGCAGCAATCGCTGTGAGGCCAGGGTCGAGATGAACGAGGCGCCGATGCCGACCGCGAGCGAGCGGCGCAGCTCCGGCGTGGTGCCGCGCCGCGCCAGCCGCGTGCCCTTGAGGGTGGTGGCGCCGACGATGATCGGCAGCGCGATCGTGCGCGAGAGCAGGTTCGCCTGGTCGCGCGAGAAGTGCCGCCACCGCGCGGCGGCGAGGGTGACGCCGTTGCGGGACACGCCGGGGGCCAGCGCGGCTGCCTGCGCGATCCCGAGCGCCAGGCCGTCGGCCGCGGTCGCTTCGCCGCCTCCGCGCCGCTGCGGCCGGGTGTCGGCAGCCAGCATCGCCGCGGCCCCGCCGAGCAGGCCGTAGGCGGTCGCCCGGGGCCCGCCGAGGCGGCGCTCGATCGGCCGCTCCAGCGCGTAGCCGACGACCGCCGCCGGCAGGAAGGAGAGGCCGAGGAGCAGGGCCCGCCGCCCGTCGAACTGGCGCAGCTCCTCGAGGATCGAACGCCGCTGGCCGATCAGCAGCGCCATCGCGGCGCCGGTGTGGAGCGCCACCTCGAAGCTCTTGCGCAGCTCGGGATCGACCGCCTCCCAGTCCCAGCCGGCCAGCCAGGGCACCAAGACGATGTGGGCCGAGCTGGAGACCGGCAGCAGCTCCGCCGGTCCCTGGACGATGCCGAGCGCGACCGCGCGCCGGGTAGCCAGCCCCCCGTCGCCCGCCTCGCTCAAGCGCCGCTCGCGCCCGCCGGCTCGGAGCTGGTGGCGGGGTCGCCGGGACCCTCGCTTTCGCCGGTCCCGCCACCCCGGCGCCGCTTCAGGAGCAGGTAGACGACGCCGGCGACGATCGCCACCACCACCAGGTAGTCGAGGTAGTGGAGGTGGTCCCGCCACTCTTCCCAGTTGTCGCCGACGCTCTTGCCGACCAGCGCCAGCATCGTCACCCAGGGGATGCAGCCGAGCAGGGTGAGGACGGTGAAGCGCCAGAACGGCATCTTCGCCACGCCCGCCGGCAGCGAGATGAAGGTGCGGACGATCGGCAGCATCCGCGAGAAGAAGACGGTGGCGGACCCGTAGCGCTCGAACCAGTCGTCGGCCCATTTCAGGTGCTTGGGGCTGATGTGGATCAGCTTGTTCTTCTCGAGCAGGTCAAGCCGCCCGTAGTAGCCGACCGCGTAGGCGATCCAGGAGCCGACCAGATTGCCGAGAACGCCCGCCGCGATGACCCCGAACAGGGTCAGTTCCCCGGCGGCGACGCTGGAGCCGGCGAACAGCATGATCGCCTCGCTCGGTACCGGCAGGCAGGCCGACTCCAGCGCCATCAGCACGAAGACCGCCGGCAGCCCGGTGGCGCTGATGAAATCCGTTCCCCAGTTGACGATCGGGTCGAGGAAGAAGTCGGTGACGCTGGCGAAGAGAAGGGCTTGCATCGAGCGGCACATCGTAGGGAAGAAGCCGCTATCCGCAGCGCCCACCCTTAGACTTCCCCGTCTAATGGGCCGGTTGAACCACCCTGTCTACCGCAACCGGATGCTGCAGATGGCCGCCGATGCGGCGCTCGTGGCCCTGGCCTACTTCCTGGCCTTCCAGCTGCGCTTCCTCGACGAGCCGCACGGCCTGCCGCACCGCTACGAGGTGCTCTTCGCGCAGTCGGTCGGCTTCGTCGTCGTCGGCAAGCTGATCGTCTTCTCGGCCTTCGGGCTCTACCAGAAGTGGTGGCGCTACGTCAGCGGCCGCGACTTCCTGCTGATCTTCCGCGCCGTCGCCGTCGCCAGCGCGATCCTCGTCGTCGTCTTCGCAGTCGCCAAGCCCTTCGCGCACACCCTGCCGCGCTCGGTCGAGGTGACCGACTTCGTGCTGACGATGATGCTCGTCGCCGGCGCCCGCCTGGCGGTGCGGCTGATCGTCGAGCGCCCCTCCCGCGGCGCCCGCCTGCCCAAGCACGAGGTGCTGGTCGTCGGCGCCGGCTCCGGCGGCCAGATGGTCGTCCGCGAGCTGCAGCTCAACCCCAACCTCGGCGCCACCGCGATCGGCTTCGTCGACGACGACCCGCGCAAGCGGGGCATGCGGATGCTGGGGCTGAAGGTGCTCGGCTCGACCGCGGAGATCGCCCGGATCCTCGACGAGACCGAGCCCGACGAGGTGGTCATCGCGATCCCCTCGGCGCCTGGCCTGCTGCGCGGCCAGGTCGTCGCCGCCTGCCGCGAGCGTGAGATCCGCGTCCGCACCCTGCCCACCGTCTTCGAGCTGCTGCGCGGCGGCGTCCAGCTCAACAAGCAGCTGCGCGAGGTCCAGGTCGAGGACGTGCTCGGACGCGAGCCGATCGTGGTCGAGCTGGACCGGGTCGGCGCCTACCTGCGCGACCGCATCGTCCTCGTCACCGGCGCGGGCGGCTCGATCGGCTCCGAGCTCTGCCGTCAGATCGCCCGGGTCGAGCCGCGGCTGCTGGTGATGCTCGACCACGCCGAGGACAACCTCTTCGAGATCGACCGCGAGATGGTCGAGCTGCGCCACTTCACCAACGTCGAGTCGGTGCTGGCGGACTGCAAGGAGCCGCACCGGATGCTGGAGGTGATGCAGCGCTTCAAACCGAGCGTCGTCTTCCATGCCGCCGCCTACAAGCACGTGCCGTTGATGGAGGCCAACCCGCTGGAGGCCGTCCGCAACAACGCGATCGCGACCAGGATCACCGCCGAGACCGCGGCCGCCTCCGAGGTCGAGCGCTTCGTCCTGATCTCGACCGACAAGGCGGTCAACCCGCAGACGGTGATGGGCGCCTCGAAGGCGATGGCCGAGTGGATCGTCGAGTCGGCCGGCGACACCCATCCCGGCACCCGCTTCGCCTCGGTCCGCTTCGGCAACGTGCTCGCCTCCTCCGGCAGCGTCGTGCCGATCTTCCGCAACCAGATCGAGCGCGGGGGCCCGGTCACCGTCACCCACCCGGAGATGACCCGCTACTTCATGACGATTCCGGAGGCGGTGCAGCTGGTGATCCGCGCCGGCGACATCGGCGCGGGCAAGGGCGAGGTCTTCGTCCTCGACATGGGCGAGCCGGTGAAGATCGTCGACCTGGCCCACAACATGATCCGCCTCGCAGGCTACGAGCCCGAGCAGGACATCGCGGTCGAGTTCACGCAGCCGCGGCCTGGGGAGAAGCTGCACGAGGAGCTGTTCGGCGCGGGCGAGAAGGTGCAGCCGACGGCGGCGAAGCGGATCCACCGGGCGGTTCGCGAGCTGCCGGTGGACCCCACCTGGGTGGACTCGACCCTGAACTCGCTCGAACATCTGGTGATGGCCGGGGACGAGGCTAATCTGGCCGAGCGAGTGGTGGAGTTGATCGCCGCACCGGGCGGCGACGCGGCGAGAGTCGCCTCCGGCGAGTAGCCTCTCGCAGCCCCTTGCTCAAGGTGATCGAACAAATCGGCGCCTTCGCCGGCCTGGCCGCCTTCCTCGGGCTCGCCCTGCTCGCCCTGCTCTCGTTCACGCACGGGCGCGACATCCGCCGCCTGCGCGATTGGGCCGGCTCGGCCCCGGAGCGCGACAACGAGCGCAAGGAGTCGACCTCGGCGGTCGCCGCGCAGCGGGCGGAGGAGCTGCGCCAGCTGGAGGAGGCGCGCACCGCCGAACAGGCGGCGGTCAGCCACCGCGAGGAGCGGCGGCGGCGGCGCGAGGCCGGCGAACCTGAACTGACCCGGCGCGAACGCCTGCGCGAGGGCTTCTCGGGACTCGGCGAACGGCTGGCCGAGCCGCGCTACCTGGTCGCCATCTTCATCGTCCTGGTGGTCATCGTCGGCGGTGCCGCCTACATGACGCTGAACGGCTCCGACGACGGCTCTGGCGGCAAGGAGGGCAAGCAGGCCGCGGCGAAGACCCGGCCCGGCGACGTCGAGGTGGCCGTCCTCAATGGCACCGCCGTCCCCGGCCTGGCCGCGAGCTACGGCGACAAGGTCGAGGGCAAGGGCTTCAAGCTCGGCGCCGTCACCAACAGCAGCTCGAGCTTCACCGACAGCGTCGTCATGTTCAGGCGCGGGCACAAGACGGAAGCGAAGCTCGTCTCCAAGCAGCTCAGCATCTCCGAGCTGCAGCTGATGAGCGGCGAAATCGAATCGGCCGCGGCCGGGGCGAAGGTCGCCGTGATCGTCGGCGAGGACAATGCCGCGGCGGCGGGCTGAGGGGCCCGCGGCCGCGCTGGTCTTCGCGCTCCTCGTCCTCGCCACGGTTGCCGCCTTCGCCTGGGCCCAGCGGCTCAAGCGCGACCCGCTGGTCCTCGACCGGGTGACCTTCGTCGCCGCCCCCCGGATCCACCCCAAGGCGCCGCCGGTCGACAGCTTCACCCCCAACGGGGACTGTCGCTATGACCGCATGCGGATCCGCTTCCGCGTCACCCAGTCCGACGACGCCACCGTCCAGGTCGTCAAGCCCGGCGGCAAGGTCGTCGTCACCCTCGCCCGCGACCGCTTCCTCAAGCGCTACCACTTCTTCACCTTCTACTGGGACGGGCGCCAGCGGGGCGGCGGGGTCGCCCCGCCCGGCCGCTACAAGCTGCGGGTCAAGCTGCTCGGTCAGGAACGCAACCTGGTTCCGCCCGGGGTGATCCGCCTGCACCGGGCGCCGCGGCAGGCCAGCGAGTGCGCGCCGGCCGGAAGGCCCTCGCCTTGAGCGACTTCCTGGCCGGCGCCGGCGTCCTCCTCGCGGCCGCCGCCTGCGCCGCCTCAATCCTGCTGCCCCCCGGCCGCCCCCGCTCGCTGGCGATGCTGATCGCGATCGGGCTCTTCCCCGCGCTCATCCTCGGCGACCAGTGGCACACCCACCAGATCGTCGACCTGCGCCATGACGAGGGGCGCACTGCCCTGCTGATCGTGGCGGCGACGGCCGCCGTCGGCCTGCTCACCGTCGCCTTCCGCCGCTGGCCGGTCCTGCTGCCGCTGGCGATCGTCGCTGCCCTGCCCTTCCGGGTGCCGCTGCACGCCGGCGGCGACACGGCCAACCTCCTGGTCCCGCTCTACCTCGTCATCGCCGCCGGAGTCGTCGTCACGCTGCTGCGCGACTGGGCCTCTCCGCCCAGCACCTGGACCCCGCGCCCGCTTGCCTGGCTGCTGGCCGCCTTCGTCGTCCTCTACGCGATCCAGACCCTGTACTCCGGTGACTTCTCGCGGGGCCTGCAGAACGTCTGCTTCTTCCTCGTCCCCTTCACCGTCGCCTACCGCCTGCTGCGCGAGGTCGAGTGGGACCGCCGGCTGCTGAAGCTCGTCCTCTGGGTCGTCGCGGCCGAGGCGGTCGCGTTCGTCCTGATCGGCAGCGTCGAGTACGTGACGCGGAACCTGTTCTGGAACGACCAGGTGATCAGGTCGAACGAATTCCACACGTATTTCAGGGTCAACTCCGTCTTCTGGGACCCGAACGTGTACGGGCGCTACCTGGCGCTGGTGCTGGTGGTCGTGACGACGGCCCTGCTCTGGACACGCCGCCGCCGCGACTTCTGGCTCCTGGCCGGGACGATTCTCGTGCTTTGGCTGGGGCTGGCGCAGACGTTCTCCCAGTCGAGCTTCATCGCCTTGCTGGCCGGGCTGGCGGTCCTCGCGGCGATCAGGTGGAGCTGGCGCTGGACGCTGGCCGCGGTCCTCGCCGGCATCGTCGGCGCGGTGCTCGTGGTGACCCTGGTCGGCGGCTCCGGCAAGGTCAACTTCTCCCGCCTCAACATCGACACCAGCGGCCGCGCCAACCTCGTCCAGGGCGGCCTCGACCTCTTCGCCGAACGCCCGATCCAGGGCTACGGCTCCGGCTCCTTCCAAACCGCCTACCGCGACCACCGCGAGAACAAGGACGTCCCCGTCTCCGTCTCCCACACCGAGCCGGTGACGGTCGCCGCTGAGCAGGGTTTGCTGGGCCTCCTGCTCTACGTCGCCCTGATCGTCGTAGCCCTGTGGACTATGACCTCGGGCATCCGCGGGCCTCCCGTGGGCGGCGCGGAGGGGGAGTCCGAGAACGGAGCCAGTTTGCCCCGCCCGCAGGACTCCCCCTCCGTGGCACTCGTCGCCCGCGCGGCCGTGCTGGCGGCGTTCGTGGCGCTCCTGGTGCACACGATGGCGTACGCGGGATTTTTCGAGGACCCGATCACCTGGGTGCTGCTGGCGATCGGGGCGTCGCTGGCGCATGCGCCAGCCGCCGCGGTCCGCGAGCGCCCGTAGGCTCACGCCGTGTCGGGATACCTGCGCCGACTGGCGACGACCGGGGCGGCCTATACCGCGGCGAGCATCCTCTCGAAGCTGATCGCGGTTGCGCTGCTGCCCCTCTACACGCGCTACCTGACCCCCGCCGACTACGGCGCCGCCGAGGTGATGTTCGCGGCGATCGTCTCCGCCAGCATCGTCGTCCGCTTCGGTCTGATCGAGGCCGTCCTGCGCTTCTATTACAAGGACGACGAGGACCCGGATCGCGTCGTCGCCAGCAGCTTCGCGGGGCTGTTCTGGCTGGCGACCGTGGGTGCGCTCGTCGCCCTCCCCTTCGCGACGCCGATCTCCGAAGCGTTGCTCGACCGCCCGGCCCCGGACCTGGCCCGGGTCGCGATCGGTGGCCTCTGGGTGCTGACGATGTTCGAGTTCATGCTGACCCTGTTCCGGCTCGAAGAGCGGGCCCGGGCCTTCTTCGTGACCACGATCGTCAACGTCCTGGTCACGATCGTTCTCACCGTCGTCCTCGTGGTCGGGGCAGGCGAGGGCGCCCGCGGCCTGCTGGTCGGCAGCTACGCCAGCGGCGCCGTCTTCGTGCTCGGGCTGGTCGTCCTTCAGCGCCATCGCCTTTCGCTCTTCTTCGACACCGCCCTGCTGCGCCGGCTGCTGCGCTTCGGCCTGCCGACGATGCCGGCGGAGGTCTCGCTCTACCTGCTCAACTTCGTCGACCGGATCATCATCGTCCGCAGCGTCGGCCTCGCCGAGGCGGGCCTCTACTCGCTGGCGGTTAAGTTCGCCCAGGGGGTCAACGTCCTCGTCCGCGGCTTCCAGCTCGCCTGGCCGCCGCTGGCCTACTCGATCCGCGACGACGGCGAGGCGCGCCGCGCCTACGCCACCGTCGTCACCCTCTTCGTCGCCGGCTGCGCCTTCGTCGTCACCGGCATGTGGCTGTTCTCGCGCTGGATCGTGCGGGCGCTGGCGGCGCCGGAGTTCTTCGACTCCTACGAAGCGATCGGCCTGATCTCGACCGCCGTCACCCTCTACGCCGTCTACATGGTGCTGGTCGTCATCCTCGGCAGAACCGGCCGCACCGAGTTCAACCTGCCGGCGACGCTCGCCGCGCTCGCCGCCAACGTCGTCCTCAACCTGATCCTGGTGCCGCCGCTGGGGATCGTCGGCGCCGGCCTCGCGCTGGTCGCCTCCTACGTCGTCGTGCTGGCGCTGATGTACGGCTTCACCCAGCGCCTCTTCCCCGTTCCCTACCAGTGGGGCCGTCTGGGCCGGGTGGTGCTCACCGCGGCGGTCCTGGTCGGCGCCGGCGAGCTGCTGATGCCGACCTCGGGCCTCGCCGGCCTGCTCGGCCGCGCCGCCCTCTTCGCGGCCTACCCCCTCGCCCTCTTCGCCAGCGGCTTCTTCACCCCGGGCGAGCGCGTCTGGCTCGCCCGCCTGCGCCACCCCGGCGAGCTGGCCGCCTCGTTCCAGCGCCTGCGCGACGAGCCGAGCGCGGTCGACGGTCGCATCCCCGAGACGTATGAGGCAGAGCGCATGGACGAGGACTCGCGCCTGTGAAAGGCGATCCCGGTAGGGGTTCCACTTAACTTTTTCCGAAGACACTCGGCGGCAGTCCGCCGGCCGCTGCACGGAAAAAGTACAAGACGTTCCACCCCTACCGGGATCGCCTTTCAGCCACCCGATCGCTGATGCTTTCTCCTCGCTTTGGGAAGAGAGCCTGGCGGGCGTGGGCCCAGTAGACGCGGGCCGGCTGCTTGGGCAGCATGGTTGCGGCAAGGGCGCGGAGGGCGTACGACCATGCGGTGAGGGCGCGGACGGCCAGGGCCGCCGCCGCGCCGTGGTGCTTACGCATGTAGAGGTCGCGATTGCGGTGGAATTCGACAATTCGTGGGAGGCCGGCGGCTAGGTCGGTGGAGAGCTGGTCGTGGTGGACCGCCTCGGCGGCGGGGACGAAGAGCGAGTGCCAGCCGGCGTCGGCGAGGCGCCTGGCGAAGTCGCACTCGTCGTAGTAGACGAAGAAGTCGGGGTCCATGTAGCCGACCGCGGCGGCGGCCTCGCGGCGGACCAGCAGCGCGCTGGACTGGGCCCAGTCCACGCGTCGCGTCGCCGTTCCCTTGCTCTGAACGGTCAGCCAGCGGTGCAGGAAGAGAGCCCCGGCAACGGCCGTCCCGACCCCCGGGAAGCGCCAGGCGCAGGGCGCCGGCTCGCCGGCGGAGTCCAGCAGCTGCGCACCGGCCGCAGCCGCCGTCGGATCCGCGTCGAGCGCGGCGATCAGCGCCGCCGCCGCTCCCGGCCGCAGCTCAGAGTCCTCGTTCAGCAGCAGGCAGTAGCGGCCGCTCGCCTCGCGCATCAGGGTCGAGTCGTTCTCCGCCTTGCCGGCCCGCCGCTCCAGGGCGATCAGGCGGATATCGGCGCCGAGCTCCTGCACCGCCTCCGCCGAGCCATCCTCGGAGGCGTTGTCGAGGACCAGGATCTCGTGCGCCATACCGGTGGGGTGGGTGCGCTCGATTGCGGCCAGACAGGCAAGCAGGAACTCACGGCCGTTCGTGTTCACGACGCAATAGGAGAGTGTGGTCAAGGGCCTATTCCGGTAGGGATTCCACTTAACTTTTTCCGAACGCGGCTTGCGGCTGTCCGCCGCCGGCTCCGCGGAAAAAGTACAAGACGTTCCATCCCTACCGGAATAGGCCCCGAGCACCTAGCGATGAAAGTCCAACTGGTCGACCCCTCGGCCTTCACGCCGCCCTACGATCGCGCCCTCGCGGCGGCGCTGGCGCGTGGCGGCGCCGAGGTCGAGCTGCTGACCAGCCGCTTCCTCTACGGAGAGGTGCCCCCGGCCGAGGGCTACCGGGTCGCGGAGCGCTTCTACCGCCGCAGCACCGTCCTTGGCCTCGGCGCCCGGGCACGCCTCCCCGTCAAGGCGCTCGAGCACGTCCCCGACATGCTGCGCCTGCGGCGTCAGCTCGACGGCCCGCCCGCCGCCGCCGACGTCGTCCACTACCAGTGGCTGACCGTGCCGGCGCTCGACTCCCGCTTGCTGCCGAAGCTGCGGCCACGGGTTATGACCGCTCACTACATCCTGCCGCCGGACGCGAACCGCCGCCAGGTCGCCGCCGCCCGCCGTACCTTCGGCGCCATGGACGCGGTCGTCGCCCACTCCGAGCACAGCGCGGCCCGCCTCCGTGACGAGCTCGGCCTCGACTCGGCCCGGGTGCGGGTCATCCCCCATGGCGCCTTCGACTACCTCACCAAGCTCCCCGAGGAGAAGCCGCTGCCGGCGGAGCTGGAGGGCGCCGAAGGCCCGGTGATCCTCTGCTTCGGCCTGCTGCGTCCTTATAAGGGAATCGAGGTTCTGCTCGATGCCTTCCGCCAGGTCGAGGGCGCCGAGCTGTGGATCGTGGGCAACCCGCGAATGGAGGTCGAGCCGCTGCGGGTCCTCGCCGCCGCGGCTCCGGGCCGGACCCGCTTCGTCACCCGCTTCGTCGACGACGCCGAGATCCCGGCGATCTTCCGCCGCGCCGACCTGGTCGTGCTGCCCTACCTCGACGCCGAGCACTCCGGCGTCCTCTACACCGCCCTCGCCTTCGGCAAGCCGCTGCTGCTGAGCGCGGTCGGCGGCTTCCCGGAGGTGGCGGCGACCGGCGCCGCGCGCCTCGTCCCGCCCGGCGATGCGGCCGAGCTGGCCGCGGCGCTGGTGGAGCTGGTCGGCGACGAGGCCGCTCGCGCCGAGCTCGCCGCCGCCGCCGCTCGCGCCGCGGCCGGTCCCTACTCCTGGGACGAGACCGCCCGCCTCACCCTCGACCTCTACCGCGGGCTGATCGAGGCCCGGGCATGACCGCCGTCGCAATCCTCTTCTGGCTCTGCGCCGGACTGATCGTCTACACCCACGCCGGCTATCCCCTGGCGCTGTGGCTGCTGCTCGCGCTCCGCCGTCACCCGGTCCGGACCTGGCCCGGCCTCGGCAACGGGGAGCGCCGGCCTGTCACGCCGGAGGTCGCGGGTTCGGAGCGTGCGGCCTCGCTTCCCGGCGTCACCCTGATCGTCCCCGCCTACGACGAGGAGGAGGTGATCGCCGCCAAGGTCGCGAACGCGCTCGCCCTCGACTACCCGCGCGAGCGTCTGCAGATCGTCGTCGCCTCCGACGGCTCCACCGACGCCACCGCCGAGCGCGCCCGCGCCGCCGGCGCCGACCTCGTCCTCGAGCTGCCACCGGGTGGCAAGGTCGCCGCACTCAACGCCGCCGCCGAGCGGGCGACCGGCGAGCTGCTCGCCTTCTCCGACGCCAACAGCATGTGGGCCGCCGACGCCCTGCGGCGCCTGGTCGAGCCCTTCGCCGACCCCGCCGTCGGCTACGCCTGCGGCCAGGTCCGCTTCGTCGACGCCGGTGGCGACAACCTCGAGGGGGCCTACTGGCGCTACGAGATGGGGGTCCGGGGAGATGGAGTCGGCGCTGGGCGGCGTCACCGCCGGCAACGGCGCCATCTACGCGGTCCGCCGCGAGGCGTACCTGCCCCTTGCCCCCTCCGGCAGCCACGACCTCTCCTTCCCCTTCGAGCTGGCCAAGCGCGGCCGCCGCTCGCTCTACGTGCCGGCGGCGCGGGCCGAGGAGAAGATGGTGCCGACGATGGAGGGGGAGTTCGCCCGCAAACGGCGGATGATGGTCGGGCTCTGGGACATCGTCGTCGGCGAAGGGATGCTCTCCCCCCGCGGCTACTCCCCCCTCTTCGCCTTCGAGCTCGCCTCGCACCGGCTGCTGCGCTACCTCAGCCCGCTGCTCCACCTCGTCGTCCTCGCCGCCAACGTCGCCCTGCTCGGCGAGGGCTGGGTATACACCGCCACCCTGGCCGCCCAGCTGCTGCTGATCGCGGCGGCGCTGCTGGGCCGACGGCTGCCGCTGTGGCCGCTGCGGATCGCCCGCTACTACGTGATGACGACCGCCTCGATCGCCGCCGGCCTCTGGGACCGCTGGCGCCACGGCGCGCCAGGCCGCTGGCAGAAGGCCGAAGGAACCCGGTGACGCGGTAGCTATGCCACGGATTCTCGACGTCCTGATTGCCGCGGTCGCCCTGGCGCTGCTCTCACCCTTTCTGCTCGCCGCCGCGATCGCGATCAAGCTGGGCAGCAGCGGCCCGGTGATCTACCGCCAGCGCCGCGTCGGCCGGGAAGGCCGTCCGTTCGAGATGTGGAAGCTGCGGACGATGGTCGAGGGCTCCGACCCGGTCGGGGTCGGCACGATCGTCTACCGCGACGACCCTCGGGTCACCCGCGTCGGCCGCTTCCTGCGCCGCACCTCGCTCGACGAGGTCCCCAACCTGGTCAACGTCCTGCGCGGCGAGATGGCCATCGTCGGCCCGCGCCCGACCATCCCCGCCCAGGTCGACGACTACACGCCGTGGCAACGGCGCCGCCACGAGGTCCTGCCGGGGATCACCGGCTGGGCGCAGGTTCAAGGACGAGCCGGCATCCCCTGGGAGGAGCGGATCGAGCTCGACCTCTGGTACGTCGAGCACCGTGGCGCCGCCCTCGACCTGCGCATCCTCCTCCGCACCGCCTGGCTCGTGGTCAGCGGCCAGGGCCTGGCCCCGGACTGAGCCGGCCAGGCGCTCGCGTAAGGGGACTTTTCGTGTTTCCGAACTGGTTAAGGTTCTCTGCGTGACGGACCGGCCCGAAGTCAGCCTGCGGCGCTTCGAGCCTGGCGACGCCGGCGCGGTGCACCGCTGGTTCAACAATCCGGCGGCGACCGCTTCGCTGATGGAGCAGCGCGACGGCTTCTCGCTCGAGCAGGCCGAGGACTGGGCCCGCCGGGCGATGGACGACTCCGGCGAGGACCGCAAGTTCGCGATCGCCGTCGAGGGTCACGAGGAGCCGGTCGGTTTCACCGCCCTCTACGGACTGTTCCGCCAGACCGCGCCCGAGCTGGGGGCGCTGATCGGCGACGACGTGCGCGGCAAGGGTGTCGGCCGGCGCGCCGAGGCGCTGACGATCGCCAAGGCCTTCGACGAGTACGGCGCCCACCGCGTCTACGGGCGCATCCCCGCCCGCAACGAGATCGCCAAGAAAACCGTGAGCAGCCTCGGCTGGCAGCACGAGGGGACGATGCGCGCCCACCTGCGCAGGGAGGACGCGCCGCCCGACGATTGCGAGGTCTGGGGCGTGCTTCCCGACGAGTTCCGGGCCGCCGCCGCGGACCTGCTCGGGTGAGCGCCGCCGTCGCAGAGCTGCTGGAGGATCGGGGCGCGGCCGTGCTCTCCGGCGACTTCTTCCGCTCGCGCGAGTTCTCCGCCGCCGAGAGCGTCACCCACACTCTGCGGATTCAGTCCGCCGCCGGCGAGCTGCTCGCCCCGCTGCTCGTCCGCGAGATCGACGGCGCGGGCGAGCGTGACGCGGTTTCCCCCTACGGCTATCCAGGGCTGGTTCAGAGTGACGGGAGCAGGGGGCATGCTCGTCGGAGCCTCCCCGCCGTTGCTCCGACGAGCATGCCCCCTGCTCCCTCCCCGCTCGATCCATCCGCAGTCGACTTCTCCGCCACCGGCCTGGTCAGCCTCTTCCTCCGCCACCGCCTCGGCTCGCCGCCGCTCACCGGCACGACCCAGCGCACCCACGTCCAGCTCGCCGACCCGGCGCTGCCGCCCAAGAGCCGCCCCAGCGACCGCCGCCAGATCCGCAAGAACCTCGACGCCGGCTATGAGCTGGCGCTCGTCTCCGGCCCCGAGACGACCCCCGCCCAGCGCGCCGGTTTCCTCGACGTCTACGAGCAGACGATGCGCCGCACCGCCGCCGCCGAGCACTACTTCTTCGGCGCCCCCTACTTCGACCGCGTGCTCGAGGCCGATGGCACCTGGCTCGCCCTGGCGACGGCTCCGAACGGCGACCTCGCCGCCGCCTCCCTCGCCGCCGTCAGCGACGGCTTCCTCCACTACTACCTGTCCGGCAGCGCCGACTCGCACCTGCGCGACTCGCCGATGAAGAACGTCGTCGCTCGCCTGATCGAGCATTCCGCCGACCTCGGCCTCCCCCTCAACCTCGGCGGCGGCATCGCCCCCGGCGACGCCCTCGAGGAATTCAAGCGCGGCTTCGCCAACCGCCAAACCCCCTGGCACACTTCCGAGATCATCTGCGACGAGGAGAAGTACCAGCAACTAAGCGCGGACCACCCTCACGGGGCCTTCTTCCCCGCTTACCGAGCATAAGTCGCTAGCCGGAACGCTTCCTCCGCGGGGTTGGCATCGAGAGGGTGTCGAGAACGGACACCCCGTGCCCGCCCGCAGGACACCCTCTCGGTGGCGGCCCCGACGGCCGAGCGCTATTCGGCCCGTGCCCGCCCGCAGGATACCCTCCCGATGACCGACCGTCGGAGGGGCGCCCTATTCCGCCGGTTCGGCCGGCGTCGGCCCCGTGAACGTGAAAACCGTGGCCGACTCGCCCCCGTACCGCCCCCAGGTCGCCTTGCCGAAGGCGCGGACCGCGTCGAGGGTTATCGCGCCCTTGTAGGTGGGGCAGCCGAGCAGGTTGGTCCAGGTGGTCGCCGCCACCTCGAAGGGCATCGCCCCGTTGGGGAACAGCAGCGTCGCCCCGTACATCGTGTCGTAGACGCCCTTCAGCGCCAGCTGGTCTGCTTTGGGCAGGTCGGGCGAGTACTGGATCTCCAGCCGCCCGTGCTCGAGCGAGTGGACGTAGTCGATCGCCGCCGGCGTTTCGGTGTAGGCGCCGTCGGCCTGCTGGTAGGGCGGGTCGACGTGGTTGCCCGAGGTCGGCGGGCTCGTCTTGTAGTCGGGCGTCGGCGACCCGGGTGGAATGTGGTCGTGCCCCTCGTCCTTGAGGTTCAGCTTCAGCACGCAGCCGGCCTGCTTGGCGGCGGCGGCGAGATTGGTGACCTGGACCGGCGGCGGCGCCGTCCCCGCCCGGCTGTCCGGCTGGAGCCCGTTGGTCGACCCGATCGAGGCGTTGAGGTTGATGTGGGCATCGCCCTCCGCTGAGTCGTCACCCCCGTCGCCGTCGCCGCTGGCGAGGACGAAGACGAGCACGGCGATCGCCAGCACCACGGTCGAGGCGATCGCGTAGCCGACGATCAGGCGGTTGCGGTTGGAGCTCTCCTCGCCGCGTTCGCCTTCGACTCGCTGCTGGCGCAGCTTCTCCCGCTCGTCCCCCGGCTCGGCCATCGGCGCAGCCTAATCGGCGCTGCCGGTGAGGGTCGCCGCGTCGCCGCGGATCCGCTCCCAGGGGCGGGAGGCGCGCAGCGCCCCCAGCACCGCCCGCGTCGCCGGCGCCTTGTTCAGCGCGTAGAAATGGATGCCCGGCGCGCCGGCGATCAGCAGCTCGGCGCACTGCTGGGCGGCGAAGGCGACGCCGAGCTCGAACTCCCGCTCCGGGTCTCCCCCGGCCGCTTCGAATGCCGCTTCCAGCGGCGCCGGGATCGAGGCGTCGCAGAGGCTGCAGATCCGCTTCGTCTGGGCGAAGCTGGCGACCGGGATGACGCCGGCCAGGATCGGCACCTCGATCCCGCGCGCCCGCGCCGCCCGCACGAAGTCGAAGTAGACCTGGTTGTCGAAGAAGAGCTGGGTGATCAGGAAGCCGGCGCCGGAATCGACCTTCGTCTTCAGGTAGGCGAGATCGGTCTCGAGGTCGGGCGCCTCGGGGTGGACCTCGGGGAAGCAGGCGCCGCCGATCGCGAAGTCCCAGCCGGCGCTGATGAAGGCCGCCAGCTCGGCAGCGCTGCCGAGCCCGCCCTCGGGCTGGACGAAATCGCCCTCGTTGCGCGGCGGGTCGCCCCGCAGCGCGAACACGTTCCCGATCCCGGCGGCCTCGATCCGGTCCAGGGTCCGCGCCAGCCCCTCGGACGTCTCCCCGACGCAGCTGAGGTGGGCCATCGTCTCCAGGCCGACGTCGTCCTTCAGCGCCTTGGTGATCTCCACCGTGCCCTCGCGGGTCGAGCCGCCGGCGCCGTAGGTGACCGAGGCGAAGTCGAGCTCGAGGTGCCCCAGCTCCCGCGCCGTCGCGTAGAGCTGTTGCGTCGCCTCCTCGGTCTTGGGGGGGAAGAACTCGACCGAGAAGGTGGGCCGCCGGGCGGCGATGATCTCGTCGATCCGCATCGGTGCAGGGTACTTAGGCGCCTCTCCGTGCGGAGCGGAAGCGGTCGCGCCCGGCTCAGGTCTTGCGGCTGCTCACCCGCGCCTGGAAGTAGGCCTGGATGTCCTCCAGGTGCTTGCCCTTCGTCTCCGGGACGAACTTCCAGCAGAACCAGAGGGTGACGATGCCGATGCCGCCGTAGATCCAGAAGGCGCCCGAGCGCCCGGCGGCTTCGATCAGCAGCAGGAAGGTCAGGGAGACGATGAAGTTGAACGTCCAGTTGGCCATCGTCCCCAGGCCGGCGGCCTTGCTGCGCACCGCCAGCGGATAGATCTCGGCGTTGAGCAGCCAGAAGATCGGCCCGAGGCTGATCGCGAAGGAGGCGACGTAGGTCATCAGGCTGACGATCGCGACGACCGAGGCGAGGGTGCTGCCACCGCCGCCGATGAAGGCGGCGCCGAGCGCGAAGAGCGAGACCGTCATCCCGGAGACGCCGACCATCAGCAGCGTCCGCCGACCGGCGCGGTCGAGCAGGCGCAGCGCCAGCACGGTCATGCCGACGTTGATGACCCCGACCCCGACCGCGGCCAGGATCGCCCCCGAGGAAGAGTTGACGCCGGTGAATTCGACGATCGTCGGCGCGTAGTAGATGACCGTGTTGATCCCGGTCACCTGCTGCAGGATCGCCAACCCGACGCCGACGAAGAGCGCCGCTTTGACGACCGGTTGCAGCAGCTCGCTCCAGGCCCCCGGTTTGTCGTCGAGGCTCCCCTTGATCTCCGCCAGCTCGCGGTCGATCGTGTCGGGATCGTCGACGCGGATCTTGGCCAGCGTCGCCCGCGCCGCGAAGTCGTCGCCGCTCATCACCAGCCAGCGTGGGCTCTGCGGCATCCGCAGCATCCCGAAGGCGAGCGCCAGCGCCGGCACGCAGCCGAGCCCGAGCATCCAGCGCCAGCCCTCGCTGTGGTCGAAGGCGAGCCCGACCAGGTAGGCGACGAGGATGCCGATCGTCACCGCCAGCTGGAAGAAGCTGACCAGGCGGCCGCGGCTCTCCGGCGGCGCCACCTCGGAGATGTAGACGGGCGCGGCAGCGGAGGCGAGCCCGATCGCGACGCCGATCACGATCCGGGCGAGGACGAGGATCTCCACCCCGGGGGCCGCGGCGCTGGCCAGGGCGCCGACGATGAAGACGGCGGCGGCGAGCAGGATCATCAGCCGGCGGCCGTAGGTGTCGGCGGCCGGGCCGGCTATCGCGGCCCCGGCGATCGCCCCGATCGGCACCGCCGCCACCACCACTCCCTGGGCGAAGCTGCCGAGGTCGAAGTCCTGCTTGATGAAGAGCAGGGCCCCGGCGATGATCCCGGTGTCGTAGCCGAACAGCAGCCCGCCCAGCCCGGCGATCGCCGCGGTGAGCACCACGTTGCGCCGCGCCCTGCGAGCGGAAGCCTCCGATCCCGAGCTCATCCCGCCGGGACCGTATCTCGACCCACGGACGGGGGGCATCCCTTCTCCTCAACGCTCTCTGCGGATTTTGCGGGAACGGCGCCGAGGGCCCCCTGGACCGCCGCGCGGGCAAGCGCTAATTTCGTCTTGCGACCGGGAGAGACCGGGTCCCGCGGAAGCCAAGCGGGAAGCGGTCTCGAAGGTGGCGCAACCGAGCTTCTAAGCGCGAAGGCTACGCGCGAGGCAGGCAACGAGCGCCATCGCCGGTCGTTTTTTCGTGGCCGCCCGTTCCTGATGAGTTACCGGGGCTACCACTCCGCTAACTCATCAATCTTTCTCCCGGCCCACCCCTCCGCTCCCGCCGGATCGTCAGTCGCCTCACCGTCCTGGCGAGAGTTCCTCGCACGTACTGGGGTTCATGGCGAACCTGACCGTCGGTGAAGCGGAGCGTGGTCAGCCCGGAGCCGGCGTGGGCGTTGTCCCGGCGCTTGTCGGCCGCCTGCTTGAAGGCGGTGCGGTGATACCGCAGGCTGTCGGTCTCGACCACCAGCCCCAGATCGGGCCAATAGAAGTCGACTCGGCAGCCGTCGAGCCAGACCTGGGTTTGCGGGACCGGCAGCCCAGCCTCGCGAGCGAGCGGCAGAAAGCGCCGCTCCAGCTCGGTGGAGGTAAGGGCCGTGGTCGGAGCTTCGAGCAGCTTCCGGATCCGACCGACCCCGGCCCACCGTGGCAGCGAGGAGATCGCGATGGGCAGATGCTCGAGATCGATCAGCCCGAGATGACTCGCCTCGTTGATCGCAGCTTCCAGCTGCCCGGGAGTGCAGCAGGTGGCGAGGTCGACCAGGGTGGCGATGGGATGGGTGACGGGGATGCGATCGACTTCGTGCCTACCCGGCGCCTCGTGATCCCGCCGCCGGTGCACGCGGATGCCGGGCCGCCGTCTGGGAAGCCCCACCGGGACGACGACTTCGATCGCGTCCACGCGCGCTCGACTGATCTCCAGCAAGGCGGCTGCGCTGCGGTGGCTGAGCAGAGCCTCAGGCCCGCAGGCGAGGGTCGCGGCCATCCAACGGCCCCGCTTCCCAACCCGCGGCCGTCCCACCGCGTAGACACCACGCATCAGCCGGTGGAGACGGCCATTGGTCAGTCGATGCCGGATCGCTTCCGGCCCCAGCCCGAGCTCCCTCAGTTGCGAGTGGGCGACGACGCCATGCTGCCGCGCCACCAGCTCCCAAGCAGCCCTGGACCAAGGTTGAGTAGTTGACGGAGCCATGGGTCCGTTAAGTCATCAGGGAGCGCCGGTTCTCCCCCTGCTGTCCGGAGCGCCGCCTAGCTTTGGTCCGGCCTGGGAGACCTGCCCTCCCGGCCCGCGACCGGGGCGCATCTCCGGGAGTTGGGCGTCGCCGGCGAACCCCGTGAGCGCCGTTCTCCAGCGACTAGCCCGCCCGCTCCCACCTGCCTCCACTCCGCCCGCCGCCGCTAGCGCCTCGCCGCGGCGATCGGCTGTGGGAGGATTGGCCGCGATGAGCGGCGAGGTTCGCTACGAGCGCGTGGGAGCGGCGGCGGTGCTGACCATCGACCGTCCCGAGCGCCGCAACGCCGTCGACGGCGCCACCGCCGCACAGCTGCGCCAGGGCTTCGACGACTTCGAGGCCGATTCCGCGGCCCGGGTCCTGGTCCTCACCGGCGCCGGCGGCGAGGCCTTCTGCGCCGGCGCCGACCTCAAGGCGCTCGACCTCAACGTCGAAGATCCCGCCGGCCCCGAGGGCTTCACCCGCCTCACCCCCTCGAAGCCGGCGATCGCCGCGGTCGACGGCTGGTGCCTGGCCGGCGGCCTCGAGCTGGCCCTCTGGTGTGACCTGCGCCTGGCCACGCCCACCTCGACCTTCGGCTTCTTCGAGCGTCGCTGGGGAGTGCCGCTGATCGACGGCGGCACCCAGCGCCTGCCCCGCATCGTCGGCATGGGCCGCGCCCTCGACCTGATCCTTACCGGCCGCCCCGTGGACGCCGAGGAGGCGGAGCGGATGGGTCTTGTCAACGAGGTCGTCGCCCCCGGCGCCCACCTCGACCGCGCCCTCGACCTGGCCGAGCGCATCGCCGCCTTCCCGCAGGAGACCATGCTGGCCGACCGCCGCGCCGCCATCGAGGGCGCCGGCCGGCCCCTCGCCGAGGGCCTGGCCCTTGAGCACCGCCTCGGCCGCGAGACCCTCGCGGTAGCGGTCGCCGGCGCCGCCCGCTTCGCCGCCGGCGAGGGCCGCCACGGGAAGGGCGTCTGAGAGGAGCGCCGGCGCTCCTCTTCGCTCAACTCTCGCGCGCGACGCGCCGCATCTCGTCCTCGGCCGCTTCCGGGCCGATGTAGGGCATCAGCACGGCGAAGACCAGGTCGGGGAGGAGCCGCCGCAGTTCCGGACCCCGCCCCGCCCGCACCTCGTCGAAGATCATCGAGGTGGCGCCGCCGATCGCGAAGCGGGCGGTGTCGGCCGGCAGCTCGTTGCCTTGGGCGGAGACGGTGCGCCCTTCCTCGAGGAAGGTGGTGAACCGGCCGAGCGCCCCCCGGTAGCGGATCCGCGCGTCCTCGCCGACGGCGGTCACCTCGACCATCGCCATGCGGGCGATGTCGTGCTCGGTCGCCAGCAGGTCGACCAGGGCGCGCAGGCTGGCGATGATCCGGTCCGGCCAGGGCTCCCCCTCGGTGCTCTCGAAGGCGGTCGAGACGTGGGCGACCAGGACGTTGATGACCGCGTCGTAGGCCTCGAGGAAGCAGCCGGCCTTGCCCACGAACATCTCGTCGAAGGTCTGGCGGCTGACGTCCGCGGCCTCGGTCACGTCGGCAACGGTGGTCGCCTCGTAGCCCTTGGCGGCGGCGACGCGGACCATCGCCTCCAGCAGCCGCTCGCGGTCGGAGCGGACCGCGTAGGCCCTCGGCAGTGCCTGGCTCGCGGCTGATTCAGTCCGTGGATTCGATGCAGATGAATCCATCCCGTTCAGCGTAGGGCAGTCACCTCGGCCTGTCCAACGGCCCCGCCGGAAATGCCGGTTTGGCCAGTCTCAGACCTGCGCCGCCTGCATTTCGGCACTCGCCCGCTCGGCGCCGAAATAGGGCAGGACCGCGAAATACATGAACTCCGGGAGCAGCCGGCGGAAGCCGTCGTCGGCCCCGGTGGCGAGTCGGGAGTGGATCACCGCGTGGATCCCGGCGCTGATCCCCTCGCCGGCGATCGCCGGCGGCGTCTCGCCCTCGCCGGCCTCCTCGCGAGCTCGGTCGAGGAAGGAGTTGACCCGCTGCATCGCCGCCGTGCGCTTCGCCAGCGCCGCGGGGCCGGCGGCGTGCACCTCGACGATCAGGGCGCGGCCGCTGTCGGGCTCGGCTTCGAGGAAATCGAGCAGTGCGCCCAGCCCGGTCCGCAGCTGCCCTGTCCAGGACGTCTCCTCGCTCGCCGCCTCGACCATCAGCGCTTCCAGCCGCTCCACGCCGGCGTCGTAGGCCTGCAGGTAGCAGTCGTCCTTGTCGGCGAAATTGTCGTAAAAGGCCTGCCGGTAGACCCCGGTGCGGTCGAGCACGGTGCGGACCGAGGTCCGCTCGTAGCCCTCCGCCCCGACCGCCTCGAGCATCCCCTCCAGGATCGTCTGTCGCTTGGAGGTGGACACGAGCGTCAGTTCGGGAACGTTGCGACTCGTGGAGCTCGAAGCCCCCGAAACGCCGGCCCTCGCGGCCCCTGCCAGGGCCCTGGTGTCGGCGCGCTTTCCCATCTGCCCTTCCTTTGGTCGATCTGGGGAACCGCTTGTCTGGCTTCCGGTACTTTAGCGGTATATAGCCCTCTCGTCCAGCTTGTAAGCCAGTCGGGGTCAAGGTACTCTGGCGTTCGTGGCCGAAAACGCGTCTACGATGCGACCGCCGCCCGGTCGGCATCCCCTCCCCAAGGAGTTCATCGCCCAGCATCAGCGGGCCCGCATCATTTCCGCCCTGGCGGAGGAGACGGTGGAGAAGGGCTACCGCGCCGTCACCGTCGCCGACATCGTGCGCCGGGCCGGCATCGCCCGCAACACCTTCTACGAGAACTTCTCCTCCAAGGAGGACTGCTTCCTCGCCGCCTCGGAGTTCGCGGTCAAGGAGGCGCTGCGCCGCGTCGTCGACGCCGCCAGCAAGGTCGACACCTGGCCGCTGCGGGTCAACGCGGGCCTCTCGGCCTTCCTCCACTACGTCGCCAGCGAGCCGGCCCTGGCCCGGACCTGCATCGTCGAGGCGCTCTCCGCCGGCCCCGCCGCGGTCGATCGCTACGAGCGCTCGATCCAGGCCTTCGTGCCGCTCTTTCGCATGGGCCGCAAGGTCTCCCCCCACGGCGAGGAACTGCCGGGAACGCTCGAGGAGACGATCGTCGGCGGCATCTTCTGGATCATCTACCAGCGCATCATCATGGGACAGACGGAGCAGATCGAGGAGCTGCTGCCGGAGCTGGTCGAGTTCTCCCTCACCCCTTACCTCGGCGCCGAGGCAGCGAAGCGGGCGGCGGCCGAGCAACCTCAAGCCGCCAGCGGCTGAGTCCGTGAAGGCAGGGATCGGGGGTCCCATGACCTAGTGCTCGAGACCGAGACTCGCACCTCCGCCTCCTCTGAGCGGGCACGCCTGATCGAGGCCCTGATCGAGGTCGCCGCCGAGCGGGGCTACATGGACACCTCGATCGAGATGGTCATCGCCCGCGCCGGGCTCGACCGTCCCGCCTTCGACCGCCACTTCCGCGGCAAGTACGACAGCTTCCTCACCGCCTGGCAGGAGATGAACGAGGAGCTGCATGGCGGCGCTGATGCGACGCCTACAACAGCGAGCAGTACTGGCCCGACCGGCTGCGCGCGGTCGCCTGCGAGATCGTCGGCTCGCTCTGCAACGAGCCGAGCCGCGCCTCCTTCGCGGTCGAGGTGCTGGCCGCCGGCGACGCCGCCCGGGCCCGCCGCGACATGACGATGCGGGTGATCGCCTCGCTGATCGACGCCGGCCGCAAGGAGATGGACGATCCCGAGTCCGTTCCGCACACCACCGCCGAGGCGCTCGCCGGCTCGGCCTACGGCCAGGTCTACGCCAAGGTCGTGCGCGGCGACGCCGACGAGCTGCCGAAGCTGGTTCCGCAGCTGATGTCGGCCGCGGTGATGCCCTATCTGGGGGTCGAGGCGGCCCTGGAGGAGCTCAGTCGTGGCTCGACTTCGTCCGACGCGATATCGTCGCGCTGTGGCCGCAGAATCTCCGCCGATACGTCGGTCGGATCAAGCCGAGCGAGTATCCGCCCGAGCTCGCCCGCCTCCCGCCCGGCAGGCACGGCCTGCCGCGCGAGTTCGTCGCCCACAACCAGCGCGAGCGCCTGATCGCCGGCCTCGCCGAGGCGATCGCCGAAAACGGCTACGCGGGAACAACGATCGCCCACATCACCCGCCATGCGGCGGTCTCGCGTCGCACCTTCTACGAGCACTTCGCCAGCAAGGACGAGTGCTTCGTCGCCGCCTACGACACGGTGATGGAGGAGTTGCGCGAGCGCGTCGCGGCCGCCTTCGAGGAGCGAGGCCGACTGGCCGCACGCGGTCAAGGCCGGGATCGGCGCGATGCTCGAGCTTCCTCGCCGCCGAGCCCAACCTCGCCCGCCTCTGCATGGTCGAGGCGCTGGTCGCCGGCCCGGTCGTGGTCGAGCGCTACGACGCGCGATCCAGAGCTTCGTCCCCTACTTCCAGAGCGGCCGCGAGGGCCGCTCGCCGGAGGTCCTCGCCCGCCTCTCGCCGACCACCGAGGAGGCCCTGGTCGGCGGCATGGTCTCGCTGATCTCCCGCCGCATCATCGCCGGCAAGACCGACGAGCTGGAGGACGCTCCTGCCCGACCTGGTCGAGTTCACGCTGACGCCCTACCTCGGCAGCGACGAAGCGGCCAAGGTAGCCCGCGCGGGCTAAGCGGCCGAGATTTGGCTGAGGCGCCGGGCGCTACGGCGGTGGCGTAGCGCCACCTGGGTCGCGGCTGTCGCCGCTGGCGCCGCCGCACGCGCCCGCGCCTCGCCGATGTCTGGCCAACATCTGCGGGCAGAGTCTCACATCGGCCGCTTTAACGCAAGAGTTCTTGAATAAACGGTTTAGGTTCCAGACGCGGCGCCGCCGAGCCGAACCGGCGTATCCGTGGAGCGGAGCTCCAGCCAGGCCTCGTCCTCGCCGAAGTAGTTGAGCACGACCAGGTGGGAGAGGTCCGGCAGCAGTCGCTGGACGTCGCCGCCCGCCCGGCGCCGATCTCGAGCGCGATCGATTCCTCGATCGCGCCGAGCATGAAACCGGCGGTCATCGCCGAGGCCACGGGGAGCGCGCCGGGCTGCTGGCGGGCGGTGTCGATGGCGGCGGTCAGTCGCTCGACGACCCGCTGGTGGACTTCCCAGGCCGCGCCCCGGGCGGCACGGACCTCGATCAGCAGGGCCTTCGCCAGCAGCGGCTGCTCGGCGACGAAACGCAGCAGCTCGGCCAGCGCGGCGCGGAACCCGCGGCGCCAGCTCTCGGCGCCCCGCGCCCCGCCTCCAGCAGTTCCTGGACGAGCCGATCCGCCGCCGCCTCGTAGGCCTGCCCGAAGCACTCCTCCTTGCCGCCGAAGCGGCGGTGGAACTGGTCGCAGCTGATGCCGCTGCGCTCGCAGACCTCCTGCACGGTCGCCTTCTCGTAGCCGAGGGCGCCGACGGTGAGGAGCATTGCTTCGTGGACGCCGCTGTCCGTGCTGCGGTCCGGCACGGCCTCCTGCCAAGATCGAACCGCTCGGAGTGGACGCGGACCTTCCACCCGAGGTACTTTAGCCCATATTTGGGAACTCGCTCCACTTTATGTACTGACCTCGTACCTATGGGAACCCGCGCTATCCTGGGGTGGTGCGTGCCTTGCCCGGAAAGGCCTCTCGGCAGCCTCCCGGCCCCCAGCCGGTGAGCCGCAGCTGCCGCCGCCGCCGACCAGCGCCGCCGCATCCTCGAGGCGACCGCCGACCTGGTAGCGGAGAAGGGCTACCAGGGGGCGACGATAGAGACGATCGTGCGCCGCGCCAGGGTCGGCTACGCGACCTTCTACAAGAACTTCGAGGACAAGGAGCAGTGCTACCTGGCCCTGCTCGACGCGGCCTATGGGGCGACGCTGCACCGGGTCCAGCGCGCCTACGACCGCGAGCAGGAGTGGCCCGACAAGGTGGCCGCGGGCCTCGGGGCGCTGTTTGAGCAGATCGTCGCCCACCCCAACGTCGGGCGCGCCTGCCTGGTCGAGGTCCTGACCGCCGGGCCCGAGGCGGTCGCCCGCCATGAGGCCCTGCTGCAGCGGTTCACCCCACTGTTGAAGCCGGGCCGGGAGCTGAACCCGCGCCGGGCGGAGCTGCCGGACACCCTCGAGGACACGCTGACCGGCGGTGTCCTCTGGGTGATCAACCAGCGCCTGATCGGCGACGAAGCCGAGGCGCTGCGGGGCCTGCTCCCGGAGACGATCGAGTTCGTGCTGCGCCCCTACGTCGGCGAGGACAAGGCGGCGCGCGAGGCGCAGCTCGCGGCCTCCAGCTGACCGTGCCCGAAGAAGAGCTCGGCCCGCTGCCTGCCGGCCGCCACGGCTTCAGCCCCGAGCAGGTCGCCCATAACCAGCGCGAGCGGCTGATCGCCGGCCTCGCCACCGCCGTCGCCGAGCACGGCTACAACGCGGTCACGATCACCCATATCACCAAGGCCGCCTCGGTCTCCCGGCGCGTCTTCTACGCGAACTTCGAGGGCAAGGAGGACTGCTTCCTCGCCGCTTTCGAGGTCGTCGTGGCGCACGTTCGCGAACTGGTGGCGGACGCCGTCGACTCGGCGCCGGACTGGCCGCACCAGGCGATCGCCGCCGCTCGCGAGGTGCTCGCCTTCCTGGCCTCTGAGCCGGACCTTGCTCGGCTCTGCCTGGTCGAGTCACAGAGCGCCGGCCCGGCGGTCGCGGGGCGCTTCCACGAGGCGGTCCGCGAGCTGGTGCCGCCGCTGCGCAGGGGGAGGGAGGAGCGCTCCGGCGAGCGCCCGCTGCCCACGACCACCGAGGACTCGACGATCGGCGCCCTGGCCTCCCTCGCCAGCCGCAAGGTCGCCGCCGGCGAAGCCGGCCAGCTCGAGGATCTGCTCCCCGATTTCGCCGAGTTCATCCTCTCGCCCTACCTGGGCCCTGGCGAGGCCGAACGCCTCGCCCACGCCGGCGCATAGCAATTCGGTACCCGCGCGTCCACGCTCGGGAACCCCTCTAGGAACGAACCTTTTCTCTTGGGAACTCTGCTTGACAACCCCTGTGGGGGGTGCTTCACTACCGCCAACTCGCTGGTACGGCTAGCACTCATTAGGAACTAGCTACACCCAACGAGCGAATCAGGGAATCAGCGGTACAGGGAAAACCGAGCCTCGCGGGAGCCGCTAAGGGAGCGGCAGGCAGAGGGGCTCAGGGACAAGGAGACAGTTACGTGAGAACTCACGCGAAGGCATCGTCCGCGGGATCGACCGAGCGCCCGGCCAGCGGCCTGGGCCGCTTCCTCCGTGGAGCCTTCGCGACCCGTGGCGCCACCGGCGATGCCAGAGGGAGTGGTGCGCCCAAAGGCGCACGCCTCGCTTTCCCGACGGCGCTTGTCGCAGCTCTCGCGCTCCTGACCTTCGCCGCCGCCCCGGCGGGCGCGGTGACCACGCGGCCGTTCGTCGAATACTTCGGCAGCGCCGAAGAACAGACGTTTCGGGCGCCCGGAGGGCTGGCTTTCGATCAGGGTGCCGGCGAGCTCACGGTCGCCAGTGACAACCCCGCCGGACTCAACGACGGAAGACTCTCGCGCTTTGACGAAGAAGGCAATCCGGTCAACTTCTCCGCCCTCGGCTCCAACTTCATCGATGGCAAGGAAGGACCCGATGCGGTTCCGCAGGGCGAACTTTATTTCACCAGTTCCGACGTCGTCATAGACGAAAGCGGTGGGGTTACCGATGGCAATATCTACGTCGGCCAGCCGCTCTTCCGAACCGTTCAGATCTTCGCCGAAGATGGCCACTACCTCGGCCAGATAGACAACCTGGAAGTGGGCGGTGTCGCGGTGGATGCGAACGGCAACCTCTACATAAGCGATGCCGTGGGCGGCGTCAACAAATACGACCCCTCCGCCAATCCACCCGTCAGCAGCGACCTCGTCGCCACCTTCACGGCCTTGATCGAACCTTATAACCTCGCCGCCGGCGCCGGACCCACGGCGGGCTCGATCTTCGTGGCCCCAGGAGAAGGAGGCGGCTACAAACTCGACGCCACCAGCGGGGCGATCGACTACGAATATTCCTCAGGATTCCCCAGAACCCAGGCGGTAGATCCCGTCAGTGGCCATCTCTTCATGGGCAAGGGCTTTGGTGCGAACAGCGAAGTGATCGAGTTCGACGTCTCCGGCGACTCGGGTGCGCAGAAGCTGACCGAAGCGCACCCGGAAAACCTCCGGGGTATCGCGGTCAACAGCGCCAAAGACCTCCTCTACATCAGCAACGGTGCTGACAGAGTCGAAGTCTTCGGGCCTGCGCCCATAGTCCCGACCGTCGAGACCGGCACGGTCTCGAACCTGACCGGAACCAGCGCCACGCTCAACGCCACCGTCGACCCGAAAGAACTCGAAGTCGAAAGCTGCGTCTTCGAATGGGGCGAAACGACCGAACCCTATGACCACACCACGCCCTGCGCGGAGAGCTCAGCCCAGATCGGCGAAGGCAACGCCCCGGTCCCTGTCCACGCAGACATCAGCGGCCTCAGCGGCGGCGCGACCTACCACTTCCGCATCGTCGCAGCGAACGCCAACGGCGCCAACGAAGGCCAGGACAAAGTCTTCTTCACGCCGGCGCCGCCGCTGATCAGCGAAGAGGCGGCGCAGAGCGTCTCGCGCACGGAAGCGACGCTGATCTTCAAAGTCAACCCGCGTAACTTCGCGACCACCTACCACCTCGAGTACGGCAAAGCCGGCCAGCCCTATGAACTCAGCACCAATGAGCGCGGCGTCGGCGCCGACGGCACCGACCACGCCCTCACCTTTACCCTCGAAGGGCTCACCCCCGGCACCGCCTACCACTGGCGCGTGGTCGCCTCCAACGACGATCCGGCGTTTCCGGGTACCGGCGTGACCAACGGCGATGAGCAGAAATTTCATACCCACGGCGCGCTCGCCCTCAACACCAGCTGCCCCAACCAGGCCTTCCGCACCGGCTCGGCGGCGACGCTGCCCGACTGCCGCGCCTACGAGATGGTGTCCCCCGTTGACAAAAACGGCGGCGACATCGCCGCCTTCCTCGGCTTCGGCGGCCTGGAATTCACCGGCCGGGCCGCCTACGACCAGGCTGCCTTCGACGGCAACAAACTGACCTACACCGCCGGCACGCCCTTCGGCGACACGGTCGCCGGCCGCAACGCCAACCAGTACATGGCGACCCGCGGCGCAAGCGGCTGGTCCACGCACTCGCTGAACGCGCCCGGTGGCCCCATCGTCGAAGAACCGGGCGCCCTCAGCTGGGTACTTGACCCCGCCTACACTCTCTTCACCCCCGACCTTTCAGAAGCCTGGATGCAGGACGCTCGCATCCCGCCGCTGACCGCAGACGCGGTCCAGGACATGCCGAACTACTACCGGCGCAACAACCTGACCGAAAGCTATGAAGCGCTGACCAACGAGGAACCGGCATCCCGCCCATCGGGCGAAACCTTTGGCTACGAATATCTCTTCTGGCCCCGGGGTCACTCCAGCGACTACAGCGACGTGCTCTTCGAAACGAAAGCGCCGATGACGCCGGATGCCTTCCCGGCCACCATAAAAATGTCCCAGACCTATGCCTCGATCGACGGGGACCTGCACCTGGTCAGCGTCCTGCCCGACGGTAGCGCCTATCCCGAAAACAGCGGTGGGCATGCGCTCTCGGCGGATGGATCGCACGCTTTCTGGTCCACTCGAGAGGCTACTAAAGCTTTCTTTTCTTCACTGGGCGTGCTCTACCTCCGCCTCAACCCGGACCAGCCCCAAAGCGCGCTGGCACCCGGGAACGAGTGCACCGAACCCGACAAGGCCTGCACGATCCCCGTCTCCCTGTCGGTGCCGGACGGCAATCAGGCACGGTTCCAGTTCGCCAGCGCCGATGGCTCGAAGGTTCTGTTCAGGGTGCAACGGCTAGCTGGAGGAAACCTTGAACTCTACGAATACGACGTCCCCAGCCGCACCCCGACCCTGATCGCCGACGAATCACAGGGCGTACTCGGCGGTAGCAAAGACGCCTCCCGCGTCTACTTCGTCTCCAAAGAGGCCCTGGCGGCAGGCGCCACCGCGGGGGAGCAGAACCTCTACCTCCGGGAAGGGGCAGTGAACACCTTCATCGCCACGGTCGCCCAGGCTGACGTGAATGGGGAACCCACCAGGATGGTCTCGCTGACCTCCCAGAACCGCGCCACCAGGATCAGCCCCGACGGCAGCCACCTGCTCTTCATGTCGAAGAGCAAAGCCCTGGCCGAAGAGGTCGCCGGCTATGACAACACCGACGCGGTCAGTGGCGAAGCCGATCACGAGGTCTACCTCTATGAAGCCGGCGGTGAGCTGCGCTGCGTCTCCTGCAATCCGAGCGGCGCCCGGCCGCTCGGCCAACAGATGCAGAAATCCTTCGACACCTCCGAATCGAGCGATAAAACCAACACCTGGGCCGCCGCCTGGATCCCCGGCTGGGAACATGACCAGCTCGCCCAGCGGGCGCTGACCGACGACGGCAGCCGCGTCTTCTTCAACGCCTTTGACGCCCTGGTCCCCGGCGACACCAACGGCGCCCTCGACGTCTACCAGTGGGAGCTTCCGGAAACCGGCGACTGCACCACCGCCCACCCCAACTACAGCGAGCAAAACGGCGGCTGCGTCAGCCTGATCTCGAGCGGCCAGAGCCCGACGGTCTCGGAATTCATCGATGCCTCGGCCGACGGTAGAGACGTCTTCTTCACCACGGGCTCGAGCCTGCTGCCCCAAGACCCGGGCTTGATCGACATGTATGACGCCCGCGTGGAAGGCGGCTTCCCACAACCGCCGGCGCCGCCGGCGATCTGCGAAGGCGAAGCCTGCCAGGGCGCGCCGACTCCCCCCAACGATCCGACCCCCGCCTCCGCCGCCTACAACGGCCCCGGCAACTTGAACGAGGCGGCGGCCAAGAAGAAGAAGTCAAAGAAGAAGCACAAGAAGAGCAAGCACAAGAAGAAGTCAAAGAAGAAGGGCGGCAAGTCGAAGCGAGCCGCCAACAACTCGACCCGCCGTAACGGCTGATGCAGATGAAGAGCAAGGGAGCCAAGAAGATGAATTCCAAGCCCAAGAGCCCCCGTCGCCTGCGCCGTGGCGCGGCGACGCTCCTAATCAGCGCCTGCGCGGCGGTCGGCCTGATGGCCACCGCGGCGCCGGCGATGGCCGACTACGGCTTCAGTAAGTTCGACGTCACCTTCACCAACGCCGACGGCACGCCGGCGACGCGGGCGGGCTCGCACCCATTCGCGATGACGACCGAGCTGAAAGTCAACCGAGCGGGTGGCAAAGTCGAGGGCGAAATCAAAGACCTCTCGATCGAGCAGGTGGCGGGCCTGGTCGGCGACGCGACGGCGATCCCGCGCTGCTCCAACGCCGACTTCCTGAAAGTGGGCTTCAGCACTAGCGGCTGCCCGGACTCGACGGCGGTGGGGGTGACTGCCGTCGAGCTCGGGAGTGAAAGAACTTGGTTCCAGGGTGCTGTTTACAACCTGGTGCCGCCGCCCGGGGTAGCTACGAAGCTCGGGTTCAACGTCTCGTCGGTATCGGTGACGATCAACATCCGCGTCAAGCAGGCCCCCGAATACAACCTCGACGCCTCGCTGGTCAACGTCGCCCAGACGCTGAAGATCTTCAGCTCGCTGTTCCAGCTCTGGGGGGTGCCGGGCGACCCCCGGCACAACGGCTTGCGAGGCGAGTGTGCATCCCAGATAGCCCTGACTAGCTTCGACGGGTTCCTGCCCAACGGCAACTGCCCCGCCAGTGACCTCGGCAAACCCTTCCTGACCCTGCCACGCAGCTGCAGCGGCCCGGCAGCCACCACCTACTCCACCGACGCCTGGGAGAACCCCGGCGCCTTCGTCTCGGGCAGCTCGATCACCCACAACAACTCCGAACCACCGGACCCCGAAGGCTTCACCGGCTGCTCGCAGCTGGGCTTCAAACCGACGATCAAAGCGCAGCCGACGACCAAAGCGGCCTCGAGCCCGACCGGCCTTGACTTCAGTCTCGACGTCGACGACGAGGGCCTGACCAGCGTCACCGGCCTGGCACAGTCCGACATCAAGAAGACCGTCGTCACCCTGCCCGAGGGCTTCAGTGTCAACCCCTCGGTGGCCGAAGGCCTGAACGTCTGCACCGAGGCACAGCTGGCGGCGGAAACGCTCAGCAACCAGGGCTGCCCGGAAGCGGCCAAGCTCGGCAGCGTCGTAGTCGAAAGCCCGCTGGTCGAAGAACCGGTCACCGGCGCTCTCTACCAGGCCGCCCCCTTCGAAAACCCCTTCGGCAGCTTGATCGCCCTCTACATCGTCATCAAGAACCCAACCCTGGGGATCATGCTGAAGCAACCCTTGAAAGTGGACACCAACCCCGTAACCGGCCAGGTAACGACCACGGCCGAAAACCTCCCCCAGCTCCCCTACAGCCACTTCAAACTGCACTTCCGCGAGGGTGCCCGCTCACCACTGGCAAGCCCCCCCGCCTGCGGCACCTACAACGTCAAAGCCGAACTGACCCCCTGGTCGGGCTCGGAAACGATCACCACCAACTCCGCTTTCCAGGTGATCTCAGGCGCCAACAGCACCCCGTGCCCGAGTGGCGGCACGCCGCCCTTCCACCCCGGGCTTGAAGCCGGCGCTATCAACAACGCCGCCGGCGCCTACTCGCCCTTCAACCTGCGCCTCACGCGCAACGACGGCGAACAGGAGTTCACCCACTTCTCGATCAAGCTGCCGCCCGGCGTCACCGGCAAGCTCGCCGGGGTGCCTTTCTGCTCTGACGCGGCAATCGCCGTCGCCAAAGCGAGGACCGGCCCCCACGGCGGCCAGGAAGAGCTCAACAGCCCCTCCTGCCCGCTGGCCTCAGAGATCGGCCGCACCCTGGTCGGCGCCGGAGTCGGCCCGGGCCTGACCTACGCCCCCGGCAAGCTCTACCTCGCCGGCCCCTATAACGGCAGCGCCATGTCGATCGCCGCGATCACCGCCGCTCGGGTCGGGCCCTTTGACCTCGGCACCGTGGTGATCCGCTCGGCGCTGAAAATCGACCCCGAAACGGCCGAAGTCTTCGTCGACGCCACCGGCTCTGACGCGATCCCCCACATCATCCAGGGGGTCCCCGTCCACGCCCGTGACATCCGCGTCTACGTCGACAAGCCTGAATTCGCGTTGAACCCGACCAACTGCTCGCGCACCTCAACGGCGAGCACTGTCTTGGGCTCCGGCCTGAACTTCGGCTCCGATGCCGACGATCAGCCGGTCACGGTGACCTCGCCCTTCCAGGCGGCCTCCTGCGCCTCCCTCGGCTTCGCGCCGAAACTGGAGCTCAGCCTCAAAGGCGCGACCAAACGCGGCGGCACCCCCGCCCTCAAAGCGGTGCTGACGGCACGCAAAGGCGACGCCAACATCGGCAAAGCCCAGGTCACCCTGCCCCATTCGGAGTTCCTAGAACAGAGCCACATCAAAACGATCTGCACCAGGGTGCAGTTCAAAGCGGGGATCGCACCAGGAGAAAAATGCCCGGCGGCCTCGATCTACGGCTACGCCAAAGCGGTGACGCCGCTCCTGGATGAGCCGCTGCAGGGCCCGGTCTTCCTGCGCTCATCGAGCCACAACCTGCCCGACCTGGTCGCGGCACTCAACTCCGGCAAAATCAACATCGCCCTGGCCGGTCGCATCGACTCGGTCAAAGGCGGTCGCATCCGCAACACCTTCGAGTCGGTCCCAGACGCTCCAGTGACCCGCTTCACCCTGGAAATGCAGGGCGGCAAGAAGGGACTGCTGGTCAACTCGGTCAACCTCTGCAAATCGACCAACCGGGCGATCTCCCACTTCACCGGCCAAAACGGCAAGGTCTATGACACCAACCCGATCGTGAAGCCGCCCTGCAAGGTCAAAAAGGCCAAGAAGAAGAGCAAGCGCGCTCGTTAGCGCTTAGGCACCCGATGAGAAGACGTCTGGTGAGGGCCGGGGCGATAGCCCTGGCCCTCTCTCTACTCGGCAGCATGGCCCACGCGGCGACGATCCAGCGCGGCGATCTGCGCATCACCCTGCTGAGCCAGATCCTCCCCTACAAGCTCCCTAGAACCACCCCCGCCCCGATCGCCGTCTTCGTCTCCGGCCACGTCGACTCGGCCTCGGGCGGTCTGCCGCCCCAGCTGCAGCGGATGAGCGTCAAAGTCAACCGCCACGGCCTGCTGCAGTCCAAGGGCCTGCCGGTCTGCCGCTTGCCGGAGATCCAGCCGGGCTCAACTGAAAGGGCGCTGAACAACTGCGCCGACGCCCTGGTCGGCTCCGGGCGCTTTTGGGCGGAGATCGTGCTGCAGGACCAGCGGCCCTATCCGACCCGAGGGCGGCTCCTGGTCTTCAACGGCCGCAAGAACGGCCGACCCGTCCTCTTCGCCCACATCTTCACGACGATCCCCTTCGCTTCTTCCTTCGTCATCACCTTCTCGATCCAGAAGATCGACGGCGGCGCCTTCGGGACCGAACTCAAAGCCTCTCTGCCTCAAGCTCTCGGCGACTGGGGCTACCTCGACCGCATCAAGCTCACGCTGCGCCGCAAATACGACTACAAAGGCAAGGAACTCTCCTACTTCAACGCCAACTGCCCGACCCCGAAAGGGACGCCGACGGCTTCCTTCCCGCTGGCCCTGGCTGACTTCGACTTCGGCGAAGACGGCAAGATCGGGGTCAGCGTTGTGAAGAGCTGCCGGGTAAAAAACTGACGTGTCGGCTATTCCTTATCCTTTGTCCTAGCGAGGGCGAGTCGGGAGCTCGCGATCGTCGCTCCCAGGGAAAAGAGCGCAGCTTCATAGCCAAATACGCGTTGAAAGGGGCAGGGACATGATCAAGGCAAAGGCAAGCCGAGGCAAGATCCGACGAGCTTCCGGAGGAGCAACCGCCGCGCTGGCAGCGCTCCTCTGCCTCCTCGTCCTCAGTCCCGTTGCTCAGGCCGCCTACGATCCACTCGGCTCAGGCGCCACCAAGCTCACCCTCGATAGGTCCTTCCTCGCCCTGTTGAAGGAAAACGGTTTGAAGCTGGGCGCGACCGCGCCCGCCAAGCTCAGCGGCGGCACCGTCACCTTCCCGGTCAGCGGCGGCACGTTCGACCCGACGGTCGGCAAGGGAACGATCGAGCACGACGGCGCTCTGGTCTTCAAGGCCGATGGCCGCTCCATCCCCGTCAAGGCGGTGCAGGTGAAAACGACGCAACGCCACGCGCCGCTCTCGGCCAAAGTCGGCGGCAGCCAGCTCAAGCTGGCGAGCGCCAAGAGCCTCACGGTCGCCCGCGAAGGCTTCGGCGACAAGGTCAAGGTCAGCACCCTCGCGATCAGCTCCAAGCTCGCAACCCGTCTGAACAAGAAGCTGCGCTTGAGGGGAGTCTTCAAACAGGGCCAGCCCCTGGGACGGACCCAGACCAGGACCGTGCCGGAAACGATCGACGTGCTGGAAAGCGGCAAAGCGAGCTTCACCTTCGACCCCGGGATCGCGGCCAAGCTCGCGAGCCTCTTCGTCGCCGTCAACCCGATCTTCCCCGCCGAACACATCGGCGCCCAGTTCACCCTGCCGATCTTCGGCGGCACGATCTCCCCCGACGCGGCGCTGGGCACGATCGAAACCATGGGCTCGATGGAATTCGTCAAGCTCGGCAGTGGGCAGAGCGGGCAGGTCCTCTGGGGCGAAAACTGGCTCGAACTCGTCCCCAAGACCTCCAGCCCAGAAGTCTCCATCCTGCCCACGCCCCCCTACGTGGGCAAAGCCGGGAAGCTGCCGATCGCGACGTTCGCGCTCGCCGGCCCTGCGGTTGCCAACCCCAAGGCGAGGACGGTCGCGGTGACCACCGTCCTCGCCCTCACTCCCGCCGCCGCCGCCACCCTCAACGAAGTCTTCGCCAAACCCCAGGGCAAGAGCGGGGTCTTCGTGGCGGGCGAAGCGCTGGGATCCATCGCCTTCGTCGCCCAGGGCCAATAGGGATGCGCCCCGGTCGCGCCGCCGAACGGTGAGCGCGGCCGGGGACGATGCGCGGCGGCTGCCGACGGGTGCCCACGGGATCCCGCCGGACGTCGTCTCCCGCAACCAGCGCGAACGGCTGGTCGCCGCGGTGGCCGAGGCGTGTGCGGAGGACGGGTACGCCGAGACCTCGGTGGCCGGCCTCGCCCAGCGCGCCGCGGTCTCCACCGCAACCTTCTACAAGCTCTTCTCCGACAAGCGCGATTGCGCGTTGGAGGCGCACCGGGAGCTGCTCGGGCGACTGCTGGAGGAGGTCGACGCAAGCTGCGAGCCGGCGGAAAAGGGCCCGGAGAAGGTGCGGGCGGGTGTTCGCGCGGTCCTCACCCTGTTCGCCGCGGACCCCCCCACCGCCCGCCTGCTGACGGTCGAGATCCTTGCCCTGGGGCCGGAGGGGGTCGAGCGCAACGATGCCGCGGTCGAGGCTTTCACGGCGCGGCTGCGAGCGGGCCTCGGCTCGGACGTCGCCCAATCCCGCCCAAACGCCGAGTGGGTCTTGGTCGCCGGGATCGCGATGTTGATCGGCAAGCGCGTCGTCGCGGGGGAGGCCGCGAGCCTGCCGGAGCTCGAGGATGAGCTGGTCGCGCTGCTTTCGCCGGCAACCTGACCCGAGACCCTTGATTTACCCGAGCTCATATACGAACATACGTTCGTATGGAGATCGCTTGCGTCATAGATAGCCGCTTGGCGTCTCCTACGTGCCCGGGTCGATCCGGGGGGCTTCGGCCCGGGCACCCTGCGCTTCCCGATCCCGTCGAGGCGGCGGAGCGGACCGAGGCGATGGTGCGGCGGCTGGAGGCGCTCGGCGCCGCGGTCGAGTCGGAGCGGGCGGGGGAGGCCTTCTTCGCGGTGGACGGGTTGCGGGGGCTGCACGGCGGTGATAGCGCCGGGGTGATCTCCGCGGCGCGCGAGGCCGTCGGGGCTCGCCGGCGCGAGGCCGCCGCCTCGATCCGGATCGAGGCGGCGCCCAACCGCTTGGCCGCCTTCGCCGCGGCCTGGAAGGGGGAGTCGGTGCCGGAGCGCCGGCTGCACGTCTTCCTGGCGCCGCTCCCAGTCTCGATCCTGCGCCTGCGCCTCGAGGCGCCGGGCAGGGAGGTCGAGGAGCTGGTCACCACCCTGGAGCGCCTCGGCATCGGCACCCTGCAGGGGCTCTCGCGCCTCTCCGCGGACCGGGTCGCCGACCGCTTCGGGCCGCTCGGCCTGCGCGCTCGCCGCCTCGCCCGCGGCGAAGACGAGCCGCTGCGCCCGCGGACGCCGCACGAGGAGCTGGCCGAGCAGATCGAGCTGCCGGAGGGGACCGCCGGCAGCCAGCTCGACCGCGCCGTGGAGCTGCTGGTCGACCGCCTCCTCGCCGCCCCCCAGCGCCGTGGTCGGACCCTGCTCGGCCTGCGCTTCGGGGCATCGCTCAGCGCCGGCGGCAGCTGGAGCGTCGAGCAGGGGCTGGGCAGGCCGACCGCCTCGGCCCGGACCCTGCGCTCGCTGCTGGCGCCGCGGTTGCGGGGGCTGCCCGGCCCGGCCACGATGCTGCGCCTGCGGGCGTTGGGGCTGGGACCGCCGGCGGTGGACCAGATCGAGCTCGCCGTCGGCGGCGAGGAGCCGCGCCGACGGCGCCTCGGCGCGGCGGTGCGTGAGGTCCGCGCGGCCCAGGGGGCGGAGGCGCTGCTGAAGATCCTGCCGGTCGACTCCGCCTCGCGGGTGCCCGAGCGCTGGGCGCTGCTCACTCCCTTCCAGGAGCTGTAGCGCGCGATGGCAATGGGATTGCGCCGCCTCTACGCGCCCGCGCCCGCGCGGGTACAAGCCGACGAAGCGGGCACGCCGCGCGCGGTCGACGGTGTCGCCGTCGAGTCGGTGCGCGAGGAATGGGAGGTCGACGATCGCTGGTGGATTCCCCAGGAGCTGCGCCGCCGTTACTTCGAGCTGGCGCTCGCCGGCGGCCGCGCCAGCGTGGTCTTTCGCTGCCAGCGCAGCGGCCGCTGGTACAGGCAGCGGGCCTGATGGCCACTGGCGCCCCTTATATAGAGCTGCACGCGCACTCGGCCTTCTCCTTTCTCGACGGCACCTCGACGCCGATGGAGCTGGCCGGCGCCGCCGAGGCGCTCGGCTATTCCGCCCTCGCCCTCACCGACCACGATGGTGTCTGGGGCTCGCGGGAGTTCGCCGAGGCCTGCAGGGGGTTCGAGCTGCGGGCGATCACCGGGGCGGAGCTGACCGTGGCGCTCTCGCCCTCCGGCGCTGGGCCGGCGGAGGGGGTGCCGGAGCTCGCCCACCTCACGCTGCTGGTCGAAGACGCACGCGGTTACCGCAACCTCTGTCGGCTGCTGACCGCCGCCCACTCCCACACGCGCGACAACCCCGGCCGCAGCGCCGGGCGCCCCTGGGCGACCCTGGAGCAGGTGGAGGAGCACGCGGAGGGGCTGATCTGCCTCTCCGGCTGCGCCCGCGACGGGGCGCTGGCGGGGGCCTGGGAGCGGGGGGACACGGCGCGGGGGGAGCGGCTGGGCCGACGCCTGCTCGGCGCCTTCGGGCGCGAGCGCTTCCGGGTCGAGCTGCAGCGGCCCTACTGGCGCCACGACCGCGCCCGCAACCGCTGGCTCGTTCTGCTCGCCTCCCGCCTCGGCGCCCCCTGCGTGGCGACCGGCAACGTCCACTCCCACAGCCGCCGCCGCGCCCGCCTGCAGGACGCCTTCGTTGCGGTCGGGCTGGGGGAGACGCTGGAGGAGTCCGAGCCCCGCCGCCGCGGCAACCGCAGCTCGGCGCTGGTCTCCCCACGGGAGATGGCGGAGCGCTTTGCCGAGCACCCCGAGGCGGTGGCCGAGACCCTGCGCCTCGCCGAGCGCCTGCGCTTCGACCTGACGGAGGAACTGGGCTACCGGCACCCGCGCCAGGACGACCCCGGCGCCGACCGCGAGCTCGCCGAGCTCTGCGCCCAGCGGCTGACCGAGCGCTACGCTGAACCCGAGCACCGGCACTTCCGCGCGCGGGCGGAAACGCGCCTCGACGAAGAGCTGGCGACGATTCGCGGCCTCGGCCTCTCCGGCTTCTTCCTCCTCCACCACGAGCTGCTGGAGCTGGCTCGCGACGTCGCGGTCGAGGTGCGCGGCACCCGCTCGGCCCGATCCGTCCTGCCCCCGGGGCGCGGGCGGGGCTCCAGCGTCAGCTCGATCGTCTGCTACCTGACCGGCCTCTCCCACATCGACCCGGTCGAGGCGAACCTCTTCGCTGGGCGCTTCCTCAGCGAGGAAGTCGGGGCGACGAAGCCCGACATCGACCTCGATTTCCCCCGCGACATCCGCGAGGTGCTGATCCCCCGCGTCCACAAGGTCTACGGCGGCGACCACTCGGCCCTGGTCGCCGCCTTCCCGACCTACCGGCCGCGCGGCGTCGTGCGGGACCTCGGCAAGGCGCTGGGGCTGCCGCCGGGGGAGATCGAGAAGGTGGCGCGCACGGTCGGCTTCCACGAGTCCGCGGGGGAGATCGAGCGCGACGTCGCCGCCGCGATCGGCCCCGCGCGCGCCGCCGCGCCGCGCTGGAAGGCGCTGCTCTGGCTCTGCGACGACGCGATGGGGCTGCCCCGCAACGCCTCCCAGCACTCCGGTGGCATGGTCATCTCGACCGAGCCGCTGATCGACGTCTGCCCGGTCGTGCCGGCGGCGATGGCGGGGCGCCAGATCGTCCAGTGGGACAAGGACTCCTGCGCGGACGCCGGCCTGCTCAAGATCGACCTGCTGGGGCTGGGGATGCTCTCCGCGGTCGAGCGCTGCGTGGACGAGGTCGAGGCGACCCGGGGGGAGCGGCTCGACCTCTCGCGGATCCCGCTCGACGATCCCAGGACCTACGACTCGATCCGCGCCGCCGAGACCACCGGCGTCTTCCAGATCGAGAGCCGGGCCCAGATGCAGATGCTGCCGCGCACCCGGCCGCGGAACATCGACGACCTCACCGTGCAGGTGGCGCTGGTTCGCCCCGGCCCGATTCAGGGCGGCGCCGTCCATCCCTATATAGAGAGGCGGAAGCGCCTGCGCGAGGACCCCGGCTACGAGATCCCCTACGAGCACCCGTCGCTGAGGGGGGTGCTGGAGGACACGCTGGGGACGATCGTCTACCAGGAGCAGGTGCTCGAGGTGGCGATGACATTCGCCGGCTTCTCCTCCTCGCAGGCGGAGGGCCTGCGACGGGCGATGAGCCGCAAGCGCTCGCGGGCGGCGATCGAGAAGCACCACCGGCACTTCATCGAGGGCGCTTGGGAGACACACAGGGCGCCGCCGGCGCTGGCCGAGCGGATCTGGGACAAGATCCAGGGCTTCTCCGGCTTCGGTTTCCCCAAGGCGCACTCGGCGGCCTTCGGGCTGCTCGCCTACCAGTCGGCCTGGCTGCGCGTCCACTACGGCGCCGAGTTCCTCTGCGCCCTGCTGAACGAGCAGCCGATGGGCTTCTACCCGCCCGACTCCCTCGTCCACGAGGCCCAGCGCCGCGGCATCCGCATCGCCCCGCCCGACGCCAACCGCAGCAAGGTCCACTGCCACGTCGAACGGGCGAGAGGAGGGCTGGTGGTGCGGATCGGGCTGGGGTACGTGAAGGGGGTGGGGAGGGAGGAGATGGAGGCGCTGGTGGCCGAGCGCGAGCGGGGTGGCCCCTACCGCGGGGTCGCCGAGCTGGCGTCGCGCTCCGGCGCCGGGACGCCGAGCCTGGAGCGCCTGGCCTGGGCGGGGGCACTGGACGAGATCGCCGGCGATGGCGGTGCCATGGCGGCCGGCGCCGGAAGCGCCGCTGGCGACGGCGCCAGCGGCGGTGAGCGTCGCGAGGCGCTCTGGCGCGTGGGCGTCGCCGCCAACGGGCGCGGCGGCCGCGGCCGCACCCAGCTGGCGCTGCCGATCGAGCCGCCCGAGGCGCCGCCGCTGGAGCCGCTCGGCGGCTGGGGCAAGCTGATCGCCGACTACCGCTCGACCGGGATCGTCCTCGGCGAGCATCCGCTGGAGCTGATGCGGCCCGGCCTCGACCCGGCGCTGCGGCGCAGCACCGAGCTGGAGCGGGTCGACGACGGCAGCGCGGTCGAGGTCGCCGGCATGGTCGTCGCCCGCCAGCGCCCCGGCACCGCCAAGGGGATCGTCTTCATGCTGCTCGAGGACGAGAGCGGCACCGTCAACCTGATCGTGCCGCCGCCCGTCTACGATCGCCACCGCTCCCTCGTCCGCACCGCGCCGCTGCTGCGCGCTCGCGGCCGCCTCCAGCGCCGCGAAGGCACCACCAACGTCCTCGTCTCCGAGGTCGCCGCCCTGGAGCGGACCGAGCCGAGGGAGGCGCCCGATCGCGATCCGGCCAGCCGGGGCCAGCGCGAGCCGCCGCCGCGCGAGCCCCCCGCCAAGCGGGACTCCACACGGGCCACACGCCGCCTGCGTGAGCACGCCGTCGCCGAGCTGCGCGCAGTCGCCCCGGCCGGGCACAGCTTCGGCCGCCGGGGGCGGTGAACGCCGGGCCGGGCAAAGCTTCGGGCGACGCCGGGCCGCGGCGGCTAGGCGACGCGGAGGACGAGCTTGCCGCCGGCGTGGCCGGCTTCCGCCTGGCGGTGGGCCTCGGCTGCTTCTCCGAGATCGAAGACGCGGTCGACCTTGACCTGCAGGTGACCCGCCTCGACCAGGTCCGTGAGGCCGGCGAGGCCGACCGGGTCCGGCTCGACGAGGAAGCCGGTGGCTCGCCGCCCGCGCTCCTTCGCCTTGGCGAGCAGCTCCTCAGGCACTCCACTGGGAACCGAGACCAGCATCCCGCCGGGGCGCAGCACCGAGAGCGAGCGCTCGCCGTAGCTGCCGGGGAAGTCGATCACCGCGTCGAGGTCGCCGACCAGGTCCTCGAAGCGCTCGCTCCTGTAGTCGAGCACCTCGTCGGCGCCGAGCTCGCGCAGCCAGCTCGCCTGCTCGGCCCGGGCGGTGGCGATGACGTTGGCGCCCCGGGCTTTGGCGACCTGCACCGCTAGGTGGCCGACGCCACCGGCGGCGCCGTGGATCAGCAGGTCGGCGCCCGCCTCGAGCTGGATCGTCTCGACCACGATCTGCCAGGCGGTCAGCCCGGCGAGCGGAAGGGCCGCCGCTTCCTCGTGGGAGAGGGCGTGCGGCTTGGCGGCGAAGTGCCGCGAGGGCGCCGTCACGTACTCGGCGTAGGCGCCGGCCTGGCGCGGGAACCACGGCATCCCGAAGACTTCGTCGCCGACCCGGAACCGGGTCACGCCGCCGCCGATCGCGCTGACCACCCCGGAGGCGTCCCAGCCGATCCGCACCGGCGGCGCCCCCAGCACTCCCGCGACGCCGGCGCCGGCCCGCGTCTTGAAGTCGACGGGATTGACGCCCGCCGCCTCGACCCGCACCTGCACCTCGGTCGGGATCGGCTGCGGCTCCGGTACCTCCTCGAGCGCCAGCACCTCCGGCCCGCCGTACTCGTTGAGGACCACCGCTCGCATCACCAGACGACCTCGACGTCGTAGCGCCGCAGCGACTCGTCGTCGGAGACGAGAGGAACGCCCTCGAGAGTTGCCTGCGCCACCAGCAGCCGGTCGAAGGGGTCGCGGTGGTGCGCGGGAAGGGAGGCGACGAAGTCGGCGTGGCGAGGGGTGATCGGCAGCAGCTCTACGCCGGCCCGCTCGAGCTGAGGGAGGAGGTCTCCCGGGGCGTCGAGCTTGCCGAGCCCGCGCTTGATAGCCGCCTCCCAGACGGTGACCGCGCTGACGATCGGATCGGCGCCGTCGGACCCGAGCGCGGCGAGCCCCTTCCTGCTGATGCGGCTGGCTTCGCCCGCCATCCACCAGAGCACCAGGTGGGTGTCGAGAAGCAGCTTCACGGCTTCAGCCCGAGGGGCTCGGCGAAGTCCTCGGGCAGCTCGTCGAAGTCCTCGCCGATTCGCACCCGTCCCTCCCAGACGCCGGCCAGCGACGCGAAGCCGCCCGCGGGGCGCTCCGGCACCAGCCGCACAGCCGGCTCGCCGCGACGGGTCAACACGATCTCCTCACCCTCAAGTGCCCGCTCGACCAGCTGCGAGAGATGCGTCTTCGCCTCGTGCATTCCCACTCGGGCCATGGAGGGAGTCTACTGTCTAGCTAGGTATCTAGCTAGCTAACACAGCGCTAGCTTCGAGGCCATGAAGTGCGCTACTCACGGCCTTCGTCGTCCGCACGCCCGAGGTGCCCGATGGGTATTCTCGTTGGCCGGAGTACGCAGCAGCCACCGACCGGTCCGGTCGATCTTCGAGCGTTTTGACCTGCCGGACCGTCTGTATCGAATCGTGGCGATGAGTTTTCGCCCACCCCGCAGTCTCTACTCGCATGACTACCGCTACCGCTGAACAGACCGAAGACCGCACCCGCTGGCTGGCCCTCTACGTGCTCTGCGCCGGGATGCTGATGATCGTCCTCGACGCGACGATCGTCAACGTCGCCCTGCCGACGATCCAGGACGATCTCGGCTTTTCCCAGAGCAAGCTGGCCTGGGTGGTCAACGCCTACATGATCCCCTTCGGCGGCCTGCTGCTGCTGGCCGGGCGGATCGGCGACCTGGTCGGCCAGCGCCGCGTCTTCCTCACCGGCCTCGCCGTCTTCACCGCAGCCTCGCTGCTCTGCGCCGTCTCCCAGAACCAGGAGATGCTGATCGGGGCGCGCTTCGTGCAGGGGATCGGCGGGGCGCTGGCCTCAGCCGTCGTCCTCGGCATGATCGTGACGATGTTCCCCGAGCCCGCGGCGCAGGCGAAAGCGATCGGCGTCTTCGGCTTCGTCGCCTCCGCCGGCGGCTCGATCGGCCTGCTCGCCGGCGGCGTCCTCACCGAGGCGATCAGCTGGCACTGGATCTTCATCATCAACCTGCCGATCGGCATCCTCGTCGCCTTCTTGGCCCTGCGCCTCGTCCCAAACCGCGAGGGGATCGGGCTGCACGAAGGAGCCGACTTCCCCGGCGCGGCGATGATCACGGTCTCGCTGATGCTCGGCGTCTTCACGATCCTGCAGATCACCGAGTGGGGCTGGGTCGACGCCCGCACGCTCGCGCTCAGCGCCGTCTCGGCGGTGCTGCTGGCCGTCTTCATCCACCGCCAGGCGACGATCGCCAACCCGCTGATGCCGCTGCGCCTCTTCCGCTCCCGCAACGTCGCCGGCGCCAACGTCCTGCAGGCGCTGCTGATCGCCGGCATGTTCGGGATGTTCTTCCTCGGCGCCCTCTACCTGCAGCGGGTGCTCGGCTACAGCGCCCTCGAGGTCGGCCTCGCCTTCCTGCCGACGACGCTGGTGATGGGCACGCTCTCGCTCGGCTTCTCCGAAAAGCTGATCATGCGTTTCGGCCCGCGCACGACCCTGATCCCCGGCGTCTGCATGACCGTCGTCGCCCTGCTGCTCTTCGCCCGCACGCCGGTCGACGGCAACTACCTGACCGACCTCCTGCCCCCGTTCCTGCTGATCGGCGTCGGCATGGGCTCGGCTTTCCCGGCGATCATGACCCTGGCGATGTCGGGCGCGACGCCCGAGGACTCCGGCCTCGCCTCCGGCCTGGTCAACACCAGCATGCAGGTGGGCGGCGCGATCGGCCTCGCCGTGCTGGCGACGCTCTCGACCGAGCGCACCCAGAGCCTGCTCGACGACGGCGTCTCGAATGCCTCGGCGCTGACCTCTGGCTACCACGTCGCCTATCTGATCGGGGCGGGCCTGGCGGCGATATCGGTCGCGATCGCCGTCTTCGTGCTGCGCAATCCGGAGCCGGTCGAAGCGGGCGAAACGACGCCCGAGCAAGAGCGGCCTGGAGCGCAGCCAGAGCCCGCCTACTCCGACGCCGGCTAGGCGGGCTCCGTCACGCGGACCGTCAGTCGACGGTCAAGCCGGTGGCTTCTTCTTCGTAGTCGCCGGTGATTGTGCTTTTGCCCGTGTAGGAGCCGTTGAAGAACATGCCCGCGCCACCGAAGCAGTTTCCGTTCTGGTTGTATTTCATGTTGGCGAGTTCGATGTCGACATCGAAGTCTTTGGCCAGTTTGTGGTTTGTGTACCTCAGTGTGGTGAGGGTGTTCTGAGGCAGCAGCTTCACCACGCACCCGTTCGCCGCCTCTTCGAAGAAGATCCCGTCGCCGGCGTTGTCGCAGTGAATGTCCAGCGAGCCGTCGACCACGTCTGCTTCGAGTGTTTCGCCAGCGTGGAAGACGTAGTCACAGCTGGTCATTTTGACGACCACCGGGGAACCGTTCGGTGTCGAGCATCCGCTGTATTTGGCACCAACTGTCAGGCTTTGCTGAGGGCCCCCCAGATTGCCGTGAAACGCGGCTTCGGGGCAGTTGACGGTAGTCCCAAAGAATTTGAACTGATGGTTCGCCGACTGCGTTCCTGTAACTGTCGCCGGGTATTTCTCGGCTGTGAATTCTCCGGCCTGAGCGATCGACGCGCCCAGTGCGCTCGTCGCGATGAACGCCAGGCACAAGAGCCCCGGGCCTTTGAGCTTGAGGGTCATTCCTACCTTTCGTCGTACTTCCGGTCGTGGCCCCCGCCGTCTTGAGAAGCGGCCCATTCGTACCCTCCATCAGACGTGCGATCAAGAAATTCTAAGTAAACAATTTAGTTTGATTCCCACTTTCCGGGAATAAGTCAGGAAGCCGGTCGGGAAGTTGGCGGAGACGCGGGTCCAATAGTCAAGAATTTCTCGTGCGGCGCCGATCAAGTGGACCGACGTGCCCACGCAGACGCAGATCGCATATCCCCACGCCGCCTTCGCGGAAGCGCCCGACGAGCGCTCGCGGATGGGCCGCATCTCGGGCGTCCTTTGGATCGTCGCGGCGCTGGTCGGCGCCGGAGCCGCCTTCCTCCCCGGCGCCGTCCACGAGGGGCTGCCCTGGGTCCTGGGGCTGAGCGCCCTGGTCCTCGCCTACGGCGTCGGCAGCGCCACCGGCGCAATCCCCTGGCAGCGCGCCTCGATGAACGCGCTGGCGGTCGGCATGGTGGTGACGATTCCGGTCGTCGGCCTCGCCCTCTTCCTGACCGGCGCCTCGCTCAGCTACATCGAGCCGCTGCTGGTCTGCTCGCTGCTCTACGCCGCCTTCTTCTTCCCCCCGCGCTGGGCCTGGCCGCTCTCGATCGAGCTGATCCTGGTCGCCGGCACGCCGCTCCTCTACGACGAGAGCGCCACCGAAAACGCCTACCCCTCGCGCTACTTGGCGCTGGTCGCCGGCTATCTCGCCGCGACCTGGGTGATGGTCGGGCTGAAGCGGCGGCTGGTCGACGCCGAGGCCCGCCAGCGCGACATCGCCAACCGCGATCCGCTGACCGGCGTCGGCAACCGCCGGGTCTTCGACGGTGCCCTGCTGCGGGAGCTGGAGGCGCGGACACTGCCGGCCGGCCGCCGCCGCGAGAGCGACGACAGCCCGCTCGCCCTCCTGCTCCTCGACCTCGACGACTTCAAGGGGGTCAACGACCAGCACGGCCACCAGGTCGGCGACGCGGTGCTCTGCGAGGCCGCCAACCGCGCCCAGGCGATCCTGCGCTCGACCGACACCCTGACCCGGATCGGCGGCGACGAGTTCGCCGTCATCGCGCCCGGGGCCCACGGCGAGGGGGCGCGGCGGATGGCCGAAGCGATCGGCACCGCCGTCGGCCTGCGCGACTCCGACAGCCCCGGGCCGGTCTTCAGCGCCTCGGTTGGCTGGGCCGTCTTCCCTGACGACGGTCTCGACTACGAGACGCTGATGCACGCCGCCGACGAGCGCATGCTGCGGCTCAAGGGCAAGGGCGCTACAGCGAAGCGGACTCGAGCACCCCGAGCAGCTGAGTGACGCGACAGACCAGCAGGCGCTCCTCGTCGATCTCGACCCAGACCCCCGCCGCGGCCGGGAAGACGACATGGTCGCCGGGCTGGACCGGCATCTCGACCCCGGCCTGCGCCCACCAGTCGAGGCCGGGCCCGACCGCCAGCACGATCCCCTGTTCCGGCGGCGGCTCGTGGGTGCCGGGAGGGACGACGAGGCCCGACCGCCGCACCCGGTCTTGGTCCAGCTCCTTGATCACGATCTGATCGAACAGCGGCCGCAGCTGGTGGCGAACCGACTCGGTGGGGTCTGGTATCCGCGCGGTGCCCATCGCCTCAGGTTGTAGCTGATCGGGCCGGGTATAGCGGTCCAATCTCCCCGACCAGAGCTTTGAAACCAAGTATTTTGAGCATTGGGAGCCGGGGATCGAGGCGGGGATCCAACCGAATTCAAAGGAGAAGTAGATGAATGCGTTGACTCTGACCCAACCCCGGCGGGCCCTGCAAGCGCTGATCGCGGCGGTCGCGGTGCTGGCGCTGCTGGCCTTCGCGGCGGCGGGGGCGCGGGCGGCCAACTACGTGGCGCTGGGCGACTCCTACGCGGCGGGGCCGTTCATTCCCAACCCGGTGCTGCCGCTCGGCTGTCTCAAATCGAGCAACAACTACCCGCACCTGGCCGCGCCCAGCATCGGTCTGACGTTGCGCGACGCCAGCTGCAGCGGCGCCAAGACGGTCGACATGACCAACCCGCAGAACGTCGACCCCGACGGGCCCAACCCGCCCCAGTTCAACTCGCTCGACGCGAACACGACGGTGGTCTCGCTGACGATCGGCGGCAACGACATCGGCTTCTCCGAAGTCGCCGAGAGCTGCATCACCTACAACCCGTTCAGCTCCCCGTGCAAAAACAAATACAACTCGGGCGGCAAAGACCAGCTGGCGGAACGGATCGAAGCGACGGCGCCGAAAGTGGCGGCGGTGCTGCAGGGCATCCACACCCGCTCGCCCGCGGCGAAAATCTACGTCGTCAACTACCCGGCGATCTTCCCGGAGACGGGCAGCGGCTGCTGGCCGCAGATGCCGATCAGCTTCACCGACGCCCCCTATCTGCGGGCGACCGAGCAGAAACTGAACGCGATGCTGGCGACCCAGGCCGCCGCCAACGGCGCCACGCTCGTCAACTGGTACGGCGCCAGTATTGGCCATGACGCCTGCAAAGGCAGCTCGACCCGCTGGGTGGAGCCGCTCGTGCCGGGCAGCCTGGCCGCCCCGATCCATCCCAACAAAGCGGGGATGCAGGGCGGCGCCAACGCGCTGGTCGCGGCGGTGAAATAGTCGGCCGATGAGAATCGCGAGCCTCGTCCCGTCGGCGACCGAGATGCTGTTCGCGCTCGGCGCCGACGGCGACGTGGTCGCGGTCACCCACGAGTGCGACCACCCGCCGGCGGCGCGGGAGCTGCCGCACCTGACCGCGACCGTGCTGCCGGAGGGCCTCGGCGCGGGTGAGATTGACGCCGCGGTGAAGTCGGTCGTCGGCGAAGGCCGGGCGCTCTACAGCCTCGACGAGGAGCGCCTGGCCGAGCTGGCGCCGGACCTGATCGTCACCCAGGCGGTCTGCGATGTCTGTGCCGTCTCCTACGACGACGTGGTCGCCGTCGCGGCCCGGCTGCCGAGCCGGCCGCGGGTGGTCCAGCAGGACCCGAGCACGCTGGGCGAGGTGCTGGAGGACGTGACCCGGCTCGGCGCGGCGATCGGGATCGAGGCGCGGGCGGCGGAGCTGCGCGGCGAGCTGGAGGAGCGCTTGGCGAGCGTCCGCGCGGCGGTCGCGGGAGCGCCGCGCCCCCGCGTCCTCGCTCTCGAGTGGCTCGACCCACCCTTCGTCGGGGGCCACTGGATTCCGGAGATGATCGCCGTGGCCGGGGGAGAGGACGTCGCCGGCACGGCGGGGGCGAAGTCGGTCGAGGTCGAGTGGGAGGCGCTGAACGCGCTCGCGCCGGACCTGGTCGTGGCGATGCCCTGCGGCTGGTACGTCGAGGACTCGCGGGCGCAGGCGCTCGAGCACTGGCGGCGGATCGAGGCCCTGGGCGCCGAGCGCGTCTTCGCCGTCGACGCCGCCTCCACCTATTCGCGCCCCGGCCCCCGCCTAGTCGACGGCACCGAGCTGCTCGCTCACCTGCTCCACCCCAGCCTGGTCGAGCCGCCCGCGGGGATCGAGTTCGCCAAGGTTGAGTAGTTAGCGGGGTCCCGGCAACGCGAAGTGCTCAATCTCGGGATAGAGGCCGGCCTCTAGATCTCGCGCTCGTAGAAGAGCATCGAGGGGCCGTCGGGTGAGCCTTCGCGGTTGGTGAAGCCCGCGCTCTCATAAAGCGCCCGCGCCGCGGTATCGGTCGTGCCGGTGTTGAGGTCGATCCCGGTCGCGCCGGCCTCGCGGGCGACCTCGATCGTCGCCTCGAGCAGCGCCCGGCCGATGCCTCGCCCGCGCAGCGCCGGCACCACGTAGAGCTCCTGCAGGTGCGCTTCCGGGCCGCCGGTCCAGACCGAGGGACGGAAGCGAACCAGCGAGATCCCATCCGGCCCCTCGCCCGCCAGCAGCACCGCCATCTCATCCTCCGCCAGCAGCCTCCGTGCGTGCTCGGTCAGCGCCGCCACCCCAGGGGTCGGTTCGGAGTACTCGCTGTTGAAGTCGTGCAGCAGCCGGGCGATGACGGCCGCGTCCTCGACGCCGGCACGGCGAACCTCTGCTCGTGGAGCATCCATCCAGGGCCCTCAGGTGAAGCGCTTGACGAACTCGAGCGCCGTGTCGCAGACCTCGCGCCAGCCGCTGTCAATCGTCAGCGAGTGGCCGCGGTTGGGGATCTCGACGATCTCGGTCACGCTCTCCCGGTTGCGCTTCTGTTTGTCGTAGGACCCCTTGGCGATCGCCCAAGGAACGGTGTGGTCCTTCTCCCCGTCGATGATCAGCAGCGGGCCACGCTCCGGGTTCTTGGTGTCCGCCCTGGCCTCGGTGAACGGGTTCAGGTTCGCGTTCGCCATCTGCATCAATGCCACCCCGGGAGCCGCCACGTGGTAGGTCTCGTAGAGGCTCCTCGCCTCCTCCTCGGAGAGTGCGTTCGCCCATCCGTACTTGAACTGCTCGAACGTGAGGGTCACCGCCCGACCCCTGTTGAGCGGATTCTGGAGGACCGGCTTCGCCGACTTCAGAGCCGAGATCGGCAGCGGCAGGACACCTCGGAACGGCCCCGGGTCGATCGCGACCGTGGCCGCCGAGAGCCCGCGCCCGGCGATGATCTGCGCCAGCAGCCCACCGGTCGAGTGGCCCATCACCGCCGGCTTCCGCGCCAGCTGCCCGATCACCTCGGCCGTGTGGTCGGCGATCTGCCCAATCGTCTTCTTGGCGAGGACGTCCGGGTTGGCGCGGGCCTGCTCGACCGTGTCGGGATCGTCCGGCCAGGTCGGGGCGACCGGCGCGTAGCCGGCCTCCTCGAAGACACCGGCCCAGTTGTCCCAGCTGCTGGGCAGCAGCCAGAGCCCGTGGATGAAGACGACCGGCGTGTCGCCGGATGCGTTCGCCTTCTCGATCTGCTTCGCCTCGTACTCGGTGATCGCCATCAGTGCCCTCCTTACTGGCCGTCTCCTGCCTCCCCCAAGCCTCGCACGGATATGGTCTGGCTGGTGAGCCAGCTTGGACCGACCAGCTCCGCCCTCGATCTGGCGGCCGCGCTGCGCGCCCGCGAGCTCTCCGCGGTTGAGTTGCTCGACGCCTGCCTGGCCGCGGTCGACGAGCGCAACCCGGAGCTGAACGCCGTGGTCTGGCGCGACGACGAGGCGGCCCGCGCGGCGGCCCGCGACGCCGACGCCCGTCTCGCCGCCGGCGACGAGGCGCCCTTCCTCGGCGTGCCGATTCCGATCAAGGACCTGACCGCGGTCGCCGGCTGGCCCGTCACCTTCGGCTCCTTCGGCGCGCCGGAGGGCCCGAGCGAGGAGAGCGAGCTGGTCGTCGAGTCGCTGCTCGCCGCCGGCTTCGTCCTCTGCGGGCGCACCAACACCCCCGAGTTCGGCCCGCTGACCGTGGCCGAGAACGCCCGCTACGGCAACAGCCGCAACCCCTGGGACCCGAGCCGCTCCTCGGGCGGTTCCTCCGGTGGCGCCTCCGCCGCGGTGGCCGGCGGCATGTTCCCGATCGCCCACGCCAACGACGGTGGCGGCTCGATCCGCATCCCCGCCGCCTACTGCGGCTTGGTTGGCCTCAAGTCCAGCCGCGGCCGCATTCCGCGCCGCTCCCAGGCCTGGATGGGCGCCGTCGTCGAGGGCGCCGTCACCCGCACCGTCGCCGACGCCGCGGCCGTCCTTGATGCCGCCGCCGGCCCTGACCTCCTCGCCTGGAACAACGCGATCCCGGCGGCGCGCCCGTTCGCCGAGGAGCTCGGCGCCGATCCCGGCAGGCTGCGCGTCGGGCTGATGGCCGAGGCGCCGCTCGGCATCCCCACCGACCCCGCCTGCGTCGCCGCCGCCCGCGACGCCGCGGCGCTGCTGGCGGAGCTCGGCCACGAGGTGAGCGAGGTCGAGGTGCCGACGATCTCGCCGGAGCTGGTGCCCGCCTTCACGGTGATGGCGGCCGCCGGCCTCGCCGACTACGCCGGGGTCGACTGGGACAAGGTCGAGCCCCACAACCGCCACGGCTACGAGCAGGCGACCAAGGAGATCAGCGCCTTCGACTACGTGGTCGCCGCGGGCACCCTCGAGCGGCTCTCCCGCAGCGAGGTCGCCCGCTGGGGCCGCGACTTCGACATCCTCCTGACCCCGACCTCGGCGATCCTGCCGCCCCCCTCCGGCTCCGTTCTCGAAGCCCAGCACGCGGCGCCGGAGCAGGCCACTTTCGAGACCGTCGCCTCGGTCTCGTTTGCCGCCTACGGCAACATCACCGGCCTCCCCGCCATTTCACTGCCGCTGTACTGGACCGAGGAGGGCCTGCCGGTCGGGACGATGCTCACCGGCGCCCCGTTCGACGAGGCGACCCTGGTCCGGCTTGGAGCGCAGCTGGAAGCGGCCCGGCCCTGGGCCGACCGCGTGCCGGCCCCGGCCACCGCCTGACGTCTGCCCAGTTTCGGGCGTTCGCCCCGTGGTCTTCGGGCTATTTCTGGGCCCCTAGCCCCACAAAGTCCGCGCCGTCGGTGCCTACGCTCCGGACCGTGCCGCAAGCCGCCGAGCCACGGCTCGAAGCTCTGCCCGCACGTAGCCCGGCTCGTGGGAAATGTGCCCGTGGGTGAAGCGAAGCGTCGTCAATCCCGAGCGAGCATGGGCGTTGTCGCGCCGCTTGTCGGCGGCCTGCTTGAACGGGGTGCGGTGATATCTGAGGCTGTCCGTCTCCACGATCAGCCCCAGCTCCGCCCAGTAGAAGTCGACGCGATGGCTTCCCGGCCAGGCCTGGGTCCGTGGCAGCCCAGATTCCAGGGCAAGGGGCAGGAACGAGCACTCCAACTCGGTCGTGGTCAGGCTTTCGGTGGAGACGTCGAGTAAATCGCGAAGGCGGCGCAGCCCCCGCCGCGAGCTTAGGCTGCCGATCTCTCTGCGCAGGGGTCTCCGGGTCGATCAGGTCGCGGTGGTCCGCCTCGTTGACCGCCGCTTCGAGCTGCGCGGTGGAGAGGCAGGCGGCGAGATCCACCAGGGTCGGGACCGGGGCGGTGACTGGTATGTCGTCATGGATCCACCGGTCGGGCTCGGGTGCCGTTCGCCGGTACGCGCGAATGCCGGCCCGCCGCTTGCGGAGGTGGGCCGGGACGATGACCTCGACTGGGCCGCGTGACGACTTGCGTATGCCCAGCAGCGCCGCCGCACTGCGATGGCTGAGAAGCGCCTGCGGCCCACAGGCCAGCACGGCCGCCATCCAGCGACCAAGCTCCGACACTTCTGGTCTTCCCACCGCGTATATGCCGGGCATCAACCGGTGCAGTCGGCCATTGCGGAGGCGATGGCGGATCGCCTCCGGGCTCATCCCCAGCGCGATCAGCTGCGACCGCGCCACCACACCATGCTGTTTCCTCGCCAGCGCCCAGGCGTCGGCCGCCCAGGGACGGACGTTTTTCGTGGCCATAGCCACAGTAAGTGTCCGAGCCCAGGGGATTCGCCCCGCTAGCCAGCTGACCCCGATGCAAGAGAACTATTGATTATTAGGTCCTCTAGGAAGTAAGGTGCCGGAATGACCTGGCGGGCAGCAATCCCGATCACCGTGCTTTTGGCGCTCTTTGTCGCCGCGGGCTGTGGCGACGACGGTGGCGACACCAGCACCTCCTCAGTGACCAAAGCGGTGCTCATCAAGAAGGGCGATGTGATCTGCAAAAAGAGCGAAGAAAAGTTCCAGGCCCAGGTCTTGGGATATTTCCAGCTCCTCAAAGGCAAGCCCGCGACCAAAGCCCAGGAAAGGCAGATCGTCGCGGATTACCAGCTGCCAGGCCTGCAGGATCAGGTCAAAGAACTCGAAAAGCTTGGCGCGCCCGACGGTGAAGAGGAGCAGGTCGAAGCCATTCTCGACGGGATGCGGTCGGTGCTGGCGGAAGGGCGGAACGATCCACGGGCGAACCTCGCGTCTTCATCCGCACCATTGGCGGAATCCGCGGACCAGGCCAGGAAGTACGGCTTCAAAGTCTGCCTCGCCCAGTACTGATGACCTGGCGGGCAGCAATCCCGATCACCGTGCTTTTGGCGCTCTCGGTCGCTACGGGCTGCGGCGACGATGGCGGCGCCGCCGCCGACACCAGCACCTCCTCGGTGACGAAAGCAGAGCTCATCCGGAAGGCCGATGCCATCTGCACTAGGAGCGAAACGGAATTCCAGTCCCAGCTCCAAGGATATCGCGCGCGCCTCAAAGCCCAACCCCCAACCAAGTCCCAGGAAAGGCAGATCGTCGCGGACTACCAGCTGCCCTCTCTACAGGATCAGGTCGACGGGATCGCGAAGCTCGGCGCGCCCGACGGCGAAGATGACCAGGTCGAAGCCATCCTCGACGGGATGCGGGCGGTGCTGGCGGAAGGCCGGGAAGATCCGGGGGCAATGCTCGGATCGTCCTCCGAGCCATGGGCGATCCTCGGATCATCCTCCGAGCCATTGGCCACGGCCGCCGATCTGGCCAGGAAATACGGCTTCAAGGTCTGTTTCGGCAGGTACTGAGCGTCCGCGGGGCGACTTCTAAGATGTCGATGTGGCCGCGGAGAAGAAGCCGACCAACTGGCGGGCCTGGGCCGTCGGCCTTCTCGTCGCCCTGGTCGTCATCGTCGCCCTGCAGAACTCGCAAAACGTCGAGGTGGAAGTCCTCTTCGTCACGGTCAATGCCCCGCTGATCGTCACCCTCCTGGCCGCGGTCGGCATCGGCGTCCTGATCGGCTACATCGCGCCGCTGGTCCGCCGCCACCGTCGCGACGGGCAGCGTCAGGACAAGGCGGGCTGAGGGCGCCGATACAGCTCCGTCGAGGGGATCCCGATCACCTCGCCCTGGAAGCGCTTGGCGGTCCCATAGACGACCCAGGTGGTGTCGATTTCGCCTATCTCGAGGTCGAGGCGGAGCAGGTCGGGGTGCTTCTCCAGATGCTCGAGGTGGGTGAGGCCGGCGTCATAGTCGCCGCGCAGGAGGGCCTCGGCGATCAGCGGCTTGGAGATCTGCGGAATCACCTCCTCCCACTGGCCGAGGTCCACATAGCCCTCGGTCGCCGGCACGATCCCCAGCGACCGCGGCCGCTCGACGTCGCGGCGGCTCAGCACCGCCAGCGCCTTGGTCGGGTAGATGAAGGTGTCGACGACGAATACCTCGGTCCAGTATTTCTCGGTGATCTTGTGGACCAGCGGATGGGCACTGCACTGGACCAGGAAGGCGTCGTCGCGCCCGCGAATCGCCTCCAGCCCGACGAAGAAGTCGGTGATCAGCTCGAACTCGTAGTCCTCGATCCCCTGGAAGCGGGCGTATTCGGCTACTGCGCGCTCATGGCAGGTCCCCTGGGGGCCGAGCGTCACGAAGGTGATCTTGGGTCGATTCGTCCTAGCCATTGGGATTTCCTCGGCGGGCGAGGATCCCGAATCCGCTCCTTAGACTCCTCGCCCGCCGGGCGCGCTTCACAGAATGCTGGGAGCGCATCAAGGGAGTCTGACCAAAATTCCTCGACTGATCAAGTCCTTCGAGGTGGTCTACTTAATTTCCAGTAATCGCACTGAGATACGCTGTTTATGCTCCTGTCGGTCGTTTCGGCCGGGTGGGGTGTTGGCCGGTGCCGGGGTGCCCGAATCCGAGAAGTACCTCAGACGCCCCGGTGCCGGTTCCTTTGCAAGGCTTGCCCGACGCTGGGGTGCCGTGCCACCGTTGTGACACCCCAGCGCCGAGCATTGGCTCATTCACGATCCACTACGGGACCGCTTGAGCCCGCTCGCCCTCGTCAAGCGCCAGAGCCGGTCCCTCCCGCTGCTCCGCGCCGATCGCCTCGCCCGCCCGGCGAGCCCCTATCGCCGGCGCGAGGATCGCAAAGGCGATCAAAGGTGCGATTTGTGGAAGCTTGCCGGTCCTGCCCGCGACGACCTCGGCGTGAATGATCTGCCAGCCTGCCGCCACCGACGCTTCGGCCTCTAGCTCGCTTGGCCGCCGGTCCCGCGGCGCGATCGCTCGCAGCACCTCCACGCCTTCGGCGATCATCTGCTCCCGACACCGCAGTCCCTCCTTCCCGGGGGCGAAGACGTCGACGAAGGCGAGCTGCGCCAGCGCCGGGTTGCGCGCCACTTCGACGCAGAACGCGTTGGTCAGCCGGACCACCTGCTGCCCCCAGCTCACCCCGCCGGCGGCTTTGCGCCGGGCTCGCCTCATCGCCGTCGCCATCAGCGCCACGATTCCCTGCAGGTAGCAGTCGGCGACGTCTCGGAAGTGGGTATCGAAGGTCTGTCTCGAGACGCTGGCTTCGCGACGAACTCTCGGGACCGTCAGGTTCCAGTACCCCTCGCGCAGGCCGAGCCGGACGACTGCGGCGAGGATCCGGTTGCGCTCGCTCACCAGGATGTAGGGCCTCGACATGTCGAGCTCCAGCTCCGGGGCGCCGCGGCTCGCCCATCCTCGGTTTGCGCTTCCCGCCCAGGCCGGCATCGGCAACTGGGTAACCGCCGGGTCGCGCATCGCCAGGGCCCAGTCAGCGAGCTCTTCGGCCATTCCCGGCAACTCGGCTTCCTCGCCTGCCAGGACCTTCGTCCTCAGCACCCGCTCCACCCCGGCGGCGAGGGCCTGCACCACCAGGGGCGGCACGACAACCGGCTGCGTCGCCGCATCGAAAGCGTCGGCCAGAAACAGCTCGAACTCCTGGGTCGCGCGACTCATCTCGCGCAGCATCGCCGGTCCCGCATCGAACGATTCGACGAGTGCCAGGCGCCCAGGGCTGGGATGCTCGGCCAGCTCTTCCAGCAACGATGTGAGGCCGGCCCGCAGCGCTTTCTCCCAATCGTCGCCGGACCCGTGCGGCGCCCGGAAGCGTTTGAGCGCGGCCCGCATAACCGTGCCGTAGGTGGCGGTGAAGCACTCCTCCGCATTCGAGAAGAGGCGGTAAAAGGTCCGCGTCGAGACCCCGGCTGTGCCTGAGAGGCTGCGCACGGTGACCCCGCCGAAACCCCGTTCCGCGACCATCTCCACCATTGCCCCGTGGATCCGTGCCCGCTGGTCGGCGACCACCTCGGCGGCAGGTCTCCCGGGACCTGGCTTCAGCTTTCGATAAGAGGAGCTTCTTTTGATCGAATTCCTCATTTCGTTTGATCAGACTAACTTGATGGCTCCAAATTGAGAAGGGTGCTGGCCGGTTTGGACCGTTCCGGCCCGTCTTTGGTCCGCAAATCGAGCAGACCGAAGACACGAGGGCGCGCCATTCTGCGCGCCGCAAGTTTTGGCGCTTCGCTCAGCGCGGTTGCGTCAGACCGAAAAGCACGTCGTGCAGGCCCTGGACAAGCGCCCTGGCCAGCCGCCGATTGCCCTCGATCTCGAGCCGATCGGGATCCGGTTCGGTGACCGCCTGGATCCACGCGGTCGGCGGACCGATTGCCGATACAGCCGCGTCGGCGGTGAGGCGCGAGGTGCAGTTCCCGACTCGGCCGCGGTCGACCTCGACCATCAGGCCCGCCAGGCCCTTGCCGCGGTTCCCATCCAGCTGGACGGCGAGCCGCGAGGTGCCGGAGAGCCCGGCCGGCAGGCTGAGCATCGGTATCACCATCATGAAGGCCGCCTCGACGTCGATGCGGGTCACGGCCGCGGTTTCGGTGGGCATTCGCAGCCGCTCCCAATGGACACCGGCGATGATCGGAGCGATCGCCTTACGCAGCCATTCGGTCGCGGTGTAGGGGGTTCCGCGAGTCTTGCTCGGCCTGGGCTCGATCTGCCCGGTCAGTCGCATCGCTTCCAGCCGGCGCTCGAGCGACGGGTAGGTGACGCCTGCGATCAGCCGATCCAGCTCGGTGAGCGTGAGCGGCTTGGCGGCGATGGCCCGGATAACCCCCGTGGACCACCCCGCCGCCAGCGCCTTGACCGCACTCTTGGCGGGGCCGGTCCCCAGCGCGATCGGACCGCCTGGGGCGGCGGCCAGCCAGGCCCGCAGGGTCTCTGCCACAGCCAGCAGTTCCTGCCCCGACTCGAGCAGCGCGTGGCCGTTTCCCGTGCCATTTCGCCTGCGCTCGAGGACGCCGATCTCGCCCAGCGTCTGCAGGTGGCTCCGGAAGGTGGTCGCCGGCGGCGAGCCGGCGGCACGGCGTAGGTCGGCGGCCGATTGCGAGTCCCCGCTCAGGGCGGCCAGGATTTCGACGTTGAGCGGTGTCGCCAGGAGCGTCAGGGCATAGCCGCCGGTTCGCATTTCAGTCCCCTCCCAGATTCGCAGTAGACAGGGAGAACCTGATTAAAATAGCCAGATTCATCAAACTCGGGCAGCGACCCATCGCCGGCCGATCGCTCCACATGGCCGAAAAGGCATTTACATCGGGTTGGCACTTGACAAGGCGAGGGAAAGATGGTCCACTCCTGCCGCTGGGTACAAACTGGTATCCATATCGGAACGGGCGATTAAAAAAGGGTAAGGGAGAGGAGCCTCTGGGGCCTCGACCTTGGTCATTTCTGGCCCAGTCTCAGCCAGCGTTTCTGGGGCTCAGTCCCGCTCAGCGACAAACAGTCAACGACAGGGAAGGACCAACATGAGGTTCCTGAAGCACAAGTTCCTCGCGGGAGGCATTACGGCGGCACTGGTCTTGGTGCTCGTCCCCTCGGCTCTTGCGGCATCGCACAACCCGAAAGGCGAATACGCTCAGTTCAAAGAGTGTCCGCTCAACCGCGTGACGATCACCGACTGCATCTACTCGGTCTCGAGCAACGGCGAATTCAAAGTCGGCAAAAAAGCCGTTCCGCTCGTCAACCCGGTGACGCTGCAGGGTGGTGGCGAAGGCTCGGGCGAAGAAGTCAAATTCTACGGTGCCGAGAACGGCGACACCCTCTCGAAAACGGCGCAGCCGGTTCCCGGCGGGCTACTCGGGATCACCGCACCGACCTGGTGGCCTAAATTCATCCAGAACTGGTTCAACGAAGGCATCAACAACGGGTTCACCGGCGTCACGGCGACGGTTGAATTGGCGGGCCCGACCAAAGGTCTGACCAACATCAAACTGAACACCGAAAACCTGTTGCTCCAGAAAGGCACCGCACTCGGCCTGCCGGTGAAGATCAAGCTCTCGAACGCCCTCTTGGGTTCGAACTGCTACATCGGCTCCGACGCTAAACCGGTCCAGATCGACTTCACGACCGGCACCAGCGGAGCCCTCAAAGGCGCCGTCGGTGAATTCACGTTCAACGAATCGTTCACCATCATCACGATCCAAGGCGGGAAATTCGTCAACGGCACCTTCTCGGCGCCCGCGGCGAGCGGATGTGGAGGAATCTTCTCCATCTTCGTCGACCCGCTGGTCAACTCGATTCTCGGAACGCCCTCGCCCTCGGGCAGCAACACCGCATTCCTGGAAGGCAAACTCCAGGACGCCCAGGCAGAAGCGGTCAAAGCGAGCGAATAGCTCTCTAGCACTCGCACGCAAGCAGCACCAAACCCCCGCCGCTTAGATGCGGCGGGGGTTTTTTTTATGCCGCTACTCTGGTCTCAAGCGGCCAGTCAACCTCGTCTGAGTGGATTCGGGCGACGACGGCCGAGAACAGCACCACATAAGGAGCGATCCAATGAAACGCAGCTCAATTCTCGGAGCCCTTGCGCTCTGCGCACTGTCGCTGTGCGCGTTCGCAGCAGTGAACGCCTCCGCAGCAGAACTGACAGCGGTCACATGCGAACAAGTGGCGGCTGGAACCGGGAAATACCAAGACGCCACTTGTACGACACCGAAAGAAGAAGGGAAAAATTTCGAAACAAAAGCACTGCCGGTGGATACGACAACAGAAGTCACCGGTTCAAGCGTCGGCAACGCGGTTCTGAGGGGAGTCGTAGCATTCCTCAATGTCGAGATTACATGCAAAGAAACCGAAGTAACGGGGCATGTGACGAACAGAGAACCCGTCAACGGTAAACACACAATTGAAGGCGTAAAAATTTTCATCGACTATAAAAAATGTCACGCATCGTTACAGTCGGACACAACGAAAACGTGCAGAGTCGAAGACATTGCTACGGGCAACAAAGACACAATCCGAACCACTGAATTGAAATCAACGACCACTACCGACCACAACATCAAATTTGAACCGGTAGCTGCCTTTGCCGAATTCAACATCCTCAATGAACCGACAGTTGGTGAAGCGGGGCCCTGCCCGATTCCGAAAACGAAAGTGACCGTGACCGGCTCCGTGCTCGGCGTCGCGAACACAACCAAACACAATCACATCACGTTTGAACCGGCGACCAACGGCGGCTTGCTCAAAGCCAACGGCGGCGCGGCCAGCTATGAAGGCACAAACACTGCCGTGATGAAAGGGACGACTAACCTCGTCGGTGCCCAAACATTTACACCGGAAGGCTGAAGTAGACGCTCGACCAGGTTTGCGCAGTAGATAGTAGGAAGTGGCCGGGCCGGGATAGCAGTCCCGGCCCGGCTTCTTGGTGCTCCTGGCATGAGCGATGACAGCTCGGAGCTACGGCTGCGATTAGAGGGGCCGAGCACGCAGCCGTCGCCTGGTGTGGCGGCCGAGGAGGGCATAGATAGAAAATCTCACTCCAAATTCCTTGACTAAAAGCCAGAGCCGTTGCACTGTGGCCGGAGGCGGGGTCAAACGGCGCCGCCAGGGAAGACCGGCGAGAGGCTGCCTAGCACTCGGCAACGGCGCCGGCAAGACCAACAACCAAGGGAGAGTCAACGAGATGACGCGTGGTAAATCAATTCTCGGAGCCCTCGCTCTGTGCGCACTGTCAGTGTGTGTGTTCGCAGCAGCAAACGCATCCGCAGCAGAACTGACAGCGGTGACATGCGGAGCGGTGGGAGCCGGAACCGGAAAATACAAAGATGCTACTTGTACGACACCGAAAGAAGAAGGGAAAAACTTTGACACAACCGCCATCCCGGTGGGCACGACAACACCAGTCACCGGTTCAGGTGTCGGCAAAGCGATCTTGAAAGGAACCGTGGCATTTCTTAAAGTCGAGATTACATGTGAAAATACCGACGTAAAAGGGCATGTAACGAACAGAGAACCCTCGGCCGGTAAACATACAATTGAAGGCTCCAAAATTTTCATCGACTACACAGAATGCCACGCTTCGCTGGAATCCGACACAACGAAAACGTGCAGAGTCGAAGACATTGCTACGGGCAACAAAGACACAATTCTGACCAAAGAACTGAAATCAACGACGACTGGCACCGCACACGACATCAAATTTGAACCAGCTGTTGCGGGGCAACCCTTCGCCGAATTCAACATCCTCAATGAAAAAACACTGGCGGAGAAAGAAGCCTGCCCGATTCCGAAAACGAAAGTGACCGTGACCGGCTCCGTGCTCGGCGTCGCGAACACAACCAAACACAATCATGTCACCTTTACCCCCGCGACCAACGGTGGCTTGCTCAAAGCCAACGGTGGTGCGGCTAGTTACGAAGGCACAAACACTGGGGTGATGGAAGGGACGACGAACCTCGTCGGCGCTCAAACATTTACACCGGAAGACCCGTAGACGCTCGATCAGGTTTGAACCGAGCGCTGAATGAGGAAGTAGGCCGGGCCGGGACGCGAAGTTCCGGCCCGGCTCTCTAGAGCAGAGGATGGGCTTGACAAAGACTGTGCCACCTGATTCTCTATTCGGTACGGGCAAGTATCAAGCCCGGAACTGGGTCGCAGGCGGGGAAACTGGCTCAACGGGATCTGTGAAGAGGGACAGGGAAATGCGCAAGGGGACTCAGGCTTTCGATAACGGATGGTGGATCGCGGCTTTGGGCCTGCTTATTGGCGCTTTAGTCTTACTAGGGGCCGCCCCCGCCCTCGCCAAGGAAGGCCGCTTGCTCAAGCCCTCCCTTGGCAACTTCACTGAGCCAAAAGCAGTGACGGTCGACCAAGGATCCCACGGCGTCTACGTAATCGGTGGTCGTTCGGAGGAACAGGTGATCACGGTCTCAGCGACGGCGGGGAAATTTAAGCTGAATTTCGAAGGGGAAGAAACCCCCGAACTCACGTTTAACGCAACCAACGAAGAAGTACAAACCGCACTGAGTGCGCTCGTCTGCGAAAATGCCGCCGAGGAATGCATCACCGTCGTCGGGGGACCCGGTGGATCGCAACCTTTTCGGGTCCTAGTTGGCGTTGCACTCGTAACCACCGAGATGGCGCAAATCGAATGCGAGGACGTCAGTCTGAGCGGGGGCAGCGGTTGCACGGCGACGACGACGACCGACGGCGTCAACGGCAGCATCAGCCGCTACCACGCGGACGGCACGCCGGCGAACTTTTCCGCCCTGGGCTCAAACACGATCGATGCCAGGGGGCCCGATGCCGACCTGACGCCCCAGGAAGGCCTTCATTTCCTCACTCCTGCTCTAACTCAGGTCGCGGTGGATCCCAGCAATGGCAACATCTACGTCTCGCAGTTCTTCGAGCACTTGGTAGACGTCTTCGCCCCGAGCGGGGAATTCCTCGGACAGTTGACCGAATACAAAGATGGCGCCGTCTTCGAACCACTGAACCTGCCCTGCGGGGTCGCCGCCGACAGCGCCGGCAATGTCTACGTCGCCGACCTCTCCAGCCAGGTCCACCAATACGACCCGGCCGGCAACCCGGTCGTCAACTCCGACAGCAGCGCCAATTTCCTGCTCTCGGAAGCGCTCCCCGGAGCCTGCACCCTGGCGGCGGGAGCCGGTCCGACGGCGGGCTCCCTCTTTGTCCGCCGCAGCGGCGACCTCTACAAAATCGACGTAACCACCGGAGAAGAAAAATACAAAGTCGATGACAACAACACGACGGTGACGGTCGACCCGCTCAGCGGCCACGTGCTGACGGCAAACGGCAACGAGGTCCGGGAATACGATGCCTCAGGGCCAAGCTCGGCCAACCTGCTGGGCACGATCCCCGCCGGGAGCGCGGTTACCGGGGTTGGCGTCGATGGCAGCACCGGAACCGGCGGCACGGTCTACGTGGCGCGAGCAGGCGCCGCCCACCTCGACGTCTACGGGCCATTCGTCAAACTGCCCGACGTCCTCACGGGAGCGGCCAGCGAAGTCAAAGGCACGACGGCCACGCTGAACGGCTCGATCAGCGCTGACAACGGGCCGGCAGCGACCTGTGAGTTTGAGTACCTGAGCGAGACGGCCTACCAAGCCAACATCGCCAGCGCCAAAGCCGAAGGCAAAAACCCGACGGAGATCAAAGAAGCAGCCTTTTCGGGGGCAACCAGCGTGCCCTGTGAACCGGCCGGTCCCTTCAGCGGCAGCTCGGTGGAAGAAGTCAGTGGCAAAGCCACCGGCCTCTCGGCCAGCACCGAATACGAGTTTCGGATCGTCGGGGAGAACGCCAACGGCAAAAGCCCCGGGGGGCCCGAAGGCTTTAGAACCGCGGGACCACCGGTGATCAAAGGCGGGGAGGTCTCGGAGATCACCACCACCACGGCGAAGATCACCGGTGAAGTCAACCCCGCCACCCTGGCCACGAGCTTCTGGGTCGACTACGTCAGTGCGGAGGAGTTCGACGAAGCCGAATACGACAGCGCGACCAGCGTCCCGGTTCCCGCTCAGAACATCGGCTCGGCAAACGGCTTCGTCGAAGTGAGCCAGTTGCTCAGCGGTCTCGCTCCCGGCACCGCCTACCACTTCCGTCTCGTCGCCGAAAACGAAGCCGGCACCACCCTCGGGGAGGATCACCAATTCACCACCTTCGTCCCGTCAACCAACCTGCTCGACGGCCGTGCCTATGAGCAAGTCAGCCCGGCCCAGAAGCTGGGCGAGGTGTTCCCGCCCGAGCCGGGTCCTCGCGTAGGCTTGAGCAACACCTGCAACGCCTGCACGCCGGGCTGGAACAAGGCGAGGGCGGCGATGCAGGTCAGCCCCGACGGCAACGCGGTGGCCTATGAGGGCAGCCCCTTCGCAGCCGGGCTGGCGGCGGGGGTGAATGAGTACGTGGCAAAACGCGGTGGCGGCGACGAAGGCTGGCAGACGAGCGCGCTCAGCTCAGCCCAGCTCAGAGACGACACCCCGCAGGGCTTCAAGGCCTTCTCGAGCGATCTCTCTCGGGCCGTCCTCTACCAGATCAAGCCCTCGCTGACCCCTGAGGCTCCAACGGACTTCGCCAACCTCTATCTCCAACAGGTGGGAGAAGGAGGGTTGACGGCGCTGATCACGGAGGAACCGCCGAATCGCCTGCCCGGCGGCGGAAACCCCAACGCCTTTCGCGTCACCTACGCCGGGGCCAACGCCGGCAGCGCCGTCGTGGCCCCGTTCAGCCACGTGATCTTCCAGGCAAACGACGCGCTGGAAGTTGGAGGGGTCCCGAAAGCGCCAACTGTGGGAGCGGAAGAGACGAACCTCTATGAGTGGAGCGGCGGTCAGCTGGAGCTGGTCAACGTGTTGCCGGGCAACGCGACGGCGGCTCCGGACGCGGTGATCGGCTCCGGGCTCTTGGCGGCCAAAGAAGGCAACTTCGCCTTCGATCACGCGATCTCCGATGACGGCAGGCGGATCTTCTGGAGCGAGAAGCCAAGCGGGCAGGTATACGTGCGCGAAGACGGGGCGACGACGATCAAAGTCCCCGATCCCGGCAAGTTCATGACCGCCACTACCGACGGCTCGAAGGTGCTTCTCAACAACGGCCGGGTCTATGGCCTCGAAGACGACACCCTGACCGACCTAACCGGCGGGGTGGGGGGCTTTGAGGGGATGTTGGGCACGAGCGAGGACCTGGCGCGCATCTACTTCGTCGCCACGAAAGCGCTGACGGGGCCGGGTGAGGTCAACGACAACCCGGTGGCGCCCGAACACGCCGAAGAGGGAGAGTTCAACCTCTACCTGTGGGAAGAAGGAGCGGTTCCCCACGAAGGGGAGACGAGGTTCATCGGGAAGCTGCTGGAGGAGGACAACAACGTCGGCGTGAGCCCGGTTGGCACCTGGCGGGTGCAGGCGGGGAACCGGCTGGCGCAGACGAGCCCGGATGGGCGCTTTTTGGCCTTCGTCTCCAAGGCGCAGCTGACGGGCTATGACAACACGGTGCGGGGCGGCGGTGTGTGCCGGCAGTCGCAGTCGAGCGCGCCGGGATGCCAGCAGGTCTTCGAGTACGACGCGGATGACGAAAGCTTGGTCTGCCCCTCGTGCAACCCGAGCGGAGCGCGGCCGCTGGCGCTCTCGAAGCTGGCGCTGATCAACAGTGGTCTGGACTTCCTGCCCGAACTCGACAACCTCCCGCCCGCCGGGGAAGGCCGCCTCTTCTTCGAGAGCCAGGACGTGCTCTCACCCGCCGACACCAACGGGCGCATCCAAGACGTCTATGAGTGGGAGCCCAACGGAGTCGGCCTCTGCCGCGAAAGCGGCGGCTGCCTGGCGCTGATCTCAAGCGGCCACTACCCCAAAGACTCCCACTTCGTCAACGCCAGCGCGACCGGTGACGACGTCTTCTTCACCACCCGCGAGGCGCTCGTGCCCCAGGACAAAGACGGGGACTTCATGGACCTCTATGACGCCCGGGTCGGCGGCGGCTTCCCTGAAGAGCCGATTGTCGACTGCTCTGCCGAAACCTGCCCGAACCCACAACCGCCACCACCACCCGATCCCACCGCCGGCAGCGCCGGCTTGATCGCGCCCCCCAACCCGAAGTACTGCAAGAAGGGCTTCGTGAAGAAGCACGGCAAGTGCGTGAAGAAGAAGCACAAGAAGAAGCCCCACAAGAACAAAAAGCCCCACAAGAGCCCAGCCAAGCAAAAGAGCGGAGGCTCCAAGTGAAGGCGCGAAAGCAAATCGCCGCCTGCCTCAGCACCGCGGCGCTGCTCCTTATCTTCCTCGCCCCCGCCGCCGCCCAGGCGGACTTCGGGATCGAAGACGGAAGCTTCAGCGCCATTCCGAGCGAAAGCGACGGCACCCCCGTCTTCCAGGCCGGCTCCCACCCCTACCAATACACGGTCCACTTCGCGATGAACCGCGACTCCGAAAACCACGTGGAAGGGACGCTGCGCGAGATCCACATCGACCTGCCACCGGGGCTGATCGGCAACCCAATGGCGCTGCCGCGCTGCAGCAGGGCGGACTTCGACACCAACCTGACCACCATCTGCCCGGCCAACACCCAGGTCGGGGTGGGCGAAATCGACATTAACGCCCCCGAAACCCCCCGCACCGGCATCTACAACCTGACCCCCACCCCCGGCTCCCCGGTGACGCTGGGGTTGACGATCGACAACAAGAACAGCCTGCAGGACGCCAGGGTTCGAAGCGACTCGGACTTCGGGGCGACGGTGAGCGACGTGGGGGTTCCGACCGGAGTGGAAATCGTCTCCGTTGACGCGCGCATCTGGGGCGTGCCGATGGCCGCCGGGCACGACGCCGATCGGCTCTGCATCCCCGCGGACTTCGAATTGGCGATCATCGTCGGCTGCTCGAGTGAATCTGAATCGGCTCCCTTCCTGACCCTGCCGGCCTCCTGCACGGGGCCGCTGAAAACGACGCTGACCGTTTACTCGGCCGAGGATCTCAGCACCCCGGACTCAGAGAGCTACCTCTCAGAATCCGCAGGCACCCCCTTCGGGATGGACGGCTGCAACCAGCTCGAATTCGAACCGCAGATCTCCTCGCGCCCGACCACCAACCTCGCCGACTCCCCCAGCGGCCTTGACTTCAACCTGCACGTTCCCCAGCCGCAAGCGGTGAAGCAACAGGCCGGGCTGCCCGAGAGCTGCGGTGTGGGCCACTGGGATAACAACCCGACCGAATTCGACTATCAGTGGCTGCGCAACGGCGCCCCGATTCCCGGTGCCGAATCGAGTGAATACCTGATCGAAGAAGCCGACGCGGGAACCGCGCTGCAATGCGAAGTCACGGCCACCAACGCGACCGGCAAAGGCCACGCGGCGAGCCCGCCGAGGCTGATCGCCCCGCTGCCCTCCCCGCCGGCGCCGACCCCGGACCGCCCGGCGGTCAAGATCGAAGGCAGCGGAGCGGGGGAAACGGCCACCTGCGATCCCGGTGAGTGGGGCGGGGAACCGGGCTTTACCTACCGGTGGTTCAAAAACGGCGTGGTGGTGCCCGGCCAGAGCGCGGCGAGCTACCCCACCCCCGGACCGCCCACCTACACCCTGCAGTGTGAGGTCATCGCCACCAACGCCAGCGGTTCTGCTCTCGCCTTCAGCGCCAACGCTCCCAGCGCACCGGTTCCCCCCGCGCTCCTGCCCGATGCGACTGTCCTCCCGCAGGCCAACATCTCCGCCAGCGCGATGCCCCTCGCCACCGCCGCGGTCAAAGACACCGAGGTCGCCCTGCCGGCGGGCATGACCCTGAACCCCGCCGCGGCCAACGGCCTTGACGCCTGCTCTGAGGCCCAGATCGGCTACCTCCCCGCGGTGGCGGGGGTCCGCTTCAGCGCCGCGCCCCAGAGCTGTCCCGATGCCGCCAAGGTCGGCACGCTCGAGGTCTCAACGCCCCTGGTCGACCACAAGCTAGATGGCGCCGTCTACGTCGCCAAGCCCTACCAGAACCCCTTCGGCTCCCTGCTGGCGATCTACCTGGCGATCGAAGATCCCAAGACCGGCACCTTCGCCAAGCTCGCCGGCAAGGTCCTTCCCGACCCCAAAAGCGGCCAGCTCATCACGACCGTCACCGAGAACCCCCAGCTGCCACTCGAAGACGTGACGCTTCACTTCTTCGGCGGCTCCAGGGGAACCCTGAAGACCCCGCTTGCCTGCGGCACCTACACCACCACCTCGACCCTGGTCCCCTGGAGCGCACCCGAAGGCGCCGATGCCCATCCCAGTGACTCCTTCCAGACCTCGGTCGCGGCCACGGGCTCGGGGACCTGCCCGACCAGCGAAGCCGCCGCCCTCAAGAACCCGGCCTTCAGCGCCGGCACCCTCGCCCCCCAGGCCGGCGCCTACTCACCCTTCCTGCTGCAGCTAAACCGCCCCGACGGCTCCCAGCAGCTGACCGGCCTCGACATGACCCTGCCCAAGGGCCTGACTGCCAAGCTCGCCGGCATCCCCTACTGCTCAGAGGCCCAGATCGCGGCGGCCAAAAGCCGCGAAGCCCCCAACCAGGGCGCGCTGGAGCGAGACAACCCCTCCTGCCCGCTGGCCTCTGAAGTCGGATCGGTCACGGTCGGCGCCGGCGCCGGCATCAATCCCATCTACGTCAACGGCCGCGCCTACCTGGCCGGCCCCTACAAAGGCGCCCCGCTCAGCGTCGTGATCATCACCCCCGCGGTGGCCGGGCCCTTTGACCTCGGCGCGGTGGTGGTGAGGAGCGCTCTCTATCTGAACTCCGAAACCGCCGAGGTCCGCGCCGTCTCCGATCCCCTGCCGACGATCCTGCAGGGCATCCCGCTCGATCTGCGCTCGGTCTCCCTGCGCCTTGACCGTCCCTCCTTCGTCCTCAACCCGACCAACTGCAATCCGGCGGCGATCAGCGGCACCGCCTCCACTCTCCCTGGCCAAAGCGCGGCCCTCTCCTCGCGCTTTCAGGTCGCCGGCTGCTCGGCCCTGAAGTTCAAGCCCAAGCTGGCGCTCTCCCTCAAGGGCGGGACCAGGCGCACCAAGCACCCGGCCCTGAAAGCGGTGCTCACCTACCCCAAAGGCTCCTACGCCAACATCGCCTACGCCCGCGTCAACCTGCCCCATTCGGAGTTCCTCGACCAGACCCGCATCAAGACGATCTGCACCAGGGTGCAGTTCGCCGCCGAGGCCTGCCCCAAAGGATCGATCTATGGCTTCGCCAGAGCCTTCACGCCGCTACTCGACAAACCGCTGGAAGGCCCGGTCTACCTGCGCTCCTCCAACCACAAGCTGCCCGACGTGGTGGCCGCTCTGCACGGCCAGGTCGACTTCGACTTGGTCGGCAGGGTCGACACCGGGCCCAACGACGGCATCCGCAACACCTTCGACGTCGTCCCCGACGCGCCCGTCTCCAAGTTCGTCTTGGAAATGCAGGGCGGCAAGAAGGGCCTGTTCATCAACAGCGAAAACATCTGCGCCAAACCCCAGCACGCGATCGTCGACTACAGGGCCCAAAACGGCAAGGTGCTGAACATCAAGCCGTTGATCGCCAACAGCTGCAAGGGCAAGAAGAAGAAGGGCAAGAAGAACCACAAGGGCTGAGGGCCCTGCTTCACCGCTTCGAGAGCGTAGTTGCAGCAGAGCTCTTTACATGTCACTATCCTGACCTAAGCGGCCAGTCAACCTCGTCTGAACGGATTCGGGCGACGACGGCCGAGAACAGCACCACATAAGGAGCGGGTCAAGATGAAACGCAGCTCTATTCTCGGAGCCCTCGTGCTCTGCGCGCTGGCGTTGGGTGGGTTGGGGGCGGTTAATGCCTCGGCGGCGGAACTGACAGCGGTGACATGTCAAGAAGTGACGCCTGGAACCGGGAAATACAAAACCTCGGCTTGCGAAACACCCCAAACGGCTGAAAGCAATTTCGAAACAAAAGCGCTGCCGGTGGGAACGACAACAGAAGTGACGGGGTCAAGCGTTGGCAATGCGGTTCTCAAAGGAGTCGTAGCGTTCCTGAACATCGAGATCACATGCGAAGAAACCTCGGGAACGGGTCATGTGACGAACAGAGAACCTTCTGCCGGAAAACACACAATAGAAGGCGCAAAAATATTAATCGACTACAAAAAATGCCACGCTGCACTGCAGGCAGACACAACGAAAAAATGCGAAGTGGAAAGCATCACCGGTACCCCCAACGTCAAAGGCACAATTGCGACGAATGAACTGAAATCAACGACGACTACCGAACACAATGTTAAAATCGAACCCGCCGTTGCGGGAAGTTCGTTCGTTGAATTCAAAATTCTCAAAACGGGCGAATGTGGTATTCCAACCACGACGGTGAAAGTCACCGGCTCCGTGCTCGGCGTTGCTAATACAAGCAAACACAATCACGTCACGTTTACTCCCGCTACCAATGGCGGCCTGCTCAAAGCCAACGGTGGCGCGGCCTCATTTGAAGGAACAACAACCGGGGTGATGAAAGGGACGACGAACGTCGTCGGTGCGCAGACATTTACACCGGAAGGTTGAAGCAGGCGAGTTCGGCCATGTCTGAGCAGAGCGAGGCAAAGCCGGGGCGGGAGCTAGCCCCCGGCTCTGCTTTGGTGTTCAGTGACATGAGCGGCGACAGCTGGGAGAGAGCACGGCGGAGGTCGCCTAGATGTAGTTCCTAACAACGTGGTTCATCCGGGCCTCCTTGAATGCTGGGAGTGTCGAGCCACCCACCTCAAGGAGAGCCCTGATAAAGATCCACACTAACGCCCGCAGCTGCCTCGAGTAGTAGGTGTGCTCGTCGATCACATCGAGGCGGCAGGTCGCTGGCAGGGGTGGCCGAGGGCCGTTGGCATCAGCGAGCGCTTGGCCCCGCAAATGGCTGGCTCGCTGAGGAGCGACCGGGGCGGTTGCGGATGAGAGCGGCTGAAATCGCCGCGATCCTGGGCCTGGCGCTCTCCACCGTTTCCCTGTGGCTGAAGCGATTTGGTCCTGGCAGGCGCAGTCGTCTGGAACCCCCGGAGCCGCTCGACCAGTACGAGCGCTCGCGTCCGGGTGGCTGATCCATGTTGACGTTAGGAAGCTTGGGGGCTTCGGCGTCGCCGGAACCGCGTGGTCGGCAAACGCCACACCAGCACCGGCCAGGCTGGGAGCGCTGCCATGTCTGCGTCGATGACGCTACCCGCCTCGCCTACGTCGAGGTTCTCCCCAACGAGCCGGGCGAGACCTCCGTCGTCTTCCTGCGGCGGGCGGTTGCCTGGTTTGCCGAGCTCGGAGTGAGGTTGCAGTGAGTGATGACCGACAACGGCCCCCTACGTTTCAGCTGTTCACGCCAAGGCCAGCCGGGAGCTTGGCATCCGCCACCTCCGCACCCAGCTCTACGCCACGCACTACGGCAGGGCCGAGCTATTCCTCCATACGACGCTGCGCGGCAGCTCAGCCGAAAGACGCCGACAGCTCGCCGGCTGGCTCAAGCGCTACAACTACTAGCGCTAGCACCGTCCCTCGCTCATCACCCGCAGCGGCTCGTCTTAATGAGCTCCAGGGGAACAACCCTCATGAGACTTTCAGCTAGATAGAAAACGTTGCTCCAAACTCCTTGACTAATAGCCAGGGCCGCTGCACTGTGGCTCGTGGCGGGCTTAACGGCGCCGCCAGGGAAGACCGGCGAGAGGTTGCCAGTACCCGGCAGCTAAGCCGGCAAAGGACAACAACCAAGGAGAGTCAACGAGATGACGCGTAGTAAATCAATTCTCGGAGCCCTCGCGCTCTGCGCACTGTCGCTGTGCGCGTTCGGAGCGGTGAATGCCTCCGCAGCGCAACTCACAGCAGTCACATGTGTAGAAGTGGGGCCTAACGAAGGGCAATACAATAACGCCCAATGCGAAACACCCAAACAGCAAGGAAATTACGAAACAAAAGCGATCCCTCTGAAAGAGACAACAGAAGTCACCGGCTCAAGCGTCGGCAACGCCGTTCTAAAAGGAGTCGTAGCATTCCTCAACGTCGAGATTACATGTGAAGAAACCGGAGTAACCGGACATGTAACGAACACAGAACCTAAAATCGGCGAACATGTAATTACCGGCTCCAAAATTTTCATCGACTACAAAAAATGCCATGCTTCGCTGCAGTCAGACACAACCAAAAAATGCGAAGTCGAAAGCATCACCGGCACCCCTAATGTTAAAGGGACAGTAGCGACGAACGAATTGCAATCAACCACGACCACGGAACACAACATCAAATTCGAACCAGTTGCAGCGGGCGGGGCCTTTGCCGAATTCAAAATCCTGAAAACCGGCGAATGCCCAATTCCGACGACGACGGTGAAAGTAACCGGCTCTGTGATCGGCGTCGCGAACACAACCAAACACGATCACATCACGTTCACCCCCGCGACCAACGGCGGTTTGCTCAAAGCCAACGGCGGTGCGGCTAGCTATGAAGGTACAAACACCGGCGTGATGAAAGGAACGCCGAACCGCGTTGGCGCTCAGACATTTACACCGGAAGGCTGAAGTAGACGCTCAATAAGGTTTAACCGAGCACTGTAGAGAGTGAGCCGGGCCGGGACGCGAAGTCCCGGCCCGGCGCGTTTAGAGGATGCGGAGACGGCTTGACAAAGCTCGTGCTACCTGATTCTCTAATCGGTACGCGCCAGTATCAAATGACGTGGAGCCGGGGAAGTCGGGCTCATAGAGATCTGTGGAGAAGGGACAGGGAATGCGTAAGGGGATTCGGGCTTTTGACTGCCGATGGTGGATCGCGGCGTTGGGCCTGCTTATCAACGTTGCAGCGTTCGCTGGAGCCGTTCCCGCGTTCGCCAAGGAACCCCGCTTGCTCAAGTCTCCGATCGGGCACTTCACTTTCCCAAAGGGGGTGGCGGTCGACGAAGAAACCCACGACGTCTACGTAATAGATGGTCGTTCGGAGGAACAGGTGATCACCGTCTCGGCGACCGCGGGGAGTTTTAGGTTGAAGTTTGGCGGAGAGGATCGCGAACTCGACTTTGACGCGACCAGTGAGGAAGTACGGACCGCACTGCGGGAAATAGTCTGCGGCGATGCCTCTGAGGAATGCCTCACCGTCGTCGGCGGCCCCGGTGGATCCCAGGCATACCGACTCCTCTTTGGCGGTGCGCGCCTAGCGACCACCGAAGTCGATCAGGTCGAATGCGAAGACGGCATCCCGCCGTTGAGCGGCGGCAGCGGCTGCACGGCCATCACGACGACCGAGGGCGTCAACGGCAGTATCAGCCGCTACCACGCAGACGGTACCCTGGCGAGCTTCTCGGCGCTGGGCTCCAACGCGATCGACGCCAGAGGTCCGGGTGCTGACCTGACGCCGCAGGAAGGCCTTCATTTCTTAAACGCAGACCGGACTCAGGTTGCGGTCGATAACTCCGGCGGCCTCAGCGACGGCAACATCTACGTGACGCAATTCTTCGGGCACTTGGTGGACGTCTTCGCCCCGAGCGGGGAATTCCTCGGCCAGCTGACCGAATACGAAGATGGTGCCGTCTTCAAACCCTTGGATGGAATCCGCGGGGTTGCTGTTGACAGCGCCGGCGGCGTCTTCGCCGGGGCCCTCTCCAGCCTGATCCACAAATACGAACCAACCGGCAACCCGGTCGTCAACTCCGACAGCAGCGCCAATTTCCCGTTCACGGGAGCCAGCACGCTGGCGGCAGGCGCGGGCCCGACGGCAGGCTTCCTCTTTGCCAGCAGCCTCTTCGATGGCCTCTACAAAATCGACGCAACCACCGGAGAAGAAAAATACAAAGTCGACAGCAACAACACGACGGTGACGGTCGACCCGCTCAGCGGCCACGTGCTGACGGCAAACGGCAACGAGGTGAGGGAATACGACGCCTCGGGAGCAAGCTCGGCCACCCTGCTGGGCACGATCGCCGCCGGCAGCACGGTAACCGGCGTCGGGGTCGATGGCAGCACGGGGAGCGGCGGTACCGTCTACGTGGCGCGAGCAGGCGCCACCCACCTCGACGTCTACGGACCGTTCGTCAAACTGCCCGACGCCCTGACCGGTGCGGCAAGCGAAATCAAAGGAACGACGGCGACGCTGAACGGCTCGATCGGCGCTGACGACGGCCCTTCTGCGACTTGTGAATTTGAGTACCTGAACGAGACGGCCTACCAGGCCAACATCGCCAGCGCCAAAGAGGAAGGCAAAAACCCGACGGAGATCAAAGAAGCGGCCTTCGCGGGAGCCGAAGCCGCGCCGTGTGAACCTGCTGGTCCTTTCAGCGGCAGCTCGGTGCAAGCCGTCAGCGGCGAAGCCACCGGGCTCTCGGCTGGCACCGAGTATGAGTTCCGAATCGTCGGGGAGAACGCCAACGGCAAAAGCCCCGGCGGGCCCGAAGGCTTTAGAACCGCGGGGCCACCGGTGATCAAAGGCGGAGAGGTCTCAGAGATCACCACCGAAACGGCGAAGATCTCCGGCGAAGTCAACCCCGCCACCCTGGACACGAGCTTTTGGGTCGACTACGTGAGCGCGGCTGAGTTCGACGAAGCCGAATACAACAGCGCGACCAGCGTCCCGGTTCCCCCTCAAGACATCGGTTCGGCGAACGGCTTCGTCGAAGTGAGCCAGCTGCTCAAAGAACTCGTTCCCGGCACCACCTACCGCTTCCGCCTTGTCGCCGAGAACGAAGCCGGCACCACCCTCGGGGAGGATCACCAGTTCACCACCTTCCTGCCGCCGACCGGCCTGCTCGACGCCCGCGCCTATGAGCAGGTCAGCCCGTCCCAGAAGCTGGGCGAGGTGTTCCCGCCCGAACCGGGGCCACGGACGGGCCTAGGGGGCGGTTGCACTGCCTGCATCCCAGGTTGGAACAAGCAGAAGGCGCCGATGCAGGTCAGCCCCGACGGCAACGCGGTGGCCTATGAGGGTAGCCCCTTCTCAGCCGGGCTGGCGGCGGGGGCGAATGAGTACGTGGCTAAACGCGATCCTGGGGGCTGGCATACGAGCGGGCTCAGCAGCCCCCAGTTCAGAGACGACTCTCTGCAGGGCTTCAAGGCCTTCTCGAGCGATCTCTCCCGCGCGATCCTCTACCAAATCAAACCCTCGCTGACCCCGGAGGCGCCAACCGATTTCGCCAACCTCTACCTCCAAGACGTGGAGGAAGGAGGCCTGACGGCGCTGATCACGGCGCAACCTCCCAACCGTCTGCCGGCCAACCAAGGACCCGACTCCTTCCGGGTCGACTACGCCGGGGCCAACGCCGGCACCCCGATCGTGGCCCCACTCAGCCACGTGATCTTCCAAGCGAACGACGCGCTGACCGAGGAAGTGGCGGGGGTCGCCCCGAAAGCGCCAGCGGTGGGAGGGGGAGAAACGAACCTCTATGAGTGGAGCGGCGGTCAGCTGGAGCTGGTCAACGTGTTGCCGGGCAGCACGGCGGCGGCGCCTAACGCGGTGATCGGCTCCGGTCTCTTAATGGCAAACGGAGGGGAGAACTTCGCCTTTGACCACGCGATCTCCGACGACGGCAGCCGGATCTTCTGGAGCGAGAAGCCCAGCGGGCAGGTATACGTGCGCGAAGACGGAGCCACGACGATCGAAGTTCCCGATCCGGGCAAGTTCCTGACCGCCAGCACCGACGGCTCGAAGGTGCTTCTCAATAGCGGTCGGGTCTATGACCTCGAAGACGAGACCCTGACCGACCTAACCGGCGGGGTGGGGGGCTTCGTGGGGATGGTGGGCACGAGCGAGGACCTGGCGCGCATCTACTTCGTCGACACGAAAGCGCTGACTGCGCCAAGCGAGGTCAACGGCAACCCGGCGGGGCCCGAACACGCCGAAGAGGGAGAGTTCAACCTCTACCTGTGGGAAGAAGGAGCGGTTCCCCACGAAGGGGAGACGAGGTTCATCGGGAAGCTGCTGGAGCAAGACAACAACGTCGGCTTGAGCAGTGTTGGCACCTGGCGCGCGTCGGCCGGGAGCAGGCTGGCGCAGACGACCCCGGACGGGCGCTTTTTGGTCTTCTCCTCGAGGGGACGGCTGACGGGCTATGACAACACGGTGCGCGGCGGCGGCACTTGTCGACTCTCGGATCCAAGCGCACCCGGCTGCCCCCAGGTCTTCGAGTACGACGCGGACGAGGGCAGCCTGGTCTGCCCCTCGTGCAACCCGAGCGGAGCGCGGCCGCTGGCGGGATCGAACCTGGCGCTGATCCGCAGCAGCACGGACTTCCTGCCCGAACTCGACAACCTCCCGCCCGCCGGGGAAGGCCGCCTCTTCTTCGAGAGCCAGGACGTGCTCTCACCCGCCGACACCAACGGGCGCATCCAAGACGTCTATGAGTGGGAGCCCAACGGAGTCGGCCTCTGCCGCGAAAGCGGCGGCTGCCTGGCGCTGATCTCAAGCGGCCACTACCCCAAAGACTCCCACTTCGTCAACGCCAGCGCGACCGGTGACGACGTCTTCTTCACCACCCGCGAGGCGCTCGTGCCCCAGGACAAAGACGGGGACTTCATGGACCTCTATGACGCCCGGGTCGGCGGCGGCTTCCCTGAAGAGCCGATTGTCGACTGCTCTGCCGAAACCTGCCCGAACCCACAACCGCCACCACCACCCGATCCCACCGCCGGCAGCGCCGGCTTGATCGCGCCCCCCAACCCGAAGTACTGCAAGAAGGGCTTCGTGAAGAAGCACGGCAAGTGCGTGAAGAAGAAGCACAAGAAGAAGCCCCACAAGAACAAAAAGCCCCACAAGAGCCCAGCCAAGCAAAAGAGCGGAGGCTCCAAGTGAAGGCGCGAAAGCAAATCGCCGCCTGCCTCAGCACCGCGGCGCTGCTCCTTATCTTCCTCGCCCCCGCCGCCGCCCAGGCGGACTTCGGGATCGAAGACGGAAGCTTCAGCGCCATTCCGAGCGAAAGCGACGGCACCCCCGTCTTCCAGGCCGGCTCCCACCCCTACCAATACACGGTCCACTTCGCGATGAACCGCGACTCCGAAAACCACGTGGAAGGGACGCTGCGCGAGATCCACATCGACCTGCCACCGGGGCTGATCGGCAACCCAATGGCGCTGCCGCGCTGCAGCAGGGCGGACTTCGACACCAACCTGACCACCATCTGCCCGGCCAACACCCAGGTCGGGGTGGGCGAAATCGACATTAACGCCCCCGAAACCCCCCGCACCGGCATCTACAACCTGACCCCCACCCCCGGCTCCCCGGTGACGCTGGGGTTGACGATCGACAACAAGAACAGCCTGCAGGACGCCAGGGTTCGAAGCGACTCGGACTTCGGGGCGACGGTGAGCGACGTGGGGGTTCCGACCGGAGTGGAAATCGTCTCCGTTGACGCGCGCATCTGGGGCGTGCCGATGGCCGCCGGGCACGACGCCGATCGGCTCTGCATCCCCGCGGACTTCGAATTGGCGATCATCGTCGGCTGCTCGAGTGAATCTGAATCGGCTCCCTTCCTGACCCTGCCGGCCTCCTGCACGGGGCCGCTGAAAACGACGCTGACCGTTTACTCGGCCGAGGATCTCAGCACCCCGGACTCAGAGAGCTACCTCTCAGAATCCGCAGGCACCCCCTTCGGGATGGACGGCTGCAACCAGCTCGAATTCGAACCGCAGATCTCCTCGCGCCCGACCACCAACCTCGCCGACTCCCCCAGCGGCCTTGACTTCAACCTGCACGTTCCCCAGCCGCAAGCGGTGAAGCAACAGGCCGGGCTGCCCGAGAGCTGCGGTGTGGGCCACTGGGATAACAACCCGACCGAATTCGACTATCAGTGGCTGCGCAACGGCGCCCCGATTCCCGGTGCCGAATCGAGTGAATACCTGATCGAAGAAGCCGACGCGGGAACCGCGCTGCAATGCGAAGTCACGGCCACCAACGCGACCGGCAAAGGCCACGCGGCGAGCCCGCCGAGGCTGATCGCCCCGCTGCCCTCCCCGCCGGCGCCGACCCCGGACCGCCCGGCGGTCAAGATCGAAGGCAGCGGAGCGGGGGAAACGGCCACCTGCGATCCCGGTGAGTGGGGCGGGGAACCGGGCTTTACCTACCGGTGGTTCAAAAACGGCGTGGTGGTGCCCGGCCAGAGCGCGGCGAGCTACCCCACCCCCGGACCGCCCACCTACACCCTGCAGTGTGAGGTCATCGCCACCAACGCCAGCGGTTCTGCTCTCGCCTTCAGCGCCAACGCTCCCAGCGCACCGGTTCCCCCCGCGCTCCTGCCCGATGCGACTGTCCTCCCGCAGGCCAACATCTCCGCCAGCGCGATGCCCCTCGCCACCGCCGCGGTCAAAGACACCGAGGTCGCCCTGCCGGCGGGCATGACCCTGAACCCCGCCGCGGCCAACGGCCTTGACGCCTGCTCTGAGGCCCAGATCGGCTACCTCCCCGCGGTGGCGGGGGTCCGCTTCAGCGCCGCGCCCCAGAGCTGTCCCGATGCCGCCAAGGTCGGCACGCTCGAGGTCTCAACGCCCCTGGTCGACCACAAGCTAGATGGCGCCGTCTACGTCGCCAAGCCCTACCAGAACCCCTTCGGCTCCCTGCTGGCGATCTACCTGGCGATCGAAGATCCCAAGACCGGCACCTTCGCCAAGCTCGCCGGCAAGGTCCTTCCCGACCCCAAAAGCGGCCAGCTCATCACGACCGTCACCGAGAACCCCCAGCTGCCACTCGAAGACGTGACGCTTCACTTCTTCGGCGGCTCCAGGGGAACCCTGAAGACCCCGCTTGCCTGCGGCACCTACACCACCACCTCGACCCTGGTCCCCTGGAGCGCACCCGAAGGCGCCGATGCCCATCCCAGTGACTCCTTCCAGACCTCGGTCGCGGCCACGGGCTCGGGGACCTGCCCGACCAGCGAAGCCGCCGCCCTCAAGAACCCGGCCTTCAGCGCCGGCACCCTCGCCCCCCAGGCCGGCGCCTACTCACCCTTCCTGCTGCAGCTAAACCGCCCCGACGGCTCCCAGCAGCTGACCGGCCTCGACATGACCCTGCCCAAGGGCCTGACTGCCAAGCTCGCCGGCATCCCCTACTGCTCAGAGGCCCAGATCGCGGCGGCCAAAAGCCGCGAAGCCCCCAACCAGGGCGCGCTGGAGCGAGACAACCCCTCCTGCCCGCTGGCCTCTGAAGTCGGATCGGTCACGGTCGGCGCCGGCGCCGGCATCAATCCCATCTACGTCAACGGCCGCGCCTACCTGGCCGGCCCCTACAAAGGCGCCCCGCTCAGCGTCGTGATCATCACCCCCGCGGTGGCCGGGCCCTTTGACCTCGGCGCGGTGGTGGTGAGGAGCGCTCTCTATCTGAACTCCGAAACCGCCGAGGTCCGCGCCGTCTCCGATCCCCTGCCGACGATCCTGCAGGGCATCCCGCTCGATCTGCGCTCGGTCTCCCTGCGCCTTGACCGTCCCTCCTTCGTCCTCAACCCGACCAACTGCAATCCGGCGGCGATCAGCGGCACCGCCTCCACTCTCCCTGGCCAAAGCGCGGCCCTCTCCTCGCGCTTTCAGGTCGCCGGCTGCTCGGCCCTGAAGTTCAAGCCCAAGCTGGCGCTCTCCCTCAAGGGCGGGACCAGGCGCACCAAGCACCCGGCCCTGAAAGCGGTGCTCACCTACCCCAAAGGCTCCTACGCCAACATCGCCTACGCCCGCGTCAACCTGCCCCATTCGGAGTTCCTCGACCAGACCCGCATCAAGACGATCTGCACCAGGGTGCAGTTCGCCGCCGAGGCCTGCCCCAAAGGATCGATCTATGGCTTCGCCAGAGCCTTCACGCCGCTACTCGACAAACCGCTGGAAGGCCCGGTCTACCTGCGCTCCTCCAACCACAAGCTGCCCGACGTGGTGGCCGCTCTGCACGGCCAGGTCGACTTCGACTTGGTCGGCAGGGTCGACACCGGGCCCAACGACGGCATCCGCAACACCTTCGACGTCGTCCCCGACGCGCCCGTCTCCAAGTTCGTCTTGGAAATGCAGGGCGGCAAGAAGGGCCTGTTCATCAACAGCGAAAACATCTGCGCCAAACCCCAGCACGCGATCGTCGACTACAGGGCCCAAAACGGCAAGGTGCTGAACATCAAGCCGTTGATCGCCAACAGCTGCAAGGGCAAGAAGAAGAAGGGCAAGAAGAACCACAAGGGCTGAGGGCCCTGCTTCACCGCTTCGAGAGCGTAGTTGCAGCAGAGCTCTTTACATGTCACTATCCTGACCTAAGCGGCCAGTCAACCTCGTCTGAACGGATTCGGGCGACGACGGCCGAGAACAGCACCACATAAGGAGCGGGTCAAGATGAAACGCAGCTCTATTCTCGGAGCCCTCGTGCTCTGCGCGCTGGCGTTGGGTGGGTTGGGGGCGACGAACGCCTCCGCGTCAGAACTGACAGCGGTCGGATGCGACGAAGTGGCAAAAGAAACCGGAAACTACTCCACCTCCGCTTGCGAAACACCGAAAAAAGCAGGAGGCAGCTTCGAAACAAAAGCGGCACCGGTGGGCACGACAAAAGAAGTCACCGGCTCAGGCGTCGGTAACACCGTGCTGAAAGGAACGGTAGCATTCCTCAGCATCGAGATCACATGTGAAGAAACCAGCATAACGGGCCATGTGACGAACAGAGAACCCGAAGCTGGCAAACACACAATCGAAGGTTCCAAAATCTTCAACGACTATAAAAAATGCCACGCTTCGCTGCAGTCCGACACAACGAAAACGTGCCAAGTTGAAAGCATCACCGGAACCCCCAACGTCAAAGGCACAATCGCGACGAATGAACTGAAATCAACGACGACTACCGAACACAACATCAAATTCGAACCGGTTGCTGCAGCTGGCGGAACCTTTGCCGAATTCAAAATCCTGAAAACCGGCGAATGCCCAATTCCGACGACGACGGTTAAAGTCACCGGCTCCCTGCTCGGCGTCGCTAATACAACCAAACACAGTCACGTCACCTATACCCCTGCGACCAACGGCGGCTTGCTCAAAGCCAACGGCGGTGCGGCTTCCTACGAAGGAACATACAGCGGTGTGTCTAAAGGAACGACGAACATCGGCGGCGCTGAAACATTTACATAGTGATGGCGAGGAGCGCCGTCGCTTCGTCACCCTTCACCCCCCGCCGCGATCGTGCGGCGGGGGTTCCATTTCTCTATCCTGATATCAAAGCGGCCAGTCAACCTCGTCTGAGTGGATTCGGGCGACGACGGTCGAGAACAGCACCACATAAGGAGCGGTCAAGATGAAACGCAGCTCGATGCTTGGAGCCCTCGTGCTTTGCGCGCTGTTGTTGGGTGGGTTGGGGGCGGTTAATGCCTCGGCGGCGGAACTGACAGCGGTGACGTGCGAAGAAGTCGAACCCGGGAAAGGGAACTACGAAACGTCGGCTTGCGAAACACCGAAAGTGGCCGGAAGCAATTTTGTAACAAAGGCGCTCCCAGTGGGCCAAACAACGGAAGTCACCGGCTCGGGCGTTGGCAAAGCGATACTAAAAGGAGTCGTAGCATTCCTCAACGTCGAGATTACATGCGAAGAAACCGAAATAACGGGCCATGTGACGAACAGGGAACCTTCGGCCGGTAAACACACAATTGAAGGTTCCAAAATCTTCAACGACTACAAAAAATGCCACGCTTCGCTGCAGTCCGACACAACTAAAACCTGCAGAGTCGAAGACATTGCTACGGCCAAAAAAGACACAATTCTGACCAAAGAATTAAAATCGAGTACCACCACTGAACACAACGTCAAATTTGAACCAGCTGCTGTGGGGGGCTCCCTGGCCGACTTCAACGTTCTGAATGAATCGACACCAGGAGAATCAGGCTGTCCGATTCCGAAAACGAAAGTCACGGTGGCTGGCTCTGTTCTTGGTGTTGCTGATACAAGCAAGCACCATCACGTCACGTTCACTCCCGCGACCAACGGCGGCTCACTCAAAGTCAATGGCGGCGCAGCTAGCTATGAAGGAACAAGCAACACCGTGGTGAAAGGAACGGCCAATAGCGTCGGCGCTGAAACATTTACAACGCCCCCGGTATCCGGCCTGACAGCAGTTACATGTGAAGAAGTGGCGAAAGGAACCGGAAGCTACGACAATTCGATCTGCGAAACACCAAAAGCTGCTGGTGGTAATTTTCAAACAAAAGCAATCCCGGTGGGCCAGACAACAGAAGTTACTGGAGAAGGGATTGGAAACGTTGTCCTGAAAGGAACTGTCGCATCTTTAAACGCTGAGGTTACATGTGAAGAAACTAAAGTAACGGGTCACGTGACGAACTACGAACCAGGTTTTGGCGAACACCAAATTAGCGGGACGCGGATCTTCGTTACCTATAAAAGATGCCATGCGTCGCTGCAATCAGACACAACCAAAAAATGCGAAGTTGAAAGCATTACCGGTGTACCCAAAATCAAAGGTACAATCGGAACGAAAGAATTGAAAGCGACTACCACCACTGAACACAACGTCAAATTCGAACCCGTTACCACCGGTGGTCCCTTTACCGAATTTAAAATTCTCGCGGGGGAATGCACGATTCCTGAAACGACGGTCAAAGTGACCGGCAGCCTGGTCGGCGTTGTCGACACAGGGATACACAATCACGTCACGTTCACGCCTGCGACCAACGGCGCATTGTTCAAAGTCAATGGTGGCACGGCCTCCTACGAAGGCACAAGCAACGCTTCCATGACCGGGACGAATAATGTCGTTGGAGCCGAAACATTCACATAAGGTGATAAGGCTCTCACTTAAGGCCACCCAAGAGAGGCTTCGAGCCGTACCGGGGTGATCCTCGGTACGGCTCGGCATTAGACAAGCGGGCCCTAAGCAGCTATTTTGGACTCAGGCAACCGGTCAACTCGTCTGAACGGATTCGGGCGACAACGGACTGAAACAGCACCACATAAGGAGCAATTCATGAAACACAGCCCGATTTTCGGAGCCTTCGCGCTCTGCGCGCTGTCGCTATGCGTGTTCGCAGCGGCGAGCGCCTCGGCAGCAGAACTGACAGCGGTCACATGTGAAGCCGTCACGCCTGGAACCGGAAGCTACCAGACGTCTGCTTGCGAAACACCAAAAGTGCTGGGTGGAAATTTCGAAACAAAAGCGCTGCCGGTGGGGACGACAACAGAAGTGACGGGCTCAATTGTCGGCACAGCTCGCTTGAAAGGAAACGCGGCACTTCTGAGCGTCGAGATTACATGTGAGGAAGCTGATGTAACGGGACATGTGACGAACAGGGAACCTTCGGCGGGTAAACACACAATCGAAGGCTCCAAAATTGTCGTCGACTACACAAAATGTCACGCTTCGCTGCAAGCCGATACAACGAGAACGTGCAGGGTGGAAGACATTGCTACTGCTACCAAGGATACAATCCTGACTAAGGAACTGAAAGCTACGACCACTACCGAACACAGCATCAAATTCGAACCAGCGGCTCCGCCGACCATTGCGGAATTTTGGATTCTCAACGAATCAACACCGGGAGAATCAGGATGTCCGATTCCGAAAGTGAAAGCCATCGTGACCGGCTCTGTGGTCGGCATCGCCAACACAACCAAACACAATCACGTTACGTTCGAACCAGCCACCAATGGCGGCTTGCTCAAACTCAATGGCGGCGCAGCTACCTATGAAGCTACACATAGCGCAGTGATGAAAGGGACCACGAATCTCGTCGGTGCTGAAACATTCACATAGTCGCGGCTTAGCGTAGTCATTGATCGGTTGGAAGAATTTGGCAGGAGAACGCAGCTGGGTCGAGGCCTGTGCCTCGACCCAGCTTTGCTAGGAAGCGGGCTTGACAACGAAGCGCACGCCATGATTCCCTTATAAGTACGTTTGAGTACTGAGAGTAGATAGGGACAGGGGGAGCGGGATGAATGGGACATGGGAAGGCTGACTTGAGACGACTTGCCACCGTCATTCTTCTTGGCGCCGTTGGCCTCTCGGTAAGCGCGGCTCCAGCCGTAGCAGCGCCGACGGTTCAGGCGACCTGGGTGACCGAGGTCACGGCGACTTCAGCCAATCTGCGGGCCCAGATCGACCCCAGCGGTGCTGCTGGTACCTATCGCTTCGAATACATCTCCGAAGCTGCCTACCAGGCGAACCTCGGTGCGGTGCCGCCGCAGCCGGCTTTCAGCGGTGCTGCCAAAGCTCCGATCGGGGGTGTTGCGGCGATCGGCGGGGGGACGGTGGTTCAGCACATTGCGGGCCTGACGCCGGTCAGCATCTATCGCTACCGGGTTGTGGCCACCAACACGGATGGCACCACTATCGGGCCGGCGCGGTCCCTTGGCACCGAGGAGGCGACCAACGTGTTTCGGCTGCTCGACGGGCGGGGCTGGGGAGATGGTCTCTCCGATCGACAAAAACGGCGGGGCCATACAGGGGTTCAATCAGAACTTCGGGGGCGGAACGATGCAGGCCGCCGCTGGGGGCGACGCGGTCACCTTCAGCTCCGCTGACTCTTTTGGTGTCTCGCCTCAGGGGGCGCCGCCGGCCAGTCAGTATTTGGCGGTTCGCGGGGCGACGGGCTGGTCCACTGACAACATCACTGTGCCGCTGCTCGCGGGCGGCTACGGCGACGAACCGGACGGGGTTCCTTACCAACTCTTCTCCACGGACCTCTCTCGAGGCCTGATGCTGAACGACCGGCGCTGCGAAGGCGGGCTGCCGTGCCCGTCGGGCTATGCACTGCGCGACAGCGCCACCGGCGTGCTCACCGCTTCGCCGCAAGCGCCAGACCTGCGCTTCGCGGGCGCCAGCCCCGATCTCCGGCACGTCGTCCTCTCGAGCTGCGCGGCGCTGACGCCCGACGCGACCGAAGTCGGGGGTGGGGGAGGGGGTTGCGATCCGGCCGCGGACAACCTCTACGAGTGGTCGAGCGCGGGACTCTCGCTGGTCAACCTGTTACCTGGCGAGTTCGAGGGAACTCCCGGCGCCAGGCTCGCCGCCCAGGCGGGCGCTATCTCCACGGATGGCAGCCGCATTTACTTCATCGAGCCGGAAGGCGCCGCTCTCTATCTGCGCGAGGAAGCCGCACCGGCGCCCCCTCCTCACGCACCGGCGCGGTTGGTGCCGGAAACGGTGGGGGGAGGAGCGGCCTTCCAGACCGCCTCGGCAAACGGGCGTTTCGCCTTTTTCACGGACTCGAGTGGGCATCTGCGTCGCTATGACGCTGACAGTGAGGGCGTTGCTGACTTGACTCCAGATGGCCCTATCCAAGGAGTGCTCGGCGCCTCCGCCGACGGCTCCCGCGTCTACTACGTCACCGCCGCCGGCCTCTTCCTCTGGAACGAAGGCATCGTCACTGAAGTCGCCGCGGCGGCCGTGGCAAGTGACTATCCGCCGGCCACCGGCACGGCCCGGGTCAGCGCCGACGGCTCCCACCTCCTCTTCGTCTCCGCCGCCGAACTGACCGGCTATGAAAACAACGGCGTCACCGAGGTCTTCCTCTATGGCCCACCCCCGGGGGGTGGAGCCGCGGAGCTCATCTGCGTGTCCTGCAACCCGACCGGCGAACGGCCCCGCGGACCCTCCTCGATCCCCGGCGCGATCGCCAACGGCAAAGGCAAAGAAGCCACCCGTGCCTACAAGCCGCGCTCGCTCTCGAGCGACGGCACGCGTGTCTTCTTCGACTCCACCGATTCCCTCGCGATCCAGGACACCAACCTCCGTCCCGACGTCTACGAGTGGGAGGCGCGCGGGGTCGGCGGCTGCACCCGCGTCAACGGCTGCATCGGCTTGATCTCCAGTGGGCGCAGCCCGCAGCCCTCGACCTTCGTCGACGCCTCCGCCAGCGGCTCCGACGTCTTCTTCCTCACCGACAGCTCGCTGTTCCCCCTCGATCTCGGTTCCTACGACGTCTACGACGCCCGGGTCGGCGGCGGCTTCGCGGTGCCACCCGCGCCGATCCCCTGCATCGGCGACGCCTGTCAGGCCCTGCCATCCGCGCCTGAAGACCCCACCCCCGGCACCTTGGTCTCGAACTCCGGCAACCCGCCGTTGAAAATCATCAAGCCGAAGAAGAAAAGGAAGCATCGCCACCGCCACAGTCACCGCAAGCACGGGGGTGGGAAGTGATCTCGCATCGCGCCACGTTCTGTGCGGGGATCGCCATCGCGCTGGTGGTCCTCACCGCTCCCGCGGCCTCGGCCGATTTCGATTTCGCTCCCGGTGAGGAAGGCTTCGCCGTCGGCATAACCAGCGAATTCGGCGAGCAGGCAGGCTCGCATCCGCTGGTGCTGAGCACCGCGGTCAACTTCGAGCTCGGCGCCGGCTCCCCCTTCACCGACGGTGACGTCAAGGACCTCGAAATCGACCTCCCCCCGGGGCTGATCGAAAACCCCGCGGCGGTCCCGCGCTGCTCCCTGTTCGCCTTCCACACCCCCCGCAACTCCCCCTACGAAGACGACCCGCTGACCGGCGAGAGCTGCCCCGACCGCAGCCAGATCGGCACCGTCGAGGTCCGCTCCTCCTTCGGCGGCGGCGTCCCCCGCACCTTCGGCCTCTTCAACCTCGACCCCCCGCCCGGCGCCCCCTCCGAGATCGGCTTCAACCCCTACGGCGCGCCGGTGACCTTCATTCCCCGCGTGCGCCAGGCGGATGGCGAATACGGCCTCACGCTGGTCGCGGAGAGCATCCCGCAGTTGGTCAACGTCAGCGGCATCACGCTGAACGTCTGGGGGACTCCCTGGGGGACCGCCCACAACGCCCAGCGCGGCAACTGTTTGAATGAGCTCGAGCCGGGCTTCGGCTGGGCCAAATGCAAAGCGGGGGCCGAAACCCCAGCGCAGGCCTACCTGACCCTGCCGACCGCCTGCGAAGGGCCGCTCGCCTTCGCCGTCAGAGCCAGCTCCTGGCAGCAGCCCGGGACGCGCGTCGCCCGCGTCTCGCTCGGCCCCAACCTCACGGGCTGCGGGGAACTCGAATTCGCACCGTTGCCGACCGCCACCGTGACCGACCCCCGCGCCTCCTCGCCGAGCGGCTACGACTTCGATCTCAACGTCGACAACCGCGGCTTTCTCGAACCCGGCCGCTTCGCTCCCTCACCGGTCAAGCAGGCGGTGGTGAGGCTGCCGGAAGGGATGACGATCAACCCCTCGGTCGGTGCCGGATTGGGGGTCTGCACGCCCGCCCAGTACGCGGCCGAGACGCCTTCCTCGCCACCGGGAGCCGGCTGTCCCAACGCCTCGAAGATCGGCGACTTCACGGTCCAGAGCCCGCTCTTCGAAAAAACGGTGGATGGGGGGCTGTTCCTTGCCGCACCCAACGACAACCCGTTCGGGACCCTGATCGGCGTCTACCTGGTGGCGAAGAACCAGGACCGGGGGATCCTCGTCAAGGTCGCCGGCCGCCTCGATGCCGACCCCATCAGCGGTCGCCTCACCGCCACCTTCGACAACCTGCCCCAGCTCCCCTACACCAACCTCAAGGTGCATTTCCGCGAAGGCCAGCGCAGTCCGCTGGCGACGCCGGCGAGCTGCGGCAGCTTCTCCACCGAGATGGACCTGAGCCCCTGGCGCTCGCCCGGCACGGTTCGCCACAGCAGCTCCCCCTTCGCGATCAGGGCGGGGGTCGGCGGCGGGGCCTGTCCCTCCGGCCCGATCCCGTTCACCCCCCAGTCCCAGGCCGGCAGCCTCAACTCCAACGCCGGCTCCTACACCCCCTTCTACCTCCACCTGACCCGCGGTGACGCCGAGCAGGAGATCACCTCCTACTCGGCGACGCTGCCGCCGGGGCTGACGGGCAAGATTGCCGACATCCCCTATTGCCCCGATGCGGCGATCGAAGCGGCGAAGCGGCGTGGCGGCTTCGAAGAGGCGGAACGCCCCTCCTGCCCGGCGGCGAGCGAGATTGGCCACACGGTGGCCGGCTACGGAGTCGGGCCGGCGCTCACCTTTGCGCCGGGGGGCCTCTACCTCGCCGGGCCCTTCCACGGCTCGACCTTCTCGGTCGTCGCGATCGACTCGGCCACGGTCGGCCCCTTCGACCTCGGCACCGTCGTCATCCGCTCGGCGATCGAGGTCGACCGGCGCACCGCCCAGGTCTCGATCGACTCCGCCGGCTCGGACCGGATCCCGCACATCGTCGACGGCATCCCGATCCACCTGCGCGACGTCCGCGTCTACATCTCCCGTCCCAACCTGACTCTCAACCCGACCAGCTGCGAGAAATTCGCGGTCGCCTCGACCCTGAGCGGCTCGGGTCAGCGCTTCTCCGACCCCGCCGACGACTTCAGCGCGGCCGCCACCAGCCCCTTCCAGGCCTTCAACTGCGGCGCGCTCGGCTTCAAGCCCAGACTCTCCCTGAAGCTGCGGGGCGGGACGAGGCGCGCCGATTACCCCTCGCTCCGCGCCGAAGTGCGTCCCCGCGCCGGCGACGCCAACATCGCCTCGGCGTCGGTCGCGCTGCCGCCCTCGGAGTTCCTCGCCCAGGAGCACATCGAGACGATCTGCACGCAGGAGCAGTTCGCCCGCGAGGCCTGCCCGCGCGGTTCGGTCTACGGCCGCGCCCGCGCCTTCACGCCGCTGCTGGATCAACCGCTGGAAGGCAACGTCTACCTGCGCTCTTCCAGTAACCGGCTGCCCGACCTGGTCGCGGCCCTGCGCGGCGGCGGCAAGGGGATCGCGATCGACATGGTCGGCGCCATCGACTCGGTCAGGGGCGGCCTGCGGGCGACCTTCGACGTCCTCCCCGACGCTCCGGTCTCCAAATTCGTGATGACTCTGCGCGGCGGCAAGCGCGGGCTCCTGGTCAACTCCGAAAACATCTGCGCCGCGCCGCGGTTCGCGACCGCGAAGATGGTCGGCAAGAACAACCGCGGCATCAAATTCCACCCGCGGCTGGCGGCCAAGTGCGGGAAGCGCGGGAAGCACAGGGCGAAGAAGGGGGCGGGCCGATGAGGGCTTTGGTGGCGTTCGCGGTTCTGGCCGTGGCTTTGACGCTGGCCCCGTCGGCGCCGGCGCAGCGGGCGCCGCTCGCCCCGCTCAATCTCGGCGTCAAAGGCATGCCCGGCGAACAGATCGAAGGCGCCTGCGGCGTCGCTGTCGTCGGCAACGCGATCGCCGGCGGCTCGATCTACGTCTCCGACTATTACCACCGCGGCGTCGACGTCTTCGACCTGAAATCCCACGAATTCGTGTCCCGGATCCTCGTCGATCCCCTCGACGGTCCCTGTGGCTTGGCTGCTGGGCCGGGCGGGGCGCTGTACGCCAACAACTGGCACCGGGGCGTCAGCCGCCTGCTCCCGTCCGTCCTCAGCTTCGACTCCGCCGAATCGACCGGGGTCGCGGTCGACCCGGCGGACGGCAGGGTCTACGTCGACGACCGCAGATACGTCGCCGTCTATGAGCCTTCGGGCGCGCCGGTCCTCGACGGCGAAGGGGCGCCGCTACGGCTCGGAGCCGGCAGCCTCGGCAACGGCTACGGGGTCGCGGTCTCGGCCGGCAGGGTCTACGTTCCCGATGCCTCCGACGACACGGTGAAGGTCTATGAGCCGGCCGTTGACCCGGACGATCCGGCCGACGTCGTCGACGGCGCGGAACTGCCCGGCGGGGGCTTCAGCTCGCTCGTCGACGCCGCGGTGGCCGTCGACCCCGGCAACCAGCACCTGCTCGTCGTCGACAACCTGCAGCCCGGCTACGAACATCCCGAAGCGGCGATCGACGAGTTCGGCGCGGCGGGCGAATTCCTCGGCCGCGTCGGCCAGCACCTCGTCCACGGGGAACCGTCGGGCCTCGCCTTCAATGGCGGCGTGCTCTACGTGACCACCGGCAACGGCCTGTTCTCCGACGTCCTCGCCTTCGGGCCGTACACGCCATTCGCGGCGCTCACGGCTCCGGCTTCCACCGTCGCCGCGCCTGCGCCGGGGCCTGTGGTCGAGGCCCGGAGCACCCCTCCCGGCTCTTTCTCTGCTGTTCGGAAAGGCTTTCCGGACTCCGCCCCGCGAGTCATCCAGCGCGGCAACCTGCGGGTCAGCTTCGACGGCAAGCTGTCTCCCCACGCCCTGCCCCGCCAGGGGGAGGCGCCAGTCAGGGTTTCGGTCGAGGCGGAGATCGGCTCCGTCGACGGCAGCACGCCGCCGCAGCTGCGCCAGGTCGCGATCGCGATCAACCGCTTCGGCCACTTCGCCCCGTGGGGCCTGCCGGTCTGCGAGCTGCGGGAAATCCAGCCCGCGACCACCGTCAACGCGCTGAAGGCGTGCCGTGGCTCGCTGGTCGGCGAGGGCCACTTCTCCGCCAAGGTCCTGCTGGGGCAGCAGGCGCCCTATCCGGCCGCCGGCAAGGTCTATGCCTTCAACGGGAGGCTGCACGGAAAGCCGGCCATCTTCGCCCACGTCTACGGCACCGACCCCGTCCCGACCTCCTTCACGATGCCGTTCGTAATCGAGCCGACCAGGGGCACCTTCGGCACCACGTTGCGTGTGTCCCTGCCCGAGGTCACCGGCGACTCCGGCTACATCACCGGGCTCTCGCTGACCCTCGGCCGCAGCTTCCGCTTCCACGGCGAGCGTCGCAGCTACCTCTCGGCTTCCTGCCCCGCTCCCAAGGGCTTCCCCGGCGCCGTCTTCCCCTTCGCCAAGGCCAGCTTCGGCTTCGCCAAGAGCACGCTCGTCTCCACGCTGACTCGTAGTTGCAAAGTGGGGCAGTGATTACTCGGACTTGACAGATAGGTCCCCGCCTGATGCACTGTGCCCTTAATGGGTACGGGCCAGTCCTTGAATCGGACTCGCCCCGAATCGCCTGGAAGGGGAAGTTCCGGGCTTGACCAAGGGAGCAGATGGGGATGAAGGCAGGCAGGCGGGTTTCACGGACCGGTAAAACGATCGTGCTGTTGGGGCTTCTGCAGCTGTTCGCGATCGCCCTGATGCCGGCAGGCGCATCGGCCGCGCTCCCCGAACACCCGTTCCTCGAAACCTTCGGCTCCGCGGAAGAACCCGAATTCACCAGCCCGGCTGGCATGACGGTCGACCCGGCCACGGGCGATCTCTACGTCATCAACATCGAAGAAACCGGCGGAGAATTCGCCGGCAGCATCCAACGCTTCAACTCCGAAGGCGAACCGGAAGACTTCGCCGCCCTCGGCACCAACGTCATCGACGGTGCTGGCGGCGAAGACGAAACTCCTGAGGGAGAAATCCTCAGCAACGAAAATTTCGCCGGCTTCGCCGCTTTCCTCGAAACCGAGGTCGCCGTCGCCCCGCCGAGTGCCGGCGGCGGTACCGCCGGCAACATCTATATAACCGATGGTCTGAACAATGTGATCGACGTCTTCGCTTCGAATGGCGAATACCTCGGCCAGCAGACCGTTTCGAACTCCCCCTGTGGTGTCGCGGTCGATCCGGCGGGAAATGTCTTCGTTGGCACGAAGACGAGTGGACTTCATAAATACACTCTCAGCGCCCCGGCTACGTTTACCGAGAGCGCCGCGAGCCCCTTCCTCTCCACCGATCAAATATGCCAGGTGGCGGCGGGCGCTGGCTTCGTCTACGCCGAAAGGTTCGCTGCTGCTGGAAACATCTCCAAAATCGACAGCGAAGGGCCAGAAGAAGGCGAAGAAAAATACGCTTTGGAAGACTTTCCTGGGGCACCCTTTCCAGGCGGGCCGATGAGCATTGATCCAGCTAGCGGACACCTCTTCGTCGGCATGGCGAGTGCTGCCGAACCGCGGCTCCTAGAGTTAGACGTGTCTGGCGCCACGGCAGCAAAACAGGTCGGCCTCATCCCGCGCAGCTTCTTTACCTCCGGCGTCGCCGTCGACGGTGATACGGGGAACGTCTATACGACGGAATCCGGCGATACGAAAGTGGAAGTCTTCGGGCCGCTGCCTAAATTCAAACTGAAAGTCGTGAAGAGCGGCACCGGCGACGGGACCGTCACCAGCTCGCCAGCCGGCATCAATTGCGGCGCCACCTGCGAAGCGGAATTCCCGGAACAAGAAGTCATCCAACTGACCGCTGCTCCGGACGGAACCTCCGCCTTCACCGGCTGGAATACGATCGCTGGTGACGCCGGTACGTGCACCGGGACCACCTCGCCCTGCGAAGTGACGATGTCCGCCGCGGCCGAACTCGGAGCTGCGTTCACCGAAGTTATCCCGGCTCCGACGGTTACCGCGATCAATCCCAAAGCGGGCCCGACCGCGGGTGGGCAAACGGTGACGATTACCGGCACCAACCTCGAAGGCGCCACCTCGGTGAAATTCGGTGCCAACGAGGTAAACGAAATCATAGCCGGCGGCACCGCGACGCAGCTCGAAGTTGAAAGCCCGCCGGGAGCAGCTGGTGTCGTGAACGTCACTGTCACCACGCCAGGTGGTCCCTCCGCCAACACCCCTGCCGATGACTACACCTACGTCGCCCCACCGACCATCACCGTCCTGAACCCGAAAAAATGCCCGACCATCGGTGGCAATACGGTGACGATTACCGGCACCAACCTGAAAAACCCGGATTCAAGTAGTCCTACGGTTAAATTCGGGACCAACACGGCGACGGTAAAAGCCGGCGGCACGTCAACCAAAATCGAAGTCACCTGTCCGCCTGGTGCGGCCGGTGTTGTCGACGTCACCGCTACCACCATCGGCGGGACTTCGGCGAACACTGCTGCGGACGACTTCACTTACGTGGCTCCGCAGTCGCTGACCGTGACCAAAGCCGGCAGCGGCTCTGGCTCGGTCACCTGTAACGGCACCACCTGCGCCCCCACCTACGATTTCGGCACCAAAGTGACGCTTGCCGCCACGGCGGCGAGCGGTTCGAGCTTCACCGGTTGGAGCGGCGGCGGCTGCACCGGGACCGCGCCCTGCACGGTCACGATCGAAGCCGCCACGACCGTGACGGCAACCTTTACCGCCGATCCGACTTGCGCAACTAATCCGGCTCTGTGCCCCCCACCCCCTCCGCCACCGCCCCCCCCACCGCCGGCCGCCTCGCCTACGCCCAAAGTCGTCGGCTCGACGGCTCCTTACAGCGGCGGCAAGGCATCGCTCACCATCGCCTGTGAGGGCTCGGGAACCTGCAAAGGCACGGTTAAGCTGAGCGCGAAGGTAAAGCAAGGCAAAAAATTCAAGACCGTCGTTATCGGCAGCGCCTCCTATGAAGTCCTCGGAGGTCTGTCGAAGGCGATCAAAGTGAAAATAAGCAACGGGGCGGCTAAGAAACAGCTGAATGAAGGTAAGTCCCTGAAGGCCACGATCGGCGGCGAGGGACTCACGGGCGCGGTCAAGATCAAGCCGCCCGCCAAGAAAAAGAAGTAGAGCGGCTTATCGACTCTCGTCCCGAGGCCTTCAGGCCCGGGGCGAGAGTCCCAGCGCTCGGCTATGGGCTGTGGAGGCGCTCGGGCCTCAGTACCACTTGCCGCGGGCGAAGCCGCCGAAGGCGATCAGCCCGACGAGGGTGACGATTAGCCCGATCCAGAAGCTCCAGACGATCATCAGGACGATGCCTACGATGACGATGATCCCGCCGGTGGAGATGCCGAGACTGGAACTCCTGTCTCCTCGGGTAGCCATGTTCTCTCCTCTTGTCGCTCCCTTGATCCTGCCGGGTGGCATTTACCCCGCTAAGGGAGATTGAACCGTTGGCATCGGCTTAGGAGTCGTCACAGCACGGCGAGGACTCCGGCGGGCTCAGCCCGCCGGAGTCCGTTGCCGCTGTCGAGGAGCTGACCTGCCCCTCACTCGCCTACCAGGACGAACCGCCCAGCACGTTGGACTGGATCGTCTTCACGCCGTTGAAGGCGATGGCGTCGCCGCCGGTGGCGTTGGCGTCTCCGCCGTCGCCCCCGGTTGCGTCACCGCTGGTCGCCGTGGTGTCGCCACCGTTGGCGTGAGCGCCTCCACCGCTCGGGTAGCCACCACAGCCACAGCTGCTGGTCTTGAATGGCTGCGACTGCTGTGGAAGGGAGACGGCGATGCTGTTGCCGTTCCCGATCTGGGTGTTGCCGGTGCTGGCGTTGCCGCCGTCACCACCCGTGGCACTGGCGCTGCCGCCGGTTGCCTGCGGGGAGCCCTGGGTCACCTCTGACTTGTTCTCCTGGGATCCAGAGCCACTGTCCTTGACCTTGTGGCAGCCACAGCCGCCAGCGGAGCCGGAGCCCTTGGAGGACTCGTTGCTCTGCTTCACGACCGAGCCGTTACCGGCAATCGCGTCACCGCCGGTGGCGTTGGCGTCTCCGCCGTCACCCCCGGTCGCGCCGCCGCTGGTCGCCGTGGTGTCGCCACCGTTGGCACTGGCGTCGCCGTGGCGTTTGGGACCACCGCAACCGCAGGAGCTATTCGTCTCCCGCCGGTCGGGCGGCGATTCGGCGTAGGCGTTGCCGTTCCCCTTCTGGGTGTTGCCCGTGCTGGCGTCGCCACCCTTGCCTCCCGTGGCGCTGGCGCTGCCGCCGTTGGCCTTGGGATCGCCCTGCTCCACCTTCGAGCTGTTGCTCTGGTGGGAGGCAGGGCCGTACTCGGGGTGGCTTTTGCATCCACACCCGGAGGTGGGGTGCGGGGAACGACTCGACTCGTTGTTCTGCTTGACCACCGAGCCGTTGCCGGCCGCGGCGTCACCGCCGGTGGCGTTGGCGTCTCCGCCGTCGCCCCCGGTTGCGTCACCGCTGGTCGCCGTGGTGTCGCCACCGTTGGCGTGAGCGTCGCCGCCCCCGCCGATCGCGATCGAGTTGCCGTTCCCGATCTGGGTGTTGCCGGTGCTGGCGTCGCCGCCGTCACCACCCGTCGCGCTGGCGCTGCCGCCACTCGCTTCGGGACTGCCCTGATGGACGCTCGAGTCGTTGCTCTGCGACCCGGACGACCCACCGCCGACGGGCGGATTCAGGAACGAGCTGTGCCCAGTCGGGTAGCCCGACCCGCCACCGCTCGACTCGTTGCTCTGGTGAACCACCGAGCCGTTGCCGGCCAGAGCGTCGCCACCGGTGGCGTTGGCGTTTCCGCCGTTTCCGCCGGTTGCGTCACCGCTGGTCGCCGTGGTGTCTCCACCATTGGCACTGGCGTCGCTGTGACCGCCTTTGGAGCCCCCGCAACCGCAAGAGCTCTTTGGCTCCCGCTTCTCGGACCCCGATTCGGCGTAGGCGTTGCCGTTCCACTTCTGGGTGTTGCCGGTGCTGGCGTCGCCGCCGTCACCACCCGTCGCGCTGGCGCTGCCGCCACTCGCTTCGGGACTACCCTGGGTGACGCTCGAGTCGTTGCTCTGCGACCCGCCGCCCCCACTCGACTCGTTGCTCTGCTTGACCACGGAGCCGTTGCCGGCAACCGCGTCACCGCCGGTGGCGTTGGCGTCGCCGCCATCGCCCCCGGTTGCGTCACCGCTGGTCGCCGTGGTGTCGCCACCGTTGGCACTGGCATCGCCACTGGGCGCGACGGCGATCGAGTTGCCGTTCCCGATCTGGGTGTTGCCGGTGCTGGCGGCTCCACCTTCGCCGCCGGTGGCGCTGGCGCTGCCTCCGCTGGCACTCGGGTCGCCCTGAGTGACCGAGGAGACGTTGCTCTGTTCTTGACTTGGCACGGGTAGCGGGATCGGTGGGGTCGTGGCCCCTGCGGGGCTCGCTCCCAGACCCAGCGCCGCGCTGGCTGCGATTGCAGCCACTAGGCGTTTCATCGTGTCTTTCCTTTGCTCGAGTTTGCTATTCGCCGGGGGATGCGAGAGGGCTCCCGGCGCAGCCCTGACTTGGGGTCCGCGGGGACCTAGCCAGGGCGCTCGAGTGCGCAGACGAAGGGGACCGACGGCTGCAGGAAGCCGGCCCTCCTGAACCTGCGCCTGGTCGCCGGCGCCGAGAGCGCGAGCAAGGCGATCAGCGCCGCGACGGGGACGAAGAAGGTGATGCCGCCGGCTCCCGGCACCGCGGCCGGGGAGGGGGCGGGTGAAGGAGCGGGGGCCGGCGCGTCCTGCGTTGGGATCTGGTTGCGCGGCGAGCCCAGCACTGCGCCCGCTGGGGCGCCTGCCCCGGCCGTCGCAAGGAGGAATCCAGCGACGTCAGGTACCGACGGGAGCTGCGTTCCGCTCATCCCGCTCACACCCAGAAGGCCTTGCCAAGGAGCAGCGGCAGGCCCGATAGGGGCGCGGCTTGGCCAGTGGCTCAGGACGGAGGCCACGGGCGGGAGGCCCGAATCGGGAGGGCCGAGCGGGGGTGCGGCGGGTGCCGTCGCAGGCTGGGTTGGGAGCAGGGCCGCCGTCCCGAGGCCCGACCCATGGTCGAGGGCGGCGATGACGTGGGCAGCGCCGCCCTCGACCACCAGGTCGACGGCCGGGGTCCTGGGTGCGTGCCCGGCCTTTCCGAGGTTGCCGACCACCCGATTGACAACCCCACGAGCTCCTGCATCGACGCTGTCTCCGACGGCCCCGGCGGTATCCGCTGGGGGCGGTTGGCCGATGCTTTCGAGGACCGGCGAGGCCGTCTCCCGCACGCTGTCCGTAGAGGTCCGCGCCACGTCAGTGGAAGTGTTCGCCGTGGCGGCAACGGCGCCCACCGCGGTATCGACCGCCCGTTCGACCGTGCCGGCGGACGCCGAGTGCGAGCTCGGAGTGGACACCTGGGGCACCGTGCTCGCCACCGACTTCGACGCCGCTTCGAGGGTCTCTCGGACCGGGGCGGGGGCAGAAGCGGCCGGTGATGCCGGGACCGGCGTCGGGGTCGGGGGCGGCGATGCCACGACCGGGGTGGTGGTAGGAGCAGGGGTCGAAGGCGGAATCGCGACCGGAGGGGTTGGCGTTGAAGGCGGGGCCGCGCTCACCGCAGCCACTGCCGAGGCCCCAGCGTTCACCGTTTCTTCCAAGCCGGCGGCAGCCGCGGAGGGGGCGAAGAGGAGCGCACCGAGGAGGGCGCCAACGAGTCCCGACCAGAGCCGCCGCTCTGCGTTTCGCCGTTTGTCGGCGAGGCATTGCTGGTTTTGCAAGGGGGGGATCATTTCGGTCAAAAGCGCATGTTGTGGGGCTTGAATTTTTTACCCACTTTTGGACGTTTATACCTTTCATTTTTTGGTAAGTCAAGCACTCAGCTTCGACACCAAACGTCCTTGGAGAGCCAAAAACCCTGCAAACATACGTGGTCATGGATGGAGCAAGGGAGAAACATAAAAATCGCGCCGGAGGTGCTTCCCGGGCCGCGACAAGAGCAGTCTCAACCTCGACCAGAGGGACTAGAACGTGCGAAGGTGATGCGGTGACCGACTTCCTCATCAAGCGCGACGACCTCCGCGAGTGCCGCGTCGCCGATTCCGAGGTGCCCGAGATCACCGCCGGCCAGGCGCTGCTGCGGATCGACCGCTTCGGGCTGACCGCCAACAACGTCACCTACGCGGTGATGGGCGATGCCATGTCCTACTGGGATTTCTTCCCCGCCGCCGACGGCTGGGGCCGGGTGCCGATGTGGGGGTTCGCCGAGGTCGAGCGCAGCGAGGCCAAGGGGGTCGAGGCCGGGACCAGGGTGTACGGGTACCTGCCGCCGTCCTCCTATCTGGCGGTGACGCCGGTCAGCGTCGCCGGTGGCGGCTTCGTCGACGGCTCGCCGCACCGGGCGGCGCTGCCCTCGGCCTACCACCACTACCTGGCGACCGATGCCGACCGCTTCTACCGGCCCGACAGCGAGGACATCCAGGCGCTGCTGCGGCCGCTCTTCTACACCTCGTTTCTAATCGACGACCAGCTCGCCGACCAGGGCCTGACGGAGCGGGGGCCGATCGTCATCTCCAGCGCCTCGAGCAAGACCGCGATCGCCGCCGCCTTCCTGCTCGCTCAACGCGACGGTGTCGAGCTGGTCGGGCTCACCTCGCCCCGCAGCGCCGAGTTCGCCGCCGGCCTCGGGATCTACGGCGACGTCGTCACCTACAACGCGATCGACGGGCTCGACGATGGTCCCGCCACCTACGTCGACGTCGCCGGCGACGGGGCGGTGCGCCAGGCCGTCCACTCCCATTACGGCGACCAGCTGGCCCACAGCATGGCCGTCGGCGTCACCCACTGGGAGGAGTTCGGCACGGGCACGGGCGAGCTGCTCGGCCCCGCCCCCACCTTCTTCTTCGCCCCCGACCGGGTCGTCAAGCGCTCCTCCGACTGGGGCCCCGCCGGCCTCGAGCAGCGCGTCGCCGACGCCTGGCACCCGTTCTGCGAGTGGACCGCCGGCTGGCTCGAGGTGGAGCGCGGCCAGGGCTTCGAGGCAGCCCGCGACGCATACCTCGACGTCCTCGAGGGTCGCGTCGATCCGCGATCCGCCCACGTGATCTCCCTGCCCGCGTGAGGTCTACCTCGACTGGGACCTTTGAGCCTTAGGCAGTAGGTCCGCCGGCGCGAGGATGGGCGCGCCGCCACCGACGTCGAGCAGGTGTTTGTCGCCGGAGACGAGGACGGCGTTTTGATCGTGGGCTAGAGCGATCAGGTAGTCGTCGCCGGCGTCGGCGCAGCGCAGTGGCGGGGGCCCGTCGGGGTCCTGCACGGTAAGAGCCTGGCGGTGTAGGAAGTCGATGTATGCACGTACGGCGTCGCGGTCGACGTAGCGGCGAAACTTGTCACGACCGAGAACCTCCTCGAGCTCTTCCAGCAAGAGGGGCGAGACGATCAACTCCAGATCTCCCCTGTTTACCTGCGCCAGCAACTGGGCGGGTGTGCCGGTGGGAGCGATCAGGGCGGAGACCAATACGCCCGGGTCAAGAACGACCCGCCGCACCCCGCTCCTCCCGCATCGCGTGAACCTCGGCGTTCGCGAGGTCCAAGCTCTCGGCTTCCGAAGCCGGCATCACCCGTGCCCAAAGATCCTCGAGGCCGTCAGGGCCGAGGTCGCGGCGCAGAGCCTCCTCGATCACCTGCGAATCCCGCTTGCCCGTGCGCGCGGCTTTGATCTTCACAGCTCGAAAGACCTTCGCGTCGAGGGTAACGGTGGTGCGCGTCTTCCGCATCAATGCACTTTAGCATCAAGATGCTCATGTGGGCGAGGGCCGGACGCATACAGTCCACCCATGTCCTTCCTCTCGCCGGCTCCGCCCCCGTTCGAGCTCGAGGAGTGGAAGACGCAGCCCCACCTGACGCGGTTGAAGCCGCTCGTCCAGGACTGGGGGGAAAACGGGTTCGGGTCGCCCTCCTTCGTATACCTGCTGTACGCCCTGAAGCTGGTCGTCTACGCGGGCGGGGCGCTGCTGGCGATATCGACCACGCCGGGGCTCGGCGGCGTCGGCGGCTTCGGCGAGTGGTGGACGCAGCCGATCGTCTTCGAGAAGTTCGCCCTCTGGACGCTGCTGTGGGAGATCCTCGGGCTTGGGGCGGGGTCGATGCCGCTCAGCTTCCGCTTCCTGCCGCCGATCGGCGGGCCGCTCTACTGGCTGCGGCCGGGGACGGTGCGGCTGCCGCCGTGGCCGGGGCGGGTGCCGTTGACGGCGGGGACCCGGCGCAGCGCCGGCGACGTCGCCCTCTACGCGGGCGTCGTCGCCACCGGGATCTACCTGCTCTTCGCCTCCGGCGTCGACTCGAGCGCCGGCGACGCCGGCCGGATCGCCCCAGCTGGAATCGCCGTCCTACTCGGCCTGCTCGCCCTACTCGGCCTGCGCGACAAGGTCGCCTTCCTCGGCGCCCGCCCGGAGATCTACGCGACGATGCTCGCCGTCGGCCTCTTCCCGGTCGACCAGTGGATCGTCGCCTGGCAGTTCGTCTTCATCTTCATCTGGTGGGGGGCCGCCTCCTCGAAGCTCAACCGCCATTTTCCCTTCGTCGTCTCGACGATGATCAGCAACGCGCCGCTGGTCGGCCCCAAGGCGCTGAAGCGCAAGCTCTGGCGCGACTACCCGGAGGACATGCGCCCCTCGCGGCTGTCGGCGGGGATCGCCCACTTCGGCACCCTGCAGGAGTTCGGTTGGCCGCTCCTGCTGCTCACCGTGGACAACGACACGGTGCGCGCGATCGCGATCGTCGGCATGGTCCTCTTCCACCTCAACATCACCTCGATGTTCCCGCTGGCGGTGCCGCTGGAGTGGAACATTTTCATGATCTTCGGCACTCTCTTCCTCTTCGGCCACTACGGCGAAACGCCGCTCTCAACGCTCGACGAACCGCTGCTGATCGCCCTGCTCGCGATCGTCTGCCTCGGCCTGCCGGTGCTCGGCAACTTCCGCCCCGACAAGATCTCCTTCCTTCCTTCGATGCGCTATTACGCCGGCAACTGGGCGACCACGCAGTGGCTGTTCCGCAAGGGCAGCGGCGCCGAGCAGCGGCTCGACGAGCGGATGGTGAAGCCGGCGCGGATTGTCGGCGAGCAGGTGGGGGAGATCTACGACCCCGAGACCGCCGGCTTCCTGCTCAACAAGGGCCTGGCCTTCCGCTCGATGCACTCGCATGGGCGCGCGCTCAACGCGCTCCTTCCCCACGCCGTCGATGACGTCGAGGCCTACGACGCGCGCGAGGGGGAGCTGATCTCCAACGTCGTCAACGGCTGGAACTTCGGCGACGGCCATTTCCACGGGCGCCAGCTGCTGGAGGCCGTGCAGGAGCGCTGTGGCTTCGCGCCGGGCGAGGTGCGGGTGATCGAGCTGGAGTCCGAGGCCGTCGGCAGCGGCCGCCAGCGCTACCGGGTCTACGACGCGGCGACCGGGCTGCTGGAGGAGGGGTCCGTCGCCGTCGCGGACATGGTCGAGCGCCAGCCATGGCTGGAAGAGTCATGGGACTTCCCCGTCGAGGTGGCGCGGCGCCGCGTCCCCGCGCAGCCGGGCGCGCCGGTCGCGTGAGCGGAGCGCCGGGTCGATGAGCACGGCGACGGTGGTCGGCTCCGGCCCCAACGGGCTGGCCTGCGCGGTGGCGCTGGCGCGCGCGGGGGTCGAGGTGACGCTGCTGGAGGCGGCGGAGACGATCGGCGGCGGCACCCGCAGCGCCGAGCTGACCGTGCCGGGCCTGGTCCACGACGTCTGCTCGGCCGTGCATCCGATGGCGGTGGCCTCGCCCTTCTTCCGCTCGCTCGGGCTCGAGGCACACGGGCTGGAGTGGCGCTGGCCCGAGATCGACCTCGCTCACCCGCTCGATGACGGCAGCGCCGCGGCGCTGGTGCGCTCGCTGGAGCGGACGGCCGACGGGCTCGGCCCGGACGGCGCGGCCTGGAAGCGCCTGTTCGCCTCCCCCTCCACCCACTTCGACGCGCTCAACGAGGATCTGCTGCACCCGATCCTCCACCTGCCCAAGCACCCCCTCCTACTGGCCCGGTTCGCGACAGCCGTGGCGCCGGCGACTCTGGTCGCGCGCCGCTGGCGGACGCCGGGGGCGCGGGCGCTCTTCGGCGGCGTTGCCGCCCACACCTTCGCTCCGCTGACGCAGCCGATGAGCGCCTCGGTCGGCCTGGCGTTGATCGCCGCCTGCCACAGCGTCGGCTGGCCGGTGGCGGCGGGGGGCTCGCAGTCGCTCGCCAATGCCCTCGCCGCGGTTCTGCGCGAACACGGCGGCCGGATCGAGACGGGGGTGCGGGTGCGCTCGCTGGCCGAGCTCGGCGACCGCGACGTCGTCGCCTTCGACCTCGGGCCCGGCGCCGTCGCCGACATCGTCGGCGAGCGACTGCCGAGCCGAGTCGCGCGCGCCTACCGCCGCTACAGGTACGGGCCGGGGGCGGTCAAGCTCGACCTCGCCGTCGAGGGGGGGGTGCCTTGGACGGCGGAGGCCGCGCGCCGGGCGGGCACGGTGCACGTAATCGGCTCCTTCGAGGAGCTGGTCGCTGCCGAGCGCGACGTCAACCGTGGCCGCATGCCGGCCCGCCCCCTCCTCCTCGTCGGCCAGCAGTACCTCGCCGACCCGCAGCGCTCAGCCGGCGACGTCCACCCGATCTGGGCCTACGCCCATGTGCCGAACGGCTACGACGGCGACGCCGAGAAGGCCATCCTCGACCAGATCGAACGCTTCGCTCCGGGCCTGCGCGAGCGCATCGTCGCCACCTCAGTGCGCTCCCCAGCCGAGCTCGAGGCCGGCAACCCGAACTACGTCGGCGGCGACATCATCAGCGGCGCCAACTCGCCGATCCAGATCGCGATCCGCCCTCGCCTCGCCCGCGATCCGTACAGCACCGGCGTCCCCGGTCTCTACATCTGCTCCGCCGCGACGCCCCCCGGCGGCGGCGTCCACGGCATGGGGGGGTTCAACGCGGCACAGTCGGCGCTGCGGTATCTCGGGATCCGCGAGTAGCCGGCTGGGCCGATCGCCGGGATGCGATCCTTGCCTACGAGCAGGGCTGTTGCCGTAGCCTTCCCGAGATCTTGAGGGGGATGGCGAAGAGGTCGATCGCGATGCTTGCCGGCGCGCTTGCGGCGGCGGCGCTGACGGTCGCCTTCGCACCGGCCGCGGCGACAGCGCAGGTGCCCTGGGGGGCGGGCTGCGCCTCGGTCTCGCCGAGCGGAGTCCGAACCAGTGCGACCTGCGGGGCGAGCCTCTTCGGCGATCGCGCGGTCGCCTCTCCCGATGCCCCCACCGTGGTGAGGCAGGTGATCGCCGCCGCCAACCAGATCGTCGGCCGTCCATATATATGGGGAGGCGGCCACGCCAGCTGGCTCGCGCGCGGCTACGACTGCTCTGGGGCCGTCGGCTACGCCCTGCACGGGGCGGGCCTGCTCGAGGCGACGATGGTCTCCGGCCAGCTCGCCTCCTGGGAAGAGCCCGGGATCGGCCACTGGATCACCCTCTACGCGAACCCGGACCACGTCTTCATGGTGGTCGCCGGCCTCCGCTTCGACACCCGCGGCAATCTGCCGGGAGTCTCCGGCCCGCGCTGGCATATGGCCAGCGTCGACCCCCGTGGCTTCGTCGCCCGCCACCCAGCGGGATTCTGAAGCGCGAAGGGGCCACCTGAGCGGAGAATCCCAGTAGTACACAAAAAGGTACTAGTGTATTTCTACATAGCTAGACTGGGGCGGGTGTCGTCGCCCGACAGCGAAGACTTCGGCAACGACCTCCTGGCAGCCAAGGATCGGGATCTTAAGCCCCTGCTCGAGGAAAGCGAAGAGGCTCTCGGCCTCGACCTCCCGCAAACCGAGGCAATGGAAGACTTCCTCACCCTGGCCTGGTCCTCCGGCATCCGCTCCGGCCAGGCTCAGATGAAAGCCCGCGCGACGGAGGACGAGCCCGACATCCGCGCCGTCGCCATCTCTCATTTCGAAGCCGACTTCAAAGAGCTGATGGAGCGCTCGGCCGAGGTGCTCAACCTCAGCCTCCCCGGCACGATCAGCATGTGGGGGCTCCTCCACCAGGCTTGGCTGGCCGGGAACCGCACCTGCAAGGCCGAGCTGATGGGGCTGTATCTGGAGACACAGGCTGACGTCACCGAGGAGGCGAGGCGGTGGCTCGAGGGCGAGGACGACTCAGATCCGAAACATGATTAAAATCCTCTGATCACTATGGCAAGCAAAAAGCAAACCAGCGCCGTGCTGATAATCGCGATGTTGCTGATGGCGCTGGTGGGGGGATGCGGGGGCGGCAGCTCGAGCTCTTCCTCCTCGGCGGATACCGCCAGCAGCTCCGGCGACTCGAGCAGCTCCGGCAGCCTGACTCAGTCAGAAACCGGCGCGAGCGCCGAATTCATCAGGCCCGGCAAAAAAAACGCGATCGCGGAATTCGGCGAAGAGGCGGAAGCGGCCGAACGCGAAGAAGCATCGACCGCCCTCGAAGAAAATCTGCAGGCGCGGGCCGCCGGGGACTGGGCGACTCAGTGCGCCACGCTCACGGCGGCAACGGTCAAGTTGGTGGAAAGGAGAGCGCCGGCCCTGACCACCGGTGGGTGTCCCGCGGGCCTCGAAGCGCTGGCGCAGCCCGTGGCGAGGTCCAAACCGCTGCGCGCCAGCAACATGACGGGCCCGATTTCCGTTCTGCGAGTCGAAGGCAACAAGGGGTTCGCCCTGTACCACGGCACCAACGAAACGGATTACACGATGCCGATGAGGAAAGAGGACGGCGAGTGGAAGGTCGCCGCCCTGGTGACGCAGGAAATTCCCTGACCTCCTCCCGGCCTCGGCTCAGCCGAGAAGCCGGCGGGTTCAGATCACGCAGCCCGTCAGGCCGTAGTCCGTTGCTCGTTCGTTGGCCTTGACAAACGGAGCCGGCGTCAGGGCGCTTTCAGGATCGGCTTCAATCTGCTCGACCGCGTCTTCGAAGCCGGCGACGATCGCTTCGACCTGCTTTTTGTCCTTTTTGGGAGTGCCAAGTTCGCCGAGTTCGTCGGTCATCGTCTGGATCGACGGCAGGGCGGCGTCGCTGACGAACCGTTCGAGTTCAGCGTCGTCGGAGCCGGGGTTTTCGGCGCTTTCCTCTCCGGCCGCCTTCATGGCGGCGTTGCGTTCCTCCTTCGCCTGGCTGCAGATCGCGTCCGCCTCCGCGATGAACTGGGCTTTGGTCAACGGGGCGGCCTCGGACTCGCTGCCCCCGCAACCAACCGCGATTAAGGCGATCCCCATTCCCACCAGCAATGCAAAGACTGCGTTCTTCATTCTTCCCTTTTAAATGACTGACTAAAAAAGGAATCCTAGCCTATTTCCGGGACAGGGTGAAGACCGGAAGCGCCGGTTCCTCAAAGGGCTCGCAGAGGGCGGCCGGGGCTTGTTCGCGGGTCAGGGTTCGGCGCAATTGGACGAAAGCGACCGAGCCGAGGATCGCCGGGATGCCGAGTTGGACGACGCGGTAGGCGAGCACCGCGGCGGTTGCTTGGGAGAGGGGGCTGCCGTAGAGGGTCAAGGCGCCGATCAGCCCTCCGTCTATTCCTCCGACCCCGCCCGGCAGGGGGATGAGGCCACCGAGTTGCCCGATCACGTAGGCGAAGACGAAGGCGGCGAACGGCGGCGTCGTGCCGAAGGCGGCGAACGCCGCGGCCAGGGCGGCGACGTCGAGCGCCATGTAGCCGATCGCCCCGAGCACCGCGTAGGGCTGGCGGGCCCGCAGCAGCTCGCCGGCGTCGTGGACCCCGTCGCTGAGGGTGACGGCGCCCCGCCGTGCGATCGCTCCCAGCCGCACGCGGCGGCTCCGGGCCTCCCCCGGACCGCCGCGGTCGGGCCCGACGCGGACGAGGATCCGCGGCAGCACCGCCACGAGGACGATCGCCGCGAGCGCCAGCCCGCCGAGGGCCCAGGTGAGGACCCGGGGACCCTCGCCCGGCAGCGTCCCGGTGGCGAGCGCGCACCCGAGCACTGCCGCGCAGACGAAATTCGGCGCGCTCGTGAGCACGAAGAAGGCGACGCTGCGCCGGGCGATGCGCCCAGTGCTCATCCCCCCCTGCCGCAGCGCCCAGGCGCCCAGCGCCAGCCCGCCCACACCGCCCGCGGGCAGCAGCACGTTGGTCCCCTGCTCGGCCATCCCGATCTCGTAGCTGAAGCGCCAATCCAGCCGGGTGCAGAACACCCCCCGGAAGGCGACCACGTAGGACAGGCACGACGCGACCTCGAGGAAGAACAGCGCCACCAGCCAGCCCGGCTCGGCGTTGGCGAAGCGCTCCCGCACCTCGTCGAGCCCAGGCAGCGTGCTGATCAACAGCGCCACGGCGAGGCCGACGAGGAGCAGGCCGCCCGCCCGGCGGGCCAACGCGGCGGCGTCCAGTTCGCGGGGCAGCGGTTCCGGTAGGCGCGAGGCCATCGGGCCGATCTTCGCAGCCGGCGGGTCTCGCTCTACGATCCCGGGATGGCCATTCCCGACGGCAGCCGGCTCTTCGTCGGCGATGGCGGCCTCGAGACGACGATGATCTTCCGCGAGGGCATCGAACTGCCCTCCTTCGCTGCGTTCCCGTTGCTGCGCGACTCCGATGGGAGGGAGGCGCTGCGCCGTTACTACGGCGAGTACGCCGAGATCGCCCGCGGTCTCGAGGTGGGGTTCACGCTCGACACGCCGACCTGGCGGGCGAGCGTCGATTGGGGGGCCGAGCTTGGCTACTCCGCCGCTGCGATCGCCGACGTCAATCGCGAGGCGGTCGAGCTGGCCGAGCAGATCCGCGCCGAGGAGGAGGGGCCGCGGACGCCGATCGCCGTCTGCGGCACCATCGGCCCCCAGAGCGACGCCTACCGCCCGGCGGGCCTGATGTCAGCGGCGGAGGCCGAGCGCTACCACGCTCAACAGGTCGAGGCCCTCGCCGCCGCCGGGGTCGACATGGTCAGCGCCTACACCCTCTGTTACGTCGAGGAGGCGATCGGCGTCGTCAGGGCGGCCACCGTCACCGGCACGCCGGTGACGATCGGCTTCACCCTGGAGACCGACGGCCAGCTCCCCAATGGCGAGCCCCTCGGCACGGCGATCGAACGGGTCGACGCCGAGACCGCGGGCGCCACCGCTTACTTCATGATCAACTGCGCTCACCCGACCCACTTCGCCGCCGTGGTCGAACGCGGCGGCCCCTGGATCGACCGCCTCGGCGGCATCCGCGCCAACGCCTCGCGCAAGAGCCACGATGAGCTCGACGAGGCGACCGACCTCGACGACGGCGACCCGGCCGAGCTCGCCGCCGAATACCTCGCCCTCGAGCCGCACCTGCCGGCGATCCGCGTCCTCGGTGGCTGCTGTGGCACCGATCACCGCCACGTCGCGCGCATCTGCGAGACCTGGCCCTGGACCGCGCCTGATTCGCGCTGACCAGTTTGTACAAAGGGCCCCGCTGTTTATAGCCATTGTTGGTCTTAAGTCCGTGCTCAGAGGCGCCGATGCCTCATAACCGCCGGCGCAAGGAGCCTCGGCACGAACCGAAAGAGGCAGGGATGGATCTGCTCACGAAGAGACGGAGCTTGGCACTCGCCGCTGTCGGCGCCTTGGCGCTCGCCGCCGGCGCCTACGCCTACTTCACCTCCAGCGGCTCCGGGACCGCGACCGCGACGGTCGGCACTAGTGCGGCCGTGACCCTGAAAGGGACCGTGACCGGGAACCTCTACCCGGGCTCGTCCTCGCCGGTGACGCTGACCGTCGACAACCCGTCCTCGGGCAAACAGCGGGTCGGCACCGTCTCGCTCGAAAAAATCACCGCCGACGCCGGCCACTCCAGCTGCAGCGTCGTGATCAGCGGCGGCAACCCCGACTTCACGATGGCCGACGTCGTCGTCAACAAAACCTTCGCGCCGGGCAATGGCCAGGCGGTCACGCCCGGTGGCACGCTGACGATGAACGACACGGGCGTCAACCAGGACGCCTGCCAGGGCGCGACGCTGACGCTGACGCTGAAAAGCAACTAGGGCCAGCTGAGGCTGGATCGTGTCCCATCGGCGGATCGTCGCGGGTCGCTCGCGCGCCGTCGGGACGCTGCTGGCCCTGGCCGCGATCTCGGCCGCGCTCGGGACGGTCGCCTACGCGGCGACCCGTCCCGGGGGTCACGACGCTGTCGCCGGCGCCGACTCCCGCCGCGGCGGCGCGAACGCGCCGGCCAAGAAGCGCCGTCAGACGCAGCCGCCGCGGCCGCTATTCCTCGAAGTCCCCGCGCCGCCCTCGATCGGGGCCCAGGCTCAGTTCCGATTCCACCTCGTGCCGCGGACGCAGGGCCCGAGCCAGCGGCCGTCGGGGCCAAAGGGCGCCGCCCCGCCGTTGCCGCGACGCTTCCAGTGCCGGCTCGACGAGAGTGAGTGGGGCCCCTGCGACTCGCCGCATCTGGTCGACGGGCTCGCGCCCGGTGGGCACAAGCTCACGGTCCGCGCGCTGAGCCCGGCCGGCCGCCCCGGCCCCGCTGCCCATTTTCCCTGGGAGCAGCTGGAGCCAAAGCCGTTTTCGGTCGAGCCGCGGATAGGGGCGCTGGAAGACCTCTACCCCGGCGATCCAGCCCAGGCGCTGCCTGTGCTGATCACCAATCCGAACCCGGCCCCGATCGTCCTCACCAGCCTCACCGTCGCCGTCGCGAGCGCCCCGCCCGGCTGCCCGGCAGAGCCCAACTTCGCGCCGACCGCCTCGAGCATCTCGCCGGCGACGCCGCTGACCGTGCCCGCGGGAGCGTCGGTCAGCCTGCCCTCCACGACGGCCACGGCGCCGGCGCTCGCGCTGCGCGACGCGCCGGTCAACCAGGACGCCTGCAGGGGCGCTGAGGTCCCGCTCGTCTTCAGCGGGGAGGCGCACGGTTGAGGCGCCTACTACCCAGCGGCTTTTCTGTCGCGCTGGCGAGCGCCGCCCTGCTCGTTGCCATCGCCGGCAGCGCCCTTGGCTACTTCTCGAGCGCGGGTGGGGGCAGCGCCTCGGCGGCGGTCTCGAAACTGAACACGCCGGCGATCGCCACCGCCACCCCTGGTGGGGGAACCGTCTCGCTCACTTGGGGCGCGGTGACCCCGCCTGGGCCGGGCTCCGTCACCTACTACGTCACCCGTGACGGCGGTCAGCCCGCCGGCACCTGCCCGACCGCGGCGGCGCCGGCCACCGTCACCAGCTGTGTCGACAGCGGCGTCGCCATCGGGGAACACAGCTACAGGGTGACGGCCGTGTGGGAGACCTGGACCGCGTCCAGCAACGCCAAAGCCGCGAACGTGACGGTCGGCGCGGTTGCGAAATTCACCATCTCCGGCAGCACCGCGACCCCAACCGCCGGCAGCTCGGTCAACCTCACGATCACGGCCAAAGATGCCAACAACAACACCGTCACGACCTACACTGGCTCGCACTCGCTGATCTTCTCGGGCGCCGCGTCGAGCCCGGGCGGCACCGCTCCCAGCGTCGTCAACAGCGCCGGCAGCCCGATCGCCTTCGGCAGCGCCACCGCGCTCACCTTCACCGCCGGCGCCGCCACCGTCGCCTCGAGCAAAAACGGCGTCCTGAAAATCTACAAAGCGGGTGCCGCGAGCGTGGTGGCCACCGAGGGCTCGATCACGACCCCGGCGCCGCTCGCGCTTACCGTCAGCCCAGCCGCCACCTCGAAATACGCGGTTGCGGCGGCGACGACCACGCCCGCCGCGGGAGCGACCGACAACCTCACGATCACCGTGCAGGACACCTACGGCAACACGGCGACGAGCTACACCGGCTCCCACAACCTGATCTTCTCCGGCGCCAGCGCGAGCGGCGCCGGCAATGCGCCCACGGTCACCGATTCCAGCGGCGCTGACATCGCCTTCGGCGCCGCCACGGCGATCGAGTTCAGCAACGGCGTCGCCGCCGCCGAAGACGGGGACGGCGGCGCGATGAAGCTCTACAAAAGCGGCGCGGTCAGCCTCAAAGCGACCGAGGGCTCGATCACCAACACGGCGCTGTCGATGACGGTAGCCGCCGGCACCGCGGCGAAATTGGCGCTGACCGCGGCGACGACCACCCCGGTGGCGGCGGCGAACGACAACCTGACGACGACGGCCCAGGACGCCTATGGCAACACCGCCACCACCTATGCCGGCGCCAAGGACATCGTCTTCTCCGGTGCCTCGGCCAGTCCCAGCGGGGCGCTGCCCACGGTTTCCAACAGCTCCGGCACCGCGGTGAGCTTCGGCGCCGTCACCGCGCTGAACTTCACCTCCGGAGCCGCAACCGTCTCCTCCACCAAAAACGGGGTGATGAAACTCAACAAAGCCGGGGCGACGAGCGTCTCCGCCACCGACGGCACGATCTCCACGGCGACTCCCCTGGCTCTCGTGGTCTCGGTCGGGACCGCGGCACGCCTCGGCCTCACCGGCGTCGCCGTCAGCGCCGGCGCGATCGGCTCGCCATGCCTTTTCACCTGCGCGATCACCGCGCTCGGCAACGCCGGGACGGTTACCGCCAGCGTCAGCGTCACCGACAGCGCCGGCAACACCGCCTCGAACGTCGGCGCCGGCCACACCGTCGCCGTCACGGCCAACGGCGGCGCGGTCACCGGCGGCTCGCTGACGATCGTCGAAACCGGCCCCGCGGTCTCGACGACCCAGTTCACCTACACCGCGCCCGTCTCGGGTGCCTTCACCAACACGATCACCGCCACCACCAAAACCGGATCTCCCCTCTACACCGCCGCCACCGCGACCGCCGGCAAATAGGGCTTCTACTGCCTCAGGCGTACAGCGCCTACCAAAGCCGAGCCGGGACTCCCGTCCCGGCTCGGCCACTACTTACCATCTGCTGCGCTATGTGAATGTTTCAGCGCCGACGAGGTTCGTCGTTCCTTTCATCACAGCTTTGTGTGTGGCTTCATAGCTAGCCGCACCGCCGAGCATTTTGAGCAAGCCGCCGTTGGTCGCGGGAGTGAAGGTGACATGATTGTGTTTTTCTGTGTTAGCGACACCGAGCACGGAGCCGGTTACAGTGACTTTCACTTTCACAATCGGGCATCCCGATCCCCCCGGTGTCGATTCTGGGAGAATCCAGAATTCAAGAATGGGACCCGCAACTGGTTCGAATTTGATGTTGTGTTCGGTAGTGCTCATCGATTTCAGTTCCTTGGAGAGGATTGTGTCTTTGGTGGACGTAGCAACGTCTTCGACTCTGCACGTTTTCGTTGTGTCGGACTGCAGCGAAGCGTGGCATTCTTTGTAGTCGATGATTATTTTCGAGCCTTCGATTGTGTGTTTGCCCGCCGACTCTTCTCTGTTCGTCACATGCCCCGTTGTTTCGGCTTTTTCACATGTGATCTCGACGTTCAGAAATGCAGCTACTCCTTTCAGAACGGTTTTGCCGACGGCTTCGCCCGTCACTTCTGTTGTCTGGCCCACCGGCAGCGCTTTTGTTTCGAAGTTGCTTCCCGCCACTTTCGGTGTTTCACAAGCGGAGGTTTTGTAGTTTCCGGTTCCGGCCGTAACCGCTTCGCATGTGACCGCTGTCAGTTCCGCCGCCGAGGCGTTCGCTACTCCGAACGTGCATAGCGCCAGCGCGCAGAGTACGAGGGCTCCGAGAATAGAGCTGCGTCTCATCTTGATCGCTCCTTATGTGGTGCTGTTCCGGCCGTCGTCGCCCGAATCCGTTCAGACGAGATTGACTGGCCGCTTAGGTCAAGGATGGTGACATGTAGCGTCCCTAGCCGCAACCAGGCGAGGGGAGGCGATCCCCGCCTAGGTACGCCGCGGCCCACCTTTGCCCGAGGTCAGCCAGTGGCGCTCCTTGGAGCGCATCACCGGCGTCGCCAGGACGCTGCCGAGCTGGCGCTGGAGGGAGCGGAGCCGCGAGTCGTGGTCGGAGGGCAGCAGCTTGGCCAGCTGTCGGTACTCGCGGGAGACCTGGCTGGTGCGGAAGACGGTGGCGACCGCGGTGAGAAGGTCGGCGGGCTCGGCCACCGTCATCCGCGCGATCTCCTCGCCCTCCACCCTGACGAGCAGCTCCGTGGGGTAGCTCCGGGCCGGCGGCGGCCGCAGCGGCGCGGCGAGCGCCGCGGATATCGCCGCGGCCAGCTCTGCGTGGGCCGTGGCTGGCGGGACCGAACGCGCTCGCGCCCGTCCCTGCCCCTCCTTCGTCGTGAGCAGGTGGGCGCTGCCCAGCTCGCCGGCCTCCATCTCCTCGAGCAGCCAGCGGTCGCCGCCGGCGAGGAGGATCGGGATCCCCTCGGCGGCCAGGCCCTGCGCGTATACCTGCACCTCGCTCAGCGAGTCGCCGTCGAGCAGCACCTCCATTCCCCAGATGAAGGTGTGCGAGCAGAACCCCCGGGGGCTCGGCGTCTTGGCGTGGTGGCCGATCATCACCACCGCGTCGAGCGGCCCGCCGTGCGCCTTCGTCATCGAGGGCTCGGCCTCGGTTAGGGCGAGGTCGGCGATCGGGCGCACCTCGACGTCCGCCGGCATCCGCGCCCTTTCGACGTTGGTGCCAACCATGTGCCAGTCGCCAACCGAGATCCGCTCGGCGCCACCCGCCCGCAGCGCCTCGATCGCCACCAACACTTCGTCGGTCAGCAGCCGTCGGCCGCGCGCGTAGGCTCGGGGGTGCGAGGGTAGGCAGTCGCCATAGCCCTCGATTCCGGCGACTCCCTCCATGTCGGCGGCGACCAGGACGTTCACGACCGCGAGCCTAACTGGCGCTCGAGTCCTGAGGTTGGACGATCTCTTGGACGGCCCAGCCGTTGCCGTCGGGGTCCGCGAAGAACACGAAGCGACCCCAGGGAAACTCCTGCACCTCGGTCGCCTCGACCCCACGTTCAACCAGCTCCGCCCTGGCCGCGTCAGCGTCCTTGACGACCAGCTGCAGGCCCGCGACGCTCCCCGGCGGCATCTGGTGCGCGCCGGTGGTCAACGCGATCGAGCAGGCCGAGCCGGGCGGGGTCAGCTGCACGAAGCGCAGCTCCTCACTCACCTGGTGGTCGTGTTCGGCGAGGAAGCCGACCCGGTCGATGTAGAAGGCCTTGGCCCGATCCACGTCGGAGACCGGCACCTGCACCAGCTCCAGTCGCCACTCCATCCTCGATGCCGTATTTCCCGTATTAGTCATCTGCACTCCCTTCGTCGCCCGAGCGTCCTATGATCCTCTCACCCGGTAAGTACTTTATCTAGCAAGTATCTTAGCAACTAAGAGATATGCCTGCAAGCCCAAAGCAACAGCTGATCGAGGAGCTGATCACCGCTTTCCGCGCCAGCGGTAACCAGGACAGCGCCTTCGAAAACCTCGCCGCCGATCGGCTCGGGGTCAACCGCACCGATCTACACTGCCTGAATGCGATCGAGAACGCCGGCGGCCTCACCGCCGGGGAGCTGGGGGCCGAGGTGGGGCTGACCAGCGGTGCGGTGACCGGCGTCGTCGACCGGCTTGAGCGCGCCGGATTTGCCCGCCGCGCCCTCGACCCCGCTGATCGCCGACGCGTCAAGGTCGAGGTGACTTCGAAGTTCTACGCGCGCGCCGAGCGGATTTGGGGACCCCTGGCGGCAGAGTGGGAGGCGTCCCTGGCAAGCCGCTTTACCGCCGCCGAGCTGTCCCGGATCATCGAGTTCCTGGGACTTACCAACGAGGTCGGCAAACGCCATCTCGACCGCTTGGCGAAAGAGAGCTGAGGGTGGTTGTGCGCCCGAACCCCGCTCTCCGGATCGCGGTCGTCGGGCTGCTGGCTCTCTGCGCGCTCGCGCTTCCCGCCGCCGCGGTCGCGAGCAGCTCCGGGGGAGCGCATGCGTCGATCGGCTTCGAGCCGATCCCGCTCTCCATCGCTGCCGACGCCGGCCACGTCTACCTCTCGAACCCCCAGCGCAGCGCTCAGATCCAGCAGTACTCCTCCGACGGCACCCTGCTGGCGAGCCTGGGCAACTTCGCCCGTTCGGGCAGCGCCTTCAGGCCCCGTGACATCGCCACCGACGCCGCGGGCGATCTCTACGTGGCCGACAGCACCCGCGGCCTGCTCTACGTGCTGGGACCGGACGGCAGCCCGCGACGCCAGTGGAAAGCGGACGGCCACGATCTCGCCGTCGACGCCGGAGGCGTGGTCAATCTCCTCGACTCCCATGAAGTTCAGCGCTTCGCCCCCGACGGCGCCCTCCTCTCCAAATGGGGCGCGAGCGGCGACGAGGACGGGCAGCTCGGCGAAGCCTGGGGCATCGATATCAGCTCCTCGGGACTCGTATACGTCGCCGACACCTACTCGAGCCGGATCCAGGTGTTCACCGCTGACGGCACCTTCGTCACGAAATGGGGACGCTTCGGCAGCGACGAGGGGCAGTTCGTCTACCCCTACGGAATCGCCACCGACGCCGTCGGCAACGTCTACGTCGCCGACACGGCCAACGCCCGGATCCAGAAGTTCACGGGGAGCGGTGTGTTCCTCGGCTCCTGGGGCGGTCACGGCCGGGGGCCCGGACGCTTCTACACCCCGACCTCCGTTGCCACCGACCCCGCCGGGTTCGTCTACGTCGCCGACGCGGGCGAACCCTACCCCGACCCCGGCGGCGCCCGGGTGCAGAAATTCACCGCCAGCGGCGAGTTCGTCGCCGAGTGGGGGGACATCCCCGATCGCCGTCCGCCCCGACCGCGCTTCTCGGGCACGATTGGGCGACGGACCACGAAGCACTTCGCCACCTTCCGCTTCTACTCCCCCCAGGAAGGCGCCCGCTTCCAGTGCCGGCTGAGCGGCGAGCGCGTCCCGGCCAAGCTGCGCCCCTGGCGCGCCTGCTCCTCACCGAAACGCTACGTCCAGCTTCGCCCCGGCCACAAGCTCTTCCACCTACGAGCGCTCGCGCCCTCCGGGATAAGCGGTCAGGTCCGCCGCTCCTGGCTGATCGTCGGCTAGTTCAGCGCTTCTTCTGCCGCCGTTCGAGGACTTCGCCGAAGGCCTTTTCGACTTCCCCGGTCAGGGTCAGGCGGAAGGTGGCGTTGAGGGTCTCGACGGCAAGCGGCCGCAGCCGTTCGACCGCGGCGATCATCTCGGGCCAACCCTCGTCGGGCCGGCCGGCTTCGTCGAAGGGCTTCCACAGTTCCTCGAGGAAGAGGTCGACGAAGGTGCGCGCGGCCGAGTGCGAGTTTTTGTTCAGCTTCTCGATCGCGGCGAGGGCGGCGGGGAGGCCGATGCCCATCTTCAGCACCTCCTCGGCCGCCTGCAGGAGCGCTGGGCTCGGCGCTTCGTAGCGCTCGTCTCCCAGGTCGATCAGCAGCCCCAGCTTCTGGGCTTTGGTCAGGAGCCTGTCGTCGTCGACCTGGAAGCGCTCGATCAGCTCCTCGCGGCTGAGGACTTCCGGCGCCTCGTCGGCGAAGGGGGCGGTGACCGCCTGGCGCAGGCCGACGAAGCGGTCGGCGTCGGCGCCGTGCTCGCCGATCAGGCGGGAGATCGCGCTCAGCTTGAAACCCTCCGCCTGCATCTCCTGGATCAGGCGCAGGCGGGCGACGTGGTCGGCGCCGTAGTAGCCCGTCCGCGCTCGCACCTCCGGCGGTGGAAGCAGGCCGCGGGACTGGTGGTTGCGGATGTTGCGCACCGACATCCCCGTCTCGTAGGCGAGCTGCTCGACGGTCAGCGACGCCTGCTCTGGTGCGGCGCCCCGGGCTGCCTCGTCTCCCTTGGCCACCGGGCGAGTCTACCTCAAAGCATGTAACCTCGTTTGAGGTAACTGTGTATGAGGTAATTGTCCCCCAACTTCTACCCCCTCGGAAGGGACGCAGCATGAAACGCTCCCTTGGATCCCTCATCTTCCTCGCCGGCTTCGCGCTGACCGCCTCACCCGCGGCGGCCGCGCAGGGCACGCCGCCTCCCGCGGGCGGCGCCGAGCTCGGTCAGATCGTCATCGCCTCAATCGCCGCGACGGCGCTGACGGCGGCGCTCCTCTACCTCGGCTTCGGCCACCGCTCAGGTCGCGTCACCACGCTGGCTCGCCTGGCCGCCTGGGCCGAACGGCGCTTCGGGCTGCCCGGCTGGACCGTGCTGCCGGTCGTGCTCGCCACGACCTCGCTGGTCATCGCCCTCTTCGGCATGTACTGGGACATCTCCCTCCACATCGACAACGGCCGCGATGCCGGGCCGCTCGCCAACCCCGCCCACTACTTCATCCTCGGCGGTCTCTTCGGCATCTTCACCGCCGGCTTCCTCGCGATGGTGCTGCCGCCGCAGCGACCCAGCACTGTCGCGATCCGGCTCGGGCGCGACTGGTGGGCGCCGCTCGGCGGCGTCCTCATCTGCGCCTGCGGCGCCTTCTCGCTGGCCGGGTTTCCCCTCGACGACGGCTGGCACCGCCTCTTCGGCCAGGACGTCACCCTCTGGGGGCCGACGCATCTGATGCTGATCGGCGGCGCCGCGATGACCCTGGTCGGGATCGCCGTGCTCACCGTCGAGGGCCAGCGCGCGAACGCCGCGCTCGACTCGCCGACGCCGGAACTCTGGACGACCAAGGCCGGTCGGGCCGTCGCCCTCACCGGCGGCATGATGGTGGGCCTCTCGACCTTCCAGGCCGAGTTCGACTTCGGCGTGCCCCAGTTCCAGCTGGTCTTCCAGCCGATGCTGCTGATGCTCGCAGCCGGCATCGGGCTCGTCTTCGCGCGCATCTACGGCGGCCGCGGCGCCGCACTCGGCGCGGTCGTCTTCTTCATCGTCATGCGCGGGGGGCTGGCGCTGGCGATCGGTCCGCTGCTGGGGGAGACGACGCCGCACTTCCCCCTCTACCTGGCCGCGGCTCTGGTGGTCGAGGCGATCGCTCTCAGGGTCGCGACGACCTCGCCGCTGCGCTTCGGGCTCTGGGCGGGGATCGGTATCGGCACGATGGGCCTGGCTGGGGAGTGGGCTTGGTCGCAGGTCTGGATGCCACTGCCCTGGACCTCCGCGCTGTTCCCCGAGGGGGCGTTCGTCGGCTTCGGCGCGGCGCTGGCCGGGGCCATGATCGGCGCCTGGATCGGCGCCCACCTCGCGGTCGAGCGCGGGGTGCCGCGGCCACGGCTGCGCGCCGCCGCGGCCGGCAGCGCCGCCGTCCTCGCGGCGCTGGTCGCGTTCGGTCTCTACACCTCGACCGACCGGGGAGTGAGCGCCCACGTCACCCTGACCGAGGTCGCCGGCTCCGGCGGCCGGGAAGTGAGGGCGATGGTCGACCTCAGTCCCCCCGATGCGGCCAACGACGCGGAGTGGTTCGACGTCACCGCCTGGCAGGGCGGCGGCCTCGTCGTCGAGCCACTGACGCGGTTCGCCCCCGGTCGCTACCGCACCACCGACCCGATCCCGGTCCACGGCAACTGGAAGACCATGATCCGCCTCGAGAAGGGCAACTCGCTCACCGCGCTGCCGATCTACCTGCCCCGCGACGCGGCGATCCCGGTCGGCGAAATCCCGGCGCTCCCGAGCTCTACCCGCTCCTTCCGCAACGAGCACAAATTGCTCCAGCGCGAGCAGACGGGGGGTAGCCCGGTCGTCGTCGCGCTCGCATACTCGGCCGTGCTCGGGATCGCCCTCGGCCTGCTGGCGCTGATCGCCTGGGGACTGCACCGGCTCTCCTTCGGCGTCGCCCCACGCGGGCGCCCCAGCGGCAGCGCCCGGCGTCCCCTCGAGCCCAGGGAGAACGCGGGCGTCAGCTCTTGATCCTCCCACTCGCCCACCACAATGCGATCGAGGCGCTGCCGGTATTCGCTCCGGTCCTGGTGATCTGCATCGTCCTCGCGATCCACTTCCTCCGCGCTCGACATCAGTGGGACGAGGAGGACGAGAGCTGAATCGGGGACGCGGGGTATCCGCCGTTCGTGAGTCGGGCACTCCTGGCGAGAGTGCCTGAAATCAGATGGGCGGTTGGCGCTTGGCGACGGACTCGCGGTTCTCTGAGCGAGACGGAATTCGCAGTACCGTCAGCCGATGCGGATCGCCACCTGGAACGTGAACTCGGTGAAGCAGCGCTTGGCGCGATTGCTCCCGTGGCTGGACGAGCGGAATCCGGACGTGGTCTGCCTGCAGGAGACGAAGCTTGCGGACGGCGCTCTGATCGATCTGCTCGGCGACCAGCTGGCGGACCGCGGCTACGAGGTCGCCGCCCACGGTGAGGCGAGCTGGAACGGCGTCGCGATCTTTTCGCGCGTCGGCTTGAAGGACGTCGTTCCCGGCCTCGCCGGCGCCCCCGGCTTTCCGCATCCGGAGGCGCGGGCGCTGTCGGCCACCTGTGGTGGGATCCGCGTGCACTCCGTCTACGTTCCGAACGGGCGCGATCCGGGTTCAGCGCACTACGAGTACAAGCTCGCCTGGCTGGCCGCGCTGCGCGACGCGGTGGCCGCGGGGCCCGAGGCGACGGTCGTCTGCGGTGACGTGAACATCGCCCCGACCGACGAGGACGTGTTCGACCCGGAGGCCTACGCCGGGCAGACGCACGTGACGGCGCCCGAGCGCGCCGCGCTGGCGGAGCTCCAGGCGCTGGGACTGCGTGACGTCGTCCGCGACCGCTGGCCGGACGAGCGGGTCTTCACCTACTGGGACTACCGGGCTGGGATGTTCCACCGCGACCTCGGGATGCGGATCGACCTGATCCTCGCCGGCGCGCCGGTTGCCACCCGGGTTCGGGCGGCGTGGGTCGATCGGCTGGCGCGGAAAGGGAAAGGGCCGAGCGACCACGCGCCGGTGATCGTCGACCTCGACGAGGCCCCGGACGGGGACGTCGGCCCAGTCGTGCCGCCGCCATCGGCGCCGGTCACGAAGCGGGGCGCGGCCAAGCTGCCGCAGTCGCCCTAGCTCGTGCGAGTGCGGCGGCATTGGCTCCTCGGAGGGGCGCATGCGTCTTCCCGTCCCCTAAAACGGCGGCAAGTGCCCGCTTCTGAAGTCTTTGAGACGGGTGTTGCTGCCCGAGCCCTCGACGCCGGTGTAGCCGCTGGTGAGCGCGGTGTTGGCGACGGAGAGCAGCTGAGTGAATTCTGAGCCGGTCTTGGTCCAGACCGAGACCGTGCCCGCCTTCTCGACCAGGGCGAATTTGCTGTTGAGCGGGAACGAGTAGCCGGTTTTCGAGGCGAGGAGCGATTTCGTCCCCGCTTCCCATTTGGAGAGGGCAACTTCGTAGGCCGATAGCCCCGTTTCGGTGAACCTCAGCTCATAGCCGGTGCGGACACTGGCGGGATTGGGCATGTTGAGCCACAGGGAGAAGTAGCGAGTGGTTATTCCGGGCGAGTTGGAGAGGGTGGCCACGACGGCGTCCCCAGCGCCGGTGTCGGCAAAGGCCGCTTTTTTCCAGTAGGCGCCGTTGATCGTCGGGAAGGAGTCCCACGGGCTCCAGCCGCCGGAGACCCAGCCGGTGTTGTAGCCGGTGGTGCTGTTGTCCCAGCTCAAGGCGGCCCATTTGCCCCCACCCGAGAGCGGGCTTTCGTTGGTGGCGAAGGCGTCGTTCAGTGAAAGAGCCCCCAGCGCGGCGTTCATGTTGGCGGCCGCGTTCAGCAGCGCTCCAACCTTGAATTTGGTCAGGCGGGTGACGTTGCCGGCGCCCTCCACACCCGCGTAACCGGATTCAAAGGCGCTGTCGCCGGCGCTGAGCAGCTGACTGAAGCCCGAGCCGGTGTTGGTCCAGGCCGAGACGTTGGCGCCCTGGTCGACGAGGGCGAAGGAGCTGCCGAGCGGCAGCGAGTAGCTCGTTTTGGAGCCGAGCGGCGTCTGGCTGCCGCCCACCCACTTGGAAAGGGCGACGTTGTAGGTGTTGTTCGCCACGTGCGTGAACTTCAGCTCATAGCCGGCGCGCTGGGCGCTTCCCGGGCTGGGCATGTCCAGCCAGACGGAGAAGTAGCGGCCTTCGAAGAACCCGGGGTTCTGGCTTACCGTCGCCGAGACGGCGATTCCCGGGCCGGTATTGGCGATAGCCCGCGAGTAGTAGGCGCCGTTGACGTTCGGGTGGCCGTCCGCGGGACCCCAACCGTTCGATTTGTTTTCACCCTTGGGGGCGAGGCTCCCGGCCCATCCGAGTTTCGACCAGTCGGTGGCGAAGTTCGAGACGGCGGAGGTGGTTGCGTTGAAGGGGTCGGTGACCAGCATGCTGGCGAGCTGGGTGCTCACGCTCGGCGACTGGGTGGTGAAGGTTTTGTTCGCCCCGTAGGTGGTGCCTTCGGGGCTGGCGGCGACCACCCGGTAGTTGTAGGTGGTGCCTTCGGCGAGGCCGGTCAACGCCTGGCTGACGGCCACGCTTTCCTCCTGAGAGCCGACGCCCGCTGCCGCGGCCGGTTTTTTCGAGCCGTAGGAGGTCGTGGTGCCGTATTCGAAGTAGTAGGAGGTCTCCGAGGCTTCGGGGTTGACCGAGCCGTTGAGGGTGGCCGTCTGGGTCCCAACTCCGCTGGCGGCAAGGGTGGCTGCCTGCGGCAGCCTTGCCGCGATCGTGCCCGGCAGGTTGCCTGACAGCCAGCCGGCGCCGCCGGTGTCGAACCAGTTGTGGCCAAGGGCGCCGACGGTGGTCCGGTAGAAGACGTCGACGGTGCCGTTTTGCTGGGCGATCGCGTGCGGTGGGGAGGCCGGGGACCCGGGCAGATCGCCGGCGAACCAGCCACTTCCGGTGTCGAACCAGCTATGGCCGAGGGCGCCGCTGGCAGAGCGATAGAAAACGTCAACGGTGCCGTTTTGCTGCACGATGGGATAGGGGTCTGAGACCAGCGAGCCCGGCAGGTTGCCCGCTGACCATCCCCCGCAGCAGGGCGCAAACCAGTTGTGACCGAGTTGGCCACCGGGGGTGCGGTAGAAGACGTCGATCGTGCCGTTTTGCTGCAGGATCGGGTGCGGGTCTGAGGCGAGCGTCCCCGGCAGGTTGCCTGACAGCCAGCCGGCGCCCCCGGTGTCGAACCAGTTGTGGCCCAGTCCGTTGCTCGGCGTGCGGTAGAAGACGTCGACCGTGCCGTTGGCAAGGACCACCGGGTGCGGGTCTGAGGCGAGCGTCCCCGGCAGGTTGCCCGACTGCCAGCCGCTGCCGCCGACATCAAACCAGTTGTGGCCCAGTCCGTTGCTCGGCGTGCGGTAGAAGACGTCGATCGTGCCGTTGGGCTGCACCACCGGGTGCGGCTCGGAGGCGAGAGTTCCAGGCAGGGGGCCGACCTGCCAGCCGGCGCCGCCGACATCGAACCAGGCGTGTCCGAGCATGTTGCCCACGGACCGAAAGAAGACGTCGACGGTGCCGTTGGGCTGGACAATCGGGTGCGGCTCGCCCGTGATGATGGCCGGCAGGTTGCCTGAGTGCCAGCCACTGCCGCCGACATCGAACCAGTTGTGGCCAAGTTGGTTGCTCGGGGTGCGGTAGAAGACGTCGATCGTGCCGTTTGGCTGCACTACCGCGTGGGGCATGGCAGAGGAAGCGAGCGTCCCCGGCAGGTTGCCCGAGAGCCAGCCGGCGCCCCCGGTGTCGAACCAGTTGTGGCCAAGGGCGCCGCTCGGCATGCGGTAGAAGACATCGATCGTGCCGTTGGCTTGCGCGATGACCCGCGGGCCGGGGAAGTTGTCGTCCTCGCCGGGGATCGGCGCCCAGTTGGGCGTGGTGAAGGTCCTGTCCTGCCCGACGCTGGTGCCGCGGCTGTTCTGGGCCAGGATCCGGAAGTGGTAGGTCGTCAGGGGTTGGAGACCGGTGATCGTTCCGGTGACGGTGCTGGGGTCCCATTGCGTTCCGGCGCTCCAAGACGGGGTCGAGTTCGAGTACGACGTCGTGGTCCCGTACTCGAAGCGGTAGGTGGTGGGGTCGCCGTTGGGATCGACCGATCCGCTCACAGTCACTTTGTTCGGCGGCGGGAACCCAATGGCATCGAGGGTTTGCGCATTGGGGGCGGTACCGACAATCGCCGGGTTGACGTGAACTCCGAGCGCTTTGGTGGCTCGCGTGATCTCCGAGTAGACCATCTCGCGTTCGCATTCCGGATCAACGCTCGCTCCAGACAGGATCCCGAGCGCCTGATTCGAGGCGAAGACCGAGCCACCGCTGTCCCCCGGTCCGACGCACATTGGCCACGCCCTGGTGAGGTGTTCCACGATTCCACTGGGCCCATAATCGATGGTCTGATCCAGACCGGTGACGGTCCCGCAATGAGTACCCGTGTTGAATCCCGAATGGCAAACGGTCTGAAATAGATAGCTGGAGGCTTCACCGTTTATCGGGTAGTCCTCATTGCCTCCCCAGTAGGCGACCTCGGCGGGCCACGGTTGTTTGTCCCACCATGAGCCGGTCACGTCGATTTTTGCCCAGTCGCCGGCTTTGGAGAACTCCACCTGCGATACCGGTCCCAGGTAATGATCTTCGAGGATGTTGTCCCTTGCCGTCCATTCCGGCAATTCCGGGTTATGGCAGTGGCCGGCGGTGAGGAGGTACCTCCTGCCGTTCGCGTCTCCTTGCGCCCGGAATGCTGAGGAGCACTGGTAGATCCCGCCAAATTCAGTGGCTCTTATCTTGATGCCGCCCCGCAGGGGCAGACCGCAGGCGTGATTCTGAACGTCGCAGGCGGTGGGTTCAAAGTCGAACTGACTAGCTTTCAGCTCTCTGATTTCCACATCGACGCTTTGGGCCTGCGCGAGGCGCTCTATCCGATTGCGCTCGGCCTTATTGGCCTCGACAGACCGTTGGATCACGATGGCGTTTGTCCGAGGATCCAGACCGGTGATCACCAATCCTGCTTCGATCAGGTCGGTGAGCTTGCCGTTGAGGGCTTCCTGGGCGGCTTCGAGCTCTTCCCACGTCGATTGCACCGACACCGTGCGGTAGTCGCCGGCAAGCTGTTCCGCAGAGAGCTCGGCGGCCACCGCAATCGAGCTAGCTCCCGGAGGCAGGGGCACGACGAATTCGCCAGCCTTGCCGTCGAACCAAACACCTCCGTAGCGACTGCCGAGGCGGTCTTCGAGCTCGGTGACTATCTCATCGCCCCGGTGCTGCGTGTCGAGGCCTGCTTCGGCAACCGCCACCGGTACGTCGAATTGCTGCTTGTACGCGGCGATTTCACTGCGACCAACCCCTGCCGCAGCCGGATTGACATCGAGCAGGACGAAAAAGACAATTCCGAACAGAGCTGCCCACAGCAGCCGATGTCCCCCCAGCACAGCGCTCGCAGTAGCCATCTCTCCCCCGGTCGTATCCCTATTTAGCGGCAACCAGTCCCTTGTCGAAAGCGCGATTAGCATAAACGTGCGGGTATCCATCTGCAAACAAAGTCATCGCCGCCCTCGAAAGGAGGGCTGGTACTTCAAGCGGGTCCGCGGCAGGGCGTCGGACACTTCTGGCGAGAAGTGCCCATGTCGACGCCGTGCTTATCTACAACCAAATGGTTGTAGATAAGGAACCGACCCGCGGCGACGAGAAGGCCGCCGACCTGCTGTTCGGGGCGCTGGCCGACCCGACCCGCCGCGACATCTTCCGCCGCGCCCACGAAAGCCGGCTTTCGGTCTCGGCCCTGGCCCGCGAGTACCCGATCAGCCTGGCGGCGGTGCAGAAGCACGTCGCTGTGCTGGAGCGGGCCGAACTGGTGAGCAAGCACCGGGTCGGGCGCGAGTCGATCGTGCGCATCGAGACCGACGCCCTCAGACGCGCCCACGCCGCGACCGGCTCGAGTCCGAGTGGCGCGGCCGAATCGAGCGAATCGACCGCATCCTCGACGAAGACAAAGGAGACAGCTGATGCCCGTAACCGACGTGAACAAGGACCTCGACGCCCTGACGATGACGATCACCGCCGAGTTCGACGCCGGCCCCGAGCGGGTCTGGAAGATGTGGTCGGACCCGCGGCAGCTGGAGCGCTGGTGGGGGCCGCCTCATTACCCAGCGACCTTCGTCGACCACGACCTCTCCCCCGGCGGCCGCGCCGCCTACTTCATGACCAGCCCGGAGGGGCAGAGGTACCACGGCTGGTGGCGGATCGAGGAGGTCGAGCCGCCCAACCGGCTGCGCTTCGAGGACGGCTTCGCCGACGACGAGGGCAATTCGAACGAGGAGATGCCGACGACGATCGCGACGGTGACGATCGCCGACGCCGCCAGCGCCACGACGATGTCGATCGAGTCCAAGTTCGGCAGCCGCGAAGGGATGGAACAGGCGATCGAGATGGGGATGGAGCAGGGCATGGTCGAAGCCCTCGGCCAGATCGACGCGCTCCTCGCTGGGAGAGGGCGTGAGCGGTCAGCTGGGCGAGGCTAGCGGCGCAGAATTCGCCGCCACCGACCGCCGCGTCGTTCCTCGCGCCGCAGCGCGTCCCCGATCAGCCAGAGCATCGGTGGCCATAGGCCGACGAAGAGGGCCCTGCGTTCGGCGTTGCCACGCTCGTCCTCGCCGATCGTCTTGGCACGAATCCAGAGGACGATGCAGAGCAGAATCGCTCCGAGCGAGAGACCGTAGAAGTGATGGCTTCGCGGTCCAACTCGTCTGGGATGGAGATGGGACACGGTTATGCGATGTGGCTACCCGATGGCTCGCTCAATCAACCGGTGGTCAAGCGAATGAACGGGTAGGGCAAGGATATGAGTCGCTCCCACCCTCAGACTCCGCGCCGGCGGTGGTCGACCGCCGTTCGATGGCCGCTCGGCGTGGGGCTCGCGGGCTGGCGTTATTTGTGGAGCACCACTCCGGTGCATCGTTGGGAGATGACCGGCGCCTGGCCGGCCGACGCACCGCCCGAGCTTCCGGCCGACGCCGAGCAGGGCGAGCTGCAGCGCTTCGAGGATGGGGTGGGGCCGTTGATGCATCGGATCTACCGCACGCGCATCGTCGGATCGACCTTGACGCCCGAGCGGCTGATGGCGCGGATGGCGGAGAACCTCGACGGTGTGGCGCCCTCGGAGTTCGCCACTTTCCAGAAGGTCGAGGGCGAGAAGGGAGATCTCAGCAAGGGCAACCGCTACGTGGTCCGAATGCCCGGGCCGTGGGACGGGCCGGTCCGGGTCGTCGCCGTGGACGCGACCTCCTTTCGGCTGGCGACCTTGCCAGGGCACCTGGAGGCCGGCCAGATCGAATTCCGAGCTCGCTCGGATTACCGCTCCCTCTGGTTCGAAATCGAGTCCTGGGCTCGCAGCGGTGACCGGCTCAGCGACTTTCTCTATGCCCGCGTTCGGATCTCGAAGGAGGTCCAGCTGCATATGTGGTCCTCGTTCCTGCGTCGCGTGGTCGATCTGGCTGGTGGGGAGATGGAGGGCGGGATCGTGATAACGACCCGCGTGATCGAGTCCGACTCTCTCCCCGGCGCGCCCGGCGACGATCGCCCTGGACGGAGGACCCGGGCTCGCGTCACCGCTCTCGCTGACCGCCGGGTCAACTTCGACGACACGAAGACCGACCTCTACGTCTCCGAACCGGGCTGGAACCTGGACGACATGGTCGAAGCACTGCCCCACGAGCGCCCCGGCCCCCCTGCCGAGGAGGGCAGCTGGCAGGTTGCCCGGGGGGTCATGGACAGCTACCAGCTTGCCGACCCCGGGGTCGTAACTGCTTCCTATGACAAGGATCGCCCTCTCTCGGGTCGGGACATGCTGTTGCGGATCAGGTTTGCGGGGCTGCGCCTGCGGGTCGGGGTCAGAATTGGCGATGTCTACGAGGAGACGCACGACGTCGATGGTCGCGCGGTCCATGTGTTCGGCTGGAGCTACAGCACCCTTGAAGGTCACTTCGAGGAAGGTCAGATGCACTACGAGCTCTGGAAGTGGCAGGACAGCGGCAAAGTCGAGTTTCACCTGAAAGCGGTTTCTCGAGCGGCCAAGCAGGGCCCGTTTCTGCTGCGAACAGGCTTCCGCGTGTTCGGTCGCAGCAACCAGCTGCGCTTCTATCGGCAGGTCTGCAGACGGATCAAGAGGCTTACCGAGGCTCAGCTCGAGACCGAGCGCGCGGCCTCCGCGCGCTGACTACGAAGTCAGGGAAAGCCGCCTTTGGTCTCGGCCGTCGCGACGTTGCTTCTCGCATCCTCGCCAGTGACCGGCGCGATCACCCGTGGAGAGCGGCTGAAGGGCCGCTATCGGCTCAAGCGCACGCTCGGCCGCGGCGGGATGGCCGCGGTCTGGCTCGGGCACGACGAGGTGCTCGATCGGCCGGTGGCAGTGAAGGTGCTTTCCGACGCCATCGCCTCCGATCCCGGGTTCCTGGCGCGCTTCCGGCGCGAGGCGCGGACGGCCGCGGGGCTGTCGCACCCCAACCTGGTCGGGGTCTACGACTTTTCCGACGAGGGGGATCGCCCCTACTTGGTGATGCAGCTCGTGCCGGGGAGAACCTCGCCGAGCGTCTCGGGCGCGGAGAGCGGGTCGACTGCGACCAGTTGGCGCGAGAACTGCTCGCCCCCTGTCCACATCCACGCGGTTGGGATTCTGCATCGCGACATCAAGCCCGCCAACATCATCCTTGAACCGAACGGGACCGCGAAGCTGATCGACTTCGGGATCGCCCTGCCCCGCGACGCAACCGCGCTGACGAGCACCGGTCTGGTCCTGGGGACCGAGCGCTACGCGGCCCCGGAGGCGATGGAAGGCCGGCCGGCAACGAGCGATCCGACCTCTACTCCTGTGGCCTTGTACTGCGTTCGTGTGAGGGGCAGGGTTCGCGGGCGCTGGGGGCTCTGGTCGCCGCGATGACCAGCAAGGCGCCGCGCGGCCGTCCCCTCTCCGCGGCGCATGCGCTCGAGCGACTCGAACGACCGAACATCGCCTCCGAACAGCCGACGGAGGTCTGGGACCCCCCCTTCAACCGGCGCCCTGAGAGGCCCCAGACCGCCCATCGCCCGCCGCCTCCCAAGGCCCTGTACGTCCACCCCCGCGGTCGCGGCGATCGCCGGAAGGTCGTCGCGGCGATTCTCGGCTTGCTCGCGGCCTCGACGATCGTCGTCCTGGTCACATTGAGCGGAGGCGGCGATCCCGCTGGGGGCGGTGGTCAGCAGGCGAAAGGGGGAAAGGAGAACGCGCCTCGCCCGCCGGAGGCGCGGGGGAATCGAGCCGGCCCACCGACTCGGGCGAAGCCGCGGGCTCGTCGGAATCCGAAGTGACCAGCGGAGCTGAACTTGCTCCGCCATCCGACGCGTCGGGGTCCGACCCCGTTCGGGGTTCAGCCCTCAACGAACAAGGCTTCAGCTTGATTCGAGCTGGCGAATACGAGGCGGCCGTGCCAATCCTCGAAGAAGCAACCTCCTTGTTCCCGGAAGGGACCGACAACCTTGATTACGCCTACGCACTTTTCAACCTCGGCAGCGCCCTGCGCCTCAGCGGCCGGCCTGAAGAGGCGATCCCAATCCTCGAACGACGTCTGCAGATCCCCGACCAGTAAGGTGAGGTGCGCGAGGAGCTGGAAGCGGCATATGCCGAAGCCGGCTAGCGCTTGGAGACGCGCGCGGTGGCCACCCCCACGCACTTTTTACGGGATCGTTGCTTGCGACCCGTTCGACGATGCTCATTCGCCTTCTGGCACCGGCTCACTCTCTTTCGCGCGCCTGGCTGACCGGTATCCACCGAAGGCTGAGACGGCTCGGGAGCACTCTCGGCAATATCCGCTGGTCTTTTGGCTTGCTCGGGTTTCGGTTCGTCACCGATGACCGGTGGCGGCTCCACCCCCGCAGGCGTCGTGAAAGTCTGGTCCGATCCCTCAGTGAAACCGCTGCTGTTGGCTGCGATGGCACGGAAGTGGTAGGTCGTGTTCGGCTGCAAGATGGCACCGGTGCTCGCAAGGTCGACGCTCACGTGCTGACTTTCGGTTCCTGCCGGAAGGCTCGATTCCGGCGGCTCGACCAGTCCGGGTGGAAGAGGATCACCGGGCACGATCACCTGAGCACAGAAGATGCCCGGAGGATGCAGCGGGCAGCTGTCAGTCTGGAAGAATTTGAATTTGCCGGTGGTGTCGATCTGGAGCTTGTACTCCGTCAGCAAGCCATTCGGGTTGATATCGGCATTTAGGGTTGCGGTGGTGGAGGTGACCGCGGTTACCGATTGAGATGCGATCAGCGGTGGCGCGGCGTCGGCCACGCCAGTGGACAGAACCAGAGCGCACAGGGCGCTGGCGACTGAAATAACCAACCGGTTCCAGCTAATCAAGGTCATCTTCCTTCCCTCGTGGAAGACGCTATCAACCGTTTACATACCAGTCAAAAACTCAGAGGTTTCCTGACGAAGTTGGACGACAGTACCGTCCAGGGTCCACCGTTTTCACCTCGCAGGGTGAGGCGAGGCGACTTGAGGTAAGTAACAGCGCCAGCGCTCCAGGCCAGCGGGAGTCCAGCGCCCAGATCCTCTGCTCGCTCAGCTCCCGGCTCCGGCGATCATCAAGGTCAAGCCGAACGTCCTCAGATCCCTGCAAAGGTCATCTTCGCCGCCCTAAAAGACGCGGCGGAAAAGATAGATGGCGAGCAGGATCAAGATGATGACGATGAGAATTCCGACGATGGTCAAGACGAACTCCTCGGTTGGGTTTTAGTTCCGGGTGGTGAAGATGGGCGGGAGGGGCCTATAGCGGCGACTTGGAGCGCGCTTTCTTGCCGGCGGAATGGCTCTTGTCGGCGGCGCGTTGAGAGGTTCCGAAAGATTTCGACAGCAGGCGGCCGATCGGTCCCGGGGCCTTCGAGCCCGCTCTAGCGCCCGTCGAGAAGCCCTTGTCGGCCCCCCGCCGGGCGTGGTCGGAGAGCCGCGGCAGCAGGAAGCCGAGGATCGCGAGCAGGATGCAAAGGGCGATTACGGCGGCGATCAGCATCGCGCGGCCTTTTGGTTGAGGTGGGGCTCGTGACTCACAGATCCTCCTCGATCTCGTCGGCTTTCTGGCCGTGGCGGCGGGCCCGCTCACGCTCACGCTCGCTGCGCGCGCCGGCTCCCTCCGACTCCTCGGCCAGCTGGTCGGCACGGTCGCGGTGCTCTTCGGCGACGCGCTCAGCCGCCTCGGCTACTTCGGCCGCCTTTGCAGCCTCGGCCCGCTTCGCCTGCTCCTCCTCGGAGAGGCTCGTCGCCTTGGCGGCCCTGGTCTGCGCCTCGTCGCGGTGGGACTCCGCCTCTTCGGCCAGCCGCTCCCGTTCGATTCGGCGCCGCTCTTTCGCGCGCCGGGCGATCATGACCGCGGCAGCGGCCAACACCAGGACGATGACCACGATGACAACGACTAGAACGGTGGACATCGACGTCTCCTCTCATTGGGGCAACCCGATTGACTTTCCTACCCATTTGACGGGGAACAAACCCGCGAACCGGGCATCTCTTGGTCAGACGCTGAGGCGGAGCTGAACGCTGGCTGAGCCGAGCGCTCGCGGTTCTCGCCTCGTAAACCCACGAGCTATCAATCGGGCGGGATGTTCTGGTTCAGCCGGAAGAGGTTGTCGGGGTCGTAGCGGCGCTTCAACGCCTTCAGCCGGTCGTACTTCTGCGGCCCGTAGGCCTCGCGGACTCGGTCCTCACCCTCGTTCATAAGGAAGTTCACGTAGACGCCGCTCGTGTGGTGGGGCTCGAGGGCCGACCAGAAGCTACGCACCCACTCGCGCTCCTCGTCGAAACCGTCGCGCCCCGCGGTCGCCGCGGTGATGTTGAAGGTGTGGCCGGCGCTGCGGCCGTTGAACGCGGTCTCGTCCTCTCCCACCCGCGAGATCGCCCCGCCCATCTGCCAGATCGGAAACGTCGTCAGCGGCGAGCGGATGCGCATCGCATGCTCGACCGTGATGTCGATCACCTCATCGGTGAGCTCCGCCACGTCGCAGGCCCGCATGTAGTACCACTGGCCGTGCGGGAAGGAGGGATCGAACATCGATTGGTGCTCGAGGAAGGGCTTCGGTTCGCACAGATCGAGCACGGGCGATCCGAATGCCTTCAGCGGTGCGACCGCCTCTTCCCCTGCGTCCACCGAACCGGCATGGCAGCAGACGACGGCGACGACGAGCTTGCCGTGAAGCTCGGGCGGGATGAACGGAAGCGGTGGCGCCTTGCGATGGATGACGATCGTCATCAGCTCGTCCGGCGCCGCGGCGATCCAATCCCGGTAGAAGCGCAGCACGTCTGGCGACTCCTCGATCGGCCAGAACACCGGTCCGGCGACCACGTTCGGGCCGAGTGGGTTGAGGCGGAACTCGAACCTGGTGACGACGCCGAAATTCCCGCCGCCGCCGCGGATGCCCCAGAAGAGGTCGGGGTTCTCGGTCTCACTCGCCTTCACCAGCTCGCCCTCGGCGGTGATCAGGTCGATCGAGAGGAGCTGGTCGATCGTCAGCCCGTATTTGCGCTGAAGCCAACCTATGCCCCCGCCGAGGGTGAGCCCGGCGAGGCCGGTGTGGGTGACGATGCCGGCCGGAACCGCAAGCCCGTACGCCTGCGTCTCGCGATCGAGCTCCCTGAGGAGCACGCCGGCCTCAGCCTTCGCCGTGCGCGCCTGCAGGTCGATGTCGATGCCCTTCATCGGGCCCAGATCGACGACGACGCCGTCATCGCAGACCGACTGGCCGGGGAAGCTGTGGCCGCCGCTCTTGACGGCGACGGGGAGGCCGGTCCGCCTCGCGAACGTAACGGCCGCGCTCACATCGGAGGCGCTGGTGCAGCGAGCGATCAGGGCGGGATGTCGGTCGATGGAGCCGTTCCAGACCGCCCGGCGCTCGTCGTAGGTGGCGTTACCCGGCCGCACGAGGTCCCCTGCGAAGGAGGCATCCAGCTCGGTCCTGTTCTCGCTCCTCGCGCTCACGCTCCCACGAGCCTATCGGCCGTCCCTGGGATCTCCGACGTAATTGTTAGCGCGCCCGTCAGCCGCTCCCGAACGCCATACCGTTGCCACCCTCGACAGACTCGGCGCGTCCCTGTTGAGCGTCTCAGCAGGTTTGGTGGTGGGCCGCCCCTGCCAAGTCCGCAGCGGCGCGGGCATCGTCTGCGATCCGGTCGACGACCTTCTCGATCAGCGTGATCGCCGCCCGGCAGGCCTCCTCCCCGACCGCCTCCACCTCGCGGCAGGCGCTCGCGGTCAGCAGCTCGCGCATCGCTTCGGCCTTGTCCGCGCCGGGGAGCGCGTCCGCCGGCAGGTCCATCAGCGTTCGGAGCACAAAGTCGACCCCGACAGCGGCGCCCATCAGCTCCTCGATCAGCTCCTGGGAGACAGCTCGGATTCCTGGCTCGGGCCTGGTCACGACCGATCAAAGACTGGCGGAGGGCAATCTCTCCCCCTACGCGGCGCTCACCGCCGCGCCCGCGCCGCCTGGCGGACGAGGTGGTCGCGCTCGGCGACGGTCGTGGCGCGGCGGGCGGCCTCGGCGTAGGCCTCCGCGGCGGCGGGGAGGTCGCCGTCCAGCTCGTGCAGGTGACCGCGGACAGCGTGCCAGCGATGGCGCTCGCCGAGCACGTCGCGAAGGCGGTCGCTCTCGCGCAGGCCGGCGGCGGCGCTGTGGACGTGGCCGACCGCGACGGCGCGGCCGAGGACGGCGGCGGGGTCGTCGCGGACCGGGTCGTCGCTGAGCGCGACGAGGTCGTCGTACCAGGAGAGGATCTGCGCCCAATCGGTCTCCTCGGCCCTCGCCGCGTCGTCGTGCAGGGCGGCGATGGCGGCCTCGAGCTGGTAGCGGCCCGGCGGCCGCGCCTCCGTCTGCAGTGCCAGCGCCGACTGCAGGACGCGCACGCCCTCGGCGATCTCGCCTCTGTCCCACAGGCCGCGGTCCTGCCGGTCGAGCGTGACGAGGCGGCCCTCGGCGTCGACCCGCGCGGGCAGGCGCGCGTGGTTGAGCAGCATCAGCGCGAGCAGGCCGCGCGCCTCCGGCTCCTCGGTCGCGAGCGTGAGCTGGCGGGCGAGGCGGATCGCCTCACGGGCCAGGTCGACCCGGCCCGCGTGACCGGTCGTGTAGACGAGGTAGAGCACCCGCAGCACGACGGCGAGGTCGCCGGGCCGGTCCAGCCGGCGCCCCCGCACCGTCCGCTTGGCGCGGCTGATCCGCTGCGCCATCGTCGCCTCCGGGACGTAGAAGGCGTCAGCGATCTCGCGCGTCGTGAGGCCGCCGACTGCGCGCAGCGTCAGCGCCACCTGCGAGGCCGGCGCGAGCGCCGGGTGGCAGCAGCGGAAGAGCAGGAAGAGCGTGTCGTCGCCGACCTCCTCCGCCGCGGCCTCGGGCCGCGGCTCGGCCTCCGCCTCCTCTTCGCGGCGGTGACGGGCGACCTCGCTGCGGCGAGCGTCGACCAGCCGCCGGGTCGCCACGGTCGTCAGCCACGCGCGCGGGTCGCGCGGCGGCTGCTCGGGCCAGACCCGCAGCACCTCCAGCAGCGCCTCCTGGAGCGCGTCCTCGGCGGCGTCGAACTGCTCGCCCCGCCGCACCAGCCCCGCGAGCACCCGCGGGACGAGGGTCCGTAGCGCGCCCTCGTCCCACGCCGACATCGGCTCGTCGGCCACGACCCTGGTCAGTCCTCGGACGACGACTTCCCGGACATGACCTCGCGCACGTCGATCCACTCGTACAACGGCCCGCCGCCCGGGCCGGGCTCGGAGGAGATGTACGCCGCAATCTCGACCGCGCGCTCGCGCGACTCGACGTCGACCATGTACCAGCCCGCCACGAGGTCGCTGGTCTCGGGCAGCGGGCCGTCGGTGGTGACCGGCGCGGCATCCGGCCCCCCGTAGCGGACCCAGGTCTGCGCCTGCGTCAGCGCCTGCCCGTCGACGTACTCGCCGTTCTCCTGCAGCAGAGCTTTGACCTGCCGCAGAAAGGCCATGTGCGCCTCCACGTCCTCGGGCGCCCACTGGTCCATCGGCGGGAAGGGGTGGTGCGGCTCCGGGCCGCCGCTGTAGTGCTTGAGGAGTAGATACTTCGGCATGGTGGTCTCCTTGTGTCGGGGCCGCGCCTGTCGCGGCCTTCACTTTGGTGAGCGGAGCCGGTCACGGCTTCTCGACATCGAATCTGGAGGTTGCCCTATGTTCGGGCGCCGACCGTAGCTCGATTGGCTGGGCGCGGCGAGCTGAAATCGCCGCGAATCGGTGGCGATCTGCGATGGGGTGGATTATCGGGGGCCGAAAATCCCGACCAGCAGGGACTTCCGAAAGTGGAGCTAGGCGGATTCGAACCGCCGACCTCCTGGGTGCGATCCAACGGACCCGAACTGAGTCATGGCTCCAAAAGTCGACGATTAGCAGGGAATTAGTGACAATCTGAGGCCGGGTTGCGTAATGGCGATTTCGCCGTGGATACGCAGGATATGCGGCGATATGCAGGGAGTCGGGCACTCCTGGCGAGAAGTGCCCGAAATTGCGCAGGGGCGTTTGGAAGGGACCGGGATGGCTCAAGTGTCCGTGGAAGATATAGCTATGCTTTATCTATGTCTGACATACAGACTACGGATGCCGTCGCCCTGAACCAGGTCTCCTACGGTCAGGACGGCTACTTCACCGCCCGGCAGGCGCGCGAATCCGGCTTCAGCCCACAGCTACTCGCCCACCATGTTCGCTCCGGGCGATACGAGCACATTTGTCGCGGCCTGTACCGCCTGTGTGGCTACCCGGGTTCCCCCCACGAGGAGGCGCGGGTGAAGTGGCTTGTGGTCGGGGCCGAGCGAGCCGTCGTCTCCCACGAGAGCGCGCTCGACCTTCACGAACTCTCGGATGTAATCCCGAACAGCGTGCATCTCTTGGTCGATCGGGACGATCGTGGGATCAGGCGGCTTCAGGGCGTAACTCTGCACACGACGACGAAGCCCCTCGAGCCGTCCGAAGTCGTGTTCCGCGAAGGCATTCGAGTGACCGACCCGGAGCGGTCGATCCTCGACGCGGCCACGGCCGGAACGGCCCCCGAGCAGATCGAGATGGCCGTGCGCCAAGCCCTGCACAGAGGTCTGACGACCCGTCGTTCGCTTCTCGCCCGAGCTGATCGGCGCGGAGACCGCGTCGCCAAACTCATTCGCTGCTCTGCGGAGAAGGCTAGGAATCGTGAGATACGAGACGCTCGAGCATGAGGCAAAGACAATTGGCACTCATTCAAGGCAAAGATTTTTCAGCTTCGGCACTCGGCGGTCTTGTTCTGTTGCAGCTGGGACTGGAGGATCATCGGACACTGCGACCACCGAGAGGACGATCCTGACGCGGCCGTGGGGAGAGGTATCGTCGCCTCGACCCTTGGACCCTTCAAGCTAATGAGTAAATCAACCACAGCATCTCAACTTGGCGCCAGGCGAGCTGATTTAGGCCATGCCGAACTAGACGCGGCGCTTAGAGCTGCATCCCTTGCGGCCCTAAGCGCCGCAAGGGATGCAGGCGCATCAGCTTTCGTCGCTTGGTGTGTGGCGACGGGATCGAGCGGCGAAGAGAGCGATCGCGCCCTCTTCGCATCCGAGGTGGCCTTTGCCGCTGCGGCCCGCGCGGCGGTGGAATGTCGCGATGCGAGCACGAGGATTGCGGCCGAAGGGGCTATGCCTCATCTCTTCTCTTCTGAGCTTTTCAGTTGGTATCGCCCGCCCAATCAGCTCCAACTCCAGAAAGCCTTGTCAAACCTGGATGAGCTTGATCCGATCCAGCTGCTGAGCCACATTTATGAGGCCACCATCCCTGCGACGACCAGGAAGCGGTTTGGCCAATTCTACACGCCGTCTCAGATCGTTGAGTCGATGCTCGACTCCATCGGCTTCTTCGGAACCGCGATCCTCGAAAAACGCCTCATCGACCCTGCTGTAGGCGCTGGAGCCTTTTTGATCGGTGCCACCCGGCGCCTTATCGATGCAGAAGAGGAGAGAGGCATAGGCGGAGGACGTCTTTGGAACGCAGTTCAGAAGTCCGTCTTCGGACTCGATGTAAATCCGCTTGGCATCTTGCTCACCGAGGCGGCTGTCGGGTTGATGCTGTGCGACTACTTGGCTGACGACGAAGAAATCGAGCTCCAGCCGCTGCACCTCTACGTAACTGACAGTCTCGACCTTGAGAATCACGGTTTAGAGAATGAGCTATCCACCGAACTCGAAAGTATTAAGCAGCGATCAGGCGCCTATGCCAAGGGGTTCGACTACGTGGTGGCAAATCCGCCCTATGGTAAGTATCCCTCACGCCTTCTAACCGAGGCTCAGCGCAATCGGTTTGCTGCCACTACCTACGGTCACCCCAATCTCTACGGCCTCTTCATGCAAGTCGGCACTGAGTTGCTCTCGGATAGCGGACACCTAGCCTTCATCACCCCTAAGTCCTTCGTTAGCGGTCTCTATTTTGGAAACCTTCGGCGCTATCTGACTGAGTGCCTTGACCTAATTCGCTTCGACACCTTCCAGCACAGGAAGGGGCTATTTGACGGAGTTTTGCAGGACGTGGTGATTCTTTCTGCCAAACGCCGAATTTCCGCCAAGCAGAGGGATTCGATCGAGGTACGTGAATTTTCGAGTTCTGCAGTCGTCGCGGAGAAGTCGATCAGTGTTCCGAGCGGCGCCGTGTTGTTAAACGACCGCTTTGCCAATGCCTTCTACGTTGATGCCGACGAGCTAGCCCATCGTTTGTTCGCTCGGGTGAGCGAGGATGGCGTTGCGCTCTCGGACCTAGGCATCAGGGTGGCGACCGGCCCCATTGTGTGGAACCGGCTGAAAGAGCATATGCGGGACCACGAGAGCGAGGGTACCTTGCCGCTAATTTGGGGCAATGGCATACGCCAATATCAGTTCACCGGACTTGGTAACCGGGCTCGACAGTCGTCATTCGCTGTGCTCGATGCAAAGACTTCCGGCATTGTCACTCGGGGCGATGCACTGCTTGTCAAGCGGATGACGGCTAAGGAGGAGAATCGTCGTCTGGTCGCCTGTCGTGTGCCCGATCGACTCGCCCGATCGGCAGGTGGTTACTTCGTAGAGAACCACGTCAATCTCCTATTCGAAGGGGAGAAGTCGGAAATCGAACTGGACGCAGTACTGGGGATTCTGAACTCAAGGCTGTTCGACTACATCTTCAGATCCTTGAATGGCAACACCCAGGTCTCTGCGACGGAGCTTGGAATGCTTCCGATCAGGCGTGGGCCGCAGCTTCAGGCTATAGCGGTGCAGGCGCGTAGGCGGAGCGCCAGGGCGGGATCCGACCCGGAGGCGTCCGCAAGGATCGAAATGTTGATTGCGGAGCTGTACGGCTTGGACGAGCACGAGCAAGCGGGCCTCGCCGACACCTACGCGGTCGCAATCTAGGACGGGCCGGGGGCGGGCGATACGAGCCTCGCCCGCCCCCGGCCACGCCTTACGCTGGTTGTCCGGCAGCGGCTTCCTCTTCAGCGCGGAACGAGCCCATCTTGGCCCCGATCGCGCGTTTGATCGAGTTCGCCACGTGGTAACGCTGCATCACAGCTGCGGTTAGGGACTCCTCGGATAGGGCTCGGTCGATCTCATCTGGATCCCAGTGCTGGGCTCCTTGAAGATCCTGGCAACCCATGACAGTCTCTATCAGAGCCTGCTCAAACCACTCATGGACGATGTCGACGATGGCTTGGTGTCCTCTATCGACTCCGCGCTGGTCACACCAATAGTTGACCATGTCGGTGAAGCCGCGGAAGTCGGCATTGATCTTGATCAGGTTGTCCTCGCGTAGGAACTTTGCAGCGCGATCCTCGATCTCGCCCTCGGCGCGGGTGCCTTCCTCCTCCGAGATCCATCTTGCGCTTGGGATTGCCAAGCCCTTCGACGCTTCCTCCGCCGTGCGGCCTTCCTCTCCAAGCATCGACGCCAGCAAGGACCCGGCGGTGTCACTGCGTTTGCCCGCCGAGCCGGTGTTTTCGCCGCCATCTTCTCTGTTGCGCTGTCGTCGATTGCGCCGTCGGCCATGCTGGGGCCCTTCGACCATGAAGCTGCCACCTCGGCGGGGACGGTAGCGGGAAAGGCGATAGAGCTTTTCGTAATTGTTGAGGCGCTCCTTGATCGAGTCCTGGTGACTGTCGCTTCCCGAGCCTGAAATAACTGCGTCGATGTGATCCCTGATTTCGGGCGGCATTGCCTCGCGGAAGTCGGCAGCCCAGTCCGCGTACGGAAGAGCCTGGTTATCTCGGAGGAGTTGCGTGCGTGCGGTATTGGAGGTGATCTTGGTCGATCCGCCATTGGTCGGCTCGACGTAGAGGACGACGCGGTCGTGGCCGAACAAAACACCGAACTGCTGCAACAGCGCCATTCCACCACGGGCAGTGCGGAGCTCGTACAGCTCATCACCGTGGAGAGCCGCGAAGTGACCGGTGGTAATCAGCTCCGGTGCTTCCTGGCGTTCGTCGCGTTGTTTGAGGATCCACCAGTGAACCTTGCACTGCGGTAGGCGCGTGATTCCTTTTGCCACGCTGTTTGCGTCGAGGTAAGCACCCTGCCCTCGCACCCCCCGCAGCAGGTTGCTCTTGCTGTCAGGCTCAGCCTTCCAACCCTCCCGAGCTTTGACCTCGATCCCGCTGGGGAATCGGAAGTAACGGGTGCTGAGATAGCGATTGACCCAACGCGACGGGATGCCCGCGCCCGCTGGTGGTTCAATGGTGTTGTGGTCATCGCCAGTCCCAAGTAGGACAACGCGAGTTCCATGATCCCGGATCGTGTCGCTCACCTTGAGCGCGTCCGTGTCAAGCAGGCTTGGGCTGCCGATTGGCTGCCAGTAGCCGAACGTCCCGTCGTCGCGTTCGAACTGGCGCAAACCGTACTCGCCGCTGCGCGGATCCTTCCACAGTTGGATCATCGAGCCGCGGCCGTTTTTCCAGCTCTGGTAAATGAGCCCGGCGGGGTTGCGAGTCGCAGCCGCGATCTTTGCGCCGACGCCATAATTGCCGTCATGCGACTGGCTGTGGATCGAGGACGAGAGCTGGTTGATGTAGCGGATCATCTCCTCGCCATCCATCCCGCGCCCGTTATCAATGCAGCAGAGCTTGTAGAGCCGTCCTTCTGAGGCCTCCCACAAGTTCCAGTCGACATCCCAGACGATCTGGGTCGATTCGGCGTCGATCGAGTTCTTGGTGAGCTCTCGCAGGAATTGCAAGTCGTCGCAGTCGCTGCCTAGGCGCTCAAGCATGAAGCCGATGTTGTCCACACCCATTAGGAGGGTGCGTTCGGTGCCGGCGTCGATGGACCGCGACGCGGATGCGTCGTTGGACTCCTTAGTCATGAGGATCTCCTTTGATCGTGCGGAAAGGCGTCCGCCTGGAATAAGGGCGCCAGTCCCAGCAGTGCCGCGGACGGTAGGACGCGCTGTGGCGTGCGACCTTGCGAGGCGTGTGGGAAGGCTATGTAGCGGGGCATGGTACCGCCTTCAGGCGGACTTATTTCGCGAGCGAGTCGACTCGCAGTAGCTTGCCGCCGTCTTCGGCGATCCAGACAGTCGTGTCGATGGCCAGGTTGCCCCGGCTGGCCTGCCTCGCGCCCGTTCTCCTCCAGCTGGCATAAGCCGTCGTCATTCCTGCCACCCCATAGCCTCGCTGCTTGGCCCAATCTCGAAGGTCTTTTGCTCGTGGCTCGTCGATCTCGCCATCGCTCGTGACTGCGTCAACGAACCAGAGAGCCTGTGCCCGGCTGTTGAGGAGAATCGCATCGGGCCAGCGGGAGGCAAGGTCGGGCTCAAGACCGAGCGTCTCTAGGCGATCTCGCCACCGCCCCTGAATGCGCTCTCCATCGGCGTCGTCGACAAAGATGAGCTCGAAGCTGGCGGCGACCGAGCTTTGTAACGCTTCGACACACTGTTGAATCAGCACCGCGTGCCTGCTCTTTGGTGCGGCGGTGTCGACTTTTTCGCCGGCGGTTCTCCGCATCGTTTGCTGGCGGCGAGATTGGCTTTGCGATAGCCACGCGTCCCGGGCCGAGGGCCATTTGCTGTCAGAAATGTCGATCAGCAGCTCCCTCGCCTCGGGGGTGAGTGCGTAACCGCTATTGGGGGACTTGGCGATGGGGTGCCGTCCTCTAACGACGAGCCGACCGGTCTCTTCAAAGTCCTCGCGACTGTTGATGTGAATCTTGTCGAGCAAGCCGACCGTGATCAGGGTCGGGAATACGTCGTCGCGAAGCTCGCGATCGAAGCTCCTTCCTCTCCCCAGGTTTCGCGCGGCGGCATCGAAGAGAGGGCGAGTGCCTGCCCCGAGGGAGATCGAATGCCCATCTTCGGCAAGCCTCTCCATGGGGTGGGGCGATTGGTCATCACCTAATACGACCAGGACCTCTCTGCGCAGGTCCCCCGCCCGTCCGCCGTCGAGGTCGAGACACTCGAGCAACTCTTGGATCCGCCTTCGCCTCTTCTTTTCGGTTGCCGACACCTATCCAAAAGCATCTCACGATGCGCCGGCGCATTTGCTTTCTCCCTGCTGCGTGCGATGGGTCGACCAGTCTGCCGCGAAAGCGCAAAGGAGCCGAAGTGCGCGGAATCGCCGTCGATCCTTTCGCATCCCCGCTATGTCGGGCACTAGTGCCCGACATAGCGCCCAAATTCGGCGCCGGTTGGAAAGCCCCTCAGAAAGCGAAACGCCCACGTGCAGGGATATAGCTCCGATGGAGCTAGGCGGATTCGAACCGCCGACCTCCTGGGTGCGATGCGTCGGCCATCCTCGCGGTAGGCGCGAAAAGTGGCCTATTACCAGCATGTTTGCCGTGGCGGCTCTCGTGGCCGTCGTACACGTATGCGCGGGGATTAGCGGCGATTAGCGGGGAGTCAGCCACTTCTGGCGAGAAGTGGCTGAAATGGGGAGGGGCGGTTCGAATGGCTATGAGGAACGAGCCGCCCGAGCCGCAGAATGGGTCGAGAGCTAGGAGCAGCCTGGTAAGGGAGCCGGAATCGGGTGCCGGGCTAGGCGGGGCTCTCCGGCTTGTCCTCTCCAGATCGAATCCAGGTGGCCAAGATCGTGCTCAGCAAGCTGCCCCCGCCGCCGGCAACCAGGAGCGGCGCCGGTAGCAGTTCGGGGTGCTGGAGCAACTCGGCGACACCGACCCCGCAGACGATCAGCGCCAAGATGAGGAAGCAGACCCCAAACCAGAGCAGAACTCGGCGCTTGCTCATCTCGAGGCGGCCCCGTTCGACCGCTTGGTGTTTCAACTGGCATTCCGCTTCAGCCATCAGCGCCTGGCTCCTGCGGAGGGAGAGCTCGATGTCCTCGACGGTGTCGAGTTTGGGCGGCGGATCTGCCTTGGTCTTTGACGAGGCGGTAAGCATGATCTTCTCTATTTCTTATGTGCCCGTTCCTCTAGACAAAGTAGGGCCGAATTCCGCGCAAACCCCAAACGGACTTTTTCTCGGCCATCACCTCTTATGTGACTGCTCATCCCTCGAAGGTAGGGCGCTTTTCCGTTGACCCCGGGCGGCTCCCGCCCCCTGTTGGCCACAGCGGTCGCGTCTCCTAACCTGGGGGCATGCCACCACCGGGCCGGAACGACCCCTGTCACTGCGGCAGCGGCCGCAAGTACAAGAAGTGCTGCCTCGACGCTGACCGCGCCCCGGCCCTCCACAGCGAGCGCGACGACCTGGGGCTACTGGTCGGCCGGGTGCCCATCGACACGATGTGGGAGGCCCAGGGAAGCGGGTTCGGACGGTCGGCAGCACCGTTGCCTTCCGCCCTCCCCACGAGACCGACCACGAGTTCTACGTCGACCTGCTCTGCTCCCGGACCTTGGGGGCCGAGTGGCATCAAGCCCAGCTCGAGCGCCCGGTCGCCGAGCGCCACGTTGTCGAGAGCTGGACGGACGCCTACGCCCGCGTCCGCAGCGGCGAATCGGAGAAGGCGCCGCTGACGAAGCACGCCGAGCACAGCTACAGCTCGCCCGCCACCGGCGAGCTGAAGTCGCTGCTCTGCCTCGCCTACGACAACTACATTTTGCTCCACGCGCAGTCCTTGCCCGACTCGCTAACGAACCGGCTGCGGCGGGCGGACCAGTTTCAGGGCGCTCGCTACGAGATGGCGGTCGCCGCTGTCTTCGTTCGCGCGGGCTACGAGATCCGCTGGCTGACCGAGACCGATCGCAAATTGCCAGAGTTCATCGCCAGTCACCCCTCGTCGAAGGTCGAGATCGCCGTCGAGGCCAAGAGCCGCCATCGCCCAGGCGTTCTCGGTCGCGACGGCGATCTCCCCGACGTTGACGATCTGCGCGTTGACGTCGACGGGCTGATGAAGCGGGCGCTCGAAAAGGAGACCGACGGGCGCCCCTACATCGTCTGCCTCGACCTGAACCTGCCGCCCGAGCAGGGCGAGGACGTCGAAGCTTGGTCGGCGGAGCTGCATCGCAAGGTACTGCTGCCCTTCGGCCGCGAGGCTACTGGCGAGCCCGATCGCTTCTCCGCCGTGTTCTTCACGAACTACTCCTGGCATTGGGACGGCGAAGAGCCCGCCGGCAACCCGATGAGCTTTGTGATCCGCGGCCTTGATGCTGCTGTGCCGCTGCTGACCAACGAAGCCGAGCTTTTCGCCGAAGCTATCCTGCAGTACGGGAACGTCCCTGGCGGTGGCGTCGCTGCTGCGGCTACTCGAGCGCAAGCTACCTGAGCGGAAACAGCTATCGCTCTAGCGCATAGTCCATCTGTCGTTCAACCCTTGCCCTGAGCGCACCCACCGCCGCAGGGAGATGGCGCTCGAAGATCGTAAGGTGATGGTCGAGTTGGTCGTATAGCTCGACTACTTCTGCCAGCTCTGCCAGCTCGAGGAGCTCCTCCGACTTCTCGATCGCATCAATCACCGCCTCCTGGCGAGCCTGGGGGCGAAACTCCTGACGAAGTTCGACGTAGCGCGCGTTTCGCAGGCCATTCGCAAGTTCCATGTCTCTCCGGACCTCCTCGGGGATGCGCCCGTCGGAGTCGGCCTCGTCACGGCGGTGCCAGAAGTCGGATCGCTGCAGCAGCTCGACCAGCTTCGCATCGCTGCCGTGCTTCGTCCAGAACTCGTCGTGTTCGATCGCAAAATAGAGGTCGTGGGGCGGCAGACCTTCCTTGAGCAGCCTCTGCATCACGTCGGCGGCCGCTCCGCCGCGGTCGAGCAGGTCGCTGGCAAGGGCGCCCTTGACCGCGGGCAGGGGTAACTCCAGCTCTGCCGTGATGCTGTCTGCGACCTGTTGGGCGGCGGCGGGTAGTTCGATCCCGGACCGCAACCCGGAGGTGTCCCGCGCTTCGACTCCGTGACGGACCAGCGCCTCGGGTAGGTCCCTGCCGGCGAAGGAGATGGAGACACTTTCCGTCGTCGCCGGGAGCAGATGGCAAGCGCTCCTGAGCTGCAGCAGGCAGATCAGCGCGAGAACGCCTGGGTTGTGTTGGTCGCGGTGGTAGGCCGCATTTCGATGTCGGTGCGAGAGCTTCAGGCAGGCGGCATCATCGGCATTGAGGACGGAAGCAACGCCCTCCCCCAATGGGCCGACTCCCGCAGCGGCATCGACCTTGACGCCGAAATCACGGAGCTTCTTGCGCTCGCCCCGTTTGTAGGGGCGGCTCGCCGACGGGCCCTTGCCGTCGCCCGCTCGAAAGAGCGACGCGAAGTGGCGATTCAGCATGATCTCCGCATGGTGGTCCAAGAGGATGAGGGTGGCGCGAGCGTGCGGAATCGAGTCGGTGCGCAGCAGGGCGCCCGCGACCTCCAACTGTTCCGTTATGAGAAGAAGTTGGGCAAGCTCATCGTGTTCGTAGCTCACCCGGCAACCGTAGCCAAGCCGGTAAGGCGCCTACAACTGCAGCGTGCAGTTCAGTAGGAACCCCAGACTTCCCACGGCCCGTCTCGGTACTTCACCAAGAAGAGCTGCGAGTTGCAGGACACGCATTTGACGCCGATCGGATGGAGGTTTACGTAGATCGACTTGCGGAGAACTTCAACGCCGCAATCTCGCTTGGCGAGCTCTGCGTAGGTCGAACGAGGGCCACGCTTGACCTCCAGAACTCGGGTGCGAGTCCCCACCACTTCCTTTGCCGTCGGGATCGCTCCACGCGGATTGGCGGGACGTTCCAGGTCGGACGAACCGGCGCAGACGACGCTTGCCTGCGCTTTGACCAGTTTCTGAGCTCGGGGGAGTCGAGGAGCCTTCAGCCGCGGCAGGTAGCCCGGAACTCGCCCGTTTCCCCGGCGCTTTCTGGTGCAGTCTTGCTCCGGCATAACGTCGAGGCAGTATTCATCGACGTTGGTCAGTCGGTAGGAGTAGTGAACCTGCTTTTCGTGGCGGCGGAAAGTGAGCCAGATTTGCCCCCTGCCGAAAAAGCCCGCATCCCCGATCACCCAAGCCATGCTGCAAGTCACGCGGGTCTTCAACAGTCGATTCCGGCAGCTGATGTTTCCTCCCGCTCGATGGTCGTAGGAGAAGCGTTGGATGAGGACGGCACGCATGTACTTCTTCGCTGCCCGATGACCGAGGAACCGCCTCGGCTCGGGCCTGAAGCTGGAGCATGGGTAGTCGGAGGGGCCGTCGAAGCCGATGGGGCCGGCGCTCTCGAGGTCGATCACCCGCAGCCGCGTGAACTGCCAGCTATCGACCGTCGGGCAGTAGACCGGTCGCCATAGGTGAACTACCGCTTCGTCTTCCGCGTAGTCCTCGCACGCGTACAGCGGAACGCTCGACCGGCAATCCGGAAAGGTCAAGGTCCCGCGGGTAGAGGCCGACCTAGAGCCCCATTCTTCCCAGCCCTGATCCGCGTAAAAGACGACCTTGCCGTCCGCGCAGGTCAGCGCGATTTTGGGCGGCTGATAGACGGACCCGGAACAGCCGATGACGAAGTTCACCTTCCGGGTGTCGGCGGAGCTTGGCGGTGGCGCAAGGATTCCCCACGCGCCGAGGGCCAACGCCAGCACGGCCAGCCAGAGCGTCGGTCGTCTCCCAGACACAGAGCGAGCCTAGCGTTCACTGTCGACCGCGATGTCTGTCTGCGAGATCCACCCGTCGTTTTGGGCCTGCCTAACTGCCAGCTGGAGGCTCTCTTCGCGCCGTGTCCTGCTCGGCCGCCTTCCCTGCTTCGCGCCTCCCCCAGGGGAGGACTTGGGCATGCAGGCCGGGGTGGTCGCAGAAACGCCCGCAAGCTCGTCAGGTCCCAAACCAAGATGGGGCACTCCCCCAGTGAGCGCCCGCTCCAAGGGTGGGACGACCGACACCGTTTAGCGAACTCATCGCGGGACTTCGCGTGAGTGGATTTGCCCGCCTCAGCCTGGCTGGTATGGGACCCGAGGCGTCCCGAAGGGGAGTGAGTCCTCTTGCTCGGTTGGTACGGTCAGCCGATGCCGCTCCCATCCTCACTTGCAGCGCTGGCCGATGAATTTCGGCGCCGTGTGGGCAACTGGATCGAGCGGAACCCAGAGGGTGCGGCACGGATCGCATTGTGGATGGAGGAGCAGATGGAGCGTCCCGAGGCCGCTTCCCCGGACCTCCTTCAATCCTTCGTGGACGCTTTCGTTCCTCGCAACTGGTGGCCGCTGAGGATCGGGTTGCACGAGCGCGCGCGGAAGGTAATGGCCGAATCGGGGATCTGCCTCGTCTGGGTGCCACCGGCCGAGGTGGTGGAAGCAATCGTACGCGCGGACTGTAAGGAGGATCGAGACAAAGTCCTTCTTGCGAGCGCTGCGCAGATTCTGGATTCCGTCGATCAGGCGCTGATGGAAGCCGAGCACCCAAAGCTAGAGGCAACCGTTGCTGCGGCGCGGGAGGCCCTGGATGCGCACCGAGCCGGTTTCACCAAAGCTGCGCAGAGCCTCACCGCGTCGATCCTCGGGGAGGTGATTGAAGGGCACTTTGGATTTGACGATTTCGGTGACGCGCGACGCGCCTTCAGGCGCGAGCCGGCGAGCGCCGCTGGCCTGTGGTCGTCGCGTCGCGCCGCCGTCCAAGAGGCGATTCTTGTGGCGATTGTGCAGTCGAGACATCGGCCTCCAGGGGCGGGTTTCAACCGTCACCTCTCTGCGCACGGTGTGGATCCGCGGCAGTTCTGCGAGCACCATGCGCTGGAGGGCCTAATGCTGCTTGGCGGGGCAATTCGAGAGCTGCACGAGATCTATCGCGTCGCGGAACGCGGCTTCGGCCCTTCGCCGCGATTGAGCGAGTACGCGAGGGTCGAGCTTTTGGGCCGCATTGAAGCTGCAAAGCGCGAGCAGATCCTGAGTGTGTCTCGCGAGAGCGCTCTTCTGAGTTGAGCGCGGCCGATTCGGGGACCCGCGAGCGACCAATGGATCAGATCCCTCCTGAGTTCGCGCCTGATGAGGAAGAGGGGTCGGTCCTCTCCCTGCTTGCTGTTGACACTGACGGGGAGAAAGTAGTTCGTGCAGGTTCCCTCGTCACCGTTCCACTGATCGCAGCGGAAGCGAGCTGGAAGGCGTGGGGCGAGATGCAACCGGCGACTCGTCAGCACATGGTGCGAAATGAACCCGATCTGGGCTCGTCATTTACCGAGGAGCCCTTTCCGGGCATCCTCATTCACAGATCGGTCATCGGGTCGACCGATTGGCCGAGAATGGCGGGGGAACTTGAGGCTCGCCGCTTTGAGGTAGATGGCGGCCCGTACCGCCTCAGTAAGAAAGACTGGAGCACCTCGAAGCTGTTTACCCAGGACGGCCAGACTGATGCGCACCAGGTGCTTTGTGAGGTCAAGCGGCCCGTCCGCGGGGTTTCTTTGGACACCGAGTCATCGGAGATGCCCTTGGCAGAGGGCCTCTGGGTGCGGGGGGCGGCCACCGTCAAGCCGTTCGGACAACGCACGCGCGAGGAATTGCTCGGCACTGAGACCTTCGCCAACTGGCCCATTCATCTGCTTGGGATTCACTGGCCCGGCACGAATGACACCTCGCCTCCGAATTCCTTCGTAGTTGGGCGAGCGCAAAACCGAGCCTGGATCGTCGATGTTGTACCTGACGAAGACAGCGATCTGCTGAGCATTGCTATCGGCTGGGATGCCGATGAAGTCGATCCAATCTCCTGTGCGTTGTTGGTGAGATCCGAGATTGCCGATGCCCCGCTGCTGGCGCGGCTTTGGAGGATCTCGGATCTCCCCGGTGAGGTCGTAAAGATGAAGGACGGTGCCGAGGCGAGAGACCTTCCCTGGAGCAAGCGGACGATGGACGTGCGGGTGCCACGAGGGCCGCGCGGGACCTGTTGGGGAGTCTCGCTGTTCGCGCCTGACGGACAACTGTTGGACGAGCGCCCCGTCGTGCGCCGCATAGAACACATTGGGTTGTCGCTGAAAATAGCCGGAGCGAGAGGACCGGCGATGACCGGCATTGTGGGTGACCGGCGACCTCACCCGACCGAGGCCGAGCGCGATGCCGTCGTTGTCGCCGCAGCGGAGCTGGAAGCCGAGACTGCGGCTCGCGCCGCAAGTCGTCGAATCTCGACGGCCGGTGAGCTCGAGAACTATCTGAGGTGGCGCTTCTCCGCTCGGGCCGGGGAGCTGCTTGTGCTTGATCCCTACCTTCTCTCTGGAGAGCTGGAGGTCGTCGAGCGGGTGTTCACCTTCTTGGTTGGGCTGCGGCGCCCGATCCGGGCCCTCACTGCGAAAGCGCCCGAGATCGGCCTGGCGGTGCTTCGCGAGCAGGGTGCACCCCGCATCGAGATTCGTGGCCTTCCCAACGGTACGGACACGCTTCACGATCGCCCCTGGCTTGTTGGAGAGACGGGAGTCCTTGTGGGCGCCTCTCTCAACAACTTCCTAAGGGACGAGAGTGCCGCTTCAACCGCGGTCGACCTGCCCTTCGCAGATGCGGCCGCATGGCGCGAGCGATTCGAGCGCTGGTGGGGTGTGGGTCGGAGATTCGAGAAGAGCGTGGTGCCCCGAACAGCAAGCGGAATCGGTGAAGAGGAGCGGGATAAGACTGCTCGCGATGAGTCGTCCCGCGATTCCGGGGCCTAAGGCTGGCGTCTGGCCTGTGGTGTCGCCCCCATGCTGAACTCGCCTCACTGGCAGAAGGCCGGAGCCTCGCCGAGTCCTTGGATCGCTGGAGACAAGTGGAGGCCCCTGCAGTTGATAGTCGACGACATCGAACTTCCCTCTTCGCCCGCGTTGGAGCTTCTCGGTTCCTTTGCGGGACATCGAAATCCACTGGAATTCGTCTCTCCTGGCTCAAGCGTCGGAGGGGGCATTGAGTTCACGGGGGAGGACGAGACCTTGTATCGGTTCGCCGAGCAAACTCCCTTTGTCACCGGGAATCCAACTAGATGGTGGCGGCGGGCCGCCGCCAAGCAGGCTGCAGATTTCGAGGATCTGGACGGCAGCGTGCTCGAGCGTCGCCTGCACCTTCTCGATGAGGCTCGCCGAGACTGGATCGATGGTCTGGTGATGCCGTTTGATTCGGCCCTTCAGGAGCGCTGGAAAAGGCTGATCCACCGAGGGCCGCTCTACACCGCGGAGGAGGCGGCCGCGTTGTCCGGACTCTTTCTACGGGCGACTGGCGAGCGTGTGGCCGAGATCGAACCCCCCGGTGTCGCGATCATGGTCAACGAAGAGCGCTCTATCTACTCGGTGCGACCAGCCTTCTCACGAACTATGAGTTCGTCTGGGAGGGAAGCGGCCGTTTATCCGCCCCCGGCGATCCGACGCTGCGCAGCCTGATCGAGGCCGTGGCGGTACGGCTAGGCCGCGCATTGAAGGCGCGTGATTATCTGAATGTCAGACGTCGCGCCACCAGCGTCGAAGAAATTTGGTCAGACGTCCTCTACTTCTTCGAGTCGGTGCTCGTGTGCCTTCAGGGCGCAGCTGATGCGGCCGCCCGCCTCGTTCGCGTCATCTTCCAGTTGAAAGGACCTCGAGGGATGGCAAATTGGGGGAGGCAGGACTGGTGGACGGCCCTAGGGGAAAGCGAGGCGCCGTGCGATGAGTTCGACCGCGATTGCCTCGAAGACATCGACGTATTGATCGGGGAGCTACGTAACTCCATTCACGGCGAGGTTCTGACCAGCGAATTGCGCGAGCGCGTCGAGCCGGTGGATATACCGTCATTGACGGGCTTCCCCCAGAGGCCTGTCGCCCTCGGCAGTGAGCTCGCCTCCGTCGTACTGCCGGCTGGCGTGAGGCGCGGCGGGTTGGCCAGGTGGGCGATCCATCAGATTTCGACTAGAGGCCCCGCATTGATCGATCCATGGCAATACGCCGAGGCCGCTATTGCGACCACCGGCGAAGCACTGTCCTCGGTGCTCTCGGCACTTGCGCGGACACCCGACTTTTCGGAGCTTGCCGATGACCCCGATGTTCGCGCTCTGCATCTCGGCCGCGTGGTCCAGAGAGAAAATGCCAAGCTCCTCTTCGGGGTGGAGAACCTCCCCGCTCCGCCCCGTCGCCCGGCTTGAGGGGCGGCTTTGCGAGCAAACGGCCAGACATCGTCGCCGACCTTGATCAGGAGCGTGCGGGCCGCTAAGAGGCTGTCTACGTCAATGGGCGTTATCGAGCGTGGAGAGGAACGACGGTCCCGCTCGGGTGCTCGCGATCGAGCTCGAGCAGACTCGCGAACCGGCTCACGGCCATCCGCCGGCGGATCTCGCGGGTGTGACGGGCATCGTCAAAGAGGTGCGTGTAAACGTCGAGAGTGATCGTGATGCTTGCGTGGCCAAGGATGCGGCTGACTTGGGCGACGTCGAGGCCGAGATCGACGATCAGATGGCTGGCGAAGGTGTGGCGCAGGTCATGGAAACGCAAGGGCGCCCGTCCGCCGTCATTGAGGCCGGTGACATCGGCGGCCTTCCTTAGGACTCGCCTCGCGACGTTTCGCTCCCCGAACGGCGTGCCCCGCGAGGTCACAAAGACCCAGTCGGTCGGTGCGGCAAATGGCGTGGCTCGGCGATGGGCGGCGAGGCGGTCGGAAAGCTGGGGGACCAACGGCACCTCCCGCATCGAGGCGGGCGTCTTGGGTGCGACGCGTCGGGCCGGTTCTCCTCGGTGGGCGCGGGAGAGCTGCGCCCGAACCTGGATCAGCCCGGCGGCGAAGTCGATGTCTGCCCAGATGAGTCCGAGGAGCTCGGAGATCCGCAGGCCGCTGAAGAGAGCGGTCTCCACCAGGATGCGCCCCCGCGAGGGGCAGGCATCCAGCAGCCGCTCGACCTCGGCTTGACCCAGCGCCCGACCCCGCGGTCGTCGCGGCGGTCGTGGTCGCTCCTCGGGCTCCAGTAGCTCGACCGGGTCGGCGAGAATCCAGCCGCGGCGGCGGGCGAAGCGAAGCACGCTCTGCAGCGTCCCGAGGGCATTGGCGATCGTCTTCGCCGAACGGCCCGCGGCGCGCAGTTCGGTAATCAGCTCTGCGACGCCTTCGACCCCGAGCGAGGCAATGCGTCGAGAGCCCAGACGCGGCAGTAGGTCGTGGTCGAGGTGGAAGCGGTGGGCCTCGTAGGTGCGCGGGTGGCGATCGCCGGCCGCCACCATCGCCTCGAAGCGCTCGCTCCATCGTGCCGCGACAGTGTCAAAGCGCAGTCTCGGCGAGGCCGGTACCTGCCCTGCCTCAAGCGCTGCGATTAGTTCCTCGCGGGCGCGCCGCGCTGCGACCAGGTCGGTGCCGGCAGTGCGGAAGTGAAGCCGCCCGGCGCGGCGGGCGCAGACCGCGAACTTGCCGTTCGCCTGCCTGTAGATGCCGCGCTCGACACGGGTTCGGCGCGGCTTCGTCCCGTCTGCCATCGGAGCCCTCCCGCCATTGCGGGGTTGACCTACGGTTGACTTCCGTAATAGAGGCTGACGACAAGACGTTTCGCTGTCAAGCGGAAAGGCAAGCTTTGCAGGAAGACTTCAGTGGAGCTAGGCGGATTCGAACCGCCGACCTCCTGGGTGCGATCCAGGCGCTCTGCCAGCTGAGCTATAGCCCCGAGGGCGTGGCTGGGAAGTTGATCCCATAGCCGCGCAAGCGCAAGGATAACCGCATAGTCTTTGGCAGCCTCACGGAACCGCCAATGAGCATCCTCGACGACGCAATCCGAGAGCACCTGGAGCTGAAGCGCGCGCACGGCGCGGATGACGCCGAGCTGAAAAAGCTCGAGGACGAGGCTTTTGGGCCGCCGCAGCGACCGGATGAGCCGGATCCGTTTGCCGAGGCGCCGACGGAGTTTCTGGTCGCTCCCGAGGTTGGGGCGGGGGAGCAGACCGACGAGCAGGAGGGGGGAGGCGCGCTCCCAACATCGCCGACCTACAGGAGGCGCCCGAGCCGGCCCCGCCGGTCGAGGCCGAGGACGGGCCCGCCGAGGAGGAGCACCCGGCCATGGAGCACGAGGCGATCGCCGACTCCGGGCACTCGACCGAGGAGCGCCACGCGATCGCCGAGCAGCCGACCGAAATGTTCGACGTCGAGGGGCAGTTCGAGGACGCCGCCGTCGAGTCGGACGCGCCCTCCGACGAGCAGCTGTTCGACGCCGAGCTGGCCGAGCCCCGGCTCGCCCCGGTCGATCCGCTGAGCGGGATCGAGGCCAGCGCCGCCCCGGAGGCAGAGGCTCCCGCCGAGCCCGTCGCCGACGCGGACGAGCCGGCCGACGAATTCGACGAGTTCTTCAGCGAGCAGCGCCTCTCCGACGAGCTCAACCAGGCGCTTGAGGCGCCGCTCCCGGACGAGCCCGGCGCCTCTCCCACCGAGGAATCGACCGCGATCTACGACGTCGAGGACGCCGAGCTCGCCGAGGAGGAGGGCGAGGCTGCCGAGGAGGATCTCAGCGACGAACACGACCTCGCCACGTCCGCGGAGAAGGACGAGATCGAGGAGGACGAGGAGCCGGCGGCACCCACTCCTCCCGCCTCCTCTCACGAGGACGTACTGGAGGACACGCCCGAGTTCCTCGAGGACGCGCCCGAGGACGACAACCTCTGGTTCGAGCAGAAGCCGCCCAAGGACTTCGACTTCGACGACTAGTCCGGCCGCCGCGGAGCCCGCGCCGGCCACTAGATAGGTTGCGCGGATGGCCGACGACGTCGCCATCGAAGCCGAGGGTCTGCGCAAGTCCTACGGGGACGTGCGGGCACTCGACGGGGTGGACCTGCGGGTCCCGGCCGGCACGGTGCTTGGCCTGCTCGGGCCCAACGGCGCCGGCAAGACGACCGCGGTCCGCATCCTCACCACCCTGCTCCCACCCGATGGCGGCAGCGCCCGGGTGGCCGGTCTCGACGTCTCCCGCCAGGCGTCGAAGCTGCGCAGCCGGATCGGACTCGCCGGCCAGTACGCGGCCGTCGACGAAAACCTCACCGGGGCCGAGAACCTGGAGATGGTCGGTCGCCTCTACCACCTGCCCAAGGGCCAGCCGGCCAGCCGCGCCGCCGAGCTGCTGGAGCGCTTCGACCTCAGCGACGCCGCCGACCGCCTGGTCCGGACCTACTCCGGCGGCATGCGCAGGCGCCTCGACCTCGCCGCCGCCCTGGTCGCCCGGCCGCCGGTCCTCTTCCTCGACGAGCCGACCACCGGGCTGGACCCGCGCAGCCGCATCGCCCTCTGGGAGACGATCGAAGGGCGGGTCGCCGACGGCACCACGGTGCTGCTCACCACCCAATACCTGGACGAGGCCGATCGCCTCGCCGACCGCATCTCCGTCATCGACCGTGGGCGGGTCATCGCCGAGGGCAGCTCCGACGAGCTCAAGGATCAGCTCGGCGGCGAGCGGCTCGACGTGACCCTGGAGTCCGAGGGCGACGCCGAGGCGGCGGTGGCGGCGCTGGAGCCGGTCGCGGCGGAGCGGCCGTTCCTCGTCGACGGGGTCCTGCGGATGCCGATCCGCCAGCGCAAGGGCACGATCGCCGAGGCGGTGCGCCGCCTCAACGAGGCCGGGATCGGGATCGACGACGTGGCGATGCGCCGCCCGACCCTCGACGAGGTGTTCCTCACACTCACCGGCCACGCGTTGGAGGCGGAGAACGGCGACGGGACGGACCCGGAGGGGGAGCGATGAGGGGCCTCCGCTACGCCGCCTCCGACACGCTGGTGCTGGCCAAACGCAGCCTCCTGCGCATCCCCCGCGCGCCCGACCTGCTGATCTCCTTCACGGTGCAGCCGATCATGTTCGTGCTGCTCTTCGCCTACGTCTTCGGCGGCGCGATCGCGACGCCCGGCTACAGCTACATCGACTTCCTGATGCCGGGGATCATCGTCCAGACGATGTCCTTCGGCGGCTTCATCACCGCCCTGGGACTGGCCGAGGACCTGAAGAAGGGCCTGATCGACCGCTTCCGTTCGCTGCCGATGTCGCGCGCGGCCGTGCTCGCCGGCCGCACCCTGGCCGACGTCGCCACCAACTCGGTCTCGATCGCGGTGATGCTCGTCGTCGGCGCCATCGCCGGCTTCTCCTTCGACGCTCCGCTCCTCCACATCGTCGCCGGCATCCTGCTCCTGCTGTTGTTCGGATACGCCTTCTCTTGGGTCTTCGCCTTCGTCGGCCTCACCTCGAGCTCGCCGGAGGCGGCCCAGGCGCTCGGCTTCATCGTCATCTTCCCGCTCACCTTCGTCTCCTCAGCCTTCGTCCCGGTCGAGTCGATGCCCGCCACCCTGCAGGCCTTTGCCGAAGTCAACCCCTTCACGATCGTCGTCGACGCGATGCGCGCCCTCTTCCTCGGCGCCCCCGCAGGCAACGACGTCTGGGGCGCCGTCGCCTGGTCCCTCGCCATCGCCGCCGTCTTCGCCTCCCTCTCGGTGAATCGCTACAAGCGCGCTGTCGTGCGCTGAGAAACCCGGCGAGCGGCGCCAACGGCACCTAGACTTTCTGGGAGAGGGGCCATAGCTCAGCTGGCAGAGCGCTGCCTTTGCAAGGCAGAGGTCGCCGGTTCGATCCCGGCTGGCTCCACTTTTCACGCAGGTATGCGGCACACGCTGCCGCTAACGGCGAATTAGCCGGAGCCTCCTCGACTACGAGGAGTCTGCGCCTAGGCGACCAGCTCGCCGGCCCGCTTGCCCTCCGGCAGGTTCTGGTCGGCGTGGTAGCTGCTGCGCACCAGGGGCCCGGAGGCGACCGACTCGAATCCCAGGTCGTAGGCGGCCTTCTCCAGCGCCGCGAACTCCTCCGGGTGCCAGTAGCGGGTGACCGGCAGGTGATTCTCGGTCGGGCGAAGATACTGGCCGACGGTGAGGACCTGGACGCGGTGCTCGCGCAGCAGGCCGAAGGTCTCCACCATCTCCTCGAAGCTCTCGCCCAGCCCGACCATCAACCCGGACTTGGTGACCACCTCGGGGCCGCCCATCTCCTTCGCCATCCGCAGCACCCGGGCCGAGCGCAGGAACTGGGAGCCGCGGCGCGCCACCGGGTACAGGCGCGGCACCGTCTCGACGTTGTGGTTGAAGACGTCGGGCTTCTCGTGCACGACCTTGGCCAGCGGCATCTCCTGGCCGCGGAAGTCGGGGGTGAGGACCTCGACCTTGCAGCCGGGGGCCTGACCGCGGATCGAGCGGATGACGCCGACGAAGGCGCTGGCGCCGTAGTCGGGTAGGTCGTCGCGGTCGACCGAGGTGACGACCGCATGGCGCAGGCCCATCCGCTTTACCTGGTTGGCGACGCGCGCCGGCTCCAGCGGGTCGTTCCAGGTCGGCTTGCCGGTTTGCACGTTGCAGAAGCCGCAGCGGCGGGTGCAGACGTCGCCGAGGATCATGAAGGTCGCGGTGCCGCGCTCCCAGCACTCGCCGACGTTGGGGCAGTTGGCCTCCTCGCAGACGGTGTGCAGGTTGTCGGCGCCGATCGTCGCCTTCAGGCGCCGGTAGTTGGGCCCGCCCGGGGCCGGCACTTTCAGCCAGGGCGGCTTGCGGGCGCGCTTGAAGGGGACGGTGCCGTCGGCCGCGGCCGCGGCACCCCCGGGTTTGGCACGGGAGCGGGTGACGTGGACGCGCTCCGCGGGGACTGCCACCGGCGCCGCTTCGCCCGGCGCTGCCGCCGCCTCGGCCGTTCCGGTCTGCTCGATCGTCTCGCTCATCGGGGGATACCGAGCGTAGCGGGCGGTAGGTCCAGGCCCAGGTCGGCGGGAGCGGCCGGGACAGGCGCGCGGTCATAGATAGCCCCGAAGCGGGCCGTGACCGTGTCGGCGAACGCGCCGAGATCCTGCTCGGCATCGAGCTCGCGCGAGAGCGAGGTCATCGCCACCCCCTCGATCCCACACGGCACGATCCACTCAAACGGCTGCAGGTCGTTGCTGACGTTCACCGCTAGCCCATGCGTAGTCACCCCCCGGCTCACATGCACCCCGATCGAGCCGATCTTCCGCTCGGCGGGGGTCGGTGGGCCGATTTGTCGCTCCTCGCTCGACATATCGGCCCATCGGCCGGCGGTTTGGGTCCAGACGCCGGTCAGGCCCTCGATCGGGCCCGCTTCGACGCCGTGCTCGCCCAGCGCCTCGATCGTCACACGCTCCAAGCGGCGGACGTACTCGAGCACGTCGTCGCCGTAGGGGCGCAGGGAGACGATGGGGTAGGCGACCAGCTGGCCGGGGCCGTGGTAGGTGACGCGGCCGCCGCGGTCGGTGTCGCGCACCTCGATGCCCTGCGCCTCGTACCACTCGGCGCCCATCGGCAGCTCCTCGGCGCTCGAGCGGCGGCCGCGGGTGTAGACGGGGGTGTGCTCGAGCAGCAGCAGGACGTCCGGGATGTCGCCTCGCTGGCGCTCCGCCTCCAGGCGCCGCTGCGCCTGGCGCGCCTCCTCGTAGGGCACGATTCCGCAGCGGACAACCAGGATCTCGTCGCTCACTCTTGAAATCGTTGCAGGACGCGCCCCTATCCTTGGCGTCCCCCACCGATGGTCCATTCAAAGCCACTCCGACCCGAATGGCTCCCGGCCGTGGCGCTCAGCTCCGCGCTGGCGCTGGCGATGCTGATCTGGAGCCCGCCCGTGGGCGACCTCGCGGCGCAGGTCTTCCGCACCGAGCTCTTCCAGCAGGCCGGCCTGGCGATCTGGAACGGCAGCTGGTACGGCGGCCACTACACCCTCACCTACAGCGTCCTCTTCCCACCGCTGGCGGCGCTGCTGGGGCCGCAGGTGGTGGGCGGGCTCGCCGTCGTCTCCTCCTCCTACCTCTTCGACCGCCTGGTCCGCGACCGCTGGGGGGTGGAGGCGCGCTGGGCGACGCTCTGGTTCGCCGCCGGGGTGGTGACGCTGCTCGCCGACGGCCAACTCACCTTCGCCCTCGGCGTCGCCTTCGGCCTGGCCTCGCTGCGCGCTCTGCAGACCGGCCGCGGCGCCCTCGCCCTCGCCGCCGCCGCGGCCTGCGCGCTCGCCAGCCCGGTCGCCGCCGCCTTCCTCGCCGGCGTCGTCGGGGTCGGCGCGGTGCAGCGGGGCAGCCGCGCCAGCCGCGCCGCGCTGGCGGTCGCCGGGTTGGCGCTGACGCTCACCGTCGTCCCCAACCTCGCTTTCCCGGAGCCGGGGCAGTTCCCCTTCGAGTTCTCCTCCTTCGTGGCGATCCCGCTCTGGTGTGCCGGCGCCCTCTTCGTCATCCGCGACCTGCCGCAGGAGCGGCAGCTGCGCTGGGTTGTGCTCGGCTACCTGCTCGCCTCGACCGTGATCTGGCTGGTGCCCAACGCGGTCGGCGGCAACGCGGTCCGGCTGGGCGCCCTCTTCGGCGGGCCGGTTCTGGCCGCGGTCGTGCTCTCGCGCCGCCCCCGCGTCGCGCCCTGGTTCCTGGCGCTGTTCATGGCCGGCGGCCTCTACTGGCAGCTGACCGCGAGCGTCAATCAGATCGCCCGCAGCGTCGGCGACCCCTCCACCGCCTCGGCCTACTTCGAGCCCGCGGCGGCCTGGCTGCGTGGGCACGGGGGGCAGGGGATGCGGATCGAGGTGCCGCCCACCGCCAATCACTGGGAGTCCGCCTACCTGGCGCCGAGCTTCGAGCTGGCCCGTGGCTGGCTGCGCCAGCTCGATACCACCCGCGACGACGTCTTCTACGACCAGGACGAGCTCAGCCACGCGACCTACAGCTCCTGGCTGCGCCGCAACGCGATCTCCTACGTAGCCCTGCCCGACGCCTCGCTCGACTACTCCTCGGTGGCGGAGCGCCGCCTGATCCTCGCCGGCCCCGGCTACCTGAGCCTGCGCTACCGCTCGCCGCACTGGCGGATCTACCAGGTGCGGAACCCGAAGCCCCTGGTGGCGCCGTTGGGGCCGGCCGCGGCGCAGACGCTCTGGGTCGGCCGCCAGGGCTTCGCGCTCGACGTCAGCCGTCCGGGGGAGTTCCTGGTCCGCGTCAACTTCACCCCCTACTGGTCGATCGCCCGCGGCGCCGGCTGCATCCTCCGGCGCGGCGACTGGACCGTTGCCCGCGCCTCGCACCCCGGCGTCTTCCGCGTCGCCGCCGACTTCTCCCTGGGCCGGGCCTGGAACGCGGTGACGGGCGCCCGCAAGACCTGCTGAGCTGCCTCAATCCTTGCCGGCGATTGCCACTTCGTGCGTGCCATGGTCGGGATCGAGGGCGATGATGGTGCAAGCCGTCCCGGGGTCCGCGCCTTTGGCAAGTTCGCGGCACGATTGGTTGGTGGCGCCGGTGTAGGCCTTGATGACCACGTTGGTGTATTTCCCTCCTGGCGGAATCGAAAGGGTGAGCTCCTGGTCGACCTCTCCGTCGGGATCGGGTCCCATATATGAGCGCTGGAGGGGAAGGCTGCCGTACTTCATGAACGGCTGGATGCTGTCGACCGTCTGCCCGGGTCCGACGGTGGCGAGGTCCACCTTGACCGCGAGGCGGTGGTCGGTTCTCAGGTTCGACGCGGTGACGTGCGCGGTGAGCTTCGTTTCGGCGTCGTTGAGGGTCGCGGCGATCTGAGGCCGCGACTCCTGGCCGGCGTTGCTGAAGACGAGGCCGAGCGCAAGGGCGAAACCGAGCGCCGTGCAGACCGAGGCGCTGAGGAAGAGGCCGCGTGCCCAGCGCCTGCTCTTTTGGCTCTCTCCCTCTCCGGAGAGAAAGTTGGCGATCGTCAGCAGCGTGCCGGCGAGCAGCACCAGGGAGATCGCAAGCCACAGCAGACCCGGCTCATCGCGCTGGATGCGGCCGATCGAGTCCGTCGCTTTGAACAGGCCCAGGGTTGCGGCGAGCGGTGCGACCAAAGCAAAGACCCCGGCGAGGTCGAGCCTGTTTGCGGTGGGCGAGACCAATGCATCGGTCAGTCGCGCCGCTTTCGAGTCTTGCGCTGCCATGGAGCTCTCAGCTCGGCCTGAAGGTGCTTCGATCAGGCATAGGCAGCGAGCCGAACCCGGTCGAAGGCGAGGACGTCGTTCGAGGTCCGACCCTCAGTCTTCGCCACCACCGTCACTTTCGCCGCGTCGACTCCTCGTTCCAGCAGTCCCCTGATCCCGTCGGTGACGGTGACGATCCGCGTCGCCGGCTCCAGCTGGTGGGAGGGGCGCAGGTCGAAGGGATCGGGTTCGGAGGGAAGGTCGCAGTGGCCGACGTCGCCAAAGCAGCCGCCGTGGCCGAAGATGAAGAACTTGCCAACGTAAGCGCGGTGGGTGGAGTCCGCGCCTTGCCCCACGCCCCGCGGGTCCATGAAGACCCGTGCTTCGAAGGATGCCTCGGAGTGGTCGAGTCCGTAGAAGATCAGATCGGCGCGCGCAAAGGGACGGTCCCGCGGCGGCAGCTCGATCGGGTCGGTGGTGAACCTGTCAACCACGCCCGGGCCCTTTCGCGGCGGCGGTGGAGGCGGCGTAGTCGTAGCCGAGCTGGGTGATGTCGAGGGTCTCCCGCACCGTCATCGGGAACGGCGCCAGGGCCCGGCCGAGCAAGGGAGCCGGGACGCCCGCGCCGGGGTGGCGCAGCTGCCAGAGATACCAAAGCCGGTCGATCATGCAGTGGTGCGCCCAGAACAGCGGGTCGTAGGCGGCGGTGGGGACGCTGCCCATCGTGCCGCCGGTCCAGACGTGGATGCCATTGTGAACGTCCTCGAGCTGGTTCTGGAAGGTGAGGAAGTCGGGGCTCGCCAGAATCGCGTCGATCTCCCTCTCGGAGGGGAGTTCGTCAGGGTCGCCCGGTTCGCGGGTGGTGCGGGTCTGGCGTGGGTTGGCCCGACCCGAGGGCTGGATCGGCGAGTCGAAGAGCGGGTTTTTCCGGCCCTTCGCTTTGCGCCTGGCATAGGGACCGGGGACCCCCTCGGTGTGGTTGGTCCAGTTCCACCAGGGCAGGGTCGCTCCCGGCACCTGGTCCTGTAGCGCCTTCTCGAAGAAGTAGAGGTAGGCCCGGTGCCAGGGCAGGAAGAGCTCGTCGTTGTGGACGCAGGAGATCGGCAGCGGCAGGCCGTGGATCCCGGCCCAGCGCTGGTAGCCGCGGTCGTCGCCGATCGCCTGCGCCTCGGCGATCGCGCGGCGGAATTCTTCCTGCTGGCCGGCGGTCATGCGGCGAGCGCTGCGGCGGTGGCGCAGCGCCCGCGGCGCGAGCGCCGGCGCGGCAGGTGAGGCCGAGCTCATCCGCGCCTTCGCGAACCGGCGAGCGTGCGCCGCCGCCGCGATCGCTTTCGCACCATCCGCGCGCGCAGCTTCATCCCGGCGATCCCACCGCTGAGCGCCGCGATCGGCACCAGGCTCAGTGCCGTCTCCTCGACTGGGATTCCCACGATGTGCGCGAGCATGGACGCCACCCTCTCAGAGAGACCCTGACTACACAAGCTTTTTCAGGGCGGGATCAGAGGGCCAGCGAGAGCGGCTCTTCGAGCAGCGTCCGCACTCGCGCCAGGAACTCGGCGGCGGGGGCGCCGTAGAGGATGCGGTGGTCGCAGGCGAGGGTGACGTAGAGCATCTGCGCCGCGGCCAGCTCGCCGTCGCGGACGACCGGCCGCTCCTTGATCGCGCCGACGGCGAGGATCGCCGCCTGCGGGGTGTTGATCACTGCGCTGAAGTTGTCGATCCCGTACATCCCCAGGTTGGAGACGGTGAAGGTGCCGCCCGAGAGCTCCGGCGGCGTGATCGTCCCCTCGCGCACCCGCTGCGCCAGCGTCCGCGCGTCGGCGGCGATCTGCCGCAGGCCCTTGCGGTCGGCGTCGAAGACGGTGGGGACGACGAGCGAGTCCTGGGCGGCGACGGCGACGCCGACGTTGACCCGCGAGTAGAGCTCGAAGCGGCCGTCGCGGTAGGCGCCGTTGGCCCGCGGGTGCTCGCGCAGCCCCAGCGCGCACGCCTTCACGATCATGTCGTTGAAGGAGGGCACCACCTCGCCCTCGCCCGCCGCCGCCTTCAGCCGCGCCCGCGCCTCCACCGCCCGGCTCATGTCGATCTCCGCCTCGAGGTAGAAGTGCGGCGCCGTCGCCTTCGACTCCGACATTCGACGGGCGATCGTCGACTGGAGCTTGGAGAGGTCTTCGTAGCTGACCTGGCCCTTCGCCGTCTCAGGACTGTCAGGACCAGCCGCTGCGGCCGCGGGTCCTGCCACGGCGGGCTCCCCCACGGTGCTCGGGGCTGGACCCCCCTCCGCGCCGCGGGGGACCCCCCCGCCGCGTCACCCGCGGAAGCAGCCGCTTTCTTTACATCCGACTTGACGATGCGGCCTCCCGGTCCGGAACCCTGGATGGTCGCCAGGTCGAGACCTTTCTCCTTAGCTATACGCCGCGCGACAGGCGACGCCTTGACCCGCTTGCCATCGGATGACGGTTCAGCTTCGGAGGCTTGTGCGGCTGGGGCACTCTTCTCTGCGCCCGCGCCCTCGGCGGATTTCGCAGCGCTTAACGATGGGGGAGGAGAGGCAGGGTCCGAGAACGAAGCCACGTCCTCGCCCGCAGGCCCCTGCCTCTCCTCCCCCTCAGACGGCCGCTCCGAACCTCCGCCGTCATCCCCCACGCGCGCGATCGGAGTGCCGATCGGCAGCGTCTCTCCCTCCTCGGCAAGGATCTCGGTCAGCATTCCCGCTACGTCGCTCTCATAGGCCATGTTCGCCTTGTCGGTCTCGATTTCCACGATCTCGTCGCCGACGCTGACCTCGTCACCAACGCTCTTCAACCAGGAGAGGATCGTTCCCTCCTCCATCGAATCCGACAGGCGCGGCATCACGACGTCGGCCATTAGAGGCTCCCCTCGAGCGTCGCCAGGGCCGCCTGCACCACGTGCTCCTCGTGCGGAATCGCCGCCTGCTCCAGCCGTTTCGAGTACGGCATGTGGACGTCGGCGCCGGTCACCCGCTGGACCGGCGCGTCGAGGTCGTCGAAGGCCTGCTCGGTGATCAGCGTCGCCATGTTGGCGCCGATGCCACCGTGCGGCCAACCCTCCTCGACGATCACAGCGCGGTTGGTCTTGCGGACCGACTCGAGGATCGTGTCGAGGTCGAGTGGGCGCAGCGTGCGGGGGTCGATCACCTCGGCCTCGACGCCGTGCTCCTCGGCGAGCTTCGCCGCCGCCTGCTCCGCGACCTGGGCCATCTTCAGGACCCCGACGATGGTCACGTCGCCGCCCTCCCGCCTGACCGCGGCTTCGCCGAAGCGCAGCACGCTGTCTCCATTTCCGTCATCGCCCTCCGGCACCTCGCCGCGCACGCCGTAGAGGCTCTCGTGCTCGATGAAGATGACCGGGTTGTCGTTGCGGATCGCCGCCTTCAGCAGCGCCTTGCCGTCGGCCGGGGTGGAGGGGCAGGCGACCAGCAGGCCGGGAACCTGCAGGTAGAGGGCCTCGAAGCTGTGGGAGTGGGTGGGGCCGAGCTGGTGACCGCCGCCGCCCGGCATGCGGATCACCATCGGCACCCGGGCCTGTCCGTTGAACATGTAGGGGATCGCGGCGGCGTGGTTGACGATCTGATCCAGCGCCAGCAGCGAGAAGTTGACCGTCATCAGCTCGACCACCGGCCGCAGGCCGCCCATCGCGGCGCCGACCCCGGTGCCGACGATCGTGTTCTCGGAGATCGGCGTGTCGCGCACCCGCCGCTCGCCGAACTCGTCGATCAGCCCCTCGGTCACCTTGAAGGCGCCCTGGAAGACGGCGACGTCCTCGCCCATCACGAAGACCGCCTCGTCGCGGCGCATCTCCTCCGCCATCGCGTCGCGCAGTGCCTCGCGCATCCGCAGCTCCGCCATCAGCCCTCGCCGTCCTCGCGGTTGATCGCCCGCTCGGCGGGAGCGTCGCCCTCGTCGGACCCGTTTTCGCCGCCGAGATCCTCCGGCTCGCCGCCGGCCTCGCGCTCGGCCGAGAGCCGCGACTCGGCCCCGTCCTGCGCGTCGCCCTGCAGCGCCGGGTTCGGCCGCCGCCCCTCGTCGGGCTGCTCCGCGTAGGCCGCCCCGGCCTCGGCCAGCTCGCGGGCGGCGTCGGGCATGCGGTCCTCGTGCTCGCCGCGGTGCGGCTCGGGGCTGCGCTCGTCGACCGCGTACCAGCCGCCCGGATCCTCCAGCGCGTAGAGGTTCTCGTACATCGTGTCGAGCGGCGGCTCCGGCGAGGCCTCGGCGAACTCGACTGCAGCCGTCACCGTCTGCTCGGCCGCCTCGCGCGCCTGCTGCACCTCGCGCTCGCCCAGCACGCCGGCCTCGACGCAGCTCCGGGCGAAGCTTTCGATCGGGTCTTTCTCGCGCCACTCCTCGACCTCCTCGCGCTCGCGGTAGACCTCGGGGTCGGCAGCGGAGTGGCCGCGATAGCGATAGGTGACGACCTCCAGCAGGGTGGGGCGGGAGTCCTCGCGCGCCGCCCGGATCCCGGCGGCGACGCTCTCGCGCACGGCGATCACGTCCATCCCGTCGGCCCGGACGCCCGGGATCCCGTAGCCCTCCGCCTTCTTCGAGAGGTCGGTCTGGGCCGAGTGGCGCTCGACCGCGGTCCCCATCCCGTAGAGGTTGTTCTCGACCAGGAAGAGGACCGGCAGCTTCCACAGCGCCGCCAGGTTCATCGTCTCGCCGAAGTTGCCGGTGTTGGAGGCGCCGTCACCGAACATGCAGACGGTGACCGCGTCTTCCCCCTTGTATTGGGAGGAGAGGCCGAGCCCGGCCGCGATCGGCAGGTTGCCGCCGACGATCCCGTAGCCGCCCATGAAGCGCTTCTCGCGGTCGAAGATGTGCATCGAGCCGCCGCGGCCGCCGCTGGTCCCGTCGACGCGGCCGAACAGCTCCGCCATCACCCGCTTGGGGTCGGTGCCGCGGGCGATCGCGTGGCCGTGCGTGCGGTAGCTGCCGATCAGGTAGTCCTCCTCGCGCATCGCCGAGGTGGTGCCGACGATCGTCGCCTCCTCGCCGATCGCCAGATGCAGGAAGCCGCCGGCTTTGGCGCGCTGGTACTGGCGCCCCGCCTCCTCCTCGAAGCGGCGGATCAGGGCCATGCGCGCGAGCAGCTCATAACAGGTGGCGGCATCGGGCAGATCGGCCATCGGATTCACCTTAGCGAGGCGTGCCCCCTGCCTCGCCCGACCGGCTTGGACCGCCGACGGTCAGGCGGCAGCGGCTTCCACGCCTTGCTCCAGGCGGTCGTCGCCCCAGAAGACCTCGTCGCCGACGACCAGGGCCGGCACGCCCTTGACGCCGCGGTCCCCGGCCGCCGCCGTCGCCTCCTTCAGGGCGTTCTTGACGATCTCGGTCTGCACCGCTTTCGCCAGCGCCCGCGGGTGCAGCTCGCAGGCGGCGGCGGCGATCATCACGTTGTCGGGGTCGCTGAGGTCACGGCCGGCGGCGAAGGCTTGGCGGAAGGCGGCGAGGGAGAAGGAGACGGTGCGCCCGGTCTGCTTAGCGAAGGTCGCCACCCGCATCGCCGTCAGCATGTTGCCGGGCCAGGGCTCGGGCCAGGCGATCGGCGGCAGCCCGTAGGCGGAGGCGCGGCGCTCTACCTCGGCCATGCCCTCGGCCCGTGCTGGCGTTTCCGACCAGGAACCGCGATCGAAGCGCGCGAACAGGCCTCCGAGCAGCACCGGCACCCACTCCGGCTGCTCCAGCTCCGCTTCCGTGAACAGCCCGCTGACCCGCTCGGCGGCGAGGTAGGCGTAGGGAGAGCCGAGGTCGAAGTAAAAGGTCGCGCGCTCGGCCGTCAAGCGTGCGTGGCCCAGCCGTCGACGGCCCTGGCCGCTTCGAAGATCGCCTCGGAGATCGTCGGGTGGGGATGGACGATCCGCGCCAGCTCCTGGTAGCCGCCCTCGAGCGCCATCGTCGCCACCAGCTCGGCGATCATGTCGCAGGCGCGGTTGCCGACGATGTGGACGCCGAGGATCTCCCCGTATTGGGAGTCGGCGACGACCTTGACCAGGCCTTCTTTGTCGTCGTAGACGGTGGCGCCGCCGACGCCGCCGAGCTTGAACTTGCCGACCTTAACGTCGTTGCCGGCCTCCTTGGCGGCCGCCTCGGTGAGGCCGACGCTGGCGACCTGCGGGTGGCTGAAGGTGGCGCCGGCGACCAGCTTCTGGTCGACAGGGTGGGTCTCGACGCCGGCGGCCCGCTCGGCCGCGACGACGCCCTCCTCGGAGGCCTTGTGGGCGAGCGCCTTGGCGTTGACCAGGTCCCCGATCGCGTAGACCTTCTCGTTCGTGGTGCGCTGGTACTCGTCGACCTTGACCTTGCCGCTGTCCTCCAACTCGACGCTCGCCTCCCCGAGGCCGAGCCCCTCGGTGTCGGCGCGGCGGCCGCCGGCGATGCAGAGGTAGTCGACCTCGGCCGACTCGCCCCCGTAGGTGAACTTGACGGACCCCTCGCCGGCCTCGACGTTCTCGACCGGGTTGCCGGTGGCGACGGTGACGTTCTGCTTCTTGAAGGCACGCTCGACGACCCGGACCACGTCCTTGTCCTCGGCGGGGAGGATCTGCGGCAGCATCTCGATCAGCAGCACCTCGGTGCCGAAGCGGCCATAGGCGGAGGCGATCTCACAGCCCGAGGCGCCGGCCCCGACGACCGCGATCTTCTTGGGCACCTCCGGCAGCGACCAGGCGCCCCAGGTGTCGACGACGCGCCCCCCGAACTCGACCCCGGGGATCGGCAGCTCGACCGAGCCGGTGGCGAGGATCACGGCGCCGGCACCGTAGGTCTCCTCTCCCACCTTGACGTTGCCCTCGGCATCGAGCGACCCCTCGCCCTCGATTACGGTCACCTTGTTTTTGTCCCAGAGCATCTTCACCCCGTTGGAGAGCGACTCGGAGACGGCGGCGCGGCGCGCGCCGACCGCGTCCCAGTCGAGCTCGACGTCCTTGGCGACGACGCCGAGGTCGGCGCTGTCGCGGGCCTCGGTGTAGATCTCGGCCGTGCGCAGGATCGTCTTCGCCGGGATGCAGGCGTAATTGAGGCAGCGCCCGCCCGCCTTGTCGCGCTCCACCACGGCAGTTTTCTTGCCCAGCTGGGCGGCGCGGATGGCGGCGACGTAGCCCCCCGGCCCGCCGCCGATCACGATCACATCGAAGGAATCCGCCATCGGGCTGAGCCTATAGAACCACGATCGCGTGGTTCCTTATGCGCCAAATGCGTGGATAAGGAACCACGCGATCGTGGGATCAGTCGCGGGGAGCGCGTTCCGGCATCTGGATCCGGGCCATCGCCTTGACCATGAAGAAGAAGAAGGTGCCGCAGACCGCGAGCAGGCCGATCGTCGCCGCGAACTGGGCCGCGGTCGCCGCCTGCACGAGCAGCCCGAACACGGCGCTGAAGATGAGGAAGACGAGGATCAGCTGGAAGCCGAGCACCGCCCAGTAGCGCGCCCGCCACATGCCCCAGGCCATGAAGCCCATGATCAGCGCCGGCGCCAGGACCTGGGGCACTTTCGGCGTCTCGCCGTTGACCTCTACCCCGGCCAGGTAGCCGGCGACGATCGAGAGTGCGATCAGGCCGGCGACGATCGCTCCCACCGTGACCACGGTCGGCCGCTCGCCCTCGTCCAGCGGCACCAGCGCTTCGCGCGCCGCCTGGTTGCGCTGCTCGGCCTTGGCGTAGCCGCGCGCCATCGGGTCGCCGTCCCGCTCCTTGCGCTTGCGGCGCGGCTCAGCCACCGGGCGGCACCCCGACGCTGCGCCGCAGCGCTTCGGCGACGGCGGTCGGTTCGGCGGCATCGCGGATCGCCCGCACCACGCAGAGCCGCCGCGCCCCCGCCCGGACCACCTGCTCGGCGTTGGTCGGGTCGATGCCGCCGATCGCGAAGAACGGGTGCGCCGCCGTCTGGGCGGCGTGGGAGATCGAGCTCCAGCCCGACCGCCGCTCGCCCGGCTTTCGTCGGCGTCTCCCAGACGGGTCCGACACTGATGTGGTCGACAGGCAGGGGCCCGGCAGCCTGAATTTGCTCTTGGGAATGGGTGGAGAGGCCGATGATGGCGTCGGGGCCGAGCAGCGCCCGCGCTTCCTCGACGGAGCCGTCGTCCTGGCCGAGGTGCACCCCGTCGGCGTCGCAGGCGCGGGCAAGGTCGGGGTCGTCGTTGACGATGAACAGGGCGCTGTAGGTGTCGCAGAGGCGGCGGAAGGTCGCGGCGGCGCGCTGGATCTCCGCCCGCCCCAGCTCCTTCTCGCGCAGCTGGACGATGTCGACGCCGCCGCTCAGCGCCGCCCGCAGCAGCGCTTCGGGGTCCTCGCCGCCGGGTCGCGCGTCGCAGACGAAATAGAGGCGGGCGGTGCGCAGGCGCTCGCGGCGCAGCGGGCCGTCGGACTCGGGGGGCGCGAGGCTCATCCAGCGATTATGACCGCCCCGAACAGACCGCCGATGGGCCGCAATCGTCCGTATGCCGGACGCTTCAGGCCCATCGACCGTGGTGCGCGGCTTGTGGGGCGGAGAGGTGGGTAGCCTAGGTGGAGTAACGGGAGTCCGCGAGGGCTGAGAGGGTGGCAACGAGGTCACCGACCGTCTGGACCTGATCCGGGTAATGCCGGCGGAGGCAAGGCTTGACCGAGAAGCGCAGTTTCGACGCGATATTCGTAGGCGGTGGGGTGATCGGCCTCAGCTGCGCCTGGCGCGCTGCCCAGCGCGGGGCGCGGGTGGCGGTGCTGGACCGCGCCGAGCCCCCGGCCGGCGCCACCCGCGTCGCCGCCGGGATGCTGGCGCCGGTCGGCGAGCTGGCCTTCGGCGAGCCGCAGCTGCTGGAGATGACCCTGGCCTCGGCCGCTCTGTACCCGGACTTCGGCGCCGAGCTGGAGTCGGCGACCGGACAGGCGACGGGCCACACGCGCCAGGGCGGCCTGCACATCGCCCTCGACCGGGACGAGGCGGCGGAGCTGCGGCGCGTCCACGATCTGCAGCGCTCGCTCGGTCTCGAGGCGGAGTGGCTGCCGCCGCGCCGCTGCAGGGAGCTGGAGCCGGGCCTGACGCCCTCCTTCAACGGCGGCGTTCACGCGCCCGGTGAGGCCAGCATCGACCCCCGAGCCCTGACGAGGGCGCTGTTGGCGGCGCTGGTCGATGCCGGCGCGGAGGTGCGGACCGGTGTCGAGGTGATCGCCGGGATCTTCGAGGATGTCCGAGTTGGAGTCGAGGCAGGCGAGGTCGGGATCGCACAGGCAGGTGAGACCTTCGATGGAGCGTCGGCAGGAGCGGCCGGCGCAGCCGGGATCTCGACTGGAGAGCGGTCAGTCGTGCTCGGGGGCGTACCCAAGCGGCTTGCGGGCGTCCGCACCGCCACCGGGGAGGAGCTGCGCGCCGACGCCGTCGTCCTGGCCACCGGCGCCTGGGCCGGCCGCGCTGAGTGGCTGCCTGAGCCGGCCCGTCCACCGGTGCGCCCGGTGAAGGGCCAGGTCCTGGAGCTGCGCGCGCGGGACGGGGCCGCGCCGTGCGAGCGGATCCTCGCCTCCGAGCGCGTCTATCTGGTGCCGCGCCCGGACGGCCGCCTGATCGTCGGTGCCACCTCCGAGGAGCGGGGCTTCGACACCGCGGTCACGGCCGGCGGCGTCCACGAGCTGCTGCGCGAGGCATACAGGCTGCTGCCCGACGTCGCCGAGATGGAGCTGGTCGACTCGATGGCCGGCCTGCGCCCGGGCACCCCGGACAATCTGCCGTTGATCGGCCCCGGCGCGATCGAGGGCCTGGTCCTGGCCACCGGCCACTACCGCAACGGCATCCTCCTGGCGCCGCTCACCGCCGACGCGATCTCCGCGATGCTCGCCGGCGAGCAGTTACCGGAAGCAGCAGCCCCCGCTCACCCGCTGCGGTTGTCGTTTGTCGCCCAGAGGGCGACAAACGACAACCGCGCTCCTGGGCTCTCGGCGGCAGGACCCGGGTCGATCGCTGAGGACGGGTCGGGTGAGGTGCCCGACCGGGCCGCCGAACTCGCCGCCCGTGGCGCCGCGCTGGCTGAAGCCGCCGAGGCCGCGGAGCGAGCCGGGGAGGACCCGCGATGAGGATCGAGCTGAACGGTGAGCCACGCGAGCTGGCGGCGGCGGCGACGCTGGCCGACGCCGTGCGGGAGCTGGGCGTGGGAGGTCCTGACGGCCCTGCCGATCCGAAGGCGCGGGGCCTCGCCGTCGCGGTCGACGGTGAGGTCGTCCCCCGCGGCGAGTGGGAGGCGACGCCGCTGCGCGAGGGGCAGCACGTCGAGGTGCTGGCCGCGATCCAGGGCGGCGCGGAGACCTGGGAGCTGGGCGGCCGCCAGTGGTCCTCGCGGCTGATCGCCGGCACCGGCGGCTTCCGCTCGCTGGAGCAGATGGAAGCGGCGCTGGCCGCCGCCGGCACCGAGATCGTCACCGTCGCCCTGCGCCGCATCGACCCGGCGGCGGAGGGGTCGGTCCTCGACGTGATCGAGCGGCTCGGCCTCTTCGCCCTGCCCAACACCGCCGGCTGCTTCACCGCCCGCGACGCGGTGCGCACCGCCCGCATGGCTCGCGAGGCCTTCCAGACCGACTGGGTCAAGCTCGAGGTGATCGGCGACGACCGCACCCTCTACCCCGACGCCGTGGAGCTGCTCGAGGCCGCCGAACAGCTCGTCGCCGACGGGTTCACCGTCCTCCCGTACACCAATGACGACCCGGTCCTCGCGCGCCGCCTCGAGGAGGCCGGCTGCGCCGCGGTGATGCCGCTCGGCGCGCCGATCGGCTCCGGGGCCGGCATCCGCAACCCCTACAACGTCGCAATCATCGCCGAGCACGCCGGGGTCCCGGTCGTCCTCGACGCCGGCATCGGCACCGCCTCCGACGCCGCTCTGGCGATGGAGCTCGGCTGCGACGCCGTCCTCGCGGCCAGTGCCATCTTCGGCGCCGAGGACCCGGCGGCGATGGCGCGGGCCCTGAGCGGCGCCGTCGAGGCCGGCCACACCGCCCGCCGCGCCGGCCGCATCCCCCAGCGCACCCACGCCGAGGCCTCGACCCCGTACCAGGGCCTGCCCGACCTCTCTTGAACAACCGCTCGCCGCGCCGCTCAAAGCCCCTCTACCATGGGCTGTTCGCCCCTGTAGCTCAGCTGGTTAGAGCGGTGGCCTTTTAAGCCGCGCGTCGCGGGTTCGAGTCCCGCCGGGGGCACTTTGGACGGGACGGACGGAGCAAAGCACGACGAGCACCTGCTCCGCGTGCCCAGCGATCCCGAGGGGCAGGACGACCTCCGGCTCTACCGCATCCGCGCCGAGATCGAGGCGGGCTTCGACGCCCTGCGCGACGTCGACGACGGCGTCTCCGTCTTCGGCTCGGCGCGCGTGCCGGAGGGACACCCCTGGTACTCGCTCTCTCGCGAGACCGGCGCCTGCCTCGCCAAGCACGGCTTCACCGTCATCACCGGCGGCGGCCCCGGCCTGATGGAGGCGGCCAATCGCGGCGCCGCCGAGGCCGGCGGCCTCTCCGTCGGCCTCAACATCGAGCTGCCCCACGAGCAGCACCCGAATCCCTACGCCAACCGCAGCCTCGACTTCCACTACTTCTTCGCCCGCAAGGTGATGTTCGTCCGCTACGCCCGCGCCTTCGTCATCTTCCCCGGCGGCTTCGGCACCCTCGACGAGATGTTCGAGAGCCTGACCCTGATCCAGACCGACCGAATCAAGCACTTCCCAACCATCCTCGTCGACAGCGAGCACTGGAAGCCGCTGCTCCACTGGATCGACGAGACCCTCGAGGACGAGGGCATGATCGGCCCCGAGGACAAGCGGCTCCTCGTCACCGCCGACACTCCCGAGGAGGTCTGCGACCACGTGCGCCGCGCCAGCACCATGCAAAAACAGCAGGCGCTGTGACGCCGGCACCAGCTAGTGCCGGAAGTGCCGGTGCTTGGTGAAGATCATCGCCACGCCGCCCTCGTCGCAGGCCTCGATGACGTCGCCGTCGCGTTTGGATCCGCCGGGTTGGATCACGGTGTTGGAGCCTGCCTGGATGGCCAGCTCGGGGCCGTCGGCGAAGGGGAAGAAGGCGTCGGAGGCGACGGCGGACCCGGCCAGCAGGGCCTCGGCGTCCGCGCCTCGCGCCTCACGGCACTTCTCGACCGCGAGGCGGACGGAGTCGACGCGGCTCATCTGACCGGCGCCGATGCCGAGGGTGGCGCCGCCCTTCGCGATGACGATCGCGTTGGAGCGGACGCGGCGGACGACGGTCCAGGCGAAGAGCAGGTCGCGCCACTCCTCCTCGCTGGGCTGCGTCTTCGTCACCACCTCCATCAGCTCGCGCGGCTCGGGGTCGCCGTCGCGGTCCTGGATCAGCAGGCCGCCGTGCACGCGTTTGACGTCGCGCTCGCCGGGCCCGGGCTCACGGCGCTCCTCCTCGCAGAGGATGCGGATCGCCTCCTTCTGCTGCAGCACCTCCAGCGCGCCGTCCTCGAAGCCGGGGGCGTTCAGCACCTCGACGAAGTTCTTGTGCAGCTCCTCCGCCAGCCCGCGGCCGACCGGGCGGTTGAGGGCGATGACGCCGCCGTAGGCGGAGACGGGGTCGCAGGCCAGCGCCTTCGCGTAGGCCTCGAGCGCATCGGCCCCGATCGCGACCCCGCAGGGGTTGTTGTGCTTGACGATCACGCAGGCGGGCTCCGCGAAGTCGTCGACCAGGCTCCGAGCGGAGTCGAGGTCGAGCACGTTGTTGAAGGAGAGCGCCCTGCCGTGCAGCTTCGAGACCCGCGAGAGGACGTGGCTGCGAGCGCCGGCTTCGGAGTAGAGCGCCGCCCGCTGATGCGGGTTCTCGCCGTAGGAGAGGTCGAGCACCTTCTCGTAGGCGATCGCCAGGTGTTCGGGGAAGTCCTCGTACTCGGTCGAGAACCAGCGGCTGATCGCGGCGTCGTAGCGGGCGGTCTGGGCGAAGGCCTCGTTGGCCAGCCAGTGCCGGGTCGAGGCGGATATGGCGCCGCCGTTCTCCTCCAGCTCGGCACAGACGGCGTCGTAGGACTCCGGCTTGACGACGACGGCGACGCCCTCGTGGTTCTTGGCCGCGGCGCGGATCATCGTCGGGCCGCCGATGTCGATGTTCTCGATCGCCACCTCGGGCGCGACGTCGTGGTCGGAGACGGTCTGCTCGAAGGGGTAGAGGTTGACGCAGACCACGTCGATCGGCTCGATCCCCTCGCGCGCCAGCGTCGCCATGTGCTCGGCGTCGTCGCGACGCGCCAGCAGCGCCGCATGCAGCCGCGGATGCAGCGTCTTCACCCGGCCGTCGAGGATCTCCTCCTGGCCGGTGAACTCGGAGACGTCGGTCACCTGGAGGCCCGCCTCCCGCAGGGCGCCGGCGGTGCCGCCGGTGGAGAGGATCTCGACCCCGAGCGCGGCCAGGCCCTTGGCGAAGTCGGCGACGCCGGTCTTGTCGGAGACGGAGATCAGTGCCCGGCGCACCCGGATCGCGCCGTCGTTGGCGCTTCCGTCGCGGGTGTCTGCGGCTGCCTCAGTCATCGATCGCGACCCTGCGCGGGTCGCTGGCGTCGATCCTAACCCGGCCCTCCGCGATCATGCGGATCGCCTCCGGGTAGAGCTGGTGCTCGACTGCGTGGATGGCCTTCTCCAGCTGCTCGCGGTCACCGCCCGCCGGCACCGGCACCTCGCGCTGGAGGATCGCCGGGCCGGTATCGACCCCCTCGTCGACGAAGTGGACCGTCACGCCGGTGGTCTCCACGCCCGCCTCCAGCGCCTGCCCGATCGCGTCGAGCCCGGGGAAGGACGGCAGCAGGGCGGGGTGGACGTTGACGATGCGGTCGCGAAAGCGGGCGACGAAGGCCGCGTCGAGCAGCTGCATGTAGCCGGCGAGAACCACCAGATCGGCCTCCCGCGACTCGATCCAGTCGCCGATCGAGGCGTCGCGCGCCGCCCGGTCGGCGTACTCCTCGCCGGCGAAGACCGCCGTCGCCACGCCCTCGACCTGCGCTCGTTCCAGCGCCCAGGCGTCCTTGCGGTCGGATCCCACGCCGACGACCTCGATCCCGCCGCGCCGGTGCAGCGTGTCGAGGATCGCCTGCAGGTTGGTGCCGCTGCCGGAGGCCAGGACGACGATTCGAAACTCGCTCACTACGGCATCTTCCCAAGCTCCCAGCCGATGGGCCTCAGGCGTCCGCCATATGGACGTTTCAGGCCCATCGGCCGGCGTAGGATCGGTCCGTGTCCTTTCTTGAGCGACTCGAGATAGAGGTGCCGGTCGTCCAGGCCGGGATGGGCGGCGGCCTGAGCCGTCACGAGCTGGCGGCGGCGGTCTCCGAGGCCGGCGGCCTGGGCACGATCGCCGTCAGCGGCGCGGCGGCGATCGAGCGCGAGCTGGCCGCCGCGCGGCGGCTCACCGGGCGCCCGCTTGCGGTCAACCTGCTGCTCCCGTTCGCGCGGCGCGACTGGTTCGTGGCCGCGGCCGGCGCCGACGTGATCGTCACCTTCTGGGGCAGGCCAAAGCGGCGGACGCCCGGCGTCTGGCTGCACCAGTGCGGGTCGATCGCCGAGGCACGGGCGGCCCATGCGGCCGGCGCCGACGCGGTGATCGTGCAGGGCCTGGAGGCGGGCGGCCACGTGCGCGGTCGAACGCCGGCGCTCGAGCTCCTCGAGCGGGTGCGAAGCGCTCTCCCGACCGGCTACCCGCTGCTGCTCGCCGGCGGGATCGCCACCAGGGAGGACGTCGACCAGGCGCTCGAAGCCGGCGCGAGCGCCGCTGTCGCCGGCACCCGCTTCCTGCTCTCCGAGGAGAGCCGCGCCCATCCCGCCTACAAGCAGCGCCTGCTGGAGGCCGAGCAAACCGTCCTCACCGAGCTCTTCGGCGCCGGCTGGCCAGCGCCCCACCGCGTCGTCCCCAACGCCGCCACCGAGCACTGGCTCCGCGACGACCCACGCGGGCCAAAGCTCAACCGCGCCCTCAACAAGCTGTCGGCGGCCGGCTCCCGCTACCTGCCCCCGAGCATCCAGCTCCGCCTCGCCCGCGCCCAGCGCCCCACCAGCCGCCTGCTCATCCCAATCGGCCCCACCGACGACGGACCGCCAAACCTCCTAGACGCCGGCCCCCTCTACGCCGGCCAAACCGTCACCCGCATAACTCAGCTCCACCCCGCGGAGGAGATCGTCAACCAGCTGACGCCCTGAGGCCTATCCCGGTAGGGGTGAAACGTCTTGTACTTTTTCGCGGCTTCCCATCTCGGGCGGCCGCACCCGAACCACGAAAAGTTAAGTGAAACCCCTACCGGGATAGGCCTCAGCCGCCAGCCGGAACAACACCAATCTCCTCCAGCGCAAACTTCCCGTTCGCCTCATCCGGATCCCCCAGCGGGTAGCGCCCGCTGAAGCAGGCGTCGCAATGATCCTCGGGGCCGCCGCCGATCGCCTCGTAGACGCCGTCCATCGAGAGGTAGGCGAGCGAGTCGGCGTCGAGCTCCTCGGCGATCTCCTCGATCGAGCGGTTGTGGGCGATCATCTCCTCGCGCGTCGACATGTCGACGCCGTAGTGGCAGGGGTTGCGGATCGGCGGCGCCGAGATCCGCAGGTGCACCTCGCGGGCGCCGGCGTCGCGCAGCATGCCGACGATCTGGCGGGTGGTGTTGCCGCGCACGATCGAGTCGTCGACGACGACGATCCGCTGCCCGGCGACGATCTCCGGCAGCGGGTTGAACTTCAGCCGCAGGCCGTGTTTGCGCAGCTCCTGCCCCGGCTGGATGAAGGTCCGCGCCACGTAGCGGTTCTTGATCAGGCCGTCGTCGCGGGGCAGCCCCGAGGCGCGGGCGAACCCCGCCGCCGCCGGGTTTCCGGAGTCCGGCACCGCGATCACCAGGTCGGCCTCGACCGGCGCCTGGCGCCAGAGCAGCTCGCCCATCCGCCCCCGCACCTGCTGCAGCACCTTGCCCTCGAGCCGGCTGTCGGGGCGGGAGAAGTAGATGTGCTCGAAGACGCAGGTCGCCTTGCGCTCGGCCTTGACCACCTGGCGGGTCTCCAGCCCGCGCTCGGTCAGGGAGACCATCTCGCCGGGATGGACCTCGCGCATCAGCTCGGCGCCGATGATGTCGAAGGCGCAGCTCTCCGAGGCGACGACGAAGCGGTCCTCGAGCCGGCCCAGCGAGAGCGGCCGGATGCCGTGCGGGTCGCGGAAGGCGACGATCGCCCGCTTGGTCATCACCACGGTCGAGTAGGCGCCCTCCATCCGCGGCATCACCTCGCTGACCGCGTCCTCGATCAGCTTGCCGCCGTGGGAGGAGAGCAGGGCGGCGATGATCTCCGAGTCGGAGGTGCCGCGGAAGTCGATTCCGCGCTCCTTCAGCTCCGCCCAGAGCTCGACCGCGTTGGTCAGGTTGCCGTTGTGGGCGAGCGCCACCTCGCGGCCGTCGTCGCGCCAGACCGGCTGCGCGTTCTCCCAGGAGCCGCCGCCGGTGGTCGAGTAGCGCACGTGGCCGATCGCCATGTCGCCCTCCAGCGCCCGCAGCTTCTCCTCGTCGAAAACCTGGGAGACGAGGCCGGCGTCGCGCATGGTGGTGATGTGGCCGCCCTCGCAGGTGGCGATCCCGGCCGACTCCTGGCCGCGGTGCTGCAGCGCGTAGAGGCTGAAGTAGGCGAGGCGGGCGACGTCGTGGCCCGGTGCGTATACGCCGAACACCCCACACTCGTCGCGGGGCCCATCGCGGTCGCTCAAAGGCCGCTCGGCGGTAGTCAAAAGCGCGCTTTCCTCGCTGTATAGGAGACGGGACGCGCAGGCGGACTGCCTACTCGCGGAGGGTAGCAACGGCGGGGGATCGCACCACTCCGGACGCATGTTGGATGAACAGGACTTGATTGAACAGAGATCCTTGACCGAGCGAGGAATGGATGGGAAGGTGATCGCTTGCGGCGCCTCGGCGCCGAAACACAAGACGGGAGAAAACAGATGCACACGATCAAATTCGCGGTTGCGGCCTTCGCCGCCCTCGCGGTCCTGGCCATCGGCGCCGCCGGCGCCCAGGCGGCGAACTTCACCGCCGCTTCCTATCCAGCCTTCCTCTCCGCGGAACCCTCGGGCGCGGGCGCGCCGTTCTTCAGCTTCGAAGGTGGAAAAACCGCGAAATGCGGAACCGTCGGCTTCGGCGGGGAAATCACCAAAGCGACTCCCAACCTCAACCTCGGACCGGGCTTCACCGGCTGCACCAACTTCGGCGCCGCCGGCTCGATCGAAAGCAACGGATGCGAATTCGTCCTTCACCCGGGAAGCGGGTCCGGCGACAAATTCACCGGCACCTTCGACATCACCTGTCCGGTGGGGAAAAAAATCGTCGTGACCGGCTCCACCTGCGAAGTCCAGATCGGCGCCCAGACCGGTCTCGTAGCGGTCGCCTACGAAAGGCTGACAGCGGCGACGCCGAATGAAGTCCAGGCAAACTTCCAGATGCTGGGCTCGGGCGGCTTCACCTACACCAAGGCCGTGGACGGCGCGTCCTGTCCCCTGTCGGGAACCGGGGTCAAAACCGACGGAACCGTCGGCGGCGGCTTGAAAATCAAGGCAGGGAACCCCGAAACGCTGGAACCGATCGCTTTCAAAATCGAATAGACCAGGGTGCGGTGTCGGGAGCCTCAGGGCTGCTTGGCTCTGAGGCTCTCGCCGCTCTCCGGGTCGAATAGGTGCAGCTTCGCGGTGTCGGCCCAGAGCTCGGTCCGCTCGCCGCGCTTGACCTTGCTGGTCGGGTCGAGGCGGGCGACGACCTGCTCGCGGCCCTCGCGGATGTTGCCGGCGCCGGTCTCGTCGAGGCGGTCCTCGACCAGGTCGGCGAGCTGGTCGGACTGGACGCCTTCGGACTCGATGTGGAAGTAGGCGAAGAGGTCGGAGCCGAGCGACTCGACCAGGTCGATCTCGGCCTCGAAGACGAGCCCCCGCTCCTGCTTGAGGTCGCCCGCCACCGCGGCGTCCTCGAAGTTCTCCGGCCGCAGCCCGGCCACCACCTTCCCGTCGCCGCGACCGCCCGCGAGCTCGCCGGCGTCGACTTCGCCGATCGGCAGGGTCAGCTTGCCGCCGCTGAGCTCGGCCGGCATGAAGTTCATCGCCGGCGAGCCGATGAAGCCGGCGACGAAGAGGTTCTTCGGGTTGTCGTAGAGCTCGGCCGGGGTGCCGACCTGCTGCAGGGCGCCGGCCCGCATCACCGCGACCCGGTCGCCGAGGGTCATCGCCTCGGTCTGGTCGTGGGTGACGTAGACCGTGGTCGTCTCCAGCTGGGACTGCAGCCGCGCCACCTCGGTCCGCATCTGCACCCGCAGCTTCGCGTCGAGATTGGAGAGCGGCTCGTCCATCAGGAAGGCTTTCGGGTCGCGCACGATCGCCCGCCCCATCGCCACCCGCTGGCGCTGACCGCCGGAGAGGTTGGCCGGGCGGCGGTCGAGGTGCTGGGTCAGGTCGAGGGTCTCGGCCGCCTGCTCGACTTTGCTTGCGATCTCCGCCTTGTCGACCTTGGCCAGCTTCAGCGCGAAGCCCATGTTCTCGCGCACGGTCATGTGCGGGTAGAGCGCGTAGTTCTGGAAGACCATCGCGATGTCGCGCTCCTTTGGCGCCTTGTCGTTGACCTGCTCGCCGCCGATCTTCAGCTCGCCGCTGGAGATGTCCTCGAGGCCGGCGATCATCCGCAGCGCCGTCGACTTGCCGCAGCCCGAGGGGCCGACGAGGATCATGAACTCGCCGTCCTCGATATCGAGATCCATCTCCTTCACGGCTTCGAAGCCGTCGGGGAAGACCTTGCTGACGTGGTCGAGGACGATCTCTGCCATGGCGTTGCTCCTTATCCCTTGACGGCGCCGGCGGTGAGCCCGGCGACGATTCGGCGTTGGAAGATGAGGACGAAGAGGATGATCGGCACCGTCACCACCACCGCGGCGGCGGCGATGCTGCCGGTCGGCTGGGTGAAGGACGACTCGCCGGTGAAGAAGGCGAGCGCGGCCGGGACCGTGCGCGAGGCGTCGGAAGAGGTGAGGGAGATCGCGAAGAGGAAGTCGTTCCAGGCGAAGATGAAGACGAGGATCGCCGCCGTGAACACGCCCGGCGCCGCCAGCGGCACGATCACCTTGGTGAAGGCCTGGAACGGGGTGGCGCCGTCGACCTGGGCCGCCTGCTCGAGGTCCCAGGGGATCTCGCGGAAGAAGGCGACGAGGACGTAGATCGCCAGCGGCAGCGAGAAGGTCAGGTAGGGGATGATCAGTCCCGGCCAGGTGTCGTAGAGGCCGAGCGTCCGCCACATGTCGAACAGCGGCCCGACCGTGGAGATCGGCGGGAACATCGCGATCGCCAGCGCCCCGGCGAGGATCAGCCGCTTGCCGGGGAACTCGAGCCGGGCGATCGCGTAGGCGGCGAAGGAGGCAAGCACGATCGAGATCACCGTCGTGATCAGAGCGATCCCGATCGAGTTGATCAGCGGCTTGATGAAGGGGCTGTCGTCGATTCCGCCTTCGAACAGGCTCTTGTAGTTGTCGAAGGAGATTTCGGAGGGGATGAAGCGCTGGTCGGTGATCGCTTCCGGTGGCTTCAGCGAGAGCGAGATCAGCCAGATCACCGGCACCAGGGCGAAGATCAGCACCAGCGCGATGGCGATGCTCCAGTAGGCGTAGTCGCGGCTTCCCCGTTCCATCTCAGCCTCCCGGCCGGCCTTCGTCGAGTTTCGTCCCGAAGCCCTTGACGAAGAGGAAGGCGATCAGGAAGACGCAGAGGAAGATCAGCACCGAGACCGCCGAGCCGAGGCCGAGGTTGAGCCGCGAGATGAGCTGGTTGTAGCCGAGGATCGAGACCGATTCGGTGTCCTGGGCACCGCGGGTCATGATGAAGATCGTGTCGAAGACGCGGAAGGCGTCGAGGGTGCGGAACAGCAGGGCGACGAGGATCGCCGGCTTCATCAGCGGCAGGGTGATGCGGGTGAAACGCTGCCAGGCGCTGGCGCCGTCGACCCTCGCCGCCTCGTAGAGCTGGCCGTCGATCGTCACCAGGCCGGCCAGCAGCAGCAGCGCCATGAAGGGCGTCGTCTTCCAGACCTCGGCCATGATGATCACGGCGAAGGAGCTGAAGCGGCCGCCGAACCAGTCCATGTCGTCGGCGATCAGCGGCAGGTGGTTGACGAAGCCGGTATCCGGGGCGAAGGCGAACTGCCAGGCGAAGGCGGCGACGACGGTGATGATCCCGTAGGGGATGAGGACCGAGGTGCGGACGACGCCGCGGCCGAAGATCGCCCGGTGCATGACCAGCGCGATCGCCATCCCCAGCACCAGCTCGATCGCCACCGAGGTCAGCATCACGAAGACGGTGTTGAAGACGTCTTCCCACCAGAGGCTCGAGCTGAGCACGGCGCTGTAGTTGTCGAGGCCGACGAAGCCGCCCTCGTCGGGGAAGCGGAGGTCGATCTGCTGCACGGAGAGGGCGATCGCGTAGCCGATCGGGTAGGCGGTGACGGCGAGCATCGCCAGCACCGCCGGGGCGCACAGCATCCAGGCGAGTTTGCGCTCCGAGCGGGTGCGCTCGCTCTTGGCGGGCTGTGCGCTCGCCTCCATCAGAGCAGCCCTTCGCGCTTGACCGCGTCTTCGAGATTGGACTTCAGGTCCTCATAGAGCGAGGTCGTGTCGGCGGGGTCGATCTTGTCCGGCGGGTGCAGCGTGCGCTGTACCGCCAGCGAGACGTCCTGGTAGGCCGGCGTCGTCGGCCGCGGCCCGGCCGCTTCGATCGATTCCTTGACCAGGCCGGCGAAGCCGGGGTAGGCCTCGGTCACGACCTTCTCCGTGTAGAGGTCGGAGCGGGAGGGGGGCAGCCCGTCGAGTTCGACCGCGGTCAGCTGGCTTTTGGAGTTGGCCAGGCAGGCCGCGGCGTCGAAGGCGACATCTTTGTTCTTCGAGAAGGAGCTGACGGCGAGGTTGAAGCCGCCGAGGGGCGGCTTGCTGGGCCGGCTCGCGTCGACCCGCGGGAAGCGCGCGAAGCCCATCTCCTTGCCGATCTCCGGCGCTTCGGCCTGGGCGCTCGCGTAGGCGAACGTGTAGTTGGTCATGAAGGCGGATTCGCCCGCCTCGAAGCCGAGCCGGGCGCTGTCCTCGTCGGAGGTGGAGAGGCTCGGCGGAGCGGCGGAGGAGCTGGCCAGCCGCCCCATCACCGCGAGCGCCTTTTCCGTGGGCCCCTGCTTCAGGTCGACCGTTTCCGGGCCGGAGAGGATCGGCGAGCCGGCGCTTTCGATCAGCGCGTTGGCCCAGACCATGAAGCCCTCGTAGCGGTTGGCCTGGACCTGGATCGTGCCCGCTTCCTTCAGCCCTTCCGCCTGTTCGATCATCTGGTCCCAGGTGGTGGGAGGCTTCGGCACCAGGTCTTTGCGGTACCAGAGCAGCTGCGTGTTGGTGTTGAACGGCGCCGCGTAGAGCCCGCCCTCGAAGGAGGCGGTCTCGATCACGTTGGGGAAGACCTTTTCGGTGACCTGCTGCTTCAGCGGCCCCTTCCACTCATCGACCCAGCCGGCGTTGGCGAACTCGCCGGTCCAGATCACGTCCATGCCGACGATGTCGATCGAGGAGTCCTCGGCGCCGAGGCGGCGAACCAGCTGTTCGCGCTGCTGGGTGGCGTCGGTGGGGAGGAATTCCGGCGTGATCTCGTACTTGCCCTTCGATTCTTCCGAGCAGCGTTCCGAGTCTTTCTCGATCGTCCCGCCCGGCTGGATCGCGACGAAGAAGGTGAGCTGGCGCGGGCCGGAATCGCCGGAGCTGCTGCCGCAGGCGCTGAGGCCGGCAACGGACAGGATCGACACCGCGACGCAGGCCAGTACCTTCGTTGCCGGGCGAAATGTCAAGTCCTCTCCTCCATCGCGGCACCCCCGGCCCCTAAGCGGCGGTGCCTTATGGGGATGCCCGCCGCAAAGCGGTTCTAAACCGGCTCGTCCTAGGCGGGCACCGCGCGGCCCCGGCTGCGAGGGGCGGAGACCGCTAGGAGGCCGAGGCGGCGAGCAGGGCGTCGAGCGCCTGTCGCAGGCCGGCGACCGCGGAGTCCAGCGGCGCCTGATCGCCCGCGGCGCGGGCGCGAATCAGAGCGCCCTCGATCGTCGAGACGACGAGGCCGGCGAACGTCGCCGCGTCCGCGTCCACGACGCCTTTCTCGCGCAGGGCGGCGGCGATCGGCGCTTCCCAGCTCTGGAAGGCAGCGGTGGCGGCGGCGGCGAGCGCCGGGTCTTCGGGGCGGGCCAGGGCCGCCGCGGCGACCGGGCAGCCGAGCCGCTCGGGCTGGTCCTTGACCCGGCGCCGGAACATCTCGCCGAAGGTCGTCAGGGTCGCGGCGAGGCCGCGCTCCGCCAGCGAGCGTTCGATCGCGGCGCGGATCTCGGTGCCCTCCAGTTCGGCCGCCTCGATCGCCAGCTGGCGCTTGCCGCCGGGGAAGTGGTGGTAGATCGAGCCGCGCGGTGCCTTGCCGCGCTCGGCGACGTCGCGCAGCTCCATGCCGGCGTAGCCCTTCTCGGCCAGCAGCCGGCGGGCGCCGTTGAGCAGCCGCTCACGGCCGTCGCGCCGGGCGGGTTCGATCGCTTTCGCGTCCGCTAGTCGCGCTATGCCCATGGACATAGTATATTCGCGGCCAGGATGTATGACCAGCGTCATAGAAGGAGCACGGTGGCGATCGCCTGTACCGGCGCCTTCGTCGCCTTCCTCGACACGACGATCGTCAACATCGCCTTCCCGGACATCTCCGCCTCCTTCGCGGGGTCGGGGCGCGATGCGCTCTCCTGGGTGCTTGACGGCTACTTCGTCGTCATCGCCGCCCTGCTCGTCCCCGCCGGCGGTCTCGCCGACCGCTTCGGCCACCGGCGGATCTTCCTGCTCGGCGTCGCCGGCTTCACCGCCGCCAGCCTGCTCTGCGCCGTCGCCCCGTCGCTCTCGCTGCTGATCGCCTTCCGGGTCCTGCAGGGAATCGGGGCGGCGACGATCGTGCCGGCCTCGCTGGCGATCGTGCTCGACAGCTTCCCGGTCGAGCGGCGCTCAGCCGGGGTCGGGCTCTGGGGCGCGGCTGCCGCGGCCGCCGCCGCGGTCGGGCCGACTCTGGGCGGGGCACTGGTCGAGCTCTCCGACTGGCGCCTGGTCTTCCTCGTCAACCTGCCGCTCGGCGCCGCCGTCCTGCTCGCCGGACGCAGCCGCCTGCCGCGGCCCGAGCTGCTCGACAGTCGCCTGCCCGACCTGCCGGGGGCAGCGATGCTGGCGCTCTCGCTGGCGACGGTGACGCTCGGCATCGTCGAGGGCAACGACTGGGGCTGGGCGTCGGCCGCGACGCTCGGCTGCTTCGTCGCCGCCGCGATCCTGCTCGTCGGCGTCGCCTTCCGCAGCCGCACCCACCCGCGCCCGATCGTCGAGCCCGCCCTCTTCGCTCACCGCTCCTTCCGCGCCGGCAACCTCGGCACCCTGCTCTTCGCCGCCGCCTTCTTCTCGCTGATCCTCGGCAACGTCCTCTTCCTCACCTCGATCTGGGGCTACACCGTGCTCCAGGCCGGCGCCGCGACGCTGCCGGGGCCGGCGCTCTCCACCGTCGTCGCCGGCCCGGCCGGCCGTCTCGCCGACCGCTTCGGCCACCGCGCCGTGATCGTCCCCGGCACCCTCTTCTTCGCCGCCGGCGTGATGGTCCTGCGCTCGGCCGGCGCCGAACCGGACTGGCTCGGCCTCTGGCTGCCCGGCGCCTGCCTCACCGGCATCGGCATCGGCCTCGCCTTCCCGACCCTCGGCGCCGCCTCGGTCCGCGACGTCCCGATCGACAGCTTCGCCACCGCCAGCGCCGTCAACGCCGCCTTCCGCCAGGTCGGCGCCGTGCTCGGCACGGCGATCCTGGTCGCGATGGTCGGCGAACCGGCCGGCCTCTCGGCGGCGCTCGACGCCTCCAACGCCGCCTACCTCTTCTCGGTTCTCGCCGCGCTCGTCTCAGGCGCCGCTGTGCTCGGCCTGCGCCGGCAGCGAGCGCCAGGCGCTCTCGACGGTGCCGAGGCCGACCACGAGGCTGCGATCGCCGGCGGCGATCTCGATCGTGGTGCCGCCGACCTCGCCTAGGAAGACGCCGCCGAGCGCCTCCAGCGCGGCGCGCTCGCCGCTGACCAGAAAGCCGCCGCTGCCCTCGCCGAAGAGCGCCTCCTCCGGCGCGCAGCCGCGCTCGCGCAGCGGCTGAACGTCGACGCGGCAGCCGATGCCGGCGCCGATCGAGCACTCGGCCAGGGCGCAGGCGAGGCCGCCGTCGCTGACGTCGTGGGCGGAGGCGAGCTTGCCGGCGCGGACCGCGTCACGGACGATCGCGCAGGCCGCGGCGACCGCGTCGATGTCGGGCTGTGGCAGCCCCGCATCCAGCAGGCCACGCTGCTTTGCCAGCTCCGAGCCGTGGAGGGTGGGGGCGAAGGGTCCGATCAGGCCGATCGCGTTGCCCTCTCCGACGAAGGCGCTGCCGGCGACCCGGGCCGGGTCGGGCAGCTCGCCGACCATGCCGACCACGGGGGTGGGGTAGATCGGGCCGTCGGGCCCCTCGTTGTAGAGGGAGACGTTGCCGCCGACCACGGGGACGCCGAGCGCGGTGCAGGCGTCGGCGAGGGCGCTGACCGAGCGGTCGAGCTGCCAGGCGGTCGCCGGCTTCTCCGGGTTGCCGAAGTTGAGGCAGTTGGTCAGGCCGAGCGGCTCGGCGCCGACGCAGGCGAGGTTCTGGGCGCACTCGAGCACCGCCTCGACGGTGCCGGCGTAGGGGTCGCAGGCGACCCGGCGACCGTTGCCGTCGATCGAGACCGCGATCGCGTTGCCGGACTCCGGCAGCGCAAGCACCGCGGCGTCGGCCGACTCGGGCCGGCGCACGGTGCGCGAGCCGACCACCGAGTCGTACTGCTCAAAGGCCCAGCGCTTGGAGGCGATGCTGGGGGAGGCGAGCAGGGCCAGCAGCTCCTCCTCGGCGGAGATCCCGGCGGCGAGCGTCGCCCGGTTGCCGTAGATCCAGCCGTCGGGCTCGGCCGGTTCGAGGTCGTAGAGGGGGCAGCCGTCGACCAGTGCCGCGACCGGCATGTCGCCGACGATCTCGCCCGCGCGCAGGACCCTGACGCGGCCCGTGTCGGTGACGACGCCGATCTCCGCCGAGCCGGTCTGCCACTTCTCGCAGACCGCGACGACCTCCGCCACGCGCGCCGGCTCGACCACCGCGAGCATCCGCTCCTGGGACTCGGAGACCATGATCTCGAAGGGCTCCATGTCGGTCTCGCGCAGCGGCACCTCGGCGACGTCAATGTCGATCCCGACCCCGCCGGCCGCGGCCATCTCCCCGGCCGAGGAGGTCAGGCCGGCGGCGCCGAGGTCCTGCAGGGAGACCAGCAGCCCCTTCTCCAGCAGCTCCAGGCAGCACTCCAGCACCTTCGACTCCTCGAAGGGGTCGCCGATCTGGACCGTCGGCCGCTTCGCCTCGTCGCCGTCCCCAAGCTCGGCCGAGGCCAGCACCGAGGCGCCGCCGATCCCGTCGCGCCCGGTCGAGGCGCCCATCAGCACGACCGCGTTGCCGACCCCGGCGGCGGCGGCGCGGACCATGTCCGCGGTCTTGGCCAGCCCCAGGCACATCGCGTTGACCAGGCAGTTGTGCTCGTAGGGCTCCTCGAAGTAGATCTCGCCGCCGACGGTGGCCACCCCGATCGAGTTGCCGTAGTGCCCGATCCCGCGCACGGCGCCGTCCAGCAGGTGGCGCGAGCGCACCGAGTCGAGCTCGCCGAAGCGCAGCGAATCGAGGATCGCGATCGGCCGCGCCCCGATCGCGAAGACGTCGCGGAGGATGCCGCCGACCCCCGTCGCCGCCCCCTGGAAGGGCTCGACCGCGCTCGGGTGGTTGTGGGACTCGACCTTGAAGGCGACCGCGTGGCCGTTGCCGACGTCGACCGCGCCGGCGTTCTCGCCCGGCCCCATCACCACCCGCTTGTACACC